>NZ_PSNX01000009.1 GCF_002930615.1 Caldimonas caldifontis | reverse complement strand
TCGAAAAGCTCGACATCATGTTCCTCGGCTTCATCACCTTCGTTCTCGTCGCTGATGGACTGCGGATGTGTTAACAGGCCCTAGCCGAACCGTGGCCTGTGGAAGGCAAGCACTACGTGGCCGTGTCGCCCCGCCAGCCCACACTGGACCCCAACCAGGTCGAGGTTCTGGAGTTCTTCGCGTACGGCTGCGAACACTGTCATGCCTTCGAGCCGACGATCGACGCCTGGCAGAAGAAGCTGCCCAGCGACGTGCGATTCCGGCGCATTCCCGTCGCCTTTCGAGCAGGCCCCATGGTGTTGCACCAGAGGCTGTACTTCGCGATCGAATCTTTGGGGCTCGTGGAGCAACTGCATCGCAAAGTGTTCACCACCCTGCACGAGGAGCGCAGGCGCATCGACACGGTCGAGCACGTTGCGGATTTTGCAACCAGGAACGGCGTCGATGCCGGCCGTCTGGTCAGCACGGTGAACTCTTTCTCGGTTGCTTCCAAGGTGACGCAGGCCACCACCCTGGCCAACGGTTACCGCTTCCAGGGAACGCCGTCGATAGGCGTCGACGGCCGCTGGCTCACCTCGGGCTCGATGGCGGGCTCGAACCCCAAGTCGTTGGAGGTGGCCGAGCATCTGATGCGCCTGGCAAAGCGGCGCACCTGAAAGCGGGTATGGGTCCCCCTGTCAACGGAGTTCCGGCAGGCACGGTTGCCGCCGACAGTTGACGGCCTCGGCAGCGCCGTGCAAGGTCGTCGCCGCTTCCACTTACTTGCGAGCGACACCGAGAGCCGCCCGAATCTCCTTCTCGATCTTCTCTCGATCGTCCAAGCGGAAGCCGACGTGAACGGCGCGCACCTTGCCGTCCGTGCCGATCAGGTAGGAGGTGGGCATGCCCTTCGGCTGGTACAGGTCCCGACCTTCATTTCCGCGTCGTATGCGATGACGAACCTGGCGGGCGTTGCGCGTAGGAACCTGTCTGCATCCTCGCGTTTGCGGTCGACCGAGATGGCGACGATCGTCAAGCCCAGCGGCCCGTACTTGGCGTGCATGTCGTTCATGAACGGAAACGACAATTTGCACGGAACGCACCACGAGGCCCAGAAGTCGACGTACACGACTTGACCCTTCAGATCGGCCAGACGAACCGGCTTGTCGGCGGTGGGAAGCTCGAATGCAGGCGCGCTGCTTCCGACTGCCTGCGCCTCGGCGCCGGAGGAAGCCATCAGCGCCCAAAAGCCAAGTGCAATTGCAAGCGTGCGAGTCACTGACGTTCGGCCCCCTGTGCGGTGAAAGAGTTAATCACGACCCCGGCCAAGACATCCAGCCCGCGGCCGAGCTCAACAAGATCAGTGCACCGAAGGCGATCCTGTACCAGCCGAACGGGCTGAAGTCGTGCGTTGAGACATAACGGATGAGCCAGCGGATGCACGTGAGCGCACTGACGAATGCCACCATGGTCCCCGTGGCGAACAGCGGGACGTCGTCGAGGCGCAGCGCGTGGCGGTGCTGCCACGTCGAGTAGGCAGCCGCCGCGAAGAGGGTAGGGATGCCGAGGTAGAAGCTGAACTCGGTGGCCACCTGTCTCGGCAGCCCGAGCAGCATCGAACCGATGATCGTCGCCCCGGATCGGCTGGTGCCCGGGATCAGTGCCGCGCATTGCACGAGACCGATGCGCAATGCGTCTCTCGGAGTTAGATCGTCCACGGTGCCGATGTCCGCGCGTCGCGAGGTGCCGCGAGGACGCCTTCGCTGCGAACGCTCCACCAGCAGGATGACCACTCCGCCAAGCACAAACGCGATGGCGACCGTGGTCGGGTTGAACAGGTGGCCCTTGATGAACGAACCGAACAGCAGGCCCAGGACGGCCGCCGGAACGAAGGCGACCAACAGATTCAGCGCCAACCGCCGACGCGCAGGATCGGAAGTCAGGCCGAAAGCGGTGGCCGCCAACGGCGCCCGGTAGTGCCAGACCACGGCGAGCATCGCGCCGGCCTGGATCGTGATCTCGAGCACCTGCGCGGCATGGTGATCAAAGCGCAGCAACGACGACGCGAGGATCAGATGACCGGTCGAAGAGATAGGAAGGAACTCGGTCAGACCTTCCACGATGCCCAGCGCGATCGCCTTGGCCAGCAGCATCAAGTCCATGTTCAGTTCGAGCGATGCTCAGGACGTTTCGACAAGTGCCAGCCCGTGCGGCGTGAGCGGCGGCGTGACGTGGTCCGCGCAAACGATGCGTGCCCCGCGCAATGGCGCCGGGCGCACGCCAAACGTGGCGACGAAGGTGCGTGTCAGATGGGCGCTGTCGGCGAAGCCGGCCAAGTGCGCTGCTTCGGTGAGTGTTGACCCATCGGAGAGGGTGCGCACGGCACGTTGCAGGCGCAGCCAACGTATGTAGGCGCGAAACGTGAGGCCGGAGGCTTCGGCGAACCAGTGCATGAAGCGCGAGGACGACAGGCCCACCGCTTCGGCTGCGTCCTCGACGCGCACCGACGTTTCGAGCGCCTGCTCGAGCCAAGCGAGGACGGCCTCCCAGCGCGGATCGTTGTCGGTGCGAGAGTCCGGCGGGTGGTGCACGCCGGCCAAGTCCTCGCCTCGCAACCAGCGGTCAAGCTCGTCTTCCAGAACGTCGACCTGCAGGGCGGTCAGCGCCGCCGCGCCCGCGGGGAGGTTCCGCGCAGGCTCGTGCCCCAGCACGGTCGGATCGAGGAACACCATGCGCAAGGGCTGGGCGGCCACGAGCCGATGCGGTACGGGGGCGGGCAGAAAGTGCCCCGGAGTGTCCATCACGCCCCACGCGCCTTCCAGTTGCAAGGTGCCGTGCGAACACCATGCCAGCTGCGTCGCCTGGTGCCGGTGCAGCCGGCCGGGCTCCACTGGACCGGCGTAGACGGCCCAACCTCGGCCCATGACCAACAACGGCCGGCCGGATGCGCCGAGTTCATCCATTCGCTTCGCGCAGCCGCTTCCTGCCGAATACCTCGTGGACCACGAGCAGCACCGCGCCGATGCTGATGCTGACGTCCGCCATGTTGAACGCCGGCCAATGGTGCGGGCCCCAATGGAAGTCGATCCAGTCCACCACGGCGCCGCGCACGAGCCGGTCGACCATGTTCGCCAAGGCGCCCCCGAGGATCAGTCCGAAGCTCGTGCGCTCCATGATCGACGTACCGGGCCGCCGGATCATCCAGATCAGGAAGACCGACGCCGCTATTGCGATCACGATGAAGAAGTAGCGCTGCCAGCCGCCCGCATCGTGCAGGAAGCTGAAGGCCGCGCCGCGGTTGAGCACGTGCACGATGTTGAGAATCGGCAGCCACTCGTGGACCGCGCCGTACTCGACCCACGCGACGATCGCGGCCTTCGTCGCCACGTCGGCGGCCAGCACCAGGCCTGCCAGCGCGAAGCCCAGGCGCACGCCGCGCTCAGCCGGCAGCACGGCCATCGGTGGGTGCCGAACGGCCCAACAGGCGCAGTCCGTTGAAGACGACGAGCAGACTCGCGCCCATGTCCGCGAGTATTGCCAGCCACAGGCTGGCATGGCCGGTGAAGGCGAGCACCATGAAGACCGCCTTGGTGCCGATCGCGAACGTGATGTTGGCCTTCAGGATGCCGCCGACCCTGCGGGACAGCGCGATGAACTCGGGCAGCTTGCGCAGGTCGTCCTGCATCAGCGCCACGTCCGCGGTCTCGATCGCGGTGTCGGTGCCGGCGGCGCCCATGGCGAACCCGATGCTCGACTTCGCCAGCGCAGGCGCGTCGTTGACGCCGTCGCCGACCATGCCCACGGGGCCCTGGGCCGCCAGCTTCTCGATGGCCTCCAGCTTGTCGTGCGGCAGCAGCTCGCCGCGTGCATCGGTGATGCCGACCTGCGCCGCCACGGCCTGGGCCGTCTTGCTGTTGTCGCCGGTGAGCATCACCGGCTCCACGCCGAGCCGCTTCAACTCGGCGACCGCCTGCTTGCTGCTGTTGCGCACGGTGTCAGCCACCGCCAGTACGGCCAGCGCTTGCTGGGCCGTGGCAAGGACCACGGCGGTCTTGGCCTGGGCTTCGAACTGCTCCAGCAGCGTGCGCACCGGCTCGGTCGCGACTCCCAGCTCGGTGGCCAGCCGCTGGTTGCCGATGTAGTAGGTCTGGCCGTCGATGTCTCCTTTGACGCCGCGACCGGCCAAGGCCTCGAAGCGCTGCACGGTGGCGTGCGGCCGGTCCCCATACCCATTGACGATCGCGGTGGCAACCGGGTGCTCGGACAAGGCGTCGAGGCTCGCCGCGACGCGCAACACTTCTTCGCGCGGCATCGAGGCCACCGGCACCGTCTCGGTCAGTGACGGCCGGCCGTGCGTCAAGGTGCCGGTCTTGTCCAGCGCCACGGAGCGCAGCATGCGACCCTGTTCCAGGTACAGGCCGCCCTTGACGAGGATGCCGCGCCTTGCCGCCGCCGCCAGGCCACTGACCACGGTGACCGGCGTCGAGATGACCAGCGCGCAGGGGCACGCGATCACCAGCATCACCAGCGCCTTGTAGACCCAGTCGAACCAGCCGCCGCCGAAAAACAGCGGCGGGATCACGGCGATGGCGATCGCGAGCGCAAAGACCACCGGTGTGTAGACGCTCGCGAAGCGGTCGACGAAGCGCTGTGTCGGCGCGCGCTGGCCCTGCGCGTCTTGCACCGAGCGGGCGATGCGGTCGAGCGTGGTTTCGCCCTTGCGCGAGCGCACTTCGAACTCGAGCGTGCCGCGCTCGTTGATCGTGCCGGCAAAGACGGTGTCGCCGGGGTTCTTCTCCACCGGCATGCTCTCGCCGGTGATGGGCGCCTGGTTGACCGCCGAGGCGCCCGAGACGACCACGCCGTCGAGCGCGATGCGCTCGCCGGGGCGCACGCGGACCAGTGCGCTGAGCGGCACGGTCTCGGCCTTGACCTCTTCCCAGCGGCCGTCGGGCTGCTTCACGAGCGCCGTTTCGGGAGCCAGGTCCATCAGCTTGCGGATCGCGTTGCGGGCGCGGTCCAGGCTCAGCGCCTCGATCATCTCGGCGATGCCAAACAGCCAGATCACGACCGCGGCTTCCGGCCATTGGCCTATCAGCGCGGCGCCGATGACGGCCACCGTCATCAGCAGGTTCATGTTGAGCGACCGGGTGCGCAGCGCGATCCAGCCCTTCTTCAGCGTCTCGATCCCGCCCAGGGCGATGGCCGCGAGCGACGCGCCCACCACCGGCAGCGACGATTCACCCATGCCGGAGAACGCCATTACTTCGGCACCGATCGCCAGCACGCCGGCGGCGGCCATGCGCAGCCATTGGCTCTTCGAGATGCCGCTGCCGAACTCGCTTGTCACCGCCGGCGCGGGCCGGCTGCTGTCGCGCAGGACCGGCGCCATGCCCAGGCGCTCGATGGCCGCCGTGATGGGCGACGCGTCGTCGAGCGAGTGGCTGACGGTCAGCGTGCGGCTCATCAGGTCGAACTGCAGCGCTGCCACGCCAGGCAGGCCTTCGAGGGCCTTGCGCAGCAGCGCCTCCTCGGTAGGGCAGTCCATCTTCTCGATCAGATAGGTGGCCTGTCCCTGCGGGCTGGCCCCGGCCTCGCGTTCGACGGTGGCCTGCATGCCGATCTCGCGCAGCGCATCGAGCACGGGTGCGGGATCGCCCAGGCGGTGCTGCACGGCCAGCCGGCGGTTCATCAGGTCGAAGTCGAGCCGGTCGATCGCGTCGAGCTTGCCCAGGTGCTTGCGGATCAGCGCCTCCTCGGTCGGGCAGTCCATGTTTGTGATCAGGAACTGCGTGGTGTTGCCGCTTGCCGCAGGCACCGACACCAGCGACGGTTCGGGCTTGCCGCAGGGGCCGCAAGCGGCGTCCGCGTCGGGGCTCGAGGGTGGTGCCACCTCCGTGGTGTTGCCCAGGTGCGCGCACATGCCTAGCGCCCGTAACTGCTGCAGGATCGGCTCGGCGGAGGGCAAGGTGTGCACCACCGACAGCCGGTGCGCTCGCAGGTCGAACTCCAGCAAGTTGACCCCGTCCAGTGGCTCCAGCCGGGCTCGGATCGCCGCTTCCTCGTTGCGGCAGTCCATGTCCGGCACCGTGAAGACATGCGTCGAAGGCAAGCTCACGACGCTGCCGCCGCAGGCCGCAGAACAAGCGGAGCCGCATGCGTCGCCCCCGGCGACCGTGCCTTCGGCTTCCAACGAAGTGGACATGCCGATCTCGGTCAAGGCCTGAAGCAGGGGCCGGGGATCGGGCAGCTCATGCTCGACAACGAGCCTGCGGGCAGGCAGGTCGAACGAGAGTGACCCGACCTGGGGAAGCTGGGACAACCGGGCCCGGATCGCTGCTTCCTCGTTGCGACAGTCCATGTTGGCAACGCGGAAGGCCGTGGTCCGCAAGCTTGGCGAGGGCACGGGATGGCTTTGATCGGAGCGCAGTGGCGCACCTGTGTCTTGAACTTGTTCGGTCTGCATCGCTCGACTTTCACTCGCTTCGGAGTTCGATTTAACCGCCTGTAGTGACTACAGAGTCAAGTGCCCATCCGGCATCGTCTGACGATCGTCACGCTTTTTTGGCGTCCGCTCTCTCCGCGGCCTCGCGAGCCTCGGCCAGGATCTCCCGGCCGCCGTTGGCGGCGATGGCGGCCACCACCAGGCCGAGCACGACGTCCGGCAGGTTCGATCCCCACCAGATCACGAGCGCGCCCGACAGCACGATCGCCAGGTTCACGATCGAATCGTTGCTCGTAAAGATGGCGGACGCCTTGAAGTTGACGTCCTCCCCGCGGTGACGCTTGAGCAGGCGCAAACAGACGATGTTCAGCGCGGCGTTGACGGCGGCCATCGCCATCATCGCGGGGCCTATCGGCGCTTCGCCGCCGAAGAAGCGGCGCAGCACTTCTACTGCCAGCATCGCCGCCAGCCCGATCAACAGCCATCCAGACAAGCGCGCGGCCCGCACCTTGATCGATGCCGCGCGGCCGACCGCGTACAGGCTGACGCCATAGACCGACGCGTCGGCGAGATTGTCGAGCGCGGCGCCGATCACCGCCGTGGAGGCCGCCCACAACCCGACGCCCACGCCGGCCACGCATTGGCCGACATTGATCAGCAGCACCCACCACAGGATGCGGCGGTCGGCCGCCCGGCTGGCGTCGAGGTCGTGCTCATCGTCGAAGCTCACTCGTCTCCTTTGCGATCCCGCGCACAGCAGGACACCTTCAACGACCCCCATTGGAAACCCTGCAGCAAGTACAGAGTCAAGCTGCCCCTCCGTAGCAGGTTTGTTCAAGCGCCCGCACCGGGCCCCCTGGCAACACTCCCGGCAACGAACGGGGGTTGCGATGGCTTGGTTTAGCGGTCCGGTACGTGGCGTATCCCGCCCTGATGGCGTCGGTCATCGTCGGAGTGGCTTGGGCGCCGTCCATGGGCAACCCGATTGCATGGCTGATAGCGCTGGTCGTTTGCGGCCTAGCGGCCGTGGCGTTGCTCGAGCGCTGGTTCCCCTTCGAATTGCAGTGGCAAGTGCGGGACCGCGACTTTCCGGCCGACGTTGCTCACGCCATCGTCAACCTTGCAGTCATGCACGGTGCGGTGATGGGCTTTGTCCTGCTCCGGGCCTCGGTGGAGCGGGAAGGCGTTCGGTGGCCGACCGAGTGGCCGTATCTGGCACAGGTGTTCCTGGCCGGCCTGCCGCTGGACCTGTCTCTGTACGTCATGCACCGCCTAAGCCACCGCTACGGTGTGCTGTGGCGGCTGCACAGCATCCACCACTCACCGCGCCGGCTCTATTGGCTGAACGGTGAGCGTCGGCACCCAATCCACGCGGCGCTGATGGCCGGCCCGGGGCTGCTGGTGCTGGGCCTGCTCGGCACCCCTGCCGAAGTTCTGGGCGGGTGGTTGGCAATCCTCGCTATGCACCTCGCGTCCCAGCATGCCAACTTGGACTACCGCTTGGGGCCGCGCAGCTACCTCGCCGGTGTCGCCGAAGTCCACCGCTGGCACCATCGGGAGCGCTTCAAGGCCGCCCAGGTCAACTTTGGCGAGTTCTGGCTGGTCTGGGACCACTGCTTCCGAACCTTCTATCGGCCCGACGCGGCGCTTGGTCCGGTCGGCATTGAGGGTGATCCGGGTCCCCCACAGTTATGCCGAGCAACTGGCGTATCCGTTCCGCTCCACCCGCCCCGCGCGAACCATGTCTGAACCTTGCGGACTTGCATGCCGTCCTTCACGCAAACGATCGGCTGGTACCCGACGCAACCGCCGCGCCCGCCATCGCCAGTCGCGTACTTCCTGTTGCGTCGCGCCGGCCCGGATGCATGCGCCGGTCGATAACGTCGTGCTCGCGGTCGTCGTCTGCGCCGCGAAAGTGGAGATCGAAAGTGGATCGAGTGAGCATGGATCGCGACCAGGGTGCCATCGGGAGCCCGCTGGGGCTGCTGCGCCGTGGCTCGCACGATGGGCTCCCGGTGGGTGAGCCGCACGGTCTCAAGCCGCGCTCCGTGCCTCAATGTCCTTGAGTACGGCCAGCCGGCGTGTTCCCTTGGTCTCGGGGCCTCTTACGGGTGACTGGGAGGTTGCCCGACCGGCAGCTTCAGGGCGGTGAGATCGGGACGGCCTATGTCTCTTCCGGGTCGTTCAGGGACAGCGATGAACCGCCCCGTCTTTCGAGGAGGCTCCTTCGATTGAGAATGGAGCCAAGATGCGGAAGTCCCCGAAGTTTTCACCCGAGGTGATCGAGCGCTCGGTGCGCATGGTGTTCGACGCCAAGGACCAGTACCCGTCGCAGTGGGCAGCGATCGAGTCGATCGCCGGCAGAATCGGCTGCACGGCCGAGACGCTGCGCAAGTGGGTGCGCCAAGGCGAGCGCGACAGCGGCGTGCGGCCGGGCGCCACGACGGCCGAGCAGCAGCGCATCAAGGAGCTCGAACGCGAGGTCCGTGAGCTGCGCAAGACCAACGAGATCCTGAAGCTGGCAAGCGCGTATTTCGCCCAGGCGGAGCTCGACCGCCACCACAAGAAGTGAACGCCTTCATCGACGAGCATCGCGCTCGCCTGGGGGTCGAGTCGATCTGCCGCGCACTGCAGGTCGCCCCGTCGGCGTACCGGCGTCACGTGGCACGTCAGCGCCAACCTGCGTTGCTGCCCGCGCGGGCGCAGCGCGACGTGGCCCTGATGCCGCAGGTGCAACGCGTGTACGACGCGAACCTGCGCGTCTACGGCGCCGACAAGGTGTGGCGGCAGTTGCTGCGCGAAGGCGTGGCGGTGGCACGCTGCACCGTGGAGCGGCTGATGCGCAGGCTGGGCCTGCAAGGAGCCAGGCGCGGCAAGGGCGTGCGCACGACGGTGCGCGATGCCAAGGCCGCCTGCCCGCTGGACCGTGTGAACCAGCAATTCAAGGCGCGGCGGCCGAACCAGCTGTGGGTGGCGGACTTCACCTACGTCTCGACCTGGCAGGGCTTCGTGTACGTCGCCTTCGTGGTCGACGTCTTCGCACGGCGCATCGTGGGCTGGCGGGTCAGCAGTTCCATGCAGACCGACTTCGTGCTCGACGCGCTGGAACAGGCGCTGTACGCGCGGCGGGCCGAGCGCGAAGGCGACCTGGTGCACCACAGTGACCGCGGCTCGCAGCCCAAGTTCAACTGGTCGTCGCAACAGCTTGGTTTGCCGAGCGTAGCAGCCTCGCTGACGGGGGCATCGTTGATTCGCGTTCTCGACAGGAATGGATGGAACGGCAGGGCGCAGGGTTATCCAACGGGCTTGCCTGTGGACAAGCCGACGGGCCCTTCAACCAGCACGCGGCGGCTTGTCCACAGGTGCGAAGCACCCGTTGGGTAACCCGTTTTCAGCGGCACGGCGGGTGCTCGACGCGTGCCCAGGCTCAAACGCATGGCTGTTGCGTCTGCCGCAGCAGCTTGTTGAGTGCTTCGGCCGGCGTTCGCCATTGGAGCGTCTTTCGCGGGCGCGTGTTCAATGCAAGAGCCACGGCTTGCAGGTCACTGGCTCGGTGAGAACTGAGGTCCGTCCCCTTGGGGAAGTATTGTCTCAACAGCCCGTTGGTATTCTCGTTGGTACCGCGTTGCCAGGGACTTTGTGGATCGCAGAAGTACACCAGCAGCCCGGTGTCGATCGAGAGCTGGGCGTGTTGACTCATCTCCGCCCCCTGATCCCACGTCAGCGACCGCCGAAGCTGCTGTGGCAATGACGACATGGCGCGCGTGATCGCTTCTCGCACCGCCTCAGCACCGTGACCAGTGAGCGCAGGCCCGGTCCTGTCACGTGGCCGTTCACCATGTCCCGGCATCGGCGGCAGGTGCAGCAGCATCGTGAATCGCGTCGTGCGCTCCACCAACGTGCCGATGGCCGAGCTGGCGAGGCCCACGATGAGATCGCCTTCCCAGTGACCCGGCACCGCACGGTCTTGCACCGAAGCCGGTCGTTCGCTGATGAGGATGTCCGGCGTCACGAAGGATTTGCCACGCCCTCGCGCGCGCTGCCGCGGCTCACGCAAGGCTCTTCCAGTTCGCAGACAGGCCGTCAGCTCGCGACGAAGCGCGCCACGGCCCTGCACGTACAGCGATTGGTAGATGGCCTCATGGCTGATGCGCATGGACGTGTCGTCCGGGAAGTCGATGAGCAGCCGGTTGGCGATCTGTTCAGGGCTCCATGCTCGCGCCCACCGGCGCGACTTTCTGCGCCCGTGGCGGCGCCCCTTCCAAGCCACCTTTGGTCCGACAATCACTGAACCGTCAGGCGTCGCGATGTTGCCGGCGAGCCGGTCCTGGACATACGCGCGCAGCGCCGGATTGGTCAGCAGTTTGGCAGGCTTGGGACGCCTTGCCGCACGATCTGCATGCCACTGCGCCGTCATCGCCCGGTACTCGGCGCTGCCGCCGCGCGTGGCGGCGTTGCGCCGCAACTCACGCGAGATCGTCGAGGCCGCGCGTCCGAGTTGCGCGGCGATCTCTCGGACGCCGGCACCGCGCGCCCGTGCAAGCGCAATCTCCTCGCGCTCGGCCAACGACAGGTACCTTCCCGTTGGTGGTGGTGCCGACGGCGCGAGATGTGATGGAGGCATACCTCCGCATTCTCGGAACCATCTGGTACCCACCGCTTGCGACACGCCGGCCAGCCTCGCAGCGTCCTCGCTGGAACAACCTGCCGCGATCGCATCCCAGAACGGCCGTCGCTCGGATCGATGCAACACCGGCGGTCGCCCTGGCGAACGCAACTTCCCGCGCCCTGCCGCTCTCGCTCTTCGACCTTCGACTTTCATCAACACCTCCGATCAGGAAGTGTTGCGACGACCGGTTGAACTCACCCAGTACGTGTCCATCCGCTACAGCGAACGGCTGGCCGAGGCGGGCATCGAACCGTCCGTAGGCAGCACCGGCGACAGCTACGACAACGCGCTGGCCGAGACCATCAACGGGCTGTACAAGGCCGAGATCATCCACCGGCGCGGGCCGTGGAAGACACGAGAGGCGGTCGAACTGGCGACGCTGGAGTGGGTGTCGTGGTTCAACCACCATCGCTTGCTCGAACCCATCGGCTACATCCCGCCGGCCGAAGCCGAGGCAAACTACTGGCGTCGGCAGCAGGCACTGGCCGCAACAGAACCTGCTTCGACGGCAGCGCCGCAGGAAGGTTGAACCACGAATACATGGCCCAACCGGAGGGCCTCCGGCGGCCCCTGCGGGGGGCTGATAGAGAGAAAGCCTGAACCCAAGAACCGTCAGACCACAGCGGTCTGACTCAAGCCAACAGGCCTCCTCGATTCCCGGTGCGGTTCAGCGACGCCGCTGATTTGAACGCCGGAAAGCGGTCGCTCCTTGAAGTGCGACACGGCTCCTGACGGCTTCCACCCGCACAGCGCTGATCCCCGACCTTCCTCGGGCCCTTGGCACAATCGGCCAATGCCCAACATTGCATCCCTGCTCAAGGCCGAGATCGTTCGTCTGGCTCGCAAGGAATCGCGCGGCGAGGTCGATTCGATCAGAAAGGCGCTCGCGGCAGCGCGCGCGGAAAGCGCCGCGTTGAAGCGCAGGGTCAGCGAATTGGAGCGGTCCGTGCGGCAGTCCGCGCGCGCCGCCCCCGCTCGGCCGCCATCGCCACCTCGGGCCGAGGAAGGGGACGGGGCCGACAAATTCCGGTTCCGCGCCTCCGGCATGGCCAGCAATCGCAAGCGCCTGGGCTTGTCGGCTGCGGATTTCGGGCTGCTGGTCGGCGCATCGGGGCAGAGCGTGTACGCCTGGGAGCAGGGCAAGGCGCACCCCCAGGGCAGGAACCTCGCCGCCATCGCTGCCTTGCGCGGGGTTGGTAAACGCGAGGTGGTGGAGCGTTTGGCAGCCCTGAAGTCGGGCGGGCCGTCGTAGGCGAGCCGACGCGCGGTCTGGCGTCCTGACCGGACCACCGGCGAGCGCTCCTCGCCACCCTTGAAGTGCACGGGCTCGATGGGATCCTGACTGCATGGTGGGCCGCCGGCCTGCCATGCAACCGATCAGGAGTCCCTCATGAAATTCTCCAAAGCCGAGGTCGACGCCATCATCGAGGCGTCCCCTCGCACCTTCGTTCCCTTCAACAAGCTGGTGCTGTCCGAGGACCACCAGGCCCGCAGTGCCACGACGCCCGCGATGTCGCTGCCGGAACTGGCCGCGTCGATCAAGGACAGTGGCGTGCTGCAGAACCTCGTCGTGGTCCAGGCGGCGCGCGGGCGCTACGAGGTCTGCGCCGGCGGGCGGCGGCTCGCCGCGCTCACGCTGCTCGTGCAGCAGGGCGACATCGCCGACAACTACCCCGTGCCGGTGCTCGTCGTGCCGGCTGACAAGGCGCTCATCGCGAGCCTTGCCGAGAACTGCTTCCACGTGCCGATGCACCCGGCCGACGAGTTCGCCGCCTTCGCCAGACTGCTTGCGCAGGGCAAGTCCGTCGAGGATGTGGCCGCAGCCTTCGGCGTGACGCCTCTCATCGTCAAGCGGCGCATGAAGCTCGCCACCGTCTCGCCCCGGCTGATGGCCCTGTACCGCGAAGGCGGCATCGGCCTGGACTGCCTCATGGTGCTGGCCTCGGTCGACGATCACCAGCGCCAGGAGCAGGCCTGGGCCGGTCTGCCGAGCTGGAACCAGCGCCCGGAGCATCTGCGGCAGTTGCTGACCCGGGGCGAGATCGAATCGGACGCCGACCCGCTGGCCCGCTACGTTACCGTCAAGGCCTACGAGAAGGCCGGCGGACCCCTGCGCCGCGACCTGTTCAGCGACGACGACCGCAAGGCCTACCTGCTGGACCCGGCCCTGCTGGAGCGCCTCGCCGCCGACAAGCTGGGCAAGCGCGCGAAGCAACTGCTGGCCGAGGGCTGGAAGTGGGTCGACATCCGTCCGCGCTTCGCCTACGACGAGTACGTCAAGCACGGCGAGCTGCGTAAGCCCCGCCGCGCACCGACGTCCGAGGAGGCCGAGGCGCTGAAGGAGCTGGACACGCGCATCGCTGCCCTGCACGAGCAGATGGACTCGCTGGTGGACCGCGATGGCGATGCCGGCGGGGACGTCACCGGCGCCAGCGAGGCGAACGACGCCGCCGACGAGAACGACGCGTCGCGCGACCGTGCCTTCCTCGCCCTGGAGTCCGAGGCCGATGGGCTGGAGGAAGAGCGCAAGGCGAGACTGGAAGCGCTGACCGAATGGCCCGTGGCCTGGATGGCGCTCGCCGGGTGCGTGCTGCATGTGGGCGCGGACGGCCGTGCCGCGATCAGGGCAGGGCTCATCCGTCCCGAGGATCGGGCCGATCTGGCGCAGGCCATCACCAAGGCTGCCGAACAGAAGTCGGCCGGTGAAGGCGGCTCGAAAGACGACGCGGATGCTGCGCGCGGCTCGGGGCTCCCGGCCCTGCAGTCGCTTCCATCGGCAGCCGGCGCCACGGCACGGCCCGTGCACTCCGAGAAGCTCATGCGCCGTCTCACGGCCCACCGTGTCGCCGCGATCCAGGCCGAGCTGCTGGACCGCCCCGAGATTGCGCTGGCGGCACTGACGACCCACCTGGCGCTGAAGCTGCTGGCCGACCCGCTCCATGGCGCCTACCGACTGCCCAACCTGCTGGCGATCAGCGCGACCGGCAACCAGCACGAACTGCGGGGAGCGGCCGAGGACATCGAGGCATGCCAGGCGGCCCAGCGCATCGAAGCCGACCGCATCGCCTGGATCGAGCACCTGCCCAAGGAACCCGACGCGGTGTTCGACTGGATGCTGCGGCAGCCGCCGCAGACGGTGCAGCGGCTGCTGACCTTCCTGGTCGCGTCCACCGTGAACGGCATCACCGGCACCGACACCGGCCGACCGGTCAATGACGGTCTGGCCCGCGCCCTCAGCCTGGACATGACGCGATGGTGGTCGGCGACGGGGGAGGCCTACCTTCAGCACGTGTCCAAGGCGAGGGTGGTCGAGGTGGTGCATGCGGTGGCCGGCGCGAAGGTTGCTGGTCCGCTCGCGGCGCTGAAGAAGGATGCCGCGGTGGCGCAGGCCGAACAACTGCTCGCCGGGCGTGGCTGGTTGCCAGACTGCCTGCGCGTGCAGCCGCACGCCGATGCCCCGGCGACGGGTGGCGAGGAGGTCGACGCCAACGATCCTGCCCGGACCGAGGCGCCCGCCTGCGCCTGAACGCAGGGCCGGCCCGGGCCGGGCCGGCTCATGCGACCGGGACAGGCGTGTCACCGTCGTCCCCGATGCTCCGCGGCCCGGGCTTGCCGGTCTCGCCCTGGGCCGGGTCGCGGCCCCCTGAAAGCGAGCGCCGGATCGCACCGATGTAGGCGCCGGCCGAGCGCAGGCGGGCATGGCCCGCGATACGGGCCACACGCAGCCGCGCCTGGCGGTCGAGGTCCTGACCGACAGGCCCACCGCCACGCACCGGCGCGGGCGTGCCCGTCGTGTCCTGGTACTGGCCTTGAAGGTGGTCGTGCCGCGCCCCGTGGCCGGTGGTGCCGCTCTCGCGGTTCGTGAGGCCGAACTTGCGCAGCGCATAGTCCAGCCTACGGAGGTTGGACTTCAGGTCCCGATCCGGCGCCCCCATGTGTGCGTCATGGCCGCTGACCACGCTGCGGGCATGCGCGATGGCCGCCTGCTGCTCCTCGGTGGCCAGCGGCAGCCAGCGCGCACGGCCTCCCTTGCCCTTCGTCCACAGATACCGATCCGCCTCCCGTTGTTCGTCGGGCAGGCCTGTCTCCTCAAAGGGGTGGACGTGGGCGTAGGGGCGGCACATCACGGACTCCTTGCGCCGCAGGCCGACTTTCACCATCAGGCGCATCGACGCGCCGATGCGGGCATCGTAGGCAGAGACCTGGGCCAGTAAGGCCTCCACGTCGATGCCGTTGCCGCTCCAGCTCTTGTCGCGCTGGGCGTTCTCGTGGCGCTCGTACTCGTCAGGCGTCAGGCCGTAGTGCTCGGGCCTGCGGATGAAGCCCGGTTTGTTGAGCCACATCGCCAGGCCACGCAGAAAGCTCAGGTAGGTCTGGATCGTCCCCGGCGAAAGCTTCCGGCGCTGCCAGACCTTCACCATCGCCTGGACATGCCGCTGGCCCAGGTTGCGAGGATCGGGCGCCAGCTTGAAGCCGGCGTCCGTGTGCAGCTCGCGGAAGAAGCGTCGCAGGAAGTGGGCGCGCTCGTAGCGCGTCTTGTGCGACACGGTCTTCTCCAGCGCGGTGTGCAGCGGGTTGAACAGCTCGATCAGCACGTCCACCACCCGGTTCACGGGCGTCCTGCCCGGCGGGTACATGTCCAGCACTTGCTGGGGCGACTTGCCGGCCCAGTTCTGGCGGCGTGGCGAGTCCTGGCCATGCAGGCGGCCTGGGCTGGCCGAGGTCATCGCGGTGGTCCTGGAAGGGCGGGTGGATGAGGAGGGCAGGGTGGAGCCATTGCGCGGGTCATTGCGGCGGTCGTTGAGGGAGAGCGGTGCCTGCCGGCGGCGGCGCGAGGGTTCTTCACGGCGGATACGGGACATGGTGGGCTTTCTGCAAGGTGGCGGACTGCCCGAACAGCACGCCTGTGGATGAACGGTCCGGGGGACCGGAATCGGAGGAATCCATCTGGACATCCCCGGGGCCGATTCCTGGCAAGCCCACGGCGATGGAGATCGTGTGCAACGTCGGTGCGGCGGTCGATCTCTGCAGCGCCACACCCACCCATGGCTTTGCTGGTCCGGGCGCCTCATGGTCTTCGGCGAGGGGCCTGGTCAGCTCGGTCAGACTTAAAAATGGAACACGTTGATCCAGGCCGTCTGCGCATTTCTGCGACGCGACGACATGGGTGATGTCCACCCCGCTCGGGGCTGGGTGCGACATCGACGCCAGGGTCGAGCCCTGGGTCATTCGGTGGATCAGGCCTGGTGTGCAGCGCCGGCCGCTCGCATGGGTCCACCCCTGACCGAGAGTCCAGGGCGGTGTCGAGTTGATGAGCGAGGGTCGTGCGGGGAGCCTCATGGAGGCCATCACGCCGCGCGATGCGCGTCATGCGCGCGTGCTCAAGGGCTGGCGGGAACGGTACGCGGCATCAGGTGCCGCCACGGGGTTCTGGTGCGCCGGTGCGCTTCAGGAGCGCCCAGCCGTCATCGCGGGGATGCGGCAGGCAAGGACCGGGCAGATCACTGCTGATGAGATGACTCGGCACGCTCGCGGCGTCGATCCTTCTGGAGGTCGAGGCCGGTCGCGCCACCCGTTCGGGACGGGAACTTCGGTTGAAGGCACGAGGCAGGTAACGACTGCGACGCCTGCATTGCTCGTCTTCTTCGAGAGGACGGAGCGGGCCAGGAGCCCTCGGGAGCCCACAGTGGAAACCGCGACGGCATCCACGGTCAAGGCCGCATGCCTAGCGCCCGCCGCAAGGTCCCTGATCGGTCGGCCCTTGGGGCAGGCAGTTGACGGCGTGCGATTCGGCGGCAGGGCCCATCTAGCGTGGCAATGGCTCGGATCGCCAGCAACGGCGCGGGGTTGACAGGCAAGGCTGCCGCCTCAGGTACCCCGACTGGGCCGGCACCGGCCTCCCCAGGCCGTGTCAGGCACCGGCGTGCGCGCCGATGGACGGGGTTGACGAGTGACTTTGCAGTGTGACCGTGGTGACACCACGCGGCCGCCTCGTCCATTCGGTGTCGTCCGAGGGTCAGTGCAGTGATTCTGCAGTGCCGGCGCAGTGACACCGGGAGGGATCCGATGTCGAAATCGCGCCTGCAGAGGCCGGTATCCGCGTGGAGGAACAGGGTCGGTCTGTCGATCCTGAGCAGTCGTTCGTTCACTCGGAGAACACCATGAACCTGATCGTGAGGGCGGTGGATGTCGGTTCCGGCAACACCAAGTTCGTCACCGGCACGGCAGACAGCGAGATCCGCTGCGCAAGCTTTCCGTCGCTGGCATACCCGTCCAGCAACGGACAACCACTCTGGCCTGGCGGCGATGGGGCCAAGACGATGTTCATCCCGGTCGGGTCGCTCTTCTATGAAGTCGGTCCCGAGGTCAGGCTCGCGGCCGACACCTTCCGGGCGACGCAGCTGCACGACGACTACATCGAGTCGCCGGAGTACATGGCGCTGCTGCGCGGTGCGCTGCGCTCAATGCGGCAGAGCCAGATCGACCTGCTGGTCGTCGGGCTTCCGGTGGCGCTGTTCGCGGTGAAGAAGGCGGCCCTGGAGCGGGTCATGACAGGCGAGCACGATGTCGGCGGTGGCAAGAAGGTCAGTGTGGTGCGCACGCTGGCTGTTGCCCAGCCTCAAGGCGCGCTGGCCTTCTACGCGCACGCCCACGGCAAGCTCGCCGAGATCGCCAAGGAGCGCAGCCTGATCATCGATCCCGGTGCGAGGACCTTCGACTGGCTCGTCGCCCAAGGCATGCGACTGGTCCAGAAGCAGAGCCACTCCGTGAATCGGGGTGTCGCCGACGTGCTGAAGCTGCTCGCCGCCGAGATCACCAAGGACATCGGCACGCCCTTTCGCGATTTGGACGCCATCGACATGGCCCTGCGGACCGGCAAGGCCCCGGTGATCTTCCAGAAGCCCTACGACCTGAAGCGGCTGCTGCCGCTGGCCGAGAGCGTGACGGAGCAGGCCGTGTCGAGCATGAAGGAGTGGATCGAATCGCCGCACAGCCTGCAGAACATCATCCTCGTGGGCGGAGGCGCCTTCCTGTTCCGGAAGGCCGTGAAGTCGGCGTTTCCGCGCCACCGGATCCTCGAGATCAAGGAGCCTGTGTTCGCCAACGTGAGGGGGTTTCAGCTGGCCGGGATGACCTACGCGCGAACCGTGCTGGCGGCCGATCGCGAAAGGTCGGCCACGGCCGAGCGCGCTGCCGGAGATGCCGCATGAACGGCCCCAACAAGACCTCGGAGCCGCCGCGCATCCGGCTCGTGTTCCAGCTCGAGCGGGCGGAACTGCCTCGTCTCTACGACGAGCTCGCACGGTTCCACAAGGGAGTGAAGCGTGTCGGCAGGCTGCGCACGCTGGCCTACGAGGGACTGCTGGTCCAGCAGGGCGTCCTGAAACTCGCTGGGCAGGAAGCCAGCGATGTGTCCGGCTCGATCGGTTTCGACGGCGACGGGGCGGAGGTCACGAACGGACTCTTCGAGCCCGCGATCGATGGCCGGGATGGGCCATGAGGAGCCGGGCGAGGTGTCGCCAGGGTAGGTCGGTAGGGGCCTCCGAGCTGGCGCAGATGGGCCGGTGCGAACGCCTGGTGGTTCTCGAATCCCTGCACGGCCCGCGTCGAAGCACTTCACAGGAAGGGGCGCGCCGGAGGGGCATCGCTGCCCATGTGCGCTTCGAGTTGCAGGGTCGGCGCGCCACAGCGCCAGGCGACGGGTCGACTCGACGACCGGGCGAGAGATGCTTCATCGCGACGATGGTCTTCGGGGACGCCTGGCAGACCGATGCGTTGCGCGACTTCAGGGACACGGTCCTGAGGCCGCGGCCTTGGGGGCGACGCCTGGTGGCAGCCTACTATGCTGCCGGTCCGCGCCTTTGCAGAGTGCTCCAGCGCTGCCCGCCGTTGCTGCGGATGACCAGGGGCATCCTGGGTTTCGTGGCGCATGGGTGGCGGCGATGGTCGGCGAGGCGGCGACCATGAGGTTCGAGCTGATGTGGCCGTGGGTGCTGCTCCTGGCTGTTGCCTTGGCGGTCACGTGGCACCTGGTCCGGCGGCACCGCGCACGCGTCGCGGAGCGGCGGGACCGACCGGCCGGGCTGCGGGACGCCGAACTGATCTGCGTGGAGTCGCAGTTCAGGTCGAAGAGCCGCTGGCCCATCGTGGCCAGGGTGGACAGGGCCTATCGGCTGCCGACCGGTCTGGTCGTGCTGGTCGAACTGAAGACGCGGTCGGCCCCAGCGGTGAAGACGTCGGATGTCATCCAGCTCTCGGCGCAGCGGGTGGCCGTGGAGGACGAACTCCGTGTTTGTGTGTCTGACGAGGCGTTCGTGATCTTCCCCGGCCGGCACTCAGCGCCACCGACCTCACGAGCGGTCCGCTTGATGTCGCGGGAGCAAGTCGAAGCCGTTGCAGCGAGACACCGTCGACTGATCGATGGACTCGATCGCCCGCAGTGGCCCGACAGCGAGCGCATATGTCACGGCTGTGGGCAGCGAGCGGCCTGCGGCGCCGCTGGCGAGCGCCTGGCGGGTATGGTCCGGAGGCGCTAGAATGTCAAAAATATTCGACAATTCTTCAGGCCAATCTGTGGACCTCTCCAACCTGGGCACCATCATCCGCGAGCGGCGCGAGGCGCTGGGACTGACGCAGTCCCGGCTTGCGCAACTGAGCGGGCTTTCGCGGCAGACGCTGGTCGGGCTGGAAGCGGGCGCCCTGAGCGATCTGGGATTCAACCGGGTGGCCCAGGTGCTGGCCGTGCTGGGGCTGGACCTCGATCCGCCCAGCCAGGCAGCGCGCGCCCGGAAGCGGGGCCTGTGGATGGCGGCGAAGAACGCCAGCGTGAGCTACGTCCAGGAGGTGCCGCCTGACACGCTCGGTCACGCGCTGGTCAGCGGCAGCGTACCGAAGGGCTACGCGGCCCACCTGACGCACCTGCTCGACGAGGCGCCGGTGCCCTTGGTGGTGATGGCCGTGGAGGAAGCCGCCGCGAACGAGGGCGTGGCCCCAAAGGCTGTGTGGCGCAACGTCGCGAAGCTGGCCAGGTCACTGGCGGTGCACCGGCAGGGCCTGTGGGCGTGATGAGAGCGTGATGAAGTCGCTGCCGTCCGGCCCCTGGGAAGTGCTGTTCCAGCGAGCGCTGCGGCTGGTCGACGACATCCAGCGCCATGGCGGGCTTGCGGACCCGTTCTGGACCTTCGGAGGCGGAACCGTCCTGATGTTCAGGTACGGACACCGCCTCAGCAAGGACATCGACATCTTCGTGCCGGACCCGCAGTACCTCGGCTACGTGACGCCCCGACTCAGCGACACGGCGGCATCCCTGACCGAGGAGTACACGGAGATGCCGGGCTCGTTCGTCAAGCTGCAGTTCGAGGAAGGCGAGATCGACTTCGTGGCCGCACCGAACCTCACCGACGTGGCCTGGGAGTGGTGGGAGATCCAGGGGCGGCCGGTGCGCGTCGAGACAGCTGCGGAGGTGATCGCCAAGAAGATGTACCACCGCGGGGACCGTGCGACGGCGCGTGATCTGTTCGACCTCGCGATGGTGGTCGAGCGGGAGCCGGATGCGCTGGCGGCAGCCGGACCATTCCTCATGCGGCACCGGGACCGGTTCCTCGAGCAGATCCGACGACCCGGGCCAGGGTTTGTGGCGACCTTCGAGGCGATCGCTGCGACCGGGTATCAGCCGAGCCTGGAGCACTGCATAGAGGTTGCCACCGCCTACCTTTCCGCGTTGAAGGACCGATGAGCATCGCGACGTTGCGGGCGACGGGCAGGACCGCCAGAATGTCGTGGCTGACGGTCTCAAGACGTCCCATGCGGACAAGGGGAACAGACGGGGGAACAAGTCAGTTTTCCTCGGCGCTTTTCCCAATGAGATCAACAGCTTAGGTCGCCGTTTTGGATCCCATCAGCCACCCCATAACCCCTGCAAAAGGCCTTCGTCTGAACGAAGGCCTTTGTCTTTCCCGGGTAGGGCTCTCTATAATGCCGGGGCTGACGCGGGTGTAGTTCAATGGTAGAACGCCAGCTTCCCAAGCTTGATACGAGGGTTCGATTCCCTTCACCCGCTCCACACATTCCAGGGCCGCGTCCAGCGGCCCTTTGTCATCTGGGGGGCGGCAGTGTGCACGCGGCGATCGACAGCCTTGCCAAGCGGATCCTGTGGTCCCTCTTGTTGCTGCTGGCGGGCCTGCAAGGTTGTGCCTCCCTGCCCGACCCTGTCCCGCACGAACCCACCCAGGCCCTGAGGGAGCCGCAGGCCACGAGTCTGGGCCGCTGGGCGGTACAGGCGGCGCCGAACCGCCAGTACTCGGGCGTGCGTCTGCTGGTGGCCGGTGACGAGGCTTTGGGCGCCCTGATGGCGCTGGCTGATCGCGCTGAGCGCACCCTGGACCTGCAGTACTACCTGGTGCACAACGATGCGGCGGCCCGCGCGGTCCTGCGCCGCGTCCATGCCGCTGCAATGCGCGGCGTTCGGGTGCGCTTCCTGGTGGACGACTTGAACACGGCGGCGAAGGAGGCCAGCCTGCTGTGCCTGACCGACCACCCGAACATCCAGGTGCGGCTGTACAACCCGTTTCCGTCCGGCCGTTTCTCAACCGCCACGCGTGTGCTGGCCTCGCTGACCGATCTGCCTCGCATCAACCACCGCATGCACAACAAGATGTTCGTGGCGGACAACGCCATGGCCGTGACGGGCGGGCGCAACCTGGGGGACGCCTATTTCCTCAACAGCCCCAACACGAACTTCGTGGATCTCGACGTGCTGGTGGCCGGGCCGGCCGTGCAGGAGTTGTCCGCCTCCTTCGACAGTTTCTGGAACAGTGCGCTGGCCTATCCTGTGCATCGACTGGTGACTGGCAAACCCGACTGCGCTGGCGCCGTCGCGACGGCCGCGGCCGAAGAGGACAAGGGCATCGACACGGCGCCTCGCATGGACGCCAGCGTGGTGCATGGCGTGCTGGGCGGGCGAGAGCGACTGTTCTGGGTGCCGGCCACGGTGATCGCGGACAAGCCCTCGAAGATCGCGAGCGAAGGCAACCCCGGGCGGTCCGAGACCATCGAGGATGACATCCTGGGCCTGCTGCGCACCGCCCGGCAGGAGGTGCTGATCATCTCACCGTATTTCGTGCCCGGACGCCGTGGCGTGGCGCTGGCGCGGGAGCTGCGCCAGCGCGGCGTGCGCATGCGGGTGCTGACCAACTCGCTGGCCGCCACCGATGCCCCGGTGGTGCACATCGGCTACGCCCGCTACCGGGGCGACCTCCTCGGGCTGGGGGTGGATCTGCACGAACTGCGGCCCAGACTGGCCCCCCACGCGGCACCGCAGCGCTCACGCCTGGGGAGCTTCGGGTCCTCGTCGGCCAGCCTGCATGCCAAGGCGCTGGTGATCGACCGTCGCACGGTGCTGGTCGGCTCGATGAACATGGACCCGCGCTCGGCACGACTCAACAGCGAGATCGGCCTGGTGATGCGCAGCCCGGCGCTGGCCGACGAGCTGGCCACGCTGTTTGACGAGGTGATCCAGCGCAGCGCATACCACGTGCAGCGGCTGGGCGATGGCACGCTGCACTGGGTCAGTGACAACCCCGACGTTCCCAGCGTGACCGGGACGGAGCCGGAGGCCGGGGCGGGGCGTCAGCTGCTGTTGCTGCTGCTCGGCCCCTTTGCGCCGGAAGAGATGTTGTGACGTGCGAGGCGTCGCCTCATCTCACTTGTGCAGGTCGCCCAGGCAGAGGTACTTCAGCTCGACGTAATCGTCCATGCCATGGTGCGAGCCCTCGCGGCCCAGGCCCGATTGCTTGACCCCGCCGAACGGCACCTCGGCCACCGAGATCAGGCCGGTGTTGATGCCCACCATGCCGTACTCCAGCCCCTCGGCCACCCGGAAGATGCGGCCGATGTCGCGGCTAAAGAAGTAGCTTGCAAGACCAAATTCCGTGGCGTTGGCCAGGGCGATGACCTCGTCCTCGGTCTTGAAGCGGAACACCGGGGCCACCGGGCCGAAGGTTTCCTCGCGCGAGCACAGCATGTCGGGCGTCACGTCGGCCAGCACGGTGGGCGAGAAGAAGCGCTCACCCATGCGCTGGCCGCCGGTCAGCACCCGTGCCCCCTTGGCCGTGGCGTCGGCCACGTGGGCCTCCACCTTGGCCAGGGCCGGCTCGTCGATCAGCGGGCCGAGCTGCACGCCGGCCTCGAAGCCATTGCCCACCTTGAGATTGCGCACCTTCTCGGCCAGCTTCGCGGTGAAGGCCTCGTAGATGCCGTCCTGCACGTACAGGCGGTTGGCGCACACGCAGGTCTGGCCCGCATTGCGGTACTTGCTGGCCATGGCGCCTTCCACCGCGCTGTCCACGTCGGCATCGTCGAAGACGATGAAGGGTGCGTTGCCGCCCAGTTCCAGCGATATCTTCTTGATCGTGGGGGCACATTGCTGCATCAGGATGCGGCCGACCTCGGTGGAGCCGGTGAAGGACAGATGGCGCACCACGTCGCTGCCGCACAGCACCTTGCCGATCTCGACGGACTGCGTGCTGTCGCCGGTGACGATGTTCAGCACCCCTGGCGGCATGCCGGCGCGTTGGGCGAGTTCGGCGGCGGCCAGGGCCGACAGCGGCGTCTGCTCGGCCGGCTTGATCACCACCGGGCACCCCGCGGCCAGGGCCGGCGCCACCTTGCGGGTGATCATGGCGATGGGGAAGTTCCAGGGCGTGATGGCCGCGCACACGCCGATGGGCTGCTTGATGACCAGGTAGCGCTTGGTGGGGTCGGTGGTAGGCACGGTTTCGCCGTAGACCCGCTTGGCCTCTTCGGCAAACCATTCGACGAAGCTGGCGGCGTAGATGACCTCGCCCCGGGCCTCGGCCAGGGGCTTGCCCTGTTCGGCGGTCATCAGGCGGGCCAGGTCGTCGGCGTGCTCGTTCAGGAGCTGAAACCACTTCATCAGCACGGCGGCGCGCTGCTTGGCCGTCTGGGCCCGCCAGGCCGGCCAGGCGGCGTGGGCGGCGGCAATGGCCTGTTCCGTGTCCGCCGCGCCGAGGTTGGCGACGTCGGCCAGGTGCTGGCCGGTGGCGGGGTCGCTCACCTCGAAGCGCCGGCTGCCTGCGACCCACTGCCCGTTGATCAGAGCGTCGGTCTTCAGCAGGCTGGGGTCCTTGAGGGTGGCCAGGGGGGAGGGGGCGGAATCCATGGGCATGCGTCCTCGGATGAATCGGGTGCATCGATCATAGGACGCGAGGCGGCGAAGCGCTGACACCTGGGCGACGCAATACATGGCAGCGGCGGGCTTCCTATAATCGAAAACTTCGCCAAATCAAGCATTTACCGGGTCGCGCCGCGACCCATGCGTCTGGCGAAATGTCTTGCCTGCCCAGAAAGCCCCCGGATGAAAGCCGCCGAGATCCGCCAGACCTTCCTGAAGTTCTTCGAGTCCAAGGGACACACCATCGTGGCCTCCAGCCCCGTGGTGCCCGGCGACGACCCGACGCTGCTCTTCACCAACGCCGGGATGAACCAGTTCAAGGACGTCTTCCTGGGCTTCGACAAGCGGCCCTACACCCGTGCCACCACCGCCCAGAAGTGCATCCGCGCCGGCGGCAAGCACAACGACCTGGAGAACGTGGGCTACACCGCCCGGCACCACACCTTCTTCGAGATGCTGGGCAACTTCAGCTTTGGCGACTATTTCAAGCGCGATGCCATCAAGTACGCCTGGGAACTGCTGACCGAGCATTTCAAGCTGCCGGCCTCCAAGCTGTGGGTCACGGTGTACGCCGAGGACGACGAGGCTTACGACATCTGGCACAAGGACGTGGGCGTGCCGGCCGAGCGCATCGTGCGCATCGGCGACAACAAGGGCGCGCGCTACGCCTCCGACAACTTCTGGATGATGGGCGACACGGGCCCCTGCGGCCCCTGTACCGAGATCTTCTACGACCATGGCGAGGGCATCCCCGGCGGCCCACCCGGCAGCCCCGACGAAGACGGCGACCGCTACATCGAGATCTGGAACAACGTGTTCATGCAGTTCAACCGCGACGAGGCGGGGGTGATGCACAAGCTGCCCAAGCCCAGCGTGGACACGGGCATGGGCCTGGAACGGATTGCCGCCGTGCTGCAGGGGGTGCACTCGAACTACGAGATCGACCTGTTCGTGGCGCTGCTGGCGGCCGCCAAGCGGGCGGTGGATGCCGCAGGCGCCGGAGACTGCGACAAGGAGTCTCCGTCGCTGAAGGTGATCGCCGACCACATCCGCGCCTGTGCCTTCACGGTGGCTGATGGTGTGATCCCTGGCAACGAAGGCCGCGGCTACGTGCTGCGCCGCATCGCACGCCGCGGCATCCGCCATGGCTACAAGCTGGGTGCGCGCAAGCCCTTCTTCTTCAGTCTGGTGCGCGAGCTGGTGAACCAGATGGGCGAGGCCTACCCCGAGCTGCGCCAGCACGAGACCCGCATCACTGAGGTGCTGAAGCAGGAAGAAGAGCGCTTCTTCCAGACCATCGCGCATGGCATGGAGATCCTGGAAGGCGCGCTGGCCGGCGGTACGAAGCAGCTGGACGGCGAACTCGCCTTCAAGCTGCATGACACCTATGGCTTCCCGCTCGACCTCACCGCCGACGTGTGCCGCGAACGCGGCGTGACGGTGGATTCCGCCGGGTTCGACGCCGCGATGACGCGCCAGCGCGAGCAGGCCCGCGCGGCCGGCAAGTTCAAGATGGCGGCGGGCCTCGAGTACAGCGGAGCGCCCACCACCTTCCACGGCTACGACCACCTGACGCATGAGGGCGCCAAGGTCACGGCCGTCTATGTGGACGGCAGCCCGGTGTCTGCGGCCCGCGCCGGCGATGACGCGGTGATCGTGCTTGACCACACGCCCTTCTATGCCGAAAGCGGTGGCCAGGTGGGTGACACCGGCGAGCTGCGCAACAACACCAGCCGCTTCATGGTGGAAGACACGCAGAAGATCCAGGCCGATGTGTTTGGCCACCATGGCCGTGTCGTGGAAGGCGAGATCAAGGTCGGCGACACGCTCAACGCCCGTGTGGACGGCGAGCAGCGGGCAAAGACGGTGCGCAACCACAGTGCCACCCACCTGATGCACAAGGCCTTGCGCGAGGTGCTGGGCGCCCACGTGCAGCAGAAAGGCTCGCTGGTGAATGCCGAGCGCACCCGCTTCGACTTCGCGCACAACGCGCCGATGACCGAGGAACAGATCCGCAAGGTGGAAGCCCTGGTCAATGCCGAGATCCTCTCCAACGCCGACACGCAGGCGCGCGTGATGCCGATCGAGGAGGCTCAGAAGCTGGGCGCGATGATGCTGTTCGGCGAGAAGTACGGCGACGAGGTGCGTGTGCTCGACATCGGCTCCAGCCGTGAACTGTGCGGCGGTACCCACGTCGCACGCACCGGTGACATCGGCCTTTTCAAGATCGTGGCCGAAGGCGGAGTCGCTGCCGGTGTGCGACGCGTGGAGGCGGTGACGGGCGAGAACGCCCTGGCCTATCTCCAAGGCCTGGAGTCCACGGTGAACCAGCTCGCCGGCACCCTCAAGGCCACGGCCGCCGAAGTGCCGAACCGCGTGGCGCAGGTGCTCGACCAGGTGCGTGCGCTCGAGAAGGAACTGGCCGCCGTGAAGGGCAAGCTGGCTTCGGCTCAAGGCGACGAATTGTTGTCCCAGGCCGTCGATGTGAAGGGCATCCGGGTGCTGGCTGCCACGCTCGACGGGGCCGACGCCAAGACCCTGCGCGAGACCATGGACAAGCTCAAGGACAAGCTCAAGACGGCGGCCATCGTGCTGGCGGCCGTGGATGGCGGCAAGGTCCAGCTCGCAGCCGGTGTCACCAGCGACAGCACGGCCAAGGTGAAGGCCGGCGAGCTGGTGAACTTCGTGGCCCAGCAGGTGGGTGGCAAGGGTGGCGGCAAGCCCGACCTGGCCATGGCCGGAGGCACGGACGCCAGCAAGCTGCTCCAGGCCCTGGCCTCGGTGCAGGCCTGGGTGGCCGAGCGCGTCTGAGGGCGCAGCGCCCGTGACGGCTCGCTGGCGTCTTGCAGGCCTGGCCGCGGCGTTGTGCGCTGCCGGTGCCTCCAGCGTCTGGGCTCAGGAGCCCAGCGCCTCACGTGAAGCCGTGCCGGCCGAGGTGGTGCGCTGGTTCGTCGAAGGCTGTGTGGCCCATGAAGGGGAACCGGTGCCGGTGATGGATTGGGCGCTCACCCAGGGCTTCGACCCGCTTGACCCGATTTTCCCCGAGGTGGGGGCCTTGCTGGCCGGCCGCGCGGGCGCCGTGCTGCGCAGCCCCGACGGGGCCGTGATGCTGGCCACCACCACCGATGGGGCCTGCACCGTGTGGGCCGAGCGCAGCGCGGGGCCGGCGGTGTTCCTTGCGCTGCAGCAGGCCATCGGCCAGCTCGGCAGCCGCGGGGCCCGCGTGCAGGTGCAGTTCGAGCGCCACATCGAGCGCGCGGGCGCCTGGCGGCGCCAGTGGCAGGCCCGTTATCGCCGCGTGGGCGGGTCGATGGACCTGGGTCTGGGCTCGGTCACCACGCTGACCGATGCACCCGCCGCCCAGGTGCTGCAGCTCTCGCGCGTGCCGCCCGTCGGGCCGGCGTCCGACCCTGACGGACTGCCGCGACGCTGAACTGTCGGCTCAGGCGTAGGTCAGTTCACGCGCCTTGCCCCAGAACACCCGGTAGGCAAAGACGGTGTAGCCGATGATGGCCGGCACGGTGAGCGCCGTGCCGAAGAGGATCACCTTCAACGAGGCCGGGGCGCTGGCGGCTTCCCAGATGGTGAGCCTGTCCATCACCACATAGGGGTAGAGGCTGTAGGCCAGGCCGAAGAAGCCCAGCACGAACACGGCCACCACCAGCGCAAAGGGCACCCAGCACAGGCGGCCCAGGATGCGTGGCGAGTTCAGTACCACGCGCAGGGTCACCAGAGCCGCGGCCGTGACGAGCGGGATGGGCAGCAGGGCGATGAACTCGGGCATCGAGAACCAACGGCTGCGCACGGTCTCGCTGACCCATGGGGTGGCCAGCGAGATGAGCGCCATCCCCACGGCCACCGGCAGCCAGGCCAGCCGGGCCCAGCCGGCGGCCCGGGCCTGCAAGTCGCCTTCGGTCTTCATGATCAGCCAGGTCGCCCCCAGCAGCACATAGGCCGTTGCCAGGGCGATGGCGATCGCGGCCGCGAAGGCGGTGAACTGCCAGCCGTCGGCAAAGCCGGTGATGTAGCGGCCCAGCATCCAGCCCTGGGCCAGCGAGGCCATCATCGAGCCCACGAAGAAGGCACGGTTCCACAGGGGCTTGTGCTCATCCTGAGCTTTGACGCGGAAGTCGAAGGCCACACCGCGCAGGATCAGGCCGATGAGCATCACCGCCACGGGCAGGTACAAGGCCGTGAGCACGATGCCGTGAGCCTTGGGGAAGGCGATCAGCAGGATGCCCACGCCCAGCACCAGCCAGGTCTCGTTGGCATCCCAGAAGGGTCCGATGGACGAGACCATCACGTCCTTCTGCTCGGGGGTGGCGCGGTGCATCAGCATGCCCACGCCCAGGTCGAAGCCGTCGAGCACGACGTAGGCGAGCATGGCCAGGCCCATCACGGCCATGAAGATCAGGGGCAGGGTGTCGTCGAAGCTCATGAGCGGGCCTCCGTGGCCTGGGTCAGGCGGGTGCTGGCGTAGCGCACCGGGGCGTCGATGGGCTTGCCTGCCATGTGGGCGATCACGCCAACGTAGGCCACGATCAGGGCGAGATAGACCGTGACGTAGGCGGCCAGGGTGAGCGCGATCATCGGTGCGGGAGTGGTTGACGCAACCTCGGCCGTGCGCAGCAGGCCTTGCACGATGTAGGGCTGGCGGCCGATCTCCGTGACGTACCAGCCGGCGACCGTGGCCACCCAGCCGGAGAAGCTCATGGCGGTCAGACCCCAGAGCAGGGGGCGCGGAAGCCCATCGGGTGCCCAGCCGCGCCGGCGCAGCATCCACCAGCCCAGCCAGCTCATCAGCAGCATCAGCACTCCCGTGCCCACCATGATGCGAAAGCCGAAGAAGACAGGTGCGACCGGCGGGTGCGAGCCGAGAAATTCATTGAGGCCACGGATTTCGCCGTCGAGTTCATGCGTGAGGATGAGGCTGGCCCCTTTGGGGATGCCCACTTCGAAGCGGTTGCTGCGCGTCGCCTCGTCGGGCCATGCGAACAGCAGCAGCGGAGCACCCCGCTCGGTCTCCCACACACCTTCCATGGCCGCGATCTTCTGGGGTTGATGCTCCAGGGTGTTCAGGCCGTGCAGGTCACCCACGAAGATCTGCAGCGGGATGAGCACCGCGCCCAGCGTGAGGCCGGTGCGCATCACCTTGGGCGTGGAGGCATTCGCCTTGTTCTTGAGGACCTGCCAGGCGCTCAAACCCGCCAGCAGGAAGGCCACCGTCAGACCGGAGGCGAGCAGCATGTGGCTCAGGCGGTAGGGGAAGGAGGGGTTGAAGACCACCTCGGCCCAGCTTGTCACGTGGAATTCGCCATTGATGATCTCGTAGCCGGCGGGTGTCTGCATCCACGAATTGAGGCTGAGGATCCAGAAGGCGCTCATCGTCGTGCCCAGGGCCACCAGGAAGGTGGCGAGCAGGTGCACCCTTTCACTCACCTTGCCGTGACCGAAGAGCATCACCCCCAGGAAGGTGGCTTCCAGGAAGAAGGCGGTCAACACCTCGTAGCCCAGCAGGGGGCCGGCAATGTTGCCCACGCGTTCCATGAAACCCGGCCAGTTGGTGCCGAACTGGAAGCTCATCGTGATGCCCGACACCACCCCAAGCGCGAAGCTCAGCGCGAAGACCTTGGTCCAGAAGCGGTAGGCGCCGAGCCAGGCAGCATCCTGCGTGCGCAGCCAGCGCCAGCGGAAGAAGAGCAGGACCCAGCACAACGCGATCGTGATGGTGGGAAAGAGGATGTGGAAGGTGATGTTGGCCGCGAACTGCAGGCGGGCGAGGAGGAGGGCGTCCATGGCGGTGTGCAGGGCAGTTGGTCAGCGGGACAAGGCAGGCTGGGGCCGCAGCTTGCCGGTGTATTCGAGCAGCTTGCCCACGCGCGAGCCCATCTTCATGAGCTGGGCGAGCGTCTGGGCATCCATGCGCTGCACGTCGTCGAACCAGGTGGTCATCAGTTCGATGAGGTCGTGCATGCCTTTCATGCGTTCCTGGGCGATGCGGTCTTCCTCCTGCGTGGGTTCTTCCAGCAGGGCATTGCGCAGCATCGACAGCGTGGGCTCGATCTCGCGACGGCGGCGCTCCTCGGCCAGGGTGCGGAAAATCTCCCAGGCGTCGGTGGGGGCCTCGAAATGGTCGCGACGGTCGCCGGCAAGATGCTTGAGCTTCACCAGCCGCCAGGCCTGAAGCTCCTTCAGGCCCATGCTGACGTTCGAGCGCGAGAACTCCAGCTTCTCCGCGATGTCCTCGGCGTTCAGCGGATGCGGCGAGACGAAGAGCAGGGCATAGATCTGCCCGACGGTGCGATTGATGCCCCAGCGGCTGCCCATCTCGCCGAAATGGGAGACGAAGCTGCGTACCAGGGGAGTCATGGTGGTCATGGAGGCCTCGACCGGATCTTGATATGTGGCAAGTTTCGCCTGAAATTTCAGAAATTACTGAAATCACAGAAAATTCCCAAGGCGATGGCTCGGGTAAAGTGCCGCCCGTGAAGCCCGAATCCCTTCCCGCCCTGCGGGGCCGCCGTCTGGTGCTGGCCCTCTCTGGCGGCATTGCCTGTTACAAGAGTGCCGAACTGCTGCGCCTGCTCGTCAAGGCGGGGGCCTCGGTGCAAGTCGTGATGAGCGAAGCCGCCGAGCACTTCATCACGGCCGTCACGATGCAGGCCCTGTCGGGGCAGCCGGTCACAACGAGCCAGTGGGACGCGCGCGAGCCGAACAACATGGCGCACATCAACCTCACGCGCGGGGCCGACGCCATCGTGGTTGCGCCGGCCAGCGCGGACTGCATCGCGGCGCTGGCGCAAGGTCGCGCCGACGACCTCATCAGCCTGATGTGCCTGGCCCGCCCCTGGACGATGGCGCAGCAGCCCTGCCCCTTGCTGCTGGCGCCGGCGATGAATCGCGAGATGTGGTCGCACCCGGCCACGCGTCGCAACGTGGCGCAGGTGGTGGCCGATGGGGCCGTGCTGCTGGGCCCGGCCCACGGCGACCAGGCCTGTGGCGAGATCGGGGATGGCCGCATGCTGGAGCCCGAGGAACTCTTCGACGAGATCGTGGCCTTCTTCCAGCCCAAGCCGCTGCGCGGCCGCCGCGTGCTGATCACGGCCGGGCCCACCTTCGAGGCCATCGACCCCGTGCGCGGCATCACCAACCTGTCCAGCGGCAAGATGGGTTTTGCGCTGGCCCGCGCGGCCCGGGAAGCGGGCGCCGAGGTCACGCTCGTGGCCGGCCCGGTGTCGCAAGCCACGCCGCGCGGCGTGCGCCGCATCGACGTGCGCAGCGCCGTGCAGATGCGCGATGCCGTGCTGCCGCTGGCCCCTGAGCACGATGTCTTCATCGCCACGGCCGCGGTGGCCGACTGGCGCCCGGCCACGGCTGCCGAACACAAGCTCAAGAAGGACGGCTCGGGCCAGTGCCCGGCGCTGAGCTTCGTCGAGAACCCCGACATCCTGGCCGGCGTGGCCCGCCTGCCCAAGGCGCCCTACTGCGTGGGCTTTGCTGCCGAAAGCGAAAAGCTCGCCGAGCATGCCCGTGCCAAGCGTGAGCGCAAGGGGGTGCCGCTGCTCGTGGCCAACCTCGGCCCGGCCACCTTCGGCCAGGATGACAATGCGGTGCTGCTGGTCGATGCGGCGGGGGAGCGCCCTTTGCCCGAGGACGGTCGGCGCACCGACAAGCTCTCCCTCGCGCGCCTGCTGGTGCACGAGATCGCCAACCGCCTGGACGCCGCTTCCGCATGACCCCGATTGCCCTGAAGGTGCTCGACGGCCGCATGGCCGGGCACCTGCCCGCCTACGCCACTGCCGGCAGCGCCGGCCTGGACCTGCGCGCCTGCCTCGATGCACCGCTGGTGCTCGAGCCCGGGCAGACCGAACTGATCCCCACCGGTCTGGCCATCCATATCGCCGATCCAGGGCTCGCTGCGCTCATCCTGCCGCGCTCGGGCCTCGGTCACAAGCACGGCATCGTGCTGGGCAACCTGGTGGGCCTCATCGATTCCGACTACCAGGGCCAGCTGATGGTGAGCTGCTGGAACCGGGGGCACACGACCTTCACCGTGCACCCCATGGAGCGCATCGCCCAGCTCGTGCTGGTGCCGGTGGTGCAGGCGAAGTTCGAGATCGTCGAGGACTTCGACGCCTCGCACCGAGGCGAGGGGGGCTTCGGCTCGACCGGTAGGCGCTGACGGGGATCAGTGCAGGGGCTCGTCGCCCCGCCCGGTACCCATCAAGGAGACGACAGGCAGGCCCACCGAGCCGCGTTCGATCTCTTCCTCACGGGCCTCGCGCACGTCGCGCACCTTCAGTGCCAGACGCAGTGCGATGCCGGCCAGCGGGTGGTTGCCGTCGAGCACCACGTGGCTGTCATAGACCTCGGTGATGGTGTAGATCTTGACGCCTTCGGGCAGACCATCGAACTGCATGCCGGGTTCGATGTGCTCGGAGAAGATCTTGCGGTCTTCGAAGAAGACCAGCGCCGGATCGTAGTCGCCGAAGGCATGCTCGGGTTCCAGGTGCAGATGGGCTTCGAAGCCCACATCCTGGCCCTCCAGGGCTTCCTCGACTTTGGCCAGCAGGTCATCGCCGCCGTAGAAGAACTCGACGGGTTCGGCCAGCTCGTCGATGAGGTGGCCCAGGGTGTCTTCGAGTCGCCAGGTGAGGCTGACGACGCAGGGGGATGTGATGCGCATGAGCAATGATCGCACAATGGCACCCATGCAGATTTCACGACCCCTGGCCCTGCTCGGGGGGCTCAGCCCCGAGACCTTCATGCGCCGGCACTGGCACAAGCGTCCGCTGCTTGTCCGCGGGGCCGTGCCCGTGCCGATCGACCTGCCCACGCGCGACGAACTCTTTGCCCTGGCCGCGCGAGACGATGTGGAGTCGCGCCTGATCCGCCAGGCCGATCACCGCTGGCAGGTGCGTCATGGCCCCCTGCCGCGACGGGCCCTGCCGCCGTTGTCGCGCCCGGGCTGGACGGTGCTCGTGCAGGGCGTGGACCTGCACCATGACCCGGCCCACCGACTGCTGCAGGCCTTTCGCTTCGTGCCGGACGCGCGGCTGGACGACCTGATGATCTCCTACGCCAGCGATGGCGGCGGCGTCGGCCCGCATTTCGATTCCTACGACGTCTTCCTGCTCCAGGTGCATGGCAAGCGCCGCTGGCGCATCGGCCGCCTGGACGACGCCCGGCTGGTGGAAGGGGTGCCGCTCAAGATCCTTGCCAACTTCCGGGCCGAGGAGGAGCATGTGCTGGAGCCCGGCGACATGCTCTACCTGCCGCCGCGCTGGGCCCACGATGGCGTGGCCGAGGGCGAGTGCATGACGGCCTCGATCGGCTTTCGCGCACCGCGCCGGGAAGAACTGCTGCGCGAGGTGCTGGTGCGCGAACTCGAGGCCCGTGAGGGCGAGGACGACAGCCCGCTCTACACCGATCCCAGGCAGGCTGCGACTGCGACGCCGGGCCGTGTGCCCGAGACCCTGCAGCAGTTTGCGCTCGACGCCGTGCAATCCTTGCTGCGCGATCGCGGTGCGCTGGCATGTGCCTTGGGGGAATACCTCACCGAGCCGAAATCAGGCGTCTGGTTCGACATCGGCTCCGCTGCCGACCTCTCCCATGGGCTGCAACTGGACCGGCGCACGCGGATGATGTATGACAGCCAGCATGTCTTCATCAACGGTGAAGCCTTCCGCGCCGCGGGCGCCGATGCGCGGCTGATGCGTCGCCTGGCCGACACCCGAAGGCTGGACGCCAGAGCCTGGGATGGCGCCAGCGAAGCTGCGCGGGCCTTGCTCACCCGCTGGGCCGATGACGGCTGGCTGCATCCCATCGACAGGCCTGTGGCCTGACCCCTGGAGACCTACCCCATGGACACCCCTTCTTCTTCGACCGCGCCGGTTCCTCCCATCGCGAGCCGGTCCGACTTCCATCGTGAGATCGTGAAGGCCTTCGAGCGGGCGGCCGAGCAGGGCTGCCGCGAGATCTGGCTGTGCGACGTCGATTTCGCCGACTGGCCGCTGGGGGAGCGCGCCGTGGTGGAAGCCCTCACGCGCTGGGCCTATGCCCACCGGCGCCTGACCCTGCTGGCCTGCCACTTCGATGAAGTGCCGCGACGGCATGCGCGCTGGGTGAACTGGCGGCGCGACTGGGGCCATGTGGTGGAGTGCCTGGCCCTGTCCGAGATCGAGCCGTCGCAGATGCCGTGCTTCTGGTTCGCTCCCGGCCTGCAGGCCGTGCGGCTGGTGGATCCGCTGCGCTACCGTGGCTTCATCGACACCACCCCGGCCGACCTGCTGCGGGTTGGCGAACAGGTTCAGGAACTGGCGGCACGCGGGGTGCCGGCATTCCCCGTCACCACCCTTGGTTTGTGATTTAGGGCAAACCCTAGATATAATATCGCCCGGTTTGAGTGGAGCCCCTCCCGAGGGTTATCGGCTCCACCTCCTGCCCAAAATCATTCACCTGGTTCGACCCTTTCGAGGAACATGCAATGAACAAGTCGCTTGTGTTGGCTTCCATCGTCGCCGCTCTGGCTCTGGCCGCCTGCGGCAAGAAGGAAGAAGCGCCCGCTCCTGCTCCCGCCGTGGAAGCCCCGGCGCCTGCGCCGGCTCCTGTGGCTGAAGCGGCTTCTGCCGTGACGGAGGCTGCTTCCGAGGCCGCTGCCGCGACGGCCAATGCTGCTTCTGAAGCTGCAGCCGCCGTGGCCGAAGCCGCCTCTGCTGCCGCCTCGAAGTAAGCCTGCAGCGCATGAACAAAAAGCCGCCCAAGGGCGGCTTTTTTGTGGGCAGAGGTATTTGAATGTAAGCCCTGAAATATATTCCCTGTAAATGTTTCAGGAGGTTTTCAGTTCTTCGGTCATCGCAAATCCTCGGCCACGAGGGTCAGAATGCGACGGGCGGCGTCTCCGGTCTGGCGCTGGCCTTGTTCGTTGCTGAGCAACACGGCGCTGCGCTCGCCGCGCGACTGCACTTCGATGCGATAGCGTTGCGGCTTGGGCGCTTCGGCATTCCTTTGTCCGAACACCCGACCCAGCAGACCTGGTTCGGGCTGCGGTGCACGGGGTTCGACGTAGCGCACGAAGTACAGGCCCCGGGCCCGGTCGCGATCCTCGACCGTGAAACCGCTACGGTCCAGCGTCAGGCCCACGCGGCGCCAGGCGCGATCGAAGCCGTCGTCGATGAGCACCAGCGGGGCGCCGTCCTCATCGACCACCCGGGCTCGGGCTGGTTGCTGGGCGGGCGCCTGCGCGAGCGTGGCCTGCGCCTGTTCGGTCGTCTTGCCCAGATGGTTCAACAGCCGGGTGAGCATGACCGCTTCCATGTCGGGGTCCGAGGGTCGGGGCTGCCAGCGGGTGCTGTCCTGCAGCTGGTTGGTATAGACCTCCTCCATGCCGCGGTGGCTCAGGTAGATCTCGCTGCCCTCGGTCGTGCGCTCCACGCGAATGCGGTAGCGATCCACCTCGCCGGTGGAGTAGAACGATTCCAGCACACGGCCCAGTGTGCGGCGGATGATGTCCTGGGGCAGCTTGGCCCGGTTCTCGGCCCACTCCGTCTCCATGACGCCGGCCTCCGGCGCATCGACGGCGAGGTTGAGGCCGATCTCCTGCCAGAAACTGCGCAGACGCGGCCAGAGCTGCTCGGGCGTCAGGTCCACCACCAGCCAGCGCTGGCTGCCCGCGCGTTCGATGCGAGCCTGACCGAGTTCGCGCGGGGCCACGGTGGGGGCGGTGCCGGCGGCGGGGCGCGTGCTCTGGAAGCTGGCGGCACTCACACTGCCGCCCGAGACGGCGTAGCGTGAATCGCGCGAGAGCTGCGTCAGATCGGGGGGCACGTCCAGGTTGCTCTCACGCACGGTGCTCCCGCTGCGGTAGTCCACCTTGTCGCCCGACAGGACATTCGACACCGACGAGCAGCCGGCCAGGGTGAGCGCCAGCAGGGCCATGCAGGCGGCCGGAACCGGCCGGGTCAGGAACGCGTTCAGCAAAAGTGTTCTCCGTTACCTTGGGGGAACTGGCAGCGGCCCCGGAGCGAGCCCGGGACGGGTGCCAGCTCAGATGAGACCTGCTTCGCGCAGGGCTTGTTCCACGGCACGCTGGGAGGCCTCGCCCAGCGGGGTGAGCGGAAGGCGCAACGCCCCCCCCACGATGCCCATGCGTTGCAGCGCCCACTTCACCGGGATGGGATTGGGTTCGACGAAGAGCTGCTTGTGCAGCGGCAGCAGACGCATGTGGATCTCGGCGGCACGGCGGGCATCGCCTGCGATGGCCGCCGCGCACAACTCGTGCATGGCCCTGGGTGCCACGTTGGCGGTCACGCTGACGTTGCCATGGCCCCCCAGCAGCATCAGGGCCACGGCCGTCGGATCGTCACCCGAGTAGATGGCGAAGCCTTTGGGGGCCTGCCTGATCAGCCAGGCAGCGCGGTCGATGTTGCCCGTGGCCTCCTTGATGCCGATGATGCCGGGCACCTGGGCCAGGCGCAGCACGGTCTCGTGCTGCATGTCGGCCACCGTGCGGCCAGGCACGTTGTACAGCACCATCGGGATGTCCACCGCCTCGGCGATGGCCTTGAAGTGGCGGTAGATACCTTCCTGGGTGGGCTTGTTGTAGTAGGGAACGACCTGCAGCGTGCAGTCGGCGCCGGCTTGCTTGGCGAACTTCGACAGTTCGATGGCCTCCCGTGTGGAGTTCGCCCCCGCACCGGCCATGATGGGCACGCGGCCTTTGGCGTGCTGGACGGCGATGCGGATGATCTCGGCCTGTTCCTCCACGGTGACCGTGGGGGACTCGCCGGTGGTGCCCACCACACCGATGCAGTCGGTACCTTCGGCGATGTGCCAGTCGATCAGCTTGCGCAGACCGTCGTGATCGACGCTGCCGTCTTCATGCATGGGCGTGACCAGGGCCACGATGCTGCCGGTAATGCGTGTCATGGGAGTGATCCTGTGAATCCGGCGATTCTACCCATCTGACCCAGCCTGGCCGGCGCTCAGGCCAGCCGGTACACCTGCGGGCCGGAGGAGGCCTCCCGCACAGCCGCCAGACGCTGGATGAAGCGCGGCGGTGGCTCGGCATAGCCGTCCTCGTAGGCCACCACCCGCAGGGCCGGGCGGGTGGCCTCAAGCAGTTCGCCCGGACGCAACAGGAAATCGGGGTTGCGCGGGCGCCCGACCGTTTCGTTGCCGGCTGCGAAGGTCTCGTAGAGCAGGATACCCCCCGGGGCCACCGAGTCGATGAGGGTGGGGAGGAGGGGCCGCCAGAGGTAGTTGGTGACCACCACGGCCGCGAAGCACCGCCCGGCGAAGGGCCAGGGGCCGTTCTCGATATCGGCCACCACGATTTCCCCCAGATCCTGCAGCGCGGCCACGGCCTGCGCATCACGATCCACCCCGGTGACCGGATGACCGCGGCCGGCCAGCCAGCGCAGGTGGCGGCCGGCGCCACAGGCCACGTCGAGCACCGTACCGCCCGATGGGATCAGATGGGCCCAGCGCTGCACCCAGACCGACGGGGCCTCCTGCCCATGTGCGGGAGTTCCTGCGGGAGTTTCGCTCATCGGGGCCGCGCGTCCTGATGCAGGGCTGCCAGCGCCATGCGGTCGACGAGGCTGGGCGCAAGCAGCTTGAGCCAGCGACCGAGCCGGCCCTGGGCCGTCATCACCACCTCGCGACGACGCTGCTCCATGCCCTCGATGATCAGCCGCGCGCAGGTCGCCACGGGCATTGCCCCTCGTTCGTCGAGGCCACTCTTGCCGGCCGGCTGCCCCGCGGCGTTGTAGCCTCGCCGGCGGATCTCGGTGTCCACCACGCCCGGGTAGGCCGTGGTCACGCTCACGCCCGTGCCGCCAAGTTCGGCGCGTAGGGCCTCGAAGAAGCCGGTCATGGCGAACTTGGTGGCACTGTAAGCCGTGCGTCCGGGCACACCCACCAGCCCCGCCAGGCTGCTGACGGCGCACAGCCGGCCCCGGCTGGCCAGCAGGTGGGGCAGGGCGGCATGGGTGCACCACACGGCGCCCCAGTGGTTGATGCGCATGAGCTGTTCGTACCAGCTGAGGTCATGGACTTCACGTAGCAGGGCGTGGGCCGACATGCCGGCGTTGTTGATCAGGCCATCGAGACGCCCAAAGGTCTGCGCGGCGGCCTGGATCAGCGCGCGGCACTCGGACTCGACACCCACATCGGTGCGCTGCACGAGGGTCTGGGCGCCGCGATCGCGGCATTCGGCGGCCACCACTTCCAGCCGTTCGAGGTTGCGCGCAGCCAGCACCAGGGCCAGGCCGCTGCCATGGCGCTGCGCCAGCTGGCGCGCCATCTCTGCCCCGATGCCCTCGGAGGCACCGGTCAACACGATCACCTGCATGGAAGGCCTAGAAACAATTCCAGAGCTGGTTGGCCAGTTCGACCACCATGGCCGGCTGGGCATACCAGGCGAAGACCCCGAGCAGCACGAGCACGCCCACGGTCCAGGCCAGGGCCTGGAGCACACGAGGATGGCGCATCGGGTTCATGGCTCCATCATGCCGCAGCCGCAGCGGCGCGCTGGATGGCGGTTTCCCGCACCGGCAGGTTCACCAGGGCGGCGAAGATGCCCAGGGCCACGGCGATCCACCAGACGATGTCGTAGCTGCCGGTGCTGTCGTAGAGCAGGCCACCCAGCCACACGCCCAGGAAGGAGCCGATCTGGTGGCTGAAGAAGACGAAGCCGCCCAGCATCGACAGGTACTGCACACCGAAGATCTGCGCCACGACCGCATTGGTGGGTGGCACGGTGGACAGCCACAGCACGCCCATCACGGCCGAAAAGACATAGACGCTCATGGGCGTGAGCGGCGCCCACAGGAAGGCCACGATGGCCACCGAGCGCAGGAAGTAGATCGCAGCCAGGATGTGCCGCTTGGCCAGACGCTGACCCAGGCTGCCGGCCGCGTAGGTGCCGAAGACGTTGAACAGGCCGATGAGGGCCAGCGCATAGGTGGCCACCTCGGGCGACATCCCCTGGTCCTTGAGGTAGCTGGGCATGTGCACTCCAATGAAGACCACCTGGAAGCCGCAGACGAAGTAGCCGGCCATCAGCAACTGGAAGCTGCGGTAGCCGAAGGCTTCGCGCAGGGCCTGGCCGATGCTTTGCTGGAAGCCCACTACGTGGCCAGGAACCTTGGGTTCCTTCAGGCCGATGGCCAGCGGCATGATGGCCAGCGCCAGGCAGCCCAGGATGAAGAGGGCGTTTTGCCAGCCGAAGCTGCCGATCAGCCAGTTTTCCACCGGCACCATCAGGAACTGACCGAAGGAGCCGGCTGCGGCGGCCACGCCCATGGCCCATGAGCGTTTCTCGGGCGCCACGTTGCGGCCGATCACGCCGTAGATGACGGCATACGTGGTGCCCGCCTGGGCCATGCCCAGCAGCAGGCCGGCGCTGCCGGTGAAGGCCAGGCCGGAGGTGGCCAGGCCCATCAGCACCAGGCCCACGGCGTACAGCACGGCGCCGGCCAGCAGCACGCGGAAGGCGCCGAAGCGGTCGGCCAGCATGCCTGCAAAGGGGCCAGTGGCGCCCCACATCAGGTTCTGGATCGCGATCGCGAAGGCGAAGGTCTCACGGGTCCAGCCCCGCTCCATGGTGATGGGCTGCAGCCACAGGCCGAAGCCGTGGCGGATGCCCATGGACAAGGTGACGATCAGGGCCCCGCAGATCAGCACCTGCGTCATCGACAGGCGGGGGGCAGGGGAGGCGGCAGCGGAGGAATCGGCAGACATCCTCGCACTTTAGCGTTTTGCCGCCAAACGCGTGCGGCGCGCGGCCGCACGCGCGCCGGCGCTCAGAAGCCGAGGCTGAGCTTGACGCCGAAGCTGCTGGTGTCGCCGGTCTTGTCGGCCTCGAAGGCGAGGTTGCCGATGCCCAGGCCCACGTTGGCACCGGCGAACAGCTTGGTCTGGGTGAAGCTTTCGCTGCGAAGCGCCGGTGCGCCGCGTGCAGAGGAGCGCACATGCACCTGACCGACGCCGGCATAGGGCGTGACGAAGAGGAAGCCCTTCGAGATGGACACGTCCGCACCCGTGGTGCGCAGCTTCATCTGGTCCACGCCCGACAGCGACGAGGCCGACAGCCGGAAGGCCACGGCCGGCAGCACGGCGTTGCCCGGCAGGGCCGCCCAGCGCAGCTCGCCGCCGGTGGCGCGCACGTTGGAGTCGGGCAGGGTGTTGTAGAACACGCCCACATCGAGGTTCAGCGGCAGGCCCTTGTGGGCGCGCAGGCCGAGCACGGGCACCACCTCAGGCACGCTGGAGCCGCCAGCGGCCTTGCGCCACACGCCGCGGTGCGCCAGTTCCGTGGCCGAAAGCGTCACGCCCACATCGAAGCCAGTGATGCCACCGGGTTCGGCGCCCATCAGTGGCTTGAAGGAGGTGATGGCGGCCACATCCTCGCTGAGCTGGCGGAACTCGCGCTGGGTGAGCAGGTTGATGCTGTCGAGATCGGCGGCCTGGGCCAGCGGGGCTGAAGCGGCCAAGACGGCCAGGCTGGAGGCCAGGCGCAGAAGGGGGTGGGACATCGGGGATCGGGACATCGGCTTTCCAGAGGAACGGTGAAACATGGACGCGCGGGACACCGCCCGCATTGCACCGCGCAGACTAACACCGACCGGGCCCGGCAGACGTAACCGAATGCGGTCCTAGAATCGCGGGCCATATGGCTACCCGAACCAGTCCGTCTTCCTCCGCCGGCGCCGGCACCTACGGCGAAGCGTCCATCCGCGTGCTCAAGGGTCTGGAGCCCGTCAAGCAGCGCCCGGGCATGTACACGCGCACCGACAACCCGCTGCACATCATCCAGGAAGTCATCGACAACGCGGCCGACGAGGCCCTGGCCGGCTTCGGGCGGCGCATCGCGGTCACCGTGCACACCGACGGCTCGGTCAGCGTCGAGGACGACGGCCGCGGCATTCCCTTCGGGCTGCACCCGGAGGAGAAGGTGCCGGTGGTCGAGATCGTCTTCACGCGGCTGCATGCCGGCGGCAAGTTCGACAAGGGTTCGGGGGGCGCCTACAGCTTCTCCGGGGGCCTGCATGGTGTGGGCGTGAGCGTGACGAATGCGCTGTCGAAACGCCTGCAGGTGCAGGTCTGGCGCGAAGGCAAAGTGGCCAGCCTGGCCTTCAGTGGCGGCGACGTGATCGAGCCCCTGGTGCAACGCAAGGCCGAGGCGGGTGAGCGCAAGCAGGGCACCACGGTGCGGGCCTGGCCCGACGCGAAGTACTTCGAGAGTGCCGAGTTGCCCAAGCACGAGCTGGTGCACCTGCTGCGCAGCAAGGCCGTGCTGATGCCGGGGGTGACGGTCACGCTCACCTACGAAAAGAGCGGAGAGACCCAGACCTGGCTCTACAAGGGCGGCTTGCGCGACTACCTGCTGCAGACCCTGCCCTCCGACCCGGTGATCTCGCTCTTCGAGGGGGAGCATTACGCTGAAGAGGGCGAGACCGAGAACTTCGCCGAGGGCGAGGGCGCCGCCTGGTGCGTGGCTTTCACCGAAGACGGTGCGCCGATGCGCGAGAGCTATGTCAACCTGATCCCCACGGTGGCCGGGGGCACCCACGAGGCGGGCCTGAAGGACGGCCTGTTCGGTGCGGTCAAGGGCTTCATCGAACTGCACAGCCTGCTGCCCAAGGGCGTGAAGCTGATGCCTGAGGACGTGTTCTCGCGGGCGAGCTTCGTGCTCAGCGCCAAGGTGCTTGACCCGCAGTTCCAGGGCCAGACCAAGGAGCGGCTCAACAGCCGTGACGCGCTGCGCCTGGTGTCCACCTACGTGAAGCCGGCGCTGGAGCTGTGGCTGAACCAGCATGTGGACCAGGGCAGGAAGCTGGCTGAGCTGGTGATCAAGCAGGCCCAGGCCCGTCAGCGTGCCGGACAGAAGGTCGAGAAAAAGAAGGGTTCTGGCGTGGCCGTGCTGCCGGGCAAGCTCACCGACTGCGAAAGCCGCGACCTGTCGCTCAATGAAGTCTTCCTGGTGGAAGGCGACTCGGCCGGCGGCAGCGCCAAGATGGGCCGCGACAAGGAAACCCAGGCCATCCTGCCGCTGCGCGGCAAGGTGCTCAACGCCTGGGAGGTGGAGCGCGACCTGCTGTTCAAGAACAACGAGATCCACGACATCGCCGTGGCGATCGGCGTGGACCCGCACGGGCCGAACGACGAGCCCGACCTGTCGGGGCTGCGCTACGGCAAGATCTGCATCCTGTCGGATGCCGACGTGGACGGCTCGCACATCCAGGTGCTGCTGCTCACGCTCTTCTTCCGCCACTTCCCCAGGCTGATCGAGCGCGGCCACGTGTACGTGGCCAAGCCGCCGCTCTTCCGCGTGGATGCGCCGGCCCGCGGCAAAAAGCCCGCGGCCAAGCTCTACGCCCTGGACGAGGGCGAACTCACGGCCATCCTCGACAAGCTGCGCAAGGAAGGCTGCCGCGAAGGGGCCTGGACCATCAGTCGCTTCAAGGGCCTGGGCGAGATGAGCGCCGAGCAGCTGTGGGAAACCACGCTCAACCCCGACACCCGGCGTTTGCTGCGGGTGGCCTACGGCGACCTGGGCTTTGCCGACACGGAGCGCTCGATGAACAAGCTCATGGGCAAGGGCGAGGCCCAGGCGCGCCGCGACCTGATGGAACTGCACGGCGACGCCGTGGACATCGACATCTGAAGGGCCACCGATGCTCGGCAACACCCGGGTCCGCCTGCGGCCCACCCTGATCGACGACCTGGACCAGGTCGTGGCGATGGAAAACGACCCGGTCAACCGGCCCACGATCACCCCCTGGGATCGTACGCAGCACGAAGCGGCCGTGCGCATCCCCGATTTCCGTCACTTCATCGTCGAAACCGGCGAGGCACACGTGCCGGTGGGGTTCGTGATCCTGGTGGGCTGCCGGAACCGGCACCGCTCGATCGAACTCAAGCGCATGGTGATCCAGCCCAAGGGTCAGGGGCTGGGCCGGGCCTGCCTGCGCCTGCTCAAGCGCATCGCCTTCAACGAGCTGGGGGCGCACCGCTTCTGGCTGGACGTGCGTCCCCACAACACCCGTGCCAAGACGCTGTATGACACCGAGGGCTTCGTCGAGGAAGGGCGGCTGCGGGAGAGCGTGCTGACCGATCACGGCTATGAATCCCTCATCGTGATGTCGATGCTCGAAGACGAATACCGTGCCCGGGTCGAGACGGGCCAGGAGACCGCCGACGAGGGCGGTGCACAGACATGATGGATCAGACCACGATGGATTTTTCGAGCGGTGGCGAGGGCGACGACAACCTGGCCCTGGCCCGCTACGCGGAACGCGCCTACCTGGAGTACGCACTGAGCGTGGTGAAGGGCCGGGCCCTGCCCGACGTGTGCGACGGGCAGAAACCCGTGCAGCGGCGCATCCTTTATGCGATGGAGCGCATGGGCCTGAGCTTCACTGGCAGCGGTGGCGCCAAGCCCGTGAAGAGCGCCCGTGTGGTGGGCGACGTGCTGGGCCGCTACCACCCGCATGGAGACACCGCGGCCTACGACGCGCTGGTGCGCATGGCGCAGGACTTCAGCCAGCGCTATCCGCTCATCGACGGCCAGGGCAACTTCGGTTCGCGTGACGGTGACGGCGCAGCGGCCATGCGCTACACCGAGGCACGCCTGGCGCCGATCACGCGGCTGCTGCTCGACGAGATCGACGAGGGCACGGTCGATTTCATCCCCAACTACGACGGCTCGACGCAGGAGCCGCGCCAGCTGCCGGCGCGCCTGCCCTTCGTGCTGCTCAACGGTGCGAGCGGCATTGCGGTGGGCCTGGCCACCGAGATCCCCTCGCACAACCTGCGTGAAGTGGCGGCGGCTGCCGTGGCGCTGATCAGGAACGAGAAGCTCTCCGACGACGAGCTATTCGGCCTGCTGCCGGGGCCGGACTTCCCGGGGGGCGGCCAGATCATCAGCAGCGCCAGCGACATCCGCGAGGCCTATGCGGGCGGCCGCGGCAGCCTGAAGGTGCGTGCACGCTGGAAGATCGAGGACCTCGCGCGCGGGCAATGGCAACTCGTGGTGACCGAATTGCCGCCAGGTACCAGCGCACAGAAGGTGCTGGAAGAGATCGAGGAGCTGACCAACCCGAAGGTGAAGGCCGGCAAGAAGGCGCTCACCACCGAGCAGCTCCAGCTCAAGACCACGGTGCTGGCCGTGCTGGACGCCGTGCGCGACGAATCCAGCAAGGACGCACCGGTGCGCCTGGTGTTCGAGCCCAAGACCAGCCGCATCGAGCAGCAGGAGCTGATCACCACGCTGCTGGCGCACACCAGCCTGGAAAGCTCGGTACCGGTCAACCTGACGATGGTGGGCAGCGATGGCCGGCCTACGCAGAAGTCCTTGCGCCAGGTGCTGACCGAGTGGATCGGATTCCGCCTGGCGACGGTGGAGCGCCGCACCCGCCATCGCCTCAACAAGGTGCTCGACCGCATCCATGTGCTGGAAGGCCGGCAACTGGTGCTGCTGAACATCGACGAGGTGATCCGCATCATCCGCAACGCCGATGAGCCCAAGCCGGCGCTGATCGAGCGCTTTCGCCTCAGTGAGCGCCAGGCCGAGGACATCCTCGAGATCCGGTTGCGCCAGCTGGCGCGCCTGGAAGCACTCAAGATCGAACAGGAACTGAAGGAGCTGCGCGGCGAGCAGGCCAAGCTCGAAGACATCCTCGGCAGCCCGGCCGCGCTCAGGCGCACGGTGGTCAAGGAGATCGAGGCCGATGCCAAGCAGTACGGTGACGAACGTCGTACCCTGATCCAGGAAGAGAAGAAGGCGGTGGCCGAGGTCAAGGTGATCGACGAGCCGGTCACCGTGGTGGTGAGCCAGAAGGGCTGGGTGCGCGCCCGGCAGGGGCATGGCCATGATCCGGCGAGCTTTGCGTTCAAGGCTGGCGATGGCCTGTATGGCACCTTCGAGTGCCGCACGGTCGATACGCTGCTGGTCCTCGGCAGCAACGGCCGTGTCTATACCGTGGCGGTGAGCACGCTGCCGGGGGGCCGCGGCGATGGGCAGCCGGTGACGACGATGATCGAACTGGAAGCAGGTACCCAACTGGCCCACTATGTGGCGGGCCCGCTCGAGACCACGCTGCTGCTGGCCAGCACAGCCGGCTACGGCCTGCTCGCGCGCATCGGTGATATGGTGTCGCGCCAGAAGGGCGGCAAGAGCTTCCTGGACCTCGATGACGGTGCACGCCTGCTGCCGCCCGCACCCGTGGCGGCAGGGGCTGGCCAGGTGGCTTGCCTGTCGATGAGCGCAAGGCTGCTGGTCTTTGCGCTGGATGAACTGAAGCTGCAGCCCAAGGGTGGGCGAGGCCTCACGCTGATGGACGTGGACGCCAAGGACCCCCTGGTGTCGGTGGCTGCCTTTGCCGGGACACTCAAGGTGCTGGGCACGGGCCGCGGCGGCAAAGCCAAGGACGAGGACTATCGCGGGGCCGCGCTGGCCGAGTATGTGGGCAAGCGTGCCCGCAAAGGTAAGGCGGTGGGCTTCAAGGCCACGCGGGTGCTACCGGGCTGAGGTGGCAGATCCGGCATCGCTGATGACGAGGTGCACGAACTGCAGCTTGGCGACCGCCTCGCGCGGCAGCACGAAGGGATAGAAGTCGTGCAGGCCCATGCTGCGTGAGAGTTCGTTGAGGACGCCGGTGAGCTCCGTCCAGGCGTTCACGAAGGACAGGAAGCGTGCGGCGCCGGGGGCGTCGGGCCGGAAGAGGCTGTCCGGCCCGAAAGGTTCGTAGCTGATTTCCAGGTCGTCGGCTTCCAGCCCGAAACTCAGGGCCGTGTCCAGCGTGTCCACCATGTGCAGGTAGTGGGCCCAGGTCTCGGCCCAGTCTTCCCAGGGATGGGTGCTGGCATAGGCGCTCACGTGGTGGTGGGCCCAGTCGGGCGCGGGGCCCTCTTCGTAGTGGCGCTGAAGGGCAGCGGCGTAGTCTGATCGCTCGTCGCCGAACAGCTCGCGGAAGTCCTCCAGCCAGGCCGTGCCGGCGACCAGACGGTCCCAGTAGTAGTGGCCCACCTCGTGCCGGAAATGACCCAGCAGCGTGCGGTAGGGCTCTCGCAGGGCCGTGCGCACGCGCTCGCGGTAGGCGTCGTCGGCCTCTTCAACGTTCAGCGTGATGATGCCCTGGGCATGGCCGGTCAGCACCGGGGGGCCGTCGGGTGCCGCACGCAGGAAGTCGAACGCCAGGCCATGGTCCGGGTCTTCGCTCACTCGAGAGCGCACCGGCAGCCGCAGGGCCACCAGCGAGGACACCAGTCGCCGCTTGGCCACTTCGATGCGTTGCCAGAGCTGGGCGTTGTCTTCGCGGTCCAGGTCGGGGATGGTGCGGTTCAGCCGGCAGGCCACGCACAGTGGCGCCGGGTCCTCGGCCGCCACCAGCCAGTTGCAGCCGGCCGCGAGATGGAAATTGGCGCAGCGACGAAAGCGTCCAGGGGCGCCGGTGGCAGTCTCCCAGAGGGTGTCGTCACCCGGGACCGCACGCAGCGGCACGACCAGGGCGCGTTGAGGTTCGTAGCCCAGCGGGGTGTGACAGGCCAGGCACTCGCTGTTGCGGAAGAAGACAGGCCGCTCGCACACGCAACGATACGCGCGATGGGCCGTGGGGCGGCGCCGGGGCCTCCAGGCCTCGCCCAGCTGAGTGGACAGGAGGTCGAAGAGGCTCGCCATCGCCTGTCCCTCCACTCAGCGTGCGCGCAGCCCCAGAACCAGCACGCCACCCACGATCACGAAGAGCAGGCCGCTCCAGGCCTCGTAGGGCAGGCCCAGCAGGTCCACCGCGGCGTCCATGCACGAGGCCGAAATGCGGAAGAGGAAGGGTACGGCACTTTCCAGGCCGAGGGCACTGATGATGCGGTCGGCCAGCGTGAGATTGCAGGAGAACTCCTGTGCGGCCACGCGGTTCTGGTAGATCGCCGCCGCCACGCCCGAGGCGGCGAGCGTCAGTCCGAGGGCGCTCAGACCCAGCTTGAGAGGGCGGCCCGGCAGCACCAGGGCCACCAGCGCGAGGAGCGCGATCGTCAGGAAGATGACACGCTGCAGGATGCACCAGGGGCAAGGCAGCATGTCGAAGACGTACTGCGAGACCAGGGCGGCGGCCACACCGCCCAGGCACAGCACGATGACGCCGACGAGGGCGCCGTTCAGGCTCAGTCGTTTCAAGACCCTGCCCTCATTCCACTTCGGCGATCAGCTCGATCTCGACGCAGGAACCCATGGGGATCTGGGCCACGCCGAAGGCACTGCGCGCATGGGCGCCCTTGTCGCCAAAGACCTGGCTGAAGAGCTCGGAGGCGCCGTTGGTCACCAGGTGCTGTTCGGTGAAGGTGGGGGCGCTGTTGACCAGGCTCATCAGCTTGACGATGCGCTTGACCTTGTTCAGATCGCCCACGGCGGCCTGCAGGGTGCCCATCAGGTCGATGGCGATCGCACGGGCGGCGGCCTTGCCTTCTTCGGTGCCGATCTCCTTGCCGAGCTGGCCCACCCAGGGCTTGCCGTCCTTGCGGGCGATATGGCCGGAGACGAACACCAGGTTGCCGGTGCGCACGAAGGGCACATAGGCGGCCGCCGGCGTGGCCACGGGGGGCAGTTCGATGTGAAGGGCTTTGAGCTGGTTGTAAACAGACATGTCAGGGGCTCCAGGAAGCGAATCGCCAATCCTACACTTCGCGCACAAGACGACGGCTGTTCAGGGAAGGGAGCCGCATGCGCAAGGTGGAAGGCCAGGGGCTGGGCTGGGCCCTGGGTGGGTATCTGGCGGGCACGCTGTGGCAGTTGCAGCAGGCGGCCGTGTGGCCCTGGGCGTGGAGTCTGGGGCTGGCGCTGCTGTCCGGGGCCGGGCTGGCGGCCTGGGCGTGGCAGCGGGGGCGGGCAGAGGCGTCGAGCTGGGTGAGCCGGCTGGTGTGGGCCTTGCTCGCCGCATGCCTGGCCGCCGCGGTGGCCGATCTCCGGGCGCACGGACGTCTGGGCGACCGTCTGTCCCTGGAGCTCGAAGGCCAGGACCTGGAACTCGTCGGTGTGATCGCCAGCCTGCCTCAGTGGCGCGAAGGCAGCGCGCGCTTTCGCTTCGACGTGGAGTCCGCCCGCCCGGCCTTTGCGGGCGAAGATGAGCAAGCGCAGCCGCCAGCGCTGGCCGGGGTGCCGTCACGCGTGCTGCTCACCTGGGGCGGGGGCTTTGCCAATGGCGCCTGGCAGCGCCGTCCTCCCGAGGACCTGCAGGCCGGCCAGCGCTGGCGATTCGTCGTGAGGCTGCGTCAGCCGCATGGCAGCTTCAACCCGCACGGCTTCGACGTGGAGTTGTGGCTGTTCGAGAACGGCCTGGGCGCCACGGGCTCGGTGCGCTCCCTGCGCAGCCAACGCCATGAATGGCTGGGCATGGCACCGGGCTATCCGGTGCAGCGCGCCCGCCAGGCCGTGGCCGATGCCATCCGCGCGCGCGTGCCCGATGGGCGCAGTGCTGGCGTGCTGGCAGCGCTGGTGGTGGGCGAGCAGTCGGCCATCGAGCGGGCCGACTGGGACCTGTTCCGCGTCACGGGCGTCTCGCACCTGATGGCCATCAGCGGGTTGCACGTGACGATGTTCGCGTGGCTGGCTGCCGGCGTGTTGCGCCGCGTCTGGCGCAGCCGTCACGGCTGGATGCTCGCCCTGCCCGCCCCGGTGGCCGCGCGCTGGGGTGGTCTGGTGCTGGCGCTGGGCTATGCCGTGTTCTCGGGCTGGGGGGTGCCGGCCCAGCGCACGGTCTGGATGCTGGCCACCGTGGCGGTCCTGGCCCAGAGCGGCCGGCGCTGGCCCTGGGGGCTGATGCTCATGTGCACGGCCACCGTCGTGGCGGCCGTCGATCCCTGGGCGTTGCTGGCCCCAGGGTTCTGGCTCTCCTTCGTGGCGGTGGCCTTGCTGATGGCGTCCGGCGACGGGGCCTGGGTTCAGGCCACGGTCTCGACCGATCCGGGCCGCTGGAGCCGCTGGACCGCATGGCTGCGGCAATCGGTGGGTGCAGGCTTGCGCACCCAGGCGATCGCCACGGTGGGCCTGGCACCGCTCACGCTGATCTTTTTTCAGCAGGTGTCGGTGGTGGGGTTCGTGTCCAATCTGGTGGCCATTCCGGTGGTCACCCTGGTCGTCACACCCCTGGCCATGCTGGGCGTGGTGGCCGCACCATGCTGGGACCTGGCTGCCATGGCCGTGAGCGGGCTCAGCGCCTGGCTGGGCTGGCTTGCGCAATGGCCGCTGGCCGAGTGGCTGACGGCGGCCGCACCCGGCTGGGCGATGGGCGCGGGGGTCGTGGGGGCCGTGCTGGCGGTGCTCCCTGGCCCCCGCGGGCCTCGGGCCCTGGCCCTGCTGCTGGTGCTGCCCTTGCTGTGGCCGCCCGTGTCGCGGCCTGTGGCAGGAACTTTCGAGGTGATCGCACTGGACGTGGGGCAGGGTACGGCCGTGCTTGTTCGCACCGCCCGCCATACGCTGGTGTATGACACCGGCCCCGTGTATTCGGCCGACAGCGATGCCGGCCAGCGTGTGCTGATCCCCGTGTTGCAGGCGCTCGGGGAACGCCGGATCGACCTGTTGATGCTGTCTCACCGGGACATCGACCACGTGGGAGGGGCCCGGGCCATGCTGGCGCGCCACCCCGGCATCGCCGTGTCGAGTTCGCTCGAGGAAGGGCATGAACTGCTGCAGCACATGGCCCGGCACGAGCCCTGCCGGGCCGGCCAGGCTTGGCAGTGGGACGGGGTGCTTTTCGAGGTCTTGCACCCTGGGGCGGAGGATCAGGCCCCGCCACTCAAGCCCAATCAGGTGTCCTGCGTGTTGCGCGTGAGCGGCGGCGGGCACAGCGCCTTGCTGAGCGGCGACATCGAGCATGGTGAGGAGGCCCGGCTGGTTGCTCGATGGGGTGCGGCTCTGGCGTCTGACCTCCTGATCGCCCCCCATCACGGCAGCAGGACCTCCAGCACCTCAGCCTTTCTGGAGGCCGTTCGACCTCGCGTGGCGGTCTTCCAGGTGGCCTACCGCAGCCGATTCGGCCATCCGGCGCGCGAGGTGTGGGAGCGCTATGGCGAACGGGGCATCGAGCGCATCGCAACGCCGAACTGCGGCGCCTACCGATGGTCGCAGGGGCAAGGGCGCTGCGAGCGTGACCTGCGGCCGCGTTACTGGCACCATGGGCGCAGGGCGTCCTGACCGGATTGGCCGTGTTATCAGGAGTCGGGCCCGCTTCTTGCTTGACCGCCCTTGGAGATGAGCAGCCCATGAGACCCAGCTTCGACGAGATGCAGGCCACGAGCACCACGGTGCGTGACCACTACAAAACCTACGATCGCTGGTTGGCCCGCCAGCCGCGCGACCTGATGCGGTCGCGGCGCGAGGAGGCGGAAATGATCTTCCGCCGCGTGGGCATCACTTTCGCCGTCTATGGGGCCAAAGACGAGGATGGTGCCGGCACCGAGCGCCTCATCCCCTTCGACCTGATCCCGCGCATCATCCCGGCTCAGGAATGGCGCGAGATGGAGAAGGGCCTCGCCCAGCGCGTCACGGCGCTCAACCGCTTCATCCACGATGTCTATCACGACCAGGAAATCATCAAGGCGGGCATCGTGCCGGCCGAACAGATCTTCCAGAACGCCCAGTTCCGCCCCGAGATGCTGGGCGTGGACGTGCCCTCGGGCGTGTATGCGCACATTGCCGGGGTGGACATCGTGCGGGCGGCCAACCCGGACGGCAGTGGCAGCTACTACGTGCTCGAGGACAACCTGCGCGTGCCCAGTGGCGTGAGCTACATGCTGGAGAACCGCAAGATGATGATGCGGCTGTTCCCCGATCTTTTCAGCGAGCACGCGGTGGCACCGGTGGCCCATTATCCCGACCTGCTGCTCGACTCCCTGCGGGCCGTGGCGCCGGCCGGCGTGAACGAACCCACGGTGGTCGTGCTGACGCCGGGGATGTACAACTCCGCCTATTTCGAGCACGCCTTCCTGGCGCAGCAGATGGGTGTGGAACTCGTGGAGGGACAGGACCTCTTCGTCAAGGAAAACTTCATCTACATGCGCACCACCCGTGGCCCCAGGCGGGTGGACGTGATCTACCGGCGTGTGGACGACGACTTCCTCGACCCGCTGGCCTTCCGATCCGACTCGGCGCTGGGCTGTGCCGGTCTGCTGGGCGTGTACCGTGCCGGCAACGTCACGCTGGCCAACGCCATCGGCACCGGCATTGCCGATGACAAGTCGATCTACCCCTATGTGCCGAAGATGGTGGAGTTCTATCTGGGCGAGAAGCCGCTGCTGAACAACGTACCCACCTACCAGTGCCGCGAGGCCAGCGACCTGAAGTACGTGCTCGACCACCTCACCGACCTGGTGGTGAAGGAGGTGCATGGCGCCGGCGGCTACGGCATGCTGGTGGGACCGGCCGCGACGAAGGCCGAGATCGAGGCCTTCCGCGCGCAACTTCTGGCCCATCCGGCCGGCTACATCGCTCAGCCCACGCTCAGCCTGTCCACCTGCCCGACCTTCGTGGACAGCGGCATCGCCCCGCGCCACATCGACCTGCGACCCTTCGTGCTGAGCGGCAAGACCGTGCAGATGGTGCCGGGCGGGCTCACCAGGGTGGCGCTGAAGGAAGGCTCGCTGGTGGTCAACTCCTCGCAGGGCGGGGGCACCAAGGACACCTGGGTACTGGAGGCCTGATCATGCTTTCGAGAACGGCAGACCACCTCTTCTGGATGGCCCGCTACATGGAGCGGGCCGAGAACACCGCGCGCATGCTCGACGTGAACTACCAGACCCTGCTGATGCCGCGTGCGGCGGCCTCGGCCGAGCAGCTCTGGCGCGGCCTGCTCAGCATCTCGGAGCTGGCCGGCGACTATGCTGATCGCTACGGCGCGATCGCTTCGCGCAAGGTGATGGACTACATGGTGCGTGATGAGCGCAACCCGTCGAGCATCTACTCCTGCCTGCGCGCCGCGCGTGAGAACGCACGCGCGGTGCGGGGGGCGCTCACCACCGAGGTGTGGGAAACGCAGAACCAGACCTGGCTGGAGTTCAAGCGGCTCATCGGCGATGGCAGCTTCCAGCGCGACCCGGGCGAGTTCTTCGAGTGGGTCAAGTTCCGGTCACACCTCTCGCGCGGGGTGACGCTGGGCACCATGCTGCAGGACGAGGCCTTCCACTTCCTGCGCCTGGGGACCTTCCTCGAACGCGCCGACAACACGGCCCGCTTGCTCGACGTGAAGTTCCAGGGCATGGGCGGCGACTTCTTCGGCAGCCAGGCCGCGAAGGAGCAGGAGTACGACTTCTATCACTGGTCGGCCATCCTGCGATCGGTCTCGGGCTTCGAGGTGTACCGCAAGGTCTATCGCAACGTGATCCGGCCGGAGAAGGTGGCCGAACTGCTGATTCTGCGCCCGGACATGCCGCGTTCACTGGCAGCCTGCGTGGGTGAGGTGGTGTCCAACCTGTCTCACGTGGCCAATGAGCAATCGGCTGAGACGCAGCGTCGCGCGGGCCGTCTTCAGGCCGACCTTCAGTACGCCCGCATCGATGAGATCCTGTCCACCGGACTGCACGCCTACCTCACGCAGTTCCTTGACCGCATCGGTGACCTGGGCCGGGGCATCAGCCGCGACTTCCTCGTTCCCGTGACGCATTGAGTCGGACCATGTCCATCCACGTTGCACTGAACCACGTCACCCACTATCGCTACGACCGGCCGGTGCAACTGGGGCCCCAGGTCGTGCGCTTGCGGCCGGCGCCACACGCACGCACGCGCATCCTGAGCTATTCGATGCAGGTCACGCCGGCCCAGCATTTCATCAACTGGCAACAGGACCCACAGTCGAACTACCTGGCACGCCTGGTCTTTCCAGAGAAGACGACCGAGTTCCGCATCGAAGTGGACCTGGTCGCCGAGATGGCGGTGCTCAACCCTTTCGACTTCTTTCTGGAGCCGCACGCCGAGAAGTTTCCATTCGCGTATGACGACGCCCAGCAGCGCGAGCTGGCGCCCTACCTCGTCGAGCTGCCCGCCACACCCGCCTTCGAGCGTTACCTGGCCGCCATCCCGCCCGAGCCGAAGGCCACGATCGACTTCCTGGTGGAACTGAATCAGCGCGTACAACGCGACGTGAGCTACCTCATTCGCCTTGAGCCCGGCGTGCAGACGCCCGAGGAGACGCTGACCTTGGGCTCCGGCTCCTGCCGCGACTCGGCCTGGCTGCTGGTGCAGCTGCTGCGCCACCTGGGCCTGGCAGCGCGCTTCGTGTCGGGCTACCTCATCCAGCTGGTGCCCGACGTGAAGTCGCTCGATGGCCCATCGGGCCCCGAGGCCGATTTCACCGACCTCCACGCCTGGTGCGAGGTCTTTCTGCCCGGGGCTGGCTGGATCGGGCTCGATCCGACCTCGGGCCTGCTGGCCGGCGAAGGCCACATCCCGCTGGCCTGCTCGCCAGAGCCCTCATCGGCGGCGCCGGTGACCGGGCTGATGGACAAGGCAGAGGTCGAGTTCGCACACCACATGAAGGTCGAGCGGGTGTGGGAAGCCCCGCGCGTGACCAAGCCCTACACCGACGAGCAATGGGCGCGCATCGAGGCCTTGGGCCACGAGGTCGACGAGACGCTGCGGCGCGGCGACGTGCGCCTCACCCAGGGTGGCGAGCCGACCTTCGTCTCGGTGGACGACCGCGATGGCGCGGAATGGAACACCGATGCCCTGGGCCCCACCAAGCGACGACTGGCCGCTGACTTGCTTGCACGCCTGAAGGCGCGTTACGGCGACGGTGGACTCTTGCACTACGGGCAGGGCAAGTGGTATCCGGGCGAGCAGCTGCCGCGCTGGTCGCTCAACCTTTTCTGGCGCAAGGACGGAGAGCCCATCTGGTCCGACCCTTCGCTCCTGGCTGACGAGAAAGCTGACCACGGCGTGCACGAGGCCCATGCCCGGCGCTTTCTCGAAGGGGTGGCCGAACGCCTGGCGGTGGGCAGCGGCAACATCTTTGCGGCTTACGAAGACACTTGGTACTACCTCTGGCGCGAGCGGCGGCTGCCCGTCAACGTCGATCCCTTCGATGCCCGCCTGGACGATCCGCTCGAACGCGACCGCTTGCGCCGCGTCTTCGAGCAGGGCCTGTCGGCGGTGGTGGGGCATGTGCTGCCGCTGCAGCGCTTGCCGCGCGGCCGACAGCGCTGGGGCAGCGGTCCGTGGTTCCTGCGGGCCGAACGCTGCTACCTCGTGCCGGGCGACTCCCCCATGGGTTATCGCTTGCCGCTCGATTCACAACCCTGGGTGGCCAAATCAGACTATCCCTATCAGTACGACCGCGACCTGACCGAGGAGTTGGCACCGCTGCCTGCCTATCAGCGCATTCAGGCGCAGTTGCCTGGCATGGCCGGGGTGGCCCAGGCCCAGCGGTTGAAAGCGGCCGCCGCGCGGGCGGAGGCGGCTTGCGAAGGTCAGGGGAGGGAAGGCGATGCCCTCGCGGCCGACCAGCGCCCTCGGGCCTTCGAGTCGGCCGTGTCGATCACCCGCACGGCCCTGTGCGCCCAGCCGCGCGAGGGGAGGCTCTACCTCTTCATGCCGCCGCTCAGCCACCTGGAGGACTACCTCGAGTTGGTGGCAGCCATCGAGGCCACGGCGGCCGAGATGCGCCTGCCGGTGGTGCTCGAAGGCTACGAGCCGCCGCGCGACCCGCGCCTGCAGACCCTGCGCGTGACGCCCGACCCCGGGGTGATCGAAGTCAACATTCACCCGGCGTCGAGTTGGGGCGAGCTGGTCGACCAGACCAGCTTCCTGTACGACGCGGCGTTCCAGGCCCGCCTGTCGACCGAGAAGTTCATGGTCGATGGCCGCCATACTGGCACCGGTGGCGGCAACCACTTCGTGCTGGGGGGCGCCACGCCGGCCGATTCGCCCTTCCTGCGCCGGCCGGATTTGCTCGCCAGCATGGTGGCCTACTGGCACAACCACCCTTCGCTGTCCTACCTGTTCTCGGGCCTGTTCATCGGGCCGACCAGCCAGGCACCGCGGGTGGACGAGGCTCGCAACGATTCGGTCTACGAGATCGAGATCGCGCTGGCCGAACTGCAGCGCCAGGCGCAGAGCAACCATTGCCCGCCGTGGCTCATCGACCGGCTCATGCGCAACCTGCTCATCGACGTCACTGGCAACACCCACCGGGCGGAGTTCTGCATCGACAAGATGTATTCGCCGGACGGACCGGCCGGCCGTCTGGGCCTGCTGGAGATGCGTGCCTTCGAAATGCCGCCGCATGCGCGCATGAGCCTGACACAGCAGCTGCTGATGCGCGCGCTGATCGCCCGCTTCTGGCAGCACCCCTACCGGCCCGAGCGGCTCAAGCGCTGGGGCACCGAGTTGCACGACCGCTTCATGCTGCCGCATTTCGTGTGGGAGGATCTGCGCGACGTCATCGAGGAGTTGCGCGACTTCGGCTTTCCGCTGGAGCTGGACTGGTTTGCCCCCCACTTCGAGTTCCGGTTCCCGCACCTGGGCGACTTCGCTGCGCGAGGCGTGGCTGTGGAGCTGCGCCTGGCACTCGAGCCCTGGCACGTGATGGGCGAGGAGGGGGCCGTTGGCGGAACGGTCCGATACGTCGATTCGTCGGTCGAGCGTTTGCAGCTGCATGTCACCGGCCTGGTGGATGACCGCCATGTGCTCACATGCAACGGGCGGGTGGTGCCTTTGCAGCCCACCGGCCGGGTGGGCGAATTCGTCGCCGGCGTGCGCTACCGTGCCTGGCAACCCCCGTCGGCTCTGCATCCCACGATCGGTGTGCATGCCCCGCTGGTCTTCGATCTGGTCGATACCTGGATGCAGCGCTCGATGGGTGGGTGCCAGTACCACGTGACCCACCCAGGGGGACGCAGCTATGCCACCTTTCCCGTCAATGCCTACGAGGCCGAGGCCCGGCGGCTCGCGCGCTTCTTCCGCATGGGCCACAGCCCGGGCCCGGTGCGCGTGAAGCGCGAGCCTCGCAACCCCGACTTTCCTTTCACGCTGGACCTGCGGCGCCCGGGTGGAGCCTGATGCGGCCCCAGGCGGGGCAATGGCAGACTGCACCCATGTCTGACGATCTTCTCGACGGCTACCGCAGTCTGAGCGACCGCTTTGACGAGCTGCGCGAGGCCGACGGCACGGTCCGCTCGCACTGGCGCCCCTTCCTCGACGATCTGCGCGCGAGTGCGCCTGCCCAGCTGGCCGAGCGCATGGCGATGGTCGAACGCGAGATCCGGGAACATGGCATCACCTACAACGTGTATGCCGACCCTCAGGGCGCCGACCGACCCTGGGTGGTCGACCCCATCCCCTTGCTCCTCGACGAGGCCGACTGGGAGATGATCGAAGCTGGTGTGGCCCAGCGTGCGCGGCTGTTCAACCTCATTCTGAAGGACCTGTACGGCCCGCAGCAGCTGCTGCGCGAAGGGCTGGTCCCACCGGCCCTGGTGTACGGCCACCGTGGCTACCTTCACCCGGCGCGCGACATCCGCCCGCCCGGCGGCATCCACCTCTTCCAGTATGCGGCCGACCTCGCCCGCTCACCGGATGGACGATGGTGGGTCTTCTCCGACCGGACCCAGGCGCCGTCGGGCATGGGCTATGCGCTGGAGAACAGGCTCATGGTCTCGCGGATGTTTCCCGAGGCCTTTGCGCGGCTGAGGGTGCAGCATCACGCTGCCTTCTTTGCCACGTGGCGGGAATCGCTGGCACACCTTGCACCACGCGGTGACGGGCCCCAGCTCATCGTGCTGCTCACCCCGGGGCCCTACAACGAAACCTATTTCGAGCATGCCCTGCTGGCCCGCTACCTGGGCTTCGTGCTGGTGGAGGGGAGCGACCTGACGGTGCGCCAGGGCAAGGTCTGGCTCAAGACCGTGGACGGGCTGCGCCGCGTGCATGCCATCGTGCGGCGCCAGGACGACGACTACTGCGACCCGCTGGAGCTTCGCGCAGATTCCGCCCTGGGGGTGCCGGGTCTTGCCGAATGCGCGCGCCGGGGCAGCGTGCTCCTTGCCAACGGCCTCGGTGCGGGGGTGCTCGAATCCGGTGCTCTGATGGGCTACCTTCCGGCACTGTGTGAACGGCTGCTGGGTGAGCCTTTGCGGCTCCCGTCCGTCGCCACCTGGTGGCTGGGCGAGCCCGCTGCCCTGGACGATGCCTGGGCCCGCCTGGATGAGCTGGTCATCAAACCGGCCGATCGCAGCCTGACCCTGCAGCCCGTTCACGGGCGCAGCCTCGGGGAAGCCGAACGCGCAGCCTTGCGCGCGCAGATCGAATTGCAGCCGCACCGCTATGTCGCCCAGGAGTGGGTGAGGCTGTCGCAGGCCCCGGTGCTGGACCGTCATCGCCCCCTCCATCTGGCGGCGCGTGCCGTGGGCTTGCGAGCGTTCGCGGTGGCCACCCCGGATGGCCATGCGGTGATGCCCGGCGGGCTCGTGCGCGTGGGCGGGCCTGGCGATACGGAGGCCATCTCCATGCAGCGCGGTGGCGGATCGAAGGATGCCTGGGTGCTCTGCGAGGAGCCCGTGAACTCCGCCTTTTCCCTGCTGCGCACGACGGTCACGCCCGACGATCTCGCGCGCTCGAGAGGCCACCTGTCCTCGCGCGCGGCGGAGAACCTGTTCTGGTTTGGCCGCTACGGCGAGCGCAGCGACTGCACCGCCCGCCTGCTGCGCGTGGCGCTGACGCGCAGCGTCAGCGAGGCAGCCGAACAGGAGGAGGGGGCAGCCGCGGCCTGGGCGCTGGCGCGCGCGTGGGGTCTGCTGGACGACACATCCGACGCCGTGCCGGCGCTGCTGCGCGCCGCCACCAGCCCGGACCAGGGGCTGGGTGCCGTGCTGACCCAACTGGCTCGCGCGGGATTTCACCTGCGGGACCGCCTGTCACTGGATCATTGGCGTGTCCTGCAGCAGCTGGCTCACGACGAGGTGTTCCAGAAGCAGGCCACGCTGCCCGCGACGTTGAACTGGCTGGACCGTGCCGTGATCGGGTTGATGACGCTGTCGGGTTTTGCGCTGGACGGCATGTCACGCGGCACGGACTGGCGCTTCCTGTCGATCGGGCGGCGCATCGAGCGTCTGTGCTTTCTCACGCAGGCTCTGGAGGCGGCCCTGAGCGCAGGGCCCGACAGCGGCCTGGATTGGCTCCTGGAGCTGTGCGACTCCAGCGTCACCTACCGTTCCCGCTTCCTCGTGGCCCCGGAATGGCTGCCTGTGCTGGACTTGCTCTTGCGCGACGACAGCAACCCACGCTCGGTCGGATTCCAGGTGCGCGGGCTGGTGGACTTTGTGCAGCGGCTGGAGACGCAGCACGGCGCCTTTGCTCACCACGGGCTGGTGCGCTGCGCCGACCAACTGACGCGGCTCGCACCGACGGACCTGCACCCGGACAACCCGGCGCTCGGCCCGTTGCTGATCGGCCTGCGAGACAGCGCCTGCCGGCTGTCCGACGACATCACCCACCGCTTTTTCACCCACGCCCTGCCGCGCAGCCTGCTGCACATGGCGGCGTGAGCCGGCCTGATCATCGCCATGCCCCGTTACCGCATCGAACACGAGACCCGCTACGACTACGGCGCGGCCGTGTCGGATTCCTGGCAGATGGCCCACCTGACACCCCGTGAGCTCGCGTGGCAGCACCTGGTGTGGCACCGGCTGCTGGTGGACCCGGTGCCGGACGAGGTCGAAACCCGTCAGGACAGCTTCGGCAATACCGTGACCCGTTTTGCCTTGCACCGGCCGCATCCGGCTTTGAGGGTGCACATGGTCTGCGAGGTGGAGCTGGGTCCGCGCCCCGTCGCCGGGCCCTCGGGGGCACCTGGCTGGGAGGCCGTGCGAGACACCCTGCTGCCGCCGCACCCGCCTCCCGGGCTGCTGCCGGCCCAGGCGCGCGAGGCCTCCTCCCTGCTGCCCTGGTCGGCGGCGGCCCTGGACTATGCGCGCCGCAGCTTCCCGCCAGGGCGCAACTGGTTCGAGGCCGTGCACGACCTGATGGAGAGGATTCACGCCGACTTTCGCTTCGAAAATGGCGTCACCACCGTCAGCACGCCCGTGGAAACGGTGCTCGATCGTCGCGCTGGGGTCTGCCAGGATTTCGCCCACCTGATGATTGCCGGACTGCGAGCCCTGGGCTTGCCGGCGCTGTACATGTCCGGCTACCTGCTGACCCGGCCGCCACCTGGCCAGCCGAGACTGATGGGCGTGGATGCCAGTCACGCCTGGGTGGCGGCCTGGGCGCCCGGGCTCGGCTGGGTGGAGTTCGACCCCACCAACAACGCCCTGGCAGACGAACGCTTCGTGCTGCTGGGCTGGGGGGGGGACTTCGGTGACGTGGCTCCCTTGCGCGGCGTCATCCTGGGTGGGGGGGAACAGCGACTGAGCGTGGAAGTGAGCGTGTGCCCTCAGCCGTGAACTCTCTCACGCCTGGGGACATCTCCCACGTGAATGCGGGGTGGCCGGTCGGCCGGCGCCAGCGCATCATGAGGACCAGATCAGCAGTCGAGGTCGCCCATGTTTTCCTTTGCCAGCAAGTTGACGCACAAGCCGGGGTCACGCCAACCTGAAGCCATGCGCGCGGCAGCCCCGATGGAAAGCAGTCCGGCCGACGCGGCGGGGAAAGCCACCGAGAAGGTCTGGTGGATGGATTCCGCGCATGAGCTGGAGCAGGGGCTGGAAGTCACTGAGATGACCGACCTGCCCGAGGATCTCTTCAAGGGCGCCTGACCGAGAGCGAGGCAGTGCTGGGCGCACCCACGGCGCGGGCCACCGCCGCCCCCAGGTCGATGACCGCCATCGCGTAGTAGCTCGACCAGTTGTAGCGGGTGATCGTGTAGAAGTTCGAGGTGCCGGCCACGTAGCTGGGCGCGGCCTCGCCGTTCTGCAACTCCACCAGGGCCAGCAGGCCTGCGTGCGACTGCGCAGCTTCGGGGAGCCAGGCCTGCCGCGCGACGAACTCCTGGGCGGTGAAGCTGGGCACGATGTCGGGTCCGAGCAAGGTGGCGCGATCAGAAGTGTCCACCGGCGGCCGAACGTCGAAATGCGTCGGCAGCCCCCGCGTCCATCCGAACTCGGCGAGATAGTGGGCCACGCTGCCGATCACGTCGGCCGCGCTGGCGTGCAGGTCCACGTGACCGTCGCCATCGAAATCCACCGCATAACGGTTCCAGCTGCTGGGCATGAACTGCGGCATGCCCATGGCGCCGGCATAGGAGCCCCGCAGCGAGGTCGGGTCGAGGCCTTCGCTGTGAGCCAGCACGAACAGCTGACCCAGCTCCTCGCGGAAGAAGGCACTGCGGTCGCGCCGCCCGGGCGGGAAATCCAGGCTCAGCGTGGCCAGCGCGTCGATCACGCGGAAGCTGCCCATGTTGCGGCCGTACAGGGTCTCGACACCGATGATGCCGACGACGATATCCGGCGGCACGCCATAGACTTCCTCGGCGCGACGCAGCGAACGCTCGTTGGCACGCCAGAAGTCGGCGCCCCAGCCGATGCGGCGAGGCTCGACGAAACGGGCGCGGTAGGCCGCCCAGTCCTTCGCGGTGCCGGCGGCAGGCGGCATGATGAGCCGCTGCACCGCTGCCAGCTGGCGGGCATTGGCCAGATGACCCCGCACCCAGGCGGCATCGAGGCCGTGGCGCTGTGCGATCTCGTCCGCCAGTGCCATGGCGTCGGCACGGCCGGCGTAGGTCGGAGCTGCCGTGTCGGCCGCGGCGCGCTTGGACGGCGGGGAGCCCTGCGCCCATGTTGAAGGCAGGCTGGCCAGTGCCGCGCTCACCACGAGGGCCAGCACGCCGTGAGGCCAGCGGGTGCGCAGGAGGGCATCGAGGTCAGGCATGAGGCAGTCGGGCGGCATGTTGCCGAAGCTGGTGCACGAGGCGTCGCAATTCGGTACGGCTCAGTGTAGCCCCGCTGGCCGAGGTCGACGATCCAGGGGGGCCATACCGCAGGGTTTCCATGGCGAGCAGGGTGGACTCGGCGTCGCGGGCGGCGTCTCCCCACCGTGCGCGGGCTTGTACGGCCAGTGTGCGAGGGGCCGTGGCCTCGTCGCTGGGCAGGCCGGCGCGTCCCATCACCTGGCGCATGCGCCTGTAGGCGGCCATCCAGGGGTCCACATGGCGGCGTTCCCACCAGGCCCACGCGGCCCCCAGGGCGCTGGCGGCGACCACCAGGCCCAGCAGCGCCAGCACGAGGTCCTGCCAGGAGGGCGAACGCACACCCAGCTGGCGCAGCAGGTCCAGCTGGCGGCCGGCCGAGTAGTTGAGCACCCATTGATTCCAGGCGGTGTTCAGGGCTTGCCACTGATGGCGCAGTTGCGCGAGCAGGTTCGGCGTGAGGGTGCCCAGGGCCGTGGCCATCATCCCCGGTGCAGGGCGCAGGTTGAGATGCTGCACGATGCGCTCGGGCGCCACGGCCGACGTGGGGTCCACCCGCACCCAGCCGCGCCCGGCCTGCCAGTACTCCACCCAGGCGTGCGCAAAGCTGTTGCGCACGAGGTAGTAGCCGTCCACGGGGTTGCGCTCGGCACCCTGGTAGCCGGTCACGATGCGCGCGGGAACGTCCAGGGCACGCAGCACCACGGTGAACGCCGCTGCATAGTGCTCGCAGAACCCCTCACGCCGGTCGAGCCAGAACTCGTCGATGGCGTGCCTCCCCTGGGCGTCTCCGTACCGTCCTGGCGCCAGGGTGTAGGTGTAGCCGCCGGTGCGGATGTGGCGCAGCAGCGCGGCGACCAGGGTATCGGCGTCGGCCTCGGCGTACTGTGGGTCGCGGCGCAGCGCGGCGGCCCAGGCCAGGGTGCGAGGGTTGTAGCCGGCGGGCAGCTCGACGTAGTGCCGCAGACCGGAGACCGCCTCGGTTGGACCATGCTCGAAGCGTGGGTAGGCCGTGGCGCGCAGCCTCAGCCGCTCATCCAGCGGGTGGATCGTGCGCCACTGCAGATCGCTGCGCAAGTCCGGCCTCAGGGTGGGTGGGATGCCGTCCAGGGGCAACTCCGGCGTCAGCTCCAGCATCGGCAGCACGGGCACCTTGGTCGGTTCGAGGGTGATTTCATAGTCCACCCCGGAGGCCCGGGTCACGCGCAACTCGGGCCGGACGAGGCCAGGCAGGAAACGTCCGGCAGCGACGGGGCGCCATTCGCGGCCGTCGAACTCGCTCAGCACCGGCCCCCGGAAGTACAGGCTCTCGGCCGGCGGTGCGGCGCCGAAAAAGCGCACGGTCATGGCGACGCTGTCGTCCAGCGCCAGTTCGGCCACCGTGCCCAGGCTCATGCGTTGCGACAGGCCGGTCCGCCCTCCCAGGTCCTCGCCGGGCACTCCCCACAGGGGCGCCATGCGCGGAAACAGCAGGAACAGCACCACCATGATGGGGGCACCCAGCAGACACATGCGGGCCGACAGTGCGGCTGCCTGGCGCAGGCTGGGCTGGCCCACGGGCATGTGGGCCAGCACCAGGGCGCTGAGCAGGCCCCACACGGCCACCACCATGGCGACGGCCACCAGCAGGGCCTGCGAGTAGAGGAAGTTCGTCAGGACGAGGAAAAAGCCCAGGAAGAAGATGACGAAGGCGTCCCGCCGCGCACGCAGCTCGAGGGTCTTCAAGGCCACGAGCACCACCAGCAAGGTCACGCCGGCCTCCTTGCCCAGCAAGGTGCCGTGCGACCAGGCGGTGGCGGCAAGGGCCAGCAGGAGCACGCCTGCGCGGGCCCAGCGGCCCGGCAGGGCGCCTCCGCTCAAGGCCAGGTGGGCTCGCCAGGCCAGCACGAGAGCGGTCAGGCCGATGCACCATGCGGGCAGGTGCCCGCTGTGCGGCAGGACGACCCAGGCGATCACGGCCAGCAGGAAGAGGGTGTCCCGGGCTTCCCGCGGGAGCGTTTGCCAGCGCGCACCCGGGGCCGGCGCGGAGCGCAGGGCGTGCGGTGTCTTCATGTCCACAAGGCGAGGTGCTGGAGGCAGGCGCGCCGATGGGCTTCGCCTGCATCCGGTGACAGTTCCACGCCAGGCAGGCGCAGGCCGTAGCGCACCTGGGCCCGGTCGGCAGCCAGCACCCAGGCACACAGACGCGACAGTCGCCGCTCCGGGTCCAGTCCGCCGGCGTCGTGCCAGTCCAGCCAGAGTTCGAGCTGGGCACTCGCGCTGCCGTCGCGACTGACCAGCTGATCCGTCTTGGCGACCTTCTTCCAGACCACGCGTTTGGGGGCATCACCACGGCGATAGGCCCGTACGCCCTCGGTCTCCAACCCTTCGCGGACCTGCCCCTTCACGGCGCCCCCCGGTTGCGCCTGCGCAGGGGGCAGTGGTGGGCAGGGCTCTTCGGGGCGCGGGTAAGCCATCACGCGGGCGGCGGGCCGCCACACGGACCAGACCCGGAAGATGCCCAGGGGGAAGCGGGTTTCGGCGCTGAGGGTCGGGACGTCGCACCATCCGCGCCGGGGGAGAGTGAAGCTCAGGTGGATGCTGGTCTGCCCGGCCGGGGGCACGTCGGTCCACACCCAGGCCGGCGGCCGTCCGAGGGTGTCATCGCGCACCCGCAGCCCGATTCCGTGGCGCCAGGTCGCACGGTCGTGCTGCAGCACCACCTCGAGCGCTGCGGCCTGCCCGGCGAACGAGGGGGGCGGCGCGCGCAGCGACAGGGTCAGGCCGCGCAGGGTGTTGTGGGTGATGTGCATGCCGACCACCGCGGCGCCGGCCAGCAAGAAGGTGAGCAGGTAGCCCAGGTTGAGCTGGTAGTTGATGGAGGCGACCAGCAGCACCAGCAGCGTGAGGGCGAACATGGCGCCTGGCCGGGTCGGCAGGATGTAGACATTGCGCTGCGTCAGCACCAGCGTGTCGCTGCGCGGGAGTCGCTCCTCCCACCATCGCTGCCAACGCTGGCGAAGGCCGACGGCCGGGCTGGGCCGGGCATGCACGGCAGCCATGGGTTCAGGGCAGGGGGACCGTCTCGAGCATGGCGCGCACCTGTTCGGTGCGTCCCCGCCCGCTGCCGGGCACCGGCTGGAGCCGGTGGGCAATGGTTTGCGGCAGGATGGCCTGGATGTCGTCGGGGGCCACGTAGTCGCGCTGCGCCAGCAGGGCCCGGGCGCGTGCGGCCCGCAGCACCGCCAGCCCCGCGCGTGGGCTCAGTCCCTCCACGAACCACCGCCCGCTGCGGGTGGCGGCGATCAGGTCCTGCAAGTAGTCGAGCAAGGGGGCGGCGGCGTGCACCGCGAGCACCGCCTGCTGCACCGCCTGGACCTCCGACGGACTCATCACCGGCATCAGGCGCGAGACGGCGTCGCGGCGGTTGCTGCCGGCCAGCAGTTCGCGCTCGGCAGCCCGGTCCGGGTAGCCCAGCGTGATGCACATCAGGAAGCGATCCAGCTGGGATTCCGGCAAGGCGTAGGTGCCGAGCTGGTCGTTCGGATTCTGGGTGGCGATGACGAAAAAGGGGGACGGCAGGGGTCGGGTCTCGCCCTCCACACTCACCTGATGCTCTTCCATGGCCTCCAGCAGCGCGCTCTGCGTCTTGGGCCCGGCGCGGTTGATCTCGTCGGCCAGCAGCACCTGGGCGAATACCGGGCCGGGGTGGAAAACGAAGGCCTCCTTGCCGCGCTCGTAGACGCTCACCCCCACCAGGTCGGTGGGCATCAGGTCGGCGGTGAACTGAACGCGTGAGAACCGCAGGCCCAGCGACACCGCCAGGGCATGCGCCAGGGTCGTCTTGCCCACGCCTGGCACGTCCTCGATGAGCAGGTGGCCGCCGGCCAGCAGGCACGCCAGGGCATCGTCCACCTGGGCCGACTTGCCCACGATGATCGTGTTAATCTGATCGCGCAGCCGCCGGAGCTGGCTGTGCATGTCGGGAAAGGTCGGCGCGTTCATGGCGCGGACCTTACCCGAAATCAGAAAGACCCAAAGGGGACAAGTTCACGATGGCGACCGGCTACTTCAGTCACTCCGACTGCAGGCGTCATGACATGGGACCCGGCCACCCCGAGTGCCCTGAACGCCTTGCGGCCATCGACGATCACCTCATCGCCACGGGCCTGGATGTGGCCCTGGAGCGGCACGATGCGCCACTTGTGGACCTGCGAGATGTCGAACTCGCACATCACGCCGCCTACGTGGCCAACCTCAAGGATTTCATGGAGCAGGTGGCGGCCTCGGGCGAGCGCCGGGCCATCGACATGGACACGGTGGTGTGCGAGCACACCTGGGCGGCCGCGCTGCGCGCTGCCGGCGCGGCCGTGGCGGCCACCGATGCGGTGATCGACGGGCGACTGGACAACGCCTTCTGCGCCGTGCGCCCGCCGGGCCATCATGCGATGCGCGGTCAGGCCATGGGCTTCTGCTTCTTCAACAACGTGGCCGTGGCCGCACGCCATGCACTCGACGTGCGGGGCCTCAAGCGCGTGGCGGTGGTGGACTTCGACGTGCATCACGGCAACGGCACCGAGGACATCCTGGCCGGTGATGACCGCGTGCTGATGGTGAGCTTCTTCCAGCATCCCCTGTACCCCTACAGCGGTGACCAGCCGTCGGCGGGCAACATGTGCAACCTGCCGGTGCCGGCCTACACCAAGGGCATGGATGTGCGCGAGCTGATCGAGATGATCTGGATGCCGCGACTGGAGCGTTTCAAGCCGCAGATGATCTTCATCTCGGCCGGCTTCGACGCCCATCGGGATGACGACCTCGGCCAGCTGGGCCTGGTGGAGGCCGACTACGAATGGATCACCCAGCGCGTCATGGACGTGGCGAACCGCCATGCGAAAGGGCGCGTGGTCTCCTGCCTGGAAGGCGGCTACCACCTGGGCGCGCTGGCACGCAGCGTGGCGACTCACCTTCGCGTGCTGGCTGACGTCTGACGCCCCTGCGGGGGAGGGCCCCGGCGGCGCTATGCTTCGCGCCGCGTTTCACTTCCGGTCTACACCCCATGACGTCTGCCGTTGCTGACACACCCAAGGATCTGCCTTCCCTGCTGGCTGCGCTGGCTCAGCCATCCTCGCTGATCGAACTGGCGGTCATCGCGGCCTGCCTGGTGCTGGCCTGGGCCCTGGTGCGGCTGGTTCGCGGGCCGCATGCGCCGCAGGCGTCGGTCTGGTTCGGCCGGCGCGTCATCGATGGTGTGCTGTTCCCGGTCGTGGCACTGGCACTGGTCTATGGCGCGCGGGTGGCGGCCGAAAGCTGGGTGCCGCTGGCCGTGTTCCGCGTGGCCGTGCCGGTGCTGATGTCGCTCGTGATCATCCGCATGAGCGTGCGTGTGCTGTCGGCGGCCTTCCCGGAATCGGCGCTCATGCGTGCGGCCGAGCGCACCATCTCCTGGGTGGCGTGGATGGCGGTCGTCCTGTGGATCACCGGTGTCCTGCCCGTGCTGCTGGAGGAGCTCGAACGCATCCAGTGGAAGCTCGGTGGAGCAACCGTGTCCCTGCGCCAGATCCTGGAAGGAACGCTGTCAGCCGGCTTCGTCATGATGGTGGCCTTGTGGATCTCGGCCGCGATCGAGGCGCAATTGCTCAAGGGGGTGATGGGTGAGAGGCTGTCGCTGCGCAAGGCGGCCTCCAACGCGGTGCGTGCGGGGCTCGTGTTCGTGGGGCTGCTCGTGGCGCTGTCTTCGGTGGGGATCGACCTCACCGCCTTGTCGGTGCTGGGTGGGGCCGTCGGGGTCGGCATCGGCTTTGGCCTGCAGAAGCTGGCGGCCAACTATGTCAGCGGTTTCGTGATCCTTGCCGAGCGTTCGCTGCGCATTGGCGACTTCGTGCGGGTGGCCGATTTCGAGGGCCGCGTCACCGACATCACGACGCGCTACACCGTTGTGCGTGCGGCCAACGGCCGCGAGGCCATCGTGCCCAACGAGATGCTGATCACCACCCGGGTCGAGAACCTCTCACTGGCCGATCGCAACATGCTGCTGTCCACCGTGGTGCAGGTGGCCTACGGGACCGATGTCGACGGTCTGCGAGCGCGCATCATTGAGCGGGTGCGCCAGGTGCCGCGCGTGTTGCAGGAGCCCGGTCCTGCAGCGCACCTCACGGCCTTTGCCGCCGACGGCCTGGAGCTGACGGTCTTCTTCTGGATTGCCGACCCGGAAAACGGCCAGGCAGGTGTGCGCTCGGGCGTCAACCTGGCGATCCTGTCCCTGTTCAATGAGTTGGGCGTGGAGATCCCCTACCCACAGCGGGTGGTTCACGTGCGAGCGCCGGCTCAGGACGTGAAGCCGCCCGCGGCCGCAGAACCGTCGCCCGGGAGGGGCCAGTGTCTTGACTGACATCAAGTCGAGCACTCCGGGCCTGGCTATCCTGCCCGCAAGGTTCTGGCGGTCATGACACACATCTTCCTGGGGCAGGTGATCCTTCTCATCGCGGGCGCGCTCGCCGCCGTGATGCTGCTGCAGCGTCTGCGCATGCCCAGCAGCCTGGGCTACCTGGCTGTGGGCATCGTGCTGGGACCTCATGCCTTGAACCTGGCTCCGGAACCTGATCGTGCCAAGGTGATTGGCGAACTGGGCATTGTGTTCCTGCTGTTCACGGTGGGTCTCAACTTCTCGTTGCCGCGCATCCGAGCCATGGGGCGCTCGGTGTTTGTGCTGGGAACGGCCCAGGTGTTGTTGACGACGGTGCTGGTCGGCGCGGGGCTCTGGTGGGCAGGACTGCCGCTGGTGGCAGCGCTGGCCGTTGGCGCCGTGGTGGCGCAATCGTCCACGACCGTCATTGCCAGGCAACTCGCCGAGCAGGGAGAGGGTGACACCCGTCACGGTCGCCTGGCAACCGCCATGTCGGTTTTCCAGGATGTCACGGCCGTTCCGCTGGTGGTGATTCTGCCGGTGCTTGGCGGCATGGGCGGCAGCATGGGGGGGCCCCTGGCGCTTGCCGCGGGCAAGGCCTTGCTGGCCTTCTTGCTGGTGTACGGCGCCGGTCGATGGTTGTTGCGCCCGGCGTTTCACGTGGTGGCCAACAGCCGTTCGCCCGAAATGTTCACCCTTGCGGTGCTCTTGGTGACCTTGCTCGCTGCCGCCTTGACCTCCGCGCTTGGCCTGTCGATGGCACTGGGGGCCTTCCTTGCCGGCATGATGCTGGGAGACACGGAGTTCCGTCACCAGCTGGAATCGTCGATTCGGCCCTTTCGCGACGTGCTGCTGGGGCTGTTTTTCGTCACCATCGGCATGCTTGCGGACTTTTCTGTCCTGCCCAGCATCTGGCAGCAAGTCGCGATCACCGCGGTCGGTCTGATGGTGGTCAAGGCGCTGCTCGTGTCCGGGATTGTCCGTCTGGGCGGAATTGACATGCGCACGGCCCTGCGCGTGGGGTTGGTGCTGGCTGTTGGTGGCGAGTTTGGCTTCGCACTGCTTGCAATCTCGCTGGAGGCCCGGTTGCTCGATCCGCTGCACGCCCAGGTCGTGCTGAACGCCGTGTTGTTGAGCATGGCCTTGGGTCCTCTGGTGATTCGCTCCAACGGCTCACTGGCTGCGTGGCTATGGCGCCACGGTGCCGTGAAGGCCCGCACAGACGACTTGGTGGCACCTCCATCCGGGTTGCAGGATCATGTGATCCTGTGCGGATATGGGCGCGTGGGTCGAAGCGTCGCTCTTTTTCTGGCTCGCGAGGGCGTGCCCTACGTGGCGGTGGATCTCGATGCCGATCTGGTGCGCAACGCCTTTGCACAGGGCGAACCGGTCTACTACGCCGACGCTGCCGAGGCCGATATCCTGGAGGCGCTGGGGCTGGATCAGGCCAGACTGTTGGTGGTGACGCACGATGATCTGGGTGCAGCACGCAAGACGCTGGCGCACGCGCGGCGACTGCGGCCCGAGTTGCCGGTGACGGTACGCACCCGGGACGAGGAGCATCTGGATGAGTTGCTGGCAGCCGGAGCCAGAGAGGTCATTCCTGAAACCCTGGAGGCGGCCTTGATGATGGCGGCGCACGTCTTGCTCCTGGCTGGGGTGGCGCCGTCCACTGTGATGCTGCGGATTCGCGAGCAGCAGCTGTCGCGGTATGGTTCGCTCAGCGCACTGTATAGAAACGACGGTGAGCATCCGGGTGCCAGCTCGGGCGAGACATCGCACCGTTCTGTTCCCCGGTGACACCCGCCCGGGCGACCCGCGGGAGGACGTCAGGGGAGCATGGGCTAGGCGTTCTCAGCCGGGTGCAGCGGGATGGACAGCCCCAGCTTTCGTATGCGGGCGCCCTCCATCTCGCGCACGCTCAGGACGGCTTCGCCCAGGTTGACATGGTCTCCGACGATGGCGGGGCGCCCCAGCCGGCGGGCGACCCAGTCCGCCAGCGGAAGCTCGGCGTCCGGGACTGCAGGCAGGCCGTAGAACTCGCACAACAGGCCCGTCGGCTGGTGGCCATCGAGCACGAAGTCACCGAACACGGCGCGCGTGCCTTCTTCGTCATCCTGATCGGGCAGCGCAACATCGAAACGACGCCCGGCCCAGCCGATGGTGGTGCCCTGGAAGATCAGTGACACCAGCACAACCATGAAGGCCACCTGGAACAGCAAGGTGGCATTGGGGACACCGGCCATCAGCGGGAAGATGGCCAGCACGATGGGCACGGCTCCTCGCAGGCCCACCCAGGAGATGAACCACACCTCCTTTGCGCCGAAGCGGAAGGGCGCCAGGCACAGCCACACGGCAAAGGGGCGGGCCACGAACATCAGGACCGCCGCCACCCCCAGGGCCGGCAGGGCGCTGCCCAACAGGCCAGAGGGGGTCACGAGCAGCCCCAGCAGCAGGAACATCACGGCCTGAGACAGCCAGGCGTACCCGTCCATGGCCGAAAACGCCGAACGCACGCGACGTCCGCCGCGGTTGCCCACGACCATGCCGAACAGGTAGATCGCCAGAAACCCCGAACCGCCTGCCACCCCTGTGAGAGAGAAGACCGCCAGGCCCGAAGACGCCAGCAGCAGGCCCATGATGCCGCCACCGCCGTGCTGACGAGGCAGGCGGTTCACCATTTCGCTCACCACAAAGCCTGCGCCCACCCCGATCAGCGTGCCCAGGCCGAATTGCTGCGCGAAAGACCACAGCATCATCGTCAGCCCAGAGCCGCTGCCGGGGGCCACCGTGATCAGGGTGATGAAAGCCATCGTCAGGAAGACGGCCATGGGGTCGTTCATCCCCGATTCGATCTCCAACGTGGCTGCCACGCGTTCATTGAGCTGCACCCCCGAGGTCTTCAGGAGCGCAAACACCGCAGCGGCATCGGTGGAGCCCACGATGGCGCCCAACAACATGCCCTGCTGCCACGACAGGTCCAGCAACAGCATGGCGCCCAGGCCGGTGAGCAACGCCGTGATCAGCACGCCTACGGTGGCCAGCAGCAGCGAGGGTTTCAGTCCTGTGCGGAACGTGGACAGCGAGGTGCGCAAGCCGCCATCGAGCAGGATCACGGCGAGCGCCACGTTGCCCACCCAGAAGCTCAGCGTGAAATCCGAGAACCGCAGCCCGCCGGGGCCATCCTCACCGGCCAGACCGCCGGCGATCAGGAAGATCAGCAGGAAGGAGAAGCCCACCCGGGCCGACAGCATGCCGGCCAGCACGCTGCTCAGCAGCAGCGCGGAGGCGATGAGCAGGGGGACATTGATGAAATTGAAATCCATGCGCAGACAGGCCGTGACCCCTCAAGCGTAACAGCCACTGTGGTGATCCCCGTTGGGGATCACCACATCGATGCGCACGCACGCGGCGGTGGCCTCAGGCCACCGCGACCGGGATCTTGCCGATCTTCGCCTGCCACTCGCGCGGGCCCGTGATGTGGGCGCTCGTGCCGCCCGCATCCACCGCCACCGTCACCGGCATGTCCACCACGTCGAACTCGTAGATGGCTTCCATGCCCAGGTCCTCGAAGCCGACGACCTTGGCACCCTTGATGGCCTTGCTCACGAGGTAGGCGGCACCACCCACGGCCATCAGGTAGGCGCTCTTGTGCTTCTGGATGGCCTCGATGGCCACCGGGCCGCGTTCGGCCTTGCCGATCATCGCGATCAGTCCCGTCTGGGCCAGCATCATGTCGGTGAACTTGTCCATGCGGGTGGCGGTGGTGGGGCCGGCCGGGCCCACCACCTCGTCACGCACCGGATCGACCGGGCCGACGTAGTAGATCACGCGGTTGGTGAAGTCCACCGGCAGCTTCTCGCCCTTGGCCAGCATGTCGGCGATGCGCTTGTGCGCCGCGTCACGGCCGGTGAGCATCTTGCCTGACAGCAGCAGCGTCTCGCCCGGCTTCCAGCTGGCCACCTGCTCGCGTGTGAGGGTGTTGAGGTCCACCTTCTTGCTCTTGTTGTAGTCGGGCGCCCAGTGCACATCGGGCCACAGGTCGAGACTGGGCGGCTCCAGATAGGCCGGGCCCGAGCCGTCGAGCACGAAGTGCGCATGGCGCGTGGCGGCGCAGTTGGGGATCATCGCCACGGGCTTGGAGGCCGCATGCGTGGGGTAGGTCTTGATCTTGATGTCGAGCACCGTGGTCAGGCCCCCGAGGCCCTGTGCGCCGATGCCCAGGGCGTTGACCTTCTCGTACAGCTCCAGGCGCAGTTCTTCCAGCTTGTTCTGCGGGCCACGCTGCTGGAGCTCGTACATGTCGATGTCTTCCATCAGCGATTCCTTGGCCAGCAGCATCGCCTTCTCGGCCGTGCCGCCGATGCCGATGCCCAGCACGCCCGGCGGGCACCACCCGGCACCCATCTGGGGCACGGTCTTGAGCACCCAGTCCACCAGCGAGTCGCTGGGGTTCATCATCACGAACTTGGTCTTGTTCTCGGAGCCGCCCCCCTTGGCGGCCACCGTCACGTCCACGGTGTTGCCGGGCACCAGCTCCATGTGGATGACGGCCGGCGTGTTGTCCTTGGTGTTCTTGCGCTCGAAGTGCGGGTCGGCCAGCACCGAGGCGCGCAGCTTGTTGTCCGGGTTCAGATAGCCGCGGCGCACGCCCTCGTTGATGGCATCGGCGATCGAGCCGGGGAAGTTGGCGAAGCGCACGTCCATGCCGATCTTCAGGAAGACGTTCACGATGCCGGTGTCCTGGCAGATCGGGCGGCGGCCCTCGGCACTCATCTTCGAGTTGGTGAGGATCTGCGCGATCGCGTCCTTGGCGGCCGGCGACTCCTCGCGCTCGTAGGCCCGCGCCAGGTGGGCGATGTAGTCGGCCGGGTGGTAGTAGCTGATGTACTGCAGGGCGGCAGCCACGCTTTCGACGAGGTCGTCGTGCTGGATCGTGGTGGTCATGGGGGCTTCGAGGTTGTGGAGCGAGGAGGGCCGGAGCCGCAAACCCGTTGATTTTAGCGATCCCGGCGTGGTCGGCCCCGAGGAGAACCGATCCACCTTGCATGGACATGACAGCGTCCCCAGGATCGCCTGCGTGGTTGCCACAAGGGAAGGTTGTGCCCACATGTTTCTACAATCAGCCGTTTTTTGTGTGCTCGACCCCTACGGGGGGCCAGTCCTGCCACCTACCTGTCTCACACGATGAACCTCCTTGCCACGGTCGTCTTGCTGCCCCTGGTGCTGGGCACCGTCCTGTGCTTCTGGCTCGGCCGGGTGGAGACCCCGGCCCGCCGCCGTGCCACCGCCTGGGCGGCAGGCCTGGTGGCCGCGGCGGCATTGGCTCTGCTCGCCAGCCAGGCCGGCGCTGTCTTCGATGGTCAGACCGTGCTGCACCACGCACCCTGGGTGCCGGCCATCGGCCTGAACCTCGGCTTCCGCCTCGATGGCCTGGCCTGGATGTTCGCCGCGCTGATCAGCGGCATCGGCATCCTCATCGTGCTGTATGCCGCGTTCTACCTGCATCACGACGATCCGGCCGGCAAGTTCTTCAGCACCTTGATGCTGTTCATGGCCGCGATGCTGGGCATCGTGCTGTCAGACAACCTGCTGCTGCTGGTGGTGTTCTGGGAGCTGACCAGCATCTCATCGTTCCTGCTGATCGGCTACTGGGGAAACAAGGAGGAGTCGCGCGCCGGCGCTCGCATGGCCCTGGCCGTCACCGGCGGCGGGGGCCTGACCCTGCTGGCGGGCTTTGTGGTGCTGGGGCAGATCGCTGGCACCTACGAGCTTTCGCAGATGCTGGGTCGTGGCGCCGAGATCCAGGCCCATCCGATGTTCCCGGTGGCGCTGATCCTCATCCTCCTGGGCTGCTTCACCAAGAGCGCCCAGTTTCCCTTCCACTTCTGGCTGCCCGAGGCCATGGCGGCGCCCACGCCGGTGTCGGCCTACCTGCATTCGGCCACCATGGTGAAGGCGGGCCTCTTCCTGCTGGCGCGCCTGTACCCGGTGATCGGTGGCAACGTGCTCTTCGAGAGCATCGTGGCCACCGTGGGTCTGGTCACCATGGTCTTCGCCGCCTTCGTGGCGCTGTTCAAGCACGACCTGAAGGGACTCCTGGCCTACTCGACGATCAGTCACCTCGGCTTCATCGCCTTCCTGATCGGCCTGTCCTCGCCGATGTCGGCCGTGGTGGCCATCTTCCACATCCTCAATCACGCCAGCTTCAAGGCCGCGCTGTTCATGACGGCAGGCATCGTCGACCACGAAACCGGCACGCGCGACATGCGCCGCCTGGGCGGCCTGATGAAGGCCATGCCCTGGATCGGCAGCTTTGCGCTGCTGGCCTCGGCCTCGATGGCCGGGCTGCCGCCCTTCAACGGCTTCCTGTCCAAGGAGATGATGCTCGAGCAGGCGGTGCACGCGCAGTTCTGGGGGTCGCTGAACTGGCTGGTGCCGGTGCTGGCGACCCTGGGCGGCCTCTTCTCGATGGCGTATTCGCTGCGACTGGTGCATGACGTCTTCTTCAACGGCCCGGCCAAGGACCTGCCGGGGCACCCGCATGAACCCCCGTGGGGTATGAAGGCGCCTGTGGCACTCCTCGTGGTGATCTGCATTGCCGTGGGTCTGATGCCGGCACTGCTCACGGGGCCGCTGGTGGTGGTGGCCGCCACCGCGGTGCTGGGTGCGCCGCCGCCGGAATTCCACCCGGCCCTGTGGCATGGTTTCAACCTGCCGCTGCTGATGAGCGCGATTGCAGTGGGCGGCGGGGCCCTCTACTACTTCGCCATGCAGTCCGGGGGTCGCCTGCACCGTTACCTGCCCGGCGCTTTCAGTGGCAAGGCCGTCTTCACGGCGTTCATTGACGGCCTGTTCGGGCTCGCCGGTCGCATCAGTGGTGCGCTGGAGAACGGGTCGTTGCAGCGCTACCTCGCCTGGATGATCGCGCTGGCCATTGGTCTGGCCGCCTGGCCCTTCTGGCTCCCGGCAGCCGACAACCTCGGTGCCCAGGGGCGCGAACTGTTGCCGGCGCCGCCCGTGGCGATCGCCATCTGGGGCGTTCTGCTGGTGGTGGGCGCTGCGCTGCTGCGGGCCCACCGCCAGCGCTATATCGCGGTGGTCCTGGCGGGTGCGGTGGGGCTGGTCACCTCGCTGGCCTTCATCGCCCTGTCGGCGCCGGATCTCGCCATGACCCAGCTGTCGGTGGACGTGGTGTCCACCGTGCTGCTGCTGATGGGCCTGGCGCTGCTGCCGCAGACCACCCCGGCGGAGTCGAGCACCGGCCGCAAGCTGCGCGACGGCCTGCTCGCCCTGGCCGGTGGCGGTGGCGTGGCCTGGGTGAGCTGGCTGATGCTCACGCGGGATCACGATTCGATCTCCTGGTACTTCCTGGAAAAGTCGCTGCCCGAAGGCGGGGGCACGAACGCGGTGAACGTCATCCTGGTCGACTTCCGCGGCTACGACACCTTCGGCGAGATCACCGTCCTTGGCATCGCAGCCCTGGGCGTGCTGGCCCTGCTCGATGGCATGCGCGTGCGCCGCCCGACGGTGGATCCGCAGGGCCGCGCCTGGAGCTACAGCCAGGAGCCGCTCATGCTGCGTGTCGTGGCCCGCCTCGTGCTGCCGCTGGCCCTGGTGGTCAGTGCCTTCATCTTCTGGCGAGGGCACAACCTGCCCGGCGGTGGCTTCATCGCCGGCCTGATCACGGCGGTGGCCCTGGTGCTGCAGTACATGGCCATGGGTCAGGCGCGTGCCGAGGCCGTGCTGCGCGGCGCGGCCGGGCGGCGCTTCGTGCGCTGGATCGGCATCGGCCTGGGCATCGCCTGGCTCACTGGCGTGGGGGCCTTCTTCTTCGGCAAACCCTTCCTGACCAGTGCGCACGGCCATCCTGTCGTGCCGGTGCTGGGTGAGCTGCCGCTGGCCACCGCGGCACTCTTCGACCTGGGGGTCTACATCACGGTGGTGGGAGCAACGATGCTGATGCTGTCGGTGCTGGGAGCGGCCAGCAAGGAAGTGGCCAAGGACAAGGGAGTGACGGCATGACGATGGAGTTCCTCGTGGCCACGGGCATCGGCTGGGTGACCGCGTGTGGCATCTATCTGCTGCTGCGCGGGCGCACCTTCCCAGTGGTGATTGGCCTGACCCTGCTGGGCTATGCGGTCAACGTCTTCATCTTCGCGATGGGGCGACTGTGGAGTGCCGCACCCCCCATCCTCACCGAAGGCAGCGCCGTGGCCGACCCGTTGCCCCAGGCCCTGGTGCTCACCGCCATCGTGATCGGATTCGCCACCACCGGCTTCGTGATCGAGATGGCGCTGCGCAGCCGCCATGAGAATGGCAGCGACCACGTCGATGGGCATCCGGACAAGGCGGAGCAGGCATGAACTGGTTCAGCGAACACCTGCCCATCCTGCCCGTGCTGCTACCGGCCCTCACGGCGGTCGTGCTGCTGCTCATCGGCGACCATGGGGGCGATGCCCATGGCAGCCATGGCCACCGCAAGCTGCTGTGGGCGCGTCGCATCGCGCTGACGTCGGTCATCCTGGGTCTGGTCATTGCCGCACGTCTGGCCATCGAGGCGGGTCAGGGGGATCTCAAGGCCTACGAGGTGGGCGACTGGCCGGCCCCCTTCGGCATCATGGTGCTCATCGATCGCCTCGGGGCGATGATGCTGCTGCTCACCTCCTGCGTGGCCCTGCCGGTGCTGTGGTACGCCACGGGGGGCTGGGATGCGCATGGCCGCTACTTCCACGCCATCTTCCAGTTCCAGCTCATGGGGTTGAACGGTGCGTTCGTGACCGGCGATCTGTTCAACCTGTTCGTCTTCTTCGAGGTGCTGCTCATTGCGTCCTATGTCCTGATGGTGCACGGGCAGGGGAAGGAGCGCTTCCGCGTGGGCGTGCACTATGTGGTGCTGAACCTCGCGGCCTCGTCGCTCTTCCTGATCGGCGTGGCGCTCATCTACGCCAAGACCGGCACGCTCAACCTTGCCGACCTTGCCTTGCGGGTGCCCAAGGTCACGACACCGGAATCCGTGGTGCTGCAGGCGGCTGCCCTGGTGCTGCTGGTGGTGTTCGGCTTCAAGGCGGCACTGATGCCCCTGGCCATGTGGCTGCCGGCCACCTACTCGGCGGCCAGTCCGCCGGTGGCGGCTCTTTTTGCCATCATGACCAAGGTAGGGGTTTACGCCATCGTGCGGGTGCACGGCGTGGTCTTCGGCGCCGGGGCCGGGGATGCCGCCCTGACGGTGGAGCCCGTGCTGCTTCCGCTGGCCCTGCTGACCAGCGCCGTGGGGGTGTGTGGTGCCCTCGCGTCGCGCACCTTGCCGCGGCTGGTGGCCTGGCTGACGGTGGCCTCCGTGGGCACCGTGCTGGCCGGTATCGGGCTGTTCTCGGCCGAGGCCTGGTCTGCGGCGCTCTACTACATGCTCAACAGCACCCTGGTGATCGCCGGCCTGTTCCTGCTGGCCGAACTGGTGGGCGCACAGCGGGGAGACGCATCGACCCAGCTGGTGCCGGCTTCACCAGTGGCCCAACCGGCACTGCTCGGGCTGATGCTGCTGCTGGCGGCGGCGTCCACGGCAGGCTTGCCGCCGCTGCCGGGCTTCATCGGCAAGCTGATGATCCTGGAGGCCGCCAGCAGCCACGCCTGGCACACCGCCGTGTGGTCGGTGGTGCTCGTGGTGGGCTTCCTGACCCTTGTGGGCCTGGCCCGTGCCGGCAGCATCCTCTTCTGGCATGTGCGTGACGACCTGCCCGCTTGCGGCACCTCCGGGGCGAGCCCCAAGCTGGTCGCGGCCACGTTCTTGCTGCTGGCAGCCAGCGTGGCACTGAGCGTGCTGGCGGCACCCATCCAGCGTTACACCGAGGCCACGGCAATGCAACTGAGCGATCGCTCTGCTTATGCGCGCGCGGCGCTGCGCGACGTGGGCGGAGAGCAGGCCGACACCACCCGTCCCTACCGCGTGCGCAAGGAGGCTCCACGATGATCCAACCCCCGCACTCCCCATCGTCCGCAGGGACCGGGACGCGACGCGAGCAGCTGGGCCCACGTCGCTGGTGGGCCCATCCGGCCCTGTCCCTGTTGCTTGCCGCCGTGTGGCTGCTGCTGCAGGAAAGCCTCGCGCCCGCTCAGATCCTCGCGGCCATCGTGCTGGGGCTGCTCGTGCCACGCCTCATCCATGGGTTTCTTGGCCCGGCGATGGCGCCCCGGCGCCTGGGGCTGGCTTTGCGTTTCGTCATCATCGTGCTGTGGGACATTGTCGTGTCCAACCTCACGGTGGCGCGCATCGTGCTCTCGCCGGGATCCAACCCCCAGCCGGCCTGGGTCCGCGTTCCGCTGCGGCTGCAGCAGCCGGGGGCGATCACGCTGCTGGCCACCATCATCACCACCACGCCGGGCACGGTGTCGTGCATCGTCGATGACGAACGACACGAGATCCTGGTGCATGCCCTGGACTGCAGCGATCCGCAGGCGCTGGTCGAGCAGATCCAGCAGCGCTATGAACAACCGTTGATGGAGATCCTCGGATGAACGGATGGCCCCTGATCGACTGGGCGCTCGATTTCGCCTTCGTGGCGGTGGGCCTGGCCCTGCTGCTGTGTGCCTGGCGCTTGCTGCGTGGCCCCGAGGTGACCGACCGTGTGCTGGCCCTGGACACGATGTACATCAATGTGGTGGCCCTGGTCATCCTGTTCGGCATGCGCTTCGGCACCGAGCTTTTCTTCGAGGCGGCGCTGATCATCGCGTTGCTGGGCTTTGCCTCGACGGTGGCCCTGGCGCGCTATCTCAGCCGCGGCGACGTGCTGGAGTGAGGTGAACGATGTGGACTGAATTGCATTGGGTCCTGCAGGCCGGCATCGCGCTGATGCTCGTGGTCGGCGGGGTGTTTGCCCTGGTGGGGGCCATCGGGATGTTGCGCTTCCCCGATTTCTACATGCGCCTGCATGCCCCCACCAAGGCCACGACGCTGGGCGTGGGCGGCGTGCTCGTCGCCAGCATGGCCACCAACTGGGCCGAGGGCCGCTACGGCCTGCATGAGCTGCTCATCACGCTCTTCCTGTTCGTGACCGCCCCGGTGTCAGCCAACCTCCTGGCGAAGGCGGCCATGCACCTGCGCAACCGCTCCAAAGCGCCGGTTCCTGAGGATCAGCCGCGCCCCTGAGACTGCGTATCGACCAGGCGCGCCGCGTCCAGCTCGTCCTGGGCCTGGCTCTCGCGGACGGCGGCGCGTGCGAGCAGGTGGGATGCCACGGGCAAGGTCGCCAGCAGGAAGGCCAGGATGACCAGCAGGCGCAGGGTCCAGCCGGTGTCCTGCGCCCACAGCATCGCGCCCACGCACACGCAGGCCAGCGCCAGCGTCCCGGCCTTTGTGGCTGCGTGCTGGCGGGCCAGGGCATCGGGCAGTCGAATCACACCCCAGGCGGCAATCAGGATCAAGATGGCACCCGCAAGCAGTAGCAGCGAGCCGACGATCTCCAGCAAGCCGTTCATCGTGACACCTCCCCGGTCCCTTCGCGGGGCGCCCGGTCGATCAGGCGGGCCCAGCCGATGGTGGCCACAAAACCGACCAGGGCCAGGCCGATCCCCACATCCATGAACACCGTGCGCGAGGTCGCCAGGGAGGCCGCCACGCACAGCGCCACTCCGGCCGCCAGCAGGATGTCCAGGGCGACGACGCGATCGGCATGGGTGGGCCCCTTCACGATGCGCACAGTGGCCAGCACCGAGGCCGCCAGCGCGCACAGGACGAGCAGGCTGACGATCATGCCCGACCCTTTCCGAAAAGAATGACGAGGTAGCGCTCGAAGTCGTTTCGGATGCCGTTCACGACAGCCGGGACGTCGGTGGTGTCGAGCATGTGCAGCAGCATTTCGTGACGCTCCATGTCGATGTCGATGGTGGTGGTGCCCGGTGTGAGGGAGATCATGCAGCCCAGCAGGGCCGCCCCTTGTTCGCTCATGGGTGCGAAGCGGATGCGCACGAAACCCACCGGCGGACGTTCTCCACCGGGTCCGCTGGCGCGCAGGATGACACGCACGGTCTGCCAGCCCGAGACCACCACCGCGCGCAGGAAGCGCAGCAGCAGCACGAGACTGACCAGGGGATGACGCAGGATGGACATGGTGATGCTCCCCGGCCCTCAGCGGCCAAACCCGGCCACCGCGGCCGTTGCGTAGCCCAGCAGGCTCTGCGGCGACAGGCTGATCCACAGTGTCACGGCGGCCAGGCCCGTCGTGGCCAGATAGGCGGCGCCCAGTCGCACCCGGGCGGGTTGCCAGGTCTCGTCAGGATGAGCCTTCCAGAAGGCTTCCATCCAGATCTTCATCATCGAGTACAGCGTGAGCACGCTCACCAGCAGGGCGGCCACCGTCCACACGATGCGTTCCTGGGCGATGGCCTCGCGAAGGATGAGCAGCTTGGCCCAGAAGCCCGACAGCGGCGGAATGCCCACCAGCGACAGCGCCGGGATCAGGAAAAGCACGGCCAGCAGCGGCTTGAGGGCATACAGCCCGCCGATGCGGCGCAGGTCGTAGCTGCCGGTCAGCGCCCAGACGATCGCGCCGATGAGGAAGAGGTTGGCCTTCACCACGATGTGGTGCAAGGTGTAGAAGAGCGTGGCGGCGTGCCCTTCCGGCGTGGCCAGCGCGATGCCGAGCAGGATGTAGCCGATCTGGCTAACGATGTGGAAGGCCAGGATGCGGCGGATGTCCCAGTGGTAGGCGGCCCCCAGCACGCCGGTGATCATCGTGGCGGCGGCAATCCAGCCCAGGGCCTCGTAGAGCACCTGAGGTGCCGGGCTGAACACGTCGCCCAGCGTGCGCAGCACGGCATAGACACCCACCTTGGTGAGCAGGCCGGCAAACAGGGCGAGCACCGGAGCGGGCAGCGTGTGGTAGGACGCCGGCAGCCAGGCAAACAGCGGGAAGGCGCCCGCCTTGATCAGGAAGGACAGTGTCAACGCGGCCAGCAGGGCGAGCCCCAGGGCCGGCGGCCACTGGGCAGACGCTTCGCCCAATGCCGTGAAGTTGAGGTGACCGGTGGCGCCGTAGATCAGGCCCACGCTCATCAGCAGCAGCATGGTTCCGAAGAGGTTGAGCGCCAGGTACTTGAAGGTGCCGTCGAGCTGGTCCACACGGCCGCCGATCGCAAAGAGGCCGACGGAGCAGATCAGCATCACCTCGAACCACACATAGAGGTTGAAGAGGTCGGCTGTGCTGAAGGAGCCCCCCACGCCGGCGAGCACCCCGTGCACCAGGGGCAGCAACAGCGGATGACGTGGCCCCGGATCGGCGTCGCTCACCAGGAAGAGCAGGGAGGCCACCCCCATCAGCGCCGTGATCAGCACCAGCGAAGCGCCGGTTCCGTCCACCACGAACTCGATGCCGAAGGGGGCCACCCAGCCCCCGAACTGAGCGACAGCCGGGACGCCGGAGGAGGCCTGTGCGACCAGCATCAGCGCGCACACGGCCAGCGCGGCGATGCCCGCAAAGCTGATGGCCTGTTGCAGACCCGGTCGCCGGGAAGCCGCCGTGGCCAGCATGGCGGTGCCCAGCGGCACCAGCACCGGGGAGACAGCCAGGAAGCTCACGCTCATGCGGTGCTCCCTGCACGGGCGTCAGCCTCCCGCGTGGGCAGCGGCGGCTTGACGGGGTCGGTGGGTTCGGGTTCGGCCTCGCGAAGCGCCAGCGCATCATCCGTGCGCGCCCGCTCGATCAGGCGAAGCACCAGCACCAGCGAGAAGCACATCAGGGCAAAGCCGATCACGATTGCCGTGAGCACCAGCGCCTGGGGCAGCGGGTTCGCCGCACCGGCGAGCACACTCTCGCCCAGCGGCACCACAGGCGGTTGCGTCGAGCCGATGCGGCCGGCAGAAAACAGCACGAGGTTGGCCCCGGCGCCCAGCACGGCCAGGCCGAGCACACAGCGCAGCACGTCGCGCGAGAGCGCAAGGTACAGGCCCAGGGCCACGGAAATCCACACAGCGGCGGCCAGCGCCCAGGTCATGATCGGGTCTCCTTGGAATCCTTGGACAAAGGCTCATCGATGTCGATGAGCGCGAGGGCGTAGCCGGCCAGCGCGCCCCACACGCACAGATAGACGCCGATGTCGAAGAGCAGCACGGTCGAGATCTTGAACTCGGTGAACCCGAGGTTGAGACTGCCCCACCAGTGCGTGAGGAAGGCCTGACCCTGCCAGACGGCGGGCAGGCCCGACAGTCCCGCCAGCAGCACACCCAGCGCGGCCAGGCCGACGGCCGACCCGGTGGGCAGGCGCCGCGCGGCCTCGGCGGGCGAGCGTGCGATGCCCCACAGCACGGACGCGCTCACGGCCACCAGGGCCCCGATGAAGCCGCCGCCAGGTTCGTTGTGGCCACGCAGCAGCACCCAGATCGATGCTGCCAGGATGACCCAGTACAACACGCGGGCCACCACGTCGAGGATCACGATGCGCGGGTTCATCGACGGCCCTCCTGCTGTGCCTCAGACGCCCCGCGCAGACTGCGCAACAGTGGCAGGGCTGCCAGGAAGGAAAGCGCCACCACGGCGATCTCGCCCAGGGTGTCCAGGGCTCGGAAGTCCACCAGGATCACGTTGACCACATTGCGCCCGTAGGCCTCGGGCACGCTGCGCTGGGCAAAGAAGTCGGAGAGGAAGGCATCGAAGGGGGTGGCCACGGTCAGCAGCAGCAAGGCCGTGATCAGGGTGGCGAAAGCCATCGACACGAACGCGGCACCGGGCCGCCAGGCGGGCTCCTCGATCGATGCCGGTCGCCCCAGGCGCTTGAGCTTGAGCAGCACCGCCGCCACGACCACGACGAACACCGTTTCCACGGTGAACTGGGTGAAAGCGAGGTCGGGCGCGCCGACGAACAGGAACAGCGCCGCACTGCCATAGCCCACCAGGCCACTGGCCAGCAGCAGGGTGAGCCGGTCGCGCAGCAGGGCCGCCGCCACAGCCCCCAGGCCGATCAGCATCACCGAACCCACCACACCCCAGGACCAGGGCCCCGGCATCGGCCCGGGCAAGGTCAGCAACGCGGGGCCGAGGGCTGCGAGCAGACCCACCGAGACGGCACCGATCGTCAGCGTCATGTACCCGGGCAGGCGCCCGTGCTGCAGGCGTCGTGTCACCGCCGCAGCCGCCTTGGGAAGCCACACCAGCGAACGCTCGTAGTGGGACGCCATGCCAATGCGGCCAATCTTCGCTCCCAAGGCCTCGAAGAGCCGGTGCAGCGGATCCCAGAACACATAGATCAGGGCACCGATCAGCAAGGTGACGGCCAGGGACCCAAGCGACGGGCCGATCTCCAGCGCCAGGCTGATCACGATGGCTTCCGTGCCCGGCGTCATGGCCAGGGAGGCGTCGGCCAGCAGTTCGTCCACGAAGAAGGGGAAGAGGCCCAGGCCGATGCCCACGCTGGCCAGCACCAGAGGGGGCAGCACGAGGGCAGGGCCACCCTCGTGGGCGTGCGGGGTCTCGTTCGCGCCGGGATGGCGCCAGAACACTCGCAGAGCGGCCACACCAGCCACGGCCACCGCGATCGCCCCGAAGACCGTGTTGGCTGCGCGCGCGAAGGCAAAGACGTCGTCGGCGCTCTTCACCTCCAGGATCACGTCCTTGACGATGTAGCCGAAGGACAGCGGCATGCCGGCCATGGAGGCGCCGGCCAGGAGGGCAGCCGCTGCCGTGAAGGGCATGGCCTTGCGCAGACCGCCCAGGCGGTCGATCACCCGGGTGCCCGTTCCGTGGTCGATGTTGCCAGCCACAAAGAACAGCGGTGCCTTGTACAGCGCATGGGCCAGCAGGAGTGCGCCCACAGCCACCGTGGCACCTTCGCCGCGCAGACCGATGAGCACCACCAGGGTGCCCAGGGTGGCGACGGTGGACCAGGCCAGGATGCGCTTGAGATCACGCTCACGCAGCGCCAGCACCATGCCCCAGGCGGCCGTGATCGAGCCTGCCGTCTTGAGCGCGATTTCCCAGAGGTCCCATTCGCCGAATGCCGGATCCAGCCGCGCCAGCAGGTACACGCCCAGCTTCACCATCGTGGCCGAGTGCAGGTAGGCCGACACCGGCGTCGGTGCCGACATTGCGTTGGGAAGCCAGAAATGGAAGGGGAACTGGGCGCTCTTGGTGAAGGCGCCGACGAGGATCAGGACCAGCGCGGTGGTGAGTGCCGGGGTGGGGGCCTCATAGGGGATCTGCTCGATGAGGGCCGACAGCGAGTAGGTGCCCACCTGCTGCCCGAGCAGCAGCAGACCGGCCAGCAAGGCGAGCCCCCCGGTGCCCGTGACCAGGAAGGCCTGCTGGGCCGATTTGCGGCTGGACAACTCGGTGTGGTTGAAGCCCACCAGCAGGAAGGAGGTGAGGCTGGTGAGCTCCCAGAACACAAAGAGCACGATGAGGTTGTCCGCCGTCACGCAGCCGATCATCGCCAGCATGAAGAGCGAGAGCAGCACGTACAGCCTCGACTGCTGCGGATGGCCGGCCAGGTAGCCGCCGGCATAGACGAACACGGCGCTGCCCACGCCCGTGATCATCAGCAACATCAACGCCGACAGGCCGTCGATGCGCCAGGCGAGGTCGATCCCCAGATCGGGAATCCATGCGATCTGACCCTGGACGGGCAGGGACTGGGTTGTCAGCAGCCAGAGAACCCAAGCCAGCGCCACCACGGGAACGGCAGTGAATGCCGCTCGTCCGGCCAAGCCGAGACCGCCGGCGTCCGGGTGTGGGTGGGCTGGCGCGCTTGTTGTGATTGTGGCCATGGGGCGGATGCGCGCAACAACGCTGCGCAGACAGGGGTCCTGCACAGCGTAGCAAAAAACAAACGCGTCGCGGCGATGCCGCGACGCCCGACCCCCCATGGAGCCGGTCGTCGCGCGGAAGTTCCCGCAATCGGATCAGGTCTCGCCGGATCCGGCCTCGTGTGAGGCCACGTCGTGCTGGGCGCGAGGCCGCCACAGCAGCCACACGGCCAGGTAGCCCAGCACCGAACTGGTGACGGCCAGCACGGTCAGCCCCAGCAGCAAGGGCGTGCCGGTTGCCTGGATGGAATGCCACAGCGCCTGCCACCAGCCTTGCTGGGCCGCCAGCGTTTCGACGTGCGCCTCCAGGGCCTGCGCCACCACCTCGCCGCGCTCGGCGCTCAGGATCCAGCTGCCGATCTGGTAGGCGAGCCAGTACACCGGCGGGAAGGTGAAGGGGTTGGTCACCAGGGTCGAGGCGGCAGCCACGGCCACGTTCGCCCGCAGGAAGACCGCCGTCACCACCGCAAACAGGAACTGCGCGAAGGGCAGCATGAAGCCGAAGAACAGGCCGATCCCCACGGCCCGCGCCACCGAATGGCGGTCGAGGTGCCACAGGTGCTCGTCCTTCAGGCGGTGCGCCACCGGGCGCAGCCACTTGGACGCCAGCAACTGCTCACGGGTGGGCACCCAGCGCTTCATGGAGAGGTTCAGTGAGAGTCGGCAGTCGAGTGGCTCATCAGCCGGTCGGCCAGGGCGATGGCCAGGGCCGAGAAGAGGAAGGCGATGTGGATCAGCGTCTGCCAGATCAGCACCTTCTCGTCATAGTTGCCGGCATTGATGAAGGTCTTGAGCAGATGGATGGACGAGATGCCGATGATGGCCGTGGCCAGCTTGACTTTCAGCACCGAGGCATTCACGTGGCTGAGCCATTCCGGCTGGTCGGGGTGCCCTTCGAGCTTGAGCCGCGAAACGAAAGTCTCGTAGCCGCCCACGATCACCATGATCAGCAGATTGGAGATCATGACCACGTCGATGAGCGCCAGCACCACCAGCATGATGATGGTCTCGTTCAGCGCCGTGACCTGCACATCCGTCTTGTAACCGATGCTGGTGACCAGCTTGGTCAGCGCTTCCTGGCTTCCGAACACCGCCTCCAGCAGGTGCACCAGCTCCACCCAGAAGTGAAAGACGTACACCCCCTGGGCGACGATCAGCCCCAGGTAGAGGGGCAACTGCAGCCAGCGGCTGGCAAAGATCAGGTTGGGCAGCGGGCGCAGCCGGGTGGCCCGGGGGTCGGGAATGGCGCTCATCAACGGCCTAGGGATACTACGGAATGTCGCGGATTCTAGGGCCAGCCGACACTATCGGCGGGGCTCGCTGCGGGCCGACCGTGCGAAGTGACACGGCCGCCTCACCGGCGCGTGTGGAAGTATTCCAGGCCTTTATGGCGGGCGCATGTCGGGGTAAAACCGAGGGCGCCAGAGTAAGGCCTTCGTAAGAGCCTCCCCCTAAGGTTTCGCACCATCCGGATTTGACCGACCACCGACAGGAGACATCCCATGTCCGACCAGGAGAGCAAGCTCTATCCCCCGCCTGCCCAGATCGTTGCCGGCGCCCACGTGTCCGGCATGGCGGCCTACGACAAGCTGTGCGCCGAGGCTGAGGCCGACTACGAGGGGTTCTGGGCCCGACTGGCCCGCGAACTGGTCACCTGGAAGCAGCCTTTCACCAAGGTGCTCAACGCCAGCAATGCCCCCTTCTACAAGTGGTTCGAGGACGGCACGCTCAACGTCTCCTACAACTGCCTGGACCGCAACGTCGAGCGGGGGTTGGGCGACAAGGTGGCCATCATCTTCGAGGCCGACAACGGCCAGGTCACGCGGGTCACTTACCGCGAGCTGCTCGAGCGCACCTGCCGCCTGGCCAATGCGCTCAAGGCCCAGGGGGTGAAGAAGGGCGACCGCGTGGTGATCTACATGCCCATGTCGGTCGAGGGCGTGGTGGCCATGCAGGCCTGCGCCCGCATCGGCGCCACCCATTCCGTCGTTTTCGGTGGGTTTTCAGCCCAGTCGCTGCGCGACCGCATCCAGGATGCCGGTGCCGTGATGGTGCTCACGGCCGACGAGCAGGTCCGCGGCGGCAAGCAGCTGCCGCTCAAGGCCATCGTCGACGAGGCGCTGGGGCTGGGGGGCTGCGAGACCATCCGCAAGGTCATCGTGTACCGCCGCACCGGCGGCAACGTGGCCTTCGACCCCGCCCGCGATGCGTGGCTGCACGAGGTCACGCAGAACCAGCCGGCCACCTGTGAGCCGGAATGGGTCGAGGCCGAGCATCCGCTCTTCCTGCTCTACACCTCGGGCTCCACCGGCAAGCCCAAGGGCGTGCAGCACAGCACCGGCGGCTATCTGCTGCATGCCGCGCTCACCACCAAGTGGACCTTCGACCTGAAGGACAACGACATTTTCTGGTGCACGGCCGACATCGGCTGGGTCACCGGCCACACCTACATCACCTATGGCCCCCTGGCGCTGGGTGGCACCGAAATCGTCTTCGAGGGCGTGCCCACCTTCCCGGACGCCGGCCGTTTCTGGCGCATGATCCAGGACCACAAGGTCACCATCTTCTACACCGCACCCACGGCCATCCGCTCGCTCATCAAGGCGGCCGAGAGCAACGAGGCGGTCCATCCGAAGCGCTATGACCTCTCCAGCCTGCGCATCCTCGGCTCGGTGGGCGAGCCCATCAACCCGGCGGCCTGGGAGTGGTATCACGCCAACGTGGGGGGCGGGCGCTGCCCGATCGTCGACACCTTCTGGCAGACCGAAACGGGCGGCCACATGATCACCCCGCTGCCAGGCGCCACGCCCTTGGTGCCGGGCTCGTGCACGCTGCCTTTCCCGGGCATCCAGGCTGCCATCGTCGATGAAACCGGCAATGACGTGCCCAACGGCCAGGGTGGCATCCTGGTGGTCAAGAAACCCTGGCCCAGCATGATCCGCACCATCTGGGGCGACCCGGAGCGTTTCAAGAAGAGCTACTACCCGCCCGAACTCAAGGGCTACTACCTGGCCGGCGACGGTGCCATCCGCGACGCCAGGACGGGCTACTTCACCATCACCGGGCGGATCGACGACGTGCTCAATGTCTCGGGCCACCGCATGGGCACGATGGAAATCGAGTCCGCCCTGGTGAGCTGCACCGAACTGGTCGCCGAAGCCGCGGTGGTGGGCCGTCCGGACGACACCACCGGTGAAGCCATCTGCGCCTTCGTGGTGCTCAAGCGTCCGCGTCCCACTGGCGAGGAGGCGAAGAAGATCGCTGCCGAACTGCGCAACTGGGTGGGCAAGGAGATCGGCCCGATCGCCAAGCCCAAGGACATCCGCTTCGGCGACAACCTGCCCAAGACCCGCTCGGGCAAGATCATGCGCCGCCTGCTGCGCTCGATCGCCAAGGGCGAAGCCATCACCCAGGACACCAGCACCCTGGAGAACCCGGCCATCCTTGAGCAGTTGTCACAGGCCAACTGAGGCCTTTCGCGGGCGCTAGACTGGCGGCCCCATCCGCCGTCCCCGTCTTGCGCCCGTGCCTGCCCCCACCGCCCTGATCGACTTCATCGCGCCCGTCGAGGGGGCGTCGCGGGAGCGCCTCGCCTTTTTCGACCCGCTCACGGTGCTGCAGACGCGCCGCCTGGACGAGGTGCCGTCGGTGCTGGAACGGGTCGAGGCCGAGGCGCGGCGGGGCCGATGGTGCGTGGGCTTCGTCGCCTACGAGGCGGCTCCGGCCTTCGATGCCGGAATGGTCGTCCATCCGGCAGATGGGCCGCTGGCGTGGTTCGCCGTCTTCGACCAGACCCAGCCCTGGCCGGCGCTTTCGGACCTTCCCTATGAGCCGCTGTCATGGAGCGGGGGGATCGACCGGACTGCATTCGAGCTGGCCATCGACCGCATCCACGCGGCCATCGCCGATGGCGAGGTCTACCAGATCAACTTCACCGCACCGTGGCGCAGCGCCTTTGCAGGCAATCCCCGTGGGCTGTTCCATGCGCTGCACCGCGCCCAGCCGGACGGATATGCCGCCTACCTCGACACAGGCGCCCAGCAGGTGCTGTCGGTGTCCCCCGAACTCTTCTTTGATTGGCGCGGCCCACAGCTGCTGTCGCGCCCCATGAAGGGCACGGCGGCGCGGGAGGCGGATCCGCAGCTGGACGCGCGCCGTGCCGAGCACCTGCGTACCAGCGACAAGGAGCGCGCCGAAAACCTGATGATCGTGGACCTGATCCGCAACGATCTCTCGCGGGTGGCGCAGCCCCACGGCGTCCAGGTGCCCCGGCTCTTCCACACGCAGGCCCTGCCCACCGTGTGGCAGATGACCTCCGACGTCACCGCACGGGTACGCCACGGGGTTGGCCTGGTCGACATCTTCCGGGCGCTCTTTCCCTGCGGCTCGGTCACGGGGGCGCCCAAGCTGCGGGCCATGCACTGGATCCGCGAACTCGAGGCGGGGCCGCGCGGCATCTACTGCGGGGCCGTGGGCGTGGTGCGTCCTGACGGTTCAGCCACGTTCAACGTCCCCATCCGCACCGTCAGCGTGGACGGCGGCCAGGCGCGCTGCGGCATCGGCAGCGGCATCACGGCCGACGCCGACGCAGCGGGCGAGTGGGCTGAATGGCGCAGCAAGCAGGCTTTCCTGGTGCGCGCGCAGTCACCCTTCGAGCTGCTCGAGACGATGAGGCTGGAGGAGGGGGTTCTGCTGCACCCGACCGAACATCTGGCGCGCATGGCCGCTGCCGCCCGCCATTTCGGCTTCGCCTGGCACGAAAGCGCTGCTGCCGATGCCCTGGCCCATGTGGCCGCAACCCATCCGCAAGGCGTGTGGCGAGTGCGGCTGCTCGCCGACGCCCTGGGGACGTGTCGTGCCGAAGCTTTTGTGCTCGGCCCCATGGCACAGCCGGTACGGGTGCGATTGGCAGCCCAACCCTTTGCCGATGCGCGCAGCGAGTTCGTTCGCTTCAAGACCACGCGGCGCGCGCACTACGACGCTCTTGCGCCCACCGATCCGGCGGTCTTCGACACCTTGCTCTGGAACGAATCGGGCGAGCTTACCGAATTCACCCGCGGCAACGTGGCGGTGAAGCTCGACGGCCGCTGGGTGACGCCGCCGCTGTCGTGCGGTCTGCTGGGCGGCATCGGACGGGCACGGGCCCTGCGCGAGGGGCGTGTGGCCGAGCAGGTGGTGCGCCGCGAGGATCTCGCCCGGGCGCAAGGGCTGGCCTTCCTCAACAGCCTGCGGGGCTGGCTGGCCGCCGAACTGCAGCGCTGAAAAAACAACACCCCGCCGTAGCGGGGTGCGATGTCAGGTGCACTGCGGCGCCGGGATCACTTGTGGGTCAGGATCCATTGCACCAGGGTCTTGGCGTCTGCCTCACTGACGGAGGCGTTGGCCGGCATCGGGACCGGGCCCCAGACGCCGGAACCCCCCTTGATGACCTTCTGGGCCAGCTTGTCCACAGCATCCTTCTGGTCGGCGTACTTGGCGGCAATGTCCTTGTACGAGGGACCGACGAGTTTCTTGTCAACGGCGTGGCAGGCCATGCAGGCTTTCTGCTGGGCCAGTTGCTGGCTGGCCATCACGGGTGCGCTCAGACAGGCCAGCGCGGCGAGAGCGAGAAGAGACTTCATGTCGTCCTTTCGGCGTTCGTGGGGTTGATTTACAGTGATGTCAACGAATTCTAGGCGTTGGGGTTGACGTCTGGCGCGTGGCCGACGCAAAGCCCGTGGAGTCCTGCATGTATTTCATCATCCTGGGTGTCCTTCTGATCCTGCTGAAGCTCGCCGAGTTCGGCGCCGTGGCCGAATGGTCGTGGTGGATCGTTCTGTCGCCCTTTGCGCTGGCGGTGGTGTGGTGGGCCTGGGCCGACGCCTCGGGCTATACCAAGCGACGTGAGATGGACAAGCTGGAAGAGAAAAAGAAAGAGCGGCGCAAGAAGAACTTGGCCGCTCTGGGTCAGGAACCCCGTAAACGCAAGATCTGACGCCCGCTCACTCGAACTTGTCGAGGACGGCGCCGGAGCTGGCGCTGCTGGCCAGCTTCGCGAACTTGGCCAGCACGCCGCGGGTGTAGCGCGGGGCGGGTGGGGTCCAGGCCGCACGGCGCTTGGCCAGTTCCTCGTCGCTGACGTGCAGCTGCAGCGTCAGCGTGTGGGCGTCGATGGTGATGGTGTCGCCTTCCTTCACCAGGGCGATGGTGCCGCCTTCGGCGGCTTCGGGCGCCACGTGGCCCACCACCATGCCCCAGGTCCCGCCCGAGAAACGGCCGTCGGTGATCAGTCCGACCGACTCGCCCAGCCCTTGGCCGATCAGCGCCCCTGTGGGGGCCAGCATCTCGGGCATGCCCGGTCCACCCTTGGGGCCCAGGTAGCGCAGCACCATCACATCCCCGGCCTGGATCTGCTTGGACATGATGGCCGCCAGCGCTGATTGCTCATCATCGAACACGCGCGCCGGGCCCGTGATCTGCGGGTTCTTCAGGCCCGTGATCTTGGCCACGCAGCCCTCGGGGGCCAGGTTGCCCTTCAGGATGGCCAGGTGACCCTGGGCATAAATGGGCTTGCTGACCGGGCGGATCACGTCCTGGTGGGGGGAGAGCTCAGGCACGTCGGCCAGGTTCTCCGCCACGGTCTTGCCGGTGATGGTCATGCAGTCGCCGTGCAGCAGGCCGGCTTTGAGCAGTTCCTTCATCACGGCCGGGATGCCGCCGGCGCGATGCAGGTCGATGGCCAGGTACTTGCCGCTGGGCTTGAGGTCGCACAGCACGGGGACCTTCTTGCGCATGCGCTCGAAATCGTCGATCGTCCAATCCACCCCGGCCGCGTGCGCGATGGCCAGGTAGTGCAGCACTGCGTTGGTCGAGCCGCCGGTGGCCATGATCACCGCCACGGCGTTTTCGATGGCCTTCTTGGTGACGATGTCGCGCGGCTTGAGGTCCTTCTTGACGGCTTCGACCAGCACGGCGGCGGCTTTCTTGACGTTCTCGACCACTTCGTCTTCGACGTTGGCCATCGTGGACGAATAGGGCAGGCTCATGCCCAGGGCCTCGAAGGACGAGCTCATCGTGTTGGCGGTGTACATGCCGCCGCAGGAGCCGCTGCCGGGAATCGCGCGGCGCTCGATCTCGCAGAAGTCCTCCTCGCTCATCTTGCCGGCGGTGAACTGGCCCACGGCCTCGAACACGCTCACGATGTTGAGGTCCTGGCCCTTGTAGCGGCCTGGCAGGATGGTGCCGCCGTAGATGTAGAGGCTGGGCACGTTGGCGCGCAGCATGCCCATCATGCCGCCGGGCATGTTCTTGTCGCAGCCGCCGATGACGATGACACCGTCCATCCACTGCCCGCCCACGCAGGTTTCCACACAGTCGGAGATCACCTCGCGCGACACCAGCGAGTACTTCATGCCCTCGGTGCCCATGGCCATGCCATCGCTGATGGTGGGCGTGCCGAAGATCTGGGGGTTGGCGCCCGCGGCCTTGAGACCTTCCACGGCCGCGTCGGCCAGGCGCTGCAGGCCGGAGTTGCAGGGCGTGATCGTCGAGTGGCCGTTGGCCACGCCGATCATGGGCTTGCCGAAGTCCGACTCCTGGTAGCCCATGCCGTAGTACATGGAACGGTTGGGTGCGCGGGCAACGCCTTCGGTGATGTTCTTCGAGCGGCGGTTGTAGCTCATGGCTCGTCCTTGGGGTGGGGGTCGTGGGGGAGGGGCGGCAGGCGGCCGGCCAGGGCGCAGTATGCAGCGCTGGCACAATCGATTCCAATATATCTTTCAAGCGATTCTGATTCTTCTGGTAGATCAATGCTGGAGCTGCGCCATCTCAGGCAATTCGTGGCGGTGGCCGAGGAGCTGCATTTCGGCCGGGCCGCCGAACGTCTGCACATGACCCAGCCGCCGCTGACCATGGGCATCCGCCAGCTCGAAAGCCTGCTGGGCGCCGAGCTGTTCCACCGCACGCGGCGCTCGGTGGCCCTCAGCCCGGCAGGTCTGGCCCTGCTGCCGCAGGCCCGCCGCCTGCTGGCCGAGGCCGAGCAGTTCGGGCCGCTGGCGCGCGCAGCCGCCCAGGGCACGCTGGGGCGGCTGCGCCTGGGCTTTGTCTCCACCATCGGCTACGGGCCGCTGCCCGGCTGGCTCAAGACCTTCCGTGAGGCCCATCCCGGGGTGGAGCTGGCGCTGCGCGAGGCCACGCTGGACGTGCAGCTGGCCGCCTTCGAGGCCGGCGAGATCGACGCCGGGTTTGTGCTCCACGCGCCGGGCGACCGCCTGAGCGGCTTCGGCGCCGTGCGGGTGCTGGGCGAGCCCCTGGTGCTGGCGCTGCCGGCCGACCATCCGCTTGCGGCCCAGGTGCGGGTGAAGGCGACGCCGGTGCTGAGCGAGCCCCTGGTGATCTTCCCGAGGGTCATCAGCCCCTCGCTTTATGATGCGATGCTTGCGTTCTATCGCGACCGGCAGGCCGGACCGCGCATCGCCCAGGAAGCCATCCAGATGCAGACCATCGTGAACCTGGTGTCCGCCGGCATCGGCGTGGCCTGGGTGCCCGAATCGGTCACGCGGCTGCAACGTCCCGGGGTCGTCTACCGGGCGGTCGAGGATGCCGGCCTGGCTTGCGAGACCAGCCTGGTGTGGCGGCTGCCGCAGCACCCGGTCGTGCGCCGCTTTGTCGATCATGTGACGGCTGCAGAGCTGTCCTCCCACAAGGAAACTCCCTGATGCTCGTGCATCCCCAGTTCGACCCCGTGGCCCTGCAGATCGGGCCCGTGGCCATCCATTGGTATGGCCTGACCTACCTCGTCGCCTTCGGCCTCTTCCTGTGGCTGGCCTCGATCCGCGTGGGGCGCCCGCCCTATGCCGACACCGGCTGGACGCGTCGCGATGTCGAGGACCTGCTCTTCTACGGCGTGCTGGGCGTGATCATCGGCGGCCGCCTGGGCTACGTGCTGTTCTACAAGCCCGGCTACTACGCGGAAAACCCGCTCGAGATCTTCGCCGTATGGAAGGGCGGGATGGCCTTCCACGGGGGCCTGCTCGGGGTGATGGGCGCGATGGCGCTGTTCGCCTGGCAGCGCAAGCGCCGCTTTCTCGAGGTGACCGACCTGATCGCGCCCTGCGTCCCGACAGGCCTGGCCTCGGGCCGCATCGGCAACTTCATCAACGGCGAACTCTGGGGCCGCGCGGCCGACCCGAGCCTGCCCTGGGCCATGGTGTATCCGCAATCGGGCACCGACATCCCGCGCCACCCGTCGCCCCTGTACCAGTTTGCGCTGGAGGGCCTGCTGCTGTTCGTGCTGCTGTGGGTGTACGCGCGCAAGCCCCGCGCCACCGGCCAGGTGTCGGGGGCCTTCCTGGCGGGCTATGGGGTCTTCCGCTTCATCGCGGAATACTTCCGAGAGCCCGACAGCTTCCTGGGCCTGCTGGCCCTGAACCTCAGCATGGGCCAGTGGCTGTGCCTGCCGATGATTGCGGCCGGCGTGGCGCTGTGGTGGTGGTCCGGCCGTCAGGCGGCCAGCCGGTCCACATGAGCGTGGCGGGTGTAGAGGAAGTCCAGCACCGCCTTGCGGCAGGCGATGTAGCGGGCATCCTCGGCCAGTGACACGCGGTCGCGCGGGCGTGCCAGGTCCACGTGCAGGATCTCGCCGATGGTGGCCGCCGGTCCGTTGGTCATCATCACGATGCGATCGGACAGCAGCACCGCCTCGTCCACATCGTGCGTCACCATCACGACCGTGCTCTGGGTACGGGCCACGATCTTCAGCAGCTCGTCCTGCAGGTGGGCGCGGGTGAGGGCATCCAGGGCGCCGAACGGCTCGTCCATCAGCAGCACCTTGGGCTCCATGGCCAGCGCACGGGCGATGCCCACGCGCTGCTTCATGCCGCCCGAGATCTCGTGCGGGCGCTTGGCGGTGGCATGCCCCATCCCCACCAGTTCCAGCGCCGCCTGGGTGCGCGCCTTCAGTTGTGCTTTCGACTCCTTGCCACCGAACACACGGTCCACCGCCAGGTAGACGTTCTCGAAGCAGGTGAGCCAGGGCAGCAGCGAGTGGTTCTGGAACACCACGGCCCGTTCGGGTCCGGGCTCGCGGATCTCGCGGTTGTCGCACAGCAGCACGCCCGCCGTAGGCTTGAGCAGCCCCGCGATCAGGTTGAGCAGCGTCGACTTGCCGCAGCCCGAGTGACCGATGAGCGTCACGAACTCGCCGCGATCGACGTCGAGGTGGATGTCGCGCAGCGCGTGAAAGCGGCCCTTCCTGGTGTGGAAGACCATCTCGGCCGACTGCACCTGGATGAAATGCTGGGTCATGATCCGTCCTTTCACTCGGCGTAGCTGAAGCGTTTGGCGATGAAGATGAGGGCTTGTTCAAGCAGCAGGCCCACGATGCCGATCACGAAGATCGCGATCAGGATGTGCTGCACATTGAGGTTGTTCCACTCGTCCCAGACCCAGAAGCCGATGCCCACGCCGCCGGTCAGCATCTCGGCGGCCACGATCACCAGCCAGGCCGTGCCCACCGACAGGCGCACACCGGTCAGCATGTAGGGCAGCACCGAGGGCAGCAGGATCTTGGTGATCACCTTCCACTCCGACAGGTTGAGCACGCGCGCCACGTTCAGGTAGTCCTGCGGCACCCGCTGCACGCCCACCGCCGTGTTGATGATCATGGGCCAGATCGAGCAGATGAAGATGGTCCAGATGGCCGCCGGGTTGGCCGCCTTGAACACCAGCAGGCCAATGGGCAGCCAGGCCAGCGGGGAGACTGGGCGCAGCAGGCTCACGATGGGCGAGAACATGCTGTTGACGATGGCAAACCGACCGATCAGGAAGCCCATCGGGATGCCCACCAGAGCGGCCAGGCCGAAGCCCATGCCCACGCGTTCCAGCGAATAGAGCACGTTCCAGCCGATGCCCTGGTCGTTCGGCCCGTTGCGGTAGAACGGGTCGGCGAAGAGCTTGACTGCGGCCTCCCAGGTGGCGCCCGGCGTGGGGAAGCTGGTGCTGTTGACGGTGGCCAGTCCCCAGATGCCGATCAGCAGGGCCACGCCGAAGACCGGCGCCAGCAGGGTGAGGGCCCAGCCGCGCCAGTCGATGGGAACGCGCGCCGGCTGGGTCGCCGCCGGGGCCTGCATTGCCGGCTTGGTGCGCGCTGGGGGAGCCGCCGGTGTTGCGACCTGCGATTCACCGACGGAAGGGTGAAAAACGGCACTGACCATGATGTTCTCCTGGGCGAGGGTGTCAGACGTTCACCTTGAAACTGTCGGCGTACTTGGCCGGATCCTTCCCGTCCCAGACCACCCCGTCGATGAGCTTGCTGGAGCGCAGCATGTCCTTCGGGACGTTCACCTTCGCGGCCGACGCGGCCTGCCTGTACAGGTCGATCTGGTTGATCTGACGGGCCACCTCCAGGTAGTTCGGGTGTTCCTTGATCAGACCCCAGCGCTTGTGCTGGGTGAGGAACCACATGCCGTCGCTCAGGTAAGGGAAGTTCACCGCGCCATCGTTGAAGAACTTCATGTGGTTGGGGTCGTCCCAGGTCTTGCCCAGGCCGTTCTGGTAGCGGCCCAGGATGCGCTGGTTGATCACGTCCACGCTGGTGTTCACATAGGCGCGGTCGGCCACGATCTCGGCCATCTTCAGCTTGTTCTGCAGTCCGGCATCGATCCACTTGCTGGCTTCGAGGATCGCTGCCACCACCGCGCGGCAGGTGTTGGGGAACTTCTTGGTGAACTCGGCCGTCGTGCCCAGCGCCTTCTCGGGATGGTCTTTCCAGATGTCCTGTGTGGTGGCGGCCGTGATGCCGATGCCGTCGGCAATGGCCCGGTGGTTCCAGGGCTCGCCCACGCAGTAGCCATCCATGTTGCCCACGCGCATGTTGGCCACCATCTGGGGTGGGGGCACGGTGATGACCTTGGCGTCGCGCATGGGGTTGATGCCCGCACTGGCCAGCCAGTAGTACAGCCACATCGCGTGCGTACCGGTGGGGAAGGTCTGCGCGAAGGTGTATTCACGCTTCTCGCTCGCCATCAGCTTGGCAAGCGTCGGCCCGTCCACGGCGCCCTTGTCGGAGAGCTTCTTCGACAGTGTGATGGCTTGACCGTTGTGGTTCAGGTTCATCAGCACGGCCATGTCCTTCTTGGGGCCGCTCACGCCCACGTGCACGCCGTAGACCAGTCCCCACAGCACGTGCGCCATGTCGAGCTCGCCGTTGACCAGTTTGTCGCGCACACCGGCCCACGAGGCTTCCTTCGTGGGGATGATCTTCACGCCGTGCTTCTTGTCGATGCCCAGCACCGAAGCCATCACCACGGAGGCGCAGTCGGTCAATGGGATGAAGCCGATCCGCACCTCTTCCTTTTCGGGCTTGTCCGAGCCCTGGGCCCAGACGGCGGTGTGCAGTCCTGGCACCATCCCGGTGGCGCTGGCAGCGGCCGTGGTCTTGAGCAGGGTCCGGCGGCTCAGGCGGGCCTTGAGCAGGTCGTGGGCTTTCATGCGTCGCGTCCTTGATTTCATCGAAGCACCAAACAGAAAAGGCGTCCTCACACGGCCTGCGTTCACAGACCGGTGGGGACGCCTTCGTCCTGGGGCCTGGGCGTCGTCCTTGACGCCTGCGGGCCGTTTGCGCCGGTCACCATTGACCTGCGCAGACAGCTCAAAGCAGGAGCCGTGCCAGGCCGCGGCAGCGACCAAGGGCCGAGAATCAGGCCGGGGTGCCCCTGCGCGGTGCGCGCGCCGCGCTCAGTGCCTAATGAATCATGGTGCGGCGCACAATCCCGGTGCGAACCCGGTCTTCAGGCCAGCAACTCGTTGGCGTCGATCAGGCGCTGCGCCAGGTCGGCCAGGCGCAAGCCCTTGTCCATCGACATCTTGCGCAAGCGTGCGTAGGCCTCGGCCTCCGAGCAGCCCTGGCGGGTCATCAGGATGCCTTTGGCGCGATCGACCAGCTTGCGCTCCTGCAATTGGGTCCTGGCGTCGGCCAGTTCGCGCCGCAGGCCTTCCTCGTGCTGGAAACGAGCCATGGCCACCTCCAGCACCGGCTTGACGCGTTCCGGTGCCAGGCCCGCCACCACGTAGGCGTTGACGCCCGCCGCGATGGCATCTCGCACGTGGGTCGTGTCCTCGTCGTCGGTGAAGAGCACGATGGGCCGGCGGGCATCACGCGTGGCCATCACCACGTGCTCCAGCGTGTCGCGCGCCTCGCTCTCGGCATCCACGATGATCATGTCGGGCTGGATCTGGGCCAGCCGCTCGGGCAGGAACACGTCGGCAGGGAGCACGGCCACGATGTTGCAGCCTGCCTCCAGCAGCCCGATGCGCAGGCTGCGCGAGCGCTCAGCCTGCCATCCGGCGATGGCATCGTCCGGGTCGGGCGTGAGCGTTTCCGGTGCGACGATGAGAATGCGCAGGGCGGTCGGCGGGCTCATGCCCGCCCCGCAGCAACTATCGGGCCATGCAAGGGCCGGAGAAGCTCAGACGCGCAGGGTGCGGCGCAGCCACGCCATCGAGCGGGTGGCCATGCCGGCCCCCAGAGGCGCACGCGGCGGGGTGCGCTCGATCAGCACGCCACGGGTGCTGAGTTGTGCCAGAAAGTGCTGGACCGCATCGCGACCCAGGCCACTGGCGCGCACCAGCATCGTCAGGGGGACGAAGCCCTGGGACATCTGGTGCAACATCCGCTGGTAGGCGGTGCGTTGGTAAGCGGGAGGCAGCTCAGGCCACCCCGAAAGCTTGTATTCCTTCATGATCCCAAACGACAGTGCGGTCGAATCGCCGCTATCTTCGGCAACTGAACGGTTTCAAGGCTAACCGTCCGTGCACTTCCCTGTGAAGGGAATTCGGCGCAGTGTCGTGCATTCCCTAGGGTGGAGTTGTGACAAAGCGCTAACAAATCGTGCCAGGTTGTTACAGGCTGCCCCAAAACGGCCCAGACTTCGGGACAACCCCAGGGCGATACACTGGCCGGATGTTGGTTCTAGGCATCGAATCCTCCTGCGACGAGACGGGCGTGGCCTTGGTGCGTGCCGAGGGCCCGGCGGCCCCCCCACGCTTGCTTGCCCATGCCCTGCACAGCCAGATCGACATGCACCAGGCCTATGGCGGCGTGGTGCCGGAGCTGGCGTCGCGCGACCACATCCGGCGCGTGCTGCCCCTGACACGTCAGGTGCTGGCGCAGGCCGGTTGCGGGCTGGAGGACATTGACACCATCGCCTACACGCGCGGGCCCGGCCTGGCCGGAGCGCTGCTGGTGGGGGCCGGCCTGGCCTGTGCGCTGGGGGCCGCCCTGGACCGCCCCGTGGTCGGCGTGCACCACCTGGAAGGCCACCTGCTCTCGCCCTTCCTGTCGGCCGACCCGCCCGAGTTCCCTTTTGTCGCCTTGCTGGTGTCCGGGGGCCACACCCAGCTCATGCGGGTCGAAGACGTCGGCCGCTACGAGTTGCTGGGCGAGACCATCGACGATGCAGCCGGCGAAGCCTTCGACAAGTCGGCCAAGCTCCTGGGGCTGGGGTATCCCGGTGGGCCCGCCCTGGCCCGGCTGGCCGAATTCGGCGATCCCGACGTGTTCACCTTGCCGCGCCCGCTGCTGCACAGTGGCACTCTGGACTTCTCCTTTGCCGGGCTGAAGACGGCCGTCTGGACTCAAGTGCGCAAGCTTGGCGACCGCGTGTGCGAGCAGGACCGCGCGCATCTGGCCGCCTCCACGCAGGCTGCCATCGTGGACGTGCTGGTGAAGAAATCGCTGGCAGCGCTGAAGCAGACCGGCCTGAGCCGGCTGGTCGTCGCCGGTGGCGTCGGGGCAAACCGACGGCTGCGGGCGATGCTGGATGCCCAGGCGCAGCGCCGCGGCTGGCGGGTGCACTACCCCGAGCTTCATCTGTGCACCGACAACGGGGCCATGATCGCCCTGGCGGCGGCCATGCGGCTTCAGCGGGAGCCGCAGCGGGCGCGCCGCGACTATGCCTTCGACATCGCTCCGCGCTGGGATCTGGCGGCAGCCTGACCCGCCGGTCGGGCGGTGATCGCACACCGGGTTTTCCCTGGCACAATGCGCGCCCGATCCGCAACCGGGCCGTTACGCCCTTCTGAACATGAGAACTCTTGTCAAGAACACCTTGCGAACCGGCTTGGCCTTGATGGCCGCCACCTTGGGTCTGATCACCACTGCGGCGGCTCAGTCGCGCATTGAGCCCGTGCGCATCGGCCTGATCGAGGGCCTGTCGGGTCCGTTTGCGAATGCCGGCGAGGCGGTGCATCGCAACCTGGCCTGGGCTGCCGAACGGGTCAACGCCCGCGGGGGGGTGCAGTTGCCCGGTGGTGCCCGCCCGCTGGAGATCGTGCGCCTGGACAGCAAGGGCAACACCGAGGAGGCCCTGTCCATGCTGCGCTCTGCCGTGGACCAGCGCATTGCCTTCGTGGCCCAGGGCAACAGTTCCGCGACGGCAGCGGCCCTGATCGATGCCATCAACAAGCACAACGAGCGTGACCCGGCGCGGCGCGTGCTGTTCCTGAACTATTCCGCGGTCGACCCCATCCTCACCAACGAGCGCTGCAGCTTCTGGCACTTCCGCTTCGATGCTCACGCCGACATGCGTCTGTCCGCCCTGATGGACGTGCTGGCCGAGGACCGTTCGGTCGACAGTGTCTACCTCATCGGCCAGGACTACAGCTTCGGCCAGCATGTGGTGCGCAAGAGCCGCGAGATGCTGGCCCAGCGCCGGCCGGACTTGAAGATCGTCGGCGAAGAGTTGCACCCGATGGGGCGCATCAAGGACTTCCTGCCGTATGTGGCCAAGATCAAGGCGTCCGGCGCCCAGGCCGTGGTCACGGGCAACTGGGGTAACGACCTGACGCTGATGATCAAGGCAGCGCGCGAAGTGGGCCTCAAGGCCCGCTTCTATACCTTCTATGGCAACGCGCTGGGCGTGCCGGCGGCCATCGGGGAGGCGGGCGTGGGCCAGGTGCTGGCCGTGGCCGAATGGCATCCCAACGTAGGGGGCGCCGCCTCTGACCGGTTCTATGCGGCCTTCCGCGAGCGCTTTCCCCGTCCCGCCGATGACTACGTGCATGCCCGCATGCAGGCCATGGTTGAGATGCTGGTCGCGGCCATCGAGCGCGCGGGCTCCACCGATCCGCTGCCGGTTGCTCGGGCCCTCGAGGGCGCCCGTTACGACGGCGCGGGGCTGGGCGGTTTTCACCACGGGACCATGCGGGCGGCCGATCATCAGTTCATCCAGCCGCTCTACGTGAGCCTGATGCAGAAGGCGGGCGGGGAGGGGGTGCGCTTCGATAACGAGGGCTCGGGCTATGGGTTTGTCACGGTGCGCCACGTGCCTGCGGCACGCACCGAACAGCCGCATCAGTGCCAGATGCAGCGCCCCTGAGCGGGCGATCCATACAGGTCGTGTACAATCATGCGGTTTTGCAGTTCATCGCTGCAGAACAGGCACGGCGTGGGGAGGTTTCACCCGCGACCGCAAGTAACCACGAAACCGCTGCCGACGCCAGGGGGCACTCTCGCGTCGGGGCGGTCGATTCACCAGGAACGATATGTCGATCGCAGATCTGAGCAAGGCCGAGATCATCAAGGCCCACGCCCGCGGCACCGCCGACACCGGCTCGCCCGAAGTGCAGGTGGCCCTGCTGACCGCCCGCATCAACGAACTCACTCCCCATTTCCAGCTCCACAAGAAGGACCATCATGGTCGCCGTGGCCTGCTGAAGATGGTCAACCGCCGCAAGCGTCTGCTGGCCTACCTGAAAGACAAGGACGCCGACCGCTACACGGCGCTGATTCAGAAGCTCGGCCTGCGCAAGTAAGCGCCCCGAGATGACCAGGAGCCTGTCTGGGACCCCAGCACAGGCTCCTTGTTTTTTGTCGGAGACCGCGCCACTGCAATGGGGTTGCTGTGTCATTCCAATGCGCCTGCGGGTCAGGCGCCCTGGAATGGCACTCCGCTCCGGTGACGAGGCTTCGGGTATCACGCGCAACCTCATGCGCGCACATCACTGGAGACTGCCATGAGCATGTTCAACAAGATCACCAAGACCTTCCAATGGGGCCAGCACACCGTCACGATGGAGACGGGTGAAATCGCCCGTCAGGCCACCGGTGCGGTGGTGGTCAACATGGACGACACCGTCGTCCTGGCCACTGTGGTGGCGGCCAAGTCAGCGAAAGCGGGGCAGGACTTCTTCCCGTTGACCGTCGACTACATCGAGAAGACCTATGCCGCCGGCAAGATCCCCGGTAGCTTCTTCAAGCGTGAAGGTCGCCCCAGCGAACTGGAGACCCTGACGTCCCGCCTGATCGATCGCCCCATCCGCCCGCTTTTCCCTGAAGGTTTCTTCAATGAAGTGCAGGTGGTCGTCCACGTGCTGTCGCTCAACCCCGAGGTCGACGCCGACATCCCCGCGATGATTGCCACCAGCGCGGCGCTGTCCATCTCCGGCATTCCCTTCAACGGCCCCATCGGTGCAGCCCGCGTGGGCTACATCAATGGCGAATACGTCCTGAATCCGGGCAAGACCCAGCAGACGCAGTCGCGCATGGACCTCGTGGTGGCCGGTACCGAGGCCGCGGTGCTGATGGTCGAGTCCGAGGCCGACCAGCTGCCCGAGGACGTGATGCTTGGCGCCGTGGTCTTCGGCCACGAACAGGGCAAGATCGCGATCGACGCCATCCACGAACTGGTGCGTCAGGCCGGCAAGCCTGAGTGGGATTGGCAGCCGCCGCCCAAGGACGAGTCCTTCATCGCCAAGGTCACGGCCCTGGCTGAAGACAAGCTGCGTGCCGCCTACCAGATCCGTTCCAAGCAAGCCCGTACCCAGGCCTGCCGGGAAGCCTATGCCGCCGTGAAGTCGGCTCTGGCAGCCGAAGGCGTCGAGTTCGACGAGGTCAAGGTCGAGGGCCTGCTGTTCGAGATCGAAGCGCGCATCGTGCGCAGCCAGATCCTGGCCGGCGAACCTCGCATCGATGGCCGTGACACCCGCACCGTGCGCCCCATCGAGATCCGCACCAGCGTGTTGCCGCGCACCCACGGCTCGGCCCTGTTCACCCGCGGCGAAACCCAGGCGCTGGCCGTGGCCACGCTGGGCACCGACCGTGACGCGCAGAAGATCGATGCGCTGGGCGGCGAGTTTACCGACCGCTTCATGCTGCACTACAACATGCCCCCGTTCGCCACCGGCGAGACGGGCCGCGTGGGAAGCCCCAAGCGTCGCGAGATCGGCCATGGCCGCCTGGCCAAGCGCGCCTTGGTTGCCGTGCTGCCGTCCAAGGAAGACTTCGCCTACGCCATGCGCGTGGTGTCCGAGGTGACCGAGTCCAACGGATCGTCCTCGATGGCCTCGGTCTGTGGCGGCTGCCTGGCCCTGATGGACGCCGGTGTGCCCCTGAAGGCACATGTGGCCGGCATTGCCATGGGCCTGATCAAGGAAGGCAACCGCTTCGCGGTGCTCACCGACATCCTGGGTGACGAGGACCACCTCGGCGACATGGACTTCAAGGTGGCCGGCACGACCGAGGGCGTGACGGCCTTGCAGATGGACATCAAGATCCAAGGCATCACCAAGGAGATCATGCAGGTGGCGCTGGCGCAGGCCAAGGAAGCGCGCATGCACATCCTGGGCAAGATGGTCGAAGCGGTCGGTGGCGCCAAGACCGAGGTGTCGCAGTTCGCACCGCGCCTGTACACCATGAAGATCAACCCGGAGAAGATCCGGGACGTGATCGGCAAGGGCGGCGCCACCATCCGCGCCCTGACGGAAGAGACCGGCACCCAGATCGACATCGCCGAGGACGGCACCATCACCATCGCCTCCACCGATGGCGAGAAGGCCGAGATCGCCAGGAAGCGCATCGAGGAGATCACCGCCGAAGTCGAGGTGGGCAAGATCTACGAAGGCCCGATCACCAAGATCCTCGAGTTCGGTGCGCTGGTGAACCTGCTGCCGGGCAAGGACGGCCTGCTGCACATCAGCCAGATCGCCCATGAGCGTGTGGCCAAGGTCACTGACTACCTGCAAGAGGGCCAGATCGTGCGCGTGAAGGTGCTCGAGACCGACGAGAAGGGCCGCGTGAAGCTGTCGATGAAGGCTCTGGCCGAGCGGGCTCCTGCCGGCGAGCGCGAGGCCCAGGAACAGCAGCAGCAACAACAGCAGCAGTGAGCCGGGCGCTGGCGTCCGTCATCCGACCATGAAAGCGGTTGAGATCGTCGAGTACGGCGCACCCGAGGTGCTGCGCCTGACCGAACGCCCCGACCCCGTCGCCGGGGTGGGCGAGGTGTTGATCCGCGTCGGGGCTTCCGGTGTGAACCGGCCCGACGTGCTGCAGCGCAAGGGCCTCTACCCCGTGCCGCCGGGAGCCTCCGATCTGCCGGGCCTGGAAGTGGCTGGCGAGATCGTGGCCGGCGACGCTCAGGCCTTGTCTGAAGCCGGTCTCAAGGTGGGCGACCGCGTCTGTGCCCTGGTGCAGGGCGGCGGTTACGCCGAGCTGTGCGTAGCACCAGTCGCCCAGTGCCTGCCGGTGCCTGAGGGGTGGTCCGACGTTGAAGCCTCCGGTCTGCCCGAGACCTTCTTCACGGTGTGGTCCAACGTGTTCCAGCGCGGCCGCCTGCAGCCTGGGGAAACCCTGCTCGTGCAGGGAGGCACCAGCGGGATCGGCGTCACAGCCATTCAGCTGGCCAAGGCCTTCGGTGCCACCGTGATCGCCACGGTGGGCTCCGACGACAAATGTGCTGCCTGCCTGAAGCTCGGGGCCGATCACGCGATCAACTACAAGACCGAGGACTTCGCCGAGCGTACGCGCGCGTTGACGGATGGCCGGGGTGCCGACGTCATCCTCGACATGGTGGCTGGCGACTATCTGCCGCGCGAGATCACCTGCCTGGCCGACGACGGCCGACTGGTCATCATCGCCCTGCAGCGGGGTGCCAAGTCCGAGCTGGACCTCAACGCCCTGATGCGCCGTCGCCTCACCGTGACGGGCTCGACCTTGCGTCCCCGGCCGGTGGCCTTCAAGGCGCAGATCGCTCGCGAACTGCGCGAGCGTGTGTGGCCCTTGCTGGCTGCGCGGCGCATCGTGCCCGTGGTGTTTCGCACCTTCGATCCGGCCGAGGCGGCACAGGCGCATGCGTTGATGGAGTCCAACCAGCACATCGGCAAGCTTGCCCTGGTGTGGACGTCGGCCGAGCGCGTCTCCTCATAAAATTTGTGGCTTTGTCCGCGTGGAGCCCCTGCATGCGACGCAAACTTGTCATCGGGAACTGGAAGATGCACGGCAGTCTGGCGGCCAACGCCGAGCTGCTGGCCGGCTTGCGTGCGGCCGAGCCTTTCGTGTGCGACACGGCCGTGTGCCCGCCTTATCCCTATCTGGCAGCCTGCGTGCTGGCCTTGCAGGGCAGTCACATCGCGCTGGGTGCGCAGGACTGCTCCGCACATGAGCAGGGCGCCTACACCGGCGAGGTGTCGGCGGCGATGCTGGCCGACCTCGGCTGCCGCTATGTCATCGTGGGACATTCGGAGCGCCGCAGCCTGCACGGTGAAGGGGATCAGCTCGTCGCCGACAAGGCCCGCATGGTGGTCAGCAAGGGTCTCACGCCTGTGGTCTGCGTGGGTGAAACGTTGGCTGAGCGCGAGTCCGCACAGACGGAAGCCGTGGTCAAGCGCCAGTTGTCGGCCGTGATTCACACCTTGGGTCATTGTGTCCCTCAGATGGTGGTGGCCTACGAGCCGGTCTGGGCCATCGGCACGGGGCGTACGGCCACGCCGGAGCAAGCCCAGGCTGTCCATGCGGTGCTGCGTGCCCAGCTCAAGGCGGCCACGCCGCACGCCGATGGCATGCGCATCCTCTACGGCGGCAGCGTCAAGCCTGAGAACGCTGCCAGCCTTTTCTCGCAGCCCGACATCGATGGCGGGCTCATCGGCGGTGCCTCGCTGAAGGCTGCCGACTTCGTTGCCATCTGCCGCGCAGCGCTCTGAGCGTGCGCTCTTGAATCACTGGAGAACACTGATGCAGTTCATGACCACCCTGATCCTTGTGGTGCAGTTGCTGGCCGCGTTGACCATGATCGGCCTGGTGCTGGTCCAGCATGGCAAAGGCGCTGACATGGGGGCGTCCTTTGGCGGCGGCTCTTCGGGCAGCCTGTTTGGCGCGACAGGCAGTGCGAACTTCCTGTCGCGCACGACCGCGGTGTGCGCCACGATCTTCTTCGCCTGCACCCTGGCCCTGGCCTATCTGTCGAACGCTACGCCGCATGCTGCGTCGGGCGGGGGGGGCAGTGTGCTCGACCAGCCGGTGGCGCCCGGCGCTGCGCAGATCCCCGGTGCACCCTCGGTTGCGCCGTCGGCTTCCGAGCCCTCCGGTGGTGCCGGTCAGATCCCCGCGAGCAACTGAGTGGCGCGGTAGAGCGGCGGGGTTTGCGCCAAGCCAAGGACACTCTGAAAAGAGGACCTGCAACACTTGGAGATAACCCTGCTTTTCGAGTTAGAATTTATGTCTGTGTAGCAAGCCACTCCCCTCAGACACCATGGGTGGTTTGCGCAGCGAAACTGAACGATTGATGCATGCACTCGGGTCGTACACGGCTTGTGTGAATGTTCAGTGCCGACGTGGTGGAATTGGTAGACACGCTATCTTGAGGGGGTAGTGGCGAAAGCTGTGCGAGTTCGAGTCTCGCCGTCGGCACCACTCAATGCATCTTCGGCAGGGTTCTCATCCGGTGCCCTGTCGACCCTGGGTCCGGTTTTCACGGGCGGCCTCGGGGAAATCGGGCGTGCTGAAAGCAGCGGTTTCCGCTGGGGGCAGCGCGCCTTATTTTTGCCGCTTGCGGCAAAGGCCGGACGACACCGACACGGCGCAGCCAGGACACACAGACCGATGACCCAAGCGACGCAAGGCCTATGATTCTCGACCAGTACCTCCCCGTCATCCTCTTCATCCTGGTCGGCGTCGCGATGGGCGTCGCGCCTCAGGTGCTGGGCTTCGTGCTGGGGCCTCGCCGGCCCGATCCCGAAAAGAACTCCCCCTATGAGTGCGGCTTCGAGGCCTTCGAGGACGCGCGCATGAAGTTCGATGTGCGCTACTACCTGGTGGCCATCCTCTTCATCCTCTTCGACCTGGAAATCGCCTTTCTCTTCCCGTGGGCGGTGGCCCTGCGCGAGATCGGACCTGTGGGCTTCTGGGCCATGATGGTCTTTCTGGGCATCCTCGTGGTGGGCTTCATCTACGAGTGGAAGAAGGGCGCCCTGGATTGGGAATGACCAAGGAGTGCAGTCATGAGTATCGAAGGCGTTCTCAAGGAAGGTTTCATCACCACCACGGCGGACAAGCTGATCAACTGGTCCAAGACCGGTTCGCTGTGGCCCATGACCTTTGGCCTGGCGTGCTGCGCCGTCGAGATGATGCATGCGGGCGCGTCGCGCTACGACATTGACCGCTTTGGCATGCTGTTCCGCCCCAGCCCTCGTCAGTCTGATCTGATGATCGTGGCGGGCACGCTGTGCAACAAGATGGCCCCGGCGTTGCGCAAGGTCTACGACCAGATGGCCGAGCCGCGCTGGGTGATCAGCATGGGCTCCTGCGCCAACGGCGGCGGCTATTACCACTACAGCTACTCCGTCGTGCGTGGTTGCGACCGCATCGTCCCGGTCGATGTCTATGTTCCTGGTTGCCCGCCCACTGCGGAAGCGCTGCTCTACGGCATCCTGCAGCTGCAGTCCAAGATTCGTCGCGAAAACACCATCGCCCGCTGAGAGAAGCTGCCATGACCCGACTCGACACCCTGCAAAGCGCGATCGAGGCCCGTCTGGGTGGCCAGATCCGTTCGCTCCAGCGCGATCGCGGTGAACTCACCCTGGTGGTGTCCTCGTCCGATTACCTCGAGGTCTGCCGCCGCCTGCGTGACGACGACGCCTTGCGTTTCGAGCAGCTGATCGACCTGTGCGGCGTCGACTACAGCACCTATGGCGACGGCAGGCATGAGGGGCTGCGCTATGCCGTGGTCTGCCACCTGCTGTCGGTCACCCACAACTGGCGGCTGCGCGTGCGCACCTTCTGCCCGGACGACGACCTGCCGGTGGTGGCTTCGGTCAATGAGATCTGGAACTCTGCCAACTGGTTCGAGCGCGAAGCCTTCGATCTGTATGGCATCGTGTTCGAGGGTCATCTGGATCTGCGCCGTATCCTCACCGACTACGGCTTCATTGGCCACCCGTTCCGCAAGGACTTCCCCACCACGGGCCACGTCGAGATGCGCTACGACCCCGAGCAGCGCCGCGTCATCTACCAGCCCGTGACGATCGAGCCGCGGGAGATCACACCGCGCGTGATCCGTGAAGACCACTACGGCGGCCTGCACTGAGCCCGAGGCAACCATGGCTGACATCAAGAACTACACGCTGAACTTCGGCCCTCAGCACCCGGCCGCCCACGGGGTGCTGCGCCTGGTGCTGGAACTCGACGGCGAGGTCATCCAGCGTGCCGACCCGCACATCGGTCTGCTGCACCGGGCCACCGAGAAGCTCGCCGAGAGCAAGACCTACATCCAGTCGCTGCCCTACATGGACCGTCTCGACTACGTGTCCATGATGTGCAACGAACATGCCTACTGCCTGGCCATCGAGAAGCTGTTGGGTATCGAGGTTCCCGAGCGCGCGCAGTACATCCGCGTCATGTTCGCCGAGATCACCCGGCTGCTGAATCACCTGCTCTGGCTCGGCGCTCATGGTCTGGACTGCGGTGCGATGAACATGCTCATCTACTGCTTCCGTGAGCGCGAAGACCTTTTCGACATGTACGAGGCGGTGTCCGGTGCTCGCATGCACGCGGCCTATTTCCGCCCGGGCGGCGTCTACCGCGACCTGCCCGACAGCATGCCGCAGTACAAGCCCTCCAAAATTCGCAACGCCAAGGCGATCGCCAAGCTCAATGAGAATCGCCAAGGCTCGCTGCTCGACTTCATCGAAGACTTTACTCGTCGCTTTCCAAAGCATGTGGACGAGTACGAGACCCTGCTGACAGACAACCGCATCTGGAAGCAACGCACGGTGGGCATTGGCGTGGTCACCCCAGAACGTGCCCTCAATCTGGGGTTCACCGGCGCGATGCTGCGCGGCTCGGGCATTGCCTGGGACCTGCGCAAGATGCAGCCCTACGATGTCTATGACCGCATGGAGTTTGACGTGCCCGTGGGCACCAACGGTGACTGCTACGACCGCTATCTGGTGCGAGTCGAGGAAATGCGTCAGTCCAACCGCATCATTCAGCAGTGCGTGGACTGGCTGCGCAAGAACCCCGGCCCCGTCATCACGGACAACCACAAGGTGGCGCCACCATCTCGGGTGGAGATGAAGTCCAGCATGGAAGAGCTGATTCACCACTTCAAGCTCTTCACCGAAGGATTCCACGTGCCCGAAGGCGAGGCCTATGCTGCCGTCGAGCATCCCAAGGGTGAGTTCGGCATCTACCTCGTGAGCGACGGCGCCAACAAGCCCTACCGCCTGAAGATCCGTGCCCCGGGCTTTGCCCACCTGGCCGCGATGGACGAGATGTCGCGCGGCCACATGATTGCCGATGCCGTGGCCGTGATCGGCACCATGGACATCGTGTTCGGAGAGATTGACCGATGAGCGCCCAAGCCAAACTGGTCCAGCCGATGCAGTTTGCACCGGCCACGCTCGAGCGTTTTGCCCGCGAGGTGGCCAAGTACCCGGCCGATCAGAAGCAATCCGCCGTGATGGCCTGTCTGGCCATCGTGCAGCAGGAACAGGGCTGGGTCTCCGCCGAGGCCGAACTGGGCGTGGCCCAGTACCTGGGCATGCCGGCCGTGGCCGTGCGCGAGGTCACGACCTTCTACAACATGTACAACCAGCGGCCGGTGGGCAAGTTCAAGCTCAACGTCTGCACCAACCTGCCGTGCCAACTGCGCGGGGGGCAAGCGGCAGCCGAGCATCTGGCTCAGCGCCTGGGTATCGAGATCGGCGGGACCACGCCCGATGGTCTGGTGACGCTGCAGGAATGCGAGTGCCTGGGGGCCTGTGCCGATGCGCCGGTGATGCTGGTCAATGATCGCCAGATGTGCAGCTTCATGAGCAACGATCGGCTCGATGCGCTCCTGGCTGACCTCGAGGCTGCTGCCAAGCAGGGGGTGAAGTGATGGCCCTTGACCTGTCCAAGTTCCAGGCCACCGGCCTTGAGACTTGTTTCCATGATCGCCATATCCAGCCGCAGATTTATGCAGGTTTGAACGGCAGCAATTGGCGCCTCAAGGACTATGAGGCCCGAGGCGGCTACCAGGCCCTGCGCAAGATCCTCGGCCAGGACGGCGGCGAAGGGCTCACGCCCGACCAGGTGATCGCCGAGGTGAAGACCTCCGCGCTGCGTGGCCGTGGCGGCGCCGGTTTCCCCACGGGCCTGAAGTGGAGCTTCATGCCCCGCCAGTTCCCCGGCCAGAAGTACCTGGTGTGCAACTCCGACGAGGGGGAGCCGGGCACCTGCAAGGACCGTGACATCCTGCGCTACAACCCGCACATCGTCATCGAAGGCATGGCCATTGCCGCCTACGCGATGGGCATCAGCGTGGGCTACAACTACATCCACGGCGAGATCTTCGAGGTTTACGAGCGTTTCGAAGAGGCCCTTGAGGAGGCCCGCGCCGCCGGCTACCTGGGCGACCGGATCCTGGGCAGCAACTTCAGCTTCCAGCTGCATGCCTTCCATGGATTCGGCGCCTATATCTGCGGCGAGGAAACCGCGCTGCTCGAATCGCTGGAAGGCAAGAAGGGCCAGCCGCGTTTCAAGCCGCCGTTCCCCGCCAGCTTCGGCCTGTACGGCAAGCCCACCACGATCAACAACACCGAGACCTTCGCGGCGGTGCCCTGGATCATCCGCCATGGCGGTCAGGCCTATCTCGAGTGCGGCAAGCCGAACAACGGTGGCACCAAGATCTTCTCGGTTTCGGGCGACGTGGAGCGGCCCGGCAACTACGAAGTGCCCATGGGAACGCCGTTTGCCAAGCTGCTGGAACTGGCCGGCGGCGTGCGCAAGGGGCGTCAGCTCAAGGCGGTCATCCCTGGGGGGTCGTCTGCACCCGTGCTGCCCGCGCACATCATGATGGAGTGCACGATGGACTATGACTCGATCGCCAAGGCGGGGTCCATGCTCGGGTCCGGTGCCGTGATCGTGATGGACGACAGCCGCTCCATGGTGGAATCACTCAAGCGCCTGTCCTACTTCTACATGCACGAGTCCTGCGGCCAGTGCACGCCATGCCGCGAAGGCACGGGCTGGTTGTGGCGCCTGGTCGATCGCATCGAGCGTGGCCAAGGCCGTCCCGAGGACATCGATCTGCTGGACAACGTGAGCGGCAACATCATGGGTCGCACCATCTGTGCCCTGGGCGATGCCGCAGCCATGCCGGTGCGCGCCATGATCAAGCATTTCCGCCACGAATTCGAAGCCCTGATCCCGGGCCATGCCGCCAAGCCTGTGGCCGCGGCGGACACCCTGGCGTCCTGAGCGCGAGAGACAAGACCCATGATCGAAATCGAACTCGATGGCAAGAAGGTGGAAGTGCCTGAAGGCAGCATGGTGATGCATGCGGCTGAGAAGGCCGGCACCTATGTGCCGCACTTCTGCTATCACAAGAAGCTCTCGATCGCGGCCAACTGCCGTATGTGCCTGGTTGACGTCGAGAAGGCCCCCAAGCCCATGCCCGCCTGCGCGACGCCGGTGACGCAGGGGATGATCGTGCGCACCAAGAGCGACAAGGCCGTCAAGGCCCAGCAATCGGTGATGGAGTTCCTGCTCATCAATCACCCGCTGGACTGCCCCATCTGTGACCAGGGGGGCGAATGCCAGCTCCAGGATCTGGCCGTGGGCTATGGCGGTTCGGCCTCGCGCTACCAGGAAGAAAAGCGCGTGGTGTTCCACAAGGAGGTGGGCCCGCTGATCTCCATGGAGGAGATGAGCCGCTGCATCCACTGCACCCGTTGCGTGCGCTTCGGGCAGGAGATCGCCGGTGTGATGGAACTGGGCATGCTTCACCGCGGAGAACACGCCGAGATCACCACCTTCGTGGGCAACACGGTTGATTCCGAGCTCTCGGGCAACATGATCGACATCTGCCCCGTCGGGGCGCTGACGAGCAAACCTTTCCGCTACACCGCGCGCACCTGGGAGCTTTCGCGCCGCAAGAGCATCAGCCCGCATGACTCCACTGGAGCCAACCTGATCGTGCAGGTCAAGGCCAACAAGGTGATGCGTGTCGTGCCCCTCGAAAACGAAGAGGTCAATGAGTGCTGGATTGCCGATCGGGATCGGTTCTCTTACGAGGCGCTCAACAGCGATGACCGCCTGACCGTGCCGATGCTGAAGCAAGGCGGTCAGTGGCGCGAAGTCGACTGGCAGACGGCGCTGGAATACGTCGCCAACGGTCTGAAGCAGATCCGCAACGATCACGGTGCCAGCGCCATCGGTGCCCTGGGCAGTCCGCATGCGACGGCCGAGGAGCTGTACCTGCTGTCGCAGCTCGTCAAGGGGCTGGGCAGTGGGAATGTCGATCATCGCCTGCGCCATGCCGACTTCTCCGCTGCGCCGTCCGGCCAGGCCCGCTGGCTGGGGCGGTCCATCGCATCGCTGTCCAGCCTCGATGCTGCACTGGTGGTTGGCGCTTTCCTGCGCAAGGACCATCCGCTCTTCGCGCAGCGCCTGCGCCAGGCGGTCAAGCGAGGAGGGCGCATCCACAGTCTGCACGCGGTGCACGACGACTGGCTTATGCCCATGGCGCAAGGCCTGACGGCGGCCCCGTCGGCCTGGGTGCAGACGCTCGCGGGCGTGGCTGCGGCTGTCGCGGCCGAGAAAGGTGTCTCCGCACCGGTAGCGGCCACCCCGGACGAAGCCTCCATGGCCATCGCCCGCTCGCTGCTCCAGGGCGAACACAAGGCCGTGCTCCTGGGCAACGCGGCAGTCCAGCATCCGCAAGCCTCGCAGCTGCTGGCGCTGGCCGGCTGGATCGCTGCCCAGACCGGCGCGACGGTGGGTTCGTTCGGCGAAGCTGCTAACAGCGTCGGGGCGCAGCTGGTCGGCGCGCTGCCCGGCCCGGGAGGACTCGATGTCGGCGGCATGCTGGCCCAGCCGCTCAAGGCCTATTTGCTGCTGCATGTGGAGCCCCAGCTCGACCTGGCCGATCCCCTGCGTGCCACCCGCGCGCTCGAATCCGCCGACATGGTCGTGGCCCTGACCGCGTTCAAGTCGGCCGCGCAGGGCCATGCCGACGTGATGCTGCCCATCGCCCCGTTCAGCGAGACGGCGGGCACCTTTGTCAACGCTGAAGGCCGCCCCCAGAGTTTCTACGGTGTGGTCAAGCCGCTGGGCGAGACCCGTCCCGCGTGGAAGGTGCTCCGCGTGTTGGGCACGATGCTCGACCTGCCGGGTTTCGGCTTCGAGACGGCGGAAGAAGTGCGTGCTCAGGCCCTGGGCGACACAACCACGCTGGCGCAACGGTTGAACAATGACGCCGCGCTTGGCGCCACTTCGGCAAACGCTGCCGCCGGGTTCGAGCGGATTGCCGACGTGCCCATCTACACCACTGACGTGCTGGTGCGCCGTGCGCCCGCGCTGCAGCAGACAGCGGATGCGCGTGCACCGGTGGTGTCGGTGAGCACCTCGGCGTGGAGCCAGCTCGGCCTGAAGGACGGCGATCGCGTGCGGGTCCAGGTCGGTGGCGGTGTGGCCACGTTGCCGGTGCGCTGCGACGCCACGCTCGCGGCCCAGGCGGTGCGCGTGCCAACCGGGCATCCCGCCACGGCGGAACTCGGGCCGTTGTTCGCCCCGGTGGAACTGAGCAAGGCGTGATCGAGGAAGCTGCAGATGCTTGAGACCTTCACTCAATTCGGTCAGGCCCAGCTCGGAGGCGCCTGGCCCGTGGTCTGGAACCTGATCAAGATCGTGGCGCTGGTGCTGCCGCTGATGATCTGCGTGGCCTACCTGACGCTGTGGGAGCGCAAGGCCATTGGCTGGACGCAGATCCGTCCGGGCCCCAACCGGGTCGGCCCCGCAGGCCTGCTCCAGCCGATTGCCGATGCGGTCAAGCTGATCTTCAAGGAGATCATCTCGCCGACGGCGGCCAACAAGGGCCTGTTCTACCTCGCGCCGATCATGACCATCATGCCCGCGCTGGCGGCCTGGGCGGTCATTCCCTTCGGCCCGGACGTGGCGCTGGCCAACATCAACGCCGGTCTGCTGTTCCTGATGGCCATCACCTCGCTCGAGGTGTACGGCGTGATCATTGCGGGCTGGGCCTCGAACTCCAAGTACGCCTTCCTGGGTGCGATGCGCGCCTCGGCGCAGATGGTGTCCTACGAGATTGCCATGGGCTTCGCCTTCGTGGTGGTGCTCATGGTGACCGGCAGCCTGAACATGACGGCCATCGTCACCAGCCAGGACCAGGGCTACTTTGCCGAGATGGGGCTGAACTTCCTGTCGTGGAACTGGCTGCCGCTGCTGCCCATCTGCGTGGTGTACTTCATCTCGGGTCTGGCCGAGACCAACCGTCACCCCTTTGACGTGGTCGAAGGCGAGTCGGAGATCGTGGCCGGTCACATGATCGAGTATTCGGGCATGTCCTTTGCTATGTTCTTCCTGGCCGAGTACGCGAACATGATCCTGATCTCGGCCCTGGCCGCGCTGATGTTCTTCGGCGGCTGGCTGCCGCCCGTGGACAGCGCGCTGTTCAACTGGATCCCCGGCTGGCTCTGGCTCGGGCTGAAGACCTTCGTGCTGGTCACCATCTTCCTGTGGGTGCGCGCGACCTTCCCGCGTTTCCGCTACGACCAGATCATGCGCCTGGGCTGGAAGATCTTCATCCCCGTGACCCTGGTGTGGCTCGTGGTGGTGGGTCTGTGGATCCAGTCGCCCTGGAACATCTGGAACTGAACCGGAAGTCTGACGAGGTCCAACCATGTCTGCTGTAGCTTCCCTCAAAGGGTTCATCAACAGTTTCATGCTCACGGAGCTGATCAAGGGGCTGGCGCTCACGGGTCGCCACTTCCTCTCGCCGCATATCACGGTGCAGTTTCCGGAGGAGAAGACACCCTTGTCGCCGCGCTTCCGTGGCCTGCATGCGCTGCGCCGCTACGAGAACGGCGAAGAGCGCTGCATTGCCTGCAAGCTGTGCGAGGCGGTGTGTCCGGCGATGGCGATCACCATCGAATCCGACGTGCGTGATGACGGCTCGCGACGCACCACGCGCTATGACATCGACCTGACCAAGTGCATCTTCTGCGGCTTCTGCGAGGAAAGCTGCCCGGTCGATTCCATCGTCGAAACCCACATCTTCGAGTACCACGGCGAGAAGCGGGGCGACCTCTACTTCACCAAGGACATGCTCCTGGCGGTGGGGGATCGCTATGAGAAGGAGATCGCGGCCAACAAGGAGGCGGACGCGAAGTACCGGTAAGCCCCCCGTGCGGCCTGCCGGCCGGTCGGGCCCCGAGGAGGAGCCCTGAGGCCCGCCAACCGAGAACAAAGACATGGATACCCTAAGCGCGCTCTTTTACGTGTTTTCAGCAGTCCTGCTGTTCGCGTCCTTCCGCGTCATCACGGCGCGCAGCACGGTGCATGCCGCGCTGTTCCTCGTGCTGGCCTTCTTCAACGCCGCCGGCGTGTGGATGCTGCTGCAGGCCGAGTTCCTGGCCATTGCGCTGGTGCTCGTCTACGTCGGCGCCGTGATGGTGCTCTTCCTCTTCGTTGTGATGATGCTCGACGTCAATGTCGATGCCATGCGTCAGAACTTCTGGAAGCACTTCCCGGTGGCCGGTCTCGTGGGCGTGCTGATCGCGCTGGAGATGGCGCTGGTGCTGATGACAGGCTTTGGCGTGCGCGAGGCCCCGGCGGCCACACCGGAAGCCATCGAGATGGGCAACACCAAGCTGCTGGGCATCGAGATGTACACCAACTACATCTACCCGCTCCAGGTGGCCGCCGTCCTGCTGCTGGTGGCGATCATCGCGGCCATTGCGCTGACCTTGCGCCGACGCAAGGACTCCCGCTACATCGACCCGGCCGACCAGGTGCGGGTGACCAAGGCACAGCGCCTGCGCGTGCTGCAGATCAAGCCGGTTGTGGACACGCCCGCGGCCAGCACCCCGAGCGGCGACGAACCCACCCCCGGAGGCAAGGCATGAGCATCACCCTCGGACACTACCTCACGCTGGGGGCCATCCTGTTCGCGATGTCGGTCATCGGCATCTTCATGAACCGGCGCAACCTGATCGTGCTGCTGATGGCCATCGAGCTGATGCTGCTGGCCGTCAACCTCAATTTCGTGGCCTTCTCCCACTACCTGGGGGACCTGGCCGGACAGGTCTTCGTCTTCTTCATCCTGACGGTGGCGGCCGCCGAGTCGGCGATCGGCCTGGCCATCCTGGTCGTGCTGTTCCGCAACCGTTCGACCATCAACGTGGATGAACTCGACGCCCTCAAGGGCTGACGCAGCACAGGGCACAACAAGATGTCGCAACTCTCTCAGAACATGCTGGTCGCGGTGCCCTTGGCACCCCTGGCCGGCGCCATCATCGCGGGCTTGTTCGGCAAGGTGGTTGGTCGCCGCGGCGCGCACTTCTTCACCATCCTCGGGGTGCTGATCTCCTTCATCCTCTCGGCCATGGTGCTCAAGGCCGTGGCGGTCGATGGCGCACGCTTCAATGCCACCGTCTACGAATGGCTGGTGCTGGGCGACCTGAAGATGGAGGTGGGGTTCCTCATTGACGGTCTGTCGGCGATGATGATGTGCGTGGTGACCTTTGTGTCGCTGATGGTGCACATCTACACCATCGGCTACATGGAAGAGGACCCGGGCTACCAGCGTTTCTTCGCGTACATCTCGCTGTTCACCTTCTCGATGTTGATGCTCGTCATGAGCAACAACATGCTGCAGCTCTTCTTCGGCTGGGAGGCGGTGGGCCTGGTGTCTTACCTGCTGATCGGTTTCTGGTACAAGAAGCCCACGGCCATCTTCGCCAACATGAAGGCCTTCCTGGTCAACCGGGTGGGTGACTTCGGCTTCATCCTCGGGATCGGCCTGCTGGTTGCCTTCGCCGGCTCGCTGAACTACACCGAGATCTTCGCGCAGGCGGACGAGCTGTCCAAACTGAGCTTCCCCGGGACCGACTGGATGCTGCTGACGGTGGCGTGCATCTGCCTGTTCATCGGCGCCATGGGCAAGTCGGCCCAGTTCCCGCTGCATGTGTGGCTGCCCGACTCCATGGAAGGCCCCACGCCCATTTCGGCACTGATTCACGCCGCCACGATGGTGACCGCCGGCATCTTCATGGTGGCACGCATGTCGCCGCTGTTCGAACTGTCGGATACCGCGCTGAACTTCGTGCTGGTGATCGGGGCGATCACGGCGCTCTTCATGGGTCTCCTGGGCATCATCCAGAACGACATCAAGCGCGTCGTGGCCTATTCCACGCTGTCGCAGCTCGGCTACATGACGGTGGCGCTGGGGGCCTCGGCCTACTCGGTCGCCGTGTTCCACCTGATGACACACGCCTTCTTCAAGGCGCTGCTCTTCCTGGCGGCCGGCTCGGTGATCATCGGCATGCACCACGATCAGGACATCCGCAACATGGGCGGGCTGCGCAAGTACATGCCCATCACCTGGATCACCGCGCTGCTGGGGTCGCTGGCCCTGATCGGCACGCCACTGTTCTCGGGCTTCTATTCCAAGGACAGCATCATTCTGGCGGTGGAGGCCAGCAACTTGCCGGGTGCGGGCTTCGCCACCTTTGCGGTGGTGGCCGGGGTGTTCATCACGGCCTTCTACTCGTTCCGGATGTACTTCCTGGTCTTCCACGGCAAGGAACGCTTCCACGACAAGCCGTATCCGTCGCCCGATGACCATGGCCACCACGATGAGGACCACGGCCACCACGAGCCGCATGAGTCACCCTGGGTGGTGACGGCGCCTTTGCTGCTGCTCGCCGTCCCCTCGGTGGTGATCGGCTTCATGACGATCGGCCCGATGCTCTTCGGCGACTTCCTGAAGGATGCCATCTTCGTGAACACGGATGCGCACCCCGCGATGAAGGCGCTGGCCGAGGGCTTCCACGGTGCGGCCGCCATGGCGCTGCACGGTCTGCAGACGGCGCCTTTCTGGCTGGCCGTGGCGGGGGTGGCGACGGCCTACTACTTCTACATGGTCAAACCTGAGATCCCGGCCCTGCTGCACCGGCGCCTGGGTTTCCTCGTGCGCATCATGGAAAACAAGTACTACATGGACTGGATCAACGAGAAGATCTTTGCGGCAGGCGCGCGCCTGCTGGGCAAGGGTCTGTGGAAGGGGGGCGACCAGGGCGTGATCGACGGCCTGCTGGTGAACGGCTCGGCCCGTGTGGTCGGCTGGACCGCCTCGCTGGTGCGGCTGGTGCAGTCCGGCTACATCTACCACTACGCCCTGGTGATGATCGTTGGCGTCTTCGCCCTCGTCACCTGGCAGCTGTGGCCCTATCTGCAATCCTTCCTGGTCCGCTGAGCGAGGTGCCCCCAACATGAGTCTGCTGAGCCTCGCCATCTGGACGCCCATCCTCTTCGGCGTCATCTTGCTGACCCTCGGTCGCGATGAGCATGCCACCCCGGTGCGCTGGATCGCGCTGGCCGGTGCGGTCCTGAGCTTCCTCATCACCGTGCCGCTGATCACCGGCTTCGACACCTCCACCTCGGCGATGCAGTTCGTCGAGTACGTGAAGTGGATCGACCGCTTCAACGTGCACTACCACCTGGGCGTGGACGGCCTGTCCGTGTGGTTCGTGCTGCTGACGGCCTTCATCACCATCGTGGTGGTGATCTCGGCCTGGGAGGTGATCACCGAGCGCGTGAACCAGTACATGGGTGCCTTCCTGATCCTCTCCGGGCTGATGATCGGGGTGTTCTCGGCGCTGGATGGTTTGCTGTTCTACGTCTTCTTCGAGGCCACCCTGATCCCGATGTACATCATCATCGGCATCTGGGGCGGTCCGCGCCGGGTGTACGCCGCGTTCAAGTTCTTCCTCTACACGCTGCTGGGTTCCCTGCTCATGCTGGTGGCGCTGGCCTACCTGTACTTCAAGTCGGGCGGCAGTTTCGACATCCTGACCTGGCACCAGCTCCCGCTGCCGCTGGACGCGCAGATGCTGCTCTTCGGTGCCTTCTTCCTGGCCTTTGCCGTCAAGGTGCCGATGTGGCCGGTTCACACCTGGCTGCCCGATGCGCACGTGGAGGCTCCCACCGGTGGTTCGGTGGTGCTGGCAGCCATCATGCTGAAGCTGGGTGCCTACGGCTTCCTGCGCTTCTCCCTGCCGATCCTGCCGGATGCCGCGCGCGAGCTCGACTGGCTGATCATCACGCTCTCACTGATTGCCGTGGTTTACATCGGACTGGTGGCGCTGGTGCAGCAGGACATGAAGAAGCTGGTGGCCTATTCGTCCATCGCCCACATGGGTTTCGTGACGCTCGGCTTCTTCCTCTTCAATGAACTGGCCGTCTCCGGCGCCATCGTGCAGATGATCGCCCACGGCTTCGTCTCGGGCGCCATGTTCCTGTGCATCGGCGTGCTCTACGACCGCGTGCACTCGCGTGAGATCGCCGACTACGGCGGGGTGGTGAACACCATGCCCAAGTTCGCGGCCTTTGCAGTGCTCTTCGCGATGGCCAATGCCGGACTGCCCGGCACGGCCGGTTTCGTGGGCGAGTGGATGGTGATCCTGGGTGCCGTGAAGGTGAACTTCTGGATCGGCATGGCCGCAGCCACGACGCTGATCTTCGGTGCCGCCTACACGCTGTGGATGGTCAAGCGCGTCTACTTCGGCGAGGTGGCCAACGACAATGTCCGCACGCTGGAAGACCTGAACAGGCGCGAGTTCTTCATGCTGGCGCTGCTGGCGCTCGCGGTGCTGTGGATGGGGCTCTACCCCAAGCCTTTCACCGACGTGATGCATCACTCGGTGGTGGACCTGCTCAAGCACGTCGCCATGTCCAAACTGAACTGAGGGGGCGACGACCATGAACACGATGAACTGGATCGCCATCTACCCCGAAGTCGTCCTGCTGGTGCTGGCCTGTGCCATCCTGGTGATCGACCTGTTCGTGACGCACCCGATGCGCACGCTGACCTATGTGCTGACGCTGGCCACCCTGGCCGTGGTCGCCGCGATGCAGATGGCCTACTTCATGGGCTACTACGTGGGCGGCGAGACGGTCCGCGCCATGCAGGGGATGTTCGTCAATGATCCGCTGGGCAACCTGCTGAAGTTCTTTGCCACGCTGTCGGTCTTCGTCACGCTGGTCTATGCACGCCTGTATGCCTCGCAGCGAGACATGCTGCGCGGCGGCGAGCTCTTCACGCTCAGCCTGTTTTCGCTGCTGGGCGTGCTGGTGATGATCTCAGGGAGCAACTTCCTGGTGATCTACCTCGGCCTGGAGCTGATGTCACTGTCGCTGTACGCCCTGGTCGCCCTGCGGCGCGATGACCTGGTGGCCACCGAGGCGGCCATGAAGTACTTCGTGCTCGGTGCGCTGGCCAGCGGCTTCCTGCTGTACGGCCTGTCGATGATGTACGGCGCCACCGGGTCGCTCGACATCAACGAGGTGTTCCGTGCCATCGCCTCGGGCGAGATCAACCAGCAGGTGCTGGTGTTCGGGGTGGTCTTCGTGGTGGCTGGCCTGGCCTTCAAGCTGGGCGCCGCACCCTTCCACATGTGGGTCCCCGATGTCTACCAGGGCGCACCCACGGCGGCCACGCTCCTGATCGCCGGGGCACCGAAGCTGGCGGCCTTTGCCATCACCATCCGCCTGCTGGTGGAGGGCATGCTCTCGCTGGCGGTGGACTGGCAGCAGATGCTGATGGTGCTGTCGGTGGCGTCGCTGGTGGTGGGCAACCTCGCAGCCATCGCCCAGACCAACCTCAAGCGCATGCTGGCCTATTCCACCATCGCACAGATGGGCTTCATGCTGCTGGGCCTGACCAGCGGCGTGGTCAATGGCAACACCTTGTCGGCCGCCAACTCCTACAGCTCCGCGCTGTTCTATGTCGTCACCTATGTGGTCACGACGCTGGGCAGCTTCGGACTGATCATGCTGTTGTCTCGGCAGGGCTTCGAGGCCGAGGAGATCAGCGACCTCAAGGGCCTGAACCAGCGCAGCCCGTGGTATGCCGCGGTGATGGCGATCTTCATGTTCTCGCTGGCGGGCATTCCGCCCACCGTGGGCTTCTACGCCAAGCTGGCAGTGCTGCAGGCGCTGGTGTCCACCAACGTGGGTCTCTACATCTGGCTGGCCGTTTTTGCAGTGCTGCTCTCGCTCGTGGGCGCGTTCTACTACCTGCGTGTCGTGAAAGTCATGTACTTCGATGAGGCCGAGGACCGCTCGCCCATCGTGGCCTCGACCGAGGCCCGGGCCGTGCTGTCGGCCAACGGTCTGGCGGTGCTCGTGCTGGGCATCCTGCCGGGTGGCCTGATGGCCTTGTGCGCGCAGGCCATCGTGCGCGCCTTCAGCATCTGAGGGCATGGATCAGTCCGCGTCGATCTGGGTGATCCTGCTCGTGGCGGCGGTGGCCGCCAACCTGCCGTTTCTCAATGAGCGGCTTCTGATCGTGGGTCCGGTCCGCGCTCCCAAGGGGCTCGGCTGGCGCCTGTTCGAGTGGCTGCTGCTCTTCGGGCTGGTGCTGCTGCTGGGCATGGGCCTGGAGGCGCGGCTGGGTCAGCGCCACCCGCAGGGCTGGGAGTTCTATGTGGTGGCCGCCAGCCTCTTTGCCACGCTGGCTTTTCCGGGCTTCGTCTGGCGCTACCTGCGCCGGCGCCGCGACTGAGGGACGGCGTCATGGCCGGTGATCCCCGGGACGAGGCGCTGCGCGAAACCTGCCTGAACAATGAGGTCGTCTACCAGGGGGGCTTCCTCACGGTGCGCCGCGACCTGGTGTGCCTGCCCAACGGGGCGCACGCACACCGCGAGTTCATCATGCATCCGGGCGCCGTGATGATCGTGCCCATCCTCGACGACGGGCGTTTCGTGCTCGAGCGCCAGTACCGCTATCCGATGGGACGCGTGATGATCGAATTCCCGGCCGGCAAGCTCGATGCTGGCGAGCCCGGCCTGGCGTGCGCGGTGCGCGAGCTGCAGGAGGAAACCGGATACAGTGCCCGGGAATGGGCCTATGCGGGCCTCCTCCACAACGCGATCGCCTATTCCGACGAGGGTATCGAGGTCTGGTTCGCCCGGGGTCTGAGCCTGGGCGAAGCCCGGCTCGACGAAGGCGAGTTCGTGGAAGTCTTCCACGCGACCCCCCGTGAGCTCGAGGATGCTGTGGCCCGCGGCGAGGTGACCGACGCCAAGACGCTCATCGGCCTGCTGTGGTGGCAGAACTGGCAGGCTGGGCGCTGGCCATTGACCTGGCGCAGCGCATCCGGCGCGGATCGGGCATCATCGACCCCATGAAGGTGTTCGACCTGCGTTGTGCCCAGGGCCACGGCTTCGAAGGCTGGTTCGGCTCCGAAGAGGACTTCCAGTCCCAGCTGTCACGTGGGCTGGTGACCTGCCCTCTGTGCGGCGATGCGCACGTGGACAAGCTGCCCAGCGCGCCACGCCTGAATCTGGGGGCCAGCGAACCGGCCCCCGCGGCGGCGCCCAAGCCCCAGGCCGACACCCCGGAAGCCTTGTGGATGCGTGCCGTGCGTCATGTGCTGGCGCACACCGAGGACGTGGGCGAACGCTTTGCCGAGGAAGCCCGGCGCATCCACTACGGCGAAAGCCCCACCCGGGGCATCCGGGGCCGGGCGTCTCGAGAGGACACCGAGGCCCTGCTCGAGGAGGGCATCGAGGTGCTTGCGCTGCCCGTCCCGGCCGATCTGGATGGGCCGGTGCAGTAAGTATCCCTCAGGGAACGAGCAGTCGCCCCGGGTTGAAGCGCCCGTGCGGGTCCAGCGCCTGCTTGATCGACCGCATCAGGCCGAGCGCAACGGCTGACTTGCGCTGCGCCAGTTCCTCTCGCTTGAGCATTCCCACGCCATGCTCTGCCGAGATGGATCCGCCATGTGCCATGACGGCGTCGTACACGATGCGATTCACCTGGGCCTCGTGCTCGGCCAGGAAGGCCGCGCCAGGCACCCCCGCAGGGGCTTGCACGTTGTAGTGCAGGTTCCCGTCACCGAGGTGGCCGAAATCGACCAGACGCACGCCCGGCAGATGAGCCTCCAGCGCTGCGTCGGTGGATGCGACGAAGGCAGGGATGCGCGAGACCGGTACCGAGATGTCATGCTTGATGTTCAGCCCTTCCTCGGCCTGGGCCAGCGGGATGGATTCGCGCAGGTGCCACAGGGCCTTGGACTGCTCCAGGCTCTCGGCCACGGCGGCATCGGTGATGACGCCGTCCTCGAAGGCCTGCTCCAGGAGGGCTTCGAAGAGCGCACGCGCGTGGGCTTCGGACTCGTGGTCGGAGGCCTCCATCAGCACCGTCCAGGGTGAGGCGGGCAGCGGCTGGGGCAGCTGCGGGAAGTGCTTGCGCACGAGGTCGAGCGAGAACTGGTTCATCACCTCGAAGCCCGTGAGGCTGGCCGCCAGCCGGGCCTGGGCGCGCAGCAGCAGAGCCACGGCGGCGTCCATGGAGGGCAGGGCGGCCAGCGCGGTCATGCGGGCGACGGGGCGGGGATACAGACGCAGCGTGGCGGCCGTGATGACTCCCAGGGTGCCTTCACTGCCGATGTAGAGATCGCGCAGGTCGTAGCCGGTGTTGTCCTTGCGCAGGCCGCTCAGACCGTCCCACACCTCGCCGTCGGCCGTGACCACCTCCAGCCCGAGGCAGAGCTCACGCGCGTTGCCATAGCGCAGCACCTGGGTGCCGCCGGCGTTGGTGGCCAGGTTGCCGCCGATGGTGCAACTGCCCTCTGCGGCCAGACTCAGCGGGAAGAGGAGGTCCTTCGCGGCCGCTGCGTCCTGCACGGTCTGCAGCACGCAGCCGGCCTCGACCGTGATCGTGAGGTTGGCCGTGTCGATCGCGCGGATGCGCTGCAGGCGCTGGGTGCTGAGCAGGACCTGCCGGCCGCTGTCGTCGGGGACCGAGGCACCCACCAGGCCGGTGTTGCCGCCCTGGGGCACCAGGCTCGCGCCGTGGCGCGCGCAGGCTCGGACCACCGCGGCCACCTCCGCCGTGCTTCCGGGGCGGACCACGGCCAGGGCCTTGCCTCGGTATCGCTTGCGCCAGTCGAGTTCGTAGGCCGAGAGATCGCCCTCGGTGAGCACCTGGGCCGTGCCGACGGCGGCACGCAGATCATCAAGCAGGCTCATGGGATTCAGGGAGCGGGAGAGGTTTCGGAGGCCGTGCGTGCATGGCGCAGCCGCCAGCGCACGTGCAAGGCACATGCGGTGAACAGCACCAGGCACAACAGCACCTCGATGCCGGCGAGCACGGCGCTGAAACCGCGGTCGGAGGTGGCGCGCACGACGCCCTCGGTGAAGTACACCCAAACGAGCAGACTGACCCAGCGGTAGGTGTACATGCGCCGTTTGAGCAGGCCCGCCAGCGGCAGGAAGAGCGGCAGCACCTTGAGCACCAGCCAGGAGCCGCCGGGGCGCAGCGGCGCGAGCCAGAGTTCCCAGGCGATGCCCAGCACGATGAGGCCCACCAGGCTGCCCACGGCAAGTGCTCGTGTGGTGTCGATGCGGGAGACGTGATCCATCGGTGGCATGATACCGGGCATGAACTTTCCCAAGCAGCTGCTGCCGTCGGCGCGCGTGCGGCTGTCGGAGCTGGTCCGCACCTTGCAAGACTGGCCCTGGCTCGACACCCTCAGAACCCTGGGCCAACGCTTCCGTGAGGACCGTCTGGGCCTCACCGCCGGCAGCCTGACGTTCACGACCCTGATCGCCCTGGTGCCGCTGTTCACGGTGACGCTCGCCGTGTTCACGGCGTTTCCGATGTTTGGCAGCTTCCAGGCGGCGGTGGAGAGCTATTTCATCAAGACCCTGGTGCCTGAGGCGATCGCGAAGCCTGTGCTGACGGCGCTGACGCGCTTTGCGGCCAACGCCAACCGCCTGGGAACGGCCGGTCTGGTGGTACTGGTGCTCACGGCGCTTTCGCTGATGCTCACGATCGACCGCACCTTGAACGGTATCTGGCGCGTGCGCAAACCGCGCCCGATCGCCCAGCGGGTGCTGGTGTACTGGGCCGCGGCCACCTTGGGGCCTTTGCTGCTGGGCGTGAGCCTGACGCTGACCTCCTATGCGATGACCGCCTCGCGAGGGCTGGTGGGCAGCTTGCCGGCCCCGGTTTCGTTCCTGTTCAACACCCTGGAATACTTCCTCATGGTGGCCGCCTTTGCCGGGCTGTTTCGCTACGTGCCCAACACCTACGTGCGCTGGCCGCACGCCCTGGCCGGCGGGGTCTTCGTGGCCACGGGCTTCGAACTGGCCAAGGCGGCATTGGCCTGGTACCTGGGCAAGGTGCCCACCTATTCCGCGCTGTACGGCACCTTTGCCACCGTACCCATCTTCCTGATCTGGCTCTACCTGGGCTGGGTGGTGGTCCTGCTGGGGGCAGTGATCGCGGCCTACGCCCCCAGTCTGCAGATGAAGGTGGTGCGCCGGCCGGCCACGCCGGGGCATCGCTTTCACCTGGCCTTGATGGTGCTGCGGGAGCTGCAGCTCAGCCGCTCGCAGCAGGCCCACGGGATGAGTCTGGAAGCCTTGTCGGAGCGGCTGCGCACCGACCCGCTGCAGATCGAGCCGTTGCTTGAGAAGCTGCGAGCCCTGGACTGGGTCGGCCGGCTGGACGAGGAAGGCGGCGCACGCTATGTGCTGCTGGCCGAACCCGACACGACGCTGGCGCAGCCTCTCGTGGCCGAACTGCTGCTCGATCCGGCCCCCAACCTGCGCGGCTTCTGGGACAAGGCCGGGTTCGGTCGGATGACACTCCAGGAACTGCTGGAGTGAGCGGCGTCAGAACTTGATCCGGCCCGTCCAGATGTCCTTGTACATGACCCAGTCGCCCATGAAGCTGTAGAGCGGCCGCTTGAAGGAGGCGGGCTTGTTCTTCTCGAAGCCGAAGTGGCCGATCCAGGCAAAGCCATAGCCTGCCAGCAGGCCGTAGAGCAGGTATTGCGGCTGGCCGGTGGCCAGCAGCGCTGCCAGGCAGATCAGCGCCAGGGTGGAGCCGACGAAATGCAGCCGGCGGCAGGTGCGGTTGCTGTGTTCGCTGAGGTAGAAGGGGTAGAACTCGGCGAAGCTCTTGAAGCTGCGCGGGTCGACACCCTGTCCCTGCAAGGTGGTGCTCATGACGGACTCCTGGGCGAGGAGAGAAAGCCTTTGAGGGCATTCAACACCCCGTCCGGGTTCTCCGTCATCAGGGAATGCCCGGCGCGCAGGGTCGTGACCTGGGCCTTCAAGGCTGCTGCCAGGTCCTTGGTGGCCGCAGGCGGCGTCATCTGGTCCTGGGCGCCCAGCAGCAGCAGCGCCGGGCAGTGCACCCGCTGGGCCGCCTCCAGGCCGCCTGTATAGCGGTCGCAGACGGAAAAGTCGGTGTGGAAGAGATTGGCGCCCTCGTGCTGGCGTGCGTGGCGGGCCTGCAAGTGCTCCATCAGGGCCAGGTTGCCACCGTGCAGCCAGGCGCCGGGGCCGGGCGCCGAAGGCTTGGCGGCCATCGTGCCGATGGAGAAGCTGTTGACCATGCGCATGGCCCTGTTCGGGTCCTTGAGCGAGGTTTCCAGCAATGCCGGCGAGACCTTCATCGGATAGGCCGTGGCCACCAGCGCGACGTGGGTGGCGCGCTCGCCCAGGCGGGCGGCGGCTTCCAGCGCGATGAGCGAGCCCATGCTGTGGCCTACCACGGCCGCGCGCGTCACGCCGGCGGCATCGAGCAGGGCGATGAGCCATTCGGCGAGCGCCTCGATGCTGTCGAGTGCCGGGCCGGCGCTGCGTCCGTGCCCCGGCAGGTCCACCGCGAGCACGGCGTGGCCGTGGTGGGCGAGGTAGCGGGTCTGCAAGGCGAACACGCTGTGGTCGTTGAGCGCGCCGTGGATGAACACGACGCAGGGCAGGGCGGGGTCGAAGGATTTCCCCCCCGTGTAGGCATAGGCCTCTTGGCCACGGACCAGCAGTTTCATGCGGTCCTCCCGGCTCTTTCGGCGGCTTTCAGGGCCCGGCCCAGGTCGTCGATGAGGTCGGACGCCTCCTCCAGACCGATGGACAGGCGGATGGTGCCGGGCGTGATGCCGGCGCGCGCCAGGGCGGCGTCGTCCATGCGGAAGTGGGTGGTCGAGGCCGGGTGGATGACCAGCGAGCGACAGTCCCCCACGTTGGCCAGATGAGAGAACAGCCGCAGGCTTTCGATGAAGCGGCGGCCCTGCTCGCGGCTGCCGCGCAGGTTGAAGCTGAAGACGGCGCCACACCCCTTGGGCAGCAGGCGCTGGGCCAGTGCATGGCTGGGATGGCCGGGCAGCTCGGGGTAGCCCACCGATTCCACCATGGGGTGCTCGGCCAGGAACTTCACCACCTGACGGGTGTTGGCCACGTGGCGCTCCATGCGCAGAGACAGGGTCTCGATGCCCTGCAGGATCAGCCAGGCCGAGTGCGGGCTCAGGCAGGCGCCGAAGTCGCGCAGGCCCTCGCGCCGCGCACGCAGCAGGAAGGCTCCCACGCTGCTTTCCTCGGTGAACACCATCTGGTGGAAGCCTTCATAGGGCTGGGTGAGTTCGGGGAAGCGGCCCGAGGCCTCCCAGTCGAAGCGACCGCTGTCGACCAGCACGCCGCCGATCACCGTGCCGTGGCCGCCCAGGAACTTGGTGGCCGAGTGGTAGACGAGGTCGGCGCCGTGGTCGATGGGGCGCATCAGTGCAGGCGACGTGAAGGTGGAATCGACCAGCAGCGGGAGGCCGTGTTCGTGGGCCAGGGCGCTGACGGCGGGAATGTCCAGCACGTCCAGGCCGGGGTTGCCCAGGGTCTCACCGAAAAAGAGGCGGGTGGTGGGTCGGATCGCACGGCGCCAGGCATCCAGGTCGCCCGGGGGCACGAAGGTGGTCTCGATGCCGAAGCGCGTCAGGGTGTAGTGCAGCAGGTTGTGCGAGCCGCCGTACAGGGCCGTGCTGGCGACGATGTGGGAGCCGGCGCCCATCAGGGTGGCGACGGCCAGGTGCAGGGCGGCCTGCCCGCTGGCCGTGGCAATGGCGCCCACGCCACCTTCGAGCGCGGCGATGCGCTCTTCGAGCACCGCCGTGGTGGGGTTGGAGATGCGTGAATACACATGCCCCGCGCGCTCCATGTTGAACAGCGCCGCCGCATGGTCGCTGTCGTCGAAGACGAAGGAGGTGCTCAGGTAGATCGGCACCGCGCGGGCGCCGGTGGTCGGGTCCGGCGCACTGCCCGCGTGCAGGGCCAGCGTGTCGAAGCCGGGGTCGGAATATCCAGGCATGGTGTCTCCAAAGGTGTCGGCACGCACCCGGGATTGCCCAGGGGGTGCTCGCGTGTCCAGTGGACAGGCATTGTGGGCTATATTGAAGCCTCGACCTGTTTCCGCTCACCCGCGAACCTGCCAGAGGAGGCCCGCCATGAAAGTCAGTGACATCCTGCGCGTCAAGGGAGGCACACTGTTCACGGTGTCGCCCGACCAGCGCCTGGGCGATGCCATGAAGACCATGGCCGAGCACGACATCGGCTCGCTGGTGGTGATGGAGCACGGCGATCTGGTGGGCATGCTCACCTTCCGCGAATGCATCCAGGCGGTGGTGGCCAACGGCGGCACGGTGGGCCAGACCATCGTGCGCACGGTGATGGATGCGGCCCCGCTGACCTGCACGCTGGAAACCGAGATCGACGAGGTGCGCCGCATGATGCTCGGCCGCCACGCCCGCTACATGCCGGTCATGAACCAGCGCACGCTGATGGGCGTGATCTCCTTCTACGACGTGGCCAAGGCGGTGGTGGACAGCCAGGACTTCGAAAACCGCATGCTCAAGGCCTACATCCGCGACTGGCCCGTGGGTGACGAGCCGGCCCAGCCGTCCTGAGGTGCACAGGCCCGTAAAATCGGGCCATCTTCCACACGCCGGGGCCGGCCACGTTGGCGCGGCCCCGGCCCTTTCATCGCTTGGGTTCCATGTCCGGCAGCACCTTCGGCCAGCTCTTTCGCGTCACCAACTTCGGCGAGTCCCACGGCCCGGCCATCGGCTGCGTGATCGACGGCTGCCCGCCCGGGCTGGCCCTGTCCGAGGCCGACATCCAGCCTGACCTGGACCGCCGCCGCCCGGGCACCTCGCGCCACGTGACCCAGCGCAACGAACCCGATGCGGTGGAGATCCTCTCAGGCGTGTACGAGGGCCAGACCACCGGCACGCCCATCTGCCTGCTGATCCGCAACACCGACCAGCGCAGCAAGGACTACGGCAACATCGTCCAGACCTTCCGGCCTGGGCATGCCGACTACACCTACTGGCACAAGTACGGCATCCGCGACCCGCGCGGCGGCGGGCGCTCGTCGGCGCGGCTCACGGCCCCGATGGTGGCCGCAGGCGCGGTGGCGAAGAAGTGGCTGGCGCAGCAGCACGGCACCACCTTCCGTGGCTGCATGACCCAACTCGGCGAGATCGAGATCCCCTTCGAGTCCTGGGACCACGTGCCCCGCAACCCCTTCTTTGCCGCCAATGCGAGCGACATCGCGCGGCTGGAAGACTACATGGACGCGCTGCGCAAGGCCGGTGATTCGGTCGGCGCGCGCCTGCGCGTCGAGGCCCTTGGCGTGCCCGTGGGGCTGGGCGAGCCGCTCTTCGACAAGCTCGATGCCGACATCGCCTACGCCATGATGGGCATCAATGCCGTCAAGGGCGTGGAGATCGGCGCGGGCTTTGCCTGCGTGGCCCAGAAGGGCACCGAACACGGCGATGAACTCACGCCGCAAGGCTTTCGCAGCAACAACGCCGGCGGGGTGCTGGGGGGCATCAGCACGGGGCAGGACCTGGTGGTGCACCTCGCGATCAAGCCCACGAGCTCGATCCGCACGCCGCGCCAGTCGATCGACCTGCAGGGCCAGCCGGCCACGGTGGAAACCTTCGGCCGCCACGACCCCTGCGTGGGCATCCGCGCCACACCGATTGCCGAGGCCATGCTGGCCCTGGTGGTGATGGACCACGCGCTGCGCCACCGGGCGCAATGCGGCGACGTGTCGGTGGCCACCCCGCAGATCCCGGCCCGCGCGCCGCAGGCCTGAGGCCGCCCATGGCGGCTCCCGCCGGCGCCTCCGCGCCTTCGCAGGGCCTGTGGTCCTTCGCGGCGCTGACCGCGGTGTATTTCGGCTTCATCGGCTACTTCAACCCCTACCTGCCGCTGTGGCTCAAGGAACTGGGCTTCGGCTCGCTGGCGATCGGGTTGCTCACGGCCGTGCAGAGTCTCACCCGTGTGATGGCGCCCTACAGCTGGGGCTGGCTGTCCGACCACACCGGCCGGCGTGCGCTGCTGATGCGTTGGGCCGCGAGCCTGGGCCTGGCCAGCAGCCTGGGCCTGTTGCTGATGCCGCAATGGGTGTCGCCCACCGTCGGGATTGTCGGCGTGGTGCTCTTCCTGATGTTCTTCAACACCAGCGCGATGATGCCCATGGCGGAGGCTGCGCTGGCTCAGCGGGTGACCAATCCACAGGGCCTGGACGTGGCCCGCTATGGTCGCGTGCGCGTGTGGGGCTCGGTGGGCTTCATCGTGACGGTGCTGGTCTTTGGCTTCGTTTTCGAGCGCTTTGGCCTTTCCTGGTTTGCAGTGGGCACGGTCGCGCTGCTCGGCGCGCTGGTGGCGGTGTGCTGGCGTCTGCCGTCCGGCACTGATGGCGAACACATGGGTGAGCCGGCGCCGCCCCTGGCCCCTGTGCTGGCTCGCCCGGCCGTGCGCTGGTTCTTCGTCTCGGTCTTTTTCATGATCCTGGCCCATGTGGGCCTGTATGCCTTCTTCTCGCTCTACCTGGACGAGCTGGGCTACAGCAAGCGCGTGGTGGGCGTGCTCTGGGCGGTGTCGGTGGCGGTGGAGATCGTCTGGTTCCTGGTGCAGGGCCGCTGGCTGGTGCGCTGGCCGCTGACGTGGTGGATGGTGGGGGTGTGTGCCGTGGCGGCACTTCGCTTCGGCGCCACGGCCGCCTTTGGGGCGAGCCTCGCGGTGCTGGTTCTGGCCCAGGTGAGCCATGCGCTCACCTTTGCCACTCATCACACAGTGTGCATTGCCTTCATCAACCGGCATTTCGCCGATCGCCTGCGCGGGCGCGGCCAGGCGCTGTATTCCGTGCTGGGCTACGGATTGCCTGGTGTGGTGGGCGGCGTGGCCGGAGGAGCGCTCGGCGAGGCCTGGGGCTTTGCGTCAGTGTTCTGGGCCGCAGCAGCGATGGCGATGCTGGCAGCGCTCGCGGCATGGCGTGTCGCGCAGATCGAGCGCTGAGTGCCGTCTGACGTCGCGCGGGCAAACCCTGATCTTTCAATCGACTACATCGGCGCTTTGCCCGTTGCTCGATGTAGTGCCTGTAGTCCTTACAAAAAAATCCATCGTAACGGCGATGTACCTGCCTTCAGGTGCTGGCGTTGCGGCGTGCGCCTGCCTAAGCTTGCCGCCCATTCCCCAACCGCGGCCGGCCACACCGGCCCACCCACCCAGCACCGCAGGAGACATCGATGCTGCAGCCTTCCCCTTTGCCCCCTTCCTGGCGACGCCTGGCCCGAAAGGGTCTGGCGGCATTCGCTCTGGCCGCAACGGCCCTGGGCGCTTCGACCGTCCAGGCCCAGACCGCGCCGCGCACGGCTTTCGTGCACCTCTTCGAATGGAAGTGGACCGACATCGCGCGCGAGTGCGAGACCTTCCTCGGGCCCAAGGGCTTCGCGGCGGTGCAGGTGTCGCCCCCGAACGAGCACAACTGGGTGAGCAGCGGGGACGGTGCCCCTTATCCGTGGTGGATGCGCTACCAGCCGGTGAGCTACAACCTGGACCGCAGCCGCAGCGGCACGCGCGCCGAGTTTCAGGACATGGTCAACCGATGCAATGCCGTCGGCGTGGGCATCTACGTGGACGCCGTGATCAACCATATGTCGGGCGGCACCGGTGGCACCTCGAGCGCCGGGCGCAGCTGGAGCTATCACAACTACCCCGGGCTTTATGGTCCCAATGACTTCCATCAACCAGTGTGCGGCATCACCAACTACGGTGATGCCAATAACGTGCAGCGCTGCGAACTCTCGGGCCTGCAGGACCTGAACACCGGCAGCACCTATGTGCGCGGCAAGATCGCCGACTATCTGGTGGGCCTGGTCAACATGGGGGTCAAGGGCTTCCGGGTGGACGCGGCCAAGCACATCAGCCCGACCGACCTGGGCGCCATCATCGATGCGGTCAACAGCCGCACCGGTGCGAACCGCCCCTTCTGGTTCCTGGAAGTGATCGGTGCAGCGGGCGAAGCGGTGCAGCCGAACCAGTACTTCTCGCTCGGCGGCGGCCAGGTGACCGTGACCGAGTTCAACTATGGCAAGCAGATCTTCGGCAAGTTCGCCGGCGGCGGCCGCCTGGCCGAGTTGCGCAGCTTCGGGGAGTCCTGGGGGCTGATGTCCAGCAGCAAGGCTGTGGCCTTCATCGACAACCACGACAAGCAGCGGGGTCATGGGGGTGGCGGCAACTACCTCACCTACCACTACGGTGCGACCTACGACCTGGCGAACATCTTCATGCTGGCCTGGCCTTATGGCTACCCGGCGCTGATGTCGAGCTATGCCTTCAACCGCAGCACGGCCTACGACACCAGCTTCGGCCCACCGCACTACAGTGGCGGCGCCACCCGTGGCCCCTGGGACGGTGGCGGCAGCCAGCCGGCGTGCTTCAGCCAGAGCATCGGCGGCTGGGTGTGCGAGCATCGCTGGCGCGGCATCGGCAACATGGTGGCTTTCCGCAACGCCACGGTGTCGAACTGGACCGTGACCGACTGGTGGGACAACGGCAACAACCAGATCGCCTTCGGGCGAGGTGACAAGGGCTTCGTGGTGATCAACCGCGAAGGTGCCGCGCTGACACGCAACTTCAAGACCAGCCTGCCTGCAGGCCAGTATTGCGATGTCATCTCGGGGGACTTCAGCAACGGCCAGTGCACCGGCAATGTGGTGACGGTCGATGCCGGCGGGTACGTGACGCTCACGGCCGGGCCGAACGGCGCGGCGGCCATCCATGCAGGCGCCCGCCTGGGCGGCGCCACTCAGCCGCCGCAGACGGCCTCGGTGACGTTCAACGTATCGGCCGACACCGTCTGGGGACAGAACCTCTTCGTCGTGGGCAACCACAGCGCACTGGGCAACTGGTCGCCGGCGGCCGCCAGGCCGATGACCTGGATCTCCGGTTCGGGGACGCGCGGCAACTGGCGCGCGGTGCTCGACCTGCCGGCCAACACTACTTACCAGTACAAGTTCATCAAGAAGGATGGGGCTGGGAACGTGGTGTGGGAGGGCGGCAGCAACCGCATCGTGACCACACCGTCCGGTGGCGGATCGGTGAGCACGGGCGGCAACTGGCAATAGTCGCGCGCCCGGGTGGCTTCCGTCAGGGGGCCACCACCCTCAGCATCTCGTAGCAGTTGCCCAGGGTGTGGTAGTCGAGCCGGCCTACCGGGGTCTTCTCCTCACCCAGGCGGCGGTTGTCGCGCGTGAGGGTGTGGTACCAGGCGCCATGCTCGTGGTCGATGAAGTAGTCCCAGCAGTACGACCACAGCCGGTCATACCAGCGCCAATAGGTCTCCAGGCCGGTGCGGTGCCCCAGCAGGGCCGCCGCGGTGGCCGTCTCGGACTGGACCCAGAAGGCCTTGTGGTCGTCGCACAGGCTGCCGTCGGGCGCCATGCGGTTGAACAGACCGCGGGCGTCCTCGTCCCAGCCGTGGGCCACGGTAAAGTCGAACAGGGCCTGCGCGCGAGGCAGCAGCCACGATGCCGGGCGAAGACGGTCCAGGGTGAGCAGCAACTTGGCCCATTCGGCCTGGTGCCCGAACTGGTAGCCCCAGGGTCGGAAGACCTCGTCGGGCCGGTCCCGGTGGTAGGACCAATCGGGGGTCCAGTCGGCACGGTAATGCTCCCAGATGTGGCCGTCGGTCTGGTCGGCGAGGTCCACCGTGACGCGGCGCGCGATCTGTTCGGCCCGGTCGAGGTAGGGCGTCTCACCGGTGGCCTCGAAGGCCCCCAGCAAGGCCTCGAACACGTGCATGTTTGCGTTCTGGCCCCGGTAGGAGCCCCAGCCGCCACCTTCAGCGAGTTCGTCGGCGTACAGACCGTGGGTGTCGTCCCAGAAGAGGCTGTTCAAGGTCTGCCAGGTCTCGGACAGCCAGTCGCGCGCCTCGGTCACGCCGGCCTTGAGCGCATGGGCGTAGGCCAGCATCACGAAGCCCAGACCGTAGGCGTACTGGGAGGCGTCCTCCACCACGTGCTCCCGGCGTCCGTCGGGATGGTCGTCCACGCGCAGCATCCACGCATAGCGACCCGTGGCCGGGTCCAGGTGGGCCTCGCGCAGGAAGGCCAGGCCATGGCGCACGGCGTCCAGGTAGGTGGGCGCACGGAAGTGCAGGTGGGCCTGGGCATAGTTGTAGATCAGCCGGGTGCTGTTGACCAGATGGCGGTGTCCGGTGTCGTAGGCCGTGCCATCGTCGAGGAAGAAGTGGAAGTAGCCCCCGCGCCGGTCGATGCAGCGCGGGTGGTAGAAGGCCATGGTGTGAAAGATGTGCTCTTTCAGGAAGGCTGGAGAGCGGTAGCGCGGGAAGACTTGCATCCCGCAAGCGTATCAGGCGATGCGTTGCTGCGTCTGTCCGTCGAAAAGGTGGCAATGCTCCGGCGACCAGGCCAGATGCACGCGCTCGCCCACACGCTGGTGCACCTTGCCCGGCACGCGCGCGGTGAGGCGGCCCAGGGGGGTGTCCACCAGGGCATAGGTGTCCGGGCCTGTGGGCTCGACCATGCCCAGCTCGCCGGGCAGGCCCTCGGCCGCAAATCGCAGGGCCTCCGGGCGCAGGCCGTAACTGACGGTGCTGCCCCCGTGAGCCTGGAGGGCCTGGCATTGGGTCGGCGTGAGCGCCAGGCCCAGTCCGTGGGCCTGCAACTCGTGGGCGCCAGTGCGCGAGGCCTCGACGAAGTTCATGGCCGGCGAGCCGATGAACTCGGCGACGAAGCGGTTGGCCGGCCGGCTGTAGATGTCGTCGGGGGTGCCGAACTGCTGGACCTGGCCGTCCTTCATCACCGCGATGCGGTCGCCCAGGGTCATCGCCTCGACCTGGTCGTGGGTGACATAGACGGTGGTCGTGCGGGTGCGCTGGTGCAGAAGCTTGATCTCGGCACGCATCTCCACACGCAACTTGGCGTCCAGGTTGGACAGCGGCTCGTCGAAAAGGAAGAGCTTGGGGTTGCGCGCCAGAGCGCGGCCCATGGCCACACGCTGTCGCTGGCCGCCCGAGAGCGCAGCCGGCTTGCGCTGCAGCAGGTGCTCGATCTGCAGCATCTTCGCCACGCGAGCAACGGTGGCCTCACGCTCGGCCCTGGGCACCTTGCGCATCTCCAGCGCGAAACCGATGTTGTCGGCCACCGTCATGTTGGGGTAGAGCGCGTAACTCTGGAACACCATGGCGATGTCCCGGTCCTTGGGCAAGGCGTGCGTCACGTCATGGTCGCCGATGTGGATGCTGCCCGAGGTGGGATGGTCCAGCCCGGCGATCATGGCCAGCAGCGTGGACTTGCCGCAGCCCGAGGGGCCGACGAGGATGAGGAACTCGCCGGCTTCGACCTCCAGGTCGATGCCCTTGAGGATCTCGAGTGAGTGATAGGCCTTGCGGACCTGGCGGATGGAGAGAGCTCCCATGGGATCAGCCTTTCACGGCGCCGGCGGTGAGGCCGCGCACGAAGTACTTGCCAGCGATGATGTAGACGGCCAGCGTGGGCAGGGCGGCGATCATGGCGGCGGCCATGTCGACGTTGTATTCCTTCACGTTGGCAGTGGTGTTGGCGAGGTTGTTCAGGCCCACCGTGACGGGCTTGGCCTCGGCGCCTGTGAACACCACGCCGTAGAGGAAGTCGTTCCAGATCTGCGTGAACTGCCAGATCAGCGTGACGACGAGGATGGGTGTGGACAGCGGCAGCACGATGCGCCAGAAGATGCGCCAGAAGCCGGCCCCGTCGATCATCGCAGCCTTCACCAGCTCGTCGGGCAGGCCGACGTAGTAGTTGCGGAAGAAGAGGGTGGTGGAGGGCAGGCCGGCCAGCACATGCACCAGCACCAGGCCCCACACCGAGGTGGACAGTCCCAGCCAGCCCAGCACCTGTGACATCGGCAGCAGCACCACCTGCATGGGCATGAACACGCCGAAGAGCATCAGGCCGAAGATCAGTTCGCTGCCGCGGAAGCGCCACTTGCTCAGCACGTAGCCATTGAGCGCCCCCAGCACGGTGGAGATGAGCACGGCAGGTACCACCATGGCGATGGAGTTCATGAAGAAGGGCTTGAGACCGCCGCAGTCGGTGCCGGTGCAGGCGCTCGACCAGGCCTTGGACCACGCCGCCAGGCTGGGATCGGAAGGCAGATCGAGCAGGCCGCCGGCGCGGATCTGGTCCATGTCCTTCAGCGAGGTGACCACCATCACATACAGCGGTGCGAGGAACAGGCCAGCGAACAAGGCCAGCGCGCCCAGGAGGAAGAAACGGTGCAGGTGCTTCATGCCGGCTTCCTCGTGCGCAGCTCGCTGTAGAGGTAAGGGACGACGATGGCCGCGACGGTGGCCAGCATGACGGTGGCCGACGCCGCTCCGAGGCCGATCTGGCCACGGGTGAAGGCCATCGTGTACATGAAGGTGGCAGGCACGTCGCTGGCAAAGCCGGGGCCACCGGCGGTCAGCGCCATCACCAGGTCGAAGCTCTTGATGGCAATGTGCGAGAGCACCAGCAGCGTGCTGAAGAAGACCGGCCGCAGGCTGGGGATGAGGATGCGCCAGTAGATGCGGGGCAGGCTGGCGCCGTCGAGCTGGGCGGCCTTGACGATGCTGTCGTCGATGCCTCGCAGGCCGGCAAGGAAGAGCGCCATCACGAAGCCGGCCGACTGCCACACCCCGGCGATCACCACCGTGTAGATGGCCCGGTCGGGGTTGATGAGCCAGTCGAACTGGAAGCTCTCGAAGCCCCACTGGTGCATCAGGTGCTCCAGGCCCAGCCCCGGGTTGAGGATCCACTTCCAGGCCGTGCCGGTGACGATGAAGCTCAAGGCCATCGGGTAGAGGAAGATGGTGCGCAAGGCGCCTTCGGCGCGCACCTTCTGGTCGAGCAGGATGGCCAGCAGCAGGCCCAGGCCCATTGACAGGCCGATGAAAAGAACCCCGAAGATCCCGAGGTTGCGCATGGCCACCCACCAGCGTTCGCTGGCGAAGAGGGTGGCGTATTGCTCGAGCCCGACGAACTCGTAGTTGGGCAGCAAGCGCGAGGCCGACAGCGAGAGATAGCCGTTCCAGGCGATGAAGCCGTAGATGAAGATCATCGACAGCACAAAGGACGGCGCGAGCACCAGGCGCGGCAGCCAGGGCTGGCGCACTCGCAAGGGGACGGGAGGGGTCATGCGGAATCCAGCAGGAACATCAGGGGCGGCCACCGTGCACACGGCGGCCGCCATCGTTCAAGGTGCCTGGAGCAGGTTCACTGGGCGCGGGCGGCGCTGGCAATGCGCTCCATCGCATCCTTGGCGCTCATGCGGTCGCTGTTCCAGAACTGCGACACCGCATCCTTGATGGCCCCCTCCGCGGCCGAAGGCACGGCCATGCCGTGGGCGATCGACGGCACCAGGCCGCCCGACTTGGCCGAGGCCACGAAGTCGTTGGCCGAGAGCTTCGCGCAGTCGTCGAACTTGGACAGGTCCATGTTCAGACGCACCGGGATGGAACCCTTGTTCAGGTTGAAGACCTCCTGGAACTCGGGCGACACGAGGGCTGCGGCCAGGTCTTTCTGCGCCTTCACGTTCGCCTCATTCTTGATCCTGAACATCGCGAAGCTGTCGACGTTGTAGGTGAAGGCCTGGGCCGTGCCGGGGGCGGCTGCGCAGACGAAGTCCTTGCCCGGTACCTTGCCCGCGGCGATGAACTCGCCCTTGGCCCAGTCGCCCATGAGCTGCATGCCGGCCTGGCCGTTGATGACCATCGCCGTGGCCAGGTTCCAGTCGCGTCCCGGGGCGTTGCGGTCGGTGTAGTCCTTGATGCGCTTGAAGGTGGTGAGCACCTTCTCCATCGTCGGGCTCTTGAGTGCGCCTTGATCGAGCTGTACCAGGGCCTTCTTGTAGAAGTCCACTCCGCCCACGCCGAGCGCGACCGATTCGAAGGTGGTGAAGTCCTGCCAGTTCTGGCCGCCATGGGCGACCGGGATCACGCCAGCTTTCTTCAGCGCTTCGGCCGCGGTGAAGAATTCATCCCAGGTGGTGGGCAGCTTCACGCCCGCCTTGGCCAGCACGGCCGGGTTGGCCCAGATCCAGTTCACTCGGTGCACGTTCACGGGCGCGGCCACGTAGCTGCCCTTGTACTTCAGGCCGTCTGCGATGGGTTTGGGCAGCAGGGCATCCCAGTTGTTGGCCTTGGCCACGTCATCGATGTTGGCCAGCACACCCTCGCGGGCCCATTCCTGGATGGACGGGCCCTTGATCTGGGCCGCGGCCGGCGCGTTGCCCGAGACGACGCGCGACTTGAGCACCGTCATCGCCGAGTCGCCACCACCGCCGGCCACCGCGAAATCGCGCCAGGTGTGGCCCAGCTTGAGCATCTGGCCCTTGAGGGCCGTGGCGGCCTTCGCTTCGCCGCCGGAGGTCCACCAGTGCAGAACCTCCACCTCGCCGGCGTGGGCGGCGACGCCGGTGACGAGCGCGGCCGCCAGAGCCAGGGCCTTCAGGGGTGTGCGCGCGATGCGGCGGCGGGTCAGGGGACGGGTCAAGCTCATGTCGATGCTCCTCTTTGTGTGGTGGATCCGGCGCGAGGGTGGATACGGGTGCGCCGTGGTGGAATGTTAAGAAATAATTAAACAAACATCCATACAGCATTAATAAGTGTTTACCCGTGCCTGGCGGGAGCCCCAACCCCGCGCAAACGCTGATGCCAGCCACAGACGCTGGAATTACTCTCGAAATGTGCCAAGGCGAAGCAGCGTGCCTGCCTTCCCTTCCAACAGAAACGTTTCGGAGACTCCCATGGACTTGAATCGCCGTCGCGTCGTTGTCGCTGCCGGCCTGACCCCTGTGCTGGGTGGGCTCAGCCCCCTGGCCTGGGCCCAGCAGGCCTTTGAATCGATCCTGATGTTCGTGCCGGCGGCGCCCGGTGGGGGGTGGGACGGCACGGCGCGTGCCATTGAAGCCGCTTGCAAGGCTGCAGGCCTCGTGGGGAGCTTCCAGTTCGAGAATGTGGGCGGCGCTGCTGGCATGGTGGGCTTGCCCCGCTTCGTCAACCAGCGCAGGGGACAGGGCAACGCGATGATGGTCGGAGGCTCGGTGATGGTGGGCGGGGGCATCGCCAACAAGAGCCCGGTGACGATCAAGGATGTGACGCCGCTGGCGAGGTTGACCGAAGAAGCCGGCGTCATCGTGGTGCCGGCCAGCAGCCCCCACAAGACCTGGAAGGATCTGGAGAATGCGCTGCGTGCCGAACCCAAGGCCGTGAGCGTGGCCGGTGGCTCCTCGGGGGGAACTGACCACCTGCTGCTGGGCCTCATCCTGCGTGCGCTGGGCAAGAACCCGCGCGAAGCGGCCTATGTGGCCTTTGCCGGTGGTGGCCCCGCCACGGCGGCGGTGCTGGGTGCCCAGGTGTCCGCGGGCATCTCGGGCTACTCGGAGTTTGCGGAACACATTCGCGCGGGGCGGCTGCGCCCCTTGGCGGTGTCGGGTAATGCGCGCATTCCCGGCGTGGATGTGCCCACCCTGAAGGAGCAGGGGCTCGATGTGACGGCTGCCAACTGGCGTGGCGTCTTCGGCGCACCGGGCATCACGCCTTCGCAGCGGCAGGCGCTGGTGGACCTGCTCACCCGCATGCACGCGGCGCCGGCCTGGAAAGAGGTGCTGGACCAGCGCAAGTGGACCGACGTCTTCCTGACAGGCGATGCCTTCGGCCAGATGCTGGCGGCCGACATCTCCGCCACGGAAGCGGTCATGAAGGACCTGGGCCTGGCATGACGGCGCCCTTGCGCCCTCGCCCCGGCCCCGTCTGCATGGGGCTGGCGCTGGTCGCCTTGGTGGTCCTGGGGGTATGGCAGGTGGAGGTGATCCCCGACCCACCGGCGTTCGCGGCGGTCGGACCGGCCGTGATGCCGCGCGCCCTGGTGATCGTGCTGGGCGTCCTCGCGGTGCTCTACCTGGTCTTCAGCCTGCTGGGGCGCAGCGGTGATGCGGTCGATGACCCGCATGAATCACCCTTGCCCGGACGGCATGCCCGGGTGGCCTGGATGGTCGGTGGCCTGGCCGCGCTGCTGGCCCTCACGCCCCTGCTGGGCATCGGCCTGGCCGGCGTGGTGTCCTTCGTGTGCATCGCGCGCGCTTTCGACAGCCGGCGCTGGGCCCGTGACCTGATCGTCGCGCTGCTGTTCTCGTTCGCGATCTGGTATCTCTTCGACCGGCAGCTCGGGGTGCAGCTTGGCCCCTTCGTGCCCTTCCTGACCTGACCGATGGACACTTTCGCAGCCCTGATGGGCGGCTTCGCTGCGGCCTTGCAGCCCGAGATCCTGCTGTATGGCTTCCTGGGCTGCCTGCTGGGCACCATGGTGGGCGTGCTACCGGGCATTGGTCCTGCACTCACCATTGCGCTGTTGCTGCCCCTCACCTACAAGGTGCCCGCGGCGGCGATGTTCGTGATGTTTGCTGGCGTGTACTACGGCGCCATGTACGGCGGCTCGACCACCTCCATCCTCATCAACACGCCCGGGGAATCGGCCACGGTGGTGACGGCCCTGGAAGGCTACAAGATGGCCAAGAAGGGCCGGGCCGGGCCGGCCCTGGCCACGGCGGCCATCGGCAGCTTCGTGGCGGGCACGCTGGCCACGCTTGCGCTCACCTTCGTGGCGCCATGGGTGGTGGAGATGGCGCTGCGCTTTGGCCCTGCCGACTATTTCGCCCTGATGGTGCTGTCGCTGGTGGCCGTCTCTGCGGTGCTGGGCAGTTCGGTGCTGCGTGGCCTGATTGCGCTGAGCCTGGGCCTGCTGGCGGGGATGGTGGGCATCGACCTTCAGACCGGGCAGCCGCGTTTCACCTTCGGGCAGGCGGAGCTGCTGGATGGGGTCGAGTTCACCGCCGTGGCGGTGGGTCTGTTTGCCGTGGGCGAGGCGCTCTACCTGGCCTGGCAGGGCCGGGCGGGCAAGGGTGAAGTGCTCAAGGTCCAGGGCCGGGTCTGGCTCACGCGCGAGGACTGGAAGCGCTCCTGGTGGCCCTGGGTGCGCGGCGCGGGGTTCGGCTTTCCCATCGGGGCGATGCCCGCCGGCGGCGCCGAGCTGCCCACGCTGCTCTCGTACTACACCGAAAAAAAGCTGTCGAAGCACAAGGAGGAGTTTGGCCACGGGGCCATCGAGGGGGTGGCCGGCCCGGAAGCTGCGAACAACGCCTCGGCCGCTGGCGTGCTGATGCCCCTGCTCACGCTGGGCATTCCGACGTCGGCCACCGCGGCCGTGATCCTCTCGGCCTTCGAAAGCTATGGCCTGCAGCCTGGCCCCACGCTCTTCACCTCCCAGTCCAGCCTGGTGTGGACGCTCATCGCGAGCCTGTACATCGGCAACGTGATCCTGCTGCTGCTCAACCTGCCGCTGGTCGGACTGTGGGTCAAGCTCCTGTCCATCCCGGTGCCGCTCCTGTATGCGGGCATCATCGTGATCTCCACCATCGGGGTCTATGGCGCCAGCAACTCGCTGTTCGATGTGGCCCTGCTCTATGTCTTCGGCGTGATCGGCTATGCGATGCGGCGCTTCGACTTCCCGGTGGCGCCCCTCGTGGTGGGGCTGATCCTCGGTCCGATGATGGAGCAGTCGATGCGCCAGGCGCTCACCATCAGTCAGGGACAGTGGAGCACGTTTGTCACTCGCCCGATCTCGGCCACCCTGCTGGTGATGGCCGCGCTGCTGCTGGTGGTGCCCCCGTTGTGGAAGCTCTGGTCAGCTCGTCGCCAGCGGTAGACGCACGACCGCCCGCAGGCCGTGCGGCTGCACCGGCTCCAGGTGCACCTGCCCGGCGTGGCGCTCGACGATCTCTCTGACGATGGCCAGGCCCAGGCCGCAGCCCTGGCTGTCGTGGCTGGCACGCACGAAGCGCTCGAACACGCGCTCGTGCGCATCGGGCCCTGCCTCGGCAGGCAGCCCTGGCCCGTCGTCTTCCACCACCACCTCGGCCTGGGTGTCCACCCGTCGGCTGCGCACCGTGACGCTGGCGCCGCGGCCTGCGTAGCGCACGGCGTTGTCGATCAGGTTGACCAGCACTTCCCGGATCAACAGGCCATTGCCCAGGATCTCCAGGGCGGCATCTTCGCTGTCGTCGACGCCGAGATCCACCCCCAGCTGCAGAGCACGGGGCACCTGCTCCGCGGTCACTTCACGCACCAGCCGGCCCAGATCGAAGTGGCGCCTCCCCAGGGCTGCGGCCGATTCAGGCTCGGCGCGCGCGAGGATCAGCAGTTGCCCCACCAGGTGGGCCGCGCGTGTGGCACTCTCCTGCACGCGTTGCAGCCGCGCTTTCAGCGCAGGGTCCTGGGCTTCGGACAGGGCCAGCTCGACCTGCGACTTCAGGCCCGCCAGAGGGGTGCGCAGCTGGTGCGCGGCATTGCTGATGAAGCGGCGCTGTGTGCTCACGTTCTCGTGCACCTGGGCCAGCAGGCTGTTGACGGCGCGCGCCAGGGCCCGCACCTCCTGAGGCGCGGCTTCAAGCTCAATCGGGGCGAGGTCGTTGGGTGCACGGTCTTCCACCACGGCCTGCAGCCGGGCGAGCGGTGCCAGCCCGGTACGGATGCCTCCCCAGACGATGAGCGACATCAGCAGGATCAGTGCTGAGAGCGGCAACGCCGTGTCGATGAGGATCTGCCGCGCCAGCTCCTCGCGGCTGGCGCGGCTCTTGGCCAGCTGCACCAGCATGCGTTGCGGCGAGGCCTGGTCCCCATAGGCCAGGTACAAGGCCGCCACACGCACCGGGACCTCATCGACCAACCCATCGTAGAAGTAGGGCCGGTCGAGCTGCACGTCGGGAATGGGCGGCGGGGGCGGCAGCGTGTTGTTGCCCAGGATGAACTGCCCCGGTGGGGTGCTCACCATGTAGTAGACGCGGTCGTCCGGGTCGGTTTCCAGGATGGCCTGGGCGGCCTTGGGAAAGTCGATCATCAAGCCGTTGTCGATGGGCTTGACCTGCTGCGCCAGTGCCCGGGACGACTGGTACAGACTGCGGTCGATCGCGAGGTTGGCGTAGCGAGCCGCCACGCTGTAGGTGACGAAGGCGGCTGCAATCCACAGCACCAGCTGCGGGATGAACAGCCACCACATCAGGTGCCGATGCAGCGACCGTCGGCCAGGTACCAGCCCCAGCCGCGCCTGCAGGGCGCTCCATCGCGCAGGGGTCACGCCTTCGCGTCCGCTTCGAGCAGATAGCCCAGGCCGCGCACCGTGCGGATCGACAGGCCCGAAGGCTCCAGCTTGCGGCGCAGGCGGTGGATGTAGACCTCGATGGAGCCGGCCGGCTCGCTCTTTGCTGCGGCCTCGCCTCCCCAGGTCTGGGTGATCTGCTCCTTGGTGACCACCTTGTCACGCTGGCCCAGCAGCAGTTCCAGCAGCGACCATTCGCGCGGCGAGAAATCCACCGGCTCGCCACCGATGGTGGCGCGTCGTGCATCCCGGTCCATCTGCAGGCTGCCGGCTTGCAGCAGCGGGGCGCTGCCCGGCTGGGCCCGTCGCAGGAGGGCGCGCACACGGGCCTCCAGTTCCGGAAACTCGAAGGGCTTGGTGAGATAGTCGTCGGCGCCCGCATTCAGGCCCTCGACACGGTGCTCCAGATCGCACAGGGCCGTGAGCACCAGGATGGGTTGGGCGGGCTTGCTGATCCTTACACGCTTGAGCACCGTCAGTCCATCGACCAGAGGCAGTCCAATGTCAAGGATGGCCGCGTCGAAATGCTGGCGGTTGAGCAGGTACTCCGCGACGGCACCATTCTCAGCAGTTTCCACCTCGAAGCCGGCATGTTCGAGGTTGGCAACCAGTGCGTCGGCCAGGATGGCATCGTCTTCGGCAAGCAGGAGTCGCATGCCCGAAGCTTAACGCGCAATTACAGATGCCGCCCTGGGGCTTGCACTATGAGGTGGCAGCGACCGGGAGGCGGGATGACTCCAAACGGTCCTGCAGCGCTGCGGGCGCTCAGCACTCGACGATGTTCACCGCCAGGCCACCCCGGGCCGTTTCCTTGTACTTGGTCTTCATGTCTGCGCCGGTTTCCCACATGGTCTTGATGACCTGATCGAGGCTGACATGGTGGACCCCATCACCACGCAGGGCCATGCGTGCGGCGTTGATGGCCTTGACGGCGGCGATGGCGTTGCGCTCGATGCAGGGGATCTGAACGAGTCCTCCCACCGGGTCGCAGGTCAGCCCCAGGTGGTGTTCCATGCCGATTTCGGCGGCATTTTCCACCTGCTGCGGTGTGCCACCCAGCACTGCACACAGTGCGCCAGCGGCCATCGAGCAGGCCACGCCCACCTCACCTTGGCAGCCGACCTCGGCGCCGCTGATCGACGCGTTCTCCTTGTAGAGGATCCCGATCGCCCCGGCCGTGAGCAGGAAGTCGATCACGCCGGCCTCGGTGGCGCCCGGCACGAAGCGGGTGTAGTAGTGCAGCACGGCTGGCACGATGCCGGCGGCCCCGTTGGTGGGGGCGGTCACCACACGGCCTCCGGCGGCGTTTTCCTCGTTGACGGCCAGGGCATAGAGATTCACCCAGTCCATCACCTGTAGCGGGTCCTTCAAGGCCGCTTCAGGGTGCGCGGTGAGCGAGCGGTACAGCGCCGCAGCGCGCCGGCGCACCTTGTAGCCACCCGGCAGGGTGCCCTCGGCACGGCAGCCACGGTTCACACATTCCTGCATCACGCGCCAGATGTGCATGAGCCCCGCATCGATCTCGGAATCGCTACGCCAGTGACGCTCGTTCACGCGCATCACGCCCGCGATGGACAAGCCTTCACGGCGGGTGAGTGTCAGCAGTTCGGCCCCGCTGTGGAAGGGCAGGGGCAGCACGGTGGTGTCAGGCGCGATGCGCTTTTGTCGGCTCCCATCGGCAGCCACCTCCTCACTGACGACGAAGCCGCCGCCCACCGAATAGTAGATGCGCGCGGCCAGCTCCGTGCCATCGGCACCGAAGGCAAGGAAGCGCATGCCATTGGCATGGAAGGGCAGGGACTGACGACGAAGGAAGATCAGATCCTCGGCCTCATTCAGCGCGATGCGATGGGTAGCACCCAGCACAAGTGTGCGCTCCTGGCGGATCGCCTCCAGCATCGCCGGCACCTGGTCCACATCGACCGTGTCGGGCTCGTGGCCAGCCAAGCCCAGCAGCACGGCCTTGTCGCTGCCGTGGCCCTTGCCGGTGGCTCCCAGCGAGCCGTACAGCTCGCAGCGCACGCGCTGCACGGCCTCGAGCCGACCCTCGTGGCGCAGCCGCTCCACGAACAGCCGGGCCGCCCGCATCGGGCCCACGGTGTGGGAGCTCGACGGGCCGATGCCCACCTTGAACAGGTCGAAGACCGAGACGGCCATGGGCGGGCTCCAGGAGGGGTGAGGTTCAGGGCTGGCAGAGCTGCCGCAGGTCACTGGCAAACGCATCCACCGCCTCGGCTGTGGTGTCCCAGGCGCACATCAGGCGGCAACCACCACCGGCGATGAACTGATAGAACTTCCAGCCCTTCGCGTACAGGCCCTCGATGACCGGGGCCGGCAGCTGGGCGAACACGGAGTTCACCTGAGGCGGGTGGAGCACCTGCACACCGGGGATGTCGCGGATGGCGTCATGCAGGCGCTGCGCCATCGCATTCGCATGCCGGGCGTTGCGCAGCCAGACGTCGTTCTCCAGCAGGCCCACCCAGGGTGCCGAGATGAACCGCATCTTCGAGGCCAGCTGGCCGGCCTGCTTCACGCGGTAGGCGAAGTCCTCGGACAGCGCCCGGTCGAAGAAGACCACCGCTTCGCCGATGGGCAGGCCGTTCTTGGTCCCGCCGAAGCACAGCACGTCCACGCCCGCGCGCCAGGTGATCTCGCTGGGGTGACAGCCCAGGGCGGCCACCGCGTTGGCGAAACGCGCCCCATCCATATGCAGCTTGAGCTTGCGCCGCTTCGCAATGGCCGAAATCGCGCGCACTTCCTCCACGGTATAGACCGTGCCGAGTTCGGTGGCCTGGGTGAGACTCACCACCTTCGGCTTGGGATAGTGGATGTCACTGCGCTTGGTGACGAGCTGCTCCACTGCATCGGGCGTGAGCTTGCCCTGCCGGGCGGCCGGGCTTTCGGCTTCGGCCACCAGCAGCTTGGAACCATTCGAGAAGAACTCCGGCCCGCCGCACTCGTCGGTTTCGATGTGCGCCACCGGCGTGCAGATCACCGAGTGGTAGCTCTGACACATCGCGGCCAGGGCCAGCGAATTGGCCGCCGTGCCGTTGAAGACGAAGTAGACGTCGCAATCGGTCTGGAAGAGCTCGCGGATCTTGTCGGTGGACCGCTGGGTCCAGATGTCCTCACCGTAACCGGGCTGGTGGCCACTGGCATTGGCTTCCATGAACCAATGCGTGGCCTCCGGGCACATCCCCGCGTAGTTGTCGCTGGCGAAATGCTGTTTCATGACGGTCTTCTTATTGGTACTCGCTCAAGGGCACGCAACTGCAGAACAGGTTGCGGTCGCCATAGACGTTGTCCACCCGGCCCACCGGCGGCCAATACTTCTGGCGGCGCAGGCTGGCCAACGGATAGGCGGCCTCCTCGCGCGTGTAGGCATGGTTCCACTCGGCCTTGAGCAGGCTCTCGGCCGTGTGCGGCGCATTCTTCAGCGGGTTGTCCTCACGCGGCCATTCGCCACGTTCGACTTTGGCGATCTCCTCGCGGATGGCCAGCATGGCTTCGACGAAGCGGTCCAGTTCGGCCAGTGATTCGCTCTCGGTGGGCTCGACCATGAGCGTGCCGGCCACCGGGAAGCTCAGCGTGGGGGCATGGAAGCCATAGTCGATCAGGCGCTTGGCCACGTCCTCGGCCGTGATGCCGCTGGACTCTTTCAGCGGGCGCAGATCCAGAATGCACTCGTGGGCCACACCCCCCCCTTTGATGCCCGGCACGTTGCTGCTGAAATGCAGCTCATAGGGGCCGTCCAGGCGGGCGGCGATGTAGTTGGCGCTGAGGATCGCGGTTTCGGTGGCGGCTTTCAGGCCTTCGGCACCCATCATGCGCATGTACATCCAGGAGATCGGCAGCACGGCTGCGTTGCCCAGGGGCGCAGCGCTCACTGCCCCCACCTGGGCCTCGCTGCCCAGGCCCGCGCTGCGGTGCGCCGGCAGGAAGGGCACGAGGTCGGCCACCACGCACACCGGGCCCACGCCGGGCCCGCCGCCGCCATGCGGGATGCAGAAGGTCTTGTGCAGGTTCAGGTGGCTCACGTCACCGCCGAATTCGCCCGGTGCGGCCACGCCCACCAGGGCGTTCATGTTGGCGCCGTCCACATAGACGCGCCCCCCATGGGCATGCACCAGCTCACACAGTTCCTTCACCCGCGTCTCGAAGACACCATAGGTGGACGGGTAGGTGATCATCACGCAGGCCAGGCGCTCGCTGTGCTGCTCACACTTGGCGCGCAGGTCGTCGAGGTCGACGTTGCCATCGGCGTCGCACTTGGTCACCACCACCTGCATGCCGGCCATCTGAGCCGAGGCCGGGTTGGTACCGTGGGCCGATTCCGGGATCAGGCAGATGTTGCGGTGCCCCTGGCCGCGCGCCTCATGGTAGGCCTGGATGATCAGCAGCCCGGCGTATTCGCCCTGCGAGCCGGCGTTGGGCTGCAGGCTGATGCCGGCGTAGCCCGTGGCCTGGCTCAGCCAGGCGCACAGCTGCTCGTTGAGCTGCACATAGCCCTGCAGCTGGTCCTGCGGTGCAAAGGGGTGGATGTGCGCAAACTCCGGCCAGGTGATGGGGATCATCTCGCTGGTGGCGTTGAGCTTCATCGTGCACGAACCCAGGGGGATCATCGTGCGGTCCAGCGCCAGGTCCTTGTCCGACAGGCTGCGCAGGTAGCGCAGCATCTCCGTCTCGGAGTGGTGGGTATTGAAGACAGGGTGGGTGAGATAGGGGCTGGTGCGGCGCAGCGCCTGCGGAATGAGTGGCGCGACGCCCTTTTCGGCCGTGTCCCAAGAGGGCAGGGGGCGGCCCTGGGCGAAGACCTGCCACAGGGCTTGTACGTGCTCTCGCGTCGTGGTTTCGTCCAGCGAGATACCGACGGTGCTTGCGCTGGCCCGGCGCAGGTTCATGCCGGCGGCCACGGCGGCAGCCAGCAAGGCTTCGGTCTGCTCACCCGTGCGTACTTCCAGGGTGTCGAAGGCGGTGTCGTGTGTGGTCGCCCAGCCCAGGCTTGCCAGGCCCTGCGCCAGCACTGCGGTGAAACTGGCCACGCGCTGAGCGATGCGCTTGAGCCCCTGCGGGCCGTGGTACACGGCGTACATGCTCGCCACCACGGCCGGCAGCACCTGCGCGGTGCAGATGTTGGACGTGGCCTTCTCGCGCCGGATGTGCTGTTCGCGCGTTTGCAGCGCAAGTCGGTAGGCCGGGGCACCGTGGGCGTCCACGCTCACGCCCACCAGGCGGCCGGGCAGCGAGCGCTTGAAATCATCGCGCGTGGCCATGTAGGCCGCATGGGGTCCGCCGTTGCCCATGGGCATCCCGAAGCGCTGCGTCGTGCCCACCACGATGTCGGCTCCCTGCTCGCCCGGAGGGGTCAGCAGCGTCAGGGCCAGCAGGTCGGCGGCCACCACCGCCAGGGCACCGCGGGCATGCACCGCCTCGGTCAGAGGTCGCAGGTCGCGCACCTGGCCGTTCACGCCCGGGTACTGGAACAGGGCCGCGAAGCAGTCGGTCTGCCCGGCCTGATCGGCAGGCCCGGTCACGACGGTCATTCCCAGCGGCCGGGCGCGTGTGCGCACCACTTCCAGGGTCTGGGGCAGCACGTCGTCGGCCACGAAGAAGGTCGAGCTCTTGCTCTTGCCCACGCGGGCCGCCAGCGTCATGGCTTCTGCGGCAGCCGTGGCCTCGTCCAGCATCGAGGCGTTGGCAATCGCCATGCCCGTGAGGTCGCACACCATGGTCTGGAAGTTCACCAGAGCTTCCATACGGCCCTGCGAGATCTCGGCCTGGTAGGGCGTGTAGGCCGTGTACCAGGACGGGTTCTCCAGCACGTTGCGCAGGATGACGGTAGGCGTGTGGGTGCCGTAATAGCCCTGGCCGATGTGGCTGCGCAACACACGGTTGCGTGCGGCCAGGCTCTTGAGCTCGCTCAGTGCCTGTGCCTCGGGCACAGCCGGCGGCAGGCTCATCGCGCTACCGCGGGCAATGCTGCGCGGCACGATGGCGTCGACCAGGGCGGCGCGCGAGGCCGCGCCGATGGCCGAGAGCATCCGCCCTTCATCAGCGGCATCGACGCCGATGTGGCGGGCTACGAATTCGTCGCGGGCTTCCAGGTCGCTCAAGGGGGTGAGGGCAGACATGAGCATGGCAGAGGGGGGTGAGGGGGCAGGCGGTGGCCGCAGCCCGGGATACGGGCCGCGACCGGAGATGGGATTCAGGCGTTCTTGACGAGGGCGTCGTAGGCGGGCGCGTCCAGCAGGGCATCGAACTCCGCCAGGTCGTCCATCTTCAGCTTGAAGAACCAGCCCTTGCCCAGCGGGTCGGTGTTGGCCAGCGACGGGTCGGCCCGGAGGTCTTCGTTCACTTCCAGGATGTGTCCGCTCAGCGGGGCGTACACATCGGCCGCGGCCTTGACGGACTCGACCACCCCGGCCACGTCGCCCTTCTTGAAGTTGGCGCCGACGGCGGGCAGATCGACAAAGACCACGTCGCCCAGGGCATCCTGGGCATGGGGCGTGATGCCCACGGTGGCAACGCCTTCGTCGCCATCGAGTTCGATCCACTCGTGGTCGGGGGTGTACTTGACGGTCATGCAGGGCTCCTGGCTGGAAGTTGGAGAAATGGAAAGGTTCAGCGGTGGTAGCGATGCGGCGTGAAGGGCAGGGCCGTCACACGCATCGGATGGGTCTTTTCGCGCACCACGGCATGCACGATCGCGCCGGTGGCTGCGTGGTTGACGGGCAGGTAGCCCATGGCGATGGGCACGCCCAGGGTCGGGCTCACCGTACCGCTCGTCACATGCCCCGCGTTGTGGCGCGCTGCATCGAGCAGCTTGGCCCCCTCGCGCACCGGCGCACGCTCCAGGCCGACCAGGCCCACGCGTTTCACCTGCACCCCGTTGGCGATCTGCAGGTCGAGGGTCTGGGCGCCCGGGTAGCCGCCCGCCCGGGCCCCGCCGGCGCGGCGCACCTTCTGGATGGCCCAGGTCAGCGCTGCCTGCACAGGTGTGGTCTTCGCGTCGATATCGTGGCCGTGCAGGCACAGGCCGGCTTCCAGGCGCAGGGTGTCGCGCGCGCCCAGCCCGGCCAGCTTGACCTCGGGTTGCATCAGCAGCACGCGGGCAAGCGCTTCGGCGTCGTCGGCTGCCACCGAGATCTCGAAGCCATCTTCACCGGTGTAGCCCGAGCGGGTCACGAAGCAGGACTTACCGGCGAGAGTGAAATGGTCGCCGGTCATGAAACTCAGGCGCTGCACGTCGGCGTTGACGCGCGCCAGCGCGTCTGCGGCCCGTGGGCCTTGCAAGGCCAGCAGGGCGAGGTCGGGCAAGGATTGCACCGTGCAGCGGTGCCCGATGTGGGTGTTCAGGTGGGCCAGGTCGGCGTGCTTGTTGGCCGCATTGACCACCAGGAGCAGGTCGTTCGCCCGGCGGGTGATCATCAGATCGTCGAGGATGCCGCCGCTGCTGTTGGTGAAGAAGCCGTAGCGCTGCTTGCCCACCGGCAGATCGACCACATCGACCGGCACCAGCGACTCCAGGGCCCGTGCGGCATCTTCGCCAGCCAGGCGGATCTGCCCCATGTGGGACACATCGAACAGGGCAGCACTCTCGCGGCAGTGGCGGTGCTCGGCGATGATGCCCTCGTACTGCACCGGCATCTCGTAGCCGGCAAAGGGCACCATGCGGGCGCCCTGCTCCAGGTGCAGGGCATACAGGGGCGTGCGCAGCAGCGCGGGCGTCGAGACTTGGGCGGACATGGCGATCTCCTTGGGGCAAGTGGTGCGACCATGCCACCCCGTCTGCCGGGTCGGCATGCGCTGCCCTCGCTGTCCGCTTTACCTGAGAGATTGGCGGCCCGGCTGTTTCAGCCTGGGTCGCTTGCCCCTTCGGTGGACCGGGCGACCGGGGCCGCCAGGCCTCTCTCCAGTGAGGAACGCCTCGTTCACAAGGCGCTTGTCAGTCCTGGGTACCTGAGCGTTCGGGTGGAAACCCTGCGCCTTCGGCGGCCCCCGTGGGAGCTCTCTCCTGACAGACGCCAGTGTAATTCACCGGCCACGAAAAAGGCAGCCTCGGCTGCCTTTTTCACGTCGGAACCCCTGTCAGTTCACATGCCCGCATAGTTCGGGCCGCCGCCTCCCTCAGGAGTCACCCACACGATGTTCTGGGTGGGGTCCTTGATGTCGCAGGTCTTGCAATGCACGCAGTTCTGGGCGTTGATCTGCAGCCGGTCACTGCCGTCGTCATTCTTGACGAACTCGTACACCCCGGCAGGACAGTAGCGCGCCTCGGGTCCGGCGTACTTCGCCAGGTTGGTCGCGACGGGTACGCTGGCATCCTTCAGCGTCAGGTGAGCGGGCTGGTTCTCCTCGTGGTTGGTGTTGCTCACGAACACCGAGGACAGACGGTCGAAGGTCAACACCCCATCCGGTTTCGGATAGACGATCTTTTCGCACTGATCGGCCGGCTTGAGGTACACGTGGTCGGGCTGATCGCGATGCAGCGTCCACGGCGGGCTCTGGATGCCGATCTTGGGCAAGAACCACTGCTCGATGCCCGTCATCAGCTTGCCCACCAGCGGGCCCTTCTTGAACCAATGCTTAAAGTTGCGGGTCTGCTGCAGTTCCTCGTAGAGCCAGCTTTTCTCGAACGCCTCAGGGTAGGCGCTCAGTTCGTCGGCAGAACGACCGGCGGCCACGGCCTCGAACAGCGCCTGAGCACACAGCATGCCGCTCTTGATGGCCGCATGGCTGCCCTTGATGCGCGCGGCATTCAGGTAACCGGCATCGCAGCCCACCAGGGCACCTCCCGGGAAGACGGTCTTGGGCAGGGCTTGGGGTGTGCCATTGTTGATGGCGCGGGCGCCATAGCTCAGTCGCTTGCCGCCCTCGAGGTGGGCGCGGATGGCCGGGTGGGTCTTCCACCGCTGCATTTCCTCGAAAGGACTCATCCACGGGTTCTGGTAGTCCAGGCCGATCACGAAGCCCAGGGTGACCTTGTTGCCTTCGAGGTGGTAGAGGAAACCACCGCCGAAGGTGTGGTCGTCCATGGGCCAGCCGGCCGTGTGCACCACCAGGCCGGGCTTGGCCTTGGCCGGATCGACTTCCCACAATTCCTTGATGCCGATGGCATACGTCTGCGGGTCCTTGCCCTCGGCCAGCTTGTATTTCGCGATCAGCTGCTTGCCGAGGTGACCGCGCGCGCCCTCGGCGAAGATGGTGTACTTGCCCAGCAGCTCCATGCCGAGCTGGAAGTGCTCGGTGGGCTCGCCATTCTTGCCCACGCCCATGTTGCCGGTGGCGACGCCACGCACGCGGCCCTGGTCGTCGTACAGCACCTCGGCGGCGGTGAATCCCGGGAAGATCTCGACCCCCAGTCCTTCGGCCTGCTCGGCCATCCACTTCACCACGTTGCCCAAGGAGATGACGTAGCAACCTTCGTTGTGGAAGTTGCGTGGCACCAGGAAGTCGGGAACGCGACTGCTGCCGGTTTCGGTCAGGGTCAGCACGTCATCGCCGGTGACGGGCTGGTTCAGCGGCGCGCCCAGTTCCTTCCAGTTGGGGAAGAGCTCGTTCATGGCGCGTGGGTCCATCACGGCGCCGGAGAGGATGTGGGCGCCCGGCTCGGAGCCCTTCTCCAGCACCACCACCGAGATCTCCTGGTTCTTCTCGGCCGCGAGTTGCTTCAGCCGGATCGCGGTGGCCAGCCCGGCCGGGCCGCCGCCGACGACCACGACGTCGTACTCCATGGATTCGCGTGGGCCGTACTGCGCCAGGATCTCTTGTGCCGTCATCGTGTCTTCCTTGTCGAATGGATGGGAGGGCTTGGGGGCGGGCATGAGAGCGGCCCGCACCGGATGACCGCAATTCTATCGGTTTGCGATCAAAAATCGAACGATCGTTCTATTTTGCTGTCGGGATCCGACTCTATCCCGACCCGACTGGCATTGCTGTCGAGCGCGCGACAAGGAGCGCATCGCCATGCGGGCCCGGTATGCTTGGGGCTGCGTCAGGCATGAATGCCTTCCCTTTGGCGGAATCGAAAGGTACCCATGAGCTACAGCATCGATCTTTCCGGCCGCGTGGCCTTGATCACCGGAGCCTCCAGCGGCCTGGGCGAACAGTTCGCTCGCACCCTGGCCAAGGCTGGTGCTGCGGTGGTGCTGGCCGGGCGTCGCGTCGAGCGACTCAAGACCCTGCGCGCGGAGATCGAGGCCCTGGGGGGCGATGCCCACGTGGTCGGTCTCGATGTCACGGACACCCACAGCATCCGCTCCGCCGTTGCGCATGCTGAAACCGAGGTCGGGGCCATCGACATCCTTGTCAACAACTCCGGTGTGAGCACCACGCAGAAGCTGGTGGATGTCACCCCGGAAGATTACGACTACGTCTTCGACACCAACACGCGGGGCGCCTTCTTCGTGGCCCAGGAGGTCGGCAAGCGCATGCTGGCGCGCGCTCGCGGTGCGGCTCCCGGCACCTACACCGGCGGGCGCATCATCAACATCGCTTCGATGGCCGGCCTGCGCGTGCTGGGGCAGATCGGTGTGTATTGCATGAGCAAGGCGGCGGTCGTCCACATGACCCGTGCGATGGCCCTGGAGTGGGGCAAGTTCGGCATCAACGTCAATGCCATCTGCCCGGGCTACATCGACACCGAGATCAACCACCACCACTGGCAGACCGAACAGGGTCAGAAGCTGATCGCCATGCTGCCGCGCAAGCGACTGGGCCAGCCCCGCGATCTCGACGCGCTGCTCGTGATGCTGTGCTCCAACGAGAGTCACTTCATCAACGGGGCCGTGATCGCCGCCGACGATGGGTTCGCCCTGTGAGTGCCGCCCCCCGCCTGCGTGAGCTCACCCCCGTCGAATGCCGGGTGCTGGGGGTGCTGATCGAGAAGCAGCTCACGGTGCCCGATACCTACCCGCTCTCGCTCAATGCGCTCGTGGCCGGCTGTAACCAGAAGACCGCGCGGCAACCGGTGATGGATCTGACCGAGTCCCAGGTGCAGGAAGCGGTGGACGAGCTTCGCGGCCTGAGCCTCGTGCTGCAGTCCAGCGGCAGCCGGGTGAGCCGCTACGAGCACAACACCCAGCGCGTGCTGGCCCTGCCCAGTCAGAGCGTCGTGCTGCTGGCGCTGCTGATGCTGCGCGGGCCCCAGACGGCGGCGGAGCTGCGCATCCACAGCGAGCGCATGCACCGCTTTGCCGACACGTCCTCGGTGGAGGCCTTCCTGGACGAACTGGCCAGCCGGGATCCGGCCCTGGTGGTGCGACTGCCCCGCGCGCCCGGCATGCGAGAGGCGCGCTGGGCCCACCTGGTGGGGGCGGCACCCGCACTGCAGGACACCTTCGAGCCCGATACCCCGCCAGCACCCGTAACCGCTTCCCTGCAAGCCGAGGTGGCCGAGCTGCGCCGCCTGGTCGACCATCTCTACCGTGAACTCGGCATGGACAAGCCTGCCGCCTGACGACCGCCATGCGCATCGAGATCCCCGACGACAAGAAGCTCGTGCACGAGATGCACATCCCCATCCGCTGGGGCGACATGGACGCCATGGGCCATGTCAACAACGCCACCTACTTCCGCTACCTGGAGACCGTACGCATCGACTGGCTGCACGGCCTGGGCGGCGCCCCCGACCCCCAGGGCACCGGACCGGTGATCGTGAACGCGTTCTGCAACTTCTATCGCCAGGTCGAGTATCCGGGCACCCTGCTTGCCCGCCACTACGTGGCCAACCCGGGGCGCAGCAGCGTCGACACCTTCATCACCCTCGAGCGCACCGACCAGCCCGGGGAGGTCGTTGCCGCAGGCGGTGCCACCCTGGTGTGGGTGGACTTCCCGCGCCAGAAGTCGGTCCCCTTGCCCGACTGGTTGCGTCAGGCCTGCGCCTGACCGGCCGATCGAACTGGGGCGTGCACGTCCGGTGTTGCCGTGAGCGGCCGCAGGGCCTGCTCGAACTGCTCGGTGGCTGCGCGCCAGGAGTACTGAAGTGCATGCGCCCGGACCCCCGCGCGGTCGAGCGACAGGGCCTTCAGACAGGCACTTCGCAGGTCTGTGTCGAGGACGCCGCCCGCTGAAGACCCCACCACATCGATGGGTCCGGGCACCGGGAAGGCCGCCACGGGGGTGCCGCAGGCCATCGCCTCGACCATCACGAGTCCGAAGGTGTCAGTGAGGCTGGGGAAGGCCAGTACATCGGCGCTGCGGTACAACTTGGCCAGTGTGGGGCCATCCAGCACCCCGAACCAGCGTATACCGGGATACTGTTTCTCCAGTCGGGCGCGCTCGGGACCGTCTCCGGCGACCCATTTCTCTCCGGGCAGATCCAGCCGCAGGAAGGCCTCGATGTTCTTCTCCACCGCCAGGCGCCCCACATGCAGGAAGATGGGGGCCTCGCCCCTCGGCAGTCGCTTGCCCTCGGGTGTGAACATCGTCAGATCCACCCCACGCGACCAGAGTCGGGCACGCGCGAACCCCCGTGACTGCAGGTCTGCCACGATGGCCGGCGTCGGCGCGAGCGTGGCCGCGCCCGCGTTGTGGAAGCGACGCAGCATGGCATAGCTCCAGTCCACCGGCAGACGGATGCGCGCATGCACGTACTCGGGGAAGCGGCTGTGGTACGCCGTGGTGAAGGGCCAGCGGCGCTGCCGGCAGATCGCGCGCGCCTGCCAGCCCAACGGGCCTTCGGTGGCGATGTGGATGCAGTCTGGCGCGAGGGCATCGATGTGCCGCGCCAGGGTGCGGCGCGAAGCCCAGGCCAGGCGGATCTCCGGATAGGTCGGGCAAGGCAGGGTGGGAAAGGCCTGCGGTGACAGCACCTCCACCTCATGGTCCATGGCCTGAAGTTCCCGACGCGTCATCTTCAGCGTGCGCACCACTCCGTTGACCTGGGGCTCCCAGGCATCCGTGACGATTAGGATCTTCATGCGCGCTCCGGTAGGACGGTAGCGCGATTGAATGACACGCAGGTTGCGGCTTCGTGACAGCGTTCGCCGAAGCCTTCATCCGCCCATGAGGCGCTGCACGAGTTCGGGCGTGGTCGAGGCCCGGTACTTTCGCAGCAACCGGGCCCGGTAGATGTCCACCGTACGGTGGCTCACGCCCAGCGCCTTGCCGATCTGCTTGCTGGTCTGGCCCTCGATCAGCAGGGCCGCCACTTCGCGCTCGCGGCCGGTGAGATCCAGCGTCACCGGACGCTTCGACGACAGGTCTTCGAAGGTCCAGATGCCCGCGGCGTGTGGGGTGTCCCGGTGCAGTGCCCGGCCGGTCACGTGACACCAGAACAGTTCCCCGCGCGGATCGCCGGGTGAACGCTTCATGATCCGCTCGTCAGCATAGCGGCCGCTGTGACCCAGGATGGGCGCGATGCGCTCGCCGGTGCGCTCGAACTCGTCCGGGCTGGGGTAGAGCACCAGGAAGGATTGCCCCACCAGCACCTCGCGGGACGTACAGAACATCTCGGCCAGCGCATGGTTGCAGTCCACGATGACCCGGTTGCGCGAGAGCACCAGGCCCACCGGTGCCATCTCGAAGGCGGCGCGGTAGTCCAGGGCACCGAGTGCGGGCAGGTCGACAGGCATGAGGAAGCGTTCAGGAGACTGCTTAGGCGATTCTACGTATGCTGATACGTAGTACGCTGTGGGTTTGTCCCAACCCCGTTGCGAAGGAGACTCGCATGAACAAGCTTTACCCCAGCGCTGCCGAGGCGCTGAAAGGGATCGTCAAGGACGGCCAGATGCTGGCCGTCGGCGGCTTCGGCCTGTGCGGCATCCCCGAGGCGCTGATCGACGCCCTGCAGGCCAGCGGCGCGAAGAACCTCACGGTGATCTCGAACAACGCCGGTGTGGATGGCTTCGGGTTGGGCAAGCTGCTCGCCACACGCCAGATCAAGAAGATGATCTCGAGCTATGTGGGTGAGAACAAGGAATTCGAGCGCCAGTACCTCAGCGGCGAGCTCGAGCTGGAGTTCACGCCTCAGGGCACGCTGGCCGAGAAACTGCGCGCCGGTGGCGCCGGCATCCCGGCCTTCTTCACCCGCACGGGCGTCGGCACCATCGTGGCCGAAGGCAAGGAGGTACGCGAGTTTGACGGCGTGAAATACGTGATGGAGCGCTCGCTGGTGCCCGACGTTTCGCTCGTCAAGGCCTGGATTGCCGACAAGTCGGGCAACCTCGTCTTCCGCAAGACCGCGCGCAACTTCAACCCCAACGTCGCCATGGCCGGCAAGATCACGGTGGTCGAGGTCGAGAAGATCGTGGAGACGGGCCAGCTCGACCCTGACCAGATCCACCTGCCGGGCATCTTCGTGCACCGCATCGTGCTCAACGCCACCCCCGAAAAACGCATCGAGCAGCGCACCGTGCGCGCCGCCGCCTGAAGGAGAATGCAAATGGCTTGGAACCGTGATGACATGGCGGCCCGTGCCGCCCGCGAGCTGCGCGACGGCTATTACGTCAACCTGGGCATCGGATTGCCCACACTGGTGGCCAACCACGTGCCCGCCGGCATGGAAGTCTGGCTGCAGAGCGAGAACGGCCTGCTGGGCATCGGCCCCTTCCCCACCGAGTCCGAGGTCGATGCCGATCTCATCAACGCCGGCAAGCAGACCGTGACCACGCTGCCGGGCTCATCCTTCTTCTCGTCGGCCGACTCCTTCGCAATGATCCGCGGCGGCAAGATCAACCTGGCCATCCTGGGTGCCATGCAGGTCAGCGAGAAGGGCGATCTGGCCAACTGGATGATCCCTGGCAAGATGGTCAAGGGCATGGGCGGCGCGATGGATCTCGTCGCTGGCGTGGGCCGCGTGGTGGTGCTCATGGAGCACTGCGCCAAGAACGGCGAGCACAAGCTTTTACAGCAGTGCACCCTGCCGCTGACGGGGGTGGGCGTGGTCAATCGCATCGTGACCGACCTGTGCGTGCTCGACATCACGCCCAAGGGCTTCGTGTGCATCGAACTGGCTCCCGGCGTGACCGAGGACGAGGTTCGTCTCAAGACGGGCGCCCACGTGGAGTTCGCGCTGGCCACGGCCTGACCGATCTGCACGTCGCAAGACAGGGGCCCTCGGGCCCCTGTTGTGTTATGTGATCAGCCTCCTGGCAGAGCCGGCTGCCAGCGTCCGTCCACCAGCAGTTCGTGGGGCTGGAACTGCGCCTTGTAGGCCATCTTGCGGCTCTCGCCGATCCAGTAGCCCAGATAGACGTGGGGCAGGCCGAGCTGGCGCGTCTGCTCAATCTGCCACAGCACGTTGTAGGTGCCATAGCTGCAGCCGGGCTCGGGCTCATAGAAGGTGTAAACGGCGGACAAGCCGTCGTTGAGGATGTCCAGGATGGAGATCATCTTCAGCACGCCCGGCTGACCGTCCACGCCAGGCTCACGGAACTCGACCAATCTGGAGTTCACCCGGCTTTGCAGCAGGAACTGGGTGTACTGGTCCACGCTATCGTGATCCATGCCGCCCCCGCTGTGGCGGCCCGACTGGTAACGCAGGTAGAGCTGGTAGTGCTCCGGGACGAAGCACAGCCGCAGTACCCGGGCGTGCAGGCTTTCGTGCTGGCGCTGTGCGCGTCGCTGGCTGCGGTTGGGCCGGAAGCTCGCCACCGGGATGCGCAAGGGCACGCAGGCCTTGCAGCCGTCGCAGTATGGACGGTAAGTGAACATGCCGCTGCGTCGGAACCCACGAGAAACCAGATCGGAATAGGTATCGGTATGGATCAGATGACTGGGGGTCGCCACCTGTGAGCGTGCCGAGCGCCCCGGCAGGTAGCTGCAGGGGTAGGGGGCGGTCGCGTAGAACTGCAGCGACGCGAGCGGAAGTTCCTTGGGATGCGTCATGCGGGAGGGCCACAGGGTGAAACGCTAGCACAAGCCGCGTCCTGGCGCTTCAGTGGATCCAGCGCGTCCCAGAGGGAGGGTTCGAAGGCCCACACCCTCGGCCCAGGGGCCTGGACAGCGCGGCGCACATGCTCCAGGAAGGCCGAGCGCGGAATCTCCCGTGCCCCGAGCGAAGACAGATGCCCGGTGCGCTGCTGACAGTCGATCATGTCGATTCCGTGGGCCCGGCAGAAAGACACCAGCGCCGCCAGCGCGATCTTCGAGGCATCGGTTTGCCAGGCAAACATCGATTCGCCGAAGAACATCCTGCCCAGGCAGATGCCATAGAGACCTCCCACCAGATCATCATCGACCCAGGTTTCGAAAGAGTGGACGTCACCCAGCTGCTGCCAGGCAGCGTAGGCGTCCACCATGTCCGGCACGATCCAGGTCCCCGACTGGCCCGCGCGCGGAGTGGACGCACAAGCACGGATCACCCGGGGAAATGCTGTGTCGATGCGAACCTCGCAGCCCGGATCCTGTCGGAAATGGCGCAACGTCTTGCGCAGGGACCGCGAGAGCTTGAACTCGGCGGTGTACAGCACCATCCGGGGATCCGGACTCCACCAGAGGATAGGCTGGCCCGCGCTGTACCAGGGGAAGATGCCGCTGGCATATGCGCGCCTCAGTCGCCTTGGATGCAGGTCTCCTCCCGCGGCCAGCAAACCAGGTGCGTCCGAATCCGGCGGTAGCGCCAGGGCGACATCAGGAAAAGTGTCGTCTTCGAGATCGAGCCAGGTGATAGCGAGCGTGCTCATCGGGACAGACAACGAAAGCTTCAATGCTTGCATTCTCAGGCGAAGCGCAGGCCTCGAAACTTTATGGGGTCGCCCTCTAGCGCTTCCCCTTTCTTTCGTGCTACAGTCTTTGTCTTCGCTGCTGATGTGCGGCTTGCGACGTGAAGGCGCGGTGCGCTGGGGTGTTGTGGGTGGTGCGGG
>NZ_PSNX01000008.1 GCF_002930615.1 Caldimonas caldifontis | reverse complement strand
AGCGAATTGCTCGGGCGTGATTTCCATGCCCCCAAGTGTCCAATGCCCCGACCATCATCGCAATTAGTGTGAACACGCCCTAGTCCGTGCGCAGCGTTGCCACGGCTGCGTTGCGGCGCCGCAGCTTGGCAAGTGGTGTTGGTGACGGTAGGCGCGGCTTGGGGCAGGGCTGCTGTGACGAAGCGCGGTGCCGCGCGGACGCCAGCGATTAAGCGATTTCGCGATAAGGGCCGGCAGGTGAAGGCGCTCCGGCCGGATCGCGGGGATGTCGCTTATCCAGCCACCCCGTGCCCGAAGAACACCGCCTCGCCGCGGTGAAGTCCCTTCTCGGCACAGTCGAGCGAGACGCGCGCGACCTCGGGCGGCGTCACGCGCGACAGCCGTGTGCCGGTGCGGACATCCGTCAGCACGTGGAAGGGTTCCCGACCCGGCGCCGACCTGAAGGGGGCCGGGCGCAGGATTGTCCAGTCGGTGTCGCTGGCGCGGATCAGTTCCTCCTGGCGGTCCTTGTCGGCATAGATGGCTTGCGTGAAGAACGGATAGATCAGGTGTTCGTAAAGAAAACCGCCGTGCCCCCTGGTCTCTCCGGCGCCGACCCCGGTGATAGCGACAAGGCGCCGAACACCCATGGCCTGCATCGCCGCCAGCAGGCTGCGGGTTGTTTCCGAGAAGAAGCGGACCGGCGCGCGGCCGCGGAAGCCAAGCGCGTAGATCACAGCGTCGTGCCCGCGAAGGTGAGGACAGAAGATGTCAGGCGTGCTGGCCGGATCGAACACAGCGGGCGTCACACCCGCGGGAAAGCCGGGCTGGCCCTGGCGGGTCTGGGCGGTGACGGGGTGTCCGCGTTCCAGCGCGCCGTGCACGAGTTCGCGGCCGATGGTGCCGGTAGCGCCGAGGATGAGAAGCTTCATGCTCGGGGCCCTTGCGCGACGCGCCAGGCTGGGGGCTGGCCGTGGCGGGTCCAGTGTTCGGTCAGGTGCGTGATGCGCCCGGCGCGGGCCTCGGCGAAGCTGGCGACCGACCATGCATCCGGTGGCAGATCCACCCGCACTTCGGCGACGGCGCGCGCCTCGGACAAGGCTGAAACTCGCGCCGGCCCGATCCGCCAGTCTCCGGGGTAGTCGCGGTTGAGCGTGACGAAGGCCGCGGCGCCCGTGATCCGTTCACCGCAGTGCGGCCAATCCACGGTGATGTCGTCCTTGAGGCAGGCCGCCACGCCGTCCCAGTCGCGCGCCGCCATCGCAGCCCAGAGGCGTGTGAGGCAGCCCGCCGCCTCGGCACTGGCGGCGCGGTCGAGGTCGGCCAGCTTGTCCGTCCAACCCTTCGCGTGGATTTCGGAAACCGTCGCATTGGGCTGACCATCATGGACGACCCGGACCTCGGTGCCATCAGACTGCGGGTCGAAAGTCGCCTCGACGGTCGTATCCATGGCCGGAGCGTCCTCGCCCGCCCAGGACCAGGTGAACAAGAGCCTGCGGCCAGGGTCCGCCGCCAACACCCGGCCCGTCACCCGCTCCACCGGCCCCTCGGCCCCACGCGGGCGCATGGCGTAGGCGATGCGCCCGCCGGTCCAAGGTTCGGTCAGGCATTCGAAGAGGTCTCCACCTTCCGAGACGCCCCACCAGTTGCGCTTCAGCGAGGGCGTGACCCAGAGCGCCCAAAGGCGGTCTGCCGGCGCATGGATGTGCCGGTTCGCCGTGACTGTTATTGGGTATAGATCTGTCATGTGCATCTCATTCTTCGGGATAAGGCGCAGCCCGAACGGCAATTGCCGGCGTGCGTGGCCGTCGGGCTGGCCTCAGTGGCCTCAAACAGCGCCCGGCGTGGCCTGCAGGATCTGCATTCGCCCATGGGTGTGACGCGCGATGCTGCCGCCCGCTTCGAGGTCAAAGCAGGCAGCCGTTACCCACCAGCGCAGACCTCCCCCTTGCAGCGCTTCGGGCACACGCTCGCGGACGCGATCGGCGAGATCGGCGGGGAAAAGGCCGCCCGGCGCTTCGGCCAGCGCTTCCATGACGGCTGCGCGGAAGGTGCCGAGCTTGTCCGGATCAAGTGCGAGGGTGCCGGGACCGGGATCCCCCTCGCCCCCCGGCGCAACGCCCCCACGCCTTTCGGCCCCAGCCGCCGGGGTTACGTCGTCGCGTCGGCTGGCCGGCAGGGGTTCGGCAAAGCGCAGGCGGTTGCCGAAGGGATCGGTCACTTCCATGACGCGCATGCCAACCCGGGCCTCGCGCATATCGTCAGACCCGAGATCCCAGGTGTCGATCCCGGGCTTCGCATAGGCATACCCGCGCCCGGTGATCTCGGCGTGAAAGGCGTCGAGGCCCTGCATCCAGACGAAGGCGTTTCCCCCTGGACTTGCGTCGCCGTGATGTTCCGTCAGGTGCAGGATCAGTCCGGCCCGGCTGACCTGCAGGTAGGCCGGAAAGTCTGGCCCGAAGCGGTGCTCCCAGTCCTCGCTCAGGCCGAGGAAGCCCGTGTAGAACTCCCGCGCCTTGGCGAGATCGAAGATCCGCAGGATGGGAATGGCGGCCTGGAAGGCGGCGCCGCTGCCGGAGGCGCCCCCTGCCTCCCCGATCCGGGCGGCTAGAACGTTCCAGTCGGGCAGGCCGAACTGTGCCGCAACTATCTCAAGTACTCGAGAATGCGAAACATCGATACCCGCTTGTGCGAGCTCTGCGCGCAGGGCGCGCGCCATAAGCTTAGCGTCACGAAATGTGCGCATATCCAACCCTCATAGTCGGGCGAACGGGTCTTACCGGTGCTTGCCTTGCCGATCCGTTCGCCGGACAACGAGGATCAGGCTCACGAGGAGGACACGTTCACCGTACCCGGAGGGCGCAAGCGGCAGGCCGTGTCAGCCTAGGCAAATCGTAGGAACACCAACGATTCCTGTCAAGCGATCGCTAGCCATGGTTTCTGGCCGACGTCGGTTAGGGTCTATCCGCTTGACCGCTCAATCAGCACTTCGGAAGCGACCGGTCGAAACCCGGCAGCGAGAAATGCCCGGAGTGATCGCGCATTACCCGGCGAGACAGCCGCGAAAAGAGGCTGTCCTTCAGGCCATGCAGCAAGCACGTCGCGGAGTAGGCTGCGCCCGCCTCCTTTTCCGAAGGCCACCTCGGGCGTTTCAATGCTGATTTCGTCTCGACCGGCCAAACCCTTCGCAAGAGTGATCAAGCCGCGCTCATCCCCATGAACGCAAACATCGCGGCGTTGGCTTCGGGCATAGGCGACCCTCGGGTGTCTCGAGTCACCCAATTCAGGCGGCAGGGCGTATGGGTCGCGTCCTTGACCAAGGGCGGCCAAAGTTACATCGATCTCATGCACCCGGCCCTGGGGGCCAGCCAGATGTAAGAGCAACTGCGGCCTTAGCGCTCCACCAAACCCGTCGCAGCCAAGGCTAGCAAGCCTGTCGAAGGACTCACTGGCGCATACGTAGGCGCAACCCGTGAAGCACACGACGGCGTAACGCCCGTCGGGCAGGGGCGGGACCACATGGAAGGCCCCGTCATCTTTCGGGAATATTCCTCGCGCCGAGGCAACGAGTATTGGCAGGAGCGAGTGGTCCATGGAAGAAGGATGTTGAGGCTAAGGAAGCGAGAGGACGTTACTCATTCGAGACAAACTGGTCATAACTGTCGAAGCTCTCGCCGTCCTGCCACGACTGATCCCAGGGTCGGGGCTCGGCGCCTTCGAGCACCAACAGCGTCAGCACGCGATCACGAGCGCCGTAGCTGTGCTTGAACTCGCGCAACTTCATGTACGGCGCTTCCTCGGCACACCACCTCGAGGCCGGAAGCTCGATACCGTCCCACGCCTGTGCGACGCTTTCGTCGGCCGCCAAGGTGCCCGGCAGCGGCTCCTGCGGGTCGGAGGTTCGCCGGATGCGGGCGCGCGTGCGCACCGCGCTCTTGCTGCGCCACTCGTACTTCAGGAAGCCGTTGTCCCAGTGCAGCAGGATCGCGCGCTGGTCCGTGTACTTGATGAACCGGATGCACAGCGCCTCGAAGGACACCTCGAATGTCTTCGCCAGATCGCTCAACACCTTGAGGTCGATGCGGCGGTTGGCGATGGCGTCGCGCAGTACGTCGCCGGGCATCAGGATGTTGCTGGCGAATTCGTCGGCTTCCCGTTCGATGACGGCGGAGGTGTCGAGGCCGAAGTGGATTGACTCCTTGTCGCAGCGAAAGGACCCTTGTCGTGCTCGGTGCAGGACGAAGTGCCCGAGCTCGTGCGCGATGGTGAACCGACGCCGCTCGGGCCCAGCCTCCCGGTTGACGAAGATTCCCCACTCGGCGGCGTCCTTCGGATTGCGCACCAGCATGCCCTCGCAGCTCTCGACCGGCGAAGGCATCGGCGGTTTGATGACGCGCACGTCCTTGCCGAGAGGGCTGCCGGGCAAGCCTTCACGAACCTGATCCAGGTCGACACGCACCACGGCCTGGCCGTGCGCCGCCCGCAGCCACTTCAGGATCGTGGCGGCGGCGGTGAAGCCGTTGAGTGGTGCGCCGCTGCTCACGCCTTGCCGGCCTCGTCTTTGCGCGACCCGAACATCAGATCGAGCGCTTGCCGGTAGCGCTGCTTCTCCTCGTCCGTCATGCCGGCGTACTCGCGGAAGAACTGGACGTCCTCGGGGCTGGCCTGGGGCACCTTGTCCAGGGTGTCGCCCATCACGTCCTCCATCGTCACGCCCAGCACCTTGGCCAGCGCGTGAACCCGTTCGGCCGAGGGACGTTGCCCCTCCTTCATCTCCAGTTCCCAGATGTAGGCCTTGGTGCAGCCGACCGCGTCGGCCACTTGCTGCAAGGTCAGCTTCTTCGCCTCGCGCAAGCGCCGCAGGCGTAATCCAAACGCCGAAGCCATGGCGATGTCCCCGTCTCAAATGAACAGTCAGTGTGTGAAACCAAGACCGCCAGTATAGCCACGAGATACCAAAGAGCGCTAGATGTGCCCTGTTGATTGACAAGCAGAAATGAGCGGGACAGAATCACGCTGTATCTCGCTGCTTTACTACGGCGGGAACATTGTTCAGTAACCCGCAGTCGCCGGCTCGCGCACCCGCCTCATCGGTCCGCAGACCTCCGACGCTCCTTCGGAAAGGACCGAGAAGATGAAGAAGACCTTTGTCGACGTGCTGCTTGAGCTGCCGGTGGACACCGCGCTGCGGAACTTCCTGACGGGCCACGGCCTGGCGATGCCCGATGACTTCGCCTGGGATGACACGCCGCCGGCCTCGCAGGCGCTGGTGGACGCCATCCGCGCTTGGGCGGACGTTCCCGCCCGAGATCGCCTGATCGGCAACTTGATGGCCAGCGTCCAGCTCGGTGACGGCGCCGGCAAGCAGGCCTTGTTCCAGGCCGCAGCTGGCGACGGTGCCGCCCTGATGGGCTTGGTCGCCTGCCAGAGCGATGTCCATCGCTCGTTCTGGCTGTACGCGAACCACCCGGACCTGTTCGAGCGCGCCTGCGAGTTCGACTACCTGGAGCGCAACGGTACGCAGGCGCAGCAGCACGACCTCGGGGTGAAGCGCCAGCCGCGCACCTCGGATGCCGACCTGGCAGGCCTGCGGCAGGCGATCTCGGCGTTCTACCAGCGCGAGTTGCAGTGCGGCGACGGCAGCGCGGCCTACGTGGTCGAGCGCAGCCCCGGCGTCTTCCTGCTGACGGTCCACGTCAAGGATCTGGCCATGCTGCGCCTGGAGTTCGAAGGCGCGACCCTCATGCGCCGCGTCGGCAACCCGAACATCCACATGGTGCTGGAGTACGCCGTCGCCACCGGCGTGGTGCGCACCCTGGTCCGGGGCGGCGCGAAGTACCACCAGATGCTGGTCGATGCGTTTGCCGAGCACCTGTTGGGCGTCAAGGTGGAGCCGCACCGGATCAAGCCGCCGACGCTGGACCTGTCGGTTCTGCGCCTGGGCTTCGACGTGCCCAAGGCCGTGGCGGACGGCTTTGCCGCCCTCCAGGTGAAGTCGATCTCGGTACTGAGTCCGGATACCGCCCTGAAGCTGGACTGCACGGCGATGGCGTCCAGCGAGCAGCGGTGCGTCACCGAACTGCTGCAGGATGCCTTCCCCGGCGAGGACCCGCTGGCCCGCGGCTGGTTGGTCACGGCGGCGCGCATCAATCTGTACTACCCGCCCGAACTCGGCAGGTCGCGCTCGAAGGTGATCACGGTGGAGGTGACGCGTCGCGGTCGCCTGAACCTGCACAAGTTCGACGCGGCGCTGCAGGCGAAGCTGGAGGGCTACCTCGTCGATCTGGGCATCCTGCAGGCAGGGCAGACGCTCAGCGCCCAGGAGGCGCCGCCGGAGGCCGGTACGGTGAACCAGCAGCCGGTGTACGAGGACTGACCGGTGGCGGCGCACGACGCCTGGGCCCTGGTGTGCCGTCTGTTCGCGGGCGGCACGCCGGTGCTGCACGCATCGCTGTCACCCCGCGACATCAGCGTCTTGCCTGCGCTGGGGCGCGCAGTACGACCGGCTGCACTGGACCAGCGATTCGTGCTCTGCCCGTACTGCCAGCAGCACCGAGCGCAGGTCTGGGGTGACGGTCGCGGGAGCCGCACCTGCCATTGCCCGGAGTGCGGTCCGGTGTCGGTCGCGGCCGACGACGTGGCCGCGCTGGTGCTGGACGAGGACTGGCTGCGCCAGAAGCTGCGCCTCGCGCTGCAGATCGAGAGCCGCGATGGCATCGACGATCTCGGCGGTGGCGTGTGGCGGCTGGGGGACTCACGGCGCTCGCCGGTGCTGCTCGCACGCGACATCGTTCGTCTGTGGCGCGAGCCGGCGCTGCTGGACCGGGTGCGCGTGGCCGGTGGCGACATCCGGGTGATCACGCCGAAGCCCCGCGAGACGCGCGGCGCGCCCTTCGGAGCGGGCGTGGAGTGGCTGGCGCTGGAGGATCGGTTTGCCTTCTACGGTGGAGGCATCTCGTTCATCGGCGCGCCTGGTGGGCAGGGCTCGGCGCAGGCGGTAGATCCGGCGATGCCGGTCCACGGGCCTTTCTCGGCCGACTTCAAGTGGGTGACGCTGCCCGGCGAGGAAGGGCGCCCAATCCTCTGCACGGACGGGCAGGCGGCCGTCTTCCGGGCGCTGTGGTCATTCAAGGGCGAGCCCCGGACGTCCGAGCAGGTCATGGGCCGCGCGCAGCTCACTAGTCAGAAGCCCATCGACGTGTTCAAAGGGAAGAAGCACGCTGAGCCGTTGCGTGCCTACCGAACCCTCGTGGTCACGCAGCGGCGCTCGGGCTTGTACGCCCTGCCCTGCGCGGCGGCATCGAGTCCTGCGCCGGCCTGATGCCCTGGTCATCGACGCGCGATAGACCATCAATGGCCATGACGCACGTGCAAGCCACGGCAACGAAAGGCCACCCGCATAGACGCTGGCGCAGCTGCTGTCACACTATCACGATAATTTCCAGAAGTCGTCCATCGTGGAGTCGGCCATGCTCACCATCGAGACCGTCAAATCTCTCGTGCAACGGGTCATATATGCCCCTTCGAGCCATAACACCCAGCCGTGGCGGTTTCGAACGTCGGCATCGACGATCGATCTGCTGGCCGACCGCACCCGCGCCTTGCCGGTCAACGACCCGTTCGACCGTGAACTCACGATCAGCTGTGGCGCGGCTTTGATGACCTTGCGGGTGGCCATTGCCGCCTTAGGCCAAGGCGCGCGGGTACGGGTGTTGCCCGATTCGGGCGATGGAGATTGGCTGGCCCGGGTCGAGGTGACCAGCGACCCTCCCGACGCGGAACTCGCCGCCCTGGCGTCGTTCATCGAACAACGCCGCACTTACCGCAAGGCGTTCGAGGCACGCGAGGTGGCGACCGAGATCAGGGCCAGTATCGCAACGGCAACCGAAGCCGAGGGTGGCCAGTTATTCACGCTGGTCGATACAAAGCGCCTCGAGGCCGGCTCACTGGTGGCCGAGGGCGACCGTATGCAGTGGGACGACCCGCGCTGGCGGCGCGAATTGGCACTGTGGATGCATCCGCGACGCCAGGGTGACGGGCTGAGCGTACCCACCCTAGCAGCACCCATCGCGCAAGCCGTCGTACGCACTTTCGACATGGGTGATGGAGTCGCCGCCAAGGACCAGCAACTCCTTCTGGGCTCGCCGTGGCTGACGGTTCTGACGACCGCCGAGGACGACACGGCCGCCTGGCTGCGGGCTGGCCAAGCGTTGCAGCGCGCTCTTCTCACGGGTTGTCGGCATGGATTACAAGCGTCGTATCTCAACCAACCCATCCAGGTCGCCCCGCTGCGGGAACGTCTGCGCTCGTTGCTTGGCACAGAGGCCTACCCCCAGCTGTTGATGCGCTGGGGCCATCCGGTCAGTGCGGCCCCAGCGACCCCAAGGCGCAAAGTGGATGCGGTGATCGAGATGTCGGCGTGAGACGTCGTTGGCCAAGGGGATCGTATGAAGTGGGTACTACTCGGGTTGACCGCCCTGCTGGTCGTGGCCATCGGATTTTGGGGCTGGGGCCAGTGGCGCTGGAGCCAGAAGACGCAGGCACTCCTGGATCGCCTGGAAACCGCGCGTCAGTCCCTGCCGCCTGAACGTTTCGATCCTCGCGAGCTGGATCAGCTTCCTGCGCCCGTCGCGCGCCACCTGCGCCAAGCCCTGCCACCTGGAACCCCGATCATCCGCGCAGCCGACGTCGTGCACGCTGGCACCTTCAACATGAAGCTGGACTCCGGACAGTGGAAGCCCTTCACGTCACGCCAACGTGTGGTCACGCGCCGCCCCGGCTTCGTGTGGGACGGGCGGGTGACGATGGCCCCTGGACTGGCCGTCCACGTGCACGACGCTTACGTCGATGGCGAGGGGATCCTCGAGCCCGCCATCCTGGGCGTGTTCACGTTGGTGAATCTACGCGACCGCGGCGAGGTCGCACGCGGTGAACTGATGCGCTACATGGCTGAAGCCGCCTGGTATCCGACCGCACTGTTGCCCAGCCAGGGCATGCAATGGGAACCGATCGACGAGCGCAGCGCACGCGCCACGTTGGTCGACGGGGACGTGCGGCTGACCATGACCTTTCATTTCGGCGATAACGGGCTGATCGAGACGATCCGTGCCGAGGATCGTGGCTTTGCCGATGGCGATCGGATCGTGCCCATGCCCTGGGAAGGCCGCATGTTCGACTACCAGCGGCGCGACGGGATGCTGATCCCGGTTCAGGGCGAAGTGGCTTGGCTCACGCCGCAGGGTCGCAAGCCGTACTGGCGAGGGACGATCACCGATCTGAGGTATCACCAGTAGGGAGCTACCCCCGGACGCCATCAGCTTGACATTCGACATGTCGAGGACTGCCAATGCGGGCGCGATGGACAACCGATCGCCGTGACGCACGTGCAAAGCGTTGACGCACAAGGCCGTCTGCGTGTGCTCCGGCGAAGAAGTTGGCGCGGGTTTTGAGAGAACGGAGAGCGAAAGAGAGTCCAACCGGGTGGCTTCCGGGCCCCAAGACACCGCGTCGTGGCACACGCAGAACGGCGCCGAACCCCGCGTGGCGTCGCGAAAGGTAGAAACGAAAACGCCCAACCGATAGAGGTTGGGCGTCGAACGGTGGTGGCCAAGGGCGGAATCGAACCACCGACACGCGGATTTTCAATCCGCTGCTCTACCAACTGAGCTACTTGGCCAGAAAGACGAAGATTATAGCAGGATTTCGGGCGCGTCCAGTGCGTCAGTTGCCGCCAGCGCGCTTGTTGCGGGTGAGATCGACGCCGAGCTGCTTGAGCTTGCGGTACAGGTGGGTGCGTTCCAGGCCGGTCTTCTCGGCCACGCGGGTCATGCTGCCGTGTTCCTTGGCGAGGTGGAATTCGAAGTAGGCCTTCTCGAAGGCGTCGCGCGCTTCGCGCAGGGGGCGGTCGAGGACGAAGACCTGCTCGGCTTGCGGGCCCAGGGCCACGGGGTGCGGGATAGGGAGGCTGCCGTGATGGCTGTGCGGCTCGGCGTTCAGTTCCCTCACCACCGCCGCACTGGTCAGACCGTTGCCCGCCGGCCGGGGCGCCTGGCGGGCCAGGCCCTGCTCGACGGCGCGCAGGAGCTTCTGCAGGGTGATGGGCTTTTCGAGGAAGGCCATCGCACCGTGTTTGGTGGCTTCCACCGCGGTGTCGATGGTGCCGTGGCCTGACATCATGATCACCGGCATGGTGAGCTGGCCCGTTGCGCCCCACTCCTTGAGCAGGGTGATGCCATCGACATCGGGCATCCAGATGTCGAGGAGCACGAGGTCGGGCTGGAACTGCTCGCGCAGGGCACGCGCCTGGGCGGCGTTTTCCGCCAGTTCAACGGTGTGCCCCTCGTCTGCGAGGATCTCCGACAACAGGGCGCGGATGCCGAGCTCGTCGTCAACTACAAGTATGGTGGCCATGCGGTACGTCAGGTCCCTGGGCGGGCGACTCGGGTTGCGGCGTCGTCTCGTCCGTCGTGTTGCGCGGGTGCAAACCGCGAAAATGATATCGAAACTTGCGCGCCCCTCACCTCGGGGTTCTTCCCCCGCTGCTCGCCGCCCAGTCCTTCGGAGCTGGTGAGGTTGGTCAGGCGGATGCGGGCGGCGTGTTCGTCGCAGATCTTCTTCACCACTGCCAGGCCCAGGCCGGTGCCCTTGGCCTTGGTGGTGACGTAGGGCTCGAAGGCGCGCTTGAGCACCTTGTCGAGGAAGCCGGGCCCATTGTCGGCCACGACCAGACGCACCGAGCGCGGTTCGCCCGTTTCATGCCGCGCCACTTCGGTATGCACGCGCACCAGCCCGCCTGGCCGGTCGGCCACGGCGTCGAGTGCGTTCTGCAGCAGGTTGTGGATGACCTGGCGCAGCTGGGTGGCGTCGCCCTCGATGAGGGGCAGGTCGACGGCCAGGTCCACCTGCAGACGGCCTTCTTCCTGGACGCTGCCGTAGAGCGCAAGCACTTCGGTCACCAGGGCATTGAGGTCGATGGCACGCAGCTGGGCCGAGGGCAGGCGGGCATAGTCGCGGAACTCGTTGACGAGCTGCTTCATGCTTCCCACCTGGCTGACGATGGTGCTCACCGACTTGGCCAGCAGCTGCCGGTCGGGCTCGTCGAGCTTGGGCTCGAGCTTGTGCTGCAGCCGCTCGGCCGAGAGCTGGATGGGGGTGAGCGGGTTCTTGATCTCGTGCGCCAGGCGGCGGGCCACCTCGCCCCAGGCGATGGAACGCTGGGCCGACATGACCTCGGTGATGTCGTCGAAGACGATGAGTCGGGCTTGCTGCGGCAGCCAGGCGCCGCGCATGAGCAGGGTCATGGGCTCGCGTTCGCTGCCTGCCGCGTCGGGTTCGACCGGCAGCTCGAAGGACTGCTGCCAGTGGTCGCGTTCGCCACCCTCGTTGCCGGCGGCGTGCAGGTCGAACTGGCGCTCGATGGCCTGGGCGAAGTCGGCCAGGCCCGGCACCTCGACGAGCGGCCGGCCACGGTAGGCGCCCAGGGGCAGGCGCAGGATGCGCGTGGCGCCCGGGTTCACCGAGTCGATGCGGCCATCGGCGCCGAAGACGATGACGCCGGCCGTGAGGTTGTCGAGGATGGTCTGGAGGTTGGTCTTGGCTCCTTCGAGCTCGCTCAGGCTGTGCTGGACGAGCGCCCGGGCTTCGGCCAGCTGCTGGGTCATGTCGGCAAAGGAGCGGGTGAGGCCGCCCAGCTCGTCGCGGGAGGTGAAGACCGGCTTGGGGGTGAGGTCACCACGGGCCACCTGGCGCACGCCTTCGGCGAGCAGCAGCAGCGGGCGCGCGAGCTGGTTGCCCAGGGCCACGGCGAGAAGGATGCCGCCGAACACGGTGAGCACCAGGGCCAGGGTGAGCGTGCCCAGGTACATGCGCTTGAGGCCCTCCCGGGCCAGGGCGCGTTGCTGGTATTCGCGGTAGGCGTTCTGCACGGCCAGCGCATTGGCCGCCAGCGTGCTCGGCAGCCGCTGGGTCATCTGCAGGTAGCGGTCTTCGGGGGTGAGGCGAAAACCGAAGGTGGAGACATAGGCCACCGCCCGGATGCGGGGCACGCCGGCATCCTCGTCCAGGCCCTCGAGCTGGGTGGCGATGCGCTGGGTGCGCGCCTGGCGCAGCAGCGCCGCCGGGGGACGCTCGGGCGCGAGCGCGTCGCGCGCGAGGCCCGCACTCACGAGGATCTGCCCCGAGGTGTCGAGCAGGGCGGCCTCCTCGGCGGCCAGCTGGTCGCGCAGGCGCTCCAGGGTGAGGCCGCTCACGTTCGAGCCGGCATCGGCCAGGCGGTCGGCGGCCACTCGGGTCTTGGTGGCGAAGTCGTTGACCAGGGTGTCCAGCGTGACCCGCCCCAGGTTGAGCCCGGCATCCAGGGCGCCTTCCACCTCCACATCGAACCAGGAGTCGATGCTGTTGGCCACGAACTGGTAGCTGACGGTGTAGAGCAGCAGCCCCGGGATCACGCCCACCAGCGCGAAGATGCCCGCCAGCTTGGCCAGCAGCCGCGAGCCGAACTTGCCGCGGCGCAGGCGCACGGCCAGGCGCACGCCGGCGACGGCAATGACCAGCACCAGCACCGCGGCGATCAGCATGTTGAGCGCCAGCAGCCAGCCGTAGTGCTGCTCGAACACGCGCCGGTTGTCGGTGGCCAGGGCGAGCAGGAACATCACCACCAGGCTGGCGCCGGACAGGGCCACGATGGACAGGATCCAGGCCCAGCGGGTGGCTTTGGTCACGGCAAGGGTCCTCGGCCGGATACCGCTCAGGGATGGTCAGGGATGACCAGGGTGCTCTGGGCGGACAGGTCCCACTGGGCCTGACCGCCGATGCCGAACTGGAAGGGGCGCGGCAGTTGGGAGGTGTCGAGCCGGAAAATGAGTTCGGCGTAGTGCCGCTCCCCGGAGGCGAGCCGGCTGCGGCTGGCCACCTTCCAACCCTCGGTGCGCTGCATCGTGGCCAGTGCGTCGTGCAGGGACTCGAATTGCTGGCTGAAGGCACCGGACTGCACGCGGTAGCGCCGCGTGAGCGGCTGGTAGGTGACACGCCAGGACAGCGTGGCCGTGGCCACGTTCAGGTCACGCCAGTACCAGCGGCTGCGGAAGGTCCGCACCTCCGCCTCGAAGGCCAGGGGCACGCCCTTGACCAGGGCCTCCTCGACGGAACGCGGCAGTTCGATGCGGGTGCTGAAGCCCAGCCACAGGCCCTCGTCGTTGCGATCGATCTGGACGTCGGACAGGGTGATCCGGCCCTCCTGGCCCCAGGCCGGGGACAGCGCCAGCAGCAGACCCAGGATCGCGGCCAGCAACGCCGCCAGCACTGCCGCCACGGGGCCGGCAGGGGCGGTCGAAGGCGGCTTGGCGGTCAGCACGGGCAGGTCCAGGGCTCAGTCAGGCGATCGTTGGATCAGGGCGTAGTAGAAGCCGTCGTGGTCAGCGACGGGGGAGGATCCATTGTCGGTCACCGGCAGCGCATGGCCGGGAGAGGGGCATGCTCTGGCCAGGGGCTGGCGTTGCAAAAATGCGTCGATCTGGGCGCTGCCCTCGGCGCGGAAGACCGAACATGTGCAGTACAGCACATGCCCGCCCGGCTTGAGCAGGGGCCACAGGGCATCGAGCAGCTCGCGCTGGAGACGGGCCAGCGCGGCGATGTCGCCCGGTCGGCGCAGCCAGCGGATGTCCGGGTGGCGGCGCACGATGCCCGAGGCGCTGCAGGGGGCGTCGAGCAGGATGGCATCAAACGGCCGGCCGTCCCACCAGGCCGTCGTCTCGCGGGCATCGGCGACCTTCAGTTGCGCGTGCAGACCCAGCCGGCTGAGGGTCTGGTCCACCCGCTGCAGGCGCTGCGCGTCGCTGTCCAGGGCGAGCAGGTCCAGGTCGGCCGCTTCGAGCAGGTGGGCCGTCTTGCCCCCCGGCGCTGCGCAGGCATCCAGCACCCGCGCGCCGGGAGGCAGCCCGGTCCCCAGCAGCAGCGGGGCGGCCCACTGGGCTGCCAGGTCCTGCACCGAACACAGCCCCTCGGCAAAGCCCGGGATCTGCTCCACCGGGCGGGGGCTGTCCAGGAGCAGGCCCACCTCCCCCACCGGGCGGCTGCCCACGCCGGCCTCGGCCAGACGCCGGGCATAGGCGTCGCGCTGCGTGCGCCGGCGGTTCACCCTCAGGGTCATGGGCGGGTGCTGCTGGGAGGAGGCCAGCACCGCTTCCCACTGGGCGGGCCAGTCGGCGCGCAGGCGATCGACCCACCAGGCGGGGTGGTTCCAGCGCGCTTCGGGCTCGGCCTCGACGGCAGCCAGGCAGGCCGTGCGCTCCCGCAGAAAGCGCCGCAGGACCGCATTGACCAGCCCGGACGCGCCGCGCGCCTGGCGCTTGGCGGCCTCGACGGCCTGATCGACCAGGGTGTGTTCGTCGTAGCCCGATGCCGGGCCGCGCACGAGCAGGGCCAGGGCCGTGCACAGCAGTGCCTCCAGGGGCGGCGCCGGCGCTCGAGGCACCAGGTGGCGGCGCAGGGCACGGGCCCGACCGAGCTCGCGCATCACGGCAAAGCTCAGGGCCTGCGTCCCGCCCCGGGCGGACGCCGGCACGCGGGCCAGCACCTCGGTGAGGGAGCGGCCGCGTTCGACGGCCCGCACGGCCTCGGCCGTGTGCACAAGCAGGCGGGACAGGGGGAGAGAGGGTGCATTCACGACGCGAAGTCTAGGCGCTGGCGCAAAAAGCAAAGGGCCGCTGCACCGCAGCGGCCCCAGGATCCGGGCAGTGTCCTCAGGCCAGGGAGTCGGCCCAGATGTTCTGCGCCCAGTTCCAGGCGTAGATGCCCTCGAGTTCGTTCGGGCCGGTGGACACGCCGCCGGAGCCCGCCACGGTCTTGAAGGTCTTCTCAGCCGCCACGTACTCATGCACGCTGGCGACATGGATGACGTTCTTGCCATCGACGAAGCTGTAGCAGGTGTTGGTGAGCATGGGCGCGGGGTTGACGGCCCAGCCACGCAGTTCTGCCACGATGGCGGCGGCTGCCACCTTCGCATGCGAGTTGGCCATGTGGCCGCTCTTGGGCATCAGCGGGGCCGTCTGGATGGCGTCGCCCAGCACGTGGACATCCTTGGCCGCGGTGGACTCGAAGTTGAGGAAGTTCACGTGGCACCAGCGCGCATTGGCATTGGCCAGGCCGGTGTCCACCGCGATCTTGCCGGCACGCATGGTGGGCAGCACGTTGAGCACGTCGGCCTTCACGTCGTCGTTGACCTCGAACTTGATCGTCCTGGTCCGCGCATCGACGGCCATGGCCTTGTGCTGCGGGCGGTATTCGATGATGCCCTTGTACTGCTCGGCCCAGACCTTCTTGAACAGCGGTCCCTTGGAGGTGACGTCGGGGTTGGCATCGAGCAGCAGCACCTTGGAGCGCGGCTTGGCGCGCTTGAAGTAATCGGCCACCTGGCACACCCGCTCGTAGGGCCCCGGGGGGCAACGATAGGGCGCCTCGGGCACGGTCATGGCGAAGACGCCACCATCGGGCATGGCTTCGAGCTGACGACGCAGGGCGACGGTCTCGGGGCCCGCCTTCCAGGCTTGCAGGATCTGACCGGCATCGTGCGCCGCTTTCAGGCCCTGGATGCTGTCGAAGACCAGGTCGATGCCGGGCGACAGGATGAGCTTGTCGTAGGCGATCGTGGGGCCCGAGGCCAGCACGGCCACCTTCTTCGCCGGATCGATGCTCGCCACCGTGTCACGCACCAGGCGCACGCCGTGACGGCGCACCAGGTTGTCGTAGGGCGTGGTGATGTCGGTCATCGTGCGATGGCCGCCCAGGACCAGGTTGGAGATGGGGCAGGAGACGAAGGCGCTGCTGGGTTCGACCAGCACGACCTCGATCTGGTAATCGGACAGCAGGCGCACGTACTTGGCCGCCGTGGCGCCACCGTAGCCGCCGCCCACCACCAGCACACGAGCCTTGGACGGCACACCGGTCGTGGCGCAGGCACTCAGCCCGAGCACGCCTGCGGCGGCGGCCCCTTGCAGGAAGGAACGTCGTTGCAGCATCGCGGGCCTCCTCACTTCTTCTGCGCGGCGAAATAGGCCGCGATCTGGTTGATCTGCTCGTCGCTGTAGCCTTTGGCGAGCTGATGCATCACCGTGGCCGTGCGCGTTCCGGCCTTGAAGGCTTTCATCTGCTCGACGATGTAGGTCTGCGGCATGCCTGCCAGCGACGGCACCTGAGAGCCTGGCACAGCCTGCCCCCCCGTGCCATGGCAGTTGGCGCATGTGGCCGCCAGGCTGCGAACGTAAAGGGTCTGAGCATCTTGAGCGCCGGCCGCTCCAGCGGTCATCAAGGCCATTGCGGCCGCCGCAGACTTCAAGTTCATCGTGTGGACTCCTCAGGCTTCGTATATCAGCGAACGTCAATATATTGGTCTGCCAGGGCTTTGGGACTAGGGGTATCCATCAACAAAGCGCTCAGACGCAGGGCATCGCACGTGGCCGAATCCGGCGCGGCACCCTCAGCCACGCCTTGAAACGCCGCATCGACCCAGGCCTTGAGCAGCACCGGTCTTTGCATCGCCGACAGACGCATCAGCCGATTCCAGGCCTGGACCCAGGCATCGACATCGGGCGCCGACCACGCCGGCACCGCCCCAGGCGTCCAGAGTTCCTGCATCACCGCTTGATACCAGGCGCCCGATTGCCCCAGCTCACACGCTCGGGCGTCGATGATTCTCGCCAGAAATGCGGTGACGATGGTCACATCCTTAGCCAGATGCGCAATATCGTTATCCCCAGCCACGGGGGGTGGCCGCGGCACGTCCCCGCTGAGCAGATGACGCATGGCCAGCCAGCGCAGGCGGTCCAGGGGGCTGACCTGTCCGTCGGCCGTCATGATGCGGCGAGCCGCCTCCACCAGGCCGCGGCGCTCGGCCAGCGGTGCCTTGGCACTGCGGCGCAACATGACCTCCCACACCGGCAGCCGCGTGGCAGGGGTGAGATGATCCAGTTCGGCGCGCACGGCCGCGGCCACGGCGAGCCCGGCAGTCTCCTCGGCCCAGGCCTGCCATTCGCGGTCCTGACCCGGGGTGACCAGCAGGCCCAGCACCGCCGCGCGGCGCTCGCCCGGGCCCTGCCAGCGCGCGATGCGCGCCAGGGCCTCCCGTTCGCGCTGCGCCGGGCCGACCAGGGCCGGCGCCTGGGTGACGTCGTGGCGCAAGGCTTCTCGCACCTCACCCTCGCCTGCCCTCACGCTCTCGCTCTCCCCCTGCCCTGCCCCCGCCCCGGCTGCGGCGGTCAGCGGGGCCAGGCCGGTCATCGGCCGGGTGGCCGGTGCATCGTCGTCCTCCGGTGGCAGCACCCGGGCCGCCAGGGGCACCACCTCGAAGCCGTAGATGCGCCGGATGCGCTCGCCCAGGGGCGGGTGCGTGGCAAAGAGGTTCCAGCGCAGGCGCGAGACGAAGAACAGGTGGGAGAGGCTCTCGGCCTGGGCGTTGTGGATGTGGTCCCGCCCGCGCCAGGCCTGGTCGGCCACCTTGCGCAGGGCGCCGCCGATGCCGTCGATGCTGCGGGTGTACTTCACCGCCGAGGCATCGGCCAGGAACTCGCGCTGGCGCGACACCGCTGCTTTCAGCATGCGCCCGGCGATCCAGCCCAGCGAACCCACCCCCATCAGGGCCAGGCCGACGACGAGACCGGCACCACGCCGGCCGCGCTCGTCAGGCTCGACGAAGGAATGGCCGAAGTTGTAGAGCATCTGCAGGCCCCACACCAGGCCGATGAGGCGCATGTTCAGCCGCGTGTCCCCGTGGAACAGATGGCTGAACTCGTGGGCGACCACCCCTTGCAGTTCGTCCCGCGTCAGGCGCTCCAGCGCCCCGCGGGTCACGGCGATCACCGCATCGTCGCGGTCCCACCCCGCGGCGAAGGCATTGATCGCCTCTTCCCGTTCAAGCACATAGACCGGCGGCGGCTTCATGCTGGCCGCGATGGCCACCTCGTCCACCACGTTGCGCAGCCGCTTCTCGTAGAGGTCGCGTGGCTGGCCGTCCGGCGGATCGATGGGCCTGCCCCCGGCCAGCCGGGCCACGTGAGCGCCCCCCTGTCGCAGGCGCAGCATCTCGAACCAGCAGCCACCCAGCACGAAGAGCAGGGTCAGCGCGGTATTGGTTTCGAAGAAGAGCCGCGGATAGCCTTCGGCCCAGGGGAAGGTGAGGCGATACACCAGCGCCAGGGCCCCGTTGACCGCCAGCACCAGCAGCACCAGCACGCCCAGGAAAAGCAGCAGCAGCCGCCGCGAGGCCGTGTGCGCCGCGTCCTGGTGTTGCCGAAAGCGCATGGCCATAGGGTCAGCGCCTCACTGCACGGGGGGTGTCAGAACTGGACACGCAGCGTCTTGCGCTCCTCGTCGCTGGTGGTGGACTGCAACATGCCAGCCTCCTTGAAGCCGAAGAGACGGGCGATGAGGTTGGTGGGGAACTGCTGCGCGGCATTGTTGTAGTCGAGTGCCGCATCATTGAAGGCCTGGCGCGCGAAGGCCACCTTGTTCTCGGTGCTGGTGAGCTCCTCGGACAGCTCGCGCAGGGTCTGGTCGGCCTTGAGCTCGGGATAGTTCTCGACCACGGCCATCAGCCGCGCGAGCGTGCCTTCCAGGGCCTGCTCGGCGATGGCCAGCGCCCCCACCGAACCGGCATTGGTGGGCCTGGCGCGCACGTGGTCGGCCGCCGTGCGGGCCTGGTTGCGTGCGGCGATCACGGCCTCCAGGGTTTCGCGTTCATGGGCGATGTACTTCTTGGCCGCCTCGACCAGGTTGGGGATGAGGTCGTAGCGCCGCTTGAGCTGCACGTCGATCTGGGCAAAGGCATTGCCGATGCTGTTGCGCAGGCGCACCAGGCGGTTGTAGGCGCCCACGGCCCAGAAGACCAGCACCGCAAGGATGGCCCAGCTGACGATGGAAGTCGTGTTCATCCCCGGAATCCCCCGTTGAGTTTCTCGCTCCGCGACTCTACGACAGCCGCCGCGGCCCACCAAGCCGTCCGGGCGAGGGCTGTCGCTTTCCGGTGTGGGGCGTCGTGCGACTCAGGCCCCGGCCAGGAAGTCGGCATGCCCCCGTGCACGCAACTCGCAGGCCGGGCAGTGCCCGCAGCCCCAGCCCCAGGCATGCCGCGAGGAACGGTCTCCCAGGTAGCAGGTGTGGGTGTGCTCGACGATGAGGTCCACCAGGGCGGCCCCGCCCAGGGCCTGGGCCAGGGCCCAGGTCTGCGCTTTGTTCAGCCACATCAGCGGCGTCTCCACCGTCATCGGCGTGTCCATGCCGAGGCTGAGCGCCACCTGCAGGGCCTTGAGCGTGTTGTCGCGGCAGTCGGGGTAGCCGGAGTAGTCGGTTTCGCACATGCCCCCCACCAGCACGCTGGCGCCACGGCGGTAGGCCAGCGTCGCGGCGAAGGTCAGGAAGAGCAGGTTGCGACCGGGCACGAAGGTGTTGGGCAGGCCGTTGGCCTGCATCTCGATGGCCCGCGCCTCGGTGAGTGCCGTATCGCTGAGCTGGCCCAGCAGCGCCAGGTCGAGCACATGGTCGTCACCCAGGCGGGCGGCCCACGCCGGGAAGGCCCGGCACAAGGCATCGCGCACGGTGAGCCGGCAGTCCAGCTCGATGCGGTGGCGCTGCCCATAGTCGAAGCCGATCGTCTCGACGCGCTGGAAACGCGACAGCGCCCAGGCCAGACAGACGGTGGAGTCCTGACCGCCGCTGAAGAGGACGAGGGCCGTGCGAGGGTCAGCCACGAACCTCGCCCTGCCCCAGGACGATGTACTTGAGGGACGTCAGCCCCTCCAGCCCCACGGGTCCGCGGGCATGGAACTTGTCGGTGGAGATGCCGATCTCGGCGCCCAGGCCGTACTCGAAGCCATCGGCAAAGCGCGTGCTGGCATTGACCATCACGCTGGCCGAATCGACCTCGCGCAGGAAGCGCATCGCGTTGGGGTGATGCTCGGTGAGGATGGCGTCGGTGTGGTGCGAGCCGTAGCGGTTGATGTGGGCGATGGCCTCGTCCACGTCCTTCACCAGCTTGATGCTGATGATGGGGGCCAGGTATTCCTCAGCCCAGTCCTGTTCGGTGGCATTGGCCAGCTTTGCACCCGGCACGGCCGCGAGCAGCGCCTTCGCGCCGGCGTCGCAGCGCATCTCCACGCCCTTGGCGGCAAAGATCGCGCCAATGCGCGGCAGGAAGGCCGGGGCAATGGCCTCGTGCACGAGCAGCGACTCGGCCGCATTGCAGGGGCTGTACTTCTGCGTCTTGGCGTTGTCGGTGACGGTGACGGCGAGGTCGAGATCGGCCGATGCATCGACGAAGACGTGGCAATTGCCATCCAGGTGCTTGATCACCGGCACCGTGGCCTCGCGGCTGATGCGCTCGATCAGCGACTTGCCGCCGCGCGGGATGATGACGTCCACATACTCGGGCATGGCGATCAGCCGGCCCACGGCCTCGCGGTCGGTGGTCTCGATGAGCTGCACGCCCTCGGGGGGCAGGCCGGCGGCCTGCAGGGCCTGCTGCACGAGCTTCCACAGCGCCAGGTTGGAATGGATGGCCTCGGAGCCGCCGCGCAGCACGCAGGCGTTGCCGCTCTTGATGCCCAGCGAGCCGGCCTCGATGGTGACGTTGGGACGGCTCTCGTAGATCATGCCGAACACGCCGATGGGCACGCGCATCTGGCCCACGGTGATGCCGGTGGGGCGGCGGCGCAGGTTGCTCATCTCGCCCACCGGGTCGGGAAGCGCGGCCACCTGCTCGCAGTTCTCGGCCATCTGGGCCACGACCTTGTCGGTGATGCGCAGGCGATCGACCATCGGCGCGGCCAGGCCGCGGGCTTCGGCGGCCGCCAGGTCCTTGGCGTTCTCGGCCTGCATGCGCGGGCCTTCGGTGCGGATCAGCGCGGCCAGGCGGCGCAGCGCGTCGTTCTTGGCGGCCGTGGAGGCCGCGGCCATGCGCGTGGCGGCCGCGCGGGCGGCGGCGCCCACGTGGTCCATGTAAGCCTGGAGGTCAGTGGCGGTCATGCCGCGGATTGTCTCAAATCCGGGCGTCATCCGCTCCGGTCAGAGCCGTGACACCAGGGCCAGCCACAGCGGCGCCGTGAGGACGAAGACCAGCGTGGACAGCACCAGCGTGGCCGTGGTCTCGGCCTCCTGGCTGCGATACCGCTGCGAGAACATCAGCGCATTGGTGCCCGAGGGCAGCGCCGCGCACATCACGATCACCGTGAGTGGCAGGCCGGACAGCCCGAACACGAAGTGCCCCACGGCCAGGACCAGGGCCGGCTGGGCCACGAGCTTGGCCGCCGTGAGCCAGCCGGCCCCACGCAGCGAGCCCGCCAGGCCGTAATGGGCCAGCGACATGCCGATGGCCACCAGGCACACCGGCACCACGGCCTGGCCCAGCATGGACAGGATCTCGTCGGCCGCAGACGGGATCGGCAGGCCGGCCACGTTCCAGCCCATGCCGACCAGCACCGGCAGCACCACCGGGTGGATCAGGGTGTTGCGCACCGTGAGCTTCAGCGTGGCGGCCAGGCGGGGCCGGCCAGCCTCGGTGCGCGAGGCGGCTCGCGCCAGATCGAGCTCCACCAGCACCGTGAGCAGGCTCAGCAGGATCAGCGCGTGCAGGCTGACGATGGCCAGGTGGATGGACAGGCCCGCTTCGCCGAACAGTGCCAGCGCGATCGGGATGCCCAGCTGCACCGTGTTGCTGAAGGTGGCGGTGATGGCCCGCACGCTGGGTTCGGCCGGCGAGCCCTCGGCCAGACGCCCCTGCCGGCGCCGCCACACATAGATGCCCAGCAGCAAGCCCACCACCGGGACGAAATAGGCCACGATCACCGCCCAGGGCAGGGTGGCGAAGTCGATGCGCGCGGTGGTACGGAACAGCAGCGCTGGCGCGAACAGGTAGAAGGCGGCGTTCGAGAGCGCCCGCGCCGTCTCGCCGCCCCCGAAAAACTTCGCCCGCCCGGCCAGCCAGCCGATCGTGACGACGGCAAAGATGGCGAGGAGCTTGAGGAAGACGGCGGGGGTCATTCCTTGGCGGCCGCCTTCTTCGCCGGGGCCTTCTTGGCGGCGGCCTTGGGTGCACGCGGTTCGAATTCGAAGCCGACCTTGCCTTCCTTCTTGTCCCAGACCAGGAAGGCCTTGAACTTGCGGCGCGTCTTGTTGGAGACGAAGTTCTCCAGCAGGTCGGTCTTGCCGGTGGCCAGCAGCTTGCTCATCTGCTCGCGTGCCACGGGCTGCTGCAGGATGATCTTGCCGCTCTTGAAGTCACAGGTGATGTGCGAGCCCACGGCGTGTTCACAGACATAGCTGGTGCCGTGCTCGTAGACATGGCCCTTGCACTTCGGGCAGACACCCAGCGATTCCTGGCCGCTGAAGTCCACCGGCTCGCCGTCCTCGGCCTTCTTGGCGTCGTCGCCGAAGTCGAACTCGAGCTTGTAGTTGTTGATCTCGTCGTCGAAGGTGAGCTTGAGCTCGGCCGTGAAAGGCCAGCCCGCCTTGGAGCGGAAGCCTTCCAGGGGGCCAATCCTCTTGTGGGCGATGAAGTCCTCGACCTCATGGAGCTCGAAGCTGCGGCCACCGGGGATCTTGCTGATCGAGAAGCCACAGCCTTCCTCCTCCCCGGTCTTGCCGGTGCAGGTGAAGCGGCGGTAGTTCTCCTTCACCACACCGCCGCAGTTGGGGCACGGGGTCTTGAGCGTGGCGTAGTCGCCGGGAATGGTGTCGCGGTCGTACTCCTTGGCCTTTTGCACGATGCGCTGCGTCATCGCGGCGATCTCGGCCATGAAGGCGTCGCGCGAGAGCTTGCCCTTTTCCATCTGTGCGAGCTGGAACTCCCAGTTGCCGGTGAGTTCAGGCTTGGTGAGGTCCTCCACGTCCAGGCCACGCAGCAAGGTCATGAGCTGGAAGGCCTTGGCGGTGGGAATGAGCTCACGCCCCTCGCGCACGATGTATTTTTCCAGGATGAGGCCTTCGATGATGGCCGCCCGCGTGGCCGGCGTGCCCAGGCCCTTCTCCTGCATCGCGGCCTTGAGTTCCTCATCGTCCACGAGCTTGCCGGCGCCCTCCATGGCCGACAGCAGCGTGGCTTCGGTGTAGCGCGCCGGCGGGCGGGTCTTGGTGGCGTTGATCGCCACGTCCTCGGTGCGCACGGTCTCGCCCGGTGTCACCGCCACGAGGTTGGCGTCGTCCTCCTGGGCCTCCTTGCCGTACACCGCCAGCCAGCCCGGCTTGACCAGCACCTTGCCGTTGGTCTGGAAGCTGTGGGCCTTGCCCTTTGCCTTCACGGTGGTGATGCGCGTGGTGACCAGGTACTCCGCCGCAGGGTAGAACACGGCCAGGAACCGCTTGACCACCATGTCATACAGCTTCGCCTCGGCCTCGGTGAGGCTCTTGGGGGCCTGCAGCGTGGGGATGATGGCGAAGTGATCCGACACCTTGGCGTTGTCGAAGACGCGCTTGTTGGGCCGTTCTTTGGTGGGAAGGTAGCCCTCTTTCAACGCCTGGGCCGCATGTGGCGCCAGCTCGCGCAGCGGGCCCGGCAGGTCCTCGCTGGCGATCATCTCCATGGTTTTCTTGACCACGCCGAGGTAGTCCTCGGGCAGGGCACGCGAGTCGGTCCGGGGGTAGGTCAGCACCTTGTGCTTCTCGTACAACGCCTGGGCCAGGGCGAGCGTCGTCTTGGCCGAGAAGCCAAAGCGCGAGTTGGCTTCGCGCTGCAAGGTCGTCAGGTCATACAGCAGCGGGCTGCTCTGGGTGCTGGGCTTGGCTTCTTCGGTGACAGTGCCGGCCTGTCCACGCACGGCCTCGGCGATGGCGTCGGCTTCGGCAGCCGTCCACAGGCGGTCAGCCCGCAGTTCGGGGTCGGCCTCGTTCTTCTTCCAGGCCGGGTCGAACCACTTGCCCTCGTACTCGCCCGCCTGTGCGCCAAAGGTGGCGCGCACCTCCCAGTAGTCTCGCGGCACGAACTTGCGGATCTTTTCCTCACGCTCGACCACGATGGACAGCGTGGGCGTCTGCACCCGACCCACGGTGGTGAGAAAGAAGCCGCCGTCACGCGAGTTGAAGGCCGTCATGGCCCGCGTGCCGTTGATACCCACCAGCCAGTCGGCCTCGCTGCGGCTGCGCGCGGCCTCCGAAAGACCGCGCATCTCATCATCGCCGCGCAGGCGTTCGAAACCCTCGCGGATGGCCTGGGGCGTCATGCTCTGCAACCACAGACGCTTCACCGGCTTGTTGACCGCTGCCTTGGCCGTGCCGGCGTACTGCACGATGAGACGGAAGATCAGCTCCCCCTCGCGCCCCGCGTCACAGGCGTTGATGAGTTCCGTCACGTCCTTGCGGCGGATGAGCTTGACGAGGGCATTGAGGCGGCCCTTGCTCTTGTCGATGGGGTGAAGCTCGAAATGCGGTGGGATCACCGGGAGGTTGGCAAAGCTCCACTTGCCACGCTTGACGTCGTATTCCTCGGGCGCCTTGATCTCGACGAGGTGACCCACGGCGGAACTGACGACGTAGTGCTCGTTCTCGAAATACTCATCATGCTTTTCGAATTTGCCGCTCGACGGCGTCAGGGCGCGCACGATGTCCTGCGCGACGGACGGCTTCTCGGCGATGACCAGGGCTTTGCTCATGGGCTCGGTGGATCCAGGGTCGGGGTGAAGCTCGGCTTCACCGGGTGTCATGGGCACGCTCGCGGCGGCCCCTACAATGCCGCTCTCTCACGCGCGTGCGCGCACGCACACGCGCGCGCTCAATTTCAATGTACCCAAACTCGACCATGACGCAAGCACGTGCCTCCCGTTCCCCCGGCGCCGCCAGGGGCCCTGCTGCCGAGTCGGCCGGCGGCCGGCGCATCCAGGTGCGCCGTTCCGGCGTGCATGGCAAGGGCGTGTTCGCACTGGCCCCCATCCGGGCCGGCGAGCGCGTGATCGAGTACAAGGGCGAGGTCATCACCTGGGCCGAGGCCCTGCGCCGGCACCCGCACGACCCCACCGACCCTCACCACACCTTCTACTTCCACATCGACGACGGCCATGTGATCGATGCGAAGTACGGCGGCAATGCGGCGCGCTGGATCAATCACGCCTGCAATCCCAACTGCGAGGCCGACGAGGTGGACGGCCGGGTCTTCATCAAAGCGCTGCGCGACATCGCACCGGGCGAAGAGCTCTTCTACGACTACGGCCTCATCATCGACGAGCGCTACACCCCGAAGCTCAAGAAGGAGTACGAGTGCCGCTGCGGTGCGCCGAACTGCCGCCGCACGATGCTCGCCCCGAAACGATGACCCCCCTCGCCTGGCCCGCCGAAGACCTCTGGGAACGGCTCGAGCCCCAGTTGCCGGGCTTGAGCGTGGAGGTGCTGGCCGAGGTCGATTCCACCAACACCCGGCTGCTGGAGCGGGCCCGTCAGGGCGACGCCACTCCCTGCCTGCTGGTGGCCGAGCGGCAGAACGCCGGCCGGGGCCGCCAGGGACGCCCCTGGCAGTCGGCGCCCGGCGCCTCGCTCACCTTCTCGCTGGGCCTGCCGATGGCGCCGCAGCGCTGGGGCGGGCTGTCGCTGGCCGTGGGCGTGGCCCTGGCCGAGGCGCTGCACCCGCAGCTTCGCATCAAGTGGCCCAACGACCTCTGGACGGTCGATGCCCATGGCGCGCCGGCCGGCAAGCTGGGCGGCATCCTGATCGAGACCCAGGGCCATGCGGGCCCCAGCCGTCACGTGGTGGTGGGCGTGGGGCTGAACATCGAGGCGCCCCCCGCCCTGCCCGACCCGCGCAACCCGGTGGCCTGGCTGCGCCAGCTCGACGACGCAGCCACCGCCCCTGCGACACTGACCCTGGCCGCCACCGCCCTGGTGGGCGCCCTCAAGCTCTTCGAGCTGCGCGGCTTTGCGGCCTTCGCGCGGCGCTTCGAGGCGCGCGACCTGTTGCGCAACCGGGCCGTCGTCACCACCCGGCCCGACCTGCCCGAGGCCCGTGCCCAGGGCGTCGATGAGGACGGCGCCCTGCTGCTGCGCGATTCGCGCGGCCAGCATCGCCTGGACAGCGGCGAAGTGAGCGTGCGCCCATGCTGAGGCTCGTCGTGCTCGTGCTGCTGCTGGCCAACCTGGGCTACTACGCCTGGACCACAGGCCACCTGAGCGGGCTGGTGCCGGCCTCGCCGACCCAACGCGAGCCCGAGCGGCTGGAGCGCCAGGTGCGCCCGGAAGTCCTGCAGTTCAATGGAGACCCGCCCGCGACTCCATCCCCTCAGCCCCCGGCGCAGCCGTCACCCCCCACACCGGCTGTGAACCCGAGCGCCACGCCCGCCAGCGCCGTGGTCGCCGGGTCGGCCGCTGCCGCCTGTGTGGAGATCGGCCCCTACACCGAGGCCGAATACACGGGGGTGCAAGCCGTGTTCACCGACGCGCTGAAGGGCACCGACTGGACCGCGCGGCGTGAGGAGCGGGGCGGCGTCTTCCTGATCTACCTGGGGAAGTACCCCAACCGCGACGCCCTGCTGCGCCGCCAGGAAGAACTGCGCAGCGCGGGCATCCGCAGCGAGGAAATCCGCAGCTCGCCCGATCTCGAACCCGGCCTCTCGCTCGGCCGCTTCACCTCGCGCGAGAGTGCCGAGAGCCGGGCCCTGGATCTGGCCAACCGTGGCGTGCGGGCCGCGCGGGTGATCACCATCACGCCGTCCTCCGTGCGCGTGCAGGTGCGCATCCCCGCGGCCAGCGCCGAACTGCAAAGCCGCCTGGAGACCCTGGCGCCGCGGCTGCAGGGGCGGCGGGCAGCCCCGTGCGCGGACGCAGCCGCGCGCACCTGAGCCTCCATGAAAAAGGGGCTCCCACAGGAGCCCCGGCGCCCGCGGCAGACGACGATTACTTCGCCGCCACCACGCGAGCCATCTCCAGCACCTTGTTGGAGTAGCCCCACTCGTTGTCGTACCAGGCCACCAGCTTGACGAAGGTGCTGTCCAGCGCGATGCCGGCTTCGGCGTCGAAGATGGAGGTGCGGGCGTCGCCACGGAAGTCGGTGGCCACCACCTTGTCCTCGGTGTAGCCCAGCACGCCCTTGAGCGCGCCTTCGCTCTGGGCCTTCATCTCGGCGCAGATGTCCTTGTAGCTGGCTTCCTTGACCAGTTCGACGGTCAGGTCGACCACCGACACGTCGGAGGTGGGCACGCGGAAGGACATGCCGGTGAGCTTCTTGTTCAGCTCGGGGATCACCACGCCAACGGCCTTGGCCGCGCCCGTGCTGGAGGGGATGATGTTCTCGAGGATGCCGCGGCCGCCGCGCCAGTCCTTGTTCGACGGGCCGTCCACGGTCTTCTGCGTGGCGGTGGCAGCGTGCACGGTGGTCATGAGGCCGCGCTTGATGCCCCACTTGTCGTTCAGCACCTTGGCCAGCGGGGCCAGGCAGTTGGTGGTGCACGAGGCGTTGGAGATGATGGCCTCGCCCTTGTAGGTGCCGTGGTTGACACCATAGACGAACATCGGGGTGTCGTCCTTCGAGGGGGCCGACATGATGACTTTCTTGGCGCCGGCGGCCAGGTGCTTCTCGGCGGTTTCCTTGGTGAGGAACAGGCCGGTCGATTCCACCACGATGTCGGCGCCGACCTCGCCCCACTTCAGCTCGGCGGGGTCCTTCACGGCGGTCAGGCGGATCTTCTTGCCATTGACGATCAGGGTGTTGCCCTCGACGGCCACCTCGCCGTCGAAGCGGCCGTGCACCGAGTCGTACTGCAGCATGTAGGCCAGGTAGTCGGGCTCGAGCAGGTCGTTGATCGCGACCACCTCGATGTCCTTGAAGTTCTTCACCGCTGCGCGGAACACCATGCGCCCGATGCGCCCGAAGCCGTTGATGCCGATCTTGATGGTCATGTCTGCTCTCTCCTGGAAGAAAAGTCGGGAAGAAACTGGAACTCAGCGGCCAAGCACGGCGCGCACCGTGTCGGCCACGTTCTCGGGCGTGAAGCCGAAGTGCTTGAACAGCACGCCGGCCGGGGCCGATTCGCCATAGGTGTCGATGCCCACCACCGCGGCACAGCCGTACTTCCACCAGTAATCGGTGACGCCAGCCTCCACAGCGATGCGCGGCAGGCCGGCGGGCAGCACCTCGGCCTTGTAGGCCATGTCCTGGCGGTCGAAGACCGTCGTCGAGGGCATGGACACCACACGCACCGCGATGCCGTCCTTGGCGAGCGCCGCCTGGGCGTGCAGGGCGAGCTGCACCTCGGAGCCGGTGGCGATGATCACGGCCTGGGGCTTCTTCTTCAGGCCCACCTCGGCCGGATCGGCCAGCACGTAGGCGCCCTTGGTGATGTCGTCGAAGGTGGCCTTCGGTGCATAGGGCAGGTTCTGGCGGCTCAGCAGCAAGGCGCTGGGGCGCGTGGTGTTGCCGATGGCCATGGTCCAGGCCACCACGGTTTCGGCCGTGTCGGCCGGACGCCAGACGTCGAGGTTGGGGATGAGGCGCAGCGACGCGGCGTGCTCGACCGACTGGTGGGTGGGGCCGTCCTCGCCCAGGCCGATGGAGTCGTGCGTGAAGACGTGGATCACGCGCTGCTTCATCAGCGCGGCCATGCGGATGGCGTTGCGGCTGTAGTCGCTGAAGGTGAGGAAGGTGCCCCCGTAGGGGATGTAGCCGCCGTGCAGGGCCACGCCGTTCATGATGGCGGCCATGCCGAACTCGCGCACGCCGTAGTTGATGTGGCGGCCGATCTTGCCGTCCTCGGTGGTCACCACCTGGCCCTCACGGCCAAAGCGCAGGGCCGGCGTGCTCTTGGTGTTGGTGAGGTTGGAGCCGGTGAGATCGGCGCTGCCGCCCAGCAACTCGGGCAGTGCCGCGGTGAAGGCTTCCAGGGCGAGCTGGCTGGCCTTGCGGCTGGCCACGGTCTCGGCCTTCTCGTGGGCGGCCACGATGGCCTGCACGGCCACTTCGGCGAAGTTCTTGGGCAGGGCGCCGGCCATGCGGCGCTTGAACTCGGCCGCCAGCGCGGGGTGGGCGGCCTCGTAGGCGGCAAAGCGCTGCTGCCATTCGGCCTGCGCAGCGGCGCCGGCCGCCTTGGCGTCCCAGGCGGCATAGGCTTCAGACGGGATCACGAAGGGCTCATGCGACCAGCCCAGGGCTTCGCGCGTGAGCTTGATCTCCTCGGCCCCCAGAGCTTCACCGTGGGCCTTGGCGGTGCCGGCGCGGTTGGGCGAGCCCTTGCCGATGGTGGTCTTGCAGATGATGAGCGAGGGCTTGTCGGCCGACTGCTTGGCCTTGGCAATGGCTTCATCGACAGCGGCCACGTCATGCCCATCGACCGGGCCGATGACGTTCCAGCCATAGGCCACAAAGCGCAGCGCGGTGTTGTCGATGAACCAGGGCGTGACCTGGCCGTCGATGGAAATGCCGTTGTCGTCGTACAGCGCGATCAGCTTGTTGAGCTTCCAGGCGCCGGCCAGGGCGCAGGCCTCGTGGCTGATGCCTTCCATCAGGCAGCCGTCGCCCAGGAAGACATAGGTGCGGTGATCGACGATGGTGTGCCCATCGCGGTTGAACTCGGTGGCCAGCAGCTTTTCGGCCAGGGCCAGGCCCACGGCGTTGGTGATGCCCTGGCCCAGCGGGCCGGTGGTGGTTTCCACGCCCGGGGTGATGCCCACCTCGGGATGGCCCGGCGTCTTGCTGTGCAGCTGGCGGAAGGCCTTGAGTTCACCGATGGGCAGGTCATAGCCGGTGAGGTGCAGCAGCGCGTAGATCAGCATCGAGCCATGACCGTTGGACAGCACGAAGCGGTCGCGATCGGCCCAGTGCGGATCCGCCGGGTTGTGGCGCAGATGGCGACTCCACAGCGCGACCGAGATCTCGGCCATGCCCATCGGGGCGCCGGGGTGGCCGGAATTGGCAGCCTGGACGGCGTCCATGGCCAGGGCACGGATGGCATTGGCCATCAAGGAGGTATCGACGGGGGTGGAGGGGGCGCTCATGTCCATGAGGAAACCTGCCGCTTCGGCTGCATTCCGGCGCCTGGACGGCGTCCGAAAGGGGATGGGTGGGTAGGATGGGAGAACCTCGAATTGTAAATCGGCGCCGATAATGGGCCCGATCGACGCCCCGGGAGGTCTCCTCCACCCTGCATGGACACCCTGAAAGCCCTGATCCTGGCGGCCGGCCGCGGCGAACGCATGCGCCCGCTGACCGACCGCACCCCCAAGCCCCTGCTGCGCGTGCGCGGCAAACCGCTGATCGAGTGGCACCTCGAAGCCCTGGCGCGCGACGGCGTGCGCGAGGTGGTCGTCAACACCGCCTGGCTGGAGGAGCAGTTCCCGGCCACGCTGGGCGATGGCTCGCGCTTCGGGCTGCGCATCCGCTACTCGATGGAGGGCCGCGACCACGGCGGCGCCCTGGAAACCGCCGGCGGGATCGCCAAGGCCCTGCCCTGGCTGGGCGAATGCTTCTGGGTGGTCTCGGGCGACATCTTCGCGCCCGGCTTCCGCTTCGACGCCGCTCAGGCCCGGGCTTTTGCCGAAAGCAACCGGCTGGCCCACCTGTGGCTGGTGCCCAACCCGCCCTACCACCCGCAGGGCGACTTCGGCATCGGCCCGGACGGCCTGGGCCAGAGCGAGCCGGCACAAGGCCCACGCTACACCTACGCCAACCTGGCGCTGATGCGCGCCGACCTGTGCCGCCACCTGCCGGTGGGGGAAAAGGCCGCCCTGGGCCCCCTCTTGCATGCCGCGATGCTTCGGCGCCAAATCAGTGTCCAGATGTACACAGGCGCGTGGGAAAACGTGGGCACCCCTGCACAATGGGAGGCCTTGTCGGCCGAGGAGGGCGCACGATGATGGAAGTGCTGGTCGCAACGCTGGTGGCGGTGGGGATCGTCGCGATGCTGGAGGTGGGTACGGCCAAAGCCATACGCGCCGTGCAGTTGTCGGCCTCGCCGCTGTCGGGCGAAGCGATGGATTCCTTCGTCTACGAGCGCTCCCTGCTCACGCCCGAGCGCGACCTCTACATCGTGTGGGCCGGGCTGATCGCCGCCGGCCTGCTCGCAGGCCTGGCCTGGTCCTTGGGCCAGGGCTGGCTGTATGCCCTCGCGCTGCTGGCCTGGCTGGCCGCGCTGGGCTGGGACCTGTGGACCTGGGAGCGCGCTGCGGCCAGCGTCAAGCACGTCAGCTGGCGGCGTGGCTGGAAGCATTCCACGCGTCAGGTGCCGGTGTCGCAGGTGAACGAGGTGCATGTGGTGGAAAAGCCAGGGCTGGGCCCGCTGGGCCTGTGCTACATCGCCCTGACCCTGGCCGACGGCAAGGCCGTGAAGCTGCCACGCACCGCGGCGCTGGGCGGGCTGGGCCGCGTGGAAGACGTGGCCAACTTCATCCGGCTGCAGATGCAGCAGGTACAGGAAATGCGCGAGCGCCGCGCCAACGAGAAGCGGCGTGAACGGGCCCGCAAGGAACCCAAGGATCCGGTCGAGCGCGAACTGCGGCGCAAGCTGGTGGAACTGCGGCGAGCGCAGGGGCAGAAGACCGAAACGCCCACCTGAGCCTGGCCTGACAAGGTGGCGGTGGCACGGCTAGACTGTGCCAATGAGTCTGCTCCCTCCCCTGGCCGCCGACCCGGAGGCCCCCCGCCAGCGCCGCGCGCGGCTGATCGAGGCCCTGCGCGCCGCCGGCGGCGGTGTGGCCGTGCTGCCCACCGCGCCTGAGCGAGTGCGCAACCGCGACACCCACCACCCCTACCGGCCCGACAGCCACTTTCACTACCTCACCGGCTTCGACGAGCCCGAGGCCTGGTTGGTGCTGAGCAGCCACGGGCGCTCCACCCTGCTGTGCCGGCCGCGACACGCCGAGCGCGAGATCTGGGACGGCTATCGGCTCGGCCCCGAAGCGGCGCCGGGTGCGTTGGGGGTGGACGCCGCGCACAGCGTGGAGGACCTCGACCGCGTGATGCCCGAGCTGATCGGCGGACACGGCGCGCTGTGGTTTCCCTTCGGCGTGCACGAGGGTCTGGGCGCCCAGGTGGAGCGCTGGCTCGCGACCGTGCGCGGCCGCGAACGTCAAGGCGTGCAGTGCCCCGCTCAGCTGCGCGATCTGTGCAGCGTGCTGGACGAGATGCGCCTGGTGAAGGACGCACACGAACTGCAGCTCATGCGTCGCGCCGGCACGATCTCGGCCCTGGCGCATGTGCGGGCCATGGAACAGAGCGCACGCTGGGCCCGAGAAGGCGGCGAGCCCCGGCGCGAATACCACCTCGAGGCCGAGCTGCTGCACGAGTTTCGCCGCCATGGCGCCACGGGCCCGGCTTACCCCAGCATCGTGGCCGCCGGGGCGAATGCCTGCGTGCTGCACTACCCGGCCGGCAACGCGCCGCTGAAGGCCGGGGAGCTCTGCCTCATCGACGCCGGCTGCGAGTACCTGGGCTACGCGGGCGACATCACCCGCACTTTTCCCGTCAACGGCCGCTTCACCGCCGCGCAGCGCGAGCTCTACGAGATCGTGCTCGCTGCCCAGGCCGCAGCGATCGAGGCGATGCGCCCCGGCGCGCGCTTGCGCGACGCCCACGATGCGGCGCTGCGTGTGCTGTGCCAGGGCCTGCTCGACACCGGCCTGCTCAGCCGCGACCGCCATGGCGACCTCGACGAGGTGATCGGCACGGCCGCCTACCGGCCCTTCTACATGCATGGCACCGGCCACTGGCTGGGCCGCGACGTGCACGACGTGGGCAGCTATCTCCAGGAGGACGAGGCGCCCATCGAGCAGCCCGACGGGCTGGGCGGGCGCGTGGTGAAGAAGCCTTCGCGCATCCTGCAGCCCGGCATGGTGGCCACGGTAGAGCCCGGCCTGTACGTGCGACCTGGCGAAGGGGTGCCCGAGCGCTACTGGCACATCGGCATCCGCATCGAGGACGACGCCGTGATCACACCCTTCGGCTGCGAACTGCTCACGCGCGATGCGCCCGTCGATCCGGACGAGATCGAGGCGCTCATGGGAGGACGAAGCGCATGACCCCTTCCAACCCTCTGGACGCCCAGGCCTACGCCGACATGTTCGAGCTGGCGCCGGTGTCGCTCTGGCTCGAGGACTACAGCGACTTGCGGGCCTTGTTCGAGCAATGGCGCCGCAAAGGCGTGCACGACCTGCGCGCGCATCTGCGGGCCGACCGCAGCCGGGTGGCCGAATGCTCGCAACGCATCCGCCTGCTGAGCGTGAACCGGCGCACGCTCGAACTTTTCGAGGCCGACAGCCTGGAGCACCTGGCCGCCAACCTCGGCCATGTGTTTCGCGACGACATGTTCGAGCAGCATGTCGAGGAGCTGAACGCCCTGTGGGAAGGGCAAGGGGGCTTTGGCGGCCCCACGGTGAACTACAGCCTCACCGGGCGCCGGCTCGACATCTCCTTGCGCGCCACCGTGCTGCCCGGGCATGAAGACACCTGGGATCGCGTGCTCATCGCCATCGAGGACACCACCGAACGCACCCGGGCCGAACGGGCCCTGAAACGCAGCGAGCAGTACGCACTCGGGCTGTTCGAACATTCGCCTGTGTCGCTGTGGGTGGAGGACTTCAGCAACGTGAAGTTCCTGATCGACGGCGTGCGCGCCCAGGGCATCCGCGACCTGCGCACCTTCCTCGACGTGCATCCCGAGTTCGTCGAGCGCTGCATGCAGGAGATCCGCGTCATCGACGTCAACCGGCAGACCTTGACGATGTTCGGCGCCACCGACAAGGGCGCGCTGATGCGCCGCCTGCACGAGGTCTTTCGCGACGACATGCGCGAGCATTTCGCCGAGCAGCTGATCGAGCTGTGGGACGGCAAGCTCTTCCAGCAGCGCGAGACCATCAACTACGGCCTCGACGGCGAGCCGGTGAACGTGTACATGCAGTTCTCGGTGCTGCCCGGCCACGAGGCTGACTGGAGCCTCGTGCTGGTCTCGCTCACCGACATCACCGCCCGCAAGAAGGCCGAGGCCTACCTCGAGTACCTGGGCAAGCACGACGTGCTGACCAAGCTGCGCAACCGCTCCTACTTCGTGGACGAACTCAACCGCCTGGAACGCAAGGGCCCCTGGCCGGTGACCGTGATCGTGGCCGACCTCAACGGCCTGAAGATCATCAACGACCAGGAGGGCCATGCCGGCGGCGACAGCCTGCTGCGCCGCGCCGGCGAGGTGCTGGCCAAGGCAGTGGACAAGCCCGCCAGCGCCGCGCGCATCGGCGGCGACGAGTTTGCAGTGCTGCTGCCCGGTACCGACGAACGCGGTGGCGAACAAATCATCGAGCGCATCCACTCGCTGGTGGACCTGAACAACCAGTTCTATCCCGGTGCGGCGCTCAGCTTCTCGATCGGCCTGGCCGCCTGCGAAGCGGGCGAACGGCTCGAGTCGGCCGTGCACCAGGCCGACCAGCGGATGTACGAAGCGAAGAAAGCCTACTACGCCGCCAGCGGCCGTGACCGCCGGCGCAGTTGATGTCGATCACCGGGTCGTGGCAGCAAGGGACAGCGCAGACTGCGCCTCGACCGGCCTCGCAGCCTCCTTGCGTTCGGAGTAGCGATCGGTGAGCTGCGCCACGTGCGGGCGCAGCAGCACGGTGTAGCGCACCAGTTCTTCCATGACATCGACGATACGGTCATAGTAGGCCGAGGGCCGCATGCGCCCCGCCTCGTCGAACTCCTGCCAGGCCTTGGCCACGCTCGACTGGTTGGGGATGGTGAACATGCGCATCCAGCGGCCCAGCAGGCGCAAGGTATTGACGGCATTGAAGGACTGCGACCCCCCCGAGACCTGCATCACCGCCAGCGTGCGGCCCTGGGTGGGGCGAACGGCACCGGACTGCAGCGGCAGGTGGTCGATCTGCGCCTTCATCACACCGGTGATCTGGCCGTGGCGTTCGGGGCTGCACCACACCTGGCCTTCAGACCACTGCGACAGCTCCCGCAGCTCGCGCACGGCCGGATGGTCATCCCCGGCCACCTGGTCGGGCAGTGGCAGGTCGCTGGGATCGAAGATGCGGGGCTCGGCCCCGAAGTGACGCAGCAATCGCGCCGCCTCTTCCACCGCCAGGCGCGAGTAGGAACGCGGGCGCAGCGAACCGTAGAGCAGCAGGATGCGCGGCGGCGTGCCATCGCCCAGCCCCTTGGCCGGTCGGGTCTGCGCATACGCCGGATCGAGGGCCGGCAGGTGGTCAGGGTCGGGCAGGGATCGGAGGCGTTGCATGGAGACTCCCGGGATCAAGCGGTGGCCACTCACCGGCAGGCGGTGGAGGACGAAGAACAGGTCAGTGCCGACAGCTCGGCCATCAGCGGCTCGGCCAGCTCGCGCCGGCCGCCGCAGCAGTCCTGCAGCAGAAAGAGCGTGAGCTCGCGCAGGCGGCCGAGCGCGGCACGGTAGATGACCTGGCGGCCGTCTCGATGCGACACCACCAGGCCGGCCTGTGCCAGCACGTTCAGATGCGCCGACAGCGTGTTCTGCGGAACGCCCAGCAGGCGGGCCGCCGCACCGGCCGGCAGGCCGTTCGGCTCGTGATGCACCAGCAGGCGGAAGGCTTCCAGTCGCGTGGACTGGGCCAGCGCCCCCAGGGTGGTGACGGCAGCAATTGAATCCATATATCCAGAATAATAGATATAATTTGGCCGCTCAAGCCGATGCTCTCAATCCCCCAAGGATCCTGTGCCCACCGCGCGCCCCTGAGCCCATGAGTCCGCTGCCTTCAGCCACCCCAGCGACCGTGTTGCGCCTGGGCACCGCCCAGACCCTGGCCTGGGCCTCGTCCTACTACCTGCCGGCCCTGTTGGCCCAGCCCATGGCGCGCGACCTCGGTGTCAGCACGCCCTGGGTCTTTGCCGCGTTTTCTGGAGCCCTGCTGGTGTCGGCGGTGGTGGGCCCGTCCGCCGGCCGTGCCATCGACCGACACGGCGGGCGGCCGGTGCTGATGGCCACCAGCGGCTTGTTTGCGGCAGGCCTGGTGGCCCTGGCCTGCGTCCAGGGGCCGATCGGCCTCTTCGCGGCCTGGGCCCTGCTCGGCCTGGCCATGGGCAGCGGGCTCTACGAGGCGGCCTTTGCCACCCTGGTGCGGCTGCATGGCCAGGGCGCGCGCAGCGCCATCACCGGCATCACCCTGCTGGCCGGTTTTGCCAGCACGGTGGGCTGGCCGCTGACGGCCTGGCTGGAGGTGACCGTGGGCTGGCGCGGCGCCTGCCTGGCCTGGGCGGGCCTGCATCTGCTGCTGGGCCTGCCCCTGAATGCCCTGTTGCCACGGGCCACGGCGATCCAGCATGAGGCGGTGTCTGCGCCGCCCGGATCGGCCACAGCGGCCAACAAGGACCGGCCGCCGCGCCTGGCCTGGACCAGCACCTTGCTGGCCTTCAGCTTTGCGATCACCTGGTTCATCAGCACGGCCATGGCGGCCCACCTGCCGCGCCTGCTGCAGGCCGGCGGGGTGAGCCTGGCAGGCGCCGTCGCGGTGGCTGCCCTCGTGGGCCCGGCCCAGGTGGCCGGACGGGTGCTCGAGTTCGGCCTGCTGCGCCGCGTGCATCCGCTGATCTCGGCCCGCCTGGCCGGCATCACCCATGCGGCCGGTGCGGCCGCCTTCCTGGTGGTTGGCGCCCCGGCGGCCACCGCCTTTGCGCTGTTGCATGGGGCCGGCAACGGCATTCTCACCATCGCCAAAGGCACGCTGCCGCTGGTGATCTTCGGTGCGTCGGGCTATGGGGCCCGGCAGGGCTGGCTGATGGTGCCGGCGCGCATCGCCCAGGCGCTGGCCCCGTGGGTGTTCGGGCTCGGGCTGGATCGCTATGGCGTGGCTGCGCTGTGGGGGTCGGCCGGGCTGTGCCTGCTGGGCTGGGGCGCCCTGATGGCCTTGCGTGCGGCGCGCTGAGCCCCAACCCCCTCAAGGGAACCAGATCCTCCACAGAGCCACCAGCACGTGGCCCCACACCAGGACGTTGAACCCCAACAGCGCGAAGGTGCGTGTGAAGCCCCACAGCGTGCTCGCGCGGCGGGCCAGCACGTCGTTGCCCGTGACGGCATAGAGCAGCATGAACAGGGCCGACGGGATGAGCGTGCCGATGATGAGCACGCCCATCACCCAGTAGAAGATGGTCATGTGTGAATTATTACCAGATCATGGTGTGAGTGCCCGCCTACGTTGCACACTCGCATCAAGGCGGCTTTCCCGCACTAGACTGCGCGCATGATCTGGCCTGCCTTTGTCCGGTCCTTTCGCTTCCAGCTGGCAGCAGCCTATGCGCTGGGCCTGGCCACGCTCGTTGGCGTGCTGGCCGTGGTCCAGGGTCACGTGGCTGGGGAACGGGCCTTGCATGATCAGGCCGACACCCTGCAGACGCTTGCGCGCAGCACCAGCGTGATGCTGGCCGACGGCCTGGCCGAACGGCTGCGCGAAGTGGAACTGCTGGCGCAATCGGGGCGCTGGCAAGAAGGCCACTGGCCCGAGACGCTGGAGATCCTCCGGCGCACCCGCAGCCACGTGAGCTGGGTGGGTCTCACCGATGCGCAGGGGCGCGTGATTGCGGCCTCCGGCGGGATGCTGGTGGGGCAGAACGTCGCTGCGCGGCCCTGGTTCCAGGCGGCACTGCAAGGCCCGCACACGGGTGACGTGCACACCGCCCAGCTGCTGGCCAGGCTGCTGCCGGCCTCCCCCCGTGGCGAACCGCTGCGCTTCATCGACTTTGCCGCCCCCTTGCGCGACGAAAACCGCCAGGTCGTGGCCGTGCTGGGCATGCACGTGAACTGGGACTGGCCCCAGCACATCGTCGACAGCCTGCGCAGCCCTCTGGCAAGGCAGCAGGGGGTGCGCGTTTTCGTGTTCGATCGGGAGGGTCGGGTCATCCACCGGCCCGAGGACGTGACCGTCCAGGAGCGGCCGATCGAGCTGGCCCCGCTGGTGCGCCTGCCGTCGATCCAGACCTGGGATGACGGCCGCGATTACCTCACCGCAGCGGTGCGGGTGGTGGCCCGCAACGCGGCCACCGACCTGGGCTGGACCGTGGTCGTGCGCCAACCCGTCAACCTGGCCCGCGCAGGGGCTCGGGAAGCCCAGCATGCGGCCGCCGTGGCCGGGTCGGTCACGGCCGCACTGGTGGCCTTGCTGGCCTGGTGGGTGGTGGGCCGCCTCACCCATCCCCTGCAGCGCATTGCGCGCGCCGCGCGGGCCCTGCGTCAGGGCGAACTCGACACGCCCATGCCCGTGGTGGACGGTCCGAGCGAGGTGCGCGAACTGTCCCAGGCCTTGGCCGAGATGACATCCAGCCTCGTCCGGCACGAACGTGAGCTGGCCGTGGCCAACCGCGAGCTGGAACAACGCGTGGCCGAACGCACGGCCGAATTGACCCAGGCCACCGAGTCGCTGCGTCGGGCCAATGCCCGGCTGGAACAGCTGGCCAGCCGGGATTCGCTCACCGGCCTGCCCAACCGACGCAGCCTGACCGATTCGCTGCACGCCGAGGTGCGGCGCCACCGGCGCAGCGGCCAGGCACTGGCACTGGTCCTGGCCGACGTGGATCATTTCAAGCAGGTCAACGACACCTATGGTCACGCAACGGGCGACGAGGTCCTGCGAGCCGTTGCCCAGGCGCTTGTGGGCGGGTGTCGCGTCACCGACCTGGTGGGTCGCTTCGGCGGCGAGGAGTTCCTGCTGCTGATGCCCGACACTGACCTTGCCGGTGCCCGCGTGGCCTGCGAGAAACTGCGCGAGCGCGTGCAGGCCCTGGACGGGCCGGTTCCCGTCACGATGAGCTTCGGTGTGGTGTCCCCGGCCCAATACTTCGCCACCATGGAGGAGGCCCTGAGCGCAGCCGACCAGGCCCTGTATCAAGCCAAGGCCGAAGGCCGCAACCGGGTCTGCGCCTATGAAGGCCAGCCGCCCCAGGCGGCGCCGGTCAGCGGCTTCCTCCCGCTGGAAGACGCCTAGCGGTAGCGGAACACCTCCAGTGCACTCACCGGCGCGGCCTGGTGGCCCCAGGCACTGCGCAGGTAGGTGGCCACGGCGGCCATCTCCTCGTCGTTGAACACGTGGCCGAAAGGCGGCATGCCGTGAGGGCGCGGGTTGCCGGCCGTGGCTGGCAGGTAGCCGCCATGGCGCAGGATGCGCACCAGGTTGGCGGGCGAGGCCATCGTGACGGTGCGGTTGCCGGCCAGCGCGGGCCACGCGCCCGGCACACCTTCGCCCTGTTCGCCATGGCACTGCACGCAGTGCTGTTCGTACAGACGCTGGCCCAGGGCCCGGGCGGGTGAGGCCGCGGCGGTGCTTTGCGCGGGTGCCGGCTCCTGCGCGGGCCGCTGGGGCAGGCTGCGCAGATAGGCGGCCATCGCCGCCAGGTCGGGCTCGCTCAGATGCTGCGTGCTGCGAAAGACCACCTCCGCCATGGGGCCCAGCACCGATCCTCTCGGCGAGACGCCATCGCGCAGCAGGGCCACGATGTCCTCCACCGGCCAGTCGGCCACACTGGCTTCATCGGCCTGCGACAGGGAGGGCGCGTACCAGTTCTGGACCGGCATGAGCCCGCCGCCGAACTCGAAGCGCCCCGTCGGTGCGCCCAGCACGTTGCGCTCGGCATGGCAGGCTGCGCAATGGCCCAATCCGCGCACGAGGTAGGCGCCACGGTTCCAGGCCGCATCGCGTGAGGGGTCGGGCTCGAAGCGCTCCGGGCTGAAGAAGAGCGCACGCCACACGGCCAGCGCCGCCTGGGTGTTGACCGGAAAGCGCAGCTCATGCGGCTTGTTCTCCTGCACCACCGGCGGCAGGCTGCGCAGCCAGGCATAGAGTGCATCGCTGTCTTCGCGCGTGAGCAGCGTGTAGTGTGCGTACGGGAAGGCCGGGTAGAGCAGGCGGCCGTCGCGTGAGCGGCCGTTGCGCATCGCCCGCCAGAAATGGTCGGCGCTCCAGCGCCCGAGGCCGGTGGCCTCATCGGGTGTGAGGTTGCCGGCAAAGACGGTGCCAAACGGTGTGGGGATGCCATGCCCGCCGGCAAAGGGTGCGCCGCCGCGCTCGGTGTGGCAGCTCGCGCAGTTGCCGGCCAGGGCGAGGTAGCGGCCTCGTTCGACCAGGGCCGCATCGAGCACGGCGGGGGGCTCGGTCTGGCGGATCGGTTCTTCGCCGCGCAGGTTCAGGCCGATGACCAGCGCCAGCAGCAACAACCCCACGGTGAGCAGGCTGCCCAGCGACACGAGCAGGCGCTTCATCGGCGGGTCTCCGCGGCCGGCACCCCCCCGCAGTCCATGGGCAGGGCCTGCGTCAGGGCCGGCTCGGGCAGGGTCGATGCCGGCATGGGCTGGTGGGCCAGCCAGCCCGAGACGGCGCTGATGTCCTCGTCATCCAGAGCCTTGGCGATGCGCGCCATGCAGTCGGGTTCGAAAGCGCGGCGCGTGCCCACGCGCCAGGCGCCGAGCTGCGCATTGAGGTAGTCGCGTGGCAGACCCAGCAGGCCGGGCAAGGCAGGCGCAATGCCCAGCAAGGCCTGCCCATGGCAACTGGCGCACGCGGGGATGCCGCGGGCCGCGTCACCCACACGCACCAGCTGCTCACCCCGCTCGCGCTGCGCAGGCGTCAAGGTGATGGAAGGTGTGGGAGGGTGCGGCAGATCCAGCGCGGCGAAGTGACCGGCGATCTCGCGCAGGTAGTCGTCGGTGAGGTGCTGCAGCAACTCGCTCATCGCCCCATAGCGCCGGCGCCCATCACGGAAGTGAAGCAGCTGGTGGTACTGGTAGAGCGCCGGCTTGCCCGCAATGCGCGGGAAGTAGCCCTCGCGCGTGGCCCGCCCTTCTGCTCCGTGGCAGGCCACACAGGCCTGCACGCGGGCGGCCATCGAGGTGGGGTCGGGGCGGTCGATCGAAGCTTGGGCGTGGGCCAGGGTCCCGCAGAGGAAACACCAGGCCACCAGGGCCCACGGGAGAGGAAGAGATCCGGGCATGGGCCAAGTCTAGCCCCTGCCCTGCGATCACAGGTCGAAGAACACCGTTTCCCGCTCGCCCTGCATGTGGATGTCGAAGTGATAGACCACGCCGCCGGGCTGCACCTCACGGCGCGCAACCAGCGTGGCACGTCGATCGGCGGGCACCGATTGCAGCACGGCATCCTGGGCATTGGCTGCGGCCTCGTCGTCAAAGTAGAGGCGCGTGAAGGCGTGACTGAGCATGCCGCGCATGAAGACGATGACGTCGATGTGCGGCGCTTCGCCGGCGGCGGCGCCGGGCTTCACGGTGGTGAAGGCAAAGCGCAGTTGCGCGTCGGTGCCGGTGCCACAACGGCCGAAGCCGGTGAAGCCGCGCTCCTTCGCCTGTTCGGCGCTGGTGACCTCGCGGCCCTGCGCATCGAGCTGGGCGATCTCGATCATCGCGTCGTTCACCGGCTGGCCCGCTCCGTCGAACACGCGGCCCGTCACGGTGATGTGCTCGCCTGCGGCCTGCGGCTGGACCAGCACGGGGGTGTAGGCGCTGCCGTGGTCGTAGAAGTACTGGCGCGGCGTCAGGCCGTAGGCGAAGTAGGGGCCGACGGTCTGGGAAGGGGTCTGTCCAAGCAGGCGGCTCATCGCGGCGTCTCCATCGGCGTTTCGTTCGGGCCGCGCAGGACGATGTCGAAGACATAGCCCAGCGCAAAGTCGGGTTCGGTCACGTCGAGCGTGAACTGCGAGATCAGGCGATCGCGTGCGCGCTCGGGCGTGCCCTGGAAGATGGGGTCGAGTGCGAGCAGCGGGTCGCCGGGGAAGTACATCTGCGTGACCAGGCGGCTGGCGAAGTACTCGCCGAAGAGCGAGAAGTGGATGTGGTTGGGCCGCCAGGCGTTGGGATGGTTGCCCCAGGGGTAGGCCCCGGGCTTGACGGTGTAGAACTTGTAGCGGCCCTCGCTGTCGGTGAGCGTGCGGCCGGCGCCCAGGAAGTTGGGGTCGAGCGGCGCGTCGTGCTGGTCGACCTTGTGCACGTAGCGGCCGGCGGCGTTGGCCTGCCAGATCTCGACCAGGGTGTTGCGCACCGGGCGGCCGCGCTCATCGAGCACACGGCCGGTGACGACGATGCGCTCGCCCAGCGGCGCGCCGTTCTTCGCGGCGTTGCGCGTGAGGTCGTGATCGAGCGCGCCGATGGCATCGTGGCCGTACACGGGAGCCCGCAGCTGGCGCAGCTTGTCCTTCATCGGCAAGAGCGGCTTCGTGGGGCCGCGCAGTACGGTGGACTTGTACTCGGGGTGGATGTAGGGGGGGTGGCTGTCCCAGTCTCGGGGGCGCAGCGTCACGGTGTCGCTCATGGGGGAAGTCTCCTCGTGGGGCCGCCAGGGTGACGGATGTCAAGACTCTAAGCATCACCTTCAGTTATGTAAATTGAAGTCTTGTTCGATAATTCATTCCCGTGAGTTATGAATTCAGGGCCTCGCACATTCACCGGCTGCAGTTGCGCCACCTGCACTGCTTCCTGGCCGTGGCGCGGCTGGGCCACCTGGGGCGCGCGGCCGAGGCGCTGGCCATCAGCCAGCCGGCGGTGACCAAGACCCTGGCCGACCTGGAAGACCTGCTGGGCCTGCGCTTGTTCGAGCGCGGCCGGCGGGGGGCGCGGCTCACGCCGGCCGGCCAGGGCTTCCTGCGCCACGCCAGCCAGGTGATGGCCGCGCTGGACCAGGCACTGGAGAGCGTGGCGCCCGGCCAGGCGCCCACGGTGCTGCGCCTGGGGGCGCTGCCCACCGTCGTGAACGCCATCGTGGCGGCCGGCGTGCGCTCGCTGGGCCTGCCCAGCGGCACCACGGTGCGCGTCGAGACCGGGGCGAACCGGGAACTGCTGGCCCGTCTCCAGCGGGGCGAACTCGATGCGGTGGTGGGCCGGCTGTCGGAACCCGAGCGACTGCAGGGCCTGACCTTCGAGCACCTGTATGCCGAGCCGCTGATCGTGGCGGTGCGGCCCGGCCATCCGCTGCTGGACAAGCGCAGGCCGAGTCCGGCGCAACTGGCGCCCCATGACTGGATCCTGCCGCTGGCCGACACGATGATCCGCCACAACGCCGACAGCTGGCTGCAGGGCCACGGTGTGCTGCCCCAGGGAGCGGTGATCGAGACCCTGTCGGTGTCGCTGGGCCGGGAACTCGCCGCCACGGGCGATGCGCTGTGGTTCACGCCGTTGGGCGCGGCCGAAGCCGACCTCGAGCGCGGTGTGCTGGTGGCCTTGCCACTGGCGCTGTCCGGCACCGAGGAGCCGGTGGGCTGGCTGATGCGCAGCGACGCGCAGCCCTCGCCGGCCCTGCAGGCGGTGCGCGCGGCGGTGCGTGAGCAGGCACAGCGGCGACAGCGACGCTGGTCAGGCCCCCGCTAGCGGCGCGCCTGGGCCTCCAGGCGCAGGTGCCACGCGGTGGCCAGGCCCAAGGGCGCGAGGTAGTAGATCACCCGGTAGGCCAGCAGGGCCGCCAGGATCTCGCCATGCGGCAACTGCCGCCCCAGCAGCGCGATGAAGACGGCTTCGAGCACGCCCAGGCCTGCTGGCACGTGCGTGACGACACCGGCCACGGCCGCCATCAGCAGGGCGCCCTGCACCTCGGCCCAGGGCAGGCGCTGCTGCAGCAGCACATGGACGAGCAGCCCCATGAGCAACCAGTTGCCCATCGACAGCAGCAACTGCAGCCCCGCCAGCCGCGCCGACGGCAGCTCCAGCGTATGGCCGCGCACGGTGAAGCGGCGGCGGCGCGAGAAGGCGCAGGCCAGCCCGTAGGCGAGCACCACGCTGATCAAGGCGGCCCCCAGCAGTTGCAGGGCCAGCGGCCCCATCGACCATCGCGTCGGCAGGCGCACCACGTCGGCCAGCAGCAGCGCCCCCGCCAGGGCGGCATAGCCCAGCCAGTTGGTGGTCATGCTCAAGGCCAGGACCTTCAGGGTGCGTGCCTGCGACAGGCCCAGCCGGGTGTAGAGCCGCAGGCGGAAGGCCATGCCGCCCACCAGGGCGCCGAGGTTGAGGTTGAAGGCATAGCTGATGAAGGCGACGCCCAGGGTCTGTCGCCTGGGCAAGGTGTGGCGTGTCCACGCACGGCCCAGCAGGTCATAGCTGGTGTAGGTGAGGTAGCTGACCGCCGCCAGGGCAAGGGCCGCCGCGAGCGTGAAGGTGGGCAAGCGGCGCAGGGCCTGACTCACCTCGGCCCAGTCGATCTGGCGCGCCTGCGACACCAGCAGTGCCGCCACCCCCAGGAAGAACAGCACGATGAGCGGCCGACGTGCGAAGGCCCACAGACGGGCCAGGCGCCCCGTGGGCTCGCCGTCCTCGGGAGCCGGCGCCGCTGGTGCCAGGCCCGCACTCATGACAGCTCCTTGGCCGGCACCAGCAGCGGCTTGTGAGCCGGCAGCCAGCGGGCCCAGCCTGGAAAGTGGCGCACCAGGTGGTAGACGAGGCCGCTCACCAGCGGGCGCCACCAGGTGCGCGCCCCCATCGGATCGCTGACGATGCGCTGGCACCGGCGCTGACGCAACTCGTCCAGCCGCTCGCGCAAAGTGGCATTGAAGGCCGTGTCGCGGATGACGAGGTTGGCCTCCAGGTTGAGCGCCAGGCTCAGCGGGTCGAGGTTGCTGGAGCCCACCGTGGCCCAGCGATCATCGACCAGGGCCACCTTGCCGTGCAGGGGCCGCTCGCAGTACTCGTAGATCTCGACGCCGGCCTTCAGCAGCGGCGGGTAGAGCAGTCGCGCGGCCAGCGTCACGATGGCCATGTCGGGCTCGCCCTGCAGGATGAGGCTCACGCGCACGCCGCGCTTCGCGGCCCGGCGCAACTCGCGCAGCAGGCGATAGCCGGGGAAGAAGTAGGCGTTGGCGATGATGACTTCGCGCTGTGCGGTGCGCAGTGCGGCGCGGTAGTGGCGCTCGATGTCCTGCGGGTGCTCATCGTTGTCGCGCACGACAAAGAGCGCTTCGGCCGAGCCGGCCTCGGCAAGCTCGCCCCGCGCGGCCGGCGCCCGGCGTCGAGGCCACCAGCGTGGACGCCAGCGGGCCGGCTGCTGCAAGGCCTGGTGCGCGAAGCGATGGATGTCCTCCACGACCGGGCCGCGCACTTCGACGGCATAGTCCTGCTTGGCCTGGGGCCCGAAGTCGGCGAGGTGATCGGCCGAGTAGTTGATGCCGCCCACGAAGGCGCGTTCACCGTCGATGACGACGATCTTGCGGTGCATGCGGCGCAGCACCTGCAGGCGCACCCCCATCACGCGCAGGCAGGGGTCGAAGACGTGCAGCCGCACGCCGGCCTCGGCAAGGCCGGCGACGAACTCGTCCGACAGGTCGGGCGAGCCGTAGCCGTCGATGGTGACGTCCACCTGCACGCCACGACGGGCCGCGGCGATCAGCACGGCACGCAGCTCGCGTCCCACCTTGTCGTCGAACCAGATGAAGGTCTCCAGCAGCACCTCGCGGCGCGCCTGGCGGATGGCCCCGAAAACGGCCGGGTAGAAGGCTTCGCCGTTCTCCAGCAGCGTCAGGGCATTGCCCTGGGTCCAGCGGGTCTTCATGGCGTCACCTCCGCGGCCAGGGGGGCGTGGTCGGACAGGTGGGCCCAGGGGCGACGCGCCAGGGCCACGGGCCGGTGGGCACGCACGCCGCGCACGTAGATGCGGTCCAGGCGCAGCAGCGGCCAGCGCGCAGGGAAGGTACGTGGCAGGAAACCCAGGCCGCTTGCGTGCACCTCCCGCAGGCCGGCCCGTGCGAGCATCTCGTGCGCGCGCAGCCGCCAGTCGTTGAAGTCGCCCGCCACCAGCAGCGGCGCATCGGCGGGCACCTCCCGGCGCACCAGCTCGCACAGGCGCTGCACCTGCTGCCTGCGATGCCCCTCGCGCAGGCCCAGATGCACGCACACGGCATGCACCTTGCGACCCGCCCGCGGCAGGTGCAGCACACAATGCAGCAACCCGCGTTGCTCGGGGCCGGGCATCGAGACATCGTGGTTGTGCGCATGCACGATGGGGAATCGGGACAGCACCGCATTGCCGTGGTCGCCGTCGGGATACACGGCGTTGCGGCCGTAGGCATATTGCTGCCAGAGCGTGTCGGCCAGGTATTCGTACTGAGGGACGACGGGCCACTGCGCATGGCGCCGGGCGTGCCGGCGGTGCGTGCCGTGCACCTCCTGCAGGAAGACGACGTCGGCGCCGGTGGTGCGCACGGCGTCACGCAAGTCGGGCAGGATGAAGTGGCGATTGAGCGGGCTGAAGCCCTTGTGGACGTTGACCGTCAACACCCTCAGGGGCGCAGCCGATGAGTCCTGGTTGTGCATGGTCTGGGTCTCATGGCGCGATGAGACCCATGCTAGGGATGCCGCCGCGTCCCCACCACTCCCGCTTCACCGACACCCCTGTCGGAATCCGCCGACAGCAGGTCAGACGCGACGGTGGCGGGCGACCTTCTGCAGCAGCTCGATCAGGATGGCACGTTCGGCCTCGCTGAGGTGGCGCAGCAGGTCCTGCTCCATCGTGAGCGACACCTCATGGGCCTTCTTGGCGAGGGCCTGGCCCTTGCGGGTGAGCCGCACGTGCTGGGCGCGGCGGTCGGCCTCGCTGCGCACGCGGGTGATGAGCTCGCGCTCCTCCAGCCGGTCGAGCAGGATGGTGGTGTTGGGCGCCGACACCGCCAGCGCCTGGGCAAGCTGCTTCTGCGTGACGTCGGCGTTGTGCAGCACCAGCATCAGGATGGTGAACTCCACCGGGCGCAGCTGAAGGGGCTCGCCGATGTGCTTGAAGAAGATCTTGCGCGTGGGCACCTCGGCCTGCGCGAGCTGGTAGCCCAGCACATGGCGCAGGCAGGTGGCGTCGAGACCGTGGTGGATGGGGTCGTTGGCGGGCGCGGACGTCATGGCAACGCCAGTGTAGGGGGCGCCGCGCTCGTCCCCGACCATGGTCTTCACCCTTGCCAGGGGGCAGGCAGGATGGCATCGCGCCGGCCCACCTGCTGCAGCCGCCAGCCGGCTTCGGGCAGCAGCCATTCCAGGCCGTAGCGTGCCGCGTCGAACTGCGCGGCATACCACGGGTCGGTCCTGCGCGGGGCCGCAAAGCGTGCGGTGCGCAGCCAGGCCCAGCCCATCAGCACCCAGCCGAAGGCCTGCAGGTAGTCGTCGGCCACACGGTAGGCCCAGGTCGGGTCGTCCTGCCGGCCCACGTAGAGACGGGCCGTGGCTTCGCGCAAGGCATCGACCTGCAGCTGCAGGCCATGCACCAGCGGTTTCAGTTCGGGGCAGTCGGCCAGCACCGGCTCGGCTCGGGCCGCCTCCAGCTCCTGGTCGACCACGCCCATCGCCTCGGCAAAGCGATGGCAGCCGTCCTCGAAGAGCTTGCGCTGCAACAGGTCGATGGCCTGGATCTCGTTGCTGCCCTCGTAGATCATTGCGATGCGGCTGTCGCGCACGGCCTGCTCGATGCCATGGTCGCGCAGGTAGCCGTGCCCCCCCCAGACCTGCAGCGCCGCGTTGACGGCGTGGTGCGCGGTGTCGGTGAGGAAAGCCTTGACCACCGGGGTGAGCAACTCCAGCAGGCGCCGGGCCCGTCCCCGCAGGGCCGGCTCGACGTGGTGCTCGGCCTCGTCCAGCCAGAGCGCCGTGGCCATGGCCAGCAGGCGCTGACCCTGTGCCAGCGCCTCCAGGCGCCACAGCGTGCGACGCACGGCGGGATGCTCGGCGATCGGGCTGGGGCCCTCGCGATGACCGGGTGCCCGCGACTGGTGGCGCTCCCGGGCGTAGCGCCAGGCGTTCTGGCGCGCCATCTCCAGGTGGCCCAGCCCCTGCACCCCCACCAGCAGGCGGGCGGCATTCATCATCACGAACATCGCGGCCAGGCCGCGGTGCGGCTCGCCCACCAGCCAGCCCGTCGCCCCCTCGAAGCGCAGCACACAGGTGGCGCTGCCGCGAATGCCCATCTTGTGCTCGATGCCGTCGCAGTGTACGGCGTTGCGAGCGCCAGCGGGCAGGATCTTCGGCACGAGGACCAGCGACAGGCCGCGGCTGCCCGGCGGTGCGTCGGGCAGCCGCACCAGCACCAGGTGAACGATGTTGTCGGCCAGGTCGTGTTCACCACCGGAGATGAAGATCTTGCTGCCGCTCACCCTCACCTCGCCACCCGACTCGAGGGCGTCGGCCGCCACCCCCACGGGTTCAGCCCGTGTACGCACCAGGGCAAGGTCGGAGCCGGCCTGGGCTTCGGTCAGGCACATCGTGGCCAGCCACTCGCCGCTGACGATGCGCGGCAGGTAGCGCTGCTGCAGCTCCGGGGTACCGTGGGCGCGCAGACACTCGTAGGCCCCGTGCGCCAGCCCCGGGTACATGGCCCAGGCATGGTTGGCGCTGTGCAGCATCTCGTGCAGCGCCAGCTGCAGGCCCGTGGGCAGGCCCTGCCCCCCCCAGTCGGGGCTGCACGCCAACGCCGGCCACCCGGCCTCCACGTAGGCCCGGTAGGCCTCGCGGAAACCGGGAGGTGTGGCCACCTCGCCACCGTCCCAGGTGCAACCCTCCCGGTCGCCGACCGCGTTCAGCGGCGCAAGCACCTCGGCCGAGAAGCGGCCAGCCTCTTCCAGCACCTGCCGCGCCGTGGCCGCATCGGCCTCGGCATAGGGCGGCAGACTCGCCCACCGCGCGGGAGCATCCAGAAGGTCCTCCAGGACGAACTGGAGCTCACGCAGCGGTGGACTGTATGACCACATCGGTAACAGGATTCTCGAAATGCTTGGGCGCTTCTTGCCAGCAGACACCGCGGATCCGGCTTCGCCGGTCCGCGGGTGTCGCCCCCTCGAAGGGGGCGCGCGAAGCGCGTCGGGGGTGGTCCGTGGGCCCTCAGGCCTCCGGTGTGAAGCCCACACGCGTGACGATCGGCCCCCAGGCCGCGTTCTCGCGCTTGACGGCGGCGGCCAGCTCGGCCGGGGTGTTGGCGCCGGCCTCCACGCCCAGTTGAGCGAAAGCTTCGATCACATCGGGCGCACTCACCGCCGCCTTGATGGCCTGGGCCGCACGCTGCGTCACTTCTGCCGAGGCCTGGCCCGGCAGGAAGAAGCCGTACCACTCGCTCATCTCCAGCGCCTTGAAGCCCTGCTCGGTGTAGGTGGGCACGTTGGGCGCAAAGCGAGAGCGCGTGGCGCCCGAGGTGGCGAGCAGGCGCAGGCGGCCCGTGCCCAGATGGGGCAGGTAGTCGCCCACGGGGGACGAGAAGGAGGCCACCTGGCCCCCCAGCAAGTCCTGGATGCCAGGCGCCGAGCCGCGGTAGGGCACATGGTTGAGCGCCACGCCGCTCTCCTTGGACAGCAGGGCCCCCAGGAAGTGCGGCGGCGACCCTGCGCCCGGCGAGCCGTAGTTGGCCCCGGTCGGGTTGGCCTTGGCCCATTCCAGGTAACTCTTGATGTCCTTGACGGACTCGGGCACGGCCGGGCCCACGCCAAAGCCGAAGACGATGGTGCCCGCGGTGCACACCGGGGTCACATCCTCGGGCTTGTAGGGCAGCGAACGATAGATGTGGGGGTACAACGTGATCATGGCCGCTGGCGTGAGCAGCAAATGGGCGCCGTCGTTGGGGCTGCGGCGCAACTCCTCCACGGCGATGCGGCCACCGGCGCCCGGCTTGTTCTCGACCACGGCCACACGGGCGTAGCTGCCGCGCAGCTTGTCGGCCACGCGACGCGACACGGCATCGGTGGTGCCGCCAGCCGGGAAGCCGCACAGCACGCGTGCGGTGTCGATGGCCTGGGCCAGGCTCAGGCCGGGCGCCAGACCGAAGCCAGCGGCCGCCGCGGCGCCGCCATAGGCCAGGAACTGTCTGCGATCGATCATGATGTGTCTCCTCTGTGGGTGGGGTCGATCAGGGAAGGGCGGCTGCCCTCAGCGCGGTGGCAGGCGCAGGGCGCCGTCCAGACGGATGACCTCGCCGTTGAGCGAGGCGTTGGTCACGATGTGCGAAGCAAGCTGGGCGAACTCCTCGGGCTTGCCCAGGCGCTTCGGGAACGGGATGGAGGCGGCCAGCGATTGCTGCACCTCCTGGGGCAGTTCATGCAGCAGCGGCGTGAGGAAAAGCCCCGGCGCGATGGTGCACACGCGCACGCCGAACTGCGCCAGGTCGCGCGCCAGCGGCAGCGTGAGGGAGACGATGCCGCCCTTGGACGCCGCGTAGGCCTCCTGGCCCACCTGGCCATCGTAGGCCGCGACGGAGGCGGTGTTCACGATCACGCCACGCTCCCCATCGTCCATCGGGTCGAGCTTGAGCATCCGGGCGGCCGTCAGGCGGATCACATTGAAGGTGCCCACCAGGTTGACGTTCACGATGCGCTGGAAGTCCTCGATGGGCATGGGCGTGCCGTCCTTGCCGACGAGCCGCCGCGCTCCGCCGATGCCCGCGACGTTCATCAGCACGCGCGCCGGGCCATGGGCCTCGCTCGCAGCGTCCAGCGCCGCATTCACGCTCGCGGTATCGGTGATGTCGCAACGCAGGGCCAGGCCGCCGATCTCGGCCGCCACGGCCTTTGCCGCAGCCTCGTTGATGTCGAGCACCGCCACCTTCGCCCCCTGGCGGGCGAGTTCTCGGGCTGTCTCGGCGCCCAGGCCCGAGCCTCCACCCGTCACCAGTGCAGCCATTGCGGAAATCTTCATCGTCGGTCCTGTCAGTCCTTGCGGGGAAGGATCACGTAGGGGTCGGCGGCCTCGCCGCGGTACAGCGCCTCGACCAGCGCCTCGCGGCAGCTGAGCACGGCACGCTGGTTGATCGAGCCCTTGTCGGTGATCTCGCCCTTGTCGATGGAAGGCGGCTCGACCAGCACGTGCGCACGCGCCACCCGGTTCGCACTGCCGGTGCCGTCCCGCCACAGACGATCGGTCAGTGTCTGGAAGAACTCGCGCACCGCCGGGTGGTGCAGCACCTCCGGTGCCGGCACGTGTGCGCCCAGTCCGGCCAGCTTGCGGCACTCGTCCACGCGAGGGAACACCAGCATGCCGACCTCGTCGCGGTTCAGGCCGGTGATCACCGCGTCCTGCACACAGGGGGCGCCCAGCGCGATGATCTTCGCGCGCAGCGGACCCACGCTCACGAAGGTGCCGGTGGAGAGCTTGAAGTCCTCGGCGATGCGTCCGTCGAAGAGCAGTCCCTTCTGCGGGTCGTGCGGGTCCACCCACTTCACGGCATCGCCGGTGCGGTAGTAGCCTTCCTCATCGAAAGCCTCGGCACTCAACCCCGGCTGGCGCCAGTACCCGGGCATCACGTTGGGCCCACGGAAACGGATCTCGGTCTTGCCATAGCGGGCATCGCCATCGGGCACCAGCTTCACCTCCACGCCGGGGCAAGGCAGCCCGATGTGGCCCGAGCGCACCTCGCCCGCCTTGAGCGCAAAGGTGCATGAGGGCGCGGTCTCGGTCATGCCCAGGCCGGTGAACATCGGGATGCGTTCGCCCACGGTGCGCTCGCCCAGACGGTCGAGCTGGTCCCACACCGCCTGACTGAGTCCGGCGCCGGCGAACATGAAGGCCTTGACCTTGCGGAACAGCGACTCGCGCAGCACCGCATCGTCCTCCATCGCCGCGGCGATCTCCTCGAAGCCCTTGGGCACGTTGAAGTACATCGTCGGTGAGATCTCGCGCAGGTTGCGCAGCGTCTCGGCGATGCCGGCCGCCGTGGGCTTGCCTTCGTCAATGTAAAGCGTGCCGCCGTTGTAGATCGTGAGCCCCGTGTTGTGGTTGCCGCCGAAGGTGTGGTTCCAGGGCAGCCAGTCCACGAAGACCGGCGGCTCGTCGGCCAGGAACGGGAAGGCCTGACGCTTCATCTGCTGGTTGGCGCAGATCATGCGCTGGGTGTTGACCACCCCCTTGGGGGCCTTGGTCGAGCCCGAGGTGAAGAGGAACTTCACGATCGTGTCGGGGCCGACCTGGGCATGTGCCGCCTCGGCCTCGGCGCCGGGTGCGGTGTCGACGAGCGCGGCAAAGGGCGTGACACGCCGGCCATCGAGACCGCCCTCCGTGAGAACCACCTCCACGTCCGGACCGGCCACGGCCTCGATGGCACGGCCATAGCGCGCATCAGAGGCGAACACCAGCCCAGGGGTGGTGGTCTGGAAGATGTGACGCAGCTTGCCGAAGTCCTGGGAGACCAGCGAGTAGGCCGGCGAGATCGGCGTGTAAGGAATGCCCACCCACATTGCGCCCAGCGCGAGGGTGAGGTGCTCCAGGTCGTTGTCGGACAGGATGGCCACGGGTCGCTCGGGCGACAGTCCCCGCTCCACCAGGGCCTGACCCACCGACTGCACACGCGCCAGCATCTGGTCATAGCTGATGTGACGCCATGCGCCGCGGGCGCCATCGGGCAGCCGCTCGCGCTGGGCCACCAGGGTGCGGTCGGGCGCCACACGGGCCCAATGCTCCAGGCGGTCGGTCAGGCGGGCCGGATAGGGTTGCAAAGCCTCCGTCGAGCGCAGCACGATGCTCCCGTCGGGACGTTGCTCCAGGGTGGCCGACACACAGCCCCCCACGGGCGTGGCGCGATAGCGTGTCATGACGACTTGCCCACCTTGCCTGCCTTGCCTTCCAGGAAGGCCCGCATGCGATCCTTGGCCGCCGGATCGCCCTGGGCGATGGCCGCGGTGAGCGACTCGACGAAGAGCCCCTGGGCCTGCGACATCTCGGCGATGCGCGGCAGGGCGTGCATCACCGCGAAGTTCGACAGCGGCGCATTGCTGGCGATCTTGCGTGCCAGCTCCATCGCCTTGGCCACCCCCTGACCCGGCCCCACGCGGTAGTGCGACAGACCGATCTCCTGCCCCTCGTCGGCGTCGAGCACGCGGCCGGTGAGCATCATGTCGGTCATGCGCGAGAAGCCGATCAGCCGCGGCACGCGCGCAGAGCCGCCCCCGCCCACGAACAGACCCCGTTGCCCCTCGGGCAGACCGTAGAAGGCGGAGTCCTCCGCCACCCGGATGTGGGCCGCGCTGGCCAGCTCCAGGCCTCCGCCCACCACCGCACCGTGCAGGACCGCCACCACCGGCACCCGGCCGAACTGGATCTGCTCGAAGGCCGCGTGCCAGCCGCGCGAATGCTCGACGCCTTCGGCCACGCTGCGCTCGGACAGCTCGGACAGGTCCAGCCCGGCGCAGAAGTGCTCACCTTCTGCGCTGAGCACCACGGCGCGCGTGCTGTCGGGCAGGTGGATGAAGCAGGTATGGAGCTGGGCCACCAGGGTGTCGCTGATGGCATTGCGCTTGGCCGGGCGGTTCAGGCGCACATGGGTCACCGGGCCGTCGTGCTCGATCTTGAGCAGATCGAGGGCGGCCAGCACGGCGTTGGAGGAAGTCTCGGAAGGCATGGGCATGATGTCGATCAATTGGTTAAGAAGAATAATCAATTACCCTGTTCGGGGATCAAGGGTTTACCCTCAGAATGAAGCCTGGAGGTGAGGAACTACGGCTCAGGTATCAGGGATTTCCCAGGCATTTCCGGGTGAGCGGCGGGGTTTCACCGGCTGGCAAGGCCGCCCGGCCGTACGATCAACAGGCTCCCCAAAGTAGTTAATGACTATAATTATTCCAGCCCCTGCCTGGAGCCCGTCCGTGAAGACCGAGAACCTCATCGCCATCGACATCCACACCCATGCCGAGGTGTCTTGCTGGAACCCCTACGACAGCTACGGCGAGGAGTACGACCGCGCCGCCGACAAATACTTCCGCTCCAGCCGGCGCCCCACCATCGACGAGAGCATCGCCTACTACCGCGAGCGCAACATCGGCCTGGTGATGTTCATGGTCGATGCCGAGGCCCAGCTCGGCCGCCGTCGCATCCCCAATGAGGAGATTGCCGAGGCCGCCCGGAAGAACAGCGACATCATGATCGCCTTCGCCTCCGTGGACCCGCACAAGGGCAAGATGGGCGCGCGCGAGGCGCGCAAGCTGATCGAAGAGCACGGCGTCAAGGGCTTCAAGTTCCACCCCACGGTGCAGGGCTTCCACCCCTACGACCGCATGGCCTGGCCCCTTTATGAAGTGATTGCCGAGCACAAGATGCCGGCCATCTTCCACAGTGGCCACTCCGGCATCGGCTCGGGCATGCGTTGCGGCGGCGGGCTGCGGCTGGAGTACTCCAACCCCATGCACCTGGACGACGTGGCGATCAACTTCCCCGACATGCAGATCGTCATCGCCCACCCGTCCTGGCCCTGGCAGGACGAGGCCCTGAGCGTGGCCATGCACAAGCCCAACGTCTGGATCGACCTCTCGGGCTGGAGCCCCAAGTACTTCCCGGCCCAGCTGGTGCAGTACGCCAACACCCTGCTGAAGGACCGCGTGCTCTTTGGCAGCGACTACCCGCTGATCACACCCGACCGCTGGATGAAGGACTTCGAGGAAGCGGGCTTCCGTGACGAGGTCAAGCCGCTCATCCTCAAGGCCAACGCGCAGCGGCTGCTGGGCCTGGGCTGAAGGCGCTCAGCCACCCCCCGAGCGCTCGCCGCGGGCGCAGGCGACCTTGTGCAGCAGCTCGAGCAGGATCGCGTGCTCTGCGGCCGAGAGATGCGCTGCGAGGGCTTGGCGCTCGGCATCCAGAATGCGCTGTGTCGCCGCACGCGCGAGCGCGATCCCCTCTTGAGTGGCATGCAGCACCTGGGAGCGCCGGTCGCGTGCACTTTGCTCGCGGCGCACCAGGCCGCGTGATTCCAGCCGGTCGATCCACATGGTGATGTTCGGCGCGGTGACGGCCAAAGCCCTTGCCAGCCGCGCCTGTGAGCCCCCGGGGTTCTCGACGATGAGCGTGAGCACGGTGTATTCCACCGGCCTCAGATCAAAGGGCCGGCCGACCTGCTCTGCAAACACGGCATTGCTCACGATCGTTGCCTGAGCCATCTGGTAGCCCAGCACATCGTGCAGCCGGGCTTCGTCAAGCCGGCCAGCCGGGGTGGTGTCGCTGCGGGAAAGACGCTTGGAAGCCATGCCTGCATTGTGCCCACCGTGTCGAACCCCCGAAAATGGTGCAGCGCATGAATAGTTGAAGCCGCTTATCTAGGGTTATCACGCTCTAACGACTTGATCATCATTAATTAACTTAACTAATTGTCTGGCAGCAAGCTGTCAGGCGGTTCACCTCAGAGATCAAGCAGGAGACAAACCATGCGCCAGCCTTCCTCCCGCCGCCCTGCGGCGGCGTGCACCTTGACCGCAGTCACCCTCGCACTGGCCGCTTGCGGAGGCGGTAGCAGCAACGATCCGCCCTCGTCCGGCATCCCCCAGCTCACCGCCGCCACACCGGCGAACTACACCGGTGAGTGCGACGCCCTGGCCACTGTCCTGGCCAGTCTGCCCGACACCACCATCACATCGGCCACCACCGTGGATGCCGGCACCCTCACCGTGGGTGGAGAGGCCGTGGCCGAACACTGCCGGGTCACGGGCCGCATGTTCGAGCGCACCGGGCCCATCGACGGAGCGACCTACGCCATCGGCTTCGAGCTGCGCCTGCCCAAGGCCTGGAACGGCCGCTTCTTCCACCAGGGCAATGGCGGCCTCGACGGCAGCGTGGTGACGGCCACCGGCAGCTTCGGTGGCGGGCCGCGCACCCATGCGCTGCACCAGGGCTTTGCCGTGCTCAGCTCCGACGCCGGGCATGCCGGCGGCACGCCCGCCTTCGGCCTCGACCCCCAGGCCCGGCTCGACTACGGCTACCAGGCTGTGGGCAAGCTCACCCCCATGGCCAAGGAAGCCATCCGCCGCGTCTATGGCAAGGCACCCGATCGGTCCTACTTCGGCGGCTGCTCCAACGGCGGGCGCCACGCCATGGTGGCGGCGGCCCGCTACGCGCAGGATTACGACGGCATCCTCGCCGGCGCGCCCGGCTTCAACCTGCCGCTGGCCGCCGTGGCCAACATCTGGAGCGCCCAGCGTTATGCCACCGTGGCGACCAATCCGGCCGACCTGTCCACCGCCTTCACGCCCGCCGAACGCCAGCTCGTCTCCCAGGCCGTGCTCGAGCGTTGCGATGCCCTCGATGGCGCCGAAGACGGTCTCGTTCAGGACACCACCGCCTGCCAGGCCGCCTTCGATCTGGACCGCGACGTGCCCACCTGCACCGGCGCGCGCGACGGCACCTGCCTCACCGCGGACCAGAAGACCGTGATCAGCTCGGTGTTCGCGGGTGCCACCACCAGCGGCGGCACGCGCTTCTACGCGAGCTTCCCCTTCGACCCCGGCCTGCGCGCTGGCGGCGTGGGCTTCTGGGACTTCATCGCCCCGCTCTTCCTTGACTCCGGCGCCGTGGGCATCGTCTTCAAGGCGCCGCCCGAAAACCCCGTGGGCTTCAACGGCCCGGCCTTTGCGCTGAACACGCCGGTGGACACGCTCTACGAGTACATCCACAGCACCTCGCTGAGCTACACCGAATCGGCCATGAGCTTCATGACCCCGCCCAACGCCAGCAACCTGTCCACGCTGCGCAACCGCGGCGGGAAGATGCTCGTGTACCACGGCGTGTCGGACGCCATCTTCTCGGTGGACGACACCACCCGCTGGTATGACGCACTGAGCGCCCACCACGGCGGCGATGCCTCCAACTTCGCGCGTGTCTTCCGCGTGCCGGGCATGGACCACTGCTCGGGCGGCCCCTCCACCGACCAGTTCGACGTGATCACGCCGCTGGTGCAATGGGTGGAACAAGGAGTGGCCCCCGACCGCATCGTGGCCAGCGCCCGCGGCGCCGGCAACCCGGGCGGCGTGAACCCCGAAGTGCCCGGCGACTGGGCCGCCGACCGCACCCGCCCGCTGTGCCCCTACCCGCGGGTGGCGCGCTACAGCGGCTCGGGCAGCCTGGAAAGCGCCGACAGCTTCGTCTGCGAGTGAGCAGATGTCAGGGTCGGCCCCCTCCCGCAAACAAGGGGGCCGATCCTGTGATTTCCTGCCGTAACACCCCGCACTTCGGGGCTCCATCGCAACCCACAAAGCGAGATACTGGCATCGGGCAAGTCCACCTGAGTGTGGAAAGCCGGTGGCCCTCAACCACCCGCTCATCCGGTTGCAACGCAGTACGCCAGCAGTCGATCTTGCCCGCCAACACCCGTCGGCCCCCATATGGGGGCCGACGTCTTTTCTGCGATGAAGCCTCAGGCGCTGCCGCGCGTGGTGCGGCGCCCCGTCGCCTTGGATTTCGGCACTGCGGCCGCTCCACGCGGCTTGCGCTCCTCCAGCCGGCCCGTCACGTATTTGTGCAGGATGCTGGCAATCAGCGTCTGGTAGGGCATGCCCTCTTCCAGCGCCTTGACCTGAATGTCGTGCAGGTCGCCCGCAGACAACCGGATATTGACCCGCCGATCCTTGATCGCGGTGGCCCGGGCGGCTGCCTTGAGCCGATTCAGCTCGGTCTTGGAGGCCACAGACTTCAGCTTGCCCGACTCATAGGCTTCGAGCATTTCGAGTTCAAAGGGGTCAGGCTGCATCATCTGGATCTCCAGTCTTCAGATAGTCGCGTGTGGCCTTGCGGCTGGGGATGACCGTCTTGAGGAAGTAGTACTCCGGCTCTTCGACGTAGGGCACCAGGTAGGCATAGCCGTCCCAGGCAACAACCAGCAGTCGTTGGTTGGGGTATTTCCTGGCGTTGGGATGCGCCAGCACATCCAAGAGACCACCTGCTTCGATGGCCACCACCACCTGCTCGCACGTCACTCCACGTTCGGTCAGGAGCTCGAGGTTTTTGTCTGGGTTCCAGCGGAAGGGTTTCACACAGCGATCTTAGTCGAGCGTGTGCCGTTTGTCTTCAGTTGGTGTTCTTTCGGTTTCTGAGAACGCCGCTCGCAGGCGTGAAACGATTGACTGCCACCCAGGGCAACCGCCGCAAGGGTAAAGAACCCCTTCAGAAGCTCAATGTAAATCGGCGACATGCCCCCTACCCCTCCCCCCACGGCAGCATCAAGGTCACCATCAGCAGCGACTCGAACTCCTGCCGGAACTTGGCGGTGATGGTCTGGGGGTCGGGGCAGAGCTTGGCATCGGTGATGAGGCCGAACTGCACGCCGCCACCGTAGGAGAGGATGCTCAGGCCCATGCCGATGTCGCCGGACTGGGGCACCCAGAACATCACCTGCTCGAGCGTGGAGCCGCAGAACTTCAGCGGCTCGCGCGGCCCGGGCACGTTGGTCATCACGGCCGTGGCCTTGCGGGCGAAGTAGTTCAGCAGGGTGTGCTGCACGGGCTTGATCAAAAGGCCCGCCATCGCCAGCACGGCAAAGGCCAGCAGGGGCTGGTAGCTGCCCTTGAGTTCGGCCATGCGCGCGCGCACGGCAAACACACGTTCGATGGGGTTGGCGATGCCGATGGGCAGCACCAGCGGCACCAGGCCGAAACGGTTGCCGAGTTGATGCGCTTCGGCCATGGGCCGCAGGTTCACCGGCACCATGGCGCGGATCTCCTTGCCGGTCGGGTCTTCACCGTGCGCTCGCAGGTAGTCGCCGATGGCGCCGGCCGCGCAGGCCAGCACCACGTCGTTCACCGAGCAGCCCAGGGCCTTGCCGATGGCCTTCACTTCGTCCAGCGGCACGGGCTCGCCCCAGGCCACGCGCTTGGACGGACCGGGGGTGCCTTTCAGGCGCGTGGGCGAGTCGTCGCTCATCAGCGCAATCGCAGCGGCGTCGCTGACCACCTGCACGCCCATGCGCGCGAGGTCGATCGAGCCCTGCAGCGGCATGCCGGGGTGGGCCATCATCTCCATCGACTTGGCCATGCCCTGGCCGGTCAGGCCGATGGCCTTCACCGTGACGTCGGTCAAGGGCTTGAGCACGGCATCGGTGAGCCAGTCGCGTTCGTCATCGGGCCGCGGCTCGCGCAGCTTGGGCAGGGTGCCGCCGTCGGTGAGCGAGAGCATGACGGTGATGAGCGCGATGCCGTCGGCGATGCAGTGGTGGATGCGCGCGATCAGGACGCTGCCGCCGTCGAAGTGTTCGACCAGGCGCATCTCCCACAGCGGGTGGGCGGGGTCCAGCGGCGTGGTGGCGAGTTCGGCGATGCGCGCCTGCAGGGCCTGCATCGGCGACTGGCCGCGCCGGGGCCTGAGGGTTTCGGCGCGCACGTGGCGGGCGATGTCGAAGTCGGGGTCGATCACCCAGCTTGCGCCCATGGCGTCCTCGACCACCTTCTGGCGGAAGCGCCGGTACTTCAGCAGGCGCTGCTCGATGCGATCGCGCAGGGCCTGAAGCGTGATGCCGGGGAAGAGCCGCCACATGCCCACGATGAGCATCAGGTTGGCCTCGGTGTCCATGCGCAGCCAGGCGGTGTCGACCCGGGCCATGCGCTGCGTCGTTGCGGGCATGCGTTGTTCTTTCCTTGAGGAGGCTGCTCTATTCTTGCGGCAAGATGCGCACTAGCATCTGCACCGCAGCATTGCGCGTCAATCGACGTTTCCACCAACCCTTGAGGAGCACCCCATGGCCGACCTGCAAGCCGCCTTCGAGAAGGCTGTCGCCGAGTCCAAGACCCTGCCCGAGAAGCCGGACAACATGACCCTGCTGAAGATCTACGCGCTGTACAAGCAGGCCACGGTGGGCGACGTGGAAGGCTCGCGCCCGGGCTTCACCGACATGGTGGGCCGCGCCAAGTGGGATGCCTGGAATGCCCTGAAGGGCCAGAGCGCCGACGAGGCCAAGCAGTCCTACATCGACCTGATCGAATCCCTGAAGTGAGCGGCTGCGGCCCGTGCGGCCGCCTCCAGCTCACTTCCGGAGCACATCACTTCTTCCGGGCGGCGGCCTTCTTCGCGGGGGCGGCCGTCTTGGCTTTCCTGGCGGGTGTTGCCTTGCGTGCCTCCAAGGCCAGCAAGGTGTCCAGGTTCTTCTGGATCTCGGCCTCGATGGTCTTGGCAAAGGCGCCCAGCAGGAAGCCGAGCCTGGCCTGCAGGTCGAAGTGATCGGGGGCCACGGTCAGTGTGCCGTTCACGCCGGCGCGCGTGAAGTGCACGACGTCGCCGTCCTCGCCCTCTTCCACCGTGCACTCCATGCCGAACTTCTCCTCGGCGTCCTCGGCCCATTGCCAGGCGATCTCGCGGGCCCGCGCCAGGCCCAGGGCGTGTTCACGGTGGATGGCAATCTCGCTCATCGAGCAGGGTCCTTTTCGGCAATCGTGGGGGAAGTGAGGGCCTGGCGGCGCTCGTCGCGGGGCTGACGCGCCAGCTCGCGCACGGCATCATAAAACTGCGGGAAGCTCTGGCCGCGGGCGACGAAGAGCTGCTCGAAGCCCGGCACGAGCTCGGTGTAGCTGGCCAGCACGGCCAGCGAGGCGCCGTTGGCTTCTTCGAACCAGCGGTCGTAGCCGGCAAAGCCCTCCCAGGGCCCAGCCTTCAGGCGCGCGTGTTCGGCACGCATGGCAGCCAGCACCTCGGCCTTGCCGCGGCGCTTGTCGTCGTCGTCCCCGGCGCCGGCATAGACCTGCGCCAGGCGGTCACGGTAGCGCAGCACCAGGGCCTGGAAGTCGCGCCGGCGGGCGTCGAAGCGTTCATACTCCTCCCGCGCCGCGGACGTGGCGTGCAGATCCAGCCAGCGTTGCACCCCCAGACGCTCCACGGCCGTGGCGAAGGATTCGTTGAAGGTGGTGTCGTCCTTCACATAGACGATCTGGTGCGCCAGTTCGTGAAAGATGAGCCGCGCCAGCTCGCCCTCGGGGTAGCGGATGAAGGTGTTGAGCAGGGGGTCGCCGCCCAGCCAGTCGAGCCGTCCCAGGGTGGAGTACGCCGGCACACCATAGACGCGCACCTCGTAGCCCTGCTGGCGCAAGCCTTCAGCAAAGGCCTCGGCCTGGGCACGGTCGTAGTAGCCGCGGTAGCCCACGCAGCCCACCACCGGGAAGCACCAGGTCTTGAGCGTGAGGCTCAGCTCGGGCACGGCCACCACGTTCCACACCGCTGCCGGGCGGCCCAGGTCGGCATAGCCCCGGTAGCTGCGGTTGTCGGGCAGGGCCAGTTCGGCCACCGCGAAATCGCGGATGCGCTGACTCAGCGCCAGGCGCTCACGCAGCGGCTCGGGCGTGGTCTCGTCTGCAAGCCACTGGTCTACCGGCCGGGCCTGATGCACCAGGCTGAGGTGCCCCTGCACCGACTGGGCCAGGTAGCCCACGGTGCCGCAGCCGGCCACGAGCAGCCCCCCGCCCAGGGCCAGGGCGCCCACGCCCATCACCGTCCACAGACCTCGCCTGCGCATCGTTGCCACCGTGACCTCCGCCGCGCAGTCTACGCCGCAGCCACCTCGACCAGCACGTCGTAGAAGCAGGGCGCACGTCCCAGATCGGTCAGGTGCTGGTGTGTGAGCTCGTTCACGTTGCTGCCCCGCAGGCCCAGCTTGCGCCACCAGATGCCCAGGCCGTTGACAACGCCAGGGCGGGCCCGGTCGCTCACACGGGCCGTGCACCAGTACTCGCCGCGGTCGTTGAACACGCGCACCACGCCCCCGTCCGCGATGCCGCGCGAGGCCGCATCCTCCGGGTGAATCTCCAGCAGCGGCTCGCCCTCGATGTCGCGCAGGCTCTTCACGTTCACGAAGCTGGAATTCAGGAAGTTGCGCGCCGGCGGCGAAATCATGGCCAGCGGGTAGCGCGCCGCCAGCCCGGGCGTGGATGTGGCGGATTCGTGGTTGGGCAGGTAGTCGGGCACCCCGTGGCGGGGCGAGTCGATCTCGCAGCGACCGCTGGCCGAGGGGAAGCCACCACTGGCAAAGGGCGCCTCGGGCAGCGGCAGCTTCACCCAGCCGCGCTCGCGCAGTTGCGCCAGCGTGATGCGCCCGCCAAAGGCCTGGGCGGCGATCTCTTCATCCGTCTCGGCAAAGCAAGGCTCGGTGTAGCCCATGCGTGCAGCGAGGTCGCGAAAGATCTGCGTGTTGGGCCGGGCCTCGCCCACGGGGTCGATGGCCGGCTCGTTGATCAGCACGTCGGTGTGGCCGTAGCTGGTGTGCACATCCAGGTGCTCCAGCTGGGTGGTGGCCGGCAGCACATAGTCGGCGTGGTCGGCGGTGTCGGTGAGGAAGTGCTCCAGCACGACGGTGAAAAGGTCCTCGCGGGCAAAGCCCTGCACCACCTTCGGCGACTCGGGAGCCACCGCCACCGGGTTGCTGTTGTAGACCACCAAGGCCTCGATCTTCGGACCGAAGCCGGGCGAGGCCTCGCGCAGCAGGTCGTCGCCGATGGTGCTCATGTTGATCGTGCGCGGGCGGCGATGCCCCAGCAGGTCGGGCCGCTGCAAGGCGGCGCGGTCCACCGGGAACCAGCCCGAGCTGGACAGCAGCATCCCGCCCCCTCGGTGGCGCCAGGCGCCGGTCAGGCAGGGCAGGATGGCGATCAGCCGCACCGCATTGCCGCCACCGCGGGCCCGCTGCATGCCGTAGTTCAGACGGATGGCGGCGGGCGTCATCGTCGCGTAGTCGCGTGCCAGGTCGCGCACCCCCTGCGCATCCAGGCCGCATTCGGCCGCCACGCGCTCGGGCGGCCATTGCAGGGCCCGCTCATGCAGGGCCGGCCAGCCCAGGGTGTGACGCTCGATGTAGTCGTCATCCAGCCAGCCGTTCACGATCAACTCGTGCATCAGTCCCAGCGCCAGCGCCCCGTCGGTGCCCGGGCGCAGGGCGATGTGCTGGTGGCACTTGTCGGCCGTTTCGGTGCGGCGGGGGTCGATGCACACCAGCCGCGCGCCGCGCCGCTTGGCCTCCTGGGCCACGCTCCAGAAGTGCAGGTTCGACGCGATGGAGTTGCTGCCCCAGATGAGGATGAGGCGGCTCTCGGCGAAGTGCTCGACATGCATGCCCACCTTGCCGCCGTAGGTGGCCGTCAGCGCCTCGGCCCCGGCGCTGGCGCAGATGGTACGGTCCAGCAACGAGGCGCCCAGACGATGGAAGAAGCGGGCGGCCATGCTTTCGCCCTGCACCAGTCCCATGGTGCCGGCGTAGCTGTAGGGCAGGATGGCCTCGGGGTCGCGCGCGGCAATCGCACCCAGTCGCTGCGCAATGCCCTCCAGTGCCTCGTCCCAGCTCACGCGCTCGAACTGTCCGGCCCCTTTGGGCCCGACACGCTTGAGCGGGTGCAGCACCCGTTCCGGGTGGTAGCTGCGCTCCACATAGCGCGACACCTTGCGGCACAGCGCCCCGTGGGTGGACGGGTGTTCGGGATGACCTTGCACCCGCACGGCCCGCCCCGCCTCGACCACCACTTGCATGGCGCAGGTGTCGGGGCAGTCGTGCGGGCACGCGCCCCGCACGATCCGGGGGGCAGCGTGATCCATTGCACTGCGCGCATCGACTGAACTGTTCATAATTGGCACACGATCCCCAGGGGGCCCGGAACTGGCCGGCACCCCCTCACAAAGCACAACAAGACCGTCCTGATGACCCCCCATTCTCCCCTCACGCGGCGCAGCCTGATCCGGCAAGCCGCAGCCGCCGGCGTGGCGCTGAGTCTGCCCGCCTGGGCGCAATCCGAACGCATCGTGCTCGGTCAGTCGGCCGCCTTCTCGGGCCCGGCGGCTGAACTGGGCCTGCAGATGAACCAGGGCGCCCGCCTGGTCTTCGATCAGGTCAACGCCAGCGGCGGCATCGGCGGGCGTCAGATCGAGCTGCGCACGCTGGACGACGGCTACGAGCCGGATCGCTGCAAGGCCAACACGGAGAAGTTTGTCAGCGACGGCGTCTTTGCGCTCTTCGGTTACGTGGGCACGCCCACGAGCGCGGCGGCCCTGCCCGTGATCAATGAGTCGCGCACCCCCTTCCTGGGGCCCTTCACGGGGGCCGAGGTGCTGCGCGAACCCTTCAGCCGCTACGTTTTCCATGTCCGCGCGTCCTACTACGACGAGACCGCGCTGATCGTGAAGAACCTCACCTCCCTGGGCCTGAACCGCATCGCCGTGTTCTACCAGGACGACAGCTACGGGATGGCGGGCCTCACGGGTGTGCAGCGCGCGCTGGCGGCGATCAGCCTGAAGCCGGTGTCGCTGGGCACGGTGCAGCGCAACACCGTGGACGTGGCCGGCGCGGTGCAATCCATCCTGCCGGCCCAGCCCCAGGCCATCGTGCAGATCAGTGCCTACAAGAGCTGTGCCGCCTTCATCCGCGAGGCGCGCAAGGCCGGCTTCGGCGGCACCTTCTTCAACGTGTCCTTCGTGGGCACGCAGGCACTGGCCGATGAACTCGGCAAGGACGGCCAGGGCGTGATGATCAGCCAGGTCGTGCCCTACCCCTATTCCACCGCCACCGCCATCGCCCGCGAGTACAACGAAGCCATCCGGCAGGCCGGCGGGAAGGCCCAGCCGAACTACTCCAGCATGGAGGGCTACATCGCCGCCAAGGTGATGGTCGAAGGCCTGCGTCGCGCGGCGCGCCTCACGCAGGACGGACTCATCGCCGGGCTGGAAAGCATCAACCAGTCTTTCGGTGGCTTCAATGTCGCTTTCGGGCCTCGCAAGCACACGGGTTCGAGTTTCGTGGAGCTGTCGATGCTCACCGGCGACGGGCGCGTGCGGCGCTGACACGGTCCGCCCCCTCCCTCGCCAGCCCCGCCCCGAGCGGGGCTTTTCGTTGGGGCTGACACCAGCCGCTGCCCAGGGCTACACTGAATCATCCGATCTTCACGCCGCCCGTCCAGGGCCTTCCCCGTCATGAAGCTCATCGACTCCATCCTGGCTGACGCTGCAGCCATCACCGCCATCCGGCGCGACATCCATGCCCACCCCGAGCTGTGCTTCGAGGAAGTCCGCACGGCCGATGTGATTGCGCGCACGCTGACCGACTGGGGCATTCCGGTGCACCGCGGTCTGGGCACCACCGGCGTGGTGGGCATCGTGAAGAACGGGAGCAGCCCGCGGGCCCTCGGCTTGCGTGCCGACATCGACGCGCTGCCCATGACCGAGAAGAACCAGTTCGCGCATGCCAGCCGGCACCCGGGCAAGATGCACGCCTGCGGCCACGATGGCCACACCGCCATGCTGCTGGCCGCAGCCAAGCACCTTGCCCGGCACCGCAACTTCGACGGCACCGTCTACCTGGTCTTCCAGCCCGCCGAGGAAGGGGGCGGCGGCGCGCGCGAAATGATCAAGGATGGGTTGTTCGAACAGTTCCCGATGGAAGCCATCTTCGGCATGCACAACTGGCCCGGCATGCAGGTGGGCCAGTTCGCCGTGAAGAACGGGCCCATCTTCGCGTCGAGCAACGAGTTCCGCATCGTCATCCGCGGCAAGGGTGGTCATGCGGCACTGCCGCACAACACGGTCGATCCGGTGCCGGTGGCCTGCCAGATGGTGCAGGGCTTCCAGACCATCATCACCCGCAACAAGCGCCCGATCGACGCCGGCGTGATCTCGGTGACGATGATCCACACCGGCGAGGCCACCAACGTGGTGCCCGACGCCTGCGAGATCCAGGGCACGGTGCGCACCTTCACGCTGGAGGTGCTCGACCTCATCGAACAGCGCATGGCCGAGATCGCCCGCCACACCGCGGCCGCCTACGGCTGCGAGGTCGAGTTCGAGTTCCACCGCAACTACCCCCCCACGATCAACCACCCCGAGGAAACGGCCTTCGTGCGCCGCGTGATGGGCGAGGTGGTGGGCCCCGAGAACGTGCTCGAGTTCGAGCCCACCATGGGCGCCGAGGACTTCAGCTACTTCCTGCAGCACAAGCCTGGCGCCTACTTCCTCATCGGCAATGGCGACGGCACGCACCGCGAGGGCGGCCATGGCCTGGGGCCTTGCGTGCTGCACAACCCCACCTACGACTTCAACGACGACCTCATCCCCCTGGGTGCCACGCTGTGGGTGCGTCTGGCCGAAGCCTGGCTCAAGCCCACCGCCTGAGGATCCCACGCATGAGCCGCATCCCCAGCGCCTTTTCGCAGAGCTACGCCGAAGCCCGCACCAAGTTCCTCGCCACCTGTGATGCCCTGGGCCTGGACGTGGAGCACCACCTCCACCCCCTGCTGGGCCGCGACGGGGAGACGCTCTCGATGGACGTGGTGCGCCAGGGTCCGCGTGACGCCAAGCGGCTGCTCATCCTGTCCAGCGCCTGCCATGGTGTGGAGGGCTTTGCCGGCTCGGGCATCCAGATCGCGCTGCTGAACGATGCGCGCTGGCGCGAGGCCGTGGAAGCGTCGGGGGTGGCCGTGCTCTACATCCATGCGCTCAACCCCTACGGCTTCTCGTGGTGGCGGCGCGTGACGCAGGAGAACGTGGACCTCAACCGCAATTTCCATGACTTCTCCAGGCCCCTGCCCCGCAACGACGCCTACGATGAGATCCACACCTGGGTGCTGCCGCGGGACTGGCCTCCTTCTCCCGAGGTGGAGGCGGCCATCCAGGGCTACATCGAGCGCCACGGCCCGATGGCCTTCCAGGCCGCTGTCTCGCAAGGCCAGCACACGCACGAGGACGGCCTCTACTACGGCGGGCGCAACCCCACCTGGAGCAACGTCACGTTGCGCCAGGTGCTGCGCGATCACGGCCGTCAGGCCACCGACATCGCCTGGATCGACCTGCACACCGGCCTGGGCCCCTGCGGTCACGGCGAGCGCATCTTCGCCTCGCGCAACGACGCGGTCGAACTCGAACGCGCACGGCAGTGGTGGGGGCCGGACGTCACATCCATCTACGATGGCTCGTCCAGTTCAGCCGAGCTCACCGGCATGATGTGGCTGTCCATCTTCGACGAATGCCCGCAGGCCCGCTACACCGGCATTGCGCTGGAGTACGGCACGCGACCGGTGCTGGACGTGCTCAACGCCCTGCGGGCCGAGCACTGGCTCGAGAACCACCCCGAGGTGGACGACGAGCGCCGCGCCGCCATCAAGCAACAGCTGCGCGATGCCTTCTACGTCGATACCGACGCCTGGAAGGAGCAGCTCGTGGCGCAGGCGCTGGAGGCCGGCCTCCAGGCCCTGCGGGGGCTGCACGGCGCTCGCTGAGCCCCCGGTTTTCAGCCTCGCCCCAGGCTTTTTCAGCCTGCTCTCAGCACCCACTCAGTGGGTGTTCAGCGTCTGCACGCCCCCCTTTGAGGGCGGCGGTGCGCCCGTGTTCGACCACGAGACAACCGCCTCGGGGAAACACTGACTCTGAAGCGGACAGTTTCCCGCATGCGAGACATGCGGGACAACCCGCGACTGGGACTTTTCTCCTTTTCTGACAAGCACTTGATCTGCATGCCACCGCGTGGCACAGGCCTTGCGCTTCGTGGTGCACCGCCGGCCTCGATGCCGGACGGTGCAGTACACAAGAAGGAGACATCGATGGTCCCGCTGCTGAGCAGTTGCATTCGTTGGGCGACCTCTGCCTTGCTGGCCGTGCTGCTGGCGTGGACGCCGGCACGCGCCGAGGTCGTCATCGGCCAGGTCGCCCCGCTGTCGGGCGTGCTGGCTTCCACCGGCGCGCAGATGGTGCTGGGCGGCAAGGTCTACTTCGACTGGGTCAATGCGAACGGCGGCATCCACGGTGCCCCCATCCGCACCGTGGTGGTCGATGACGGCTACAAGGTGGACGAGACCGTGCGCCTGACCCGGGAGCTCGTGGCCGACCCGAAGATCGTCGCGCTCTTCGGCTTTGCCGGCACCGCCAACATCAGCAAGTTGCTGCAGGACAAGGTGCTGGAGGACGCCGGCATTGCGCTGGTGGCGCCTTACACCGGCGGCGAGCCGCTGCGCACCCCCTTCAACCCGTGGATCTTCCATGTGCGCGCCGGCTATGCCGACGAGGCCGAGCACATGATCAAGCAGCTCGTCACGCAAGGCGTCGAACGCGTGGCCGTGCTCTACCAGGACGATGCCTTCGGACAGGCGGGCCTGGCCGGCGTGGAAGCGGCCCTCGCGCGGCGGCAGCTCAAGGTCGCCACCGCGGCCCCCTACGAGCGCAACACCGACAACGTGGCCGCCGCAGTGAAGCAGGTGCTGGCGGCGCAGGCCCAGGCCGTCATCATGATCGCGGTGAACCGCCCCGCCGCGGCCTTCGTGAAGCAGTACCGTGAGGCCGGCGGCGGCGGACAGCTTTTCAACATCTCGGTCGTGGATCCGGCCGAGCTGGTGCGCCTGGCTGGCCTGCAGCATGTGCGTGGCCTGGGCATCAGCCAGGTCGTGCCCTTCCCTTACCAGCCCTTGCTGCCGGTGGTGCGCGAATTCCACCAGCGGCTGCGCCAGTTCGCGCCCGGTGCCGAGGTCAACTACACGAACTTCGAGGAGTACCTCGGCGCCAAGGTGCTGGTGGAGGCCCTGCGACGCGCGGGCCCCCGCCCCACCCGTGCCGGCGTGATCCGTGCGCTCGAGTCGATGAAGTCCTTCGACCTGGGCGGCATCACCGTGAGCTTTTCGCCCGACAACCGCATCGGCTCGCGCTATGTCGAAGTCACCGTGATCAGCAGCAGCGGAAAGCTCCTGAAATGAACGCCCCGCTGCCCCTTTCCCACCGACCTGCAGGAACCATGAAGGATCCCACCTCCCCCATCCTCGTCGTGCGAGGCCTGACCAAGGAATTCAAGGGCTTTGCCGCCGTCAGCGACGTGAACCTCACGGTGCGCCGCGGCAGCATCCACGCCCTCATCGGCCCCAATGGCGCCGGCAAGACGACTTGCTTCAACCTGCTCACGAAGTTCCTGGAGCCGACCTCGGGCAGCATCGTCTACAACGGGCACGACATCACAAGGGAGTCGCCCGCCCACATCGCGCGGCGCGGCATCATCCGTTCGTTCCAGATCTCGGCAGTCTTCCCCCACCTCACGGTGCTGGAGAACGTGCGCATCGCCCTGCAGCGCAAGCTGGGCACCGCGATGCACTTCTGGAAGAGCGTGGACACGCTCTCGCCACTCGACCCGCGCGCCATGGCGCTGCTCGACGAAGTGGGCCTGGCCGACTTCGCCCACGAGCAGACGGTGAACCTGCCCTACGGCCGCAAGCGCGCCCTGGAGATCGCCACCACGCTGGCGATGGAGCCCGAGCTGATGCTGCTGGACGAACCCACGCAGGGCATGGGCCACGAGGACGTGGATCGCGTCACCCAGCTCATCAAGAAGGTGAGCGCCGGCCGCACCATCCTGATGGTGGAGCACAACATGAACGTGGTGTCGTCCATCGCCGACACCATCACCGTGCTGCAGCGCGGCAGCATCCTGGCCGAAGGGCCCTATGCCGAGGTCTCGGCCAATCCCCTCGTGATCGAGGCCTACATGGGCAGCGCCGAGGTTGAACTCCAGGGGGCCCATTGATGAGCGCCACGACGACCACCGAGCGCCCCGCAGCGGCACGCGCCACCACCGCCACGCCGGCGCTCGAAATCCGTGATCTGCACGCCTGGTACGGCGAGTCACACATCCTGCACGGCGTGAACCTCACGGTGAACCCGGGCGAGGTGGTGACGCTGCTGGGCCGCAACGGCGCGGGGCGCACCACCACCCTGCGCGCCATCATGGGCCTGACAGGCGCGCGCACGGGATCCATCCGTGTGAACGGCGCAGAAGTCATCGCCGCGCCCACCCATCGCATCGCCCACCACGGCGTCGGCTACTGCCCCGAGGAGCGCGGCATCTTCGCCAGCCTCTCGTGCGAGGAGAACCTGCTGCTGCCCCCGCGCCTGAACGGCCAGGGCCCGGGCATGTCGCTCGACGAGATCTACGAGATGTTCCCCAACCTGCTCGAGCGGCGCCACAGCCAGGGCACGCGGCTGTCGGGCGGCGAGCAGCAGATGCTGGCCGTCGCGCGCATCCTGCGCACCGGCGCGAAGCTGCTGCTGCTCGACGAGATCTCCGAGGGGCTGGCGCCCGTGATCGTGCAGGCCCTGGCCCGCATGATCCGCACCCTCAAGGCCAAGGGCTACACCGTGGTAATGGTGGAGCAGAACTTCCGCTTCGCCGCCCCCCTGGCCGACCGACTCTATGTGATGGAACACGGCTCCATCGTCGAGGCCTTCGATGCCGGTCAATTGCAGGACAAGCTGCCCGTCCTGCACGAGCTTCTCGGGGTCTGACCCCACCTTTCACCCAACCGGCGGCACAGAGCCGCCTCATTCCAGAGGAGAACCAAGCATGAGACAAACCCTGCTGGCCGCTGCAGCCGCACTGACCCTGGGCCTGAGTGCCACCCCGGCCCTGTCCCAGGTCTCGGGCGATGTCGTGCGCATCGGCTTCGTGACCGACATGTCCAGCCTCTACGCCGACATCGACGGCCGCAACGGCGTGGAAGCCATCCGCATGGCCATCGAGGACTTCGGTGGCACGGTGCTGGGCAAGAAGATCGACCTGGTCTTCGCCGACCACCAGAACAAGGCCGACATCGCGGCGTCCAAGGCACGCGAATGGTTCGATCAGAACGACGTCGACATGATCCTGGGTGGCACCAACTCGGGCACGGCGCTGGCCGTCTCGGGCCTGGCCGCCGAGAAGAAGCGTGTGTACATCAACGTGGGCGCCGGCACGGCCCGCCTGACCAACGAGGCCTGCAACCCCTACACCGTCCACTACGCCTACGACACCGTAGCCCTGTCGCGCGGCACGGGCTCGGCCATTCTCGATCAGGGGGGCAAATCCTGGTTCTTCCTGACCGCCGACTACGCCTTCGGCCATTCGCTCGAAAGCGACACCGCCAACGTCGTGAAGTCCAAGGGCGGCACGGTGGTGGGCACGGTGCGTCACCCGCTCAACGCTTCGGACTTCTCGTCCTTCCTGCTGCAGGCGCAGGCCTCCAAGGCCCAGATCCTCGGCCTGGCCAACGCCGGCGGTGACTTCGTGAACGCCATCAAGGCCGCGCGCGAGTTCGGCATCGGCAAGACCATGAAGATGGCCGGCCTGCTGGTGTTCCTGAACGACGTGCACAGCCTGGGCCTGCAGAACACCCAGGGCCTGCTCATGACCGACAGCTGGTACTGGGACCAGAACGACGAGACGCGCAAGTTCGCCCAGCGCTTCTTCGAGCGCACCAAGCGCATGCCCAGCAGCCTGCAGGCCGCCGACTACTCGGCCACGATGGCCTACCTCAACGCCGTCAAGGCCGCTGGCACCGACGACGCCGACAAGGTCATGGCCAAGCTCAAGAGCACGCCGCTCAACGACTTCTATGCCAAGGGCACCATCCGCAAGGACGGCCGCTATGTGCATGACATGTACCTGCTCCAGGCCAAGGCCCCCAGCGAGTCCAAGGGCCCGTGGGATCTGCTGAAAGTCGTGGCCACCATCCCTGGCGACCAGGCGTTCACCACGCCCGCCGAGTCCAAGTGCTCCCTGATGAAGTAATTCCCCCGTGGACTGCGGCTGCCCCTGATGCAGGGGCAGCCCTCTAAGGTTTCGAGATGGACATCTTTGGTATTCCCCTGCCGGCCATGCTGAGCCAGTTGCTGCTGGGCCTCGTCAACGGCTCCTTCTATGCCGTGCTGAGCCTGGGCCTGGCGGTGATCTTCGGGCTGCTCAACGTCATCAACTTCGCCCACGGGGCCCTGTTCATGCTGGGCGCGCTGACCGCGTGGATGGGTGCCCACTACCTGGGTCTGAGCTACTGGGTCATGCTCGTCGCCGCGCCGCTGCTGGTGGGTGCGCTGGGCGTGGCCATCGAGCGCGGGCTGCTGCGCTGGATCTACAAGCTCGACCACCTCTATGGCTTGTTGCTCACGCTGGGCATCACGCTCGTCATCGAAGGTGTCTTCCGCTCCATCTATGGCGTCTCGGGCCAGTCTTATTCCGCGCCTGAACTGCTCACCGGTGCCATCGACACCGGCTTCATGATGCTGCCCATCTACCGCGCCTGGGTGGTGGTGGCCGCCCTCGCCGTGTGTTTCGGCACCTGGTACATGATCGAGAAGACCAAGCTGGGCGCCTACCTGCGCGCCGGCACCGAGAACCCCAAGCTCGTCGAGGCCTTCGGGGTCAACGTGCCGCTGATGGTCACGCTCACCTATGGCTTCGGCGTGGCGCTCGCCGCCTTCGCCGGGGTGCTGGCCGCGCCGGTGATGCAGATCACGCCCTTGATGGGACAGAACCTGATCATCGTGGTGTTCGCCGTCGTGGTCATCGGTGGGATGGGCTCGATCATGGGCTCCATCGTCACCGGCCTGGGCCTGGGTGTGATCGAGGGTCTGACCAAGGTGTTCTACCCCGAGGCCTCCACCACAGTGGTGTTCGTGATCATGGTGATCGTCCTGCTGCTGCGCCCCGCGGGCCTGTTCGGCAAGCAGCGCTGAAGGAAACCTGCAATGCAACCGACCCGACTGCTGTACGGCGCGCTGCTCGCCGCCCTGGTCCTGGCCCCGCTGGCCGGTGCCTATCCCGTCTTTGTGCTCAAGGTGCTGTGCTTTGCGCTGTTTGCCTGTGCCTTCAATCTCCTGATCGGCTTCACAGGCCTGCTGTCCTTCGGGCACGCAGCCTTCTTTGGCGGGGCAGGCTACGTCACCGGCCACGCCCTGAAGGTGTGGGGCGTGACGCCCGAGATCGGCCTGCTGCTGGGCACGGGCGCCGGCGCCTTGCTGGGCCTGGGCATGGGGGCGCTGGCGATCCGCCGCGAAGGCATCTATTTCTCGATGATCACGCTGGCCCTGGCGCAGATGCTGTTCTTCTTCTGCCTGCAAGCCCCCTTCACCGGCGGCGAGGACGGCCTGCAAGGCGTCCCGCGTGGCGAGCTGTTCGGCGTGCTGAGCCTGGCCGACGACATGGTGCTGTATTACGTAGCCCTGGTGATCGTGGTCCTGGCCTACGCCTTCATCGCGCGCATCGTGCACTCCCCCTTCGGGCAGATCCTGCGAGCCATCCGCGAGAACGAACCGCGTGCCATTTCGCTGGGCTACGACACCAAGCGCTTCAAGCTGCTGGCCTTCGTGCTGTCGGCTGCGCTCGCCGGCCTGGCCGGCTCGCTCAAGGTGCTGGTGATGGGCTTCGAAACCCTCACCGACGTGCACTGGACCATGTCAGGTCTCGTGATCCTGATGACGCTGGTGGGCGGACTGGGCACCCTCATCGGGCCCGCGATCGGTGCCCTGGTCATCATCACGCTGGAAAACAAGCTCGGTGAAATCGGTCACACCCTGGCCTCCTGGACAGGCATCGAGGCTTTCGCAGCCCTGGGCGAATCGGTGACCACCGTGACTGGCGCCATCTTCGTGGTGTGCGTGCTCGCTTTCCGGCGCGGCATCATGGGCGAGCTGATCCACCGCCTGCCCACCTGGCGCGCGCCCCGCCCCCGCTCCACCAAAACGCTGAATGCCAGCTGAGCGCATTACGCAGCCCTACGGATTGCCGCACCGGTCGATGTATGTATGAATGACGCCTCAGTTTCTTCCTGGGATCTGGAGGTTCACCTGGACATCGACCGCCACGGCATCCGGGCCCTGGCCGACCTGGCCGGCATCGAGGACTTCACCTCGCTGCGGCCATCGGCCATGCATGCGGTGTTCAAGCCTTTCGAGCGTGTCATCGAAGGCACGCTCGTGGTCGATCGCGAGGCACGCATCGTGTGGATCAGCGAACGCTATGCCAAGCGCTTCGGCCTGAGCGACCCGCGACAGGCCCTGGGTCGCCCTTGCGAGGAAGTGATTCCGCACAGCCGCATGCGCGAGATCGTGCGCAGCGGCCGGCCCATCCTGCTCGACATCCTCGACGTGCCCGGTCAGCCCGGCGCGCCGGGCAGGCCCTTGATCGTGATCCGACTGCCGCTGCAGCGCGAAGACGGCGAGGTGCTGGGCGCCGTGGGCTTTGCCCTCTTTGACGAATGGGCCTCGCTCTCGCCCATCGTCTCGCGCTTCCTGGCCATGCAGGAGGAGTTGGCCGCCGCCCGCAAAGGCCGCAGCCAGGGGCGTCAGGCCAAATACAGCTTCTCCGACTTCGTGGGCCGCTCGCCGGCCACCCTGGAACTCAAGCGCATGGCCCGCCGCGCGGCGGCCACCCATTCACCCGTGCTGCTGCTGGGCGAGACCGGCACCGGCAAGGAACTGCTCGCGCATGCCATCCACGCCGCTTCACCGCGCGCGCACAAGCCCTTCGTGTCGCTGAGCATGGCAGCCATCCCCGACGCCCTGCTCGAAGCCGAACTCTTCGGCGTCGCAGCCGGTGCCTACACCGGCGCCGACAAGCGCGAGCGCCAGGGCAAGCTGCACATCGCCCAAGGCGGCACGCTCTTCCTCGACGAAATCGGCGACATGCCGCTGGGCGTGCAGGCCAAGCTGCTGCGCGTGCTGCAGGAAAAAGAGTTCGAGGCGCTGGGCTCCAATGAAGTGGTGCGTGCAGACGTGCGCATCATCGCCGCCACCTCGCGTCGCTTGCCCGAGCTGGTGCGCGACGGTCTGTTCCGCGCCGATCTGTATTACCGGCTCGACGTGCTCTCGCTGGCCGTCCCGCCGCTGCGCCAGCGCCTGGACGACCTGGAACCCATCTGCGAAGCGCTGCTCGAGGGCTTCGCCGACGCGCGCCCCGGCCAGGCCTTCGAACTCGATCCCGAAGCCCTCGCCGTGCTGTCGCGACATCACTGGCCCGGCAACATCCGGGAACTGCGCAATGTGCTCGAGCGCGCCCTCGTGCTCTCAGACTCCCCGGTACTCACGGCCGCCAGCGTGCGCTCTGCCCTGACGCCCGCCGCGCCCCCGGCCGCCGCGTTCACGACCGACCTGCCGCCCGCACCCGGCAGCACCACGGCCGATGCCGGCCACGCCCAGGCGATGAGCCAATACGAACGCCGCCTCATCGAGCAGGCACTGTCGGAATGCCGCAGCGTGGCGGCTGCCGCCAGGCGCCTGGGCATCGGCCGGGCCACGCTCTATCGCAAGATGGCGGCTTACCATCTGGCGCGTGCGTCGCGCTGAGGGGTGCGTCAGCCCCGCAGTCGCCTGAGCAGCCCCGCGGTGGAAGCATCCAGCCCTGTCGGATCACCGGAAGCCAGCCGCGGCAGCAGGTCGTTGCACAGCGCCTTGCCCAGTTCCACGCCCCACTGGTCGTAGGCGTTGAGGCCCCACAGCGCACCGCTCGTGAAGACACGGTGCTCGTACATCGCGACCAGCGCGCCCAGGGCACGGGGCGTGAGCCGTTCCAGCAGCAGCGTGGTGCTGGGGCGGTTGCCGGGGAAGGTGCGGTGGCGTGCGATCGTGGCCGCGTCCAGGGCCTTCGACGCCGTCGGGGCCTTTTCACCCAGGGCCTGTTCGGTGGTCTTGCCCAGCATCAGCGCCTGCGCCTGTGCCAGGCCGTTGGCCAGCAGTTTGCTGTGCAGATCGGCATGCCCATGCGTGGGGGTCTTCACCAGGATGAATTCCACCGGAATCACGTCGGTGCCCTGGTGCAGCATCTGGAAGTAAGCGTGCTGGCCGTTGGTACCCGGCTCGCCCCAGACCACCGGTGAGGTGCCATACGGAAGCGGCTGGCCCTCCAGGTCCACCCGCTTGCCGTTGGATTCCATCTCCAGCTGCTGCAGGTAGGCCGGCAGGCGCTTCAGGCCCTGGTGATAGGGCGCCACGCTGCGGCTGGTGAAGCCATGGAAGTTGCGATACCAGACATCGAGCAAACCCAGCTGCATCGGCAGGTTCTTCTCGAGGGGCGCCGCGGCGAAATGGCGGTCCATCGCATGGGCGCCGTCGAGGAAGGCGCGGAAGTGCTCGCGGCCCAGCGCGATCGCAATGGGCAGGCCGATGGCCGACCACAGCGAATAGCGCCCTCCCACCCAATCCCAGAAGCCGAAGGTCGTGCTGATGCCGAACTCGGCGGCCGCCTGCACGTTGGTCGTGGTCGCCACGAAGTGCTTGGCGGTGTCGGTGCCACCTTGCTGGACGAACCACTCGTGCGCCACGCGCGCGTTGGCCATGGTCTCCTGCGTGGTGAAGGTCTTCGAGGCGATGATGAACAGTGTGGTGTCCGGCTTCAGGCCACGCAGCACCGGCGCGATGTCGTGCCCGTCCACGTTCGAGACGAAGTGGAAGCGCAGGCCCCGGTGCACGAAGGCATCGAGGGCTGGCACCGCCATCTGCGGGCCCAGGTCGGAGCCGCCGATGCCGATGTTCACCACGTCGGTGAAGCCGCTGCTCGCCGTGTCACGCACGCTTTCGGCGTAGGCCAGCATCCGGTCGAGCACGTCATGCACCTCTTCGCTGAACGGGCCCTGTCCGCGCGGCGCGCGCAAGGCCGTGTGCAACACGGCGCGGCCTTCGGTGACATTCACCGCTTCGCCCGCCAGCATCGCGTCGCGCCGTGCCTCCAGGCCGCACTCGCGGGCCAGCTCGGCCAGCAGCCGGTGCGTGGCCTCGTCCCACAGGTTCTTGGAGAGGTCGGCGAAGACCTCGGGCGCCTCCACGGCAAAGCGCTCGAAGCGGGCCGGATCGCGGCCAAAGGCCTCGCGCAGGTCGAGGTCGCGGCCGTGCGCCTCGTAGTGGCCTTTCAGTGCCGCCCAGGCGGTCGTGCGGTCGCAGCGGATCATGCTGCCAGCTCCTGGATCAGGGTGTCCAGCTTGGCTGCGTCGGCCGCGAAGGCGCGGATGCCTTCGGCGAGTTTTTCGGTGGCCATCGCATCCTCGTTGAGCGCATAGCGGAAACTGGCCTCGTTGTAGCTCACCGCCTTGAGCACGGCGCGCTGCGCGGCCTCGGGGTCGAGGTGGCGTGTGACGGGGGCGTCGCTCGCCTGCAGCTGGGCCAGGAGTTCGGGGCTGATGGTCAGCAGGTCGCAGCCGGCGAGCGCGAGGATCTGCCCCACGTTGCGGAAGCTTGCACCCATCACCTCGGTGGGGATGCCATAGTGCTTGTAGTAGGTGTAGATCTGCGTCACCGATTTCACGCCCGGGTCGTTCAGGCCCGCGTTCGCCGCCTCGTCCCACTGGGAGCCGGCGGCCTTCTTGTACCAGTCGTAGATGCGCCCCACGAAAGGTGAGATCAGGCGCACACCCGCCTCGCCGCAGGCCACGGCCTGGCAGAAGGCGAAGAGCAGGGTGAGATTGCAATGGATGCCCTCGTGCTCGAGCGCGCGCGCGGCCTGGATACCCTCCCAGGTGGCCGCCACCTTGATCAGCACGCGATCACGCGGGATGCCCGCCGCCTCGTACATCGCGATGAGGCGCTGGGCGCGGGCGATGGTGGCCCCGGTGTCGAAGCTCAGCCGGGCATCGACCTCGGTGGACACCCGCCCGGGCACCACCTTCAGGATCTCCTGCCCAAAGGCCACCAGCACCCGATCGACCAGTTCATCCAGGGCACGGCCCGGATGGGCGCGCACCGTGGCTTCCAGCAGCGGGCGGTACTCGGGTTGCTGCACCGCCCTGAGGATGAGCGACGGGTTGGTGGTGGCGTCGCGGGGTGCGAACTGGGCCAGCTGCCTGAAGTTGCCGGTGTCGGCCACCACGGTGGTGTATTGCTTGAGCGCGTCGAGTGAGTTCATGGAAAGGTCCAGGACGGGGCACGGGTCAGCCAGCATTGTCGCCCTGCCCATCGATCAACGAAGAGTAACAAGATTACTCCGTAACCGGACTGAAACGCCAGCCCCGAAGTCCTTCCTTCACCAGAAAGAGGCGCCTGCAGTTGACGAAAAGGCAGCTTCAAAGCATCATCCGAATGTAATCAAATTACATTTCCGGCGGCCCACCCACACCCTGGCGTCGTGACGGCTGCTTACACATTCCCTTTCATCATGTCCTTCGATCTCGTCTTCTTCGGCGGCACCGGCGACCTCACCTGGCGCAAGCTCATGCCGGCCCTGTTCCAGGCCTTCCGCCACGGCAAGCTGCCACCGGGCGGGCGCATCCTCGCCGTGGCCCGCGACGAGCGCAGCGATGACGACTACCGGGCCTGGCTGAAGGCTCACTTCCAGAACGTCGAGAGCCCCAAGCGCCCGACCGACGAAGAGTTCGCACGCTTTGCCGAACTCATCTTCTACCGGCGCATGGACCTCTCCCAGCCCGAACACTACGCCCACCTGAAGGCCTGGCTCGATGAACGCGCGGCCGACACCGTGGTGCTGTATCTGGCCACGAGCCCGCACCTCTTCCCGGTGATCTGCGAGCAGCTCGGCGCGGCCGGCCTGAATGCCCCCCACATCCGGGTCGTGCTGGAGAAGCCGCTCGGCCATGACCTGAAGAGCGCCCAGGAGATCAACCGCGTCGTGCGTTCAGTCTTCAACGAGAACCAGGCCTTCCGCATCGACCACTACCTGGGCAAGCCCTCGGTGCAGAACCTCTCGGCGCTGCGCTTCGGCAATGCGCTGTTCGAGCCGCTGTGGCGGCGCGAGAGCATCGCCAACATCCAGATCACGCTGGCCGAGAGCATCGGCGTGGGCACGCGCGGCGACTTCTACGACCGCACCGGCGCCTTGCGCGACATGATCCAGAACCATGCGCTGCAGCTGCTCACGATGATCGCGATGGAGCCGCCGGCCACCAACGACGCTGACGCGATCCGCGACGAGAAGCTCAAGGTGCTGCGCTCGCTCAAGCCCTTCACGCCCGAGTCGGTGGCGCGCGACGTGGTGCGCGGCCAGTACCGAGCCGGCAGCGTGGACGGCCAGGCCGTGCCGGGCTATCTCGACGAGCTGAAGGTGCCCGCGGGCAGTCACTGCGAGACCTTCGTCGCGCTGCGCACCGAGGTGCAGAACTGGCGCTGGGCCGGTGTGCCCTTCTACCTGCGCACCGGCAAGCGCCTGGCCGCGCGCGATGCGCAGATCGTCGTGAACTTCCGCCCGGTGCCCCACCCCATCTTTCCCGGCGTGAGCCAGCCCAACAAGCTGGTGATCAAGCTGCAGCCCGAGGACGGCCTGGAACTGCACCTGCTCGCGGCCAAGGGCACGGGCCAGCAGGAGGCGCTCGCCCCGGTCTTCCTCGACCTCGACTTCGACAAGGCCTTCCCCACCGAACGCGTGGGCGCCTACGAGCGCCTGCTGCTCGATGCGATCGCCGGCCGGCTCAACCTCTTCGTGCGCAGCGACGAACAGGAACAGGCGTGGCGCTGGGTCGAACCCATCCTGGACGCCTGGGCGCGCGACGGCACCGGCCCGCGCCCCTACGCCGCCGGCAGCTGGGGCCCGGCCGCGGCCAGCGCCTTGGTTGCGCGCGACAATTTTGCCTGGGCCGAAGAACAGTAGGAGACGGCATGCTCGACCGCATCAAGGCCTCGATCCCCGCCCTGCCTCCGGCCGAACAGCGTGTGGCCAAGCTGGTGCTGGCCGACCCGCGCAGCTTTGCCAGCCTGCCGGTGGCCGAACTGGCCGAGCGGGCCCATGTGAGCAAACCCACCGTGGTGCGCTTCTGCCGCAGCGTGGGCTATGACGGCCTCGCCGACTTCAAGCTCAAGCTGGCCGGCACCGTCAACGAAGGCGTGCCCTTCGTGCACCGCTCGGTGGACGAGGACGACAAGCCCGGCGACCTCATCGTCAAGGTGATCGACAACGCGGTGTCAGCCCTGCTGAAGTTCCGCAACGACGCCGCCAGCCACGCCTTCGATCGCGCCATCGAGGCCCTGACGGCGGCCGGCAAGAGCGGGCGGCGCATCGAGTTCTACGGCGTGGGCAACTCGGGCATCGTGGCGCAGGACGCGCAGCACAAGTTCTTTCGCCTGGGCGTGAACGCGGTGGCCTACAGCGACGGCCACGTGCAGGTGATGAGCGCGACCATGCTGCAGCCGGGCGACTGCGCGGTGATCATCTCCAACTCGGGACGCAGCCGCGACCTGCTGGATGCCGCCGAGATCGCGCGCCGCAAGGGCGCCACCACCATCATCATCACGGCCAGTGGCTCGCCGCTCACGCACCATGCGCAGGTGCTGCTGGCCGTGGACCACCCCGAGGACTACGACCGCTACAGCCCCATGGTGTCGCGGCTGCTGCACCTCACGGTGATCGACATCCTCACCACCGGTGTGGCCCTGCGCCTGGGCGAGCAATTGCGCCCGATGCTGCAGGAGATCAAGCGCAACCTGCGCGCCAAGCGCTACGCGCAACCGGAGTGAGCGCGGGGCCGGCCGGGCTCAGGCCACGGCCGCGCCAGCCGGCAGCAGGCCCCCGACGCCGTAGAGGCCCGCCAGATCGGCCAGCTTGGGCGGCAGGTGCCGCACCTCGAAGCCCTTGCCCCAGGCGACGGCCAGACGATGGCACTCGATCAGCACGGCCAGCGCCGAGGAGTCGAAGCGCCTGAGCCCGCTCGCATCGACCACCAGGGTGTCGCCGGCCTGGTCGCGCAGGCCCTGGCTCAGCATGCGCAGCGTGTCCGGCGCTTCGGCCATCGTCAGGGTGTCGGGCAGCAGCAGCACGGCCGAACCTCAGCTGCGGGCCGCAGCGGCCACCTTGTTGCGCTCGGCCAGGCTGTTGATCAGGCCGTCGATGCCGCCCTTGCTGATCTCCTGGGCGAAGGTGGAGCGGTAGTTCTCCACCAGCCAGATGCCCAGCACGTTGACGTCGTAGATCTTCCACGTGTCGCCGGCCTTTTCCAGGCGATAGTCCATCTGGACGGGCTCGCCCGCGCCACGCACCTGGGTGCGCACGATCACGTCGGTGTCTTCCGGGCGGGCGCGCAGGGGCAGCATGTGCACCGACATGTCCTTGACCTGGCTGAGCGCGCCGGCGTAGGTGCGCACCAGCAGCAGCTTGAACTCGTCCTGCAGGCGCTGCTGCTGCTCGGGCGTGGCCTGTCGCCAGTAGCGGCCCACAGCCGAGGCCGTCATGCGGCGGAAGTTGGTGTGCGGGATGATCTTGCTGTCCACCAGCGCGATCACCTTGTTCAGGTCGGCATTCTGGAGCGCCGTGTCCTTCTTGGCGGTCTCCAGGATGTCGTTCGAAAGGTCACGAATGAAAACATCGGGCGCAATGGGAGCGGCCAGGACGGCGGGCGCAGCCAGCACGGCCGACAAGGCCAGACTGAGCGAGGCGAAGAGTCGACGGTTCATGCAGTGTTTTCCTTCCTTGTGCAGCCTGTCGGCGACGATGGTTGTGACCCTGTCAGGCAGCGAATGGTTCGGCTCCAGGCCTGCATTGTGAGCAGAGGTTTCTCCAACGGCAGGTCGGAAGCAAATCTTTACCTGAGGACAAGCCCCACTTCACGGTGCCGAGGCGGCCGGGGTGGGTGCCGGCGCTGCGGCGGGCTCGTCGCTGTCCCAGTCTTCCTCGTCCTCGCTGGGCGGCGGAGCACCATCGTAGACCAGGTTGCGACGCCGCTGCAGCCAGGCGTCGCGGGTGAAGAGGTACTTGTCGAGCGCCGCGTCGTCGAGCATGCGCGTGGCCTCCAGCAGGCGGGTGCGGGTGTCGATCACCCGCAAGCCGGTGATGCCGTAGCCCGTCGCGGTGTCGTTCGTCAGGAGGTTACCCGGGCTGGCCTGCATGTCCACCGGCAGGGCCGCCGTGTCGCGCAAGGTCGATGGCCCCAGCAAAGGCAGCACCAGGTAGGGCCCCGGGCCCAGGCCCCAGTGGCCCAGGGTCTGGCCAAAGTCCTCGGGCACGGCGTACAGGCCGGCCTCGCTGGCGATGTCCAGCAGCCCGCCGAAGCCGAAGAAGGTGTTGATCCCCACCCGCATCGTGCTGTGCAGGCCATCGGCCAGCTTGAACTGCAGGAAGCTGTTCACGGCCGACCACAGGTCGGCAATGTTGCCGAAGAAATTGCTCACCCCCGTGCGCACGGGGCCGGGCACGACGGCCCGGTAGGCCTTGGCCGTGGGCTCCAGCACGGCGCGGTCCACCGCGTCGTTGAAGGCAAAGACCTTGCGGTTGACAGGCTCGAAGGGGTCGCCGGGGTGGGTGGTGGCGCAGGCGCCCAAGCCACCCAGCGAGGCCAGCAGCAGCAGTCGGATCAGCACATGTCGCATGGGCGTGCTCCTGCGGGTTGTGTCAGGGGCGCGAAGCGCCGTCCCCCGCTTCCGCCGCGCGGTTGAAGAGGAACTGACTGATCAGGTTTTCCAGCACCACCGCCGACTGGGTCTGGGTGATGACGTCGCCAGCGACCAGCATCTTCTCCTCGGCGCCCGGCTCCAGGCCGATGTATTGCTCGCCCAGCAGGCCCGCCGTCAGGATCTTGGCCGAGCTGTCCTTCGGGAAGGCGAAGCGCTTTTCCAGACTCAGGGTCACATTGGCCTGGTAAGTGGTGTCGTCGAAGCTGATCGACTCGACGCGGCCCACCACCACGCCGGCGCTGCGCACCGCCGAGCGGGGCTTGAGGCCGCCGATGTTGTCGAAGCGGGCCTGCACACGGTAGGTGTCCTCGAAGGACAGCGACAGCAGGTTGCCGGCCTGCAGGGCCAGGAAGAGGAGGGCCGCACCACCCAGCAGCACGAACAGGCCCACCCACACATCATGTCGAGACTGAGGCATCACACCACTCCCGCCGACGAACCTGGGTTCGCGGCTCAACAAGCATCACATCAGATCGAGAACATCCAGGCGGTGAGCATGAAGTCCAGGCCCAGCACCGCCAGCGACGCCACCACCACGGTGCGGGTGGTCGCCCGCGAGACGCCCTCGGGCGTGGGCTTGGCCTCGAAGCCCTGCCACAGGGCGATGAAGCTCACCGTCACGCCAAACACGAAACTCTTGATCACGCCGTTGCCGACGTCGGACCACACGTCCACCCCGGCCTGCATCTGCGACCAGAAGGCGCCGCCATCGACGCCGATCATCACCACGCCGACGATCCAGCCACCGATGATGCCCACGCTGCTGAACACCGCGGCCAGCAGGGGCATCGCGATGATGCCGGCCCAGAAGCGCGGCGCCAGCACGCGCTGCACCGGATCGACGGCCATCATCTCCATCGCGGTGAGCTGCTCGCCGGCCTTCATCAGGCCGATCTCGGCGGTGAGCGAGGTGCCGGCGCGGCCTGCAAAAAGCAAGGCGGTCACCACGGGGCCGAGCTCGCGCACCAGCGACAGCGCCACCATCAGCCCGAGCGCCTCGGACGAGCCGTAGCGCTGCAGGATGTAGTAGCCCTGCAGGCCCAGCACAAAACCCACGAACAGGCCGGACACCGCGATGATGGCCAGCGAGTAGTTGCCCAGGAAGTGCAACTGGTCGGCCACCAGGCGCGGGCGGGCGAAGGCCTTGCCACCCAGGGCGAACAGGTACGCCAGCATGCGTGCGGCGCGGCCCAGGTCGGCGAGGAAGCCTCGCACGGCCCGACCCACACGCCCGGGGTGCAGCCAGCCGATCATGGGCGGCCTCCGGGCAGGCGGAAATCCTCGGCCACGTCGGCGGCCGGGTAATGGAAGCGCACCGGGCCATCCCCTTCGGCATCGACGAACTGGCGCACCAGGGGGTCGTCGGTGGCCCGCATCTCGGCCGGCGTGCCCTGGGCGGCGATGCGGCCGTTGGCCAGGAAGACCACGTGATCGGCAATCAGGAAGGTCTCGTCCACGTCGTGCGACACCACCAGGCTGGTCACGCCCAGGGCCTGGTTGAGCTGGCGGATCAGGCGGGCCGCCACGCCCATGGAGATCGGGTCGAGCCCGGCAAAAGGCTCGTCATACATGATGAGATCGGGGTCGAGCGCGATCGCCCGCGCCAGCGCCACACGCCGCGCCATGCCGCCGGACACCTGGGAGGGCATCAGGTCGCGCGCACCGCGCAGGCCCACGGCGTCGAGCTTCATCAGCACGAGGTCGCGGATCATCTCCTCGCTCAGGCGCGTGTGCTCGCGCAAAGGGAAGGCCACGTTGTCAAAGACCGACAGGTCGGTGAACAGCGCGCCGAACTGGAAGAGCATGCCCATGCGCCGGCGGATGGCGTAGAGCTCGGTGCGGTCCATCGCGGCGATGTCCACGCCGTCGAAGAGCACCTGTCCCTTCTGCGGCTTGACCTGCCCGCCGATGAGGCGCAGCACGGTGGTCTTGCCGCCGCCGGAGGTGCCCATGAGCGCCACCACCTTGCCCCGGGGCACGGTCAGGCTCACGTCTTCGATGATGACGCGGTCCCCATAGCCGAAGCTCACCCCGCGCAGCTCGACCAGCGGCGGGGTGTGGGGGATGGGGGCCAGGGTGTGATTCAGCATCCGGGACAAAAAAGCCGGTGGGGACAAGGCACCGGCTCACGGATGATAGGGGAAAACACGGGAACGCCCCGGCCGCCGGCCCGGGACAGGCCTGCGCAGGCAGGGGGTCTTTGTGGCGCACGCGCCACGGATTCGCGTGAAAAAGGCCGCCCGAAGGCGGCCCGGGCCGTCAGCGGGGCAGGTCGCTGTGACCCATCAGGAACTCATCCACGGCACGGGCGGCCTGGCGACCTTCGCGGATCGCCCAGACCACGAGCGACTGGCCACGGCGCATGTCGCCGGCAGCAAACACCTTGTCCACGTTGGTGCGGTAGCCGCCGATGAGGTCGGTGCTGGCCTTGGCGTTGCCCCGGTTGTCCTTGTCCACGCCAAAGGCTTCGATCACGGAGCCGACCGGGCTCACGAAGCCCATGGCCAGCAGCACGAGGTCGGCCTTCATGACCTGTTCGGTGCCCGGCACCTCGACCATCTTGCCGTCCTTCCACTCGACGCGCACGGTCTTCAGGCCGGTGACCCGGCCCTTCTCGCCGATGAACTCCTTGGTGGCGATGGCGAACTCGCGCACGCAACCTTCCTCGTGGCTGGAGGAGGTGCGCAGCTTGTAGGGCCAGTACGGCCAGGTCAGCGGCCTGTCCTCTTGCTCAGGAGGCATGGGCATCAGCTCGAACTGGGTGACGCTTTTCGCACCATGGCGGTTGGACGTCCCCACACAGTCAGAGCCGGTGTCGCCGCCGCCGATCACGATGACGTGCTTGCCATCGGCGCGGATCTGATCCTTGAGCTTGTCGCCGGCCACCACCTTGTTCTGCTGAGGCAGGAACTCCATCGCGAAGTGCACGCCCGCCAGTTCCCGACCGGGCACCGGCAGGTCGCGCGACTGCTCGGCGCCACCGGCCAGCAGCACCGCGTCGAAGTCCTTGCGCAACTGCTCGGCGCTGACGGTCTCCTTGGCCCAGTTGGTGACCTTGGAGCCCTCAGGCATCTTGCCCACCAGCACGCCGGTGCGGAAGGTGACGCCCTCGGCCTCCATCTGCTTGATGCGGCGGTCGATGTGCGACTTCTCCATCTTGAAGTCGGGGATGCCATAGCGCAGCAGGCCGCCGATACGGTCGTTCTTCTCGAACACCGTCACGTCGTGGCCGGCCCGCGCGAGCTGCTGAGCCGCCGCCAGGCCGGCCGGACCGGAGCCGACCACGGCCACCTTCTTGCCCGTCTTGCGGGCCGGGGGCTGGGGCAGCACCCAGCCTTCCATCCAGGCGCGGTCGATGATGGCGTGCTCGATGGACTTGATGCCCACCGGATCGTCGTTCACGTTCAGCGTGCAGGCCGCCTCGCAAGGCGCGGGGCAGATGCGGCCCGTGAACTCCGGGAAGTTGTTGGTGGAATGCAGCACCTCGATGGCGTTGCGCCAGTCGCCGCGGTACACGAGGTCGTTGAAGTCCGGGATGATGTTGTTGACCGGGCAGCCGTTGTTGCAGAACGGCGTACCGCAGTCCATGCAGCGCGCGCCTTGGATCTTCGCCTCATCCTCCTTGAGGCCGATGACGAACTCCTTGTAGGTCTTCAGCCGCTTCTCGACCGGCTCATAGCCTTCTTCGAGACGCTCGTATTCCAGAAAGCCAGTGACTTTTCCCATGTTCTTGAACTCCTGATGCGGCTCAGGCCTTGGCCTTGGTGGACTTGGGCTTGTCGCTCGACCTGGCCCGCTCGATGGTCTGGGCGGCTTCGTTGCGGGCATGGATCTCGCCCAGCGCGCGCTTGTACTCATGCGGGAAGACCTTCACGAACTTCGTGCGGGCCTCCTCCCAGCGGTCGAGGATGTCGCGGGCGCGCTGCGAGCCGGTCCAGCGGTTGTGGTCCTGCACCAGCTTCTTGAGCAGTTCCTCGTCGGTCTGACCCTTGTGCCAGATCGCGGCGTCCATCGTGGCTCGCTGCTCGGCGGCGGGCAACACCTTTTCCAGCCCCACCATCGCGGTGTTGCAGCGCTTGGCGAACTGGCCGTCTTCGTCATAGACGTAGGCGATGCCGCCGCTCATGCCGGCCGCAAAGTTACGACCGGTCTGACCCAGCACCACCACCGTGCCGCCGGTCATGTATTCGCAGCCGTGGTCGCCGGTGCCTTCCACCACCGCCGTGGCCCCCGACAGGCGCACGGCGAAGCGCTCGCCCGCCACGCCGCGGAAGAAGGCCTCGCCGCTGGTGGCGCCATACAGCACCGTGTTGCCCACGATGATGTTCTTGGTGGCGTCCCCACGGAAGTCGATGCTCGGGCGCACCACCACCCGGCCACCGGACAGGCCCTTGCCGGTGTAGTCGTTGGCATCGCCGATCAGGTACAGCGTGATGCCCTTGGCCAGGAAGGCGCCGAAGCTCTGACCGCCGGTGCCTTCCATCTGGATGTGGATCGTGTCGTCGGGCAGGCCTTCGGGGTGGCGGCGGATCACCTCGCCCGAGAGCATGGCGCCCACGGTGCGGTTGACATTGCGCGCCGTCTCGATGAACTGGACCTTCTCGCCCTTGTCGATGGCCGCACGCGAGCGCTCGATCAGACGCACGTCCAGCGCGCGCTCCAGACCGTGATCCTGGGTCTCGACGTGGTAGCGGGCAACCTCGGCCGGCACAGCCGGCTGGTGGAAGATGCGGCTGAAGTCCAGGCCGCGGGCCTTCCAGTGCTCAATGCCCTTCTTCATGTCGAGCAGATCAGTGCGACCGATGAGCTCGTCGAAGGTGCGGATGCCCAGCTGGGCCATGATGGACCGGGCTTCTTCGGCAACGAAGAAGAAGTAGTTCACCACGTGCTCGGGCTTGCCCTGGAACTTGCGACGCAGCACCGGGTCCTGCGTGGCCACGCCCACCGGGCAGGTGTTGAGGTGGCACTTGCGCATCATGATGCAGCCCTCGACCACCAGCGGCGCGGTGGCGAAGCCGAATTCGTCGGCGCCCAGCAGCGCGCCAATCACGACGTCGCGGCCGGTCTTCATCTGGCCGTCGGCCTGCACTCGGATGCGCCCGCGCAGTCGGTTCAGCACCAGTGTCTGCTGCGTCTCGGCCAGCCCCAGCTCCCAGGGCGTGCCCGCGTGCTTGATGGACGACCAGGGCGAGGCACCCGTGCCACCATCATGGCCGGCGATCACGACATGGTCGGCCTTGGCCTTGGCCACGCCGGCCGCGATCGTGCCCACGCCCACTTCCGACACCAGCTTCACCGACACGGAGGCAGCAGGGTTGACGTTCTTGAGGTCGTGGATGAGCTGGGCCAGGTCCTCGATCGAGTAGATGTCGTGGTGGGGCGGTGGGCTGATGAGGCCCACACCGGGCACCGAGTAGCGCAGGAAGCCGATGTACTCGGACACCTTGCCGCCGGGCAGCTGGCCGCCCTCGCCGGGCTTGGCACCCTGGGCCATCTTGATCTGGATCTGGTCGGCGCTCACCAGGTACTCCGTGGTCACGCCGAAGCGGCCCGAGGCCACCTGCTTGATCTTCGAGCGCAGCGAGTCCCCGGCCTTCAGCTCGTAGTCGGCCTCGATGACCTTGGTGCCCACCACGTCGGACACCTTGGTGCCCTGCTGGATGCGGATGCCCTTGAGTTCGTTGCGATAGCGCGCCGGGTCTTCACCGCCTTCACCGGTGTTGGACTTGCCGCCGATGCGGTTCATCGCGATGGCCAGCGTCGAGTGGGCCTCGGTGGAGATGGAGCCCAGCGACATCGCGCCGGTGGCGAAACGCTTGACGATCTCGGACGCCGGCTCCACCTCCTCGATCGGGATGGCCTTGCTCGGATCGAGCCTGAACTCGAACAGGCCGCGCAGCGTCATGTGGCGGCGCGACTGGTCGTTGATGATCTGGGCGTACTCCTTGTAGGTGTCGAACTTGCCCGCGCGGGTGCTGTGCTGCAGCTTGGCGATGGCGTCGGGCGTCCACATGTGCTCTTCGCCACGGGCACGCCAGGCGTATTCGCCGCCGGCGTCCAGCATGGTCTTGAGCACCGGGTCGTCACCGAAGGCCGCCACGTGCATGCGGATGGCCTCTTCGGCCACCTCGAACACGCCGATGCCGCCCACCTGCGAGGCCGTGCCGCGGAAGTATTTGTCCACCATCTCCTTCTTCAGGCCGATGGCCTCGAAGAGCTGGGCCCCGCAGTAGGACATGTAGGTCGACACGCCCATCTTGGACATGATCTTCGACAGGCCCTTGCCGATCGCCTTGACGTAGTTGTAGATGGCCTTCTCGGCCGACAGCTCGCCCGGCAGCTCCGCGTGCATGGAGACGAGGGTCTCCATCGCGAGGTAGGGGTGCACCGCCTCGGCACCATAGCCGGCCAGCACGGCGAAGTGATGCACCTCGCGCGCCGAGCCGGTCTCGACGACCAGACCGGCGGTCGTGCGCAGGCCTTCGCGCACCAGGTGGTGGTGCACGGCCGACAGCGCCAGCAACGCGGGGATCGCCACCTGGCCGCGGGTCATGTAGCGATCGGTGATGATGAGGATGTTGTGGCCGGTCTTGATGGCGTCCACGGCCTCGGCACACAGCGAGGCGAGCTTGGCTTCGACCCCTTCACGCCCCCAGTCGAGCGGGTAGGTGATGTTGAGTTCGTAGCTCTTGAACTTGCCGCCCGTGTGGCGCTCGATCTGGCGCAGGCGCGCCATGTCGTCGAAATCCAGGATGGGCTGCGACACCTCCAGGCGCATGGGCGGGTTGATGGCGTTGATGTCCAGCAGGTTGGGTTTCGGCCCGATGAAGGACACCAGCGACATCACGATGGCCTCGCGGATCGGGTCGATCGGCGGGTTCGTGACCTGGGCGAAGAGCTGCTTGAAATAGTTGTACAGCGGCTTGTTCTTGTCCGACAGCACGGCCAGGGGCGAGTCGTTGCCCATGGAGCCGATGCCCTCCTCGCCGGCCTGGGCCATGGGGCTCATCAGGAACTTGAGGTCTTCCTGCGTGTAGCCGAAGGCCTGCTGGCGGTCGAGCAGCGATTCGGTGAACTGCGGCGGCTGGCCCACCACGTCGAGCGTGTCGAGCTTGACGCGCACGTTCTCGATCCACTGGCGGTAGGGCTTGGCCGAGGCATAGAGGTTCTTCAGCTCCTCGTCATCGACGATGCGGCCCTGTTCGAAGTCGATCAGGAACATCTTGCCGGGCTGCAGGCGCCACTTCTTGACGATCTTGTTCTCGGGAATGGGCAGCACGCCCGACTCCGAGGCCATCACCACCAGGTCGTCGTCGGTGACGATGTAGCGCGCCGGACGCAGGCCGTTGCGGTCGAGCGTGGCGCCGATCTGGCGGCCGTCGGTGAAGACCATCGCGGCCGGGCCGTCCCAGGGCTCCAGCATCGCGGCGTGGTATTCATAGAAGGCGCGGCGGCGCTCGTCCATCAGCGTGTGCTGCTCCCAGGCTTCGGGGATCATCATCATCGCCGCATGGGCCAGCGGATAGCCCGCCATGGTGAGCAGTTCCAGCGCGTTGTCGAAGGTGGCCGTGTCGGACTGGCCCTCGAAGCTGATCGGGTAGAGCTTCTTCAGGTCATCGCCGAGCACGGGCGAGCCCATCACGCCTTCGCGGGCACGCATCCAGTTGAAGTTGCCCTTGACGGTGTTGATCTCGCCGTTGTGGGCCACCATGCGGTAGGGGTGGGCCAGCGGCCACTCGGGGAAGGTGTTGGTCGAGAAGCGCTGGTGCACCAGGGCCAGGGCCGACACGGTGCGTGGATCCTGGAGATCCTTGTAATAGGTGCCGACCTGGTCGGCCAGCAGCAGGCCCTTGTAGATGATGGTGCGGCAGCTCATGCTGGGCACGTAGTACTCGCGCGAATGCGTGAGCTTGAGACGCTGGATGGCGCTGGAGGCCGTCTTGCGGATGACGTAGAGCTTTCGCTCCAGCGCGTCGGGCACGATGATGTCCGGGCCACGGCCGATGAAGATCTGGCGGATCACCGGCTCTTTCTCACGCACCAGCGGCGACATCGGCATGTCGCGGTCCACCGGCACGTCGCGCCAGCCCAGCAGCACCTGACCCTCGGCCTTCACGGCGCGCTCGAGTTCCTGCTCGCAAGCCAGGCGCGAGGCGTGCTCCTTGGGCAGGAAGATCATGCCCACACCGTACTCGCCGGGCGGCGGCAGCGTCACCCCCTGCTTGGCCATCTCGGCACGGAAGTATTCGTCGGGGATCTGGATCAGGATGCCCGCACCGTCGCCCATCAGCTTGTCGGCGCCCACCGCGCCGCGGTGGTCGAGGTTCTCGAGGATCTTCAGGCCCTGCTCGACGATGCTGTGGGCCTTCTGCCCCTTGATGTGAGCCACGAAACCGACACCGCAGGCGTCGTGCTCGTTCGTCGGATCGTACAGGCCTTGTTCGGCCAGGGCGCGGATTTCTTCGGGGGAAGCTCCCCCGTGGGCGGCCTGTTGCATGGCGCACTCCGGGTCATCGTTAGGGATAACGCGAGGGTACTGCAGCCATCCAGGGACTTCAAGCGCAATTAAATGGGGTCAGACTCTATTTATACGAGTCTATGGCAGGCTATCAAAATAAATGGGGTCAATCTTTTGGGGTGGGGCTGTCGCGCCGCGGACGCCCCCGGGGGCGGGGTTGGACGGGTCGCTCGGTCTCGGCCGCGATCTGGGCCAGGAAGGCCGGGCTGCCGAGGACCCAGCCGCGGCCGGAGGTGAGATCGATCTCGTGCACCCGGGCCGCCGGCAGCCCCTCCTCGGTGCGCCGGGCGTACACCGCCTCCCGGTCGAAGGGCGTGTTGCCCAGGCGCCAGAGTTCGGCGTGCTCGCTCAGCAGCGGGTCCCGCACGCGGCCCAGGTGGTGAGCCAGGCTGGACCAGGGCCAGTCGACCGGGCGGGCACACAGGCCCAGGCGCACTGGCAGTGCCTCGATGTAGAGGCACAGGTCCACGAAGCAAGATTCGGGCTCGACCGCCGCAGCCCGGTAGCGCCCGTCCCAGAGGCTGCCGCTGCGCTGGTGGCGCCGGTTGTACCAGGCCCCGTGCCGGCGCCCGATCGACTGCATCATGCGGCCCAGCCCCTCGGCCTGCTCGGGCACCACCAGCAGCTGCACCTCACGGGGCACCTGCGCATAGGCGTGGACAGCCACGTGATGGGTGTGCGCCGCCTCGCGCAGGGCCTCCAGATAGGCCCGGTGGTCGGCATCGTCGCCGAAGACCGGCTGGCCGGCGTGGGCGCGCAGGATCACATGGTGGGGCAGGCCGGGCAGGACGAGGCGGGGCAGTCGGGCCATGAGGGGGGGCTTGAAGGCCGATCGGCGGATGGGGCTCCCGATGATATCGACGCGTCCACGCCTATCATCGACGCACCGGGCTGTGCCCGTCGAGAAACGCTGCACCATGTCCGCTGACCTGCACATCGCCGTGGTTGGCGCCGGCCCCTGCGGGCTGGCACTGGCCTTGCTCGCCGCGCGCGAACTGCCCCGCGCCCGCATCACCGTCTTCGACGCACGTCCACCCGAGCGCGACGTGTCCGGGGATCCGCGCACGCTGGCGCTGTCGCTGGGCAGCGTGCAGCTGCTGCAGCGGCTGAAGGCCTGGCCGGCATCGGCCGCCCAGCCCATCCTCCACGTGCACGTGTCGCAGGCGCAGCCGCTGCCGTTCGTGCGGCAGCAACCGCAGGTGATGATCGACGCCGTGGATGAAGGCGTGCCACTGCTGGGCGCCGTGCTGCGCTACGGTCGCCTGGTGGCCCCGCTGCAGCAGGCCTGGCAGGCGGCCTGCGAGGCCGAACCACAACGGCTGGTGCTGCGACTGGGCACCCCGGTGCGGTCCCTGAAGAACGTGCCCGGCGGGGTGGAACTGGATGCCGACATCGCCGAGGCCTTCGACCTGGCCGTGGTGGCCGAAGGCGGCGTGTTCGCCGATCAGGCGCGCAAGGCCCTGAGCCACGACTACGCCCAGACGGCCTGGGTGGGACAGGCCACCGTGCGCGGCCTGCCGGCGGGCACCGCCTACGAACGCTTCACCGCCCACGGCCCGGTGGCGCTGCTGCCGCTGGGCGGTGAGGAAGCCGCGCTGGTGTGGTGCGTGCCCAGCGCCGACGACCCGGTGCGTGAACTGAGCGACACGCAGCGCATCGCCGTGCTCAACCACCTGATCCACCCGGAGACCGGCCGCATCGAGACGCTCAGCCCGCTGAAGGACTTCGCGCTGGGGCTCAATGCCGAACGCAGCCTGGTGGACGGGCGCACGGTGCGCATCGGCAACGCGGCCCAGACCCTGCACCCGGTGGCCGGCCAGGGCCTGAACCTCGGCCTGCGCGATGCCTTCGAACTGGTGGACCGCCTGCGCCGCGAAGCCAATGTGGACACGGCCTTGCGGCGTGTGGAATGGCATCGCGCGCCCGACCGCTGGGGCACGATTGCCGTCACCGATTTCCTGGCCCGCAGCTTCACCTGGGAACTGCCCGGCCTGAGCGCGGCCCGGGCGCTGGGGCTGGCCGCACTGCAGCGGCTGTCCCCCGCGAAATCACTGCTGGCAAGGCAGATGATGTTCGGGCGGCGCTAGGCGGCCTCGCCCTCGTCGTCCGGGGCCGGCAGGTCGGTCAGCGGGATCTCCACCGCCATCACCGTGCCGCCCCCGGGAGCGGTGCCGATCTCGAAGCGGCCGCCAAAGGCGTCCACCCGGTGCTTCATGCCGCGCAGGCCATGGCTCTTGAGCTTGCGGGTCTTGGTCGGGTCCAGGCCGATGCCGTTGTCGCGCAGGCGCAGGCACAAGCGGTCGTCGCGGGTTTCGAGCACCAGATCGACCTGGGTGGCCCGCGCATGCTTCTGCACATTGGTCAGCGCTTCCTGGACCAGACGGAAGACCGCGATGCTGCGCTCGCGATCGAGCGTGAGGGACTCTGGCAGGTCGCGCTCGATGCGCAGACCCGACTGGGCCTCGACCTCGTCGGCCAGTGCATCCACCGCAGCCACCACCCCCAGGTGACTCAGGGTCGAGGGCATCAGCCCCTCGATGACCCGGCGCTTGATCTGCACGCCTTGTTCGAGGTTGGCCTGCACGCGCTGCAGGGCCTCCAGCGCGGCGTCGGGCGGCTGAAGGCCCTTGCGCATGACCATCGACACATCCATCTTGCTGGCCGTGAGGATGGCGCCCAGCTCGTCGTGCAGTTCGCGTGCCAGGCGGGCCTTCTCCTGTTCGGCCACTTCCTGCAGGTGGGTGGCAAGTTCGGACAGTTCCCGGGTGCGGCTGCGCACGGCACGCTCCAGGCGGTCGCGCTCTTCCTGCAGTCGCTGGGCCATGCGCTGCTCGTCCTCGAACTCGCTGCGATAGGCCTGGAAAAGGAGGATGAGCAGCAGCATGCCCGCGGCGATGGTGGCCAGCGACACCCAGCGCTGGCGCTGCATCTCGCTGGCGGCCTCGGCCTCGGCGCGTTCCAGCAGCGCGCGCTCGCCCGACACCATGCGGCCGATCGCCTCGCGCAGGCTGCCGTCCGACACGGGGTTGGGCTTGAGCGCCGCCTCGATGTCAGACCCGGTGGCCGAGGGCCCCAGCGCATCCAGGCGAGCCAGTTCTTCCTTCTCGCCTTCGATGTAGCGCAGGGCCACCGCCAGATCACCGGCGTCGGCCCGCTGCGCACCCACGTCGGCCAGAGGCTGGTACATCGCCACGATCTGCTGCAACGAGGAACGGTGATGTGAAAGACTTTCCGGCGTGCGCGTGAGCAGGTACTCCGCCTGCGTGGCGTCGGCGCGAGCGGCCAGAAAGGACAGGCTGTTGAGGTTGGCCGAGAACACCCGCGAGCCCTTCAGCTCGGCATAGGTGCGCTCCAGCCGCTCGTAGCCACTTTCCGTGACCCACAGCATGCCCGCCCCCAGCGCCAGCACCATCGGCAGCGCGAGCTTGAGCAGGGCAAGGCGGCGCAGCAGGCGTGCGGGCACCTGCCCGGAGCGGGCCGCCGCCGCCTCCACCTCTTCATGGGCCTGGCGCAGGCGGCGCAGGCCTTCACGCCAGAGGCGGCGCAAGGACCAGGACGCGGAGGATTCGGGGGCAGGGTTCATAGGTGTCAGCGGATTCCGACAGACCGGCCACCCGGGTGGATGACAAGGCGCGGTCCGGGCCGTTTCTACCATGGCGCCATCGGCATCGGCTGGAACCCAGCCTGTCGTGTCGCCACGGATCCCTCCTCCTCCCCCCCGCTCATGTCCGTGGTGTTTGGAGGGGCTGCCCCGGCAGCCCCTCCCTTTCTCTCCGCTTTGAACGAGGTGTGCATGCTGGAATCCGACTTGGCGAATCCGCCCGGCCTGTGCCAGACTGGGCGCCCCCCGCTCCCATCCCTGCGCATGGAACGCAAACGCATCCTGCTGGCCGATGATCACCAGATCGTGCGCGCCGGCCTGAAGCAGCTGATCGACGCCGAGCCCGACCTCATCGTCGGCGGCGAAGCCGCGACCAGCGCCGAGGCCCTGTCCCAGCTGCGCGAAGGCACCTGGGACCTGGTGCTGCTGGACATCTCGCTGCCCGACCGCACCGGCGTGGACACCTTGCGGCTGATCCGCAACCACCTGGGCGAAGTGCCGGTGCTCATCGTCAGCGCGTTTCCGGAAGAGCAGTACGCGATCAACCTGCTGCGCGCCGGTGCCAACGGCTACCTGAAGAAGGACGCCGACAGCGACGAAATCCTGCGAGCCATCCGGGTGGTGCTGCAGGGCCGGCGCTACCTCAGCCCGGTCGTGGCCGACCTCATGGCCGACCGCCTCGACCAGCCCGGCGCGGGCCCTGCCCACCAGGACCTGTCCGAGCGGGAGTTCCAGGTGCTGTGCAAGCTCGCGTCGGGCATGTCGGTCACCCAGATTGCCGACGAGCTCTTCATCAGCGTCAAGACGGTGAGCACCTACCGCGCACGCCTGCTGACCAAGCTGCAGCTCACGAGCAACGCCGACCTCACCTACTACGCCGTCAAGAACGGGCTGATCCAGTAGCCCGGCAGCCCTGGGGTGGGCACGTAGGCCCGCGCCTACAGACGTGCGCGGTCCACCAGGGTAGGCTTCCCATACCATGAATGCCACGCCCTCCACCTTCAGCGCCGCCCGCACGCCGCCCCGCGTGCGCGCGGTGCTGGTGATCGAGGATTCGGCCCTGATCCGTGAGCGCCTGGTCGAACTGGTGCACAGCTGCGAGGGCTTCCTCGTCACCGTTCAAGCCGACACCGAGGCGGCCGCCGTGGCCGCCTTGCAGGACCACCGTTTCGATGCCGTGGTGGTGGACCTGCAGCTGCGCGAGGGCAGCGGCTTCGGGGTGCTGCAAGTGCTGCAGCAGATGCAACCCCGCCCATTGACGATGGTGCTGACCAACACCGCGACCCGGGCCGCGCGCCAACGCTGCGCCGCCCTGGGGGTGCAGCACTTCTTCGACAAGTCCTACGAATTCGACCGCGTGGCCCTGGCCCTGGATGCGCTGCGTCAACCCGACCATCCAGGGAAGACCCCATGAGCCGCTGCGACCCTCACCCGCTTCCGATGCCCCTGCCTAGAATGGGTCGTCGCCTCTTTTGCTGACCACAGGAGAACGCCATGTCTGTCAATTCCACCACCGAAGCTGCTGCTGCCGCCGCCGAACGCACCGGGCAGGCTGCCCGCCGGGTGGCCCGTGGGGTGAGCCATGCCGCCCAGGACAGCGCCACCACCCTGGAGCGCGAATGGGCCGACCTGAAGGCTGATCTGGCCGAGCTGATGTCCAACCCGGCCGTGCGGGACCTGCCCGAGGTGCGGGCGCTGAAGGAAAAGCTGCAGGAGTCCTTCCACCGCGCCAGCGAAGCCGTGGCCGATGCGTCTCACGACATCAGCCGACGCGTGCGCCACACGGCGGCGGTGGCCGACGAATATGCCCACGAAGAGCCCTGGAAGGTGGCCGGCATCGCCGCGCTGGCCGGGCTGCTGGTGGGCGTGCTGATCGCCCGCCGCTGACGCCCGGTGGTCGGCTCCATGCTGGCGCGGCTGCTCGCCCCCCAGATCGACGCCCTGGTCGAGCGGCTGCGCCGCGGTGTTGCGCTGGGCGCCGAGGTCGCCGCCGACCGGGTGGCCCTGGCCCGCCTGGAGTGGGAGGACGAGAAGCGCCGGCTGGCCCGGCTGCTCGTGGCTCTCCTGTCGGCCGTCTGGCTGGGTGGGCTGGCGGTGAGCTTCCTTGGCGTGCTGGTGATCATCGCCGCCTGGGACACGGCCTGGCGCATCCCGGCAGCGGCTGGTGTGGCGTTGCTCTTGTGCCTGGCGCTGGCGCTGGTGGTGCTGCAGGTGCAACGGTTGATGCAGCAGGGCGACCAGTCGTTTGCCCTGCTCAAGCGCGAACTCGCCGCCGACCTGGACACCCTGCGACGCATGCGCGACGACGCCGCGCCCGAAGTCCCCTCCGAGCCGCCCCCGGCCCCCGAAGGTCCTGACGACGCGCCCCGACCATGAGCCCCCCGCCCCGCCACGACCCGGCCGAGCAGGCCCGGCGCGATGCCGAACGTGAGCTGCTGCTGCTGCGCATGGCCCGCCAGCGGGTGCAATTGCGTGCGCTGGTGGCGCCCCGGCCGGCGTCGGCACCGCGCCACCGCGATGCACCCAGCGACACCGACCTCGCGCCGGGAGACGCCGACTGGCCCGCCCACCCGCGCTTTTCAGGGCAGTTCCCGCGCAGCCAGTTGGTGCGCTGGGTGATGAGCAACCCCGGCTCGTTGGCCATCGGCGCGCTGGTGACGGCCCTCGTGCTGGTGGCCGGTCCACGCCGGCTGGGCGCAGCCCCGGTGTCCGCCGCCCGGGCCGCCACCGGCTTCCTGCGCGGCATGCGCGAGGGTCTGGCCTGGCTGCAGCCCCTGATGCCCCTGGTGGGGCTGTGGCTGAGCCGCCCCCGGCCGCCCCGCGCCCCGCGCCGCCCACCCCCCTGGCCGCGCGACACCAGCCGGCGGCCGCCGGCGGACGACTCGCCGTTTTTCTGATCAGAGCCGCCGGTGTGCCAGCGCCGGGAGGCGGTGGCGCACCTGGTCGATCAGGCCCCGGTCGATCTCGGCCACGGCCACCCCCTCGCCCTCTTCCACCCGGGCCAGCACCTCGCCCCAGGGATCGATGAGGATCGTGTGGCCAAAGGTGCGCCGGCCGTTCTCGTGCCGGCCGCCCTGCGCCGGCGCCATCACATAGCACTGGTTTTCGATGGCGCGGGCACGCAGCAGCACTTCCCAGTGAGCCTGCCCCGTGGTGTGGGTGAAGGCCGAGGGCACGGCGATCAGGTCGCAGGCAGGGCGCATGAGCGCGCGGTACAGCTCGGGGAAGCGCAGGTCGTAGCAGATGCTCAGGCCCAGGCGCAGCGGCGCCCCCTGGCGCGGCTGCACGTCCAGGGCCACGGGCCGCTCGCCCGCCCTCAGCACCACCCCCTCGTCGTAGAACTTGTGGCCGTCGGGGCCGTGTTCTTCGTAGCGGAAGAGGTGGATCTTGTCGTAGCGGGCACATTGCCGACCCTGCGGGTCGAAGACCAGGCTGGTGTTGGTGACGCGCTGCGGGTCGTCGGTGCGCAGCGGCAGGCTGCCGCCCAGCAGCCACACGCCATGCTCACGCGCCGCACCGGCCAGGGCCTGCTGCAGCGGGCCCTCGCCTTCGGCTTCGGCCAGGGGCAGCTTGTCGTGATCGGCCCGGCCCATGAAGGCAAAGTTCTCGGGCAGCCCCACCAGCTCGGCACCCTGGCGTGCGGCCTGGGCGATCAGGTCCAGGGCGCGAGCCAGGTTGTGGGCCGGGTCGGTGGACGAGACCATCTGGACGGCGGCGATGCGCATGTTTCCTCCGGGTGCGAGAGGGGTCAGCCGCCGGCGGGCCGGGGCGGGGCGGCACTCTGTCGGGGCACGGGATCGACCTGGGGATCGGCCCAGGAACCGGTGACGTGGAATTCCCGGGTGTTGGCTTCGATCATGGGCTTGCGCAGGAAGAGCTGGGCGAGGAAGGTGCCCAGGCCCACGGCCGGGTTGATGGCCGCATAGACGAGCGAGGCGCCGCCGGCATTGATCTCGGGCACCACGACGACCCGCAGGTCCTGGGTTTCTTCCCGCAGGTCGGCCTGGCCTTCCATCAGCACAGCTGCCGCCACACCGCGCATGCGCAGGTTTTCAGTGCGCGCCACACCGTTGGTGATGCGCACGTCGCCGCCGAAATCGTCGAAGACGAAGCCCTCGCGGAAGACGTCGCTGAAATCGAGCATGAACCGCCGCGGCAGGGCCTGCAGGCTCAGCACGCTGGCCAGGCGGGCCGCGCCGGGGTCGGCCTTGAGGAAGCGGCCGCGTTCCACATCCACGCGCATCTGGCCGGACAGACTGGCCAGTTCGGGTGAGAGCGGCGAGCCCTGCCAGCCGATCTGGCCGGTGACGCGGCCCTTGCCGCCAGCGACCACGCCGCGCTGTCCCCAGTGGCTGAGCAGTTCCCCGCTGTCCGCCACGTCGAGCTCGAAGTCCAGCTCCGTGCGGGGAGCCGCCCCGGCCACCCCGCCCCGCACGGCCAGCCACGACCCGCTCGCGTGCAACCGGGCCTGCGGGCCGCTGACCCGCAAGTGCTGCAGGCGCCATTCATGGAATTCGCCCGTCAGGCGACTGGTGGCCTGCACTTCGACCCGGCCCAGGCGCCGATCGCCCCAGCGCAGGTCCTCGACCTCGATGTCGAGGGCCGGGGCGGGCCGCCGAGGCTCGCTCTGCCACAGCGCCTCGGTGGCTTCCGAAGCGCCGCCGGGCAGGCTCAGACGGCTGAGCCGCGCCAGCAGCCGACCGCCGTTGGCGCCGGGCTGCCATTCCACACGACCTTCGAGCTGATCGGCTCTCAGGGTGCCGCGCCAGCCGTCACCCAGTCGTTCACCCTGCAGGCGCACCCCCTGGAAGGCGCGCCCGGCCGCCTGCACCTGCGGGCTGCGAAGCTCCACACGGTCGGGGGCGTAGCCGCCCGGCGTGGCATCGTCGGCATCGAGCCCGGCCTCGAAGCTGGCCGCCACGGCGCGCCAGCGGTCGAGATCCAGCCGGGGCAGGACCACGCGGGCCCGCACCCCCGACGCCGGCAGGGGCAGGATCTCGCCCACGCCGATGGCGCCGGCCAGCACGCGGGGGGCACTGCCCTCGTCCAGCGCGCGGCGGTAGTGCAGCCACAGTTCCTGACCCAGTTGCACACGCACCGAGTCACGCGGCGAGCGGCCCGGCGCGAGGCTGTCGGGATCCAGCGCCATCACCACCCGCAGGGGCCAGGCCCGCGCGGCTGGCTTGCCCAGCGGCTCCGGCAGCGCCGACGCGAGGCCGCTGAGATCGCTCGTCAGCGTGAGTTCCGGCCACCCCTGCACGACCCCGAAGCTCATGCGGTAGGCCGCCTGGCCAGACAGATGTTCTGCCAGATAGGGCAAAGGGCCCAGTTCCCGCACCTCGCGCAGGCCCTCGGCCGTGGCCGTGCCGCGGCCTTCGAAGCGCACGCTGCCGTCTGGCGCGGTGCCCCCTTCGAACTGGAGTTCACCGCCCAGCACGCGCGCCGTGGCGCCGTGCACGGCGAACCCCTGGTCGGAAAAGCTCACCTCGCCGCGCGTGCGGGCCAGCAGCGGCGTGTCCTTGCGCAGCCGCAGGTCGTTGCCGGCCAATGTGACCCGGCCCTGCACGCGAGCGCGCTCCATGTCGTCCAGCGGCAGCTGTAGCGACAGGCGCAACTGGGCTGGGCCGCTGCCGGTGGCATCGGCCAGGGCATGGTGCGTCCAGCCGCCCACGGGGGTGTCGTTGATGAACCTCAGGGCATCCGCCAAGGGGCCGGTGCCGGCGCCGGAGAGTTGCAGCACCGGGGCATGGGCGAGGTCGGCGATGCCGCCTTCCACACCGGTGAGCTCGAAACCGAACAGCCGGGCACGGGCATGGCGGATGTGCATGGACTGGCGATCGAAGACGAGCTCGCCCTGCACATGCGTGAAGGCCGGCCATGGAGACGTCCAGCCCGCGCGCGTGGGCACGTAGGCAAAGCTGGCGTCCTGCACCTGGGCGGCGATGCGGAACTCGCCGGGCTGTCCCGGCGCATAGGGGAAATCCCAGAGGTCGCCGCGCACGCGGAAGTCCACCTCCTGCGCTCGCCCCGCCATCACCGCATGGCGGATGTAGTCGCGCACGTCGGCCGGCAGCTGGCGCGGCAGGTAGCGCCAGACCCGGGTGGCATCGGCGCGGTCGAGTCGTCCCTGCAGATCGAGCACGCCGGGCAGGCGTGCGCCGCGGCCCACGCCCGCGTCCGCGCCGGTATGCCAGCGCCCTTCGAAGGACCCCTGGGCGTCCGCGTTGGAAAACTGCGCCTCGCTGACCTTCAGTTCGACCGAGGGGCCCGAGGGGTCCGGTGTGAGGGTCCAGTCCAGGCGCGCCTGCAGCTGGTCGAGCGCCACTTCGGCCTCGTCGAACACGCCGGGAAAGACCACGGCCCCCTTCTCGATGCGCAGCATCGCCTCGCCCCCACGCTCATGGGCGGTGAAGTCGAGCGTGGCGCCGCGCAGGCCCGGCCGGCCCACACCGGTGCCGACGTGGTCCTGTGCCGCCAGGCTCAGCCCCTTGAGCCGGCCGCGGGCGGTGTAACGGTCGGGCGCCTGCCAGGGCCCGTGCCACTGCAACCGCAGGCCCTCCACCTCGCCGGCAGGCTGGAGCTGGGCCAGGCCGTGCTGCACCCCCTCGCCCAGTGGCAGGCGTCGCGCCAGCCAGGCGACGGCCGCCAGGTCGCCCTGGGGCACCTGCACCTCACCGGAGCTCAGCGACGAAGACCCGTCGGCAAGGACTTCCCTGCGCCATCCCGCCTGGAGTGCCCGAGGCAGCCCCGCCGACAGCAGGGCCTGCGACGGGTCGGCGTCGGCGCGGGGCAGGACCGACAACTCCTGGAGGGCCAGGCGATGCTGCTCGCCCTCGTGCTGATACACAAGGCGCAACCGCAAGGCCGCGAGGTCCAGGGCCTCGGGGGCCCCGTCGAGGCGACCCACAACCTCGGTCAGGTCGAGATCGGCCGTGAGGCCCTGCCAGCGGCCCTGGTGCAGATCGGCCCAGGCCCGCACGCTGCCCTCGCCACCGTCCAGGCGGGTGGGCCAGCCCAGGTGATCCTGCAAGGCCCGCAGCTGCACGCGGGGCAGTTCGGCGTAGGCCTGGCCGCTCCACTGCGAACGGTCCGATGCCCGCGTCAGCAGCGGCTGGGTGAATCGGGCCCGCAGCGAGAACCGTTCACCCCATCCGGCCACAGGGGTCGCGTCGAGCCGGAACTCGTGGCGGCGAGCCCCTGCACCGCTGTTGCGCATCACGGCGTCCACGTCGTCCAGCGCCAGCGGGGGCAGGCCGCGCTGCTCGTCCACCCAGCGCACCCGGCCGTCGTGCACCAGGAACTCGGGCAGCGAGATGAACCAGTCGAGCGCCTCGGGAGAGGCGGAGGTGCCGCCCGAGGTCAAGCCCAGGCCGGCCACATGCAGACGCCCCTCCGGGTCACGGCGCACCTCGAGTTCGGGGGATTGCAGCTCCAGCCGGCCCAGTCTCAGACGGGCATGCCACAGCGTGGACCAGGACAGGGTGCTGCGCACCTGGGGCAAGCGCAGGGCTTCGCGGCCGTCGGCGTCGAGCAGACGCACATCGGTGAACTCGAACCATGGCGTGCCGGCGTGAGATTGCGCACGGATGTGGCCAATTTGCACCGGCAGCCCCAATGCCTGGGTGGCTGCGCGCTCGATGGGCGCACGCCAGGTGTCGATTCGGGGCAGAATCGCCCACAGCATCACCATCCACGCCACGAGCATGAGGCCCACGGCCCCGATCGCCACCGCCATCAACGTCCGCAGGGCCACCCGCCCGGCTCGTCGGGGCCATGGGGACCGGGGAGGCAACACGGGGGAATTCATGGGCGCGATCGCGGCAGCCGGGACACAACAACGGAAACAGCCCCTGCCGGGCCGGTATGCGCCCGCAGGCGCTCGGGCGTCAGGCACCCTGTTCGACGGTGCTTGCTCAATCTAGCACAGGCAAGGGTTCAGACCGTCGTTTTGGCCATGGGTTTCAACGAAGTTGTCACGGAGGGTAGCCCCGCCGCCACGCCCCGGGTGCGGGCGGACCATTCCCGCTTCGTGCAGCGGGTGCGCAGACGCTACGACCAGCAGCTGGGCCTGCTGGCACCGGGGCTGCCCGATGCGCAGCGCATCGGCGCCCTGATCGAGGCCTTGCAGGCCCGGGGCCTGCCGCTGGCCGCGGCCTTGCGACAGGCCCGTCAGCTCACCCTGGAACGCCTGGCAGTGATGGATGTCGAACAGTCGGCCTCCATGCCCGACATCGGCCAGGCCATGACGGCGCTGGCCGAAGTCACGCTGGACGTGGCCCTGGCCGCCGCCCTGGCCGAGCAGGACGAGCGCCACGGCGCCCCGCTCAACGACGCCGGCGAGCGCATCGACTTCTGGGTCGTGGGCATGGGCAAGCTCGGCGGACGCGAGCTCAACGTGTCCTCCGACATCGACCTGATCTATGTCTACGAGGAAGCCGGCACGACGGCCGGCAACGCCCAGGGGGCCGGACGCATCTCGGCGCACGAGTACTTCTCGCAGGTGGCGCGCAGCCTGTACACGCTCATCGGTGATACCACCGAGGACGGCTTCGTCTTCCGCGTCGATCTGGCCCTGCGACCGAATGGCAATTCCGGGCCGCCCGTGGTGAGCCTGGCGATGCTGGAGGAGTACTTCCTCGTGCAGGGGCGCGAATGGGAGCGCTTCGCCTGGCTCAAGAGCCGTGTCGTGGCGCCGCACGCCTCGGTGGCTTCGGGCCGGGCGCTGCAGCTGCGCGACGTGGTCATCCCCTTCGTGTTCCGCCGCTACCTCGACTACGGCGTCTTCGAAGGACTGCGCGGCCTGCACCGCAAGGTGCGCGAGGAGGCCGCGCGCCGCGCCGCCGGCCGGCCCGAGCGCGCCAACGACGTCAAGCTCTCGCGCGGCGGCATCCGCGAGATCGAGTTCATCGTGCAGTTGCTGCAGGTGGTGCGGGGCGGCCAGTTCCCCGAGATCCGCACGCGCTCCACGCTGCGCGCGCTCGAACGCCTCACCCAGGTGGGTGTGATGAAGCCCGAGACGGCCACCCGGCTGGCCGAGGCCTACGTCTTCCTGCGCCAGGTCGAGCATCGCATCCAGTACCTGGACGACCAGCAGACCCACCAGCTGCCCACCGGCGACGAGGACCTGCGCTGGATCGCCGGCAGCCTGGGTCTGGCCTGCACCACCGATGCCTGCGAGCTGATGGACCGCCTGCTCGAAGTGCGCGAGTTCGTGGCGCTGGAGTTCGACGCCCTGCTCCACGACGGCCAGCCCCCCAAGGCCAATGGCTGCAAGGGTTGCGGCGAACCGCCCCCGGCGCTGGACAGCGAGGCGTTTGCCGCGCGCTTGCCCGAGGCGCTCGCCGAGCGCGTGCGTCCGTGGGTGCAGCATCCGCGCATCGCCGCCTTGCGCGACGAAAGCAAGCAGCGCCTGGCCAAGCTGGTGCTGCGGGCCGCCCAACGGGTGACGCAGGGCGAATGCCCGGCCGAGGCCGCCCTCCGTTTCGTCGACTGGCTCGAGCCGCTGCTGCGCCGCGAGAGCTACATCGCCATGCTGGTCGAGCGCCCCGAGGTGCAGCAGCGCCTGCTGCGCCTGCTCGGCCTGGCCCGCTGGCCCATGCGCTACCTGATGCGCTACCCCGGCGTGATCGACGAGCTGGCCGACCCGCGCCTGATCTACACCCGTTTCGACGCTGCCAGCTTCGTGCACGACCTGGAGCAGCGCCACGAAGCCTGGGCTCGCTCGGGCCAGGCCGACGAAGAGGCCCTGCTCGACACCCTGCGCCGGGCCCACCACGCCGAGGTCTTCCGCACCCTGGTGCGCGACGTCGAGGGCCACATCACCGTCGAGCAGGTGGCCGACGACCTCTCGGCCCTGGCCGACGCCACCGTGGAATGCACCCTGCGCTGGGCCTGGCCCCACCTGCGCCAGCGCCACGCCGATCAGCCACGCTTTGCCGTCATCGCCTACGGCAAGCTCGGCGGCAAGGAGCTGGGCTACGGCAGCGACCTCGACCTCGTCTTCCTCTTCGACGACGAGGACGAGCGCGCCCCCGAGGCCTATGCCGCCTTCGCGCGCAAGCTCATCACCTGGCTGACGCTGCGCACCAGTGCCGGCGAGCTCTTCGAGATCGACACCGCCCTGCGCCCCAACGGCAACTCGGGCCTGCTCGTGACCTCGCTGGCTTCCTTCGAGGCCTACCAGCAGCGCCGCGGCAGCAACACCGCCTGGACCTGGGAGCATCAGGCCATCACACGGGCGCGCTTCTGTGCCGGGGCCCCCGACATCGGCGCACGATTCGAACAGGTGCGGCGCGATGTGATCGCTGCGCCGCGCGACGCCGCCGCCGTGCGCGAGGAGATCCGCACGATGCGCACCAAGGTGCGCGAAGCCCACCCGGTGAAGGCCGGTCTCTTCGATGTGAAGCACAGCGCAGGCGGGATGATGGATGCCGAGTTCGCCGTGCAGTGCCTCGTCCTGGCCCACGGCGCCACGCACCCCGAACTGCGCGACGACGTGGGCAACATCGCGCTGCTGCAGCGTGCCGAAGCCGCCGGGTTGCTGTCGCCCGGTGTGGGCCAGGCGGCGGCCGATGCCTACCGCGAGCTGCGCCGCGCCCAGCACCGCGCCCGCCTGGACGAGCGTGCCACGCAATTCCCCCCGGAAGCGCTGGCGCGCGAACGCGATGCCGTGCTGGCCCTGTGGCACGAGGTCTTCGGCGCCTGACCCGGCCCGGCGTCGCCTGGGCCGCCTTGGCGGCGCTGGCCGCCGCGCTGTCCCTGCTGGTGGCCGCTGCGGAAGCGGCCGGCCTACCCGCCACGGAGGCCCTGGCCTGGCGCCGCGAGGCGCCGGCGCAGCTGTGGCGCTGCTGGAGTGCCGCCTTGGTCCATTTCAGCACCTGGCACCTGGGCGCCAATCTGGCGGGTGTCCTGCTGCTCGGCGCCCTGGGCTGGCAGGCCCGCCTGCCCGTTCAGGCCACCGCCGCCTGGGCCCTGGCCTGGCCCACCACCCATGCGCTGCTGTGGCTGGCCGCCCGACCCCACCACTACCTGGGCCTGTCAGGTGTCCTGCACGCTGGCGTGGCCGTGGCGGCCGTGACACTGCTCCTGCGCGCCGCACCGGGTTGGCGGGGCCTGGGCGCCGGGCTGGGGCTCGCCCTGCTGGCCAAGGTGATTCTGGAGGCGCCCTGGCGTGGGGCGGTCCAGGCCTCGGCCGATTGGGACTTCCCCGTGGCCGTGGGCGCCCATGCGGCCGGCGTGGTGGCGGGGGCCGCCAGTGCCGCCCTGCTGCTGGCGATCCACGCACGATGGGCCGCCGCCGTGTCGCCAAGGCGATAGCGCGCCGCGCCCATCCGGTTTGCACTGCGTCCTGACCCCCACCCCTGACGGAGACTTCCATGTTCGTGCTGTGCGGCTTCCCCCTGTCCAACTACTACAACAAGGTCAAGCTGGCCCTGCTGGAAAAGGGCATCCCCTTCATCGAGGAGGGCGTCGGTACGGGCGAGCCCGCGAAAGCGGCCGGCTCCGTGCTGGGCAAGGTGCCCTTCGCACGCACCGAGCACGGCGTGATCTGCGAGAGCGAAGCGCTGATGGACTACATCGAGACGCGCTGGCCCCACCCGCCGCTGCTGCCGGCCGACCCCTGGCAGCGCGCCAAGGTGCGCGAGCTGACGATCTTCCTCGACCTGCACCTGGAACTGGTGGCGCGCGAACTCTACGGCCAGGCCTTCTTCGGCGGCACCACGAGCGAGAAGAACCGCGAGCGCGTGCGCACCCTGCTCGACAAGCACCTGGTCGGCTTCAAGCAACTCGCACAGTTCGCGCCCTATGTGGCCGGGGACCACTTCACCCAGGCCGATTGCGCCGCCTACGTGCACCTGCCGCTGGTGGCGCTGGCCACCAAGTCCGTGCTGGGCGAGGACCTCGTGGCCGCCCACGGCATCGACTGGAAGGCCTACGTGAAGCTCGTCGGCGAACGTGAAAGTGCCCGCAAGGTCGCGGCCGATCGCAAGGCCGACCAGGAGCGGCGCCTGACGGCAAAGACCTCCTGAGGGCTCAGCTCACCAGCTTGAGCCCCAGGATGCCGACGATGATCAGGCCCACGCACACCAGGCGCAGGGCCGAGGCGCTGTCCCCGAAGAGCACGATGCCCAGGATCACGGTGCCCACCGCGCCGATGCCGGTCCACACCGCATAGGCCGTGCCCACGGGCAGCTCGCGCATGGCCAGGCCCAGCAGCAGCACGCTGATGACCATGGCTGTGACCGTGCCGGCCGAGGGCCAGAAGCGGCTGAAGCCTTCGGTGTACTTCAGGCCAATGGCCCAGGCGACCTCGAAGAGGCCGGCAATGAAGAGCAAGGTCCAGGACATGGCGACGTTCCCTGTGGAAAGGCCGCCATGGTAGGAAAAAGCCGGCCCACAGGCCGGCTGTTGCGTCGCAACCACCCAGACGATCGAGGGTCGTCGCGCGTGGAGGGACGGCTCAGGCAGGCTGGGGCGCGCCACCCTCGGCGCGGCCCGCAGCAGCCAGCCGGGCGGACAGTTCCTTGCGGAAGCGATTGAGCTCCTGCACGCTCTGGAAGCTGCGCTCCATCAGCAGGCTCATGTTGTGCAGGATGCGCTCGACCACCTTGGTTTCCCACACGGCATCGAACTTGATCTGCTGGTCGAGCCAGCGCTCCAGCCACTCGGGGTTGGGCAGGCGGCTTTGCACGGTGTCACGCGGGAAGAGCTTGGCGTTCACGTGCAGGTTCGTGGGATGCAGGGCTTGCGCCGTGCGGCGGGCACTGGCCATCAGCACCCCCACCTTGGCAAAGGCCGCCTTGGCTTCGTCGCCGAAGCGGCCGATGGCACGCTTCATGTAGCGCAGGTAGGCCCCGCCATGGCGGGCCTCGTCACGCGCCAGCGTTTCGTAGATGGCCTTGATGACGGGCTCGGTGTGCCATTCGGCAGCGCGCCGGTACCAGTGGTTCAGCCGGATTTCGCCGCAGAAATGCAGCATCAGGGTTTCCAGCGCAGGCGCCGGGTCGAACTCGAAGCGCACCTCGTGCAGTTCTTCTTCCGTGGGCACGAGGTCGGGGCGGAAGCGGCGCAGGTACTCCATCAGCACCAGCGAGTGCTTCTGCTCCTCGAAGAACCACACGCTCATGAAGGCCGAGAAGTCGCTGTCGTCGCGGTTGTCGCGCAGGAACATCTCGGTGGCCGGCAGCGCCGCCCATTCGGTGATGGCATTCATCTTGATCGTCTGGGCCTGCTCTTCGCTGAGCCTGGACGCGTCGAACTGGTCCCAGGGGATGTCGCGGTCCATGTTCCAGCGCACGGCTTCGAGTTGCTTGAAAAGCTCGGGGTACAGCATGTCGGTTCCTGTCAGGCTGGGTCCAGTCGGTGATGCATGGCGAACGGAGCGGCTAGAGTTCGTCGAGACGGTGCAGCCGCTCGAGCGCCGACTCGCGCAGGGCCTGGCGCTCGTCCTCGCTCCAGCGGTCGAGGTGCATCGTCATCGGCCGGGTGCGGGGGTTGGCGCGCAACGCCAACCGATGATTGTCCAGGAAGTACCAATACAAAGTGGTGAAAGGGCAGGCACGGGGCCCGGTTTTCTCTTTTGGGCGATATTCGCACATCTTGCACAGGTTGCTCTGGCGGTCGATGTAGGCGCCCGAGGCCACATAGGGCTTGCTGGTGAAGCGCCCGCCGTTGGCGTGCAAGGCCATGCCCAGGGTGTTGGGGCTTTCCACCCACTCCACGGCATCCACATAGACCGCCCGGTACCAGTCGCTGACCTGGCGGGGTTCGATCTCGGCCAGGGTCCCGAACAGGCCGGTCACCATCAGGCGCTGGATGTGGTGGGCGTAGCCATGGGCCAGGGTCTGGGTCAGGGCGTCGCGCAGGCAGGCCATGCGGGTCGCCCCCGTCCAGTACCAGGCCGGCAGCGCCCGGTGGTGGTCGTAGTGGTTGGCCTGGCGCAGGCCCGGCATGTCCAGCCAGTACACACCGCGGATGAATTCGCGCCAGCCCAGGATCTGGCGGATGAAGCCCTCCACGCCGGACAGCGGGGCACGCCCCTCGCGGTAGGCGGCCTCGGCCGCGGCGATCACCTCGCGCGGGTCCAGCAGGTGCAGGTTCAGGCTGGACGACAGCAGCGAATGCCAGCCCCAGGGCGTGTCGGTCCACATCGCGTCCTGGTAGGGGCCGAAGCCTACCAGGCGGTGTTCGATGAAGCGCCGCAGCGCCGCACGCGCCTGGTCGGGCGTGACCGGCCAGGCGAAATGAGCGAGCGAGCCGGGGTGGTTGGCAAAGCGCCTGGACACCAGCGCCAGCACCTCCTGGGTGATCCCATCGGGCGGGAACCAGGCGGGCGGCGGGATCGCCCCCGGGCCGCCTTTCGGGTAGGGTTGGCGGTTGTCGGCATCGAAATTCCATGTGCCCCCCTCGGGCTGGCCCTGGGCATCGAGCAGCACCCGGTGCTCGCGGCGCATCTCGCGATAGAAGTGCTCCATACGCAGCTGCTGGCGACCCTGGGCCCAGCGGGCGAAACGCTCGCGGGTGCACAGGAAGTGCGGGTCGGCCCACCAGCGCAGCGGCACGCCAGCCTGGGCGGCCGTGGTTTCCAGGAGCTGCTCGATGCGCCACTCGCCCGGCTCCATGACCCACAGCTCGGAGGGCCGAAGGCGTTGCAAAGCCTCGGCGAGGCGGTGGTCCAGTCCGGCCGGCGCGTCAGGGGGCTCGCTGTCCAGGTCGAGGTAGTCCACCGTCCAGCCCTGGGCGCGCAAGGCATCGCGGTGGTGGCGCATGGCCGACAGGAAAAGCGCAATGCGGGCCTGGTGGCTCCACACGGCCGTGGCTTCGCCGGCGGTCTCGATCATCAGCACCCGGTCGCGCGCAGCGTCGAGCGCCGTCAGGGCCGGATGATCGGTGGCGAGCTGGTCACCCAGGACCAGCAGGATGCGTCCGCCCATCACGCCGCGCTGCGCTTCGCGTCGCGACGGCAGCGATCGCTGCAATAGCGCACCTCCTCCCAGACCTTGGCCCAGCGTTTGCGCCAGCTCATCGGTCGGCCGCACTGCGCGCAGGGCTTGTGGGGCAGGGCCTGCTTGTTGCCCTGGTAGCCCGGCATGGCCCGGCTCATTCCTGAGGTGCGCGCCAGGCCGCCACGGCTGGCGTCAGGTCCGACAGGCTGGCCAGCGACACCACGCCGGGCTGCGGGTGGCGGCTGAGCCAGCGGTGCAAGCCGCCCACCCAGATCTGGACACGCTCGGGCAGTGCCGCACGCAACTCGGCCAGCCCCTCGTGCACCAGCCGGCGGCCCGGCGCCGAGGCAAAGCTCAGAGCCACCACGTCCGAGTCGTGGGCCCGGGCGGCCTGGACGATGTCGCCCAGGGGCGTCTGCACGCCCAGCGAGAGGCAGTCGCAACCGTCCAGCGCCAGCAGCGCCTCGGCCATCAGCAGCCCCAGGCCATGCGGCTCATTCGGAAAGGTGGTCAGCAGCACACGCGGCTGGGCGCCAGGCTCGGGAGCCGGCACGCTGGCGATGGCCTGGCGCAGCACGCCCTGCATCACCTCGGAGAACACGTGCTCCTGATACACCTGCAGGCTGCCGCGCATCCAGGCCTCGCCCACGGCCGCCGTGAAGGGCAGGGCCTTGTCGACCACGAAGCGGGCCAGGCCGAGCCGCAACTGGGCCTGGGGCAGTTCGCGGCGCAAGGCGGCCACCTCGTGCCGCGCCAGCAGCTCCATCCAGCGGTCGATCTCGGCGTCGGCGCCCATCATCCGCGCAGGCGCCGCTCGCGGCCGGTCCACGAGCGCCTGCAACTCCTCGACCGAACGATCCATCAGACGGCCGGGGCGATGGCCCGCGCCGATCAGCCGGTGCAGCAGCCGCAGCTTGTGCACCTGATCCGCCGGATAGACCCGCTCGCCCACGTCGTCACGCAAGGGGCGGGGGAAGCCATAGCGGCGCTCCCAGATGCGCAGCACGTCCTTGCTCAGCCCGGTGTCGCGCTCGACCGATGCGATCGAGGACATCACACCGTCGCTGGCTCTGGGAAGAGAAACAGGATTTTTGTCCATGACAAATAATTGCTTGTCAGCAAACATGGCCGTATTATCGAACTTATACCAATGATTTGACCAGGACACTTTCCTGCATCCAGGCGCTCATGTGGGCCTGTTCAGCCCAAGACCCTGACCAAGTCGTGGTATCTTGAACGGAAAGATGCAAAATTGTACCGTTTAGTCACAATAGGAACTAAGGAGTTCAAAGCGTGCCCCACCCTCTTCTCCTTCGCCGCCCGACACCTGTCGCACGCCCTATGCCCGATGGGGGAACTTCCCGCGTGCGGGGCCGTCGAAAGCTGCAGGTGGCGATCTGGCGTGAGGTGGAGGCCGTTCGCCGGGGCCTGAGGCCCACTCCCCCGTTTTTCGTGCTGCGAAGACTGCCGGGTTGTCCGGCTGCAATCCCGAGGCGTCTCTCCTCCTCCTCCCTCCCTCCCTCCTTCGTCTCGGGGCGCTTCGCAGCACCTTTGTCTTCTCCCGCCCCCGCCCGTCCCGGGCGGCGCGGCCTGTGCCACTGAGGCCCGCCATGCGACGCATTGCCATCGTCGGTTCGGGCATCTCGGGCCTGGCTGCGGCCCATCGGCTGGCCCCCCACGCTGAGGTCACGCTCTTCGAGGCCGGTGACTATTTCGGCGGCCACACCCACACGGTGGACGTGACGCTGCCCGACCGGTCCGGCCAGCCGGTGACCCACGGCGTGGACACCGGCTTCCTGGTCTTCAACCACCGCACCTACCCGGAACTGGTCAAGCTCTTCGCCGAGCTGCACGTGGAGACCGCGGCGTCGGACATGTCGTTCTCGGTGCAGCTGCCGGGGCGCGACCTGGAATGGAGCGGCAACAACCTCGACACCGTCTTCGCCCAGCGCCGCAACCTGTGGCGCCCGGCCTTCTGGCGCATGCTGCGCGACCTGCTGCGCTTCAACCGCCTGACCACCGCGCTGGCACGCCATGGCGAAGACGCCGCCCTGGCCGAACCCATCGGCGCCTTCCTCGACCGCCACCGCTTCGGCGCCGAGTTCCGCGAGTGGTATTTCCTGCCCATGGTGGCCTGCATCTGGTCCTGCCCGGCCGGCCAGATGCTGCGCTTCCCCATCGGCACGATGATCCGCTTCTGCCACAACCATGGCCTCATCCAGATCAGCGACCGGCCCCAGTGGCACACCGTGCGCGGCGGCGCGAAGCACTACGTCGCGAAGATCCTTGCGGGCCTGACCGACGCCCGGCTGAACACGCCCGTGCGCCAGGTGCGCCGCGTGCCACCGGGCAGCGGCGAGGGCGGCGTGATCGTCAGCACCGACCGCGGCAGCGAACGCTTTGACGACGTGGTGCTGGCCTGCCACTCCGACCAGGCCCTGGCCCTGATCGACGACCCGCTGCCCCTCGAACGCGAGCTGCTGGGCGCCATCGCCTACCACCCCAACGTGGCCGTGCTGCACACCGACACCACGCTGATGCCGCGCCGCCGCAAGGCCTGGGCGGCCTGGAACTACGAGCGCGCCGAAGATGCCGGTCGCGAGGCCGGTGCGGTCTGCCTGCACTACTGGCTGAACCAGCTCCAGCCGCTGCCTTTCCGTGATGACGTGATCGTCTCGCTCAACCCGGTGCGCTCGCCACGGCCCGAGACCGTGCTCGGACGCTACGAATACGCCCACCCGGTGTTCGACCTCTCGGCCGTGGCGGCCCAGCGCCGCCTGGGCGAGATCCAGGGCCTGCGCCATGTGTGGTTCTGCGGTGCCTGGGCGGGCTATGGCTTCCACGAGGATGGGCTGAAGTCGGGCCTGGCCGTGGCCCAAGGCCTGCTCGAGCGCTGGCAGCAAGACCCGATGAAGGTGGCCGCATGAGCAGCCACCCGGCGCGTGCGCTCATCGGCTTCGGCCAGGTGCGCCACACGCGGCTGCGCCCGGCCCGCAACGCCTTCGCCTACGCCACCTACTTCCTGATGCTGCCCATGCGCAGCCTCGCCCGCCAGCCCGACCCGGCCCTGCCGCGCAACCGTTTCGGCCTCATCAGCTTCCACGATGCCGACCACGGCGATGGCCGTGGCGATGCGCTGGGCTGGCTCGAGGCCTTGCTGGCCGGCGAGGGCATCGATGACGCCGACGGCGAGGTGTGGCTGCACACCTACCCGCGGGTGCTGGGCTATGTGTTCAAGCCGGTGAGCTTCTGGTACTGCCACCGCCGCGACGGTTCGCTGGCCGCCATCGTGGCCGAGGTGAACAACACCTTCGGCGAGCGCCACTGCTACTTGCTGACGGGCGCGCAGCTCGGCTGGGGCCGGGAACTGCAGGCCACCAAGGTCTTTCACGTCTCGCCCTTCTGCAAGGTGGAAGGGCGCTACCGCTTCCGCTTCCTGCGCACGCCGGCCGACGGCCTGCATCTGGCCCGCACCGTGGCGCGTATCGACCATGACGACGCGCAAGGCCCGCTGCTGCTGACCAGCGTGAGCGGGGTGCTGGAGCCGGTCACGCGCTCCAGCCTGCGCCGCGCCTTCTTCGGCCACCCGCTGATGAGCGTGGGCGTGATCGCACGCATCCACTGGCAGGCACTGAAGCTGTGGGCCAAGCGCGTGCCTTTCTTCACCAAGCCCGAACCGCCCGATTCCCTGGTGACCCGATGAATCACACGACCACAACCACCCCGGTGGAACAACTCGCCAAGCTGCTGCCGCCCTCGGCACCGGCCGCAGCACGCACCGTGCTGCGCATGATGGCGCACCTGCGCCACGGCAGCCTGGACGTGCAACTGCCCGACGGCAGCACCGCCCACTTCGGCACGCCCGAGGGCCCGCGCGCGGCCATCCGGCTGCGCAACTGGAATGTCTGCGCGCTGGCGCTGAAGTCCGGCGACATCGGCTTTGCCGAGAGCTACATTGCCGGCGACTGGACCACGCCCGACCTGCCGGCCCTGATCCGCCTGTTCATCGCCAACCGCGACGACATCGAATCCGTGGTGTACGGCACCTGGTGGGGCCGGCTGCTCTACCGCGTGCGCCATCTGCTCAACCGCAACTCGCGCGAAGGCAGCCGCAAGAACATCCACGCCCACTACGACCTGGGCAATGAGTTCTACCGCCTCTGGCTCGACCCGAGCATGGCCTATTCCAGCGCCTGGTTCGAGGGTGACCTGAACCGCTCGCTGACCGAGGCCCAGGAAGCCAAGGTGCGCCGCGCGCTGCGCGAATGTGCGCTGCGCCCCGGCGAGCGCGTGCTGGAGATCGGTTGCGGCTGGGGCGGCCTGGCCGAGGTGGCCGTGACCGAGTTCGACGCCCACGTCACGGGTGTGACGCTCTCGACCGAGCAGCTTGCCTATGCCCAGGCTCGTCTGGCCGCGCTGGGGCGCGCACCGCAGGCCGACCTGCGCCTGCAGGACTACCGCGACATCGCCGATGGTCCCTACGACGCCATCTGCTCGATCGAGATGTTCGAGGCCGTGGGCCGCGAATACTGGGACGGCTACTTCGCCACCGTCGCCCGCCAGCTCAAGCCGGGTGGGCGCGCCTGCATCCAGAGCATCACCATCCGCGACGACCTGTTCGAGCGCTACGTGCGCGGCACCGACTTCATCCAGCAGTACATCTTCCCCGGCGGCCTGCTGCCCAGCCCCACGGAGTTCCGCGCCCACGCCCGCAAGGCCGGCCTGGAGGTGGTCAACGAACTGGCCTTCGGTGCCGACTACGCCGAGACGCTGCGCCGCTGGCGCGAGCGCTTCCTGGCCGAGGACACGCGGGTGCGCAAGCTGGGCTTCGACACCCGCTTCATGCGCATCTGGGAGTTTTACCTCGCTTACTGCGAGGCCGCCTTCGCCATGGGCAACACCGACGTCATCCAGTTCACCCTGAGGAAGCCATGAAGCTGTGGGCCGTCCTTGCGCTGTGCTGCTTCGTCGGGTCGGGGGCGAAGGCCTCCGTGCCGGCGCCGCCGCCCGAGGTGCAACGGGCCCTGCCGGAGGTGAAGTTGCAGGGCGAGGCCCGCATGACCTTCCTCGGCCTGCGCGTCTACGATGCCCGCCTGTGGCTGCCGCCGCAGGCGGATGTGCGGCAATATGACGAGGCCCCGCTCGCTCTGGCGCTGCACTACCTGCGCCGCCTTGAGGGCCCCGCCATCGCCGAACGCTCGATCACCGAGATGCGCCGCGTGGGCTCCTTCACCGACGCCCAGGCCAGCGCCTGGCTGGAGGCGATGAAGCGCGCCTTCCCCAACGTCGCCGACGGCGACCGGCTGGTGGGCATCCACCTGCCCGGCCGGGGCGCACGCTTCTACTTCAACGGCCAGCGCACCGCCGAGATCGAGGACGCGGAGTTCGCGCGCCTCTTCTTCGGCATCTGGCTGTCACCGCGCACCTCCGAGCCCCGCCTGCGCGAGCGCCTGATCGGCGCCGCCGCCGGCGAACGCTGACCATGGGCGCCCAACCCGCCATGCCGCGCCTGCCGGCCACCGCGGCGTCTGCGGCCGATGCGCGTGCCGCAGCCGGGTGGACGGGCGCGCCCGCGCAGGGCCTGTCCTACGGCGCGCTGGGCCTGCCCCTGGCCTTCGTGGCCCTGCCGCTGTATGTGGTGCTGCCCGCGCATTACGCCGCGGAGTTCGGCGTGCCGCTCGCGCTGCTGGGCGCCGTCCTGCTGGGCGCACGGCTGGCCGATGCGCTGATGGACCCGTGGATCGGCCGGGTGGTGGACCAGCTCTTCCACCATTCGGCCCGCCGCGTGTGGCTGGTGGGCCTGGCCATGGGCGGTGTGCTGGCCGCAGGCTTTGCCGCCCTCTTCTTCCCGCCCGTGCAGGGCACGGCCGCCTTGCTGGCCTGGTGCGCCGCCCTGCTGCTCGTCACCTACTTCAGCTACAGCGCCTTGAGCGTGACCCACCAGGCCTGGGGGGCGATGCTGGGGGGCGGTGCCGGCCAGCGGGCGGGCGTGGTGGCCTGGCGCGAAGGCTTTGCGCTCGTGGGCGTGCTCGTGGCCAGCGTGCTGCCCAGCGTGGCGGGCATGGGGGTCACCGCCACCGCCTTTGCCGTGCTGCTGGCCGTGGGCCTGTGGGCGCTGGGCCGGGCGCCCCAGCCCCGCAGCGCGCCCGTGCTGCGCGACCCGAGCCAGGTGCGCCCCTGGCGCGTGGGCGGGTTCCGCCGGCTGCTGCTCATCTACCTGCTCAACGGCATTGCCAGCGCCATCCCGGCCACGCTGGTGCTCTTCTTCATCCGCGACCGCCTGCAGGCCGCGGCCTACGAGCCGCTCTTCCTCGCGCTGTACTTTGCCGCGGCCGCGCTGGCCGTGCCGCTGTGGGTGCGCGCCGTGGCGCGCTTCGGCCTGGCGCCCAGCTGGCTGGCGGGCATGCTGCTGGCCGTGGCGGCTTTTGTGTGGGCCGCCACCCTGGGCCGCGGCGACGTGCTGGCCTATGCGCTCGTGTGCGCGGCCAGCGGCATCGCCCTGGGCGCCGACCTGACCCTGCCGCCCGCTCTGCTGGCCGGTGTGATCCAGCGGGCCGGTCACCAGGGGCGCTCGGAAGGCGCCTATTTCGGCTGGTGGAACTTCGCGACCAAGCTCAACCTCGCCCTGGCCGCCGGCCTGGCCCTGCCACTGCTGCAGCTGGCCGGCTACGAGCCGGGCACGCGCGACGCCCAGGGCCTGGCGGCCCTGACGCTGGCCTACTGCCTGCTGCCCTGCGTGCTCAAGCTCGCCGCCGCCGGCGCGCTGTATGGCCTGTGGATGCGGCACGACACCGGAGTGGAACGATGAAACGACGCCTTGTGCTGATGGGCGGTGCCGCGGCTGCAGCCACGCTGTTCAGCGGTTGCGCCAGCCAGAATCTGGACGCCTACGCCGGCGAGCGCCCCGAGCTGGACCTGCGCCGCTATTTCAACGGCCGGCTCACCGCCTACGGCATCTTCCAGGACCGCTCGGGCCAGGTGGTGCGGCGCTTCACCGTGGTGATGGAGGGCCGCTGGGACGGCGACCAGGGTGTGCTCGACGAGGCCTTCACCTACAGCGACGGCCGCACCGAACGTCGCGTGTGGCGCCTCACCCGCCTGGCCGACGGCCGCTACACCGGCCGGGCCGACGACGTGGTGGGCGAGGCCAGCGGCCAGGTGCGCGGCAATGCCTTCAACTGGCGCTACACGCTGCGCCTGCCGGTCGATGGCCGCACCTACGATGTGCAGTTCGACGACTGGATGTACCTGATGGACGATCGCGTGATGCTCAACAAGGCGGTGATGAGCAAGTTCGGCATCCGCCTGGGCGAAGTCACGCTCACCTTCGTGAAGGGCTGAAAGACCCCATGTCCCTCAATCCCAAGCTCACCGACTGGCAAGGCCGTACCGCCTGGCTGGTGGGCGCGTCCACCGGCATCGGCCGCGCCACGGCATCGGCCCTGCATGCCCGCGGCGCCCGTGTCATCGTGTCCGCACGCAATGTGAAGGCTCTCGAGGACTTCACTGCCCAGCACCCGGGCAGCGAATTCATCGCCCTGGACGCCACCCACCGCGAGGCGCTGCGCGCCGCGGCCCAGGACCTGGCCGAACGCCACGGCCGCCTGGACCTGGTCGTCTATTGCGCCGGCCACTACCGGGCCATGCGCGCCACGGCCTTCGATCTGGACGAAGCCCTGCGCCACCAGCAGGTCAACTACGTGGGCGCGCTGTACCTGCTCGATGCCGTGCTGCCGGTGCTGCAGCGCCAGCGCTCGGGCCACCTGAGCCTGGTGGCCAGCGTGGCCGGCTACCGCGGCCTGCCCAACTCGCTGGCCTATGGCCCGACCAAGGCCGCGATGATCAACCTGGCCGAAACGCTCTACCTCGACCTCGAACCGCTGGGCGTGGGCGTCTCGGTGATCAACCCGGGCTTCGTGGAGACCCCGCTGACCGCCCAGAACCGCTTCCGCATGCCGGCCCTGCTCACGCCCGAGCAGGCCGCACAGGCCATGCTCGACGGCTGGGCGCGCGGGCGCTTCGAGATCCACTTCCCGCGCCGCTTCACGCTGTGGCTCAAGGCCTTGCGCTACCTGCGCGACAGCCTCTATTTCTCGGCGGTGCGCCGGGCCACCGGGCTGTGAACGCCGGCGCCGGGCGCCGGCTCTACACTGCCGCCCCATGACCCGCCATGATGACCCGCGCGTGCAGCGCGTGATCGACTTCTTCGAGACGCTCACCCCCGAGTCGGTGCAGCACTTCGGCCGCTATTACACCGACGACTGCCGCTTCAAGGATCCGTTCAACGAGGTCCAGGGCCTGGCCGAGGTGCAGCGCATCTTCCGCCACATGGACGTGGCACTGCGCGAGCCGCGCTTCGTCGTGACGGCTGCCGTCGCGCAGGGCGACCAGTGCTTCCTCACCTGGGACTTCCTCTTCCGCTTCCGGCGCTACAGCGACGCCCCCCAGGTGGTGCGCGGTGCCTCCCACCTGCTGTTCGCGCCCGATGGCCGCATCGCCGTGCACCGCGACTACTGGGATGCCGCCGAGGAGCTCTACGAAAAGCTGCCGGTGGTGGGCCTGCTCATGCGCTGGCTCAAGCGGAGGGCCAACACATGACGATCTCCCACGTTGCTGTCATCGGCGCCGGCCTGGCGGGCCTGACCTGTGCGCGCGAACTGGCCGCCGCCGGCGTGCAGGTGCGGCTCTACGACAAGAGCCGCGGCCCCGGCGGGCGCCTGTCCACCCGGCACAGCCCGGCCGGCCCCTTCGATCATGGGGGCGCCGACTTCGCCGCCAGCGGCAGCGACTTTGCCCAGCAGGTCTCGCAATGGACCGAGGCGGGCTGGCTTGCCGGTGTGGACGACGCTCGCCACACCGGTGTGGGCGGCATGAACGCCCTGCCGCGTGCGCTGGCGCAGGGCCTGGCCGTGCAGCTCGACACCGAGATTGCCGCCATCGAGCCGGCCGGCGAGGGCCGCTGGCAGCTGCGCGCCCACCAGCCGGTGCCCGGCCTGGCCGAGCAGGTGTTCGACGCCGTCGTGGTGGCCGTGCCGGCCGAGCAGGCCGTGCCGCTGCTCGGCGTGGCCCCGGCCCTCGCTGAGGGGGTGCGCCCGGTGCGCAGCGAGCCCACCTGGACGGTGATGGCGGCCTGGCCGCTGGCCCTGCCCGCCCGCAGCGAGCGCCTGCAGCCGGCCTCGGGGCCGTTGCGCGAGGCGCGCCGTGATGACACCCGCCCGGGCCGCGAACGTGTGGCCGGCGTGGGCTGCCGCTGGGTGCTGCACGCCACACCCGACTGGAGCGCCAACAACCTCGATGCCCCGCCCGATCAGGTGCTGCGCCGCCTGCTCGATGCCTTCGGCGAAGCCCTCGGTGTGCGTCTGGCCCGCCCGGCGCATGCCGTGGCGCACCGCTGGCGCTATGCCCAGGTGCCCCAGCCCCTGAGCGAACCCTGCAGCTGGGAGGCCACCTTGCGCATCGGCGCCTGCGGCGACACCTGGCACGCCACCGGCAAGGCCGAGGGCATCGAACGCGCCTGGCTCAGCGGCCGCGCTCTGGCTCGCGCGATGCAGGCTACTTGAGCCAGCCTTTCTTGCGGAAGTACCAGAAGGGCGCGATCACCGTCATGGCCATCAGCGCGATCGAGAAGGGATAACCGTATTCCCACTGCAGCTCCGGCATGTGCTCGAAGTTCATGCCGTAGATGCTGGCGATCAGGGTGGGTGGCAGCAAGGCCACGCTGGCCACCGAGAAGATCCGGATGATCTTGTTCTGGTTGATGTTGATGAAGCCGACGGTGGCGTCCATCAGGAAGTTGATCTTGTCGAACAGGAAGGCCGTGTGCGAGTCGAGCGAGTCGATGTCGCGCATGATCTGGCGGGCTTCCTCGAACTGCTCGGCATTGAGCAGGCGCGAGCGCATCAGGAAGCTCACCGCGCGGCGCGTGTCCATCACGTTGCGGCGGATGCGGCCGTTCAGGTCTTCCTCACGGGCAATGGCCGCGAGCGCCTCGGCGGCCGCCGTGTCGTTGACCTCCTCCTTGAGCACCAGGCCGCTGACCTTTTCGAGCGAGTCGTAGATGCCCTCGAGCGAGTCGGCCGAGTACTCGGCATCGGCATCGTAGAGCTTGAGCAGCACGTCCTTGGCGTCCTCGATCAGCCCCGGCATGCGCCTCGCACGCAGTCGCAGCAGCCGGAACACCGGCAGGTCGTGATCGTGGATGGAAAACAGCACCTTGTTGTGCAGGATGAAGGCCACGCGCACGTTGCGCGAGGTGTCGTCCTCGTCCACCAGAAAGTCCGAGCGGATGTGCAGTTCGCCGTTGTCTTCCTCGTAGAAGCGGGCCGATTCCTCCAGGTCTTCATCGACCACGTCCTGAGGGATGCTGACGCCGAAGCGCCCGGCGATCCAGCCCTTTTCCTCGGGCGTGGGCGCTTCCAGGTCCACCCACACCGGCTGGACCTGCGACAGCGCTTCGGGGCGGTCGATCTCCTGCTGGACGAGCCGGCCGTTGGCCAGCGTGAAGACGTTGAGCATGAATTCTCCAACCGGGGCGCCGCTCCAGGGAAGCGGCGCAGGTGTCTCTTGAGGTTGCGAAGGGGTCAGGGTCGGCCACCGTCTCACCCCAAGGCCGCTTGCGGCTGCGGGCCCGCTGCTACAACGCGCGAACCCGGGTTGGAGTGGACGGCCACCGAGGCTGGGGGCTGTCCAAGGAAGTCTCCGTGATGGAACTGGTGCGGATTATGGCACCGCTGCATGACTGCCAGCACCGCCCGCTGCAGGCACGGGGCGTCCGGCGAAGAAGGCCTCGATGCGCTCGCGCTGCGCCAGCGCATCGGCACGCCCCAGGGCCATCAGGGCCTGGACGAAGGGCGGCTCGAAGAGCAGGTAGCTGGCCAGCGCCGCACCGGCTCCCTGGGTGCCGCCCAGCATCTTGAGCAGCTTGAAGGCGGGTTCGGGCAGGGAGCGTGCGTGCTCGCGGGCCAGCGAATCGAGCGAGCACGACGGTTGCAACGACAGCACCTCCACCGTGCGGTACGGCAAGGCAGCACCGCCCTGCGCCTGCCGCAGCCGTCTCAGCCCCTCGTTCACCCGCAGGGCCTGCTCCACATCGGCCTCCAGCGTGTCGTGGAACACACTGGCCATGGCATGGGTGGCAATCTGAGCCATCTTCGGATACTGGCCCGCGGACTCGTCGGGGTCGTCGGCCATCCCCGAACGTTCGGGCTGGCCCACCCCGATGGCCAGGATGCGGGTGGCCCCAAGGTGGAAGGCTGGCGACAGGGGGGCCAGCTGGCGCATGGACCCGTCCCCGAAGTACTCTGTGCGCCCGTTCACCTGCAGCGGCACCGCCGGAAACACAAAGGGGATGGCGGCCGAGGCGAGCAGGTGCTCGGCAGCCACCGGCTGGGCCACCGAACGCCGCCCCGGATGCTGCCAGGGTTCCACCTTCAGCGCATCGGCGGTCTGGTAGAACGTCCAATGCAGGCCGCTGGTGTAGCTGGAGGCGGTGACGGCCAGGGCCTGCAGGTGACGATCGCGCAAGGCCAGGCCAATGCGCCCGAAATCCACCGCTCGCCTCAGGCTGCGCGCCAGCGGCTCGGCATCCAGAAAGGACCGCGGCAGGCGCCGCAGCATCCACGCCGGCGAGATCAGCGTGGCCCAGCGCAGCCCCTGGTGGGCGCTGCGCAGAGACTCCACGTGGTACACGTGATCGGAGCGCAGCGTGCCCCAGAAGGCCGCCAGTCGCTCCACAGCCGCCTGCCCCGCCGAAGCATGGCAGGCCAGGTAGGCCGCATTGAGCGCGCCGGCCGAGGTGCCCACGAGGATGTCGAAGAAGGCCCGCGGTGAGGGACCGAGGATCTGGACGATGCCCTGCATCGCCCCCACCTGATAGGCCGTGCGGGCCCCGCCCCCCATCAGCACCAGGGCCGTGCGCGGTGGCGGGCCGCTGTCGCTCATGGGTGCGAGCGAACTGAAGACGGTGCCGAGCGTCATGTCAGCCCCGGCACCTTGTAGGTGGACATGAGCCGCTGGTAGGCCTGCCAGGTGCGCTCGACCACCTTGCGGTCGCGCAGGAAGTGCAGGTCATGGAAGTAGCCCAGCATCAGGCTGCTGATCTCGTAGGCCACCTGGGCGGGGTCGGTGTCGGGCTTCAGGTGCCCTTCCTCGACGGCCTGGGTCACCGTGCGGCCCAGGGTGCGGCGCCACCGGGCCACGCCGCCGCGGACCTTCTTGCGCAGCAGCGTTTCCATCGGGTGCAGATCGAAGGCCGCCACGGCATGCAGCGAGCCGGCCATGGCCTTGCGACCCACGCCGCGCCCCACCCACAGTTCCATGATGCGATCCAGCCGCGGCAGGCCCCGAGGCGCCTCCAGCGCGGGCAGGAAGACGTGCTCGGCGAAGAGCTGTTCGTAACGTGCCAGCACGAGGTCCTGCAGGTTCTCCACCGAGCCGGTGCGCACGAACACACCGCTCTTGCTGATGCCCAGGCGCTTGGCCACCTCCCCCAGCGACATGCTCGACAGCCCCTGGGTGATGGCCAGTTCCAGGGCGGTGTTGACGATGGCGCTGAGGGTGCGCTCGCTCTTCTTGAGGACTTCGGTCATGGCACTCGGGGCTGCCCCCGCCGCCGCGCCGGACTGCACAGCAAAACAGGCTGGGGGAAAAGCCCAGATGGTACGCCCCCGTGTGCGGCGCTGTCCCCCTCGGATGACACGCCAGTGACGCCGCTCCCCCTGATCAGGCGGGGTTGGGCCGGGTTCGGCGAGAATCCGCCTGTCACAAATCCGTCACAGATTCGTCACACGGTCTGTCGTCCCCGGATCATGGAATTCAAGAACATCGCCAAGATCGAGAAGGCCACCCGCCGTGGCCGCAACGACTCCTTCAAGCTCGGCATCGGACTGCTGTTTGCCGTCGGCATCCTGCTCTACACCAGCCTGGGGCTGGGCGTGAGCGGCCCCAATGCCGCCCTGCTGGTGGCCGCCGCGGTGATCGGAGGCTACATGGCCATGAACATCGGTGCCAACGACGTGGCCAACAACATGGGGCCCGCCGTGGGTTCACGGGCCATCTCGATGGTGGGCGCCATCCTGCTGGCCGCCGTCTTCGAGGCCGCGGGCGCCCTGATCGCCGGGGGCGACGTGGTCAGCACCATCCAGAAGGGCATCATCCGCCCCGAGGCGATCGAAGGCACCGACCGCTTCCTGTGGCTGATGACGGCCGCCCTGCTGGCCGGTGCGATCTGGCTGAACGTGGCCACGGCCCTGGGAGCACCGGTTTCGACCACCCATTCCATCATCGGGGCCGTGCTGGGCGCCGGCGTGGCCGCCGGAGGGCTGCAGGCGGCCAACTGGGGCCAGCTGGGCGAGATCGCCGCCAGCTGGGTCATCTCGCCGCTGCTGGGGGGGCTCATCGCCGCCGGCTTCCTTTACTGGATCAAGCACAGCATCGTGTTCCGGGACGACATGGTGGCGGCGGCCCAGCGCACCGTGCCCCTGCTCATTGGCATCATGGTCTGGGCCTTCGCGTCCTACCTGGTGCTCAAGGGCCTGAGCCGTGTGTGGAAAGTGGGCTTCCCGCTCGCCATCGCCATCGGCGCCGGCCTGGGGGTGGCCGGCTGGGCACTGGCACGCCAATGGGTGCAGGCCCGGGCCCCGCAACTGCCCAACACCCGCGACGGCATCAACTCCCTGTTCACGCTGCCGCTGATCTGCGGCGCGGCGCTGCTGAGCTTCGCCCACGGCGCCAACGACGTGGCCAACGCCGTCGGCCCGCTGGCGGCCATCGCCGAGGCAGTGCGCACGGGCACCGTGTCGGGTCAGGCCCGCATTCCCACCTGGGTGATGGTGGTCGGAGCCCTGGGCATCTCGCTGGGGCTGATGCTCTACGGGCCCAAGCTGATCCGCAAGGTGGGCAGCGGCATCACCGAACTCGACCAGATGCGCGCCTTCTGCATCGCGCTGTCGGCCGCCCTCACCGTCATCGTGGCCTCCCAGCTGGGTCTGCCGGTGAGTTCCACCCACATCGCCGTGGGCGCCGTCTTCGGCGTCGGCTTCCTGCGCGAATACCTGCAGCAGCGCCAGGCCCACGCCCTGGAGTTCATCCGCAGCCAGCACGAGGGCGCCCCGGATGGGGTGCTCGACCGCTACCTCGAGGAGTTTGCGCGGGCCAGCGTCGAAAAGAAGCGCGACATGCTGGCCCAGCTCAAGCGGCGCTCGCTGGGGGCGGAGCTGACCAAGTTCGAGCGCAAGAAGCTGCGCAAGGTGTACCGCGAGGAGCTTGTCAAGCGCTCCGAGCTGGTCAAGATCGCCGCCGCCTGGGTCATCACCGTGCCGGTGTCGGCGCTGCTGGCCGCCATGCTCTACTTCATGATCTTCGGCCTGGTCAACGCCTGAGCCGGGCCGGGGCGAACGGAACCTCCGCCGCTGCAGGGGCACTATCACGGGTTGCCGACTCTTTCAGGAGACTTCCCGAGATGACCCGACTCTCGCTTGCACTTGCCGGGCTGATCGCGGCCGCTGCCACTTGGCCGGCCGCCGCCCAGACCATGGTCAGCGTCAACCGCCCCGAGGTGAACCTGCGCGCCGGTGCTGGCACCCAGCACGACGCGCTGTGGGTGGTCAGCCGTGGCTACCCCCTGCAGGTCACGGCGCGCCAGGGCCAGTGGCTCAAGGTGCGCGATTTCGAAGGCGACGAGGCCTGGGTGTATCGGCCGCTCACCGCCACCACGCCCCACCATGTCGTGAAGGTCAAGACGGCGAATGTGCGCAGCGAGCCCAGCACCCGCGCCCGCATCGTCGGCCAGGCCGAGTACGGCCAGGTGCTGCGCACCCTGGAAAAGCGTCAGGGCTGGGTCCGCGTGCGGCACGACAGCGGCATGACCGGCTGGGTGGCACGCAATCTGCTGTGGGGTTGGTAGGGAAATCCCCCGCGACGCGACGGCTCGCGGCATGATGCGGGCCTCGCGGTGTATCCGCCTGACTCGACCGAAAGAAAGACCCCGATGAAACGCATCCTCCTGTTCGTGATGACCAACCTGGCCGTCGTCGTCGTGCTGGGCATCGTCGCCAACGTGCTGGGCCTGAACCGGTTCATGAGCGCCCAGGGGCTCGACCTGGGGGCCCTGCTCGGCTTCGCCGCCCTGATCGGCTTCGGCGGCGCCTTCATCTCGTTGCTCATCAGCAAGCCGATGGCCAAGTTCAGCACCGGCGCCAAGGTGATCAACCACTCCACCGATCCCACGCACGCCTGGATCGTGAACACCGTGCAGCAGTTCGCCAACCGCGCCGGCATCGGCATGCCCGAGGTGGCGATCTACGAAGGCCCGCCCAACGCCTTTGCCACCGGCGCCTTCAAGAATTCGGCCCTGGTGGCCGTCTCCACCGGCCTGCTGCAGACCATGAACCGCGAGGAAGTGGAAGCGGTCATCGGCCACGAAGTGGCCCACATCGCCAATGGCGACATGGTCACGATGACGCTCATCCAGGGTGTGATGAACACCTTCGTGGTCTTCATCTCGCGTGTGGTGGGCTATGTCGTCGACCGCGTGGTGCTGCGCAACAACAGCGACCACCCGGGCATCGGTTACTACGCCACCACCATCGTGATGGACATCCTCCTGGGCATCCTGGCCGCCATCATCGTGGCCTGGTTCTCGCGTCAGCGCGAGTTCCGCGCCGACGCGGGTGCGGCCCAGCTCATGGGGCGCAAGCAGCCCATGATCAATGCCCTGGCCCGCCTGGGCAATCTCGACCCCGGCGAGATGCCCAAGCAGCTCCAGTCCATGGGCATCAGCTCGCGCCGCAGTGGTTTCATGGCCCTGCTGTCCAGCCACCCCCCGATGGAAGAGCGCATCCGCGCACTGCAGCAGCAACCCTGAAGGCCGTGGGCGGCGGCCCGCACTCCTAGAATGGGCGGGGTGATCTGAAAGGCTTTGCCATGGACACCCTCGCCGCCCCCCTGGCCGCCGTGCGCGACCGCATCGCCCGGCTGCGTGATGCCCTCGACCAGCACGGCGTCGATGCCGTGCTGGTGCCCTCCAGCGACCCTCATCTGTCCGAATACCTGCCCGAGCGCTGGAAGGCGCGAGAGTGGCTGAGCGGATTCACCGGCTCGGTGGGCACGCTCGTGGTCACGCGCGACCATGCCGGCCTGTGGGCCGACAGCCGCTACTGGGTGCAGGCCGAGGCCCAGCTGGCCGGCACCGGCATCGTGCTGATGAAGCTCAGCAGCGGCGCCGGCACCCAGTACATCGACTGGCTGGCCACCCATCTGCATCCCGGCCAGTCCCTGGCGGTGGACGGCCAGGTGGTCGGCCTGGCCTTTCTGCGGGCGCTGCGAACAGCCCTGGAGCCCCGCGGCATCCGGCTGCGCACCGACCTCGACCTGCCCGGGCAGATCTGGCCCGACCGCCCGGCCCGGCCCACCCCGCCGGTCTATGAACACCGGGCGCCGCAGGCGCCCCTCGGGCGTGACGCCAAGCTCGAAGCCCTGCGGCACGCCATGCAGGACCGCGGCGCGCAGTGGCATGTGCTGTCCACGCTGGACGACATCGCCTACCTCTTCAACCTGCGCGGGGCTGACGTCTCCTACAACCCGGTCTTCGTGGCCCATGCCCTGGTCGGGCTGGCCGAAGTCACCCTCTTCATCGACCCGGGCAAGGTCGGGCCCCATGTGCAGCAGGCCCTTGCGGCCGACGGCGTCACCCTGGCACCCTACGAGGAGGCAGCGCGCGCCCTGTCGGCCCTGCCGCCCGGGGCCACCGTGCTCATCGATCCGCGGCGGGTGACCCATGCCCTGCGCGAGGCGCTGCCGGCCGGCGTGCAGGTGGTCGAGGCGACGAACCCCACCACCCTGGCCAAGTCCCGCAAGACCGAGGCCGAGGCGGGGTTCATCCGCGAGACCATGGCCGAGGACGGCGCCGCCCTGGCCGAGTTCTTCGCCTGGCTCGAGCACGCCCTGGCGCGCGGCGAACGGCTCACCGAGCTGGACATCGACACCCGCATCACCGAGGCCCGCGCCCGCCGCGAAGGCTTCGTGAGCCCGAGCTTCGCCACCATCGCCGGCTTCAATGCCAACGGCGCCATGCCCCACTACCGTGCCACACCGCAGTCGCATGCGGTGATCGAGGGCTCCGGCCTGCTGCTGATCGACTCGGGCGGCCAGTACCTGGGCGGCACCACCGACATCACCCGCGTGGTGCCCATCGGGGCGATCACGGCCGAGCACCGGCGCGACTTCACCCTGGTGCTCAAGGCCATGATGGCCCTGTCGCGGGCGCGCTTCCCAAGGGGCCTGCGCTCACCGCTGCTCGATGCCATCGCCCGTGCGCCCCTGTGGGCCGAAGGTCTGGACTACGGGCACGGCACCGGCCATGGGGTGGGCTACTTCCTGAACGTGCACGAAGGCCCGCAGGTGCTGAGCGTCCACGCCGCCGCGGACGCCCACACCGCCATGGAGCCCGGCATGATCACCTCGATCGAACCCGGCCTTTACCGGCCGGGGCAATGGGGCATCCGCATCGAGAACCTGGCCATGAACGTGGACGCCGGCCGCACCGAGTTCGGCGAATGGCTGGCCTTCGAGACGCTCACGCTGTGTCCCATCGACACGCGCTGCATCGACCCGTCCCTGTTGCGCGCCGACGAGCGCGAATGGCTCGATGCCTACCACGCCACCGTGCGCGAACGCGTGGGCCCGCGGGTGAGCGGCGACGCGGCCGACTGGCTGGCCGAACGCACCCGCCCGCTGGTCTGATCCTGCGCTGGCCGGCTCAGCGAGGCGCGGCCAGGCCTTCGTCTTCGCCCTGGGGCTTGGCCGGTTCGCTGGTCGGCGCATCGCGATGGCCGGTGAGAAAGGCCACGCGCTTGACCAGTTCGGACAGGACCTGCAGCAGCAGCAGCCCGAAGCCCACCGGCATGAGCGCATAGATGGGCCAGCGCACCAGCCCGCCGGCGTTCTGCGACATTTCCCCGCTCACCCAGGCCTGCACCGCCAGCGGCCAGGACAGGTAGATGAGCAGCAGGCAGAAGGGCACGACGCACAGCAGCAGGCCGGCGATGTCGATCACCGCGTTCACGCGCGGGGACAGCCGGGCCGACACGAAGTCGATGCGCACGTGCTCGTTGCGGTGGAGCACATAGCCCGCGCCCAGCATGAACACCGCCGCGAACAGGTACCACTGGATCTCCAGCAGGCTGTTCGAGCTCATGCTGAAGGCCTTGCGCACGATGGCGTTGCCGGCGCTGATCACCACGGCCGCCATCACGAGCCACTGGATGATGCGGCCGAGCCACTCGCTCAGGCGATCGATGTGCGCCGACCAGGTCAGGAGCCACTTCATGGGGGATATCCTCCGCGCCGCATCGCGGCAGTGCTCCTACAACGCGCCTTCCGCCTGGCGGATGACACACCTTGCGATGCATAGGCTCCGATGCTTCGGCGCGGCTGATCAGCCCTCCTGCAGCGGCAGGCGCATCCACACCGCCCCCGGCTCGTGCGTCATGTCCACGGCAAAGCCCAGCTGACGCGCCAGGGCGGTCATGCCCGTGTTCTCGGGCAGGCAGTGCCCCACGAGTTCGCGCGTGCCGCGCTGGCGCAGGTAGGCGATGAGGCGCTGCATCAGGTAGCGCCCCAGACCGCGGCCCTGGCGGCCGCTGCGCACCTGCACGGCGAACTCCGCCGTGTGGTTGTCCGGGTCGCAGAGGGCCCGCACCTCGCCCCACAGTTCGTCCGGTCCACCCAGCGGCAGGGCCACGAAGGTCATCTCGCGGTCGTAGTCGATCTGGCTGTAGCGGGCCAGCTCCGAGCGCGGCACCTCGCGCCGCGCCATGAAGAAGCGCAGCCGCAGGTCCTGCGGGTCGGCATGCGCGTAGAACTCCCGCAGGGCCGGTTCGTCCTCGGGACGGATGGGGCGCATCAGCATGGGCTGGCCGCCCCAGTCGAAACGATGCTCCAGTTCCACCGGATAGGGCCGGATCGCCAGGCGGTCCACCGCCGCCCCGGCAGCCGGCGCGATCACCACCCGGGCATCCAGCGCCACCACGCCCTGGTCGTCTGCCAGCAGCGGGTTGATGTCCAGCTCCACCACCTCCGGCAGCTCGCACATCAGCTGCGACACCTGGATCAGCGCCCGGGTGAGGGCCGCCTCGTCCACGGCGGCACGGTCACGATAGCCCGCCAGCAGTTTCGCCACCCGGGTGCGCGACACGAGGTCGCGCGCCAGGTTCACGTTCAGCGGCGGCAGCGCCACGGCCCGGTCGCGCACCACTTCCACCGACGTGCCCCCCTGGCCAAAGACGAGGGCCGGCCCGAAAAGCGGGTCGCACAACGCCCCGACGAGCAGCTCATGCGCGCGCGGGCGCTGGACCATCGCCTGCACGGTGTAGCCGGCCAGCGTCGCATCGGGCCGCAGCTGGCGCAATCGCTCGGCCATGGCCCGGGCGGCAGCCGCCACCTGGCTGGCGTCCTTGAGCGACAGCGCCACGCCCCCCACATCGGATTTGTGCGACACCTGCGGCGAGAGGATCTTCAGCACCACCGGGTAGCCGATGGCGTCGGCAGCGGCCACGGCCCCTGCCTCGTCGGCCACCACGCGGGTGTCCACCACGGGAATGCCATAGGCCGCCAGGAGGGCCTTGGCCTGGGGCTCGTTCAGCAAGCGCTGGCCGTCGCGCAAGGCCTCGTCGATCACGGCCCGCGCAGCAACGGTGTCAGCCCCAGGGCCCGGCGGCACGGAAGGCGGCGCCTGCATCAACGCGGACTGATTGCGCTGGAATTCGACCCGGTGCAAGAAGGCCCGCACCGCCTGCTCCGGCGTGTCGTAGCTGGCAATGCCGGCTTCACGGCACAAAGCCCGCGCCGGCGCCACCGCCACCCCACCCAACCAGCAGGTGAAGGCTGGCCGGGGCGCGTCGCGCAGCCGCCCCAGCACGGCGCGGGCGATGTCCTCGCTGGGCACCACCGCCGTGGGCGCATGCATGAAGAGCAAGGCATCCACCCCCGGATCGGCCAGCACCACGTCCAGCGCCTGGATGTAGCGCGTCACCGGGGCATCGCCGATCAGATCGACCGGATTGCCGTGCGACCAGGTGCCCGGCAGCACCGCATCGAGCGCCGCCAGGGTGCCCTGCGCCAGCGACGCAAGACACCCGCCGCCCAGCGCCAGGGCGTCGGCCGCCAGCACGCCGGCCCCACCCCCATTGGTGACGATGGCCAGGCGATCCCCGTGGGGGGCCTTCATGCGTGCCAGCGTCTCGGCGGCATCGAACAGGTCGGTGAGCGTGTCCACGCGCAGCATGCCCGCACGGCGCACCGCCGCATCGAAGACGGCATCCCCCCCCGCGATCGCCCCGGTGTGCGAGGCCGCTGCCCGCGCCCCCTCCGGGGCCCGACCGGCCTTGACCACGAGCACCGGCTTGTTGCGCGCCGCCGCGCGAGCCGCCGACATGAACTTGCGCGGCGCCTGGATGGATTCGACATACATCAGCACGGCCCGCGTGCTGGCATCGCAGGCCAGGTAGTCGAGCAGGTCGCCGAAGTCCACATCGGCGCTGTCACCCAGCGACACGAAGTGAGAGAAGCCGAGGTCGCGCTCGTTCGCCCAGTCCAGCAGGGCCGTCGCCAGGGCCCCGGACTGCGACACAAAGGCCAGCGGGCCCGCCCGCGCCTGCGTGTGAGCAAAGCTCGCGTTGAGCCCGTGGCCCGGCACGAGCAGGCCCACGCAGTTCGGCCCCAGCACGCGCAGCAGATGGGGCCGCGCGGCGTCGAGGGCGGCCTGACGCAGTGTCGGCCCCCCGGGGTGAGCCGGCTCACCCAGGCCGGCACTGAGCACCACGGCGGCCCGCGTGCCGGCGCGTCCCAGCTGCGCGATCAGCCCAGGCACGGTGGACGCGGGCGTGCACACCACCGCCAGATCGGCCACACCGGGCAGGGCGGCCACGGCCGGGTAAGCGCGCACCCCGGCCACGAACTCCCGCTTCGGGTTGACCGGCCAGACCGGTCCGGCAAAGCCCCCCTGCAGGAGGTTGCGCATCACCAGCAGTCCCAGGCTGCCCTCACGCTCGGACGCGCCGATGACGGCCACGGCGGACGGACGGAACAAAGCGTCGAGGTTGCGGATGCTCACGGGGATCCTTTGCGATGGGCCGAAGTCGCTGCAAGTCTAAAGAGGCAGTGTGTCGGGATGGCCGGCTCAGGGCTTGATGCCTGTCAAGACCGCATCCATCGCCGAGCCTTGCTAGAGTGCAGCCCCATGCCCGACTCCTCCTTCGCTCCCCAGCGGGAACGCTGGCTGCTGCTGGCCCTGGCCGGCGTGCAGTTCACCCACATCGTCGATTTCATGGTGATGATGCCGCTGGGCCCGCAGCTCACGCGGCTGTTCGCCATCAGCGATGCCCAGTTCGGCCTGCTGGTGTCGGCCTACACCCTGTCCGCTGGCGCCTCGGGCCTTTTGGCCGTCACCTACATCGACCGCTTCGAGCGCAAGCGCCTGCTGCTGGGGCTCTACGCCGGCTTCGCTTTGGCCACGCTCGCCTGCGGGCTGGCGCCCAGCTATGCCTTGCTGATGGCCGCCCGCATCGCCGCAGGCGCCTTCGGCGGCGTGCTGGGCGCCCTGGTGCAGACCATGGTGGCCGACGCCGTGCCCTTCGAGCGCCGGGGACGCGCCATGGGCGTGGTGATGTCCTCGTTCGCCCTGTCCACGGTGGCCGGCGTTCCCGCCTCCCTGTGGCTGGCTCAGCAGTTCGACTGGCATGCGCCGTTCGTCGCCATCGCCGCGCTGTCCGCCGGCATCTGGGCCATGAGCCTGCGCGTGCTGCCACGGCTGGACGGCCACCTGCAGGCCCAGCGCGGTGTCTCGGCGCTGCGTGCCCTTGGCCGGGTGCTCGCCGAGCCCAACCACTGGACGGCCTTTGCACTGTCGGCCATGGTGATGGGGGCCAGCTTCGTCATCATTCCCTACATCACGCTCTACGGCACCGCCAACGTGGGCATCGCCGAAGCCGATGTCCCCACCATCTACCTGGTGGGCGGCGTGGCGACCTTCTTCACGGCGCGGCTATGGGGTGTGCTGGCCGATCGCTTCGGCAAGCGCCAGGTGTTCCAGGCACTGGCGCTGGTGGCCGTGGTGCCGATGATGACGCTCACCCACCTGGGCCCGGTGCCGCTGTGGGTCATGGTGATCGTCACCACCGGCTTCTTCGTGTTCGTCTCGGGCCGCAACGTGCCAGGCATGGCCCTGATCAGTGCGGCGGCGCGGCCCGAGCTGCGCGGCAGCTTCCTCAGCCTGAACGGATCGGTGCAGTCGGCTGCCATGGGCGTGGCGGCCCTGGTGGGCGGCCTGCTGATCTCGCGCGATGCGCATGGCCATGTGGCCGGCTATGGCAACGCGGGCTGGGTGGCCCTGGGGTGCAGTGTGGCCGCCCTGTGGCTGGCCTCGCGCCTGCGTGTCTGGCAGGCCCCCGTCAAGCCTTGAATCATGCCCCAGTTCAGGCCGGCTGCCCACAGCGGCCTCGTGGCAGTTTCAGGTATTGCGTCACTGTCTTGTCACGGGGGTGGTGCAGGAGCACACTGGATCCAGGCACCCGCCTGGGCCGGCGCACCACCTCGGGGCGCGGCCCCCCGGATACCCTCGGAAAGGAGGTTCTATGAATCTGACGATCAGTGGCCATCATCTGGAAGTGACGCCCGCCCTGCGTGAGTATGTGCTCACCAAACTCGACCGGGTCACGAGGCATTTCGACCAGGTGGTGGACGTCAGCGTGCTGCTCACCGTGGAAAAACTGAAGGAAAAGGAAAGACGCCAGAAAGCCGAGGTCAATCTGCACGTCAAGGGCAAGGACATCTTCTGTGAGACTTCGCACGAAGACCTTTACGCCGCGATCGACGAACTCATGGACAAGCTCGACCGCCAGGTGGTCAAGCACAAGGATCGTCTCCAGGACCATCACCACCAGTCGCCCAAGCGCCTCAATGGCGATCTGGGCGAACCCCTGAGTTAAGTGAACACCAACATTCAAACGAGCGTGGCGGCCTGCGGGCCGCCTTTTGCCATCTGTCACCCAGGCGCTATCGCTTGCTGCGCCGCAGCAAGGTGTGCACAATGAAACGCATCGGTGGGGAGCCCGCTCTATACGTGAGCACTGGGCTTCCTATAATTCAACGTTTTGTCACGAAGACGCGTGGGCACAGGCGCTTGAGCGCCGTCAAGCCCGTCGCGGTGACCGCATGAACCGTCTCGCAGCCATCCTCCCCGCCAGCAACGTGCTGGTGAACGTGGAAGCCACCAGCAAAAAGCGGGCCTTCGAGCACGCCGGTCTGCTGTTCGAGAACCAGCACGCCATCGCCCGGGCGACCGTGACGGACAACCTCTTCGCGCGTGAACGCCTGGGCTCCACCGGCCTCGGCCACGGCGTGGCCATCCCCCACGGGCGCATCAAGGGGCTGAAGAACCCCCTGGCCGCCGTGGTGCGGGTGCAGCAGCCCATTCCTTTCGACGCCCCTGACGACGAGGCGGTCAGCCTGCTGATCTTCCTGCTGGTGCCCGAAGCGGCCACGCAGCGCCACCTGGAGATCCTCTCCGAGATCGCCGAGCTGCTCAGCGACCGCGAACTGCGCGAGCGCCTCAAGACCGAGCCCGAGGCCGCGAAGGTGCACGAACTGATCTCCAACTGGGAACCGCTCAAATCGGTGGCGTGAGGACGACTCCTCGGCCATGAAACCCACCGTCATCAGCGCCGAGGCCCTCTTCGAGGCCCACCGCACCCAGCTGAAGTGGCAGTGGATCGCCGGCCACGCCCACCCTGAGCGCCGCTTTGACGAGGTCGCCGTGCGCGACGCCCAGTCGGCCGCCGACCTGGTGGGTTATCTCAACTACCTCCATCCCTACCGGCTGCAGATCGTCGGCAAGCGCGAGGTGGACTATCTCGCCAACGCCGACCCCGAGAACCAGGCCCGCCGCATCTCGCGCATCGTGACGCTGGAGCCGCCCGTGCTGGTGGTGGCCGACGGCATGACCCCGCCCGACCAGCTCGTGGCCATGTGCGAGCGCGCCGACATCCCGCTGTTCGTCACCCAGGAATCGGCCGGCTTCGTGATCGACGTGGTGCGCACCGACCTGGCCCTGCACTTCGCCGAGCGCACGACGCGCCACGGCGTCTTCATGGACATCCTCGGGCTCGGCGTGCTGCTCACCGGGGAATCGGGGCTGGGCAAGAGCGAACTGGGCCTGGAGCTGATCTCGCGCGGCAACGGCCTGGTGGCCGACGATGCGGTGGACCTGTACCGCGTCTCGCAGACGGCCATCGAAGGCCGCTGCCCCGAGCTGCTGATGAACCTGCTGGAGGTGCGCGGCATCGGCCTGCTCGACATCAAGGCCATCTTCGGCGAGACCGCCGTGCGCCGCAAGATGCGCCTCAAGCTCATCGTGCACCTGGTGCGCAAGGAAACCATGGAGCGCGACTTCGAGCGCCTGCCCTACGAGCCGCTGTACGAAGACGTGCTGGGCCTGCCGGTGCGCAAGGTGTCGTGCTGGTGGAAGCTGCCGTGCGCAACACCATCCTGCAGCTGCGCGGCATCGACACCTACAAGGAATTCATCGAACGCCACCAGCGCGCGATGGCGCAGGACGACGCCGGGCTCTAGGCTCCCTCAACGCTCGCCGCCGCCGTGCTGGCCTTTGCAGCCCTCGCGGCCGCACACCACGTACAGGGCCAGGGAGTGGTCCTGCAGCTCATAGCCACGCTCCTTGGCGATGTGCTGCTGACGCCGCTCGATCTCGGCGTCATAGAACTCCTCGACCCGGCCGCACACCACGCACACCAGGTGGTCGTGGTGCTTGCCCTCGTTGAGCTCGAAGACGGCCTTGCCCGCCTCGAAGTGGTTGCGCGAGAGGATGCCGGCCTGCTCGAACTGCATCAGCACACGGTAGACCGTGGCCAGGCCGATGTCCGAGCCCTCGGCCAGCAGGGCCTTGAAGACATCTTCGGCCGTCATGTGGCGCATCGTCCCCTTCTGAAAGATCTCGAGGATCTTCATGCGGGGCAGGGTGGCCTTCAGGCCGCTGCTCTTGAGTTCTTCCAGGGTGGTCATGGCCGCTCCGAAGGCGTGTGGTCATCGAGGGCGCCGCCAGGGCGCGCCGGACCGGCTGGGTAGAATCTTCCGATGATATCGGGCCCGATCCCGGGCGTGCGCCCCTCCTGAGAAATACCCTTATGCCTTTCGCTGTGCGATACGGGCTTGCGGCCCTCTCCCTCGCTGCCCTGGCGGTGCTGTCCGGTTGTGCCTCGTCCGGCGGCGACCGCGTGCTGGGCCTCATCACCCCTTACCGGGCCGAGGTGGTGCAGGGCAACGTGATCACCGCAGAGATGGCGCGGGCCGTGCGCCCCGGCATGAGCCGCACCCAGGTGCGCGAGATCCTGGGCTCGCCCCTGCTCACCGACCCCTTCCACGCCGACCGCTGGGACTACATCTTCACCATCCGTCGCCAGGGCACCGAGCCTCAGCAGCGCCGCGTGACCGCCTACTTCGACGGCGATCGCCTGAGCCGGCTGGATGCGGGCGAACTGCCCAGCGAGGAGGCCTTCGTCGCCTCCATCGACAACTTCCGCAAGGCACGCAACACCCCCACGCTGCAACTCACCGAGGAACAACTGCGCGCCCTGCCGGCGCCCAAGCCGGCCGCGCCCCCCGCCTCCCAGGCCCCCGAAGGCCCGACCCGCAGCTACCCGCCCCTGGAATGAGACCCCGATGTCCCTGAACCCTGCTCCCCACCGCATCGCCATCGCCGGCAGCTCCGGCCGCATGGGCCGCATGCTGATCGAAGCCGTGCTGGCCGCCGATGACTGTCAGCTCACCGGCGCACTCGACCGCGACGGCAGTCCGGCGCTCGGCCAGGACGCCGGTGCCTTCCTGGGCAAGACCACCGGTGTGACCATCGGCGCCGAACTCCGCGCGGGCCTGAAGGATGCGCGCTTCCTGATCGACTTCACCCGCCCCGAGGGCACGCTGGCCCACCTGCAGGTGTGCCGCGAACTGGGCGTGAAGGCCGTGATCGGCACCACCGGCTTTTCCGAGGCCGAAAAAGCCGAGATCGCCCGCATCGCACAGGACATCGCGATCGTGATGGCCCCCAACATGAGCGTGGGCGTCAACGTGGTGCTCAAGCTGCTCGAGACAGCCGCGAAGGCGCTCGCGCAGGGTTACGACATCGAGATCATCGAGGCCCATCACCGCCACAAGGTCGATGCCCCCAGCGGCACCGCGCTCAAGATGGGCGAGGTGGTGGCACAGGCTCTGGGCCGCGACCTCACGCAATGCGCCGTCTACGGCCGCGAAGGTGTGACCGGCGAGCGCGACCCCTCCACCATCGGCTTTGCCACCGTGCGTGGCGGCGACATCGTGGGCGACCACACCGTGCTGTTTGCCGGCACCGGCGAGCGCATCGAGATCACGCACAAGTCCGGCAGCCGCGCCACCTACGCCCAGGGCAGCCTGCGCGCCGTGCGCTTCCTGGCCACGCAGCCGCGCGGCCTGTTCGGCATGGACGACGTGCTGGGCATGCGCTGACTTGTCGCCCCGCGCATGAACCTCGTGACCGATGAAGCCTGGATCGGCTCGCTGATCTCCTGGGTGCTTTCGGGGCATGAATCCATTCGTCTTGAGACAAAGCGCGTCTCGGGCAAGATGGTTGGCAAAGCGCTGGAAACTGTCTGCGCATTCGCCAACACGACTGGCGGTTGGCTGGTGCTGGGTGTCGAGGACCCGTCGAAAGCCCGAGGCCCTCAACGGCTCTATGGCGTCGAAGAGAACCAGGAAGCTGTTGATGAGCTCATACGCAAGCTGGGCACTCATCTCCTGCCGGCCGTTGACGGCACCCAGATCTTCCGCGTTCCTTGCACTCTGCGCGACGGCAGCCAGGGGTCCTTGGTGGCATTGCACGTTCCCGCAAGCGACAAAGTGCACTCCATTCTCGATGACGGCACCTGGACGAGGGGTCAGGCCAGCAACCGCGAGATGTCCGCATCCGAGATCACCGAACTGTCGTATCGGCGTGGCGTCCGCAGCGCAGAGTCCGAACCCGTCGATGTGGACTTCGATCTGCTGGTGACGGACACATGGCGTCTGTACCTGCGCGGCAGAGGACTGGCCCCCACTGGTATCGCCGACCAGCTCTACCGGATCGGACTGGCAAAGAAGGTGGGCGGTGAACTGCGGCCATTGCGCGCGGCTGTGCTCCTGTTCGCTGATCATCCAGGCGCCTTGCTGGCAGCGGGCGGCACCCGCGCCGATGTGCGGGTGTTCCACTATCGCGGCAACATGATCGCGAACGAGGAAGTGCCCAATCTGAGAAAGCCTCCAAAGACACTCTCAGGTCCACTCTATCACTTGATCTCCCAGACGCACGCCCACGTGCTCGACGAACTGGCGGGCGGCCTCACCCTTGCTGCATCCGGCTTCCGCACGATCCATCGCTATCCAGAACGCGTCATCAAGGAAGCCTTGACGAATGCGGTCATCCACCGCGACTATCGACTGAACCGCGAAATCGAGGTTCGCATCTTTGACAACCGGATCGAAGTGCTCAGTCCCGGCCTTTTCCCGGGACGAATCACGCCGGCGACCGTTCACCGCGCCGGGTCCTTCGCCCGCAACCCACTCATTGCGACCAACCTTCGGGAGTTCCCCGAGCCCCCAAATGTCGACGCGGGCGAGGGCGTTCGAATGATGTTCAGCCTGATGCGTGCTGGAAACCTCTATCCACCCCAGTACCGCGAACTGCGCGAGCAGGCGCAGGAAGCCATCATTGTCACGCTGCTCAACGAAGAGCGCCCCCCTGTCTGGGAGCAGGTCAGCGATTGGATCGACCGGAACGGCCCGATCGCCAATGGCGATCTATGTCGGATCGCCAACCTCGATACCCTGAAGGCTTCCAAGCAGTTGAGGCGCTGGGTTGAACAAGGCCTGCTGGTGGCGGATCCGAACCGAGGCAAGCGCAACATGGTTTACAGCAAACCCACCGGGGATGCGACCAACGGACGCCCAGACTTGTTATCCTGAACGTCAGAAAACAACCTGGAACCTCGAAAAATCTTTTTTTCTGACAACAACTTAGATTTCTTTTGTTTTCCAACCTCAGGCCAGGACGGCGGCTGCACCGCTTTCAGGTCGAGGAACCAGAACTCCTACAATCCAGCGGACCCCGGGAAGGCGCAACGAGCGCCCTTCAGATCCCCCCTCTCGCCATGCAAGACCAATACAACCCCCGCGACGTGGAACAGGCCGCCCAGGCCCACTGGCAAGCCCGCGACGCCTACCGCGTCACCGAAGATGCGAGCAGGAAGAAGTTCTACGCCTGCTCGATGCTGCCCTACCCCTCGGGCAAGCTGCACATGGGCCATGTGCGCAACTACACGATCAACGACATGTTGACGCGCTACCTGCGCATGAACGGCTACAACGTGCTCATGCCCATGGGCTGGGACGCCTTCGGCCTGCCGGCCGAAAACGCCGCGATGAAGAACAAGGTGCCGCCGGCGCAATGGACCTACGCCAACATTGCGCACATGAAGGGCCAGATGCAGGCCATGGGCCTGGCCATCGACTGGAGCCGCGAGGTCGCCACCTGCTCGCCCGACTACTACAAGTGGAACCAGTGGCTCTTCCTGAAGATGCTGGAAGCCGGCATCGCCGAGCGCCGCACCCAGGTGGTGAACTGGGACCCGGTGGACCAGACCGTGCTGGCCAACGAGCAGGTGATCGACGGGCGCGGCTGGCGCTCGGGTGCGCTGGTGGAAAAGCGCGAGATCCCCGGCTACTACCTCAAGATCACGAAGTATGCCGACGAGCTGCTCGACCACGTGCAGCACCACCTGCCCGGCTGGCCCGAGCGCGTGCGCCTGATGCAGGAGAACTGGATCGGCAAGAGCGAGGGCGTGCGCTTCGCCTTCCCGCACGAGATCCGCGATGCCTCGGGCGCGCTGATCCAGGACGGGCGGCTGTACGTCTTCACCACGCGCGCCGACACCATCATGGGCGTGACCTTCTGCGCGGTGGCCCCGGAACACCCGCTGGCCACGCATGCCGCGGCCGGCAACCCTGAACTGGCCGCCTTCATCGAACGCTGCAAGCAAGGCGGCACCACCGAGGCGGAGCTGGCGCTCAAGGACAAAGAGGGTCTGCCCACGGGGCTGACGGTCACGCATCCACTGACCGGCCAGCCCGTCCCGGTGTGGGTGGGCAACTACGTGCTGATGAGCTACGGCGACGGTGCCGTGATGGGCGTGCCGGCACACGACGAGCGCGACTTTGCCTTTGCGAAGAAGTACGCGCTGCCGATCCAGCAGGTCGTGGCCGTCGAGGGCGAGACTTACTCGACCGAAGCCTGGGCCGAGTGGTATGCCGACAAGCAGCGGGGCCGCTGCATTGCATCGGGTGTGCTCGACGGCCTGCCCTACCAGGCCGCCGTCGACAAGGTGGCCGAGCTGCTGGCTGCCAAGGGCCTGGGCGAGAAGAAGACCACCTGGCGCCTGCGCGACTGGGGCATCAGCCGCCAGCGTTACTGGGGCACACCGATCCCCATCATCCACTGCGACGACTGCGGCGCCGTGCCGGTGCCCGAGCAGGACCTGCCTGTGGTGCTGCCCGAGGACCTCATCCCCGACGGCTCGGGCAATCCGCTGAACAAGTGCGAGAGCTTCCTGAAGGTGGACTGCCCCCGCTGCGGCCAACCCGCGCGCCGCGAGACCGACACGATGGACACCTTCGTGGACAGCTCGTGGTACTTCATGCGCTACTGCGACCCGAAGCGCGACGACAAGATGGTGGCCGAAGGGGCGCAGTACTGGATGCCGATGGATCAGTACATCGGCGGCATCGAGCATGCCATCCTGCACCTGCTGTACGCCCGCTTCTGGACCAAGGTGATGCGCGACCTGGGGCTGGTGAAGGTCGATGAGCCTTTCACGAAACTGCTCACCCAGGGCATGGTGCTCAACCACATCTACTCGCGCCGCACCGACAAGGGCGGCATCGAGTACTTCTGGCCCCACGACGTCGAGAACCTCTACGACGACCAGGGGCGCATCACCGGCGCCAAGCTCAAGAGCGACGGCTCGGCCGTGACCTACGAGGGCGTGGGCACGATGAGCAAGAGCAAGAACAACGGCGTGGACCCGCAGGAACTGATCGACCGCTACGGCGCCGACACCGCGCGCCTGTTCACGATGTTCGCCTCGCCGCCGGAGGCCACGCTGGAGTGGAACGACGCCGGCGTCGAGGGGGCCCACCGCTTCCTGCGCCGCGTCTGGAACTACGCCCAGGCCCACCGCGACCTGCCGGCGAAGATGCTGATGCCGGGGCTGGCCACCGAGATCATCTGGCACGCCGCGCCGGCCGAGGTGAAGAAGCTGCGCCTGGAGATCTACCGGCTGCTGCAGCAGGCCACGCACGACTACGAGCGCATGCAGTACAACACGGTCGTGTCGGCCTGCATGAAGATGCTCAATGCCCTGGAAAGCTTCGACGCGCGCACCCCCCAGGACGCCGACTACGCCGCCTGGGCCGTGGGCGAAGGCCTGGGCATCCTGCTGCGCGTGCTCTACCCGGCCTGCCCCCACCTCACCCACAGCCTGTGGAGCGAGCTGGGCTATGCCGCACGCTTCGGCGACCTGCTCGACGCACCCTGGCCGCTGGTGGACGAGGCCGCGCTGGTGCAGGACGAGATCGAGCTCGTGCTGCAGGTCAACGGCAAGCTGCGCGGGGCGATCAAGGTGGCAGCCAACGCCGACAAGGCCACGATCGAGGCCGCCGCGCTGGCCGCGCCCGAGTTCGCGAAGTTCGGCGAGGGCAAGCCGCCCAAGAAGATCGTCGTGGTGCCGGGCCGTCTCGTGAACGTGGTGGTCTGAGCCGTGGGGCTGCGTGTCTCCCGCCGCTCCCTGTCCAGCCTGATCGCGCTGAGCCTGCTCGGTGGCTGCGGCTTCCGGCTGCGTGGCACCACGGCCCTGCCCTTCCGGCGTCTGCGTCTGGGCTTCGATCCCCTCTCGCCGCTGGGTCAGGAGCTGCGCCGCCAGCTGGCGACGGTGCCCGACCTGCAGCTCGTGGACGACCCGCGCCAGGCCGATGCCCTGTTCGACGTGCTCGAGGACAGCTTCAACCGCACCGTGAGCAGCCGCACGGCCGCGGGCCAGGTGCGCGAGCTGTCGCTGACGGCCCGCCTGCGCTTTCGCTTGCGCACCGGCGACGGCGAGGAGTGGCTGCGCGAGACCATGATCGAGCAGAACCAGCTGATGAGCTACAGCGAAACCGCCGCCCTGGCCAAGGAAAGCGAAGAAGCGCAGCTGGCCCGCAGCATGCGCGAAGACATCGCTGCCCAGGTGGTGCGGCGGCTGGCCGCCCTGCAGCGCTGAGCCCCATGCAGCTGCGCCTCGATCAACTGCCCCAGCACCTGCGCCAGGGCCTGCGCGGGCTCTACACCCTGCATGGCGACGAACCCCTGCTGGCGCAGGAGGCGGCGGATGCCATCCGTGCGGCCGCCCGCGCCGCCGGGCACACCGAACGCAGCGTCTACACCGTGGCCGGCGCCCATTTCGACTGGAGCGAACTGCTGGCCGGCGCGCAGGCGCTGTCGCTGTTCGCCAGCAAGCGCATCGTCGAGATCCGCATCCCCGGCGGCAAGCCCGGCAAGGAAGGCTCCGAGGCCCTGCAGCGCTATGCGCAAGCCGTGCAGGGCGGGCTGGGCGAGGACGTAGTCACGCTCGTCACGCTGCCGCGGCTGGACAAGGCCACACAGGCCAGCGCCTGGTTCAGCGCGCTCGACGCTGCCGGTGTGAGCCTGCGCATCGACCCCATCGAGCGCCGAGTGCTGCCCCAATGGATCGCCCAGCGCCTGTCGGCCCAGGGCCAGCGCGTGCAGGCCGGCGAGGCCGGGCAGCGCACACTCGCCTTCTTCGCGGATCGCGTGGAAGGCAACCTGCTGGCCGCCCACCAGGAAATCCAGAAGCTCGCCCTGCTCTACCCCGAAGGCGAGCTGAGCTTCGAGCAGGTGGAGGCGGCCGTGCTGAACGTGGCGCGCTACGACGTCTTCAAGCTCGCCGAAGCCGTGCTGGCCGGCCAGGTGGGCCGCGTGCTGCGCATGCTCGACGGCCTGGAGGCCGAGGGCGAGGCCGCCGTGCTGGTGCACTGGACGCTGGCCGAGGACATCCGCGCACTCAAGCGCGTGAAGGACGCCGTGGCCGCGGGCCGTCCGCTGCCCATGGCGCTGCGCGAGAACCGGGTCTGGGGTGTGAAGGAGAAGCTCTACGAGCGGGCCCTGCCGCGGCTCACCGACACCACCCTGGCCGCGCTGCTGCACGCCGCCCAGGTCTGCGATGGCCTGGTCAAGGGCCTGCCCCACCCCGACTGGCCCGCCGAACCCTGGCAGGCCCTGCGCCGCCTGGCGCTGATGCTGGCCGAACCCTGCGCCGGCATCACCGGGCCGGCCACACCCGCGGGGCCGCGCTGCCTCGCGCTGAAGCCTCTGACTCAGTAACCGGCGGACCGGTCCACCAGGTGGGCCAGGGGGCGGCCCTCGCGCAGCGCGAGGATGTTGCGCGCCACCACCTGCGCCGCCGAGCGCGGATCGGTCGCGGCCGCCACATGGGGGCGCACGGTCACACGCGGGTGGGCCCAGAAGGGGTGATCCGGCGCCAGAGGTTCCTCTCGGAAGACGTCGAGCACCGCATGGCGCAGGTGGCCGGCATCCAGCGCGGCCAGCAGGTCGGCCTCCACCACATGCCCGCCCCGCGCCAGGTTCACGAGCGAAGCGCCCGGCCGCATCGCGGCCAGCATGGTGGCGTTGAAGAGGCCCTGCGTGTCGGGCGTGAGCGGCAGCAGGTTGATGACGATGTCGGCCTCGCCCAGCACACGACGCAGGCCCTCCGGGCCCTGCGCCACCATCACGCCCGGCACCTCGGCGCCGCGTCGGCTCCAGCCGCTCACGCGATAGCCGTTGCCCACCAGGCGCAGCGCCGTGGTGCGGCCCATCTCGCCCAGGCCGAGCACCGCCACGTGGACCTCGTCAGCACGGCGCTGCGGGTGCTGCCGCCAGGATCTCTCGCGCTGCTGGACGGTGTAGAGGTCGTGGTCGCGGTGCAGGTGCAGCACGGCCCAGAGCGCCGTTTCGGCCATCGCCGTGTTCATCGCCGGATCGACCATGCGCGCCAGCGGCACGCCGGCCGGCACCGTCGGGTCGCGCAGCAGCTTGTCCACCCCGGCCCACAGCGACTGGATCAGCCGCAGGCCGGACAGGCCGTCCAGGCTGCCCGGCGGCGGGTTGGCCACCACGGCGATGTCGATGTCATCGGCCCCCTCACGGTGGCGCACCCAGCGCTCGCCGGGCAGGGCGGCCTCGAGGCAGGCCTGCCATTGCGCCGCCTCCTCGGCATCGAAGGCCGCCGCCAGCAGGATCGTCATGCAGTGGCTTCCAGCAAGGAACGCACCCGCTGCAGGGCATGGCGGGTGGCCGCAGCACGCACCCGGGTGCGGTCGCCGGGAAAATGCCGGCACTCGGCCTCGACGAAGTCCTGGGCACGCGCCCAGGCGAACCACACCGTGCCCACCGGCTTGCGCGGGCTGCCGCCGCCGGGACCGGCGATCCCGGTGGTGGCCACGCCCACCTGGGCCCCCGAGCGTTGTAGCGCCCCCATCACCATGGCCATGGCCACCTCGCGGCTGACGGCGCCGTGGCGCTCGATCAGTTCGGCCGGCACGCCCAGCGACTCGGTCTTGGCCTCGTTGGAATAGGTGACATAGCCCCGCTCGAACCAGTCGCTGGAGCCGGCGATGGAGGTGCAGGCGGCGGCCACGAGCCCCCCGGTGCAGGACTCGGCCGTGACGAGCCGCCAGCGCTGTGACCTCAAGCCCTGGGCGAGCGCCGTGAGCAGGCCTTCAAGGGCCTGCACTTCCACGAGGCGGTCGAGTCCGAGACTGTCCATGAATCAATTGAAGAACACCCACAGCGCGACCACCAGCAGGGTGCACAGGGCCGCCACCAGATCGTCAAAGAGGATACCGAATCCGCCGCGCCAGCCGCCTCCCCGGAACACGCGGTCGGCCCAGCCCACCGGGCCGGCCTTGATGGAGTCGAAGGCGCGGAAGAGGATGAAGGCCGCCAGATGCCGCGACCACAGCGCCTCGCCGGTCGTGGGCGTCACCAGCCACAGCACCGCCCAGAAGGCGAGGATCTCGTCCCACACGATGCAGCCGGGGTCCTTGGTGTGCAGGTGACGGGCCGTGAGCGTGCAGGCCCACCAGCCGACGAGCAGGCCGGCGCCCAGCAGCAGTGCCCACTGGCGATCGTCCAGCCACCGATCGAGCACCAGGAAGCTCAGCCAGGCCCACAGGGTGCCCACGGTGCCGGGCGCCCAGGGGCTCAAGCCGCTGCCGAAACCCAGCGCGATCGCATGCGCCGGATGCGACCAGAGGAAGCGCCCCGTGGGACGCACGGGGCCCTCGGGGGGCGGCGAGGCCAGGCTCATGTCGGGGACGGCAGCGTTCACGATCGGGATGGATCCAGGAAATGGTCGAAGGAGGACCAGGTGTTGGGCAGGGCCTGCCCCGAAGCATCCACCAGGCGCAGGCCGGGCTCCGGCTCCACCTGGCCGATGCGGGTCACCGGCACACCAGCCGCCCTGGCGGCTCGGGCAACGGCCTCGCGCTTGGCGGCCGGGGCAGTGAACAGCAACTCGTAATCGTCGCCACCGGCCAGGGTGCACAGGCGCTGCAGGGCCAGCGGCTGGGCGGCCAGATCGTCGCTGCGCGGCACGGCGTCCACGTCCAGGCGTGCGCCACAACCGGAGCGCTGCAGCACGTGGCCCAGGTCGCCCAGCAGGCCGTCGGACAGGTCGATCGCGGCATGGGCCACCCCGCGCAGGGCCAGGCCCAGGGCCACGCGCGGCTGCGGGCATTCCATCGCGAGGCGCACCCGGTCGAAGTCTTCGCCAGGCAGGCTCACCATGCCCCGAAACACCTCCAGCGCCAGCCGGGCATCGCCCAGGCGACCGCTCACGTAGACGTCGTCACCCGGCCGGGCGCCGTTGCGCAGCAGGGCCTGCCCGGCGGGCACCTCGCCGAAGATGCTCACGTTGATCGCCAGCGGTCCACGCGTGGTGTCGCCGCCCACCAGCTCGCAGCCGTGCGCATCGGCCAGGGTGAACAAGCCGCGCGAGAAGCCTTCCAGCCACGCGGCCTCGGCCTGGGGCAGGGCCAGGCTGAGCGTGAAGGCCAGGGGCCGGGCCCCGCAGGCGGCCAGGTCGGACAGGTTGACCGCCAGGGCCTTGTGGCCCAGCCGGTCGGGCGCCACGGTGGACAGGAAATGCCGGCCCTCGATCAGCAGGTCGGCCGAGGTCGCCAGCTGCATGCCCGGCTCGATGCGCAGCAAGGCGCAGTCATCGCCCACGCCCAGCGCGGCACGCTGCACGGGGCGCGTGAAGTAGCGCGCAATCAGGTCGAATTCGCCCAGGGACATGGTCAGGCAGAGTAGGAGGGCAGCTCGCGCAGGAGGTTGGCCAGCTCGACCGCCGACTTCACGTCCATCTTCTCGAACACCCGGGCGCGGTGAACCTCCACCGTGCGCACGCTGATGTCGAGCTCGTCGGCGATGAGCTTGTTGGGCCGGCCCTCCACCACCAGGCGCATCACATCGCGCTCACGGTCGGTGAGCTCGGCCAGGCGACGCTCGATGGTCTGGGCATGACGCAGTCGCCCCAGCACTTCGGCACTGCGCGCCAGGGCCTGCTCGACGCGATCGACCAGGGCGTTGTCGGAGAACGGCTTCTCGACGAAATCGAAGGCGCCACGCTTGACCGCCGCCACGGCCGTGGGCACGTCGGCGTGGCCCGTGAGGAAGATGACCGGCAGGGCCTCGACCAGGCCGCGCTCGATCAGCCGATCGAACAGCGCCAGTCCGCTCATGCCGGGCATGCGCACATCCAGCAGCAGACAGCTCGGGTCGCGCAGATCCAGGGGGCCGATGATGCGTCGCTGGTCGAGCCAGGCCTCGAAGGCCTCAGCCGAGGCATAGCCTTCCGAGAGCAGGCGGCGCGAACGCAGCAGCCAGGCCAGCGCATCGCGCAACACATCCTCGTCGTCCACCAGATAGACGGTGGGAATGCCGGTTGCCACGGGGGTGGTCATGGTGAGCTTTCCTCGGTTGCACTCGGCGCCGGGGTGGCCGCCTGGGGCCGGCGCGCGCCCGGTCCTTCGGCTGGCAGGGTGAAGCGGAATTCGGTCCCCACGCCGTCGGCGCCATTGTCGAACACCAGCGCCCCCCCGTGCTGCTCGATCACGGTGCGGCACAGGCTCAGGCCCAGGCCCATGCCTTCGCGGCGCGTGGTGAAGAAGGGTGTGAACAACCGGGCCGCCACCTCGGGGGCGATGCCCGGGCCCCGGTCGATCACGGAAAACGCCACCCAGCGCGCATCGAGCTGACGCACGCGGATGAGCAGCACACGGCGCTCGAGTGGCTGGTCTTCCATCGCCTGGATGGCGTTGCGCGTGAGATTGAGCAGCACCTGCTCGACCATGGTGCGATCACACACCACACGCGGCACCGGCTGGGGCCAGTCAAGTTCGATGCGCGTGGCACTCTTGCGTGCCTGCAGCCGCACCAGCGGCATCACCGCGTCGATGATCTGGTCGGCGCGGATGGCTTCACGGATGTGTTCGCGCCGGCGAACGAAGTCGTGCACGCTCTTGATCACACGACCGGCACGTTCGGCCTGCTCGGCGATGCGCTGCAAGGCCTGGAGAATCATGGCCTGCGTGCCGGCATCGACCTGGCCGTCTCGCATCAGGTTGACCGACCCCGTGGCGTAGCTGGAGATGGCGGCCAGCGGCTGGTTGAGCTCGTGACTCAGCAGCGATGCCATCTCGCCCACCGTGGCCAGCCGGGCCGTGGCCTGCAGCTTCTCGTGCTGCTGGCGCGACACCTCTTCCACGCGTTTCTGGTCGCTCAGGTCGAGCACGGCGCCCATCCAGCCGGCCTGGTGGCCCTCACGATCCACGAGCGGCGCCTCGTAGATCATCACCGGAAAGCGCTCCCCGTTGCGACGCATGAAGGTGGTCTCGAAGCCCTCGCGCGGCGGCAGCGTGCCGGACAGGCGCACCTGCTGGCGCTGCGTGTACTCCTGCACCATCTCCGGCGGCCAGTAGGGTGGGGAGTGCGGGCCGATCGTCTTGCCGATCAGCTCATGCGGCTCGAAACCCACCATGGCGCAGAAGGCCGGGTTCACATAGGTGATGCGCCCCTCCAGGTCGCGCGCGCGCAAGCCGGTGACCAGTGAATCCTCCATCGCCTTGCGAAATGCCAGGGCCTCGGCCAGGTCCTGCTCAGCCTGCGCACGGCGGCGCACGTCGCGCGCCAGCAGGGCCACCACCGCCGCCAGGGCCAGCGACAGGCCCAGCACCAGGGCCACGGCGAGGTTGGGGATCAGCGCCGGCTGGCCGGCGCCGCTGTCCAGGCGCAGCTGCAAGGTGGCGCCAGGCAGGTCGATGAGGCGCTGGGCCACGAAGACCCCCTGGCCTCGCGGCACCGAACCCGCACGCGCCAGCCGCGTGCCGTCGCCCTCCACGAAGGCCAGCTCATGCCCCTTGGCGGTCTCGGCGGCCACAGCCTCCACGAGGAGGCTGTGCAGCGCATAGGTGGCGACCATGAAGCCGGTGGGCTGCGCCCGCTCGGTCACCGGCACGCACACATCCATGACCTCCAGCCCGAGGCCGCCGGGCAAGGGGACGAAATAGCTGCGCGAGTACGCCGGTCCGGCCAGGCGGCGCGCGTTGGCGCAGGCCACCTCGGCATCGACGCGCAATTCGTCGCGCGGGATCACCGTGAACAGAGGGTTGCGGTACGGACTGTCCACACCCATCAGGAGGCTGAAGTCCAACGCGCGACGCTCGATGCGCACCAGCTCGCGGCGCGAGCGCAGCAGATCGGCAGCATCCGCGCGCCACTGCGGCAAGGACGGCTCGTTCCAGAGCAGGGCCTGCAGGCTCTGCAGGTCGCGTGACAGGCTCTGGCGGATCTCGCCCCCGGCCTCGGCCGCGGCCCGCTCGACCCGGTCCTGGGCACGGGCCGTCTCGTACTCCACCGTCAGTTTGACCAGCGCCGTCTGCGCCACCACCAGCAGGCCCACCAGGGCGCCCCAGAGCATCAGCCGGCGCCGGGGGCGCGGCCGCAGGGGCGAAGGCAGCTCGGTGGACATCATGGGATTGTGACCTGTGCGGCGCCCGGCGGCGCGCGGCGGGTGGCACCGGCTCCTGCACTATCCACCGCGCGGCGGGCCGCGGGCCTACGCACTTTTGCGAATCACGCCACCGGCTGCCCTTTGCCACACTGGCAGCCCATGTGCAAAGGGCATCGGGCCATGCGCGAAGCGCACGCCGGGCCGATGCCCCGCTCCTACAATCCTTGCCCACCGCCTGCGGTCCGCAGCGCACCATTCGCCCGAGCTCACGAAGGATCACGATGCCCTCCGCCGAAGACAAACGCGCCGAACTTCGCCAGGCCGCCCTCGAGTACCACGAGTTCCCCACGCCGGGCAAAGTGGCCATCGCCGCCACCAAGCAGCTGGTCAACCAGCGCGACCTGGCACTCGCCTATTCCCCCGGGGTGGCGGCCGCCTGCGAGGAAATCGTCGCCGATCCGGCCAACGCCTTCCGCTACACCTCCCGCGGCAACCTCGTGGCCGTGGTCACCAACGGCACCGCCGTGCTGGGCCTGGGCGACATCGGCCCGCTGGCAGCCAAGCCGGTGATGGAAGGCAAGGGCGTGCTGTTCAAGAAGTTCGCCGGCATCGACGTCTTCGACCTCGAGATCAACGAAAAACACGACCTCGACAAGCTGGTGGACATCATCGCCGCGCTCGAGCCCAGCTTCGGCGGCATCAACCTCGAAGACATCAAAGCACCGGACTGCTTCTACGTCGAGCGCAAGCTGCGCGAGCGCATGAAGATCCCCGTCTTCCACGACGACCAGCACGGCACGGCCATCGTCGTCGGGTCGGCCATCATCAATGGCCTGAAGGTGGTGGGCAAGCCGCTGGACAAAGTCAAGCTCGTCACCTCCGGCGCCGGGGCTGCCGCGCTGGCCTGCCTGAACCTGCTGGTGAAGCTGGGCATCCCGCGCGAGAACATCTGGGTCACCGACATCGCGGGGGTGGTGTACCAGGGACGCACCGAGCTGATGGACCCGGACAAAGCCCAGTTCGCCCAGGCCACCTCGGCGCGCACGCTGGCCGAGGTGATCGAGGGCGCCGACATCTTCCTCGGCCTGTCGGCCGGCGGCGTGCTCAAGCCGGAGATGGTGGCGAAGATGGCCCCCAAGCCCCTCATCCTGGCCCTGGCCAACCCCACCCCGGAGATCCTGCCCGAGGACGTGAAGGCCGTGCGCGACGACGCCATCATGGCCACCGGCCGCACCGACTACCCCAACCAGGTCAACAACGTCCTGTGCTTCCCCTACATCTTCCGCGGCGCCCTGGACTGCGGGGCCACCACCATCACCGATGAGATGGAAGTGGCGGCCGTGCACGCGATCGCCGAGCTGGCCCAGGCCGAGCAGAGCGAGGTGGTGGCGGCCGCCTACGCCGGCGCCACCCTGAGCTTCGGCCCCGAGTACCTGATCCCCAAGCCCTTCGACCCGCGGCTGATGATCAAGATCGCCCCGGCCGTGGCGAAAGCCGCGGCCGACTCGGGCGTGGCCACCCGCCCCATCGCCGACCTCGACGCCTACCGCGAGAAGCTGCAAAGCTTCGTCTACGCCTCAGGCACCACGATGAAGCCCATCTTCAACGTGGCCAAGCGCGCCAGGAACAAGCGCGTGGTGTACTGCGAAGGGGAGGAAGAGCGCGTGCTGCGCGCCGTGCAGGTGGTCGTGGATGAAAACCTGGCCCGCCCCACGCTGATCGGCCGCCCCGAGGTGATCAAGCAGCGCATCGAACGCTTCGGCCTGAGGCTGCAGCAAGACCGGGACTACGACGTGGTCAACACCGAGTTCGATCACCGCTACCGCGACTACTGGCAGACCTACCACCGCATGACCGAACGCAAGGGGGTGACCCAGCAGCTCGCCAAGATCGAGATGCGCCGCCGGCTCACCCTCATCGGCGCGATGCTGCTGCACAAGGGCGAGGTGGACGGCATGCTGTGCGGCACCTGGGGCACCACGGCCATGCACCTGCAGTACATCGACCAGGTGATCGGTCGGCGGGCGGGTGTGAACACCTACGCCTGCATGAACGGCCTCATCCTGCCCGGCCGCCAGGTCTACCTGGTGGACACCCACGTCAACCACGACCCCAGTGCCGAGCAGCTGGCCGAGATCACCGTGCTGGCGGCCGAGGAGATGCTGCGCTTCGGCCTGCAGCCCAAGGCCGCGCTGCTGTCGCACTCCAACTTCGGCTCCAGCAACCAGCCCTCGGCCGTGAAGATGCGCCAGGCCCTGGAATTGATCCGCGCCCAAGCGCCCTGGCTCGAGATCGACGGCGAGATGCATGGCGATGTCGCCCTGGATGCGGCCGCGCGCAAGGCCCTGATGCCCAACACCACCCTCAGCGGCGAGGCCAACCTGCTGGTGCTGCCCAACATCGACGCGGCCAACATCAGCTACAACCTGCTCAAGACCGCCGCCGGCGGGGGCATCGCCATCGGGCCGGTGCTGCTGGGTGCGGCCCAGCCGGTGCACATCCTCACCCCCTCGGCCACCGTGCGGCGCATCGTGAACATGACGGCCCTGGCCGTGGCCGACGCGAACTCCAGCCGCTGACCCAGTACGCCCCAGCCTGGGTCACCCCGAGGCGCACCCAGGCGGTGCCCCGGGGAGGCTGGCGTGTCCGACAGCACCCGCACGCCACCAGAAGAACATTTGTTCACCGATGTTTCTTGTTCAGTGTGCACTCACATTTTTGCTTCCGAAGGCCCTTCGGTTCTGCTGAAATTTGAGGCACAGCCTTGTGGTTTTGGTGCCGTTTCGGTACCATGACAGCTTCAGGATTCAGGGAAAACCCGTGGCAACCGCTGCATGGTCACTTCGGTGGCAGTCGCTCCGCAAGTTAGGAGTCACTACCGCCGCAGTCGCAGTGATTGCCTTGGGGCATGGTGCGCCATGGGCCAAGGGGCCCGCACCGAGCGGACCGGCCGACAGCGCTGTCGTCGCGCTGACCGACTTGCCCCGGCAAGCTCAGGACACCCACCGTCTCATCCTCGCGGGAGGCCCCTTCCCGTACGACAAGGACGGAACCGTGTTCTTCAACCGCGAGCGGTTGTTGCCGGCCAAGCCTCGCGGGCATTATCGCGAGTACACGGTCAGGACGCCGGGGGTGCGTCACCGCGGTGCGCGACGCATCGTCTGCGGCGGTCAGCCCCCCACGAAGCCTGAAGTCTGTTACTACACCGATGACCATTACGCGAGTTTTCGCCGGATCATCGAATGAGCCGCTTTTGAAGCAAAGAGGATCGTGACCATGCTTTTGCAGACCGTCCGTCCGAACATCGTCCAGTCCATCCGGGCCTTCCGGGTGGAGGACCTGATGCGGGCCGCACAAGACACCGGTCAGCACTTCCTGTATGCCAACCTGGGCCAGGCCCAGACCAAGCAAGAGGTGCTGGAAGGCATCGCCGAGGCCTTTCTGTTCCCGGCGCATTTCGGCAAGAACTTTGACGCCCTGTACGACTGCCTGACCGACCTGGTGAACAAGTCGGGCCCGCAGCCGGGCTTCATCGTGGTGCTGGAGCAGATTCCCGACAACCCCCGCTTCGACCGGGAGGCCCGCGAGCAGCTGCTCGATGTCTTCCGCGATGCGGCCGACTTCTGGGGCGATCGGAAAGTCCCCTTCCGATGTTTCTATTCTTTTCTGTAGCCCGCTCCCAGGAAATCGGGTCATGGGAGCGGGCCAGCGAGATGGCCCAAAGCGAGATCACGGTGAAGCCGGCCGCCAAGGCGGTCAAGACCACCGGCCCCAGCTTCGGCACACACATGCCGATGATGAGCAGCGCGTTCGATACCTCGGCGTGGCTGGTGGCCGCCTGACCAGTCACGGCGCCACCCACCTCTCCCAAGCGGCTCCTTCGAGCCGCTTTTTCTTTGCTCAGCCTGCGCAGGCCTGGGCCAGCGTCACGTACTCGGCCACCGGCACCTCCTCGGCGCGACGCTGCACGTCAAAGTTGCCGCCGAAGCCACGCGCCTCGAGCCAGCGGCCCAGGGTATGACGCAGGAGCTTGCGCCGCTGCGAGAAGGCCACGGCCACCAGTTCGCCCAGCAGCGCGGCATCGAGGGCCGGGGGGGTGGGCAGCGGCAGCATGCGCACCACGGCTGAATCGACGCGCGGCGGCGGATCGAAGGCCTGCGGCGGCACCTCGAAAAGCGATTCGATGTCGTAGCGCCACTGCAGCATCACGCTCAGGCGCCCGTAGTCCTTGTCGCCCGGCGAAGCCGCCATGCGATCGACCACTTCCTTCTGCAGCATGAAGTGCTGGTCGGCGATGGCCTCCACATGCGCAAGCAGGTGGAAGGCGATCGGCGAGGAGATGTTGTAGGGCAGGTTGCCCACCACGCGCAGGCGCTGCCCGCGTTCACGGGCCAGCGCACTGAAGTCCACGGTGAGCACGTCGGCCTCGATCACCTCAAGCTCGGTGCGCTTGCGCAGGCGCGCGGCCAGGTCGCGGTCGAGTTCGATCACCGTCAGCCGCTCGCAGCGCGACACCAGCGGGTCGGTCAGGGCGCCGAGCCCCGGGCCGATCTCCACCAGGGCCTCGCCGGGACGGGGGTCGATGGCGCGCACGATGGCATCGAGCACCGACGTGTCGGTGAGGAAGTGCTGGCCGAAGCGCTTGCGCGGAGCGTGCTTCACAGCTGCGGCTGGATGCGGATGTCGATGAAGGCACGCTCGCGGATCTCGCGGGCCCACTCCTCGTAGGTTTCCTCGTACTTGCGTTCGCGCAGGGCGTTGCGGGCCAGTTCACGCTGTTCGCGCGGATCCACCTGGGCCTGGCGGCGGTCGGTGACCTGCATCAAGTGGGCGCCGAAACGCGACAGGAAGGGCTCGGAGATGCGCCCGGTCGGCAAATCGGTCATCACGCGCTCGAACTCAGGGACGAACTGCCCGGGGCTGGCCCAACCCAGGTCGCCACCCTGCGCAGCGCTGCCATCCTCGGAGAACTCGCGAGCAAGCTGGGCAAAGCCCGCCTCCCCCTGCTCCACCCGGCGCTTGTACTCGGCCAGCCGGCGCAAGGCGGTTTCCGCAGTGAGCTGGGGCGACAGGCGCAGCAGGATGTGGCGCGACCGCGTCTGGGTGATGGTGTCCGCGCTGCCGCCCCGGCGATCGAGCAGCTTGAGCACATGGAAACCGGCTCCAGAGCGCACCAGCGCGGGCGCCACCTCACCGGCTTTCAGCGGTTCGACGGCCGTCAGGAACAGCTCCGGCAGACGCGACGCCGGCCGCATGCCCAGGCGCCCCCCCTCTTCACGATTCGCACCCTCCGAATGCGCACGGGCCAGCGCGGCGAAGTCTTCACCGGCGCGGGCCCGGGCCAGCAGCGCTTCGGCCCTGGCACGCCGCTCGGCCACGACGGCGTCACTGGCCCCTTCGGGCACCGCCACGAGCAACTGGGCGATGTCGTACTCCTGCGCGCCAGCCCGCTGGTTGCGTTGCTCGGCGAGATAGTCGTCGATCTCGGCCTCGGTGACCCGGATGCGGCCTTGCACCTCGCGCTCGCGCACGCGCTGAAGCAGGATCTGGTCGCGCAGATTGTTGCGAAAGCGCGCGTAGTCGAGCCCCTCGGCGGCCAGCCGCTCGCGGAACTGGGGCAGGGTGAGCTGGTTCTGGGCCGCCACGTTGGCAGCCGCCCGGTCGAGTTCGGCCTCGTCCACGCGCAGGCCGGTGTCCCGGGCATGGGACAGCTGGGCGCGGTCATCGATCAGGGCATTGACCACGTCATTGAGCAGTTGCTCACGCGCCGGCAGGCGTGCGCCACTGCGTGCCGCGTCCTGCTCGATGGCCTGCAGGCGGCGCATGACATCGCTGTAGGTCACGAGCTCCTGGTTGACCACGGCCACGATGTAGTCGCCCCGCGCAGGCGCGCTCAGCTGGGCCACGGACACCGCAGGGGCGAGCAGCGCGCCGGTCAGCAACAGGGGAGCGGCCAGGACGCGCAGGCCATGCGGAAGGAGACGCCTCAGAAAGTGTGGGGTCATGGGCATGAGATGCAGAAGCCGACCGCGCGTTCACTCGCGCAGCAGCTGGTAACCGGGGATATTGTCCTTCAAGGTCCGCAAGGGGTTGCTGCCCAGCCGCGACAGGCCCACGAACTCCAGCTGCAGCATCAGCCGCGTCACGGCTTCCTGCTGGCCTGTGGAGCGTCGCTCGGCCACCACCCGCCCGATCCAGCACCCCGAGTCGTATTCGAAGCCCAGCAGAGAATCGGTGATGCGAGATTCCGCCAGGCTGTAGTTGAAGCGACCCACGCTGTACCAGCGACCGCTGCAACCGTCCCCGGCGCCGCGCCCCGACCCGGTGTACACCGGCCACTGCCAGCCGACATCCATCTGTTCGCTGGCGTTGCGCACCAGGCTGTAGCGGGCGCTGAGCGTGCGGAACGGGCCGGGCGAGTAGCGCGCCGACAGCGTGGAGCGGGCGGTGCGCTTGATCTCCGGGTTGTACTGCACCGACCCGCCCAGGGTCCAGGACGGGATGACGCTGGTCGAACCCAGCAGCAGCAGGTCGCTGGAGCGCTGGGTGAAGGGCACCCCTTCCGGGGTGATGCGCTGGTCGGCGAACAGGTAGCGCTGGGCCACGCCCAGACGCAGCACCTCGGCACCGGAGGAAGGATCGATGAGGCGGGAATCGACACCGGCCGTGACCTGGCGCGCGTCGGCCACCCGGTCCACCCCTGAGAAGGGGTTGGCATCGAACAAGGTGGTGAAGTTCAGGTCCTTGCCCGCGCTGTCGAAGTTGGGCAGGTCGGCCTGCTCGCGGAAGGGGGTGTGGACGACGAGCAGCCGCGGCTCGAGCGTCTGGAGGTAGTTGCGGCCGAACCAGGTGGCATCGCGCTCGAAGCGCAAGCCCCCGTCGAGGCTGACGCTGGGGATGAACCGGGACGCGCGATCGCGCCCACCGCTCAGGCTGGGCTCGTCCAGGCGGTAGCTCGCGGCATTGAAGTCCAGGCGCGGGGTGAGGAAGGCACCGGGTGTGTCGAGCAGCGGCCAGGACAGGCGCCCCAGCGCATGCGTGCGCTGACCCTCGGGCCGTCCGGCGGCAGCGTCGGGGAGTTCGAAGCGGTTGTATTCGAGTTCGAGGTCGAAGCGCGGCCCCACAGCCTCGCCCCAGCTGCGGCGCAGCCCGAGCTGGGGGGCCCGGGCGTAGGGGGCATCGATCGGCGCCTCCAGGTCCTGCAGCACCTGCCAGCGCTGCACACGGGCGTAAGCCTGCCAGCGCCCCCGCCCGCCCCAGTCGGTGCGCAGATCGCTGGCCAGCAGCCGCGGCGTGAGGCTGGGGATGTTGCGCTCGAAATCCTTCCAGTACTCGTCATCGGAGGCCCGGGTGTGGGTCCAGCGGTAGCGTCCCTCCAGCGGAAGTGCACCACGGTGCTGCAGGTGCAGCAGGTCGCGCCGCTCGCCGGTTGTCCGGTCATTGGGCAGCAGTTCGAGCTGCATCTCGCCCGAGTGATTCGGCAGCAGGTAGCGCAGCTCGCTGCCCAGCCCGGCACCGCGGCGCGTGGACAGGCTGGGAGTGAGCGTCATGTCCAGCTGCGGTGCGATGTTCCAGTAGTAGGGCACCGCCACTTCGAGGCCGCTGCGGCTGTCGAGGTTGATGGACGGCGGCAGCCAGCCCGACTTGCGTGCGTCGGTGATGGGAAAGCTGAGCACCGGTGCCCCGAGGATGGGCACACCGTAGAAGCGCAGGACGGCGCCGGTGGCCACCCCTTCGTTGTTCTCGAAATCGAGCTTCACGCCACTGGCTTCGAGCACCCAGGCGTAGCTGCCGGTGTCGTCCGGCGTGCAGCTGGAATAGGTCGCGTCGATGGCCGCCACTCGGTTGCGGCCGAGGAAATCCAGCCGCGCGGCCTGCCCGCCGGCGCCGGTGACGTCGAAGTGATAGGCCGGGTGCAGGAAGAAGCCTTCGTAACGCTCGATCTGCAGTTGCAGCTCCGGGCCGCGAAAGACGTTGCCGTCGCGACGCACGACCACGCCCCCCTGGGCCTTGGCCACGCCGGTATCGGGGTCGTATTCCAGGCGATCGGCTTCGATCTCCAGCGGTCCCTGCGACAGCGCCACCTCCCCCTGGGCCACCGTCGGCCCTCCCACCTGGCCGCTCAATTCCTGCGCACGCAACACGATGGGCACGGGCGCCTCCCCGGCGGGCGCCGCCGTCGCGCAGGCGCCCGCCAGCGTCCAGGCCAGCAACGGAAGACGAGCAGACAGTACGAGGCGTGGCAAAGCGAAGCTGCGGGCTTTGTCCGCCGAAGGCGCCGGCGGGGGTTTGTAGAATCGATCGATTATTTCACGACCCGTGCATGAGCCCCATCGAGCCCGTCTCCCCCGCGTCCTCCCCCGTCTCGACCGTGTCGTGGAGCGACCCCGCGCGGGAGCGTTCCTTCCACGCCTGGCTGGACAGCCTGCAAGGCCTGGGGCTCGTGCCCGGCTCGGTGCGCCCGGCCAGCGCGGACGCGAGCTTTCGCCGCTACCTGCGCATCGACACTGCCCACGGCACGCGCATCGTGATGGACGCCCCGCCCAGCCACGAAGATTGCCGCCCCTTCGTCCAGCTGGCCCGCCTGCTGCGCGCCGCCGGCCTGCAAGCCCCTGAAATCCTGGCCTGGCACGAAGCCGAGGGCTTCATGCTGCTGTCCGATCTCGGTTCCACCACCTACCTGCAGGCGCTCACCGACCGCCCCGACCAGGCCGACGCGCTCTACCGCGACGCCCTGGCCGCCCTGGTGCGGCTGCAAGGCCTCGAGGTCCGCACGCAGGTTCCGGCCTATGACCGCGCATTGCTGCTGCGCGAGATGCAGCTCTTCCCCGACTGGTACATCACCCGCCATCAGGGCCTGGTGCTGAGCGAGAAGGAACAGGCCGTGCTCGAACGCAGCTTCGAGCACCTCCTGGCCAACGCCCTGGACCAGCCGGCCGTGCTGGTGCACCGCGACTACCACTGCCGCAACCTGATGCTGTGCGGCGAACCCGGCAGCGCGAGCAATCCCGGCGTGCTCGACTTCCAGGACGCCGTCTGGGGCCCCATCACCTACGACCTGGTCTCGCTGCTGCGCGACGCCTATGTCGAATGGGACGAAGCCCAGCAGATCGACTGGGCCGTCCGCTACTGGGAAGGTGCCCGCCACGCCGGCCTGCCGGTGCGCTCCGATTTCGGCGAGTTCTGGCGCGACTTGGAGTGGATGGGCCTGCAACGCCACCTCAAGGTGCTGGGCATCTTCTGCCGCCTCTATCACCGTGACGGCAAGGAGGGCTACCTGAAGGATCTGCCGCTGGTGTGGCGCCATGCCCACCGTGTGGCCAGCCGTTACCGCGAGTTCGCAGCGCTGGCCCAGCTGCTCGAGAAGGTGGCGGGCGAACAGCGTCGGGTGGGCTACACCTTCTGAGTCAGGCCATCGCGGCTCTCAGCGCCATGTCGCCCACCGCCGGGCCGCAGCCATACCCCGGGGTCTCGCAGCCCGCTGCGGCGAGCCAGGGATCGTGGTCCTCCCCGCCGAAGGTCTCGACCAGGAAATCCAGAAAGGCCCGCGTGCGGGCCGGCAGGTGCTTGCGCGTGGGGATGGCCGCATAGATCTGCGTCGTGAGGACCTGCCACTCGGGCAGCACCCGCTCGAGGGCATGCTCCAGGAGGGCGTCGGCGACCACGAAGGAGGGCAAGCCGGCGATGCCCATGCCGGCCAGGGCCGCAGCATAGGTGGTGTCCAGGTGGGCGGTGCTCAGCACGGTGGCCTGCGGTTCATGCACCACGGTTTCCTCGGCATGCCCTCGGGCATCGATCCCGCGCTGGAAACTGATGCCGCCTTGCAGAATGCTCGACGGTGGCAGAAGCGAATCGTGACCCATCAGCTCCGACGGATGCCGGGGTCGGCCACGGCGCTCGAGATAGTCGGGAGAGGCACAGGTGATGACCTCGGAGCGGGCCAGACGCCGGGCGACGAAATGACCGTCCAGCGGCTTGGAGCCCAGCATCAGGATGCTCACGTCGTGGGATTCGTGGACGGTTTCCACCGGCCCGGGCACGGTGAGTTCGAGCGACACCTGCGGATACCGCGCCCGAAACCGTGGCAGGTGCTTGGCCAGCTGGTGCACCGCGAAAGCGGGCGGGCACACCACGCGCAGGTGACCGGCCGGCTCCCGCACGGCGGCCTGGGCCAGTGCCTCCGCCTCCTCCACGTCAGCGAGGATCTGGCGCACCCGTTCGAGGTAGGCCTCACCGGTGTCGGTCAGGCTCAGGCGGCGCGTGGTACGCTGGATCAGCCGGGCGCCCAGGTGAGCCTCCAGATCGGCCACCGCCCGGGTCACCACGGCGGCCGAGAGGTCCAGGGCTCGCGCTGCAGCGGCAAAGCCGCCGACCTCGATCACCTTCGCGAATATGCGCATGGAATGCAATCGATCCATTTCAAGTCCTGAGTTCCTTGCAGATTTCGCAATTGTTCATTGAAGTCCAAGACGTTTTTCGGCTCAGGGTTAACACCTAAAGTTCATCCCATCGATGAACCGATGCCCTCCGCAAGACGGTCGGTTCACCGAGGGGCCGCTCAGGATGAGCCCGGTCGGCCCGATTCGGAAACCCTCACTATGGAGCCCTCATCATGAACGCCAAGACCCTGATCGCCGCCGTCCTCTCCGCTGGTTTCGCTGCCGGTGCCTTCGCCCAGGAAGCCACGATCTTCGAGATTCCCACCACGTCCCAGCTGACCCGCGCCGAAGTCAAGGCCCAGGCCGATGCCGCCGACCGCGCCGTGGTGTTTGCCGGTGAAGCCACCGTGTTCCCGCAAACCACCGTGGCGGCCCAGCCCCGCAGCCGCGCCGAAGTGCGTGCCGAGGCTCGCCAGGCCCTGCGCGACGGCTTCAGCTTCGGCGGTGAAGCCACCTACTTCCCCGAAGAGCAGTTCGCCAGCGTGCGTACCCGCGAGGAAGTGCGCGCCGAGGCCATCCAGCACCTGCGCAGCCAGCGCGCCGGCAGCTGATCGCCCAGTCCCGCCCGAGCCGGGGGGCAGGGGTTTTGGCACACTGTGTGCCCATGCCCCGCCTCTTCGTGGATGCCCCCCTCGCTCGGGACCTTCTCCTCACCCTCCCTCCCGGACCGTCCCGGCATGTGCAGGTGCTTCGCCTGCAGCCCGGTGACGGTCTTGTGCTTTTCAACGGTCAGGGGGGCGAATGGGCCGCCACCGTCACCCGCATGGGTCGCCAGGACGTGGACGTCCGCGTCGATCTACACCTGCGCACCGATCGAGAGTTGCCGCGACGGGTGACTCTGGCCGCAGGCATGCCCGCCAACGAGCGCATGGACTGGCTCGTGGAGAAGGCCACCGAACTTGGGGCGGCCGCCTTCGCGCCCCTGGTGTGCGAGCGCTCGGTGCTGCGCCTGGCCGGCGAGCGCGCGCAGAAGAAGCAGGCCCACTGGCAGGGCGTGGCCGTGGCTGCGGCCGAACAGAGCGGACGCACCCGCGTGCCCGCCGTGCATGGGGTGCAGCCCCTGCGGGAGGGCCTGGCGGCCCTCGATGCCGGTGCCACGCGCTGGGTGCTCAGCCTGCGGGACGATGCCTTGCCGCTGCCGCAGGCGCTGCGCGAACTGCCGGCCGAGGGCTCCCTGGTCCTGCTGAGCGGCCCCGAAGGCGGCCTGAGCCCCGCCGAGGAAGACCTGGCCCGCTCGCTCGGCCATCGCCCCGTGAACCTGGGCCCGCGCGTGCTGCGCGCCGAAACCGCGCCACTGGCCGTGCTGGCGGCCCTTGCCGTGGTCTGACGGCCGTTCACGTTTGCGGCGACACTTGGGGCTCCCCATCTCCAACCGCCGCCATGAACCACCATCTCTGGCTCCTGACGCTGTGTCAGGGCTTTTTCATGACCAACAACGTCACCTTCATCGCCATCAACGGGCTGGTGGGGCTGGCGCTGGCGCCGGTGGCCTGGATGGCCACCCTGCCGGTGATGGGCTATGTGGTGGGCGGGGCCCTGGCCACCGGGGTGGTGGCCCGCACGCAGCGGGCCTGGGGCCGCAAGCGTTCCTTCCAGGCTGGGCTCCTGGTGGCCATCGGCGCGGCCGCGCTGTGCGCCTATGCAGCGGCCACAAGCCAGTTCTGGCTGCTGGTGGCCGCCACGGTGATGGCCGGCTACTACAACGCCAATGCCGCGCTCTACCGCTTTGCGGCCGTCGAGCTGGTGCCACCGGCCGCGAAGGAAAAAGCCATCTCCTGGGTGCTGGCCGGTGGGATCCTGGGCGCGGTGATCGGCCCCAACCTCGCTCATCACACCCGCGACTGGTTCAGCGTGCCCTTTGCCGGCGCCTATGCCGCGCTGGCCGGTGTGGCGCTGCTGTCGCTCGCCGTGCTGAGCTTCATCCACTTCCCCGCCCTGCCCCAGGCCGACCCGGCCCACCCCGGACGCCCCCTGCGCGAGATCGCGCGCCAGCCGGTCTTCATCGTGGCGGTGATGTGTGCCGCGCTGGGCTTTGGCGTGATGAACCTGCTGATGGCCGCCACGCCGATCGCCATGCAGCACCACCACCACGAGTTCCGCCACACCGCGCTGGTGCTGGAGTGGCATGTGCTGGGCATGTTCGTGCCCAGCTTCTTCACGGGTCACCTGATCAAGCGCTTCGGTGCGGTGAAAGTGCTGTGGGCCGGCGTGGCCCTCAACCTGGGCTGCATCGCCGTGGCCCTGTCGGGGGTGGACCTGATGCAGTTCCTCATCGCGCTGCTGCTGCTGGGCGTGGGCTGGAACTTCCTCTACGTGGGGGGCACGACCCTCTTCACCGAGGCCTACCGCCCCGAGGAACGCACCACCGCCCAGGCCGCGATGGACTTCTGGGTGATGAGCACGATGGCCGTCACCTCCTTTGCCTCGGGTGCGCTCATCACCTCGCAGGGCTGGAGCTGGCTGAACTGGGGCTCGCTGCTGCCCGTGGCCCTGGTGGCCGGCGGCATCGTGTGGCTGACGGCGCAGCGGCGCGTGGCCGCGGCCTGATCTTGCGCTTCAGTCGCGCAGCAGCGCGGCGTCCCAGGCGCGCACGCGCTGGTGCTGCTCGCCCAGGCCGGTGATGCCCAGGCGCAGTTCGTCGCCGTCGCGCAGGAAGCGCGGAGGCTTGGCGCCCATGCCCACGCCGGGGGGCGTGCCGGTGCTGATGAGGTCGCCGGGGCGCAGGGTCATGAAGCGGCTGATGTAGCTCACGAGCGGGGCCACGCCAAAGACCATGGTGCGGGTGCTGCCGCGCTGGCGCGGCTCGCCGTTGAGGTCGAGCCAGAGGTCCAGGGCCTGAGGGTCGCCCACCTCGTCGGCGGTGACGAGCCAGGGGCCCACCGGGCCGAAGGTGTCGCAGCCCTTGCCCTTGTCCCACTGGCCGCCGCGTTCGAGCTGGTACTCGCGTTCGGACACGTCGTTCACCACGCAGTAGCCGGCCACGAATTGCAGCGCGTCGCTTTCGCTCACGTAGCGCGCCGTGCGGCCGATCACGACGCCCAGCTCCACCTCCCAGTCGCCCTTGAGCGAGCCCTGCGGCAGCACGACGGTGTCGTTCGCGCCCACCACGCAGTCGTTGGGCTTGAGGAAGAGGATGGGCTCCTTGGGCACAGGCATGCCGGCCTCGGCCGCGTGGTCGCTGTAGTTCAGGCCCACGCAGACGAACTTGCCCAGGCCCGACCAGGGCGGAGCGATGCGCCCGGGCGAGGCGACGAGCGGCAGCGTGGAGGGATCGACCTGTCGCAGCCGGCCCAACCCTTCGGGCGTGAGCGTCTGCGCGGTGATGTCGGGGATCACCCCGGAGAGGTCGCGCACCTGGCCCTGTGCATCGACCAGGGCCGGGCGTTCGCGGCCGGGTTCGCCGTAGCGCATCAGCTTCATCGCCACCCCCTCAAGGCATGGCCGCGATCACGCCGGCCACGGCCGCGGTGAGCTTCTTGCCGTAGGGCACGTGCAGGAATTCGTTGGGCCCGTGGGCATTGCTCTTGGGGCCCAGCACACCGCAGACCATCATCTGCGCCTTGGGGAAGCCCTGCTGCAGCAAGCTCATCAGGGGAATGGTGCCGCCCTGGCCGATGAAGCCCACCGGCGCACCGTAGAAGGACTGCGAGGCCGAATCGAGCGCCTGGTGCAGCCAGGGCGCGAGCGTGGGCGCGTTCCAGCCAGTGGCCGCGCCGTGGTCGCTGTGGAAGGTGACCTTGGCCTGGTACGGCGGGTCGGCTTCGAGCAGGGCTTTGAGTTCCTGCGCGGCCTTGGCGCCATCCACCAGGGGAGGCAGGCGCAGCGAGAGCTTGAAGGCCGTGTAGGGGCGCAGCACGTTGCCGGCATTGCCCAGAGCGGGGAAGCCTTCGGCGCCGGTCACGCTGAGCGTGGGCTTCCAGGTGCGGCGCAGCAGGGCTTCGGCGGGGTCGGTGGTGGTGGGCAGGGTGAAGGCGCCATCCGCGCCGCAGGCCCAGGGGAAGCGCTTCCACACTTCATCGCCCAGGATCTGCGCGGTGGCCCGGGCCTGGTCGATGCGTTCGGCCGGGATCTCGCAGTGGAAGCTCTCGGGCAACAGGCGGCCGGTGGCGCTGTCCTCGAGCCGGTCGAGCAGGCGGCGCAGGATGCGGAAGCTCGAGGGCACCAGGCCGCTGGCATCGCCCGAGTGCACGCCTTCGGTGAGCACCTCCACCTTGAGCACGCCGCTGACCATGCCGCGCAGCGAGGTGGTGAGCCACAGCTGGTCGTAGTTGCCGGCGCCGGAGTCGAGGCACACCACCAGGCTCACCTCGCCCAGGCGTGGGCGCAAGGCGTCGATGTAGGCCGGCAGGTCGTAGGAGCCGCTTTCCTCGCAGGTCTCGATGATCCCCACCACGCGCGGGTGCGGGATGCCCTGGCGCTGCAGGGCCAGCAGCGCGGTGATGGAGGCATAGACGGCATACCCGTCATCGGCCCCGCCGCGACCATAGAGCTTGCCGTCCTCGTACTTGGGCGTCCAGGGGCCGAGATCGGAACGCCAGCCGCTGAATTCGGGCTGCTTGTCGAGGTGGCCGTACATCAGCACGGTGTCGGTGCTGCCCGTCTTCGTGGCGGGCACCTCGAAGAAGATCACCGGCGTGCGCGGCCGCCCGGCGGCGTCGGCGAGGCGCACCACCTCCAGCGTGAGGCCCGCGACCTTCTTGCTTTCCACCCAGGCCGCCGCGTTGCGCACCACGGTCTCGAGATGATCGTTCTGCACCCACTGCGGGTCGAAGGCCGGCGACTTCGCGGGGATCGCGATGTAGTCGGACAGCAGCGGGACGATCTCGCGGTCCCAGGTCTCGTTGACGAAGGCTTGCAGGCCGTCGGGGTCGGCCAGGGGGTTGAGCGGCAGGCGGTCGGGGGCGTTCATGCGGTACTCCTTGGAACGACGTCAGGAGGAATCCGCACAGTGTAGGCCGGCAACCCCGGATGTGCCTATCCGGGGATGTTTCAGGTGTGAACTATCCCTGGGTGCGCGGGAAGCGCTCGTCCAGCCAGCCGCGCATCGTGTCGAAGACCTTCTCGCGGGCCTCCAGCGGCTCGTTCACCAGCTCGTGGAAGTAGCCCTCGAAGGGGTGCGCCTGCACCAGATGCTTCGGTGCGAGGGCCGCAAAGGTGGCGCTGCCGGCGGGGCGCACCAGGCGGTCGGCCCCGGCCCACATCAGCAGCGTGGGGTGTTTCCACTGTGCAGCCCGGGCGCGCACGAACTCGCCGCCTTGCAGCAGGAAGTTCACCAGGCGCGGGGTGATCTTGTCGTGCACCAGCGGGTCGTTCTTGTAGGCGATCACCTCGTCGGCATCGCGCGAAACGCCGTTCGCGTCCAGGCCGTTGGGCAGTTGCAGCGTGGGCGTGAGACTGTAGCTGGCCTTGAGCGCCCCGCGCTGCAGCGTGGACAGGCCGATGTCCAGCGCTGGCGAGGACAGCATCACGGCGTCCACCGGGCGCAGTTCGCCCGCCACGAAGCGCGCCACGGTGAGCCCGCCCATGCTGTGGCCGAACAGCACAAGAGGCCCCGGATGCTGCTCGCGCACAAGGTCGATGACGGTGGCCAGGTCGGTGAGCAGGTCGTCGTCCTTCTGCAGGCTGCCACGCGGCCCCAGCGACAGGCCATGGCCCCGATGGTCGTAGCCCACCACCTGGAAGCCCCACTCGCGCAGACGCGTGGCCACGTGCTCGTAGCGCGCACTGTGCTCGCCCAGCCCGTGCACGATCAGCACGGTGGCACGCACGCGGCCCTCAGGGGCCGGCCAGGTGCGCAGGCTCAGCAGGGTGCCGTCGTAGGCGGACAGTGTGGACACGGTGGCGGTGGAGGCTTTCGTCATGGTGTGCACATTCAATGGAACCGGCTGGACTATGCTTGCATGCCACCGTACTGTCCAGCCCCATGAACCCGACGGCGTCCTCCGACGATCACCTGCCGTATGCCGGCCTGCGGGTGGTCGAGCTCACGCACATGGTGATGGGCCCGAGCTGCGGCCTGCTGCTGGGCGACCTGGGCGCCGATGTCATCAAGATCGAACCGCCCGGCGGCGACCCCACGCGCCGGCTGCTGGGCTCGGGTGCGGGCTTCTTTGCGATGTTCAACCGCAACAAGCGCAGCCTTGCGGTGGACCTGAAGGATGCGCGCGGGCGCGAGGTGCTGCTGCGGCTGGTGGCCACGGCCGACGTGTTCTGCGAAAACTTCAAGCCCGGCGCCATGGCGGCACTGGGGCTCGACTACCCCTCGCTCTCGGCCCTGAACCCCCGGCTGGTGTATGTGTCGCACAAGGGCTTCCTGCCCGGCCCCTACGAACACCGCACCGCGCTGGACGAGGTGGTGCAGATGATGGGCGGGCTGGCCTACATGACCGGCCCGCCGGGCCAGCCGCTGCGCGCGGGCAGCAGCGTGAACGACATCATGGGCGGCCTCTTCGGGGCGCTGGGCGCGATGGCGGCGCTGGCCCGGCGCGAGAAGACCGGCCGCGGCCAGGAGGTACAGGCCGCGCTCTTCGAGAACAACGTCTTCCTCGTGGCCCAGCACATGATGCAGTTCGCGGTGACGGGCCGCCCCGCCGCCCCCATGCCCGCGCGCATCTCGGCCTGGGGCCTCTACGACGTCTTCACCGTGCGGGACGGCGGGCAGATCTTCCTGGCCGTGGTGTCCGATACGCAGTGGGCCACCTTCTGCGCCGCCTTCGGCCTGGAGACGCTGGCGGCTGACGAGCGGCTGCGCAGCAACAACGACCGCGTGCGCGCGCGCGACTGGCTGATCCCACGATTGCGCGAGCACCTGGCCGACCTGCCGGCTGACGAGATCGCCCGCCGCTTCGAGGCCCACGGCCTGCCGTTTGCGCCCATCACGCGCCCGCACGAGCTCTTTGACGACCCCCACCTGCGCGCCACGGGCGGCCTGGCCCCGGTGCACCTGGCCGGCGACACCCACGGCGGCGGCCACGCCGTGGACACCGCCGTGCCCCTGCTCCCGCTCACCCTCGACGGACAGCGCCTGCCCTTGCGGCGCGCGCCACCGTCCATCGGCGAACACAGCGACGAGCTGCTGCACGAGCTGGGCTACCGCAACGGCGAGATCGAGGCGCTGCGCGAGGCAGGGGTGATCGCCCTGCAAGACGCTGGGTCATCCCGTCCCGGCGGCTAAGCTACGGGGTTTGTGTCCTGAAGTCCGTCCGATGAAACCCAAGCGCCAGAACAACCCGCTGCTCGAAGTCGTGATCGCGATCGTGATCCCGGCAGTGATCCTGATGAAGCTCAGCGGGGCCGAGCACCTGGGCCCCGTGCGTGCCCTGCTGCTGGCCCTGGCCTTTCCGCTGGGCTGGGGCCTGTACGACGGCATCCGCAACCGGCATCTGAGCTGGATTGCGGCGCTGGGCCTGGTGAGCACGCTGCTCACCGGCGGCATCGGCGTGATGCAGCTCGACACCCAGTGGCTGGCCGTCAAGGAAGCCGCCGTACCCGGCATCATCGGCCTGGTGGTGTTCGCTTCGGCCTTCACGCGCACGCCGCTGATCCGAGCCCTGGTCTACAACGACACCGTGCTCGACGTGCACCGCGTGCATCGCCACCTGGAAGAGCGCGGCAATGTGAACGCCTTCGAAGCGCGACTGCGCACCGGCACGCTGCTGGTGGCCGGCACCTTCGCGTTCTCGTCGGCAATGAACTACATCCTCGCGCGCTGGATCGTCACCAGCCCCTCAGGCACCGAGGCCTTCAACGAGGAACTCGGGCGGCTCACGCTCGTGAGCTACCCGATGATCGCCCTGCCCTCGATGCTGATGATGGCCGGCGTGCTGTACTACCTGGTGCACGGCGCCAAGGCGCTCACCGGGCTGAAGCTCACCGAGATGCTCCACCACGGCGAGGAAGAGGCCCAGCAGGGCTGAGCGCTCACCAGGGCGCCGCGTCGGCCTCCACCGGCGTGGTGTCGAGCACGGGGGCCGGGGCCGCCGCCGTCACACCAGGCTCCTGTTCGCCGCCCAGCGCCTCGATCAGGTCGGGAATGAGGCGGCGCAGCTCGCCGGTGGCAATCGCCACATCGGCATCGAAGGCCTCGTCAGCCCCCACGCTGGGGCGGCCTTCGTACACACCGTCCAGGAAATCCAGCCGCTTGAGCTGCAGGCCTTCGGTGAGCACGAAGGACACGCGTTCGGCCCAGGTCAGTGCCAGCCTTGTGGGCTGCTTGCCGGCCTGGATGTGCCCACGCACCTCATCGGTGTCGAGCGGGTGGCGGGCATAACGCACCACCGACTTCATCTCGTCGGCCGACTTCAGCTCGCATTCGCGGTCCACGGTGAACCCGGCCGCCGGCTCGCCGCTCACCAGCCAGTCCGACATCAGCGCCTGGGGCGATTGCGCCGTGTGGATCTGGCGGACTTCGAAACCGGGCAGGGCCTTCACCAGCAGGGTGATGACTTCTTCGGCACGAGCGGCGCTCGACGTGTCGATCGCCAGCAGGTGCCGCGCCGGATCGATCCACACCCACAGCGCCGAGGCCCGCGCGAAGGCCTGCGGCAGCAGCTCCAGTGCGGCCTGCTCGCGCAGCTCCTTCATCTGCTTGCGCCCCGGCTTGCGGCCGGTGCTGTGCTCGATGCCCTCGGCGATCTCGTCGGCGCGCTCACGCACCACCGAGGCGGGCAGCAGCTTGCGCTCGACCTTCAGGCGCAGCACCCATTGGCCATCCACCACCTCCAGCAGCGGCCCATGGGCCTCGCCGCGGGGCGGCACCCAGCCGGCCGACTGCGGCTGCGACGCCCCGCAGGGCAGGAACACATCCTTCTGCAGCAGGTCTTCCACCTGCGAGGACGAGGCCGACCACGCGGCCCCGATGCGAAACAAGCTCAGGTTCTTGAACAAGGACAACCCTCTGGCGCCCCAAGGTCGGGGCAAAGGGCGCATTGTCCACGCAAGGGCTCAGACCTCGGCCGCCGCCACCTGCCGCAGGGCCTGTTCGAACACCTCGACCGGCTGGCCGCCCTGGATCAGGTGGCGGTCGTTGAGGATGACCGAGGGCACCGCACGGATGCCGTGCTGGCCGTAGAAGCGCTGGCGCTCGCGCACCGCTTCGGCGTAGTCATCGCCTTCCAGGATCTGGCGCGCACGGCCTTCGTCCAGGCCCACCGAGGCCACCACACGCAGCAGCACCGCCGCATCGCTCGGGTCCTGGCCCTCGGTGAAGTAGGCGCCCAGCAGGGCCTTCTTCAGGCGGTGCTGGGCGTCGCCGCCCCGTTCGCCCGCCCAGTGCAGCAGGCGGTGGGCGTTGAAGGTGTTGACGATGCGGCCACGCTGCTCCATGCGGAAGGTGAAACCCACGCCCTCGCCGCGCTGGCGGATCATCTCGCGGTTGGCCGCCACCTGCTCGGGCGTGAGGCCATACTTCTGCGCAAGGTGCTCGCCGATGTCCTGGCCTTCGGGTGGCATGTCGGGGTTCAGCTCGAAAGGCTGGAAATGCAGGCTCACCGGCACGCTGGGGCCCACACGCTCGATCGCCTGTTCCAGGGCGCTCAGGCCGATGGCACACCAGGGGCAGACGATGTCGGAGACAAAATCGATCTTCATGACGGGGAGTATCCTCCCGTCCCGCTGCCCTTGTCCTGATCCCCGGAGTTCTGCATGAAGTTGCGCATGGCCCGCAATTCCCTCTTCGCCATCCTGCTGCGCCAGCGCTGGTGGGTGAGCTTTGGCGTGGGCGTGGCCATCGCCCTGGTCAGCGGCGCCCTGCTGCCACGCGACCTGGCGCTGATGGCGATCTTCATGCCCATGCCCTTCTGGGTGATTGCCGGCATGGCCGCCTGGCAGCAGCGCCACCGCCCGAGCGCCGCCCAACTGGCCCAGGCGGTGGAGGAACTGGGCCGGCTGAGCTGGCCCGTGTTTTCGCAGCGCCTGCGCGCCGCGCTGGAAAAGCAGGGCGTGGCCGTGACCGAACTGAAGACGCCCGGCGCCGATTTCGAATGGACCGAAGGCCACCGCAAGATCGTGCTGGCCGCGCGCCGCTGGAAGGCCGCTCGCACCGGCATCGAGCCGCTGCGCGAACTGCAGGCTGCCGCCGAGGCCCGCGAGGCCCAGCAGGCCTGGTACCTGAGCCTGGGCGAACTCAGCGAAGCCGCCCAGGACCACGCCCGCGTCCAGGGCATTCGCGTAATCGGGGCGGACGAACTGGTCACGCTCCTGCGGCGCTGACCCCCGTTCCTCCTCCCGTCCGGCCTGCACAGCGGGCCGGCACACGCCGTTTGCGCGATTAACGCCCAATTGTTCGGGAATTACTTAGCAGCAACCCGACGTGCAGCCCCTCCAATCAGGGTTTCCACCTGTCTTCCCTGTGTGAACCCGAGAGGAAAGCCGTCCATGAAACCCTCCCTGTCCAAGCGTCCCACCCTCAAGCTCCTGGCTGGCGCCGCGCTGCTGGCCGTCTCTGGTGGCCTCTTCGCCCAAGCCAATTACCCCACCAAGCCCGTGCGCGTGGTGGTGGGCTTTGCCGCCGGCGGCACCACCGACGTGATCGCCCGCCTGGTGGCCCAGAAGCTGTCCGAGTCGATGGGCCAGCAGTTCATCATCGAGAACCGGGCCGGCGCCGGCAGCAACCTGGGCGCCCAGGCCGTGGCCCGGGCCGATGCCGACGGCTACACGCTCTACGCGAGCTCGGTGGCCAACACCATCAACATGAGCCTGTTCGCCAAGCCGGGCTACGACTTCGCCAACGGCATGGACGCCGTGGCCCTGTTCGCCAAGGTGCCCAACCTGCTGGTGGTGCATCCCAGCGTGCCGGTGAAGAACGTGCAGGAGTACATCGCCTACGCCAAGGCCAACCCGGGCAAGGTCACCTTTGCCTCGTCGGGCAACGGCTCGTCCATCCACCTGTCGGGCGAACTCTTCAAGCAGATGACTGGCGTGGACATGACCCACGTGCCCTACCGCGGCAGCGCGCCGGCCATCTCCGACCTGATCGGCGGCCAGGTGCAGAGCATGTTCGACAACATGCCCTCGGCCCTGCCCCACGTGCAAGGCGGCAAGCTGCGTGCCCTGGCCGTGACCAGCGCGCAACGCTCGGCCGCCGCACCCGACGTGCCCACCCTGGCCGAAGCCGGCGTGCCGGGCTATGACGTGCAGTCGTGGTTCGGCCTGAATGCCCCCAAGGGCACGCCCAAGGCCATCGTCGACAAGCTCAACGCCGAGGTGAACAAGGCCCTGGCCCTGCCCGACGTGCAAAAGCGCCTGGCCGAACTGGGCGCCGTGGCCAGCCCGATGTCGCCGGCGGCCTACGACAAGTTCATCAAGGCCGAAGTGGCCAAGTGGGCGCCGGTCGTGAAGGCCTCGGGCGCCACGGTGGACTGAGGCCGACGTTCACCCGCGCGTGAACTTGAACACCGCGACGCTGGCCATCAGGTTGGGCCGGCGTCGCACCACGCGCCCGCCCTGGATGCCGAAAGCGTCCAGCACCTGCAGGCCGTTCTTGCGCGCCAGCACCTCGAAGTCGGCATAGGTGCCCACGCGGATGTTGGGCGTGTCGTACCACTCGTAGGGCAGCACGCGCGTGACCGGCATGCGGCCCAGGGCCACCTGCAGGCGGTTGGGCCAGTGCGCGAAGTTGGGGAAGCTCACGATGCCGATGCGGCCCACGCGCGCGGTCTCGCGCAGCATGGTCTCGGTGTTGCGGATGTGCTGCAGGCTGTCGAGCTGGAGCACCACGTCGAAGCTCGCATCCTCGAACATTGCCAGCCCCTCCTCGAGGTTGAGCTGGAGGACGTTCACGCCACGCTGCACGCAGGCCAGCAGCTTGGTGTCATCGATCTCCACACCATAGCCGGTGCAGCCCTTGCGGTCGCGCAGCAGCGCCAGCAGCTCGCCGCCGCCGCAGCCCAGGTCGAGCACGCGCGAGCCCGCGGGCACCAGCTCGGCGATCAGCTCCAGGTCTTTCCTTTCGCTCATGCCAGCTCCTTCGCGATGCGCTCGTAGTAGGCGCGCACCACCCCGTGGTAGCGCGCGTCGTCGAGCAGGAAGGCATCGTGGCCATGGGGGGCATCGATCTCCGCGTAGCTCACCTCGTGGCGGTTGTCCACCAGCGCCTTGACAATCTCGCGCGAGCGCGCAGGCGAGAAGCGCCAGTCGGTGGTGAAGCTCACCACGAGGAACTTCGCCGTCGCCGCGGCCATCGTGCGGGTGAGGTCACCGCCGTGGTCGCGGGCCGGGTCGAAGTAGTCGAGCGCGCGGGTGATGAGCAGGTAGGTGTTGGCGTCGAAGTATTCGCTGAACTTGTCGCCCTGGTAGCGCAGGTAGCTCTCGATCTGGAACTCGATGTCCTGCGTGCTGTAGCCCAGTTCGGCAGCCCGCAGCTGGCGGCCGAACTTCTGCTCCATCACGTCGTCGCTGAGGTAGGTGATGTGGCCGATCATGCGTGCCACGCGCAGGCCGCGCCTGGGGATCACGCCGTGGCGCTGGTAGTGGCCGTCGTGGAAGTCGGGGTCGGAAATGATGGCGCGGCGGGCGACCTCGTTGAAGGCGATGTTCTGCGCCGACAGGTTGGGCGCGGTGGCCACCGCGATGCAGTGACGCACGCGCTGCGGATAGCGCAGCGTCCAGGCCAGGGCCTGCATGCCGCCCAGGCTGCCGCCCATCACCGCGGCCAGTTGCTCGATGCCCAGGCGGTCGAGCAGCCGGGCCTGCGCATCGACCCAGTCCTCCACCGTCACCACGGGGAAGTCGGCGCCATAGGGCTGGCCGGTCGCGGGGTTGGTGTGCATCGGTCCGGTGGAGCCGAAGCAGGAGCCGGGGTTGTTCACGCCGATCACGAAGAAGCGGTCGGTGTCCAGCGGCTTGCCGGGGCCCACGAGGTTGTCCCACCAGCCTTCGCTGCGCTCCTGGCCTTCGTAGGTGCCGGCCACGTGGTGCGAGGCATTGAGCGCATGGCACACGAGCACGGCATTGCTCTTGCTGGCGTTGAGCGTGCCGTAGGTTTCGTAGACGAGGGTGTAGTCGGCCAGCACCGCCCCGCTGCGCAGCGGCAGCGGCTCGGCGAAGTGCAGGGACTGCGGGACGACGTGTCCGATCGATATGGATGTCATGGGGCCCAGAACAACAAACCCGGCGTCACGCTGAAGGTGAGGCCGGGTCGCCGTGCCCCCTTTAGCTGCATTTCTAGAGCGCCCGCAAGCCGGAACAAATCGGCGCTATGCCTCAAAGTATAGCGGCAGCCGGCACCTCCACGGTCCAGCCCGCCCGGAACCCCGCCTGTTCGCCCTTGTGGGCATAGCCCAGCGGGTTGGCCACCACGCGGCAGCGCCACGCCCGCCCGCCGTGCGTGCCCTCGACCGTGTAGTCGACCGGGCAGTGCAGATGGCCGTGCATCCAGAGCTGGGCGTGGGGCAGCAGGTCATCCAGCGCATTGCAGAAGCCCGCCGTGCCCGGCACGAGGCCATAGCGTGGGTCGGCGCTGCGCAGCGAGGGCGCAAAGTGCGTCACCGCCACCGTGGGGCCGTCGAAGGGCGTGGCCAGGGCGTCTCGCAGCCAGTGCTGGCACTCGCGCCCGAGTTCGGCGAGGTCCTCGGCGAGGCGGGGCTGGCCGCCGCGCAGGCTGGTGTTCTTGCGCAGGTAGAAGTTCGCGGCGCGGTGGGCCTTCTCGCGCTGCTGGTGCTGGCGTGTCACGTCGGCCAGCGGGTCCACCAGGGCTTCGAAATCGGTCCACAGCGTGGTGCCCACGAAACGCACGCCATCGATCACCACCGTCTCGCGTTCCAGCCAGGTGAGGCCCAGCCGCGCGCAGGCCTCCTGCAGCCGGGCGTGGGCCTCGTCGTGTTCCAGGCCGTCGTATTCGTGGTTGCCCGGCACGTAGAGCACCGTGCCCCAGGGGCCGTGGCGCGGCGAAAAGCGCCGCAGCCCGAAGTCGGGTTCGTCCAGGCGCGAGCCGGCCTGGTAGGAGCCCACGTCGCCGGCCAGCACGAGCAGGTCGGCGCCCGGCGCAGCTTGCGGCACAAAGCCCGGGTCGTTCTCGAGGTGAAGGTCGGACAGCAGTTGCAATCGCATCGCGGCAGTCTACTCAGAGGTCCGCGGGAAGAGGCGCCAGCAAACCTTCGAGGTCGTCAGGGCCGAACTTGGCGGCCTCGGCGGCATCACGCCCCAGCACGCCTTCGGCGAGCGCCGTCTTGCGCGCCTGCAAGGCGAGCATGCGCTCCTCGATGCTGCCCTCGGCCACGAGCTTGTAGACGAACACCGGCTGGTCCTGGCCGATGCGGTGGGCGCGCGCCGTGGCCTGCTCTTCCACGGCCGGGTTCCACCACGGGTCCACATGGATCACCGTGTCGGCCGCGGTGAGGTTCAGGCCCACGCCGCCGGCCTTGAGGCTGAGCAGCATCAGCGGCACCTCGCGGTCCTGGAAGCGGCGCACCACCTCGCCGCGCTGCGCGGGTGGGGTGTCGCCGGTCAGGCTCACCCAGGGCAGGTGCAGCGCGGCCAGGTCTTCCTCGATCAGGCCCAGCATCTCGGTGAACTGCGAGAACAGCAGCACGCGGCGCCCTTCGTCGATCAGCTCGGGCAGCATTTCGCGCAGCCATTCGCGCTTGGCGCTCTCCGGCGGCACCTCCCCGGGGTGTACGCGCTTGAGCAGACGCGGGTCGTTGCAGGCCTGGCGCAGCTTGAGCAGGGCATCGAGGATGCTGATCTGTGCGCCGTCGAAGCCGCTGCGCTTGAGTGCGCGACGCACCTGCTCGTCGGCCGCCACGCGCACGCTTTCGTACAGCTCGCGCTGGCGGCCCTGCAGCGCCACGCGGCGGATCACCTCGGTCTTGGGCGGCAGCTCGGGCGCCACGTCGTCCTTGCGGCGGCGCAGGATGAAGGGCCGCACGCGCTGGGCCAGCAACTGGGCGCGCAGCGTCTCGCCGTGGGTCTCGATGGGCTTGCGCCAGTGCCGCACGAAATGGCGTGCGTCGCCCAGGAAGCCGGGCATCAGGAAATCGAAATGCGCCCAGAGATCGCCCAGGTGGTTTTCCAGCGGCGTGCCGGTGAGCGCCAGGCGGTGGCGCGAGCGCAGGCGGCGCAGCGCGCGTGCGGCGCGGCTGCCGGCGTTCTTCACCGTCTGGGCCTCGTCGAGGATCACGGTGTGGAACGCCTGCCCGGCGAGCGTGTCGATGTCGCGCCACAGCAGGGGGTAGGTGGTGAGCACCAGGTCGTGGTCGGCCAAGCGCTCGAAGTGGCGGTGGCGCTGTGCGCCGTGCAGCACCAGCACCCGCAAGGCGGGCGCGATGCGCCGCGCCTCGGCGCGCCAGTTGAAGAGCAGCGAGGTGGGCAGCACCACGAGCGCGGGCACGTCCAGCCGCCCGGCCTGTTGCTCGACCAGCAGGTGGGCGAGGGTCTGTGCCGTCTTGCCCAGGCCCATGTCGTCGGCCAGGATGCCCGCCAGGCGCTGCTCGCGCAGGTATTGCAGCCAGGCCAGGCCCTGCAGCTGATAGGGCCGCAATGTGAGGCCCAGGCCCGTGGGCGGCGGCACGGGACGCAGGCCGCCGCTGTCGCGCAGGCGCTGGGCCAGTTGCGCCAGGCCCGTGTCGCCCTGCAGCGCCCAGGCCCCGTCTGCGCCCGCACGCTGCGCCTGCAGGGACTCGATGCGGTGGGCGTCCCAGGCCGACAGCACCAGCGGGCCCTCTTCCACATCGCGGTCCACCAACAGGTCCACCATGGCCCCCACGATGGCCTTCAGCGGCGCGGCCGGCATCTCGATGCGCCGGCCTCCGGGCGCGCGCAGCCGGATGCGCGCTGCGTCGTCGATCGCGGCGATCTCCTCGGCATGCAGCCAGCGCTTGTCGCGGCGCAGCAGGTCGGCCACCAGGGGGGCCAGGTCCAGCGTCTGGCCATCGACCTCCACGCCCAGGCTCAGCAGCCACGAGCCTTCGCGCCGCGGCAGGCCCAGCGGATCGAGCGAAGGCACCTGCGGCGCAAAATCCTTCGGCTCGCGGGCGGGCTCACCCGAGCCCGGCGCCATCACCATGCGCCACGCAGTGACAGGCACGCTCTCGTGCGCAAAGCCGGGCCGCACCACCACCCGCCAACCCATCGCCTGCAGGCGCGGCACCTCGTCGGCCCACAGGTCGGCGAAGTGGGCTTCCTGCACGAGGCTCCACAGCGGCCCGCTCACGCCCGCGGCCGCCTCGCGGTGCCGCCATTGCAGCGCCTGCTCGGGCAGCGGCCGCAGGCCCAGGGTGCGCACCACGTCGATGGCATCGGCCTCGGCCACGGCATCGCGCGCCATCGCCACCTGCACGCCCCAGGCACCGCGCAGCACCTCCACCGGCTCGGCCCGCCGGCCCAGGGCCCGCGTCGGCGCTGGCGCTTCCCAGCGCAAAGGCGCACCCCCCCCGGGCGGCTCCACCGTGTAGGTCCAATCCACCCAGGCCACCGTCACCTGCTCACCGCGCGGCCCGAAGGGCCCTTCGGGCCTCAGGCCCAGCAGGCCGTCACCCTGGCCCAGGGTCTGGAGGGTGAGGCGGGGCTGGAAATGGCCGGGGACGGGCGCAAGGCCGGCAGGTGATGGGGGCATGGAGGGATTGTGCCGGGCGGCCGAGCACAATCGCCGCATGCCTTTCTTTTCTCGCACCTGGGGCCTCCTGCGATCGCTGGCCATCTACCACGGCATCCCGTGGCGTGCGGCGCAATTGCGGCGCTTCTATGCGCCCGTGGTGCCGGCCGGTGGGCTGGCCTTCGATGTGGGGGCGCATGCGGGCAACCGGGTGCGCGCCTTTCGCGCACTGGGCGCGCGGGTGGTGGCGGTGGAGCCGCAGCCCGATTTCGTGGCCTTGCTGTCGCGCTGGTTTGCGCGCGATGCGGGTGTCACGGTGCTGCCGGTGGCCCTGGGGCGCGAAGCCGGTCAGGCGCAGTTGCTGGCCAGCGAGGCCACGCCCACGGTGAGCACGCTGTCGGCCGACTGGGCGCAGCGCGCGGGGGCCACCGCCTCGTTCCAGGGCGTGCGCTGGTCGCCCGGGCCGGTGGTGCCGGTGACCACGCTCGATGCGCTGATGGCGCAGCATGGCCGGCCCGACTTCATCAAGATCGACGTCGAAGGCTTCGAACTGGAGGTGCTGCAGGGCCTGAGCCAGCCGGTGCCGGCGCTGTCCTTCGAGTTCCTGGCTCCCGTGCGCGACCTGGCCCTGGGCTGCATCGACCGGCTGGAAGCCCTGGGGCGCTACCGCTACCAGTGGAGCGTGGGCGAGCAGCTGCGGCTGCAGCCCGAGGTGGCGCTCGATGCCGATGCAATGCGGGCCTGGCTGCGCGGCCTACCGGACGACGCGCCCTCCGGCGACATCCTCGCCCGGCTCGACGGCGAGGCCGGCGCTCAGGCAGGCGGCCTGACCGCCGCAGCCATCAAAGGCTGACAGCAGCAGGGGCGTCAAGGCGTGCAGCGGCCCGAGGCTGTGGGGCGAGGGCTCCAGGCCCGCCGTGAAGCCTGCGGCCTCGAAGCGCTGCAGCAGAGCGGCATCGCGGCTGATGATGTGCACCGGCACGTCCCAGGACGCATTCGGGCCGGTCACGCTGGCGATGGGCTGGTGGTCGCCCACCACGAGAGTGAGCAGGTCGTCCGGCGCGTGGTCGCGCAGGTAGCTCGCGAGCCAGCCCAGGGTGTAGCGCATGCTTTGCAGGTAGGCCTCGGTCGGGCGTGTCCACGACACGGGCTCGGCCAGTGCGGCCTGGAGTTCGTCGTCGCGGTAGGCGGTGGGTTGCAGCAGCCCGGTCCAGTCGTCGCGCAGCGGGGCCACGGGCCGGAACGGGGCATGGCTCGTCACGGTGGGGAAGACCACGAAGCGCGCGGGGCCCTCGGTGGCCAGTTCCTGGGTGTGCAGCAGCGCCATCGCGGCCTGGTCGGGGATGCGCCAGTAGCCGAAGTGGGGGCCGGTGTAGCCCACGCCATCGGCATCGGCATAGCGTTCATAGCCCCAGTAGCGCCCCTCGGGCCAGGGGCGTTGCAGGCCCGGCATCCAGCCCACCGTACGGTAGCCGTGGCGGGCGAAGTGCTGCACAAGGTGCGGCCGGCGGCTGGTGAGCAGCAGGTCGTGATCGCGCGGGTTGTGGGTGTCCACGCCGGTGAGCAGCGCCCCGTGGGCCAGCCAGGACGAGCCCCCGAAGGTGGGCGAGCGGTAGCGCGCCGACACCACGTGGCGGCCGCTCGCCGCCAGCGCGTCGGCCAGCGCCTCGCGCGCGGGCGCCAGGGCCTCGCGATGCTGGGGGTGGTCGAAGGTGGTGGCACCGTAGGCTTCGGCAAACAGCAGCAGCACCGGCGCGCCGCGCAGGCGCATCACGTCGGTGTCGAAGGCCGGACTGGGTGACAGGCGCGTCTCGGTGGTCTGGGTGGACCAGGCCGCCGGCAGCAGGGCCGCCTGGCGGGCCAGCGTCGGGCTCACGGGCAACGAAAAGAACCAGCGTGTGTCCTGGGGCACATGGGGGTGCACGGTCCAGCTGGCGCTCAAGCCCAATCCCACGGCCAGCAGCCAGGGGCGTGGACGGTGCCAGAGCAGGCTGTGCGCGAGTTGCCCGAGGGCCCAGCGCGACAGCAGCCAGACGAGGCCCAGCCCCAGGGCCAGGGCCAGCAGCGCGCCGACCACGGGCAGCCATCCCAAGGACTGCGCCGCCAGGCGCAGGACCTCGACGACATGCGGTCCGTCCCAGTAGAGGTTCACGTCGCGGCCGAACACCGCCGGGGCCGTGACGTCGGCATAGCGCATCAGCACCAGCACGGTGTAGCCCGCGGCGAGCGTCGCCAGCGCCCGCGGGCCCGGTGCACGGCCTCGCCAGGCGACGAAGGCCATCAGCACAAGCACGCCCAGGCACAGCTCGAACGACAGGCGCAGGCCCGGGCGCACCCAAGGGCCGGGCCACAGGGTCTCGAAGGTGATCAGTGCATTGAGCAGCAGAAACGCCGCCCCCGTGCGCCACACCCAGGGCAGGGTGCTGGACTCGCGCTGCACCGTCATTGGCGACGCGCCTCGAACTCGAGGATCAGCTCGACCTCGTCACCCACCCAGCCGTTGGCCACGGCATAGTTCATGCCGTAGGCGCTGCGCTTGAAGCTGCCGCGGGCCGACACACCCATCACATAGGGCCGGCCCTGGCCGGGGATCTCGTAGGTGTTGCTCTTGTTCCAGGTGGCACGCAGCGTGAGCGGCTGGCGCTGGCCCAGCAATTCGAGCTGGCCGGTGATCTCGTACTGGCGGTCGCCCACGCGCTTGGCGCTGTCGGCCGTGAAGACCATGGCCGGGAACTCCTTCACGTTCAGGAACTGCGCCCCCTTGAGGTGGTTGTCACGCGCGCGATGGTTGGTGAAGACGCTGTTGGTGGCCACCTCGATGCGCACATCGCTGAGCGTGCCGGTGGCTTCGTCGAAACGGTAGGAGCCCTTGCCCTCGAGGAACATGCCCAGCACCTTGGCGTAGCCGATGTGGTCGACCATGAAGCCGATGGACAGGTGCTCGGCGTCGAGCACGTAGCGGGGGGCCTGGGCCGCGGCGCCCCCGGTGAGGAACAACAGCGAGGCGGCCAGCATCCAGGCACGCCGATGCAGGGGAGTGAGGGTCATGGTGCGTTCTCCAGGGGAAGGTGACGTCGCTGAGCCAGCCATCGCACGTCCACAGCAAAGGAATACACGAGCAGGACCAGGCCCGCGCCGGCGATGAGGGCGGCCCCGGCCGGGGGAATGATGGGGCCCAGGGCCGTGATCAGGGTGACGATCTGCACCACGCACACCGTCTTGCGGCGTGTGCTGGGCGGCAGGGGCCGTGCGAGCCAGCGCCAGGCCCAGCTGGCCGCCACGAAGGCATAGCGCATGAGGCCCACGGCCAGCACCCAGGGCCCGGCCTGGCCGAACTGCACGATCAACAGGCACAGCACCAGCATCAGGGCCGCATCGGTCTCCATGTCGAAGCGCGCGCCGAAGTCGCTGGCCAGGCCGCTGCGGCGCGCGAGCGGCCCATCGACCGCATCGAGCACCGCCCCGACCGTGGCCCACACGACGATGGCCCAGCCCAGCACCGCCGCGCCCGGTTGGCCGGCACGCGCCGCCCCCTCGCCGACCAGGGCGGCCAGCATCGCCAGCATGCCCAGCCGCAGCAGGCTCACCTGGTTGGCCGCACCGAAGCGAGGGTGCAGCTCACCTCGGGCATTGCGGTGGTGCCGCAGGCCGTGCAGCAGCAAGCCGGCCGCCATCCCGTACAGGGCAATGGCCTTGCCGGCATAGCCCGCACCAAAAAGCGCGGGCCAGGCCGCATGCAGACCCCAGCCCGCCGCAACCACCAGCACCGCGCCGGCCAGCAGCGAGCGATGGGCGTCGCGCCGCAAGGCCGCAGCCCCCGCGCTTGCGGGTGCCGACGTCCCTGGTGTGCCTGTGTCCATCGTCTCCGACATAAGATGCTCGCGGCTATGCCTTCTTCCCATCCTTCGTCACCGCCCCCCCTCGACACCCCCCAGGCCTGGGCCTGCTGGCTGGCCGAGCCGGGGCGCGCCGAGTTGCGGCCCGAACCCCTTCGAGCGCCCGGGGCCACGGAGGTTCAGGTGCGCACCCTGCACAGCGGCATCAGCCGCGGCACCGAGACGCTGGTGTTCCGCGGCGAGGTGCCGGCCTCTGAGCACGATCGCATGCGCGCGCCCTTCCAGGCCGGCGACTTCCCGGCGCCGCTCAAGTATGGCTATGCCAGTGTCGGCGTGGTGGAGGCCGGCGCACAAGCCCTGATCGGGCACACGGTGTTCTGCCTGTATCCGCACCAGAGCCGCTATGTGGTGCCGGCCGACACCGTGGTGCCCTTGCCCGCAGGCCTGCCCCCGGCGCGCGCGGTGCTGGCCGCCAACATGGAAACCGCCCTGAACGCGCTGTGGGATGCGCCCGCGCCGCCTGGCGGGCGCGTCAGCGTGGTGGGCGGCGGCGTGGTGGGCCTGCTGGTGGCCTGGCTGGCCGCACGCACGCCCGGCTGCGAGGTGGAGCTGGTGGACACCGACCCGGCACGCGCCGGTGTGGCCGCCCGCCTGGGCCTGGGCTTTGCCTCGCCCGACGTCGCGCGCGGCGATGCAGACCTGGTGGTGCATGCGAGCGGCCAGCCGGCCGGCCTGCGCACCGCCCTCGCCCTGGCCGGCTTCGAGGCTACCGTGCTGGAACTGAGCTGGTACGGCACCCGCGCGGTGGAACTTCCGCTCGGCCAGGCCTTCCATGCCCAACGGCTGGTGCTGCGCAGCTCGCAGGTGGGCCAGGTGGCGGCGCCCATGCGGGCACGCTGGACCCACCGTCGGCGCCTCGAGCGGGCGCTGGCGCTGCTGGCCGACGACCGCCTGGAGGCCCTGATCACCCACCACGCTCCTTTCGTTGAATTGCCCGAGGTGCTGAAGCAGCTCGCGCACGACGCCCGCGGTGTGCTGTGCCACCGCATCGATTACGACTGACCCACGAAAGCTCTCTTGTCCATGTACAGCGTCAACGTCCGCGATCACTTCATGATCGCCCACAGCTTCCAGGGCGCCGTCTTCGGCCCCGCCCAGCGCCTGCATGGCGCCACCTACGTGGTCGACCTGGAACTGCGCCGCCCCGAACTCGATGCCGACGGCATCGTGGTCGACATCGGCCGCGCCACCGAGGTGCTGCGCGAGATCCTCTCTGCGCTGAACTTCCGCAACCTCGACGAGGAGGCCGTCTTCCGCGGCCGCAACACCACCACCGAATTTCTCGCCCGCGTGATCTTCGACCGCGTGGCCGAGCGCATCGCCCGGGGCGACCTCGGCGCGAGCGCCGCAGGGCTCACCCATGCCAAGGTGACGCTGCACGAATCGCACGTCGCCTGGGCGGCCTACGAGGCTGCACTGCCCGTGCCCCGTCCCCCGCTGCAGGCCTGATCGTGCCCGGCTGCACCTTCCTCTTCCCCGGCGACCTCGACACGCCCACCGGCGGCTATCGCTACGACCGCGCCCTGGTGCATGGACTGCGCGAGGCGGGTTGGCGTGTGGACACCATCAGCCTGCCCGGCACCTACCCCTGGCCCACCGATGAGGCCGTGCAGGCCGCCGCGGACGCCGTGGCCGCCCTGCCTGATGGCGAGTGCGTGGTGGCCGACGGCCTGGCCTTTGGCGCCCTGCCCTGCCTTGCGGCCGACCATGCGGCCCGGCTGCGCTGGGTGGCGCTGGTCCATCATCCGCTCGCGCTGGAAACCGGCCTGCAGCCAGACCTCCAGACCGTCTTGCGCGACAGCGAATCGCGGGCGCTTTCGCACGCGCGGCGCGTCGTCGTGACCAGCCCCACCACCGCCCGCACCCTCAGCGCCCCTGGCCGCCAGGGCTGGGGCGTGCCACCCAGCCGCATCCAGGTGATCGAACCCGGTGTGACCCCCGCCCCCGTGGCCACCGGCAGCCTCGCACAAGGCGGCGTGCCGCAGCTGTTGTGCGTGGGCAGCGTGAGCGTGCGCAAGGGCCAGGCCGAACTCATCGAAGCCCTGGCCGGCCTCACCGACCTGCCCTGGCGCCTGGTGTGCGCGGGCAGCATGACGCGCGACCCCGAAGCCACGCAGGCCGTGCTGGCCGCCATCGAACGGCATGCCCTGGCCAGCCGCGTGCGGCTCACCGGGGTGGTCGACGACACCGACCTCGATGCGCTCTACGCCGGCGCCGACCTCTTCGTGCTGCCCTCGTGGTACGAAGGCTATGGCATGGTCTACACCGAAGCCCTGGCGCGTGGTTTGCCGGTGGTGTGCACCAGCGGCGGCGCCAGCCCCGAGACCGTGCCCGAAGCCGCCCGCCTGATGGTGCCGCCCGGCGACGTGCGCGCCCTGCGCGAGGCCCTGCAGCGCTGGCTCACCGGCTCACGGCTGCGCGCCAAGCTGGCCAAGGGTGCCCTCCAGGTGCGCGACCGCTTGCCTCGCTGGGAGCAGTCCGTCGAACAGATGGCCCGGCTGCTGCTCGACGTGGGCCCCCGGCCATGAGCGGCTTTTCCGCCGACTGGCTGAGCCTGCGCGAACCCTGGGACCACGCCGCCCGCAACGCCGCCGCGCGCAGCCTCGACGCCGCCGCCCTGGCCAGCGGCCTGCGCGCCCCTGGCGGCCCCCTGGGCGTGCTCGACCTCGCCTGCGGCACGGGCGCCAACCTGCGCGACCTCAGCGTCCGCCTGGGCGGCGAGCAACGCTGGACCCTCATCGACCACGACCCGGCCCTGCTGGAGGCCCTGCCCCTGAAGCTGCAGCACTGGGCGCACACGCACGGCCATCAATGCCAGATCGACCCCAGCGGGCGCAGCGGCACCCTGCGCAGCACCGAGGGCGGCTGGCAGGTGCACTGGCAGGCCCGGCGCCTGGACCTCGTCACCGAGCTCGACCGCCTGCCGTGGGAGGGCGTGCAGCTCCTCACGGCCTCGGCCCTGATCGACCTCGTCTCCGACACCTGGCTGCAGCGCCTGGTGGAGGCCTGCCGCACCCACGGCGCCGCCGTGTGGATGGCCCTCAGCGTGGACGGCCGCGACCGCTGGGCCCCCAGCGATCCCGCCGACGCCGCGGTGCAGGCCGCCTTCCAGGCCCACCAGCACCGCAACAAAGGCTTCGGCCCCGCCCTGGGCCCGCAGGCCCCAGCCGTGCTGGAACAACGCCTGGCCTCAGTCGGCTACCGCGTCAATACCGCCCACTCGGATTGGCAACTCGACGGCCCCACCGCCGCACCCCTGCGTCAGGCCCTGATCGATGGCATCAGCATCGCCGCCTGCGAGCAGCAACCCGACCAGGCCACCACCTTCCGCGCCTGGGCGGCGCGGAGGCAATCACAGGTCGAGGGGCTGTCGTTGCAGGTGGGGCATCGGGAGGTGGTGGGGTGTATGTAGGTCTCTGGACTCACCTGTACAACCCGGGGGATGCGCTGCACCCTTCAGCCTCTCAGTGCTGGCCCTTGAACACAGTTCGCAACTTCCCAATGCCCAGCCCGTTGCGATCGAACTCGTCCAGCTGACTCATGAACCCAGCGACCGAATCATGAACGTATGACTCGAACAGTTTCTCCACGTTGGGCAGCAGTTCGTTAGGTTCGATCAACTCGAGAATATCGAGGAGCTCTTGTTCGCCCCTGCTGATGGGCAGTCCTGAAGCACGGTGCATCTCCTTGAATAGCCGAGCGGCCCGTTTCGGGTCGTAAGTGGGATCTTCGGGATTACCTCCCACTCCCAGTCTGCGCAGTCGAAGCATGAAATCAGACTGAGATTTGCACATGTGCTCGCGTTGCGCGCCGTTGGCCGAAGTCACAGGGGCGCGCGATGCATACGCTATGCGATGCTTGAATCTCCAGCTGAGATACTGCTTCCAGTGCGCCTTGTGCAGGGCTTCAACAGAGCCGCTACCGTGTGCGGATGCTGTGACGTAGTTGTTGAACGTAGCGATAGCCTTTTCAGAGGGCGTTAGGCTGTCCCTCACGACCGCACTCAACTGTTCCCAAGCTAGCAAAGGTACGCCGGCCTTGCGGGCCTCGTGGTACATGTGTTGGCCAGTGATGACGCTGATGAAATCCCCTTGCACGGGCGAAACACCCAGATCGCCCGGAGCGTAGCCGCCGCCAATGTCTGAATGCGCACCTGGGTACATGATCTCAATGGCATTGTCCGGGTAGGTACCATCCACCCGCACGGAGTCCAAGGGAAAGCACGCCCTTACTTCATGCCCGGCTACAAAGTGCACACACTGCTCAACACCGGGATTAATGCGCATGTTGCGGTCGGCCCAGGCCTGGTGACCGGTGAACACCTCGTTCTCGTAGAGGTTCGCAATTCCCACAGAGGCCACGGTGTCGAAGATGCCCAGAAAATGCAGCCTTATCGGCATTCCGGCAAAGGTGTAGCCACCACCTTGCTGTTCGCAGCTCTCAAACAACCAATTCACGAACGCACGCGCCTGCGCCGCACCGCGCGAAAACCCGAAGACCGATACATTGATTTGCGTCACCGTTGGCTTCTGGCCTTTTAATGCCGCACTGAGTTGGTCTTGCCAGTAGCGAAGCGCAGACCGGCGTTGCATCGCTGGGCTGCCCGTAGAACCCAGCGTCCTTGCAATGTGGTTGGCACGCTCGGCGGGAAGCAGCGCCGTACCCTTGACATACACGTGCGGCGCATTCAGCAGCTGCATGAAGGCCCAGGTGATTCTCCGCTCACCGCGCGAAGCGAAAGCCGAACCGCGATTGGGCCCCCAGTACTGCCCATCGTCACCAATGTCCGGGAACGGGGTTCCAACACCAGGCGCGTAGTAGGCGAAAAAGCCTTCGCTTGGGTTGACTCGATGCGCCTGAAAAAGACGCACCACGTTGCTGTGCTTGCGTTGCTCCGGGGGCGGCCCATCAAAATCGTTGGCCAAATTGTTCCCAGTGCCGTCAAAGAAGATGCCCACGTGCACCTGGCCCGAACAGCGGGGCTGCCCGTCTTGCGGAAGAGTACAGGCAAGCGCTGCTGTTCTTTGTAGCGCTTCACGCGGGCTCAGGCTACGCAATCCTCGGCTGGGAAAGGGTTTGGCGGCTTGGGTCGTCATGGCTGTCTCGGACCCTGCAAAGGGTTCTTTGGCAGGTAATCTGGGTGAAAGGGCGCAAGCAAGCTGACTACAACGATCACATTCTTGTCTGGCAGGATGTGAATCTTCATGGTGCCGAGGTTGTTTGAGGCGTACTCCTCAATAGGTACTGTTCGGAGGTACTTCTCGCCCGGAACGAGCACGGGCCTTCCGTCCCGCAATATTGGCTTTCCATCGGCATCAAGCTGTTCAGTGCTGTCATCCTGCCAGCCGATAGTCACCCTGAAATCAGGTCTCCACTGCTTGGGAATAGTGACGCAACATGCATCACCGCTTTGGCTGTGCGGCCCCGCAACCAGGATCCCGCCTTGCTGATCGACAGTGATGTAGACGACTCCACCGCGTGTGTGGTTGACCACCGTGTAGTTTGTGGAGACCTTGTCATCCTTTGCACACGCCGATAGTGCGCCTACCAGCACACCGATGCCGGAAACCATACCTAAGCCTCGGTGAACTCGTTGTGCCATCGCCAGCAAGGTGCCGGTTCGCTCTACGCTCATCGCTATGCTCCTTGATCCGACCGATGCAGTCCTCGGTTAGCGCGAAGAGCGCATAGCTTCTTGATTGTCTTTCCGCCAATCACACCTTCTCCATCAGTTTGCTGGCGAGCTGTCCTTGCGGCCAGTCTCTGGCATTCAACATCGCCACGGTCGATGCTTCAAGAAGCGCTTCACGCCCCGTCACGCGGCGGAATACCGCGAGTGCATAGATGTCCGGATAGGCATCAATTCGGCAGCGACGCGCCAGTTCCACAACCTCTACCATCGATCCGTAGAAGAGCACGCGTCCGTCTTTCGGGAGGAGTTCCGGTAGCTGGTCCGACATGGTCTGTATCAAAGCGTCAGGCATGCCTGCATGAACGAGACCATTCACTTCATCATCGCTCAAAGCAAATTCACGAACTTCGCGCGATTCGTGTTCCTGGAACGCTTCGGGTTTATGGAGTTCGATGAGGGACCCCGTGCGATCAACAATCCACCATCGGTCTATCGGATCAGTTAGCCGGGACCAGTTTGCTGGCTTGAGATGCAGAGGGAGGGTCGCCGCGACCCTCGTGTCGGCAAACCTCAGCAGCAACGACCCCATCCCCTCCACTTTCGGCGCCATGCACTGACGCAAGTGGCAAGCCAGGTCAGGAAGCGACCAACGGGTCACGACAATGCTGAACATTGGGCGCCCAGAGCAATGGTGCACCAACCGCCAGACTGCTTGACGAAGTTCTTCGATGCGCTCAACTGGCAACCGAATCAAAAGCGGGCTCACCTCTGAGAATTGTTCCCAACGGCCTTCCGAGTACAGACGCACGCAGGGATAGTGGATCTGAAGTCGTCTGCTGCCGTAGTCGAACGCTTCGTCGACCAAGGCACAAATGGTCTCGCCGCTCGCCACAGAACCGGTGGCAGCTGAAATTGCCATCAGCACTTGATCGACTAGGACCTGCTTGTCGATCGCGTCTACAGCGTAGTAGTGTTTTTCAGATCGATGCAAGGGCTGAACCTGACTTCAATGCGGCGAGGAGGCACGAAACGCAAGCGTACTTCGGCATCTGCTGCAGCCCATAGCTCACCCTCTCCGCCCCCACCATCCTCCTGCTCCCCGCCTGCACCCGGATCGTGCCGGGGCACTCCACGGTGAGGCCTGAGGCCTGCAGGGTGATGC
>NZ_PSNX01000007.1 GCF_002930615.1 Caldimonas caldifontis | reverse complement strand
CACCGTGGTGGACTCGCCGGCGGCCAGCAGGGGGTCGGCGGCGGTGATGGTCAGGGAGGGTGCGGCCGTGTCGGCGGCCAGGGTCAGATGGGCTCCGCCACCTGCATTGCCCGCCAGGTCGGTGTAAGCCCCTGCGCCAATGGTGATAGACGGCTGTTCAGTGCCCGCCTGTGTGAAAACAGCTGTCCACGTGGTCGGTCCCGTCTGAGTCAACCCGCTCAGGGAGCCTCCGGTGACAGTGACCCCGCCGAGCCCGAAGCCGGCAATGGGCTCCGTGAACTCGAAGGTCACGGTGGTGGATTCACCCGCAGACAGCAGAGGGTTGCTCGGTGTGATGCTGACTTGAGGAGGGATCAGGTCGGATGGTGTGGTCGGATTGCCCGGCACGGTACTGACCGCATCAGCAGCCAGCGCATCAAGGCGCTCCGGGGCGAGTGCCGACAGTCCTGTGGCAGGCGGAGTCGGCTCGCGCGAACCAACTTCCTCCACGATCCGTTCCACGCGCAGACCCGGCGTCATGCCGTCACCGCCTGCGTCGGCTGTGAGGCCGGCAGCGGGGCCATCCTGCCCCCCCGTGGCGCCAGGCTCCAGCGAGGCGATGACCCGATCGATGTCTTCCGACGCCACGACGGTGGCCGCCTTGACGTCGTGTGTGGGCATCAGCGCCGCAGCCGTCAGGGCCTCTCCCTCCCGTGGCACATAGGTGGCCCCCGCTTCATCCTGAATTTCGAGCTGGGCGCCATCGGCCAGCACCACCACGTCACCTTCCCTGATGACGTCTCCGAGACGCAAGGGTCGCATCTGTCCGTTCGCTTCTCGAACGAACGCTTGGCCGATCAGTGTGGAAACAGTGCCGATGATCGGGGCGGGGGAGCTGGCCATGTGGAGTCCTTGAGAGTTCATTGGGCGACAGAACCCATGGCTCCAGCATAGTCAAATCGCTTTCACAAATTGACACGAGGATGTCCATCGATTCGTGATCTTGCGCACGAAAGCGGGGCTGATTTCCAGGATTTGTGCCAAGCCCCCGCACTCAGGTGGATCCATGCGAGGGCTGAAAGACCACGGACCTGCAGAAACTCGCAGACTGAGCCAGTTTTTGTGAATGCCGTCACGGAATCACGATTGATCCGGCCTTTTTGTGACGAGTGAAGCCGGTGGGCTGTGCGCTTCTCAACGCTCGGTGAGAGCGACTGACTTGGCCCGCAGGATGGGCTTGAGCAGGTAGCTGAGCACGGTCTTGTTGCCGGTCAGGATGTCAACTTCGGCGGTCATCCCGGGGAGGATGGGCAATTGCTCGCTGAATGCCGGCCGGTCGGTGCGCACGCGGATCACGTAGAAGGCGTTGCCACGCTCATCGACCACCGTGTCCGGGCTGATGTTCTCGACCTTGCCGCTGAGGCCGCCGTACACAGCGAAATCATAGGCCGTGAACTTGACGACGGCTTCCTGACCGGGCCGGATGAAGGCGATGTCCTTGGGCAGCACGCGCGCTTCGAGCAGGAGGGCATCATCCAGGGGCACGATCTCCACAATGTCGCGACCCGGCTGGATCACGCCGCCCACGGTGTTGGCCAGAAGGCGTTGCACGGTGCCTCGCACGGGGGAGCGCACCGATGTCTTGTCCACACGGTCGGCCAGCGCAACGGTGCTTTCGTTCAGGGCCGCCAGCGTGCCAAGGAGCTCGGAGAGCTCCCTGCGTGCCTCGTTGCGGAAGCCGATCTCGGTCTCCTGGATCTTGCGCTGCGCCTCACCGATCGCGGCCTGGACCCTGGCGATCTGCGCGCTGGCCTGTTCGGCCTCTCCGCGAAAACGAGCCACGTCGCGCTCGAGCCTGAGCACGTCCACCTCCGACACCGCACCGGAGGCCAGGAGAGGCCGCGTCTTGTTGAGCTCCTGTTGAGCGAGGTTGAGCCCCTGCTGAGCGGTGCTGAGGCGTGCACGCATCTCGGCCAGTTCCTGCTGACGTTGCAACAGCTGCTGCTGGTTGATGGAAAGGAGGTTGCGCAGCTCCGCCTGACGCGCCTCGAGCAAGCGACGCTCCTCCTCGACGATCCTCGCCTCTTCGGCGTTGCCGGCTGCCGGTTGCGGCGGCGCGAAGGGGGTGCCTTCGACCAGCGAGCGCAACCGGGCCTCACGCGCACGCAAGGCGAAGGCCTGAGCCCGGCTCTCGTTGACGCCCGACACGGCACGCGTCTCGTCGATTCGCAGCAGAAGCTGCCCCGGCTCGACCACCTGGCCCTCACGCACCAGGATCTCGGCGACCACCCCTCCGTCCAGCGATTGCACCACCTGCAGCTGGCGCGACGGGATCACCCGGCCTTCACCCCGGGTGACCTCATCCACGCGGGCCAGCGAGGCCCACACCAGCAACACCACCACAATCACCAAGGCCAGCCGCACGATGCGTTGCGCCCGGTGCGTGGCACGGCGGCTCATGACTTCGTCCGCCTCGAACTCGAAGCCACGGAAGCTGCGTGATCCCTCTTCGCCTTCGCGCAAGCCGGTCTGCGATCGCCACCAACTCATCCAGCGCCGCATCATGCCGCCCTCGCGATCTTGCCTGTGGACAGCGCTTCAAGGATGCGGTCTCGCGGCCCGTCGGCGACGATCTTGCCCGCATCGACGACGATCACGCGCGTGGCCAGTGACAGCAGTGAAGTGCGGTGCGTGACCAGCACCACCGTCTTGCCCTGGGCGAAGCGGCTGATCTGGGCGTTGATGTGCGCCTCGCTGGAGAAATCCATGGCGCTGGTCGGCTCGTCGAGCAGCAGCACGGGGGAGTTGTGCAGGACGGCCCGCGCGATGCCGACCGCCTGACGCTGGCCTCCAGAGAGTGACTCGCCGCGCTCTCCCACCATCATGTCGAAGCCCAGGGGGTGACGATTGACGAACTCCAGCAGGCCGGCGACTTCGGCGGCCGCAAGCAGGGTAGAGTCATCGGCGTAGGGCAGCCCCAGGGTGATGTTTTCCCGCAGCGTGCCATAGAACAGCGTCACGTCCTGCGAGACGCAGGCGACGTTACGGCGCACATCGGCCGGGTCCAGCTGCCTCACATCGATGCCGTCGATCAGCACCGAGCCTTCGGTGGGGCGGTACAAGCCCAGGATCAGCTTCTCGATCGTGGACTTGCCTGATCCCACCCGACCGATCAGCGCAACGCGATCTCCAGGCGCCACCTTGAAGCTCACGCCATCCAGCGCGTTGTCCTGCCGATTCGGATAGGCGAACTTCACTGCACGAAACTCGATTTCGCCTTTGAACTCCTTGCGCTGCACATAGTGCGCACCAGCCGGTCGTTCGACAGGCTGTTCCATGATCTTGTTCAGCGATTCCAGCGCCGTGCGTGCCCCCTGGTACTGCATCAGCAGACCGACGATCTGGCCCGCCGGACCGAGCGCACGCGAGGCCAGCATGGTGCATGCGATGAGCCCCCCCATGGTCAGCTCGCGCTGGCCGATGAGGTACACCCCGATCAGGATGATGACCACCGAGACGAATTGTTGGACGCTGGCAGTTCCATGCAGTGCCGAAGCCGACAACCTGCGCATGCGCACGTTCAGGGCGGCAAGGTGTGCGTTGGCACGTTCCCAACGGTTCTGGACGACACTTTCCGCAGCCTGGGTCTTGATGGTTTCCAGGCCCGTCAAGCTCTCCACCAGCGTGGCGTTGCGCATCGCGCTGGCGCGGTAGGTCTGTTCGGCCAAGGCGTGCAGTCGGCTCTGCAAGGTGTAGGCCAGGAGCAGCACCACCCCCACGGACACCAGGACGGGCAGCACCAGCCACGGGGAAATCCACGCGATCAGCACGATGAACAGGATCGCAAATGGCAGGTCGATCAGCGCCGTCACGGTCGATGACGCGATGAAGTCCCGCACCTGCTCGAAACTGCGCAGGTTTGCCGCCATCGAACCCACCGATTCGGGGCGGTTTTCCATGCGCAGGCCAAGCACACGCTCCATCAGCGTGGCCGAGATCTGCACGTCGATGCGCGCGCTGGCCTCGTCGATGAAGCGCCCGCGCAGACCACGCATCAGCAAGTCGGCGCCGATCACCAGCGTGACGCCGATGGCCAGGGCCCAGAGCGTCTCCACGGCCTGGTTGGGGACCACCCGGTCGTACACATTCATCGCGAACAACGGGAACACCAGCGCGAACAGGTTGATCAGCAGCGCCGCCCAGAGCACATCCCGATACACGAAACGCTGGTCGATCACCGCCCCCCAGAACCAGTGCTGAGTGCGCGCGGGACGCACCGGGGGGGTGCGCGCGTCGAACCGGAAATGGGGTCTGACGAACAGTGCAAGGCCGCTGTATCGTGCTTCCAGCTCGGCGCGTGTGAAGCTCACCGCGCCCTGGCCCGATTCAGGGAGCAGTACGCGAGCATGATCGCCGCTGTCGTCCCAGCCGAGCAAGACGCAGGCTTCGTCGCCCTTGAGCAGCAGGATGGCTGGCAACAATACCGTGTCAATATCGGCCAGCGTGCGCCTTTGCAGTTTGCAGGCCATGCCCGCGCGTGAGGCGGCCCGCTCCACCAGCGACAGCGACAGGCGTCCTTCAGGCAAGGGCAGGCCGGCCGACAGGCTGGCACGGGTGGCTGATTGCCCGTGCAACCGGCAGACTTCGATCAGGCAGTCCAGCAACGGGTCGGCATGAACGAGGTCCTCACGCAGCCGCGCAGCGCGTTCAGCGGCTGCGCCAATCGGGGAGGGGGCAGAAGCGGCGGCGGTGGGGGCGTCGGACATGGACGGCGCAGGTGGAGCTCAGGCGATATCGGCGGTGTGGAGGCGAAACTGCCCGCGACGACGATCCTCGAAGTAGCGCAACAGCGTTTCTCGCACGGTGCGGAAAGCCAGCTCGTCCCAGGGAACCTGGCTCTCCTCGAAGAGCCTGACCTCAATGGACTCCGGCCCGGGGTGGAAATCGGTATCCAGCAGGCGAGCCCGATAAAACAGATGAACCTGACCGACCCGGACCACGTTCAGGACGGCGAACAAGCCTTCCAGTTCGACTCGAGCGCCAGCCTCCTCGTCGGTCTCGCGCACCGCTCCCTGCTCGGTGGTTTCGCCCAGTTCCATGAACCCCGCCGGCAGAGTCCACAGGCCGTAGCGGGGCTCGATGTTGCGGCGACAGAGCAGGACGCGGTCTTGCCAGACTGGCACGGTGCCCACCACGTTGAGCGGGTTGACGTAATGAACGGTGCCGCAGGCCGGGCACACCGCACGCTCGCGGTTGTCGTCCGCGGGGACCAGATAGTCCACCTCTGAACCGCAGGCTCGGCAGTGCTTGATGTGGCGGGCGTGGAGCATGGGCGGCAGTGTAGCGTGGGGCCCTGCGACGCCGCAGGCCATGCGGTGTAGCATGCGGCTTTGAAGTTCTCAGGAGTTTCCCTTGTCCGACGTCTTTGCCGCCCCTGCCATTCCCCGAGTGCCCGTTGCCGGCAGCAGTGACACTTTTCCGGTGCACCGCATCTATTGCGTTGGTCGCAATTATGTCGAGCATGCGATCGAGATGGGGCACACCGGCCGTGAGGCCCCTTTCTTTTTCCTCAAGCCCGCAGACGTCATCGTGCCGGTTGATGCCGGCACCACCGGGCAGATGCATTACCCGGGGCTCACCGCCAATCTGCACCATGAAATGGAGCTGGTGGTGGCCATTGGCAAAGGCGGGCGCAACATCCCGGCGGCCCAGGCGCTGGACCATGTCTGGGGCTATGCCGCGGGGCTGGACATGACGCGACGTGATCTGCAGAACGACATGAAGAAGCAGGGTCGGCCCTGGTGCATCGGCAAGGCTTTCGAGGAATCTGCCCCCATCGGCCCCATCGTCCCGGCAGCGCAGGCCGGCAGCGTCCTGGACGCCGGAATCGAACTGCGCGTCAATGGCGAAGTGCGTCAGTCCAGCCGCACCAGCAAGCTCATCTGGAGCGTGGCGGAGGTCATCGAACACCTGTCGGCGGCTTGGACCCTGGCGCCCGGAGACCTCATCTTCACCGGCACGCCCGAAGGCGTGGGCCCGGTGGCGGTCGGTGATCTGCTGGTAGGCAGGATCGATGGTCTGCCCGAGTTGCAGGTGCGCATGGTGGGATGACGGGTGGCATGAAGCTCTACAACTATTTCCGCTCCTCGGCGTCGTTCCGGGTGCGCATTGCGCTCGAGCTCAAGGGGCTGTCCTACGACTATGTGCCGGTTCACCTGGTCAAGAACGAACAGCTTGCGCCGGCGTTTGCCGCGATCTCGCCCGAGCGTCTGGTGCCGCTGCTGGAGGTCGAAGGTCGGCATCTCAGCCAGTCGCTGGCCATCATTGAATATCTGGACGAAACCCACCCTGAGCCTGCCTTGCTGCCGGCCGACCCCCTGGGCCGCGCCCGCGTGCGTGCGCTGGCCCAGGACATCGCCTGCGAGATCCATCCACTGAACAACCTGCGCGTGCTGCGGTACCTCGTGCACCAGATGAGCGTGTCGGAAGAGGCCAAGAATGCTTGGTATCGCCACTGGGTGGAGTCGGGGCTGGAAGCGGTGGAGCGCCAGCTCGCCGGCTCCGCAGCCACGGGTGCGTACTGCCATGGCGATGCGCCGACGCTGGCAGACTGTGTCCTGGTCCCGCAGATCTTCAACGCCCAGCGCTTCGACTGCAGGCTCGACCATGTTCCGACGGTGATGCGGGTGTTCGACCACTGCATGCAGCACCCCGCGTTCCAGGCAGCCCAGCCTTCGAGCTGCCCGGACGCACAAAGCTGATGGCCACCACGCCGTGGTACCGTCCAGCATGGTCGGCGCCAGCGGGTGTCCAGTCCGCGATGACCACCCGTGAGGGCGGGGCCAGCTTGCCGCCTTTTTGCGGCTTCAACCTGGGCGACCATGTCGGCGACGACCCTGCGACCGTGGCGCGGCACCGTGCCCAACTCACGCAGGCGCTGGGCGTTCGCGCGATCTATCTTCACCAGGTGCATGGCACCGAGGTGGTGCGACTGGACGATCGCACATCGGTGGCGGGCCCTCTGACCGCCGATGCGGCCATCACCACCGTACCGGGGCTGGCCTGCACCATCATGGTGGCCGATTGTCTGCCGGTGCTGCTTGCGCACCGCCAGGGGCGGGGCGTGGGGGCGGCGCATGCCGGCTGGCGTGGCCTGGCGGGAGGGGTGGTCGAGCGGACGGTGGCGTCCCTCGCCGACGCTGCGGATGCGCGACCCTCGGATCTGGTCGCGTGGCTGGGGCCGTGCATCGGGCCGCGGCGCTTCGAAGTGGGTGAGGAGGTTCGCGCAGCGTTCCTGCGCGGGCAACCGGGGGCTGACACCCACTTCAAGCCCGGCGAGCGGCCCGGGAAGTGGTGGGCCGATCTTCAGGGGCTGGCGCGCGACCGCCTGAGCCAGTGCGGTGTGACCGAGATCAGCGCAGAGCCTGCCTGCACCGTCGAGGACGCCTCACGGTTCTTTTCGTACCGGCGCGACGGGCGCACCGGGCGCATGGCCGCCCTGGTCTGGCTCGGGTGACCCAGTCCTTTCGGTGGCCTGGGCTTCCAGCTGCTGCTCGAACGCTCGGCGAGCCCTTCGCCGGGCCGGTGTGCCCAGCAGGTACATCACGAGCGAGACCGGACCCAGGCCATAGAGCAAGAAGGTGAAGACCGCGCCAATGACCGTGCCCTGGGTGCTGGTGGCTTCGGCCACCGCCATCATCAGAGCCACGTACAGCCAGGCGATTGCAACAAGATACATCGGGCACTGGGCTTGCAAGGCCGGGGCGCCGCCTTGGCCTGCGTCAAGCAAAAAAGCAAACGCCAATTATGGGGGCTGCGGTATGTCCGGTTTCGGTGCCGGGTCGGTGTACAAATGCAGTGTTCGACAGTGCGCCAATCAGAACCACCGAGGAGCAGATGAAGCAACCCACGCCGCGTGACCACGACCCCGCCCAGGCTTTCGGAGAGAACGTCGGGGAAGCCATGGCCGCCCTGGCGCGGTTGAGCATCCCCGCCGATCGGCTCGCTGCTCTGCAGGCGGATTACCTCAAGGAGGCCACGGCCATCTGGAACGGCCTGATCGGCACCGGAGGTGATGGGGCACTCAAGCCAGCAGATCGGCGCTTTGCCGCAAAAGAATGGTCGGACAACCCCATGGCGGCCTACATCGCCTCGGTCTACCTGCTCAATGCGCGCACCTTGATGAACCTGGCCGACAGCGTCGACGGGGATGAAAAGACGCGTGCCCGATTGCGATTCGCGGTCCAGCAGTGGATCGACGCCACGGCGCCGAGCAATTTTCTGGCCTTCAACCCCGAAGCCCAGCGCAGGGCCCTCGAGACGCAGGGCGAAAGCATTGCCCACGGGCTGCAGCATCTTCTGGCAGACCTCCGGCAGGGCCATATGTCGCAGACCGACGAAAGTGTCTTCGAGGTCGGTCGCAACGTGGCCACCACCGAGGGATCGGTGATCTTCGAGAATGAAATCTTCCAGCTCATCGAGTACAAACCGTTGACGGCCCAGGTGTACGAACGGCCCTTGCTGATCGTGCCCCCGTGCATCAACAAGTACTACATCCTGGATCTGCAGCCCGACAACTCGCTCATCCGCTACGCCGTGGAGCAGGGACACCGTGTGTTCGTGGTCAGCTGGCGCAACGCCGATCAGAGCATGGCCGCCCTCACATGGGACGACTACATCGAAGACGGCGCCATCCGGGCGGTGCGTGTGGTGCAGGAGGTCTCGGGACGGGAGGAGATCAACACACTGGGCTTTTGCATCGGCGGCACCATCCTGGCCACGGCGCTCGCGGTCTTGGCCGCCCGGGGCGAACAGGTCTCGAACAGCCTCACCTTGCTGACGTCCTTCCTCGATTTCAGCGACACCGGCGTGATCGACATCTTCGTGGATGAGGCGGCCGTGCAGATGCGCGAGCTCACCATCGGCGCACAGTCCCCCACCGGGCCCGGACTGCTCAAGGGCCAGGAGCTGGCGGCCACCTTTTCGTTCCTTCGACCGAACGACCTGGTGTGGAACTATGTGGTCGGCAACTACCTCAAGGGTGAAACGCCGCCGCCCTTCGACCTGCTCTACTGGAACTCCGACAGCACGAATCTGCCCGGGCCGATGTACTGCTGGTACCTGCGCAATACCTACCTCGAGAACAACCTCGTCGTGCCGGGCAAGGTCACGGTGTGCGGACAGCCCGTGGACCTGGGCAGTATCAAGGCGCCAGCGTTCATCTACGGGTCACGCGAGGACCATATCGTGCCGTGGAAGGGGGCCTACGCTTCGACCCAGGTGCTCAAAGGCAAGAAGCAGTTCGTCCTGGGGGCGTCCGGGCACATTGCCGGGGTGATCAATCCGCCGGCCAAGAACAAGCGCAGCCATTGGACGAATGCCAGGCTGCCCACCGACCCCGAAGCGTGGCTCTCCGGGGCCAAGGAGCATCCGGGCAGCTGGTGGACCAGGTGGTCCGACTGGCTCAAGGCGCACGCCGGCAAACAGGTGCCAGCGCCCAGAGCCCAGGGCAACCGCCGCTACAAGCCCATCGAGCCGGCTCCGGGCCGCTATGTCAAGGCCAAGGCTTGATCCGTGATTTCAATGAAGGAGAACGTCATGAGCGACATCGTCATCGTTTCAGCCGCCCGCACGGCGGTGGGCAAGTTCGGCGGCGCGCTGGCCAAAATCCCGGCCGCAGACCTGGGTGCCACCGTCATCGCCGAGGCCCTGCGCCGTGCGCGACTGACGGGTGAGCAGGTGAGCGAGGTCATCATGGGCCAGGTGCTTCAGGCCGGGTGTGGCCAGAACCCGGCGCGTCAGGCCGTCATCAAGGCGGGGCTTCCCCAGGCTGTGCCGGCCATGACCATCAACAAGGTGTGTGGCTCGGGCCTGAAGGCGGTGATGCTGGCCGCCCAGGCCATCCGCGACGGCGACGCCGAGATCGTGGTCGCCGGCGGGCAGGAAAGCATGAGCCTGTCGCCGCACGTGCTGCTGGGCTCGCGTGACGGCCAACGCATGGGCGACTGGAAGATGATCGACTCCATGATCACCGATGGCCTGTGGGACGTCTACAACCAGTATCACATGGGCATCACTGCCGAGAACGTGGCGAAGAAGTACGGCATCGGCCGTGAGGAGCAGGATGCCCTGGCCCTGGCCTCCCAGCAGAAAGCCGCAGCGGCCCAGGATGCAGGCCGATTCAAGGACGAGATCGTCGCCGTCCACATTCCGCAGAAGAAGGGTGACCCGTTGGTTTTTGACACCGACGAGTTCATCAATCGCAAGACCAGCGCCGAAGCTCTCGCGGGGTTGCGCCCGGCCTTCGACAAGGCCGGCAGCGTGACAGCGGGCAATGCCTCAGGCCTGAACGACGGTGCCGCCGCCGTGGTGGTGATGAGCGCCAGAAAGGCAGACCAGCTCGGCCTGCAGCCCCTGGCGCGTATCGCCTCCTACGCCAGCGCAGGGCTCGACCCGGCGCTGATGGGCATGGGCCCGGTGCCGGCGGCGCGCAAGGCGCTGGAACGCGCTGGCTGGAAGCCGGCCGACCTGGACTTGCTGGAAATCAACGAAGCCTTTGCCGCACAGGCCTGTGCAGTCCACAAGGAAATGGGATGGGACACGAGCAAGGTCAACGTCAACGGCGGGGCCATTGCCATCGGCCATCCCATCGGAGCTTCGGGCTGTCGCATCCTGGTCACGCTGCTGCACGAGATGCAGCGCCGTGATGCGCGCAAGGGCATCGCCTCGCTGTGCATCGGGGGCGGCATGGGGGTTGCATTGACGGTCGAACGCTGAGATTCCCTGTTCCGGCCCGGATGCACAGGGAGAGTCCGGGGTTGACCGCAACCGCCTTTCGGTCAACTCTGGCTCCGGGCCTCACACCATTCATCAGGAGCAAGACATGAGTCAGAAAGTCGCATACGTCACCGGCGGCATGGGCGGCATCGGCACGGCGATCTGCCAACGCCTGGCCAAGGGCGGATACAAGGTCATTGCCGGCTGCGGGCCCAGCCGTGACTTCCAGAAGTGGCTGGACCAGCAGAAGGAGCAGGGCTATACCTTCTACGCCTCGGTGGGCAATGTGGCCGACTGGGATTCCACCGTGGAAGCCTTTTCGAAGGCCAAGGCAGAGCACGGCCCGATCGACGTGCTGGTCAATAACGCTGGCATCACGCGTGACCGCATGTTCCTGAAGATGTCGCCCGAGGACTGGCATGCGGTGATCGATACCAACCTCAACAGCATGTTCAACGTCACCAAGCAGGTGGTGCCTGACATGGTGGAACGCGGCTGGGGCCGGATCATCCAGATCTCGTCTGTCAACGGCGAAAAGGGTCAAGCCGGTCAGACCAACTATTCGGCGGCCAAGGCAGGCATGCATGGCTTCACCATGGCTCTGGCGCAGGAACTGGCGGCCAAAGGGGTGACGGTGAATACCGTGAGCCCGGGGTACATCGGCACCGACATGGTGCGCGCCATCAAGCCGGAGGTGCTCGAGAAAATCGTGGCGACCATTCCCGTCAAGCGTCTGGGGACGCCCGAAGAAATTGCCTCCATCGTGGCCTGGATTGCCTCAGACGATTCCGGCTTTGCCACAGGCGCCGACTTCTCCATCAATGGCGGGCTGCACATGGGCTGAGGCCCTGATGGCCGTTGCCCGGGCCGGCGAGTTCGCGCGCAAGCCTGTCGAAGGCTTCCTGTGAACCCGCCCCCGGGTTGACGGCAACAGCCTGCCCGAACCGTGCAAAGTTGCGCTGCGTGGAGGCAAGGTAGTTGGGGTCGTAGTGCTCCACGAGCAGCGCCTCGACCATCTCGGCCACCCGGCCTGCACGGGCCAGCTGCTTCCAGCGCTCCACCACCGCTCTCCCCCGCAGGGCGACGAGGTGATCGAGCTGACGGCACAAGGCTTCGACGTCGCGTACGAAGAAGTCGTAGTCCTCCATCAACAGCGCGATGCGCTCGGGCAATTCGAGCTCCACGTGCAGGCAATCGCTGCTGCGCATGCACTCGATCAGTCGGGCCGGCACCTGAAGGCTGCCGATCTTGCGGCTTTCGCTTTCCACGTAGACCGGTCGGCCCGGATCCATCTTGTGCAGCGCTTCCCAGATGCGGTGTTCGAATTGTTTTTGCGCCGGTTGGGGCTGCCCAGGCAGCAGACCCAGCACCGACCCCCGATGCTCGGCCAACCGCTCCAGGTCGAGCACCTGGGCGCCGGCGGCCTGGAGCGACTGCAACAGGCGGCTCTTGCCTGAGCCGGTGCGGCCGCACAGCACCCGCCACTCGAAGCGCTGGGGCAGGAGGTCCAGGTCTTGCACCACCTGGCGCCGCCATGCCTTGTAGCCGCCTTCCAGCAGATGCACCCGGAACCCGATCTGTCCCAGCACCAGCGCCAGCGACCCGGAGCGCTGCCCGCCCCGCCAGCAGTACAGCAGGGGTTCCCAATCCTTGGGCTTGCCCTGCACTTCGCGTTCGATGTGGGCGGCGATGTTGCGGGCGACGAACGCGGCGCCGATCTTGCGCGCCTCGAAGGCCGACACCTGCTTGTAGCAAGTGCCCACGATGCGGCGCTCCTCGTCGTTCAGGGACGGCCAGTTGATGGCGCTGGGCAAACGGTCTTCGGCGTACTCGGCCGGTGAACGGGCGTCAACGACGTCGTCGAAATCGGACCAGCGGGCCAGGGCCCCGGCAGGGGTGATGGACAGGACAGGCATGGCCCGATTGTCACCCGGGCCGCGCAATGCATTCAGCGAACGAGCAGACGCCTCAAGCTCGGCCAGACGTTATCCAGCAGCACGGGCTGAGCTGATTCGTTCGGATGGATGCGATCAGCCTGGAAGTACTTGGCCGCATCGGGAATGTCTGCCACACCCTTGAGCAGAAAGGGCACCAGGGGGACCTTGTGCTGAGCAGCGACGGTCTCGAAGATGGATGCAAAGCGCTCCGTGTAGGCGCGGCCATAGTTGGGGGGGACCTGGATGCCCACCAGCAGCACCCGGGCGCCGGCATCCTGACTGGCCTTCACCATGTCGGACAGGTTGCGCTCGGTCGACTCCAGTGGCAGACCGCGCAAGGCGTCGTTGCCGCCGAGTTCGATCACCACGTGCGTCGGCTGGTGCTGGCGCAGCAGGGCCGGCAGGCGCGAGCGTCCCCCGGCCGAGGTATCCCCGCTGATGCTCGCATTGATCACCACACCGGCGAAGCGTTCACGCTTCAGCCTGTCCTCGAGGAGGGCGACCCAGCCGCTGCCGCGCGTGAGTCCGTACTCGGCAGACATGCTGTCGCCGACGACGAGGATGCGGGCAGGCGCCTCCGCACGCACCGGGCTCGCAGAAAACCCGGCAACCGCCAGGACCGCCAGGCACGCGATAAAGTGGCGTCGTTCAAACAAGCGCATCATCATGACCCAACCCATCATCGCCGTGGAGCACGTCACCAAACGGGTGGCCGACTCCACCGGCACGCTGACGATTCTCCACGATATCGATTTCGCACTGGCGCCAAGGGAATCGGTGGCCATCGTGGGGGCTTCCGGCTCTGGCAAGTCCACCCTCCTGTCCATCATCGCGGGCTTGGACACGCCCAGCGAAGGGACGGTGAGGCTGGACGGCATCGACCTGTTCGCCCTGGACGAGGACCGGCGCGCCGAGGTGCGTGCGGCCAAGGTGGGCTTCGTATTTCAGAGCTTTCAGCTGATGGCCAACCTCACTGCCCTCGAGAACGTGATGCTGCCGCTGGAGTTGCAAGGGCGATCCGATGCACGAGCGCGCGCCACGGCCATGCTGCAGCGGGTGGGGCTGGGTGAGAGGCTGGGGCACTATCCCCGGGTTCTCTCGGGCGGCGAGCAGCAGCGCGTCGCCCTGGCGCGGGCCTTCGTGGTGGAGCCTGAGCTGCTGCTGGCCGACGAGCCCACCGGCAGCCTGGACTTCGCCACGGGCGAAACCGTCATGGAGCTGATGTTTGCGCTCAACCGGGAACGCGGCACCACACTCGTGCTGGTGACCCATGACCGAAGCATTGCGCAGCGCTGTGATCGGCAGATCCGCATCGAGGCCGGACGCCTTGCGGCGGCGGCTCTGGCAGCCTGAGGATGCGGTCGTGAGCTCACCCAAGATCCTTTTCGGCTTCCATGCCGTCACGGTGCGGCTGAAGACCGCTCCCCAGTCCATCCTCGACATCCACGTGGATGCCAGCCGGCGCGACCAGCGCATGCGCCAGTTCGTCGCCCGCGCCCAGGAAGCAGGCGCACGTCTGATCGACAGTGATGACGAACGTCTGCAGCGTCTGTGCGGCACGCATCGCCACCAGGGCGTGGTGGCGCGGGTGCAGACCGTCGCCCAGGCGCGCTCGCTGGACGACCTGCTCGACACGCTGAACGAGCCGCCACTGTTGCTGGTGCTCGACGGCGTGACCGATCCGCACAACCTTGGGGCCTGCCTGCGTGTCGCCGACGGGGCCGGTGCGCATGCGGTGATCGCACCCAAGGACCACGCTGTGGGCCTGAACGCGACGGTGGCCAAGGTGGCCAGCGGTGCGGCGGAGACGATGCCTTACTTCATGGTGACCAACCTGGCCCGTACGCTGGGCGAGCTGAAGGAGCGCAGCATCTGGATCATCGGCACCGCCGAGGATGCGCCCAGGACCGTCTATGACGTCGATCTGAAGGGGCCGGTCGCCTTGGTGCTCGGGGCCGAGGGGCCGGGCATGCGGCAGCTCACGCGCAAGACCTGCGACGAGCTGGTGTCCATCCCGATGCGCGGCGCGGTTGAAAGCCTGAACGTGTCGGTGGCCAGCGGCATCTGCCTCTACGAGGCCTTGAGGCAGCGCCGCTGAGGTTGCGCAGGACCCGGCGGCAGCGCTCGCTACACTGGCGTCTGCCTCTTTCCTCCTCGGTTCCTGCCATGCCTGTCATCGAAGTCCAGCACCCCCTCGTCAAGCACAAGATCGGTCTCCTGCGAGAGGCCGATATTTCCACCAAGAAATTCCGCGAGCTCACGTCCGAGGTCGCCCGTTTGCTGGCCTACGAGGCCACGGCGGACTTCCCGCTGGAGAAGGTGACGCTGGAATGCTGGAGCGGGCCCACCGCGGTGGACCGCATCAAGGGCAAGAAGGTGACGGTGGTACCGGTGTTGCGGGCGGGCATCGGCATGCTCGACGGGGTGCTGGACATGATCCCCAACGCCAAGATCAGCGTGGTCGGCCTTTCGCGCAACCACGACACCCTGCAGCCGGAACACTACTTCGAGAATTTCGTGGGCGACCTGGGGGCGCGCACAGCGCTCATCATCGACCCCATGCTGGCCACCGCGGGCTCCATGAACGCCACCATCGACCTGCTCAAGCGCAAGGGCTGCCAGGACATCCGGGCGCTGGTGCTCGTGGCCGCGCCGGAGGGCGTGAAGGCTCTGGACACGGCCCACCCGGACGTGCGCTGCTGGACGGCGGCCATCGACAGCCACCTGAACGAACAGGGGTACATCATCCCGGGGCTGGGGGATGCGGGGGACAAGATCTTCGGCACGAAGCACGACTGACGTGCAGCCGCCTGGGCACACAAGTCGCTAATTGTAAAAACACCAGCCTGTCAATCAAAATTCACGCACAGCCCCTCGTTTCGTTGTAAAAACACCGCTGTTGTCCAGTACGACGCTGCGCCCTGCGGTGTCGTTGTTCTGTTCAAGACGGAAGGAGGAGTCCATGCCACGTTCCACGTCCCGCCGCACCCCGCTGCGCTTGTGGATGACCGGCTGCGTCGCCGTCGTGATGGCCGCCATGGGGTCGAACCTGGCCCGCGCCAAACCTGAACAAGCCCTGGAGCGGTCTGGCCGCCACGCCATGGTGAGCCCCTACGATGTCGAGGAAACCGTCTCGAAAATCGAGGCGGCAGCGTCCTCTCACGGGTTGGTCGTTTTTGCGAAACGGGCTTCCGGTGAACAACGGGAGGCGACGCTGGTGCTGGGATTCTCCGGCGGCGTGACGCCTGTGATGATGGGTGAACACGCCGCGGACATCGAACTGCCCTTGCAGATCGACGTGGTGCGGGGGGCCGACGGGCGCACGGAGGTGCGCTTCCACGATCCATGGATGTGGACTGGGGATGGGGCGGACGCTGCGCCAGACGAACTGAGGGCGATCCGGCCTCTGCCCGACCTGCTGCAAAGCGCCCTGGCCGTCTGACAACGACGGCCTGCAGGCTCAGGGTGTTTCAGTGGGGCGCCGGAAGCACAGCGCCCCGTGCGCAGGCGCGAGCCGCCCACAGGCTCAGGGCCAGGGCGGCCCCCACCAGCAGCAGCCCCACCCAGTGCAGATGGCCGTAGTCGCCGTGGCTGACCAGCCACCCTCCACCGGCAGCACCCACAGCCTGTCCAAGGTAGATGGCCGAGGTGTTCAGGGCCATCAGGGCAGGCGCCAGCAGGGGGGCCACATGACCCAGGCGTGCCTGCTGCGCCGAGTTGGAGGCCATGCAGCCCAGCCCCCAGGGCACCAGCACCAGCAGCATGGCCCCCACGCTGCGGGCCATCGGCCATAGCGCAAGGCTGACCAGGATCAACGCCAGCAGCCAGGCCACGGCCCGATGGGCGCCCATGCGATCCACCTGCCGCGACAGTGCGAGGTTGCCCGCAAGCCCGAAAAGGCCGAACCAGCCGAACACCAGGGCGAGTTCGGCAGGGGTGGCCTGCATGACGTCGCGGAAGTAGGGCGCAAAGTAGGAGAACACCGTGAACTGGCCGGCCCCGGCCAGGGCCGTCACACCGACCATGGCCATGAGGACCGGGTTGGCGATCACGCCTCGCCAGGCTCGCAGGCTCAGCCCCGGCGGCTGGATGCCTGCTGGCATGCTGCGGTACACCACGGCCGCCGTCACGAGCGCCAGCACCGCGACGCCCCCCATGGCCACGCGCCAGCCGTAGGTTTCACCCACCCAGGCATTGAGCGGCATGCCCAGGACCGAGGCCAGCGCCCAGCCCAGGAAAACCGTCGTGATGCTGCGCCCGCGCTCAGCGGGGGCGGCCATGTGCCCGATGGCCGCTGCCGCCTGCGGGGTGAAGACCGCCGCCGCCAGCATGGTCAGGGCCCGCACGGGCCACAGGGTGCCATAGTCGGGCATCAGCGCGCTCAGGGCATGGCCCAGGCCGTACCAGACCAACGCGGCCACCAGGAGGCGACGCCGATCCCAGCCGGACACCCACACCGCCAGCAGTGGAGCCCCCACACCCATCACCACGGCAGCGATGGCGATGAGCTGTCCGGCCACGGCGACCGACACCTGCAGCGAGGCTGCCATGTCGTTGAGCGTGCCGGCCACCACCATCACGCCACAACCGATGACGAAATTGCCCATCAACAGGGCCCGTCGGGTCGGGCCCAGCGGATGGCTGGCCGTGTTCATCCCCGAAAGACCTTGAGTGCGTCGGGGTTGACCAGGTTCGTGGGCTGACCCTGGATGAACTGGATGACGTTCTGGAAGGCCGCACCGAAATAGAGCTCATAGCTGTCTTGCTCGACGTAGCCGATGTGCGGCGTGCACACCGCGTTCTCAAGCCGCAGCAACGGGTGGCCGGGCAGAGGGGGTTCAGCCTCATAGACGTCGACGGCTGCCATGCCTGGCCGGCCCTTGTTCAGCCCGCTCACCAGCGCGTTGTCCTCCAGCAGCTCGGCCCGCGAGGTGTTGACGAACAGGGAGGTGGGCTTCATGCGCAGCAGGTCGTCCAGCTTCACGATGCCGCGGGTCTCGGGCACCAGGCGCAGGTGCAATGACAGCACGTCGCTGGCCTCGAACAGGGCTTCGCGGCTGAAGGCAGCATCGAAGCCATCCGACTGGGCACGCTGGCGTGAGGCCTCGCTGCCCCACACCAGCACCTTCATCCCGAAGGCCCGGCCATAGCCGGCGACGAGCTGGCCGATCTTGCCGTAACCCCACACACCCAGCGTCTTGCCCTTGAGCACCATCCCCAGGCCGAAGTTGGGCGGCATGGACGCCGCTTTCAGGCCTGATTGCTGCCAGGCCCCGTGCTTGAGGTTGCCGATGTACTGCGGCAGCCGGCGCATGGCTGCCATGATCAGGGCCCAGGTCAGTTCGGCGGGTGCCACGGGGGAGCCCACGCCCTCGGCCACGGCAATGCCCAGGCGCGTGCAGGCCTCGATGTCGATGTGGGGGCCGGCCCGGCCTGTCTGGGAAATGAGTTTCAGGCGGGGCAGTTTTTCCAGCAGCTGCCGCGGGAATTGCGTGCGTTCCCGGATCAGCACCAGCACATCGGCGTCGCGCAGCCGCACCGACAACTGGCCGATGCCCTTGACCGTGTTGGTGAAGACCTTGGCCTGATAGGGCTCGAGCATCGCCGCGCACTTGAGCTTGCGCACGGCGTCCTGATAGTCGTCCAGGATGATGATGTTCATGTGCCGGGATTCTGCATGCTTCTGAGCGTGTGCGCTGTGCAGGCGTGCAACAAGGGACACCGGCACTCTGTGACACACTCCGCCAGACCGCCTGCGCAGGACAGGCAAGACACGAAGATGGAGACAGTGACGTGAAGTGGCTCAGAGGGATCCTGGCAGGTGTGCTTCTGCTGGTGCTGGCGGCGGGTGCGGCCGTGTGGACTTACCGGGTGCTGGTGCTGCCGAAGACCCAGGGAGAGCTGGACGTGGCGGGGCTCTCGGCGCCGGTGAGCATCACCCGTGACGCCCACGGCATTCCCACGATCAAGGCCCAGTCGATCGAGGACCTGATGTTTGCCCTGGGCTTCGTGCATGCCCAGGACCGTCTGTGGCAGCTCGAGACGCACCGCCGCATCGGCAGTGGCCAGGTGGCCGAAGCGTTCGGCGAGGCGGCCCTGGAAACCGACCAGTTCCTGCGCGCCCTGGGTGTGCGCCGGACAGCCGAGCAGCAATGGGCGGCCGTCGAAGGGGAAACCCGCGCGGTGCTGGAGGCTTACGCGGCCGGCATCAACACCTTCGTGGAGCAGCACATGGAGGCGCGTCCCCCGGAGTTCATCGTCCTGGGCCTGCAGCCGGGGCGCTGGGAGCCGGCCGACACGCTGGCCTGGATGACGATGATGGCCTGGGACCTGGGAGCCAACTGGAATGCCGAGCTGATCCGCATGCGCCTGGCACTGAACCTGCCGGTGGATCGCATCAACGAACTGATGCCGCCGTATCCTGGCGAGCAGCCGCTCCCGGTGGCCGATTACGCGGCCCTGTACCGGGAGCTCAAGGTGGACGGCAGCCTGGGCCTGCAGGCCCTGAACGCTGCGCCGCCCTCGGGCATCGAGGGCCAGGGCTCGAACAACTGGGTGGTGTCGGGCGCCCGCTCGGCCACTGGCCAACCCCTGCTGGCCAATGACCCCCACCTCAAACTCAGTGCCCCGGCCTTGTGGTACTTCGCGCGGCTGGAAGCCCCGGGTTTCAAGGTGGCGGGCGCCACGATGCCGGGGCTGCCCGTGGTGGTGCTGGGCCAGAACGAGCAGATCGCCTGGGGGTTCACCAACACCGGCCCGGACGTTCAGGACCTGTATCTGGAAGAGATCAAGGCCGATGACCCGAGCCAGTACCGCACCCCCGAGGGCTGGGCCAGCTTCGAGACGCACGAGGAAGTGATCAAGGTGCGTGGCAAGCCCGAGGTGCGGATGACCGTGCGTTCCACCCGGCATGGGCCGGTGATCTCCGACGCCCAGATCGCAGCGACCCAGGGCCTGACCGGGCCGCAGGGAGCCCCCCGCTACGCCCTGGCCATGCGCTGGACGGCGCTGGACGTGCCTAACACCTCGATGGAATCGGCCCTGGCCATGAACCGCGCGAGCAGCGTCCAGACGTTCATCGAGGCCACGGCCCTGAACGTCGCCCCGATGCAGAACATGGTGGTGGCCGATCGCGAGGGGCGCATCGGCTGGGTCGCTGCTGGGCGTGTGCCCCTGCGCTCCCCGGACAACGACCTGAAGGGGCAGGTGCCCTCGCCGGGCTGGGACGCCCGCTATGACTGGGTGGGGTATCTGGACCCGTCTCTGACGCCGCGCGACATCGACCCAGCGAAGGGCTGGATCGCCACGGCCAACCAGCGCATCCATGGGCCCGACTATCCGCACTACCTGGGCAGCGAATGGGCCTTGCCGTACCGGCAAGACCGCATCGAAGCCTTGCTGGAGGCCCGCGCCACGCATGACCTGGACAGCTTCGCCAAGATGCAGGCCGACGAGCTCTCGCTGGCCACCGTGAAGCTGCTGCCGGCACTGCGGTCGGCCCGGTCCGAGCACCGTCTGGCCGCGTCGGTTCAGGCACAACTGGCCACGTTCGACGGGGTGATGGCCGCCGACCGCGCCGAGCCCCTGGTCTTCTGGGCCTGGGCGCGCCACCTCACCGAGGCCGTGCTGGCCGACGAGGTGGGGCCGGAGTTCCTGGCCCGCACGATGGTGGGGTCACGCAACTACCGCGATGCCATCGAGGGCATCTTGGAGCGCAACGACGCCTGGTGGTGCGATGACAAGCGCACCACCGACATCACCGAGACCTGTCAGCAGCAGATCGACGTGGCTTTCACCCGCGCATTGGAGGAACTGGAGGCCTTGCAGGGGCCGGACCCTTCGAAGTGGCAGTGGGGCCGCGCCCACGTGGCGCGAGCCGAACACCGCCCCTTCAGCCGCATCAAGGCCTTGTCGCCCCTGTTCGAGCTGCGTGCCCCGGTGGGGGGGGACACCTACACCGTCAACGTGGCCCGGGTGAATCTGCGGGCCGACAGCACGACGGGCGAGCGCTATCTCAATGAGCACGGCCCGAGCCTGCGAGCGCTCTACGATCTGAAAGACCCGTCGCAGTCGCGCATCATGCATTCCAGTGGCCAGTCGGGCATTGCGCTGTCACGCCACTATCACGACTTCCTGCCGCGCTGGGCCGCGGTGGACTACGTTCCTGTCTGGATGCCGGCCGGGCAGGAGGGCGCGACGCTCACGCTGCGCCCCGCGCGCTGAGGGTCAAGGGCCTCAGGCCGCCACGGCCTGGGGCTGGCGCGCGAACCGCCAGGCCCGACGCAAGACGCGCGGCGCGTGCCGCTCCTCGGGGATCAGCAGGGTGCGAGTGGCCTGAGACAGATCGTTCTCCCGGCTCGTCCACACGGCCAGGGGGGCGGCGGCCAGCAGGGGCAGCCCGACCGGCAGCATCCAGGGCAGGGCTGGGAGATGCGCCACGCCCAGCGCCAGCAGGGCGAGCCCGGCACCGGCCGATTGCGGAGCGAAGCGGCGCAGGGCATCGCGCCAACGCAGCGCCAGCGCCTCGCGGGCCGGCGAGGTCCAGCCGATCCGCCAGCCGGTGAGCGCTGCCACCACGAAACCGGTGTGGGCCGCCATGCGCACCGGCGCCTGCACCACGGACAAGGCGGCTTCGGCCATGGCGCTGCGCACCAGGGCCCAGCCCCCGCCAAACTCCGCCTGTTCGCGGCGCAGGAAGACCACGGCCACGGCCAGCGCGCGCGGCAGCATCAGCAACGTCAAGGTGAGCCCCCACAAGGCGAGCAGGTGGCTGGGCGGCGCCAGGCCCGTGCCGTCCGATTGAGCCGCATGCTGCACCCAGCTGGCCACGCCCAGCCCCAGGAAGGCCAGCCACAGCGGCGCCGACACATAGGCCATGGCGCCGGTGGCCAGCATGGCCCGGTGCACGGGATGCAGTCCCGGCTCGGCGATGAGCTGGAAGTTCTGCAGGTTGCCCTGGCACCAGCGGCGGTCACGCTGCAACTCCTCGATGAGATTGGGAGGGTTCTGCTCGTAGCTCCCACCCAGGTCGGAGACCAGCCAGACGTGGTATCCGGCGCGGCGCATCAAGGCGGCTTCGACGAAGTCGTGGGAGAGGATTTCACCGCTGAGGGCACCGCGCCCGGGGACATCGGCCAGTCCGCAGTGGGCCATGAACGGGGCCACGCGGATGATGGCGTTGTGCCCCCAATAGTGAGATTCGCCGAGTTGCCAGTACTGCATGCCCAGCGTGAACAGGCGACCGGTGACGCGCGAGGCAAACTGCTGGGCACGCGCGTGCAGCGTGGTCTGACCCACGGCCTGCGGCAAGGTCTGGATGATGCCCGCCTGAGGGTGGGCCTCCATCAGGCGCACGAGGTCCGTCAGGCACTGCCCGCTCATCACGCTGTCGGCGTCCAGGACCACCATGTAGCGGTAGTTGCGCCCCCAACGGCGACAGAAATCGGCGACATTGCCGGCCTTGCGATGGCGGCGCAGCTTGCGGCGGCGGTAGTACACCTGCACGGCGATCCCGTCCTCGTCGAGCGAGGCGCGCAGTTGTTCCCAGGCGGCCCGCTCGGCGGCCCAGAGTTCGGGCTTCGAGCTGTCAGACAGGATGTAGAGATCGAAATGGCGCTGCCCGCCAGTGCTGGCCAGCGATTCGCAGGTGGCGCGCAGGCCGGCGAACACGGTCGGGACGTGCTCGTTGCAGATTGGCATGATCAGCGCAGTGCGCGCGTCGTCAGGCAGCGGGCGATGTCGCACGGCATCGGCGGACAGGGCGTAACGGTCGCCTCTCAGATGGACCACGAATCCCATCAGGGCCGTGGCAAAGCCGGCGGACACCCAGGCGAACAGCAGCGCGAAAAGACCGATCTGAGCAGTCCGCAGGGCCTGAAGGCCGACGCTGTCTGCGGCGGGCAGCATGTGCGCCAGCCACACCGTGGCCACAACCGTGAGGGCCGCGATGGTGGCCAGGAAGGCACGGCGTCGCCGGGTGGCCGCCTGCTCCCAGGGGGCCGGGTTGTCGTGCAGCGACGACGGCGTGCCTGACGTCGGCTCGCCACGCAAGGCGTGCGCCAGTCCCGCGCGCAGCCCCACCCAAGGGCGGGCCGGCATGGCGCTGCGGTGCAACGGCGGCGCCATCGCTGCATCGGCCGAACGAGGCGGGCAGGGCGCACCGCGCGAGGCAGATGAAAAGGACGTGTCCAGGGTCGACATGAAAACTCCGTTGGGAGCCCGTCCTGCACGGGCACTGAAAGCAACTACGCAATCGATGTGCCAGATTAATTTTTATGTTTAAAATCAAATAGATAGGTAGATTTTCTGAAGTAAAATGTGAGGAAGCGACCCTGCGCAAGCCGCAAAGGCAGGGGGATTTGTCGCTGAATGGCGACGTGAATTCCTTACGCCTCGGTAAGTGCTTGTCAGGACGCCGGTTTTTCCTGTCGCTCGTCGGCGACAGACCCTTCCTGGCGGAAAAGTTCCGGCGTGAGGCCGTGTTTCTGCAGCAGACGGTAGAACTCGGTGCGATTGCGCTCGGCCAGCCGGGCCGCGTCCGCCACATGGCCATCGGTGAGCTTGAGGAGCCCCACCAGATAGTCCCGCTCGAAGCGCCGGCGCGCTTCGGCATAGCCAAGCACTTCCACGCTGGGCACGCGCAAGGCACGCTGCACCAGGCTCAGGGGAATGAGCGGCGTGGTGGACAGGGCGCAGACCTGTTCCACCACATTCACAAGCTGGCGGACATTGCCCGGCCAGGGGGCGGTGGCCAGGGCCTTGAGGGCATCGGGCGCAAAGCCGTTGATCTGCTTGCCATACTTGCGCGCCAGCCGCTCGACGAAGTGCTGGGCCAGCAGGGGAATGTCCTCCCGGCGCTCGGCCAGCGAGGGCAGGGTGAGCGTCACCACGTTCAGCCGGTAGTACAGATCCTCGCGGAACTGACCCTCCAGCAACGCTGCATCCAGGTCGCGGTGGGTGGCCGAGACGATGCGCACGTCCACCGGCACGCTCTGGCTGGCGCCCACCGGGCGCACGCTGCGCTCCTGCAGCACGCGCAGCAGCTTGACCTGCAAGGCCAGCGGCATGTCGCCAATCTCGTCGAGGAAGAGGGTGCCTCCGTCGGCCGCCTGGAAAAGCCCCCGATGGTGGTTCACCGCTCCGGTGAACGCGCCCTTGACGTGGCCGAAGAGTTCCGACTCCAGCAGGGCCTCCGGGATGGCGCCACAGTTCACCGCCACGAAGGGGCGGCTGGCGCGCGGGCTGGCCTTGTGGAGGGCCTGGGCCAGCAGCTCCTTGCCGGAGCCGCTGGGGCCGCGGATCAACACCGAGGCGTCGGAGGTGGCCACCAGCTTGGCCTCGGCCAGCAGATCGGCCATCGCCGGGGAGCGGCTCACGATGGCGTCCCGCCACGGTTCGCGCGCCGTATGGTCACGCGACGACGGCGCCACGAGAGCCAGGGCCTGGGCGATGCGATCGAGCAGGACCTTGCCATCGAAGGGCTTGGTGAGGTAGGTGAACACCCCCCGCGAGGTGGCGTCCACCGCATCGGGGATGGTGCCGTGGGCGGTGAGCAGGATCACGGGCAGCGCCGGATGTCGCGTGCGGATGGCGTCGAACAGCGCCAGCCCATCCATGCCGGGCAGCTGCACGTCGCTGAGGACGAGATCGGGCCGCTCCACGCTGAGCTGGGCGAGGGCGGCCTCGGCTGTTTCAACGGTCTGCACCTGGTAGCCGGCCGCGATCAGCCGCATGGACAGCAGGCGCAGCAGGTCAGGGTCGTCGTCGACCAGGAGGATGCGGCTCATGGCGTCGGTCGAGGGTCGGAGGCGGCGGGTGCGGCAGGGCTGCCCGGGCGTTGGGTGAGGCTGCGCTCGATGGCCTTGAGGGCCTCGAGCTGCTGCTGGGCTTGTTCGAGGCGTCGCTGGGTGTCGCGCAGCTGCTGTGCCTGGCGCTCCGCGTTTTCCTCGGCGCGGCGCTGTTCGGCATAGCGCGATCTGAGCAGCCTTGCCCAGGGTAACCACTCGGTTGCCTCGGGCGTCGGTGCGCGCAGCAGCGCCTCCAGCAGCCCCAGGGCACGCGCCATGTCGCCGTTGCTGCGCGTGTAGCCCAGCACGGTGGCCAGTTCCATCGTGGCGGCCACGGATGCGCCCGGGTCGCCGATGCGGGCGATTTCCTGCTGCAGCTCTGCGGGGCTCAGCGTGCGCACGCGATCGTGATAGGCGGCAAAGCGCCGGGCCACGGCATCGGTGGACTCGACCACAGGCACGGCCACCGGCACTTCCACGCGCACTGGCATCGGCACCGGACGCACCTCGGTCACCTGTGGCATGGGTGCACAGGCCGCCAGGCCGATGGCGGCCCCGAAGGCCAGCGAGCGATAGAGCCAGTCAGACAGCATGGATGAACTCGATACGGAAATGGGCGCCGGGCGCGTTCGGAAGCACCTCGATGCGACCGCCATGGGCCGCCACATACTCCTGCACGATGGACAGCCCGATGCCTGTCCCCCGAGCGGCGCCAACGGGCTGACGTTCCCCGCGGTAAAAGGGTTCGAAGACACGGGCCTTGTCAGCATCACTGATGCCTGGCCCCTCGTCGAGGATGTCCAGCCAGACGCGGTCACCCTGTGCCTGCAGCGTCACCCGGATGCTAGCGCCCACAGGGCTGTAGCGTATGGCATTGGACAAAAGGTTACGAAATGCGGTGCCGATCTTGTCGCGGTCCACGGCCAAGGCAGGCGCCTGGCCCGACAGGTGGACCGTCACCTGCTTGGCCTGCCACTGTAGGCGCTGCTCGTCGATGCGCTCGCGCAGCAAGGCCAGCAGATCGGTGGGTTCGCGCTGAAGCCGCCGGGCCTCGAAGGCGGCGGCGTTGAAGCGCAGCAGGTCTTCGATCTGCTGCTGCAGCATCAGGGTGTTCTGGCGAAGGATGGCCACGATCTCGCGCTGGTTGTCGGTGAGGGTGCCCGCGACACCGTCTTCGAAGAGGGACACTCCCTCCCGCATGGCCGCCAGTGGCGTCTTCAGCTCGTGCGAGACATGCCGCAGGAAGCGCGCCTTGTCGGCATCGATGTCGGCCAGGCGCAGGCGCAGCCAGTCCAGGCGGCGGCCCACCTCGCGCACGTCGGCCGGGCCCCGGATCTCGATGGGCTCGTCGAGACGGTTCTCCCCCAGCGCCACGATGGCGCGCTCCAGCCGCTTGAGCGGCCGGGCCAGCCACAGGCCGAACACCAGCGCCAGCACCAGCGCGACGACGATGGCAGCCAGCACCTGCCGGCCCAGCTGCGCCCGGCTGGCATCGAGCGCCGCCTGCAGCGCTCGGTTGTGATCCTCGTTCGCAGCGCGGACCTGAGCCGTCAGCGTCGCATGAAGGTCCACCAACCGGCCGAAGGACTCGCTCACCCCGCGCTCGCGCAACCCCACGGTCTCGCGTGGCCCCTGCAAGAGCAGGTGGATCTGATCGACCGACTCCTGCCAGGCCGACTGTTGTGCGGGGGTGGCATGCTCCTGGAGCTGCCCGAGCAGGGTCCGGGCATCGGCCGCGGCCTGCTCGAAACGCTCCCGCAGGGCCGGGTCGTCGAGCACCAGGTACTGGCGGGCGGAGCGCTCCATCGTGGCGAGCAATTCGCCCAGGCCCTGGGCCTGGGCGCTGAGCACCACGGCGCGTTGCGCTCCTTCGCGCGAACGGTTGACCAGATCCTCCAGCGTGTAGAGCCCGCGCAGCAACACGGCCGCCAGCAAGGCAGCAATCAGCAGGAAGGCCACCAGCAGCAACTGGCGGAAGGAGATGCGGGTGAGACTCAGCATGGACAGCCGGCCACTATAGCGGCCGCCTTGACGCCTTGCCGAAAACGCACCTACACTGCCGCTCGCTCCGGGGTGCACTGCGTGCTGAGATGGCGGTTGACGCCAAACCCGATGAACTTGATCCGGTTAATACCGGCGGAAGAAGAGCTGAATCTGTCCCTTGCAGCCGGCCCCTTGGGGTCAGCCCGCGCCCAGGGGCACTTTCCGGAGCATCCATGAACCGGAAAGGAGCCCGCATGAACGCCCCCGACAAGTTTTCCCAGCAGCTGGCTCAGGCCCGCGAGCCGTTTCCTGCATCCACCAAGGTCTGGGAAGCCGGTAGGCTGCACCCGAGCGTGCGTGTGCCGATGCGGGAGGTGAGCCTGACCAATGGCGAGACCGTCACGCTTTACGACACCTCCGGCCCCTACACCGATCCGCAGGCCACGATCGACGTGCGCCGCGGCCTTCACCCCCTGCGGGCGCCCTGGATCGACATGCGCGCCGACACGGCCATGTACAGCGGCCGCGCACCCCAGGCGCAAGACGACGGCCTGAGCCATGAGGCCCAAGATCGCCTTGAGGCCCTGCGCGCCCAGGCGGCGGGCTTGCAGCGCCGTCCGCGCCGTGCGTTGGCGGGCGGCAATGTCACGCAGATGCACTACGCCCGCCGCGGCATCGTCACGCCCGAGATGGAGTTTGTCGCGATCCGCGAGAACGGGCGGCGCGCATGGATGCGTGAACACCTGGCCGATGCCGGGCGAGAGGCCCGCCTGCGCGGCCAGCCGCTGGGCGCTCAGCTGCCCGAGGTCATCACCCCCGAGTTCGTGCGCGACGAAGTGGCCCGTGGTCGCGCCATCATCCCGGCCAACATCAACCATCCCGAGCTCGAGCCCATGGCCATCGGGCGCAACTTCCTCGTCAAGGTCAACGCCAACATCGGCAACTCGGCCGTGACCTCCAGCATCGAGGAAGAGGTGGAGAAGCTGGTGTGGGCCATCCGCTGGGGTGCCGACACCGTGATGGATCTGTCCACCGGTCGCAACATCCACACCACACGTGACTGGATCCTGCGCAATTCGCCCGTGCCCATCGGCACCGTGCCCATCTACCAGGCGCTGGAGAAGGTGGGCGGCGTGGCCGAGGACCTCACCTGGGCCATCTTCCGCGACACCCTCATCGAGCAGGCCGAGCAAGGGGTGGACTACTTCACCATCCACGGCGGGGTGCGGCTGGCCTACATCCCGCTCACAGCGCAGCGGCGCACCGGCATCGTGTCGCGCGGCGGCTCCATCCTGGCCAAGTGGTGCATGGCCCATCACCGCGAGAACTTCCTCTACACGCACTTCGAAGAGATCTGCGAGATCATGAAGGCCTACGACGTGAGCTTCTCGCTGGGCGACGGCTTGCGGCCGGGCTCGCTGGCCGATGCCAACGACGAGGCCCAGTTCGCCGAGCTGCGCACGCTCGGTGAGCTGACGCAGATCGCCTGGCGCCACGACGTCCAGACCATGATCGAAGGGCCAGGCCATGTGCCGATGCACATGATCCAGGCCAACATGGAAGAGCAGCTCAAACACTGCCACGAGGCACCGTTCTACACCCTCGGGCCGCTCACCATCGACGTGGCTCCTGGCTACGATCACATCGCCTCGGCCATTGGCGCGGCCATGATCGGCTGGTTCGGCACGGCCATGCTGTGCTACGTCACGCCCAAGGAGCACCTGGGCCTGCCCGACCGCGACGATGTGAAGCAGGGCCTGGTCGCCTACAAGATCGCAGCCCATGCCGCCGACATCGCGAAGGGACACCCCGGCGCGAGGGCGCGCGACGACGCGCTGTCGAAGGCGCGCTTCGAGTTCCGCTGGACCGACCAGTTCAACCTGGGCCTGGACCCGGACACCGCGCGCGAGTTCCACGACGAGACCCTGCCCAAGGACAGTGCCAAGGTGGCGCACTTCTGCTCGATGTGCGGCCCCAAGTTCTGCTCGATGAAGATCACCCAGGAGGTGCGGGAGTTCGCCGCGAAGCAGGGCCTGGGGGAAGACCAGGCCCTGGCCGAAGGGTTGGCGGCGAAGTCCGCGGAGTTCCGCCAGGGCGGTGGCGAGTTCTACGTTCCGCTGCATCCGAAGGCCTGATCCATGGCTGCGATGTCCATCGGCATTGCCGGTGCCGGCCTGCTGGGGCGGTTGCTGGCGTGGCAGTTGTCGGGCGCCGGGCATAGGGTCACCGTCTTCGACCCTGCTGCAGGGCCGCTGGAGCGTGGCGCAGCCGCCTGGACGGCGGCCGGGATGCTGAGCCCGCTGGCAGAGCTCGAATGCGCCAGCACCGACCTCGCCCGGCTGGGCCTGCGCTCGCTGGTGCTGTGGCCCCGCCTCCTGACCGGCTTGCCCCAGCCGGTGGACCTGCGCTGCGAAGGCAGCCTCTTGCTGGCCCACGGTGCAGACCTCGGTTCGGCGAAGCGCCTGATCGATCTGCTGACGGCCAAGGCGCCCGAGGGTCACCGGCCGGAGCCCCTGACCATGCTGCAACTGCAGTCGCTGGAGCCTGGCGTGCAGGGGCCGGCTCATGCCTGGCTGTTGCGTGGCGAAGGGCAGATCCACACCGTGCAGGCTTTGCAGGCACTGGCCGCCGGTGCCACCGCCCGCGGCACCCGGTGGCGCTGGGGACAGGCCGTGGAAGAGATCCTGCCCGGTCGCATTGACGGCGAGCGCTTCGACTGGGTCTTCGACGTGCGCGGCCTCGGTGCGCGCCCGACGCTGCCCCTGCGCGGGGTGCGCGGTGAGATCTTCTGGCTGCACGCCCCCGGTGTGACGCTGCACCGACCGCTGCGCCTGCTGCACCCGCGCTGGCGGGTCTATCTGGTGCCGCGCCCCGGTGATCTGATCGTGGTGGGCGCCAGCGAGATCGAGTCCGAGGATCGCTCGCCGGTGTCCGTGCGCAGCACCCTGGCCCTGTTGTCGAGCGCCCACAGCGTGATGCCCGGGCTGGCCGAAGCACGCATCGTGCACAGCGAGGCCAACCTGCGTCCCGCACTGCCGGACAACCTGCCGCAGTTGCACACGCAACCCGGTCTCACGCGCATCAACGGACTGTTCCGCCATGGCTGGCTGCTGGCGCCTGCGCTGGCGGAGCAGGCCCTCGCGGCGCTCGATCTGTCGCGCATCGCACTGAGCCCCCCATGAACCCACAAGCCACTGCCTGCCGCGTCCTCGTGAACGGCGAGGCCTACGACGTCGAACCCGGCACCACGCTCGAGGGGCTGCTGGATCGCCTCGGCTTTGCGCCGCCATCCGTGGCCACGGCCATCGACGGTCAGTTCGTACCCCGGCAGCAACGGGCGAGCCGTGTGCTGCAGGAGGGGGACCGCATCACCTGTTTCCAACCCATCGTCGGAGGCTAGATGCACGCAGACGACTTCCTCCTCGGCGGCGTGCCCCTGCGCAGCCGCTTCCTGCTCGGCACGGCCGGCTATCCCTCGCCCCAGGTGCTGCGCGAGGCCATCGCGGCCTCGGGCGCCGAGGTGGTGACGCTGGGCCTGAAGCGTCAGCTCGCCACTGGCGCCGGCGACAACGGCTTCATCGACATCGTGCGCGAAAGCGGCGCACGCCTGCTGCCCAACACCGCCGGCTGCCGCAGTGCCCGTGAGGCCATCACCCTCGCGCACATGGCGCGCGAGCTGCTGGAGACGCACTGGATCAAGCTGGAGGTGGTGGGCGACGAGCACACGCTCCAGCCTGACCCCTTCGAACTGGTGAGCGCTGCGGCACAACTCGTGAAGGACGGCTTCGAGGTCTTTCCCTATTGCACTGATGACCTCGTGAGCTGCCAGCGGCTGCTCGACGTGGGGTGCCGCATCCTGATGCCCTGGGGGGCCCCCATCGGGTCGGGGCAGGGCTTGCTCAACCCCTGGGCCCTGCGCACCCTGAGAGCCCGGCTGCCCGACGCCACGCTCATCGTCGATGCCGGCATCGGCGCACCGTCGCATGCCGCCCTGGCCATGGAGCTGGGCTTCGACGCGGTGCTGCTGAACTCGGCCGTTGCACACGCCACCGACCCCGTGGGCATGGCCACCGCTTTCCGCCATGCCATCGAAGCAGGGCGCTGGGGCTGGCGCAGCGGCCTGATCGCGCCACAGGACATGGCCGTGGCGTCCACCCCCGTGGCCGGCCGGCCCTTCGATCTGTGAAGCCGCCCATCGTCTGGAGCATCGCCGGCTCCGATTCGGGCGGCGGCGCCGGCCTGCAGGCCGACCTGAAAGCCTTCGACGCCTTCGATGTGCATGGCTGCACGGCCGTGGCGGCCGTCACCGCCCAGCATTCGCGGGCCGTTCAGCGCATCGACGTGATGGAGCCCGAGGTGCTGGAGGCCCAGCTGGCGGCACTGGCCGATGACCTGCCGCCGCAGGTCCTCAAGCTCGGCGTGCTGGGCAGTGTCGAGAACGTGCATTGTGTCGCGCGCTGGATCGACCGCCTGCGCGCGCGCGGCCCCGTCGCCGTGGTCCTCGACCCGGTGCGCGGCGCCACCACGGGGGCCCGCTTTGCCAACGAGGCCGTGCGGGCGGCGTTTCTGGCAGAGCTGCTCCCGCGCGCGACGCTGGCCACGCCCAACCGTGTCGAAGCGGCCTGGCTGCTGGGGCAAGACGCCCTCACCGAAGACGAGATGCCGTCGGCCGCCCGGGCCTTGCGGGCCTTGGGCGTCCAGGCCATTGCCATCACGGGCGGCGATGCCGGCGGTGCGTTCGCGCGCGACTGGATCGCCACGCCACAGGCCGAAGGCTGGCTCGACGCTCCACGCCTGACAGTGCCACATCACCATGGCAGCGGCTGCGTCTTCGCCAGCTCGGCCGCTGCAGCCCTGGCTTGGGGCCACTGCGAAGCCGATGCCCTGGTGCTGGCCAAGATGGCCACCACGCAGGCGCTGCGCTGCGGCTATCCGGCAGGGCAGGGGGCTGGGCCCGTGCGGCCCACCCGCGGCTTCGCTTCCCGCTTCGAGAACCTCCCTCGCCTGCGTGAGCCTGGCTGGCCCCTTGACGGTGCAGGGCAGGGGGGGTTCCCCCCGCTTGCCCAGCCGTTCCTCGGACTCTATGCCATCGTCGACACGGCCGACGCCGTTGTGCGCGTCCTCGAGGGCGGCGCCCGGGCGGTGCAGCTGCGCATCAAGCAGGCGGCGTCCCACACCCTGGAGCACGAGGTGCAGCGCAGCGTGCGTGCGGCTGCGTCGGTGGGCGCCCAGCTTTTCATCAACGACCACTGGGCCCTGGCGCTCGCCCACGGCGCCTACGGCGTGCATCTGGGCCAGGAAGACCTCCTTCGGCTCACGCCGGACGACTGGGCCGCCATGCGCCGCGCCGGCCTGCACCTGGGGCTGAGCACCCACAGCCACTGGGAGGTCTGCCGCGCCCTGGCTCTGGAGCCCAGCTACATCGCCTGCGGTCCCATCCATGCCACGGCCACGAAGGACATGCCCTGGATCCCGCAGGGCGAGGACAACCTCGCGTACTGGTGCCAGTTGCTGGACCGGCCCGTGGTGGCGATCGCAGGCATGGATGCCCCCCGGGCGCGTGAAGCGGCCCGCTGCGGTGCGTCCGGGGTGGCTGTGCTGCGCGGGATCACCCAGTCTGCCGATCTGCCGGCGGCCGTCCGGGGCCTGCAAGCAGCCATCCACGAGGGCGCCTGGGCAGCTCGCCGACCCGCGCCTGCCCGGGCCCGACCCACCCTGCCCGGACCCGTACCCCTCAGCCTCGGCGATACACTGCCGGGCCACGCTGCACCTGACGCCCTCGCGCCATGACCAACACCACCGCCTCGCCCCAGCCCGTCCATCTCGTGCGCCCCAGCCGGCCTGCTGAACCACGCGCCGTGCGCTGGCCCCGTGAGGCCGTGCAGTCCCTGTTCGAGCAACCCTTCAACGATCTGCTCTTTCAGGCCCAGCAGGTGCACCGTCAGCACTTCGATGCCAACGAGGTGCAGCGCTCGACCCTGCTGTCGATCAAGACCGGCGGCTGCCCCGAAGACTGCAGCTACTGTCCGCAGTCGGTGCACTATGACACCGGCGTCGAGGCCGGCAAGCTCCTCGATGCTGACGAGGTGCGCCGTGCCGCGCAGGCCGCGAAAGAGCAGGGCGCCAGCCGCTTCTGCATGGGGGCTGCGTGGCGTGCGCCGAAGGACCGCGACATCGAGAAGGTCGCCGAGCTGGTGCGCACGGTGAAGGACCTGGGCCTGGAGGCCTGCTGCACCCTGGGCATGCTCACCGACACCCAGGCCCGCACACTCAAGGACGCCGGCCTGGACTACTACAACCACAACCTCGACACCGCCCCGGAAGCCTACGGCCGCATCATCAGCACGCGCGACTACCAGGACCGCCTCGACACCCTGGAGCATGTGCGCTCGGCCGGCCTGCACGTGTGCAGTGGTGGCATCGTGGGCATGGGCGAAACGCGCGAAGAGCGCGCCGGGCTGATCGCCCAGCTCGCCAACATGGAGCCCTATCCCGAATCGGTGCCGATCAACCACCTGGTGCAGGTGGAGGGCACGCCGCTGCACGGACTGGACCCGCTCGACCCGCTCGAGTTCGTGCGCACCATCGCCGTGGCACGCATCACCATGCCCACCGCCCGGGTGCGCCTGTCGGCCGGCCGCCAGCAGATGAGCGAGGCCGTGCAGGCCCTGTGCTTCCTGGCCGGGGCCAATTCCATCTTCTATGGCGACAAGCTGCTCACCACCGGCAACCCGGACTGGGAGCGTGATCAGCGCCTCTTTGCCAAGCTGGGACTGCGCAGCACCTGACGCCAACTGGACAGCGCCTCCTGCGCGCTCATGCCATCATCTCGGCATGAAACCCGTTGTCCAGGAACTTGTCGAGCTGCTGCAGGTGGAGCAGCTCGAGCACAACCTCTTTCGTGGCGTGAGCGGCGACATCGGCAGCCCACGCGTCTTCGGCGGCCAGGTGCTGGGGCAGGCCCTGATGGCGGCCGCCCGCACGGTCGATCCGGCCCGCCGCGTGCATTCCCTGCATGCCTACTTCCTACGCCCCGGCGACAAGAACGCCCGCATCGTCTATGACGTCGATCGCATTCGCGACGGTGGCAGCTTCACCACGCGGCGCGTGGTCGCCATCCAGCACGGCCAGCCCATCTTCAATTTCGCCGCCTCCTTCCATGTGAAGGAGGAGGGCGCCTCCCACGCCAGCGCCATGCCTGCGGTGCCCGGCCCGGACGGCCTGGCCAGCGAGTGGGAGCTGCGCCAGGCCTGGCTGCACAAGGTCCCGGAAGCGCTGCGCGGCGTGCTGCATGCCGAGACAGCCATCGAGATCCGCCCAGTACAGCCGCTGGACGCCTTCAACCCACCACCTGCGGCCCCGAGCAACGATGCCTGGTTTCGCTCGGCCGACCAACTGCCCGACGACCCGCTGCTGCACCAGGCCATGCTTGCGTATTCGTCGGATTTCGGGCTGCTGCGCCCGGCGCTGATGCCGCACGGCCTGAGTTTCTACAAAGGTAACGTGCAGGTGGTCAGCCTGGACCACGCGATGTGGTTCCACGACGACTTCCGCATGGACGACTGGCTGCTCTACGCCACCGAGTCTCCCTGGGCGGGCGGGGCGCGGGGCTTCAGCCGCGGGCAGATCTACACCCAGCGTGGCCGTCTGATCGCCTCCGTGGCCCAGGAAGGACTCATGCGGCCTGTAAGGTCATCGGGCAGGAAGCAGTAAGGCCTTTTCCTGCGCGGCCATACTGGCGCCGACACTTCGGAGAGTTCGAGATGACGACATCCCTCACCCGCCGTGCCGTCCGTCGTGCTGTTGTGGCATTCCCGCTGGTGTTTCTGCTGTCCGCGGCTCAAGCCATGCTGCGTCCTGGCGACAAAGCCCCCCTGTTCACAACCGAGGCCGCCCTGGGGGGCCAGACTTTCCAGTTCCATCTCGCCCAGGCCCTCCAGCAGGGTCCCGTGGTGCTGTACTTCTACCCCAAGGCCTTTACCTCGGGGTGTACCTACGAGGCCAATCTGTTTGCGGAGGCCAGCGAGCGCTTTGCGGCGGTGGGTGCGACCGTGATCGGGGTCTCGAATGACGACATCGACACCCTCAAGCGCTTTTCCGTGGAGGCCTGCCGCAACAAGTTCGCCGTGGGCGCTGACAAGGACGCGCGCATCATCCGCGCCTACAAGGCACAGATCGCCTCGCGCCCCGACATGGCCGATCGCATTTCCTATGTGATCGGCACCGACGGCAGCATCGTCCATGTCCACCGGGGCGCCAACCCGGAAGGGCACGTGACCAGTACTCTGAAGGTGGTAGAAGGTCTGAGAGGCGTGAGTGTCCGGTGAGGGATCAGTGAAGTGTTCGCTGCCTGATCAATTATTTGACATAATATACATTATCGCCACTTAAGACGAGGTGGCCGAATGCTCTCCATCGATCACCCGCGGACTCAAGCCCCTTGGGGCAACTTCAGCCCGGCACGCGTGCCGTGCGCATCTGGCGCGCTGGAAGCCGGGCTCGCCTGAGCCGAGGTCGCCATGGGCGTGGCCTGGAAATCGATCCAGATCGCAAAGCCGCGACCGTCCAGGCCCTCATCCATGCCAATCATGGCGCCGTGAAGTTGCGCGATGCGCGCCACCAGTGAGAGGCCGATGCCGCTGCCTCGCCCGCCTGTGCCTGGCACACGGTAGAAGCGATCAAAGATGCGGTGACGCTCGTGTTCGGGGACACCTGGTCCGTTGTCTGCCACGCGCAGACGCACGCGACGGTCTCCAGGGCTCAACTCGATGGACTTGCATGAGACTTCGCAGCGGCCGCCTTCGGGCGTGTAGCGCAGGGCGTTGTCGATCAGGTTGCGCACCAGCACCCCCAGCGCATCCACCTGGCCGTGCACGCTGCACGGTTCCAGATCGAGGCCGATGCGCTGGCGCCGGCTGCAGGCCACCGCTTCGAAGTCGTGCGTGACCAGCGCCACGGTCTCGAACAGCTCCACGGTATCGTCGGGCTTGAGATGGGAGGCATCGAGCCGCGCCAGGTCGAGCAGTTGCTCAGACAGACGCGCACTACGCTTCACGCCGGCAGTCAGGCGCTGGAGCGCCGCTTGTCGGTCTTCGGGCTGCTGCGCCGTGGCGGCCAGTTCGGCATGGGCCAGCAGACCGGCCAAGGGGGTACGCAGTTCATGGGCTGCGTCGGCAATGAAGCGTTTTTCCGCCTGCACTGTGGTGTCGAGCTGGCCCAGCAAGCCGTTGAAGGACTCCACCAAGGGGCGCACTTCCGACGGCAGGCTGCCCACCGGCAGGGGCTGGAGGTCCAACGGCTGGCGTCGGCGCAAAGCCTCGCGCAGGGCACCGACCGGCCGGAACGACCAGTGCACCACGCCCCAGATGGCGCCCTTGAGCAGGATGAGCACCAGCACGGCCGAGATCAGGCTGATCTGCGTCCAGGCATGTACGTCGGCCAGCAGCACCCGCTTGGGTTTGCCCACTTGCACCTGCAGCTGGCCGGTGGCATCGGATATGGCATAGACCCGCCAGCGTTCACCGTTGATCACGGTTTCGGCAAAACCATCGCTGAAGTCGGGCTTGAGGGCCTCGGTCGGGGCGTCCGGTGACGCCATCACCACCCTCTCCCGCCGATCCCAGGCCTGAAAGCTGATCTTGTCTCCGCCATAGTCGGCGCCTGCGGGCAAGCTGAAACGAGGGCTGTCGGCCAGCTCACCCAGTTGCGCTGGCATCGACAGCAGCACCTGGGTGCCGATGTTGCTCAGCATCTTGTCGAGCACGCCGGTCTGCTGGCGGCCGAACTGATAGACAAAGCAGCCCACCCACGTCAGCCAGAAGAGTCCCAACAGCGAGAACAGCACCACCAGCAGGCGGACCTTCAGTGAGCGCGCCCGCGGACATTCCTGGGCCTGCAGGGGCTCGCATGGGCGGGCAAGGCTCATGCCATGGTCTCCTGGGCAATGCGGTAGCCGAAGCCATGCACGGTGGTGATCAGCTGGTCTCCGAGCTTGCGGCGCAGCTGGTGCACATAGACGGCAATGGTGTTGCTCTCGATGCTGCTGGAGCCACCGTAGACGGCATCCTGCAACTGGTCGCGGGTGACGGTGCGCCCACGCCGCTCCATCAGGGCCAGCAAGGTCCTGTACTCGTGCACACTGAGCGCCACGCGCTTTCCGCCGCGCTCCACGCACTGTCGCGAAGGGTCGATCACGATGTCGCCGTGCGTCAGCACTGGGGCCACCCTGCCCTGCGCGCGCCTCAGCACGGCACGCAGACGGGCTTCGAGCTCATCGAGCTGGAAAGGCTTGACCAGATAGTCGTCGGCCCCGGCGTCCAGGCCCTGAATGCGGTCGCTGAGCTGGTCACGGGCGGTAGCGATGATGACCGGCGTGGGGTCGTAGCGCGTGCGCAGGAAGTGCAGCACCGACAAGCCCGAGCCCTGAGGCAGCCCCAGGTCGAGCAACACGGCCTGGTAGCCGTGGTCGGTCAACGCCAGGCGCGCGCCGGCGGCATCCCGCACGCAATCCACCTGCCAGCCGCCGCGCTGCAGGTGCTGCTGCAGGGCCGCCGCCAGCATCTCGTCATCTTCCACCACCAGCAGTTGCATGCTTGTCCCTCGATGGCGCCACCCACGGGCGCCCGATCGCCACTGTGCGCCCAAGCGATTAAAGAGTTCTTAAAGCAGCCGCCCCACCATGACCGCGGTGGACTTGATGGAGACCCGCATGCTTGCACGCACTGCCTTGATCCCCCTGCCCCACCCTGCGGCGCCGCAGACCACCGCGGCACATGCCAACATTGTGCCGCCGGGCTGGCCTGACGAGGCCACCGCGGCCATGCCCGGTCTCTTCCTTCGCCACTGTCTGTCCTTGCGGGAGGACCGCGTCCGGCAGGTGGAGGCGCGGGGGGATGCCGAAAGCCTGCTGTGGGAAGCTCCCCGCAGACAGGTGGTGCAACGCCACTATCGGCACCCCCTGCCTGGCGGCGGGCCGGAGTCGTCGGGCGCGACCGACCTGCATGCCCTGCTGGATGCCGATGGCTGGCCCGTGGCGTGGTGGCAGCGCTTCGTGCTGGGTCCGGCCTCCTGGCCGGCCTGGGCCTTGCCTTATGCGATCGAGCATCAGTCGATGTATGCCATCGAGGCCGACCCTGGGACTTCCGCCCCGAAAACGGCCTTTTCCCGTCCGCAGGCGCCGCATCTGAAGCAGCACGCCTTCTACATCGAGAGCTTCATGGATGAACTCGCCCACGCCACAGGCCGCGATCCCCTGGCCTACCGCCTGGGCCTGCTGGAGGCTATGCCGGTGCATACCCGGCTTCTGCAACATGCTGCGCAGCGCATCGGGTGGGGGCGGTCCTGTGTGCCTGGCCGAGGCCTCGGTCTCGCACTTGCCGGTGCCGGCGGGGTGGCGGTCCAGGTGATGGATGTGTCTGCCGGTGGGGCGCATGGCCTGTGCATCCATCGCGTGGTGGTGGCCGTGACGTGTGCGCCCAGCGAAGACCGCGTGACGGCGCAGGCGATGGTGGCTGCGTCGGTCCGGGCCAGCCTGAAGGTGGCGCTGGAAGGGCTGCGGCCCGGTCCTTCCGCCTGGCATCCGGATCGGGATCCGCCGGAGATCGTCGTGGACTGTTTCGAGCAAGAGGATGTCGTCACGCCAGCGCCCGAGCGGGCTGCCGCGGCCACCCTGCCTGCCTTGTGCAACGCGCTGTTCCTTTGCACGGGCCAGCGCGTGCGCGAGTGGCCGGTGTCTGCCGGCCGTTGAGCCCGCGCGGCTCAGCGCTGCGGGGCCAGGGGCAGGAAGAGCAAGGCAGACACGCGAGAGCGCGGCCGCGGCGCCGTCGTTGGCGCGACAGTCTTTGCCGCGGGCGCTGAAGAGGATGGTGCAGCGCTCCGGCTGTGTCTTGGGGTGGGCGCGGGGCTCGCCTGACGGGTTGGCCGTTCAGCGTCGGCTTGCGATGGGGTGCCGGGCAGTGCACGCCAATGTTGTGTAGACCACATGGAACACCTCGCTTCGGTTGGAACGATGCGAGGCATTCTGGAAAGACGCGTTTAAGAACTTCTTAGCCGCAACCCCACAGGGGCTGCGGCTTTCGACCAGTGGTCGAGTTCAGGGAGCGAAAACGAAGTCGGCGGTCTGGTCGGCCGACGACAGATCCACCTCGGCCTGCTGGCTGTCCTGGCCCGGAACGCGAGCCTGGATGGTGTAGCGTGCCGCCGTCCCGGCATCCGGCGTGAAGGTGTAGGACGTGGCTGCTGGATCGTAGGCTGTGAAGGCCGCGGCCGCCACGGGCAGGCTGAACAGGTAGACCCCCGTGTCAGCATCCACCGGTCGCGCCGTCCACTCGATGGTCTGCCCATTGACCGTCTGGAGGGCGCGCACCATCGCATCGGGCACGTCGGACGAACCGCCGGTGCTCACCACGCCGGAGACCGAGCGCGTGTCGCTGTCGGTCAGCGCGATGGGAGTGGACGACGTGTTGATCGTGGTGCGGCCCACGTCCGACACCGGCACGCCCGTCATCACCAGCGTCACGCGCCCTTGGGCGGTGATGACGAGGTCGTAGTTGCCGGCCGGCACGGGCGACAGCAGGAAGCGCCCCTGCGCGTCAGTCACCGTCGCGCGGGCCACCAGGCCATCCTGCTGGAGCGACACGGCAGCACCGGAGGGAGGCAAGGCCGTCAGGTGGCCCAGCACCGACAGCGCCCCGTTGTCCACGCGCGGGATGGCGGTGAGCACCGGCTTGAGCAAGTAACGACCGGAGTTCCCGGCTCGCACCACCGACTTGCAGGCGTCGAAGTCGAGCACCACATCCGCCATTTCCCCTTCTTCGACGACCAGGTTGACGGGGATTTTCAGGCCGGTCTGCTGCGCGCTCGGTGTCTGCAGGGGCACTTCGTTCTGGCCCGTGGGGACGAGCGAATTGGCCATCGGCTCTTGCGGCGAATTGGCGGCAAGCACCAGACGCAACTGGGTGTAGGTGCCGACCGGCAGGGTCGTGGTGCCGAGTTCTTCCAGCACCCCGTTGGTCAGTGTGAGCAGGTCCACACGACGCGGCGGGTCGAGCACGAGGCTCTGCCAGCCGCTGTCGGTGTCCGTGGCCTCGCTGCTGCGGTGCACGTCCACACGCACCACCGTCACGTTGACCTCGTCATAGCCGCAAGCGGGCGCATCGGTCAGCGCCACGCGCAGGCTGCCTTGGCCCGATACTGACGGGCTACCTCCCCCACCGCCACATGCGGCCACCAGGGTGGTGAGGGCCAGCATGGCACTCGCCATGCGCAAACGCGTCCAGAACCTGTTCATGACGTCATCCACTCCGACAAGGCTTCAATGAATGGGAGGTTATCCCATCCAAAGGGATGGGAGCGACCCGGCGACGTCACAATCGTTTCCGGCCGTAACGAGCCCCCCCTCCTTCGCGTCCCCGCTGAAAGCCTCCCATGCAACTCAAATGGCTCGAAGACCTGCTGGCACTGGCAGAGGCCGGTACCCTGGCCAAAGCGGCCCAGCAACGGCACGTCACCCACCCAGCCTTTGGACGGCGCATCCGTGCCCTCGAGGCCTGGGCAGGCACGCCCTTGATCGACCGCGCTGCCACCACCTTGCGCTTCACACCCGAGGGCCAGGCCATGCTGGAAGCTGCCCGGGAGGCGCTCGCCGCCCTGGCGACCGCACGCCGGCGGCCTGTCGGTGACACAGAAGACCTCCCGCTTCGCATTGCCACGGGACGCACCCTTGCCCGCACCCTGTTCGCCACGTGGTACGCACGCATGGCGCCCTTGATCGGATCGCGCCCGGTGCAGGTCTCGACCCGGGTGGTGCAGGAAACGACCAGCCTCCTTGAGAACGGCGCCGCCGACTTCATGCTCACCTACTTCCATCCCGTGCTCGCTTTGCGGCTGGACCCGCGCCGCTTCACCCACCTGCGCCTCGCCGACGAAGCTTTGTGGCCCGTGAGCGCACCCGACGACCAAGGGCGTGCGCTGCACGCGCTGTCGCGCCGCCGCCCGTCTCCCTGGCTGCCGTACACCACCAGCCTGGCGCTGGGGCGGCTCCTGGAAGACCACCTGCACAGCCAGCTCAAGCCGCCTCGGCTTCGCATCGCCATCGAGTGCGACTCGGCCGACGCCGCCCACGAGTTTGCGCTGCGCGGTTTCGGCATCGCCTGGCTGCCCCGCTCGATGGTGGCGGCCGACTGCCGTGCCGGCCGGCTACACAAGCTGGGGGACCGCAGTGACGAGATCCGTCTGGAAGTGCGCCTGTACCGCCCACGCCGAAGGCTGCCTGCCTGGGTGGAGGCACTCTGGGAAGCCAGTGCCGACATGACTTCCGAGTGAAGGTGCAGTGTGCTGAATCGGCACCACAATGTGCCGGATCGGCACATCCGAGAAGTGGCCGGAACCGATCATTGACGTCATCCACCCACCAGAAGGAGACGCCCCATGCAACTCACCCGCCGCGCCTTCCAGGCCCTGGCTGCCACGGCTGTGCTGCTTTCCGCCCCCGCCTGGGCCCAGTCGGGCCCCTACCCCAGCCGCCCGATCACGATGCTGATCGGCTATCCACCGGGCGGCAGCACCGACCTGACCGGACGCACCGTGGCCGACGAGCTGGCCCGCATCCTCAAGACCACGGTCGTGGTCGAGAACCTTGGGGGTGCCGGTGGGGCTCTGGCGGCGCAGAAGCTCATCGCCGCGCCGGCAGATGGCTACACGCTGATGGTGGGAGCCAACAATGAACTGATCATCAACCAGCACATCAACCGGCAGATCAAGTACGACGGGCTGAAGGACTTCACGCCCATCGGCCTGGTGGCCTCCCAGCCCCTGGTGCTGGTGGCCTCGCCGAAGGCCGGGGTGAAGACCACCGCCGAGTTCGTCGAGAAGGTCAGGCGTCAGCCTGGCCAGTTCAGCTACGGCAGCTCGGGCGTGGGCACCTCCCTGCATCTCGCTGGTGAACTGGTGAAGGAACGCGCCGGACTGGACCTGGTCCACGTGCCCTACCGTGGCGTGGCCCCGCTCACGACCGACCTGCTGGGCAACACCATTGAGTATGGCGTTTATGTGCTCTCGTCGGGGCTGCCGCATATCCGCGCCGGCAAGGTGACGGCCCTCGGCACCACGGAGGCGAAGCGCTCGGCCCTCACCCCCGACATCCCCGCGCTGTCCGAACACCCGGCCATGAAGGACATCGACGTGAGCACCTGGTTCATGCTCGTCGGCCCGCCGGGTCTGCCCCAGCCAGTCGTTCAGACCCTGCGGGCAGCCCTGGACGAGGCTCTGAAAGCGCCAGCGCTGCGCCAGAAGCTCGAGGCATCCGGATCCACCGTGGTGAACGCCCAGCCGGACCTGCGCGCCTTCATGACCGCAGAATCCGCGAAGTTCAAGCGCATGGCCGAAGTGGCCAAGATCGAGCCCTGATGCCCATGACCGAGTTCCTGCTGCCCGCTCCCGACCTGTCCCGCTGGCGCGCCGGCAACACCGGCACCGAAGGCGTCTGGCGCTTCGAGGGGGCGCAACCGGGCCCCAAGGTGGCCGTCGCGGCCCTCATCCACGGCAACGAGCTGTGCGGTGCCTGGGCGGTGGCCGGCCTGCTGGAGCAGTTGGCCCACGGTCTGCGCGTGCGCCGTGGCCAGCTGACACTGCTGCTTTGCAACCTGGCCGCCTTCGACCGCTTCGACCCGGGCGCGCCCGATGCCTCGCGCTTCGTCGAGGAAGACCTCAATCGGCAGTGGAGCCTTGATCGCATGGCCTCGGCCAGCAGCCTGGAGCGGCGCCGCGCCGCCCAGTTGCGGCCCTGGCTGGAAGACGCCGACCTTCTGCTCGACCTGCATTCCATGCACGAGCCGGGCAGCCCGCTGCTGCTCACCGGCACCCTGCCGCGGCACGTCGCCTTTGCGCGCCGGCTCGGCCTGGGCGGCCATGTGGTGATCGACGCCGGACATGCGGAGGGCACCCGCCTGCGAGACTTCGGTGCCTTCGGTGAGCCGCAGGGCTCGGCCCAGTCGCTGCTGATCGAATGCGGCTACCACGGTGACCCGTACAGCCGCCATGTGGCCGAAGATGCGGTCTACCGCCTGATGCAGTGCGCGGGCTGTGTCGATGAAACGGCCCTGCCGCCGCAGTGGCGCCTGGACACCGAACCTGCACGCTGGTCCCTGACGGTGACCGACGCCGTGGTGGCGCGCAGCCTCGATTTCCAGTTCGCGCAGCCCTGGCGCAACCTCGAGGTGCTGCCTCACCAGGGCACGCTCATCGGCACCAATGCCGGCGAGCCGGTCCTCAGTCCCTATGACGATTGCGCGCTGGTGATGCCCTCGCTGCGCCAGTTGCGCCCGGGCGTGACGGTGGTGCGTCTGGCGAGGCGTACAGCGCTGCAGGACTGAGCTCAGGCCGGCAGCCGCCAGTCCATCTGGTCAAGGGCTGCCAGGAAATCACTCACCCGGTTCGTTTCCAGGTGATCGATGCCTCCGGCGCCTGCCCGGCCGCCACCGCCAAAACGTCGGCACAGTGCATCGGCACTGCCGGCGCAGTCCCGAGGTGCACGCAGGCTGACCAGAAACCCGCCTTGCGGGCGCGCCTTGAGGACGGCTTGCGCTCGCGCCGGATCGCGCAGCACCAATTCGTTGGCCAGCACCCCCACCACGCGTCGGCTCCAGGGCGTGTCGGGCAGTTCCCGCACCACGGCCTGTGCACTCTCCCATCGCAGCGGGGCCCGCAGGCCTTGTTCGAGGTCCGCGCAGCGACGCTCGTCGAGCTGCGCAAACACCGGGTCGCGTGCCCAGGCCTGCAACGGGTCGGCATGTCTGAGCATGTGCTCGAAGAGTTCGCCTGGTGGCAGGTGCACATCTTCCACGGTATCGCCGTAAGCGTTGTAGTTGATGGCTTCGCCCAGACGCTGCAGCACGGCCCGCTGGGGGGCGTCCCAACCTCCGGCCGCGGCCAGCCCCTCGGCCACGGCGCCAAGGTTGTCGCCGTAAGTGCCCACCAGAGCCCAGGCGCGATGCCGACCTTGCAGGAAGCGATCCATCAGCAGGCTGGTGCACAGATGGGGGTCGCCGTCGAGGTGGGCTTGCAGACTCGGATGCACAGGCACCTCGCCTGGATGATGGTGGTCGAAATAGCGCACGCGCGCGCCTTGCGCCAGCAGACGCCGCAGCGCCGGACCGTTGCGTTGCATGGAAAGGTCGCACACGAGCACGTCGTCTCCCGGGCCGGCCTCCACCCGATCCAGCAGTTCGATGTCACGTTTCAGCCCGGTGACCAGTTCGGCAGCCGCCGGGTGGGCCAGTCGCCACTGCACCACGGCACACAAGCCGTCGGCGTCACCATTGCAGACGTCAATCTGGCGACTCATGGGGGTTTCCTTCAACGCTTTTCAGGGCTTCCAGCACTTCCGAGTCGGGCACCTGGTGGAAGTCATGGTAGTGGGCTCCCACCCCGCGGAACCATGCCGGCTGCATCAGGCAGACGATGCGGTCGGCCTCGTCCGCCAGCAAGGCCAGGCTCTCGGGCGGAGCCACCGGCACGGCCAGCACCACCGCCTGAGGCTGTGCCTGCCTCAGGGCTCGCAACGCTGCGCGCATCGTGGTGCCAGTGGCAATGCCGTCGTCCACCACGATCACGGTGCGGCCCGTCAAATGCGGCAGCGGCTTGCCTTGGCGGTAGTGAGCGCGCCGCCTTTCGATCTCCCGGACCGCTTCTCGCTGCTGCGCATCAAGGTAGGCAGCGTCCGCGCCCGTTTGCCGGCAACCTGCCTCATCCACCACCGTCTGGGGCGGATTCCCCTCCACCACCGCCGCAACGGCCAGTTCGGCTTGGTGAGGCGCCCCGATCTTGCGCACCAGCAGGAGATCCAGCGGCGCCTTGAGGCGCCGCGCAATCGGCGCCGCCACAGGCACTCCACCGCGCGGCAACGCCAGGACCACGGGCTGCCTCAGGTGCCAGCCTTCCAGCACCTCGGCGAGTTGCTCCCCCGCTTGATGCCGATCCAGGAAGATGTCATGCATGGCAGGTTTGGGGTTCGACACGGCCTTCACCTTTGATAGGTGGAGGATAGTCACCTTCCACCGCTTTGGTGCAGGACGTCGATCGTCACGTCGGGATGGTGCGAGCGTCGAGCGATCTCAAATGCCTCATCCCCCATCGGGCGCAAGGTTTGATGTCGCTCAATGCCACTTGCGCCCCGAAGCGCAGACTTTTCATTGCCCGGGGGGCCTGCCGCCGCGGGTGTGCGTTTCCAGTTCAGCGATGGAGATCAGTCATGAATCCTGCAAGAGTTCCCGACATTTTCAGCGCCGTTGACCCAGGAGAGGACTTCTTCCGCAGCTTCCTCAAGCCCTGGCGCCAGGAAAACTGGCCAGCCACCCCGCAGATCAGGATCGATGTCCATGAAGACGACCAGGGATACACGGTCAAGGCGGAGATCCCTGGCGTGCGCAAGGAAGACATCGATGTGCGCATCGAGGGCAACCAGGTCCAGATCGGAGCGGAAGTGAAACAGAACCAGGAAAACCGCGAAAAGGCTCGCGTTCTACGGACCGAGCGCTACTATGGATACGTCAGCCGAGCCTTTTCGCTGGCCCATGACATCGACCGCAATGCCGCCTCCGCGCGCTACCAGGACGGTGTCCTGGAGCTGAATCTGCCGAAGGCTGCCCAAAGCACCACCAGTCGCAAGCTGGCTGTCGAGTAAGGGGGCGAGTCCTGCAAAGCCTCATGACAACGCGGCGATGACCTCCGGCGGAGCCTGGACGAGCTCGATCAGTACGCCCTCCCCGCCCAGCGGGAACTCGTCGTTGCCCTTGGGGTGGACGAAGCAGATGTCGTGACCGGCGGCACCCTTGCGGATGCCGCCGGGGGCGAAGCGCAGCCCCTTGGCGCTGAGCCAGGCCACAGCCTGGGGCAGGTCATCCACCCACAGGCCCACATGGTTCAGCGGCGTGGCATGTACCGCGGGCTTCTTGTCGGGGTCCAGCGGCTGCATGAGATCCACCTCGACTGCGGTGGCACCGCGCCCGAGTTCGCAGATGTCTTCGTCGACGTTCTCCCGTTCGGAGACGAAGCTGCTCTTGACCTGCAGCCCCAGCAGATCGACCCAGAGCGCTCGCAGGCGCTGCTTGTCGGGCCCGCCGATGGCGATCTGCTGGATACCCAGCACCTTGAAGGGTTTGCTGTTCATGCTCATTCGAACCTCAGGATGGGCTGATCCACCGCCAGGCTGTCACCGGGGGCGGCCAGCACCTCGGCCACCACGCAGTCCTGCGCGGCGGTGAGGATGTTCTCCATCTTCATCGCCTCGATGACCGCCAGGCGCTCGCCGGCCTGCACGGTCTGTCCCACCTGGGCCAGCACCTGCGTGAGCAGGCCCGGCATGGGCGAAAGCAGGAACTTGCTGGTGTCGGGCGGCGCCTTGTAGGGCATCAGCTTGAAGAGCTCGGCTCCACGTGGCGACAGCACCTGCGCGTCGATGCGCACGCCGTTGTGCATCACCTGCAGCCACACGCCGTGGCGTTCGATCTGAGCGGTGAAAGGCTGCCCGTTGCAGCGACCGCTGGCCCTCACCCCGCCGAAACGCCAATCTTTGTCGATCTCGTAGGCGTGGTCGCCGACGTTCACCACCAGGGCGCCCCCCTCCTGGCCGGCCACCCGGACCGGGTGGTGGACATGCCGGCCTTGCTCGCCCTTGACGACCACCACGTGGTCGATGGCCACGCGCACCTCCCGCCCCGACATCTGGCCGCTGATGCCCAGCGCCCGGTCGCGGTACTTGCGGTGGGCGGCGGCCGCCAGCGCGACCGGAAAGAGCGGATCGTCGTGGGCCACATCCGAGGCGGAGAAGCCCTTGGGGTAGTGCTGGGCGATGAACCCGGTGTTGAAGCGACCTGCCTGGAAGTCCGGATGGGCCAGCAGCGCCGCCTGGAAAGGGATGTTGCTGGAGATGCCGCGGATCACGAAGGCGTTGAGGGCCTCGCGCATCCTGGCGATGGCATCTGCCCGGTCAATCCCGTGCACGATGAGCTTGGCGATCATCGAGTCGTAGTACATCGGGATCTCGCCGCCCTCGTAGACCCCGGTGTCGACCCGCACGCCGCCGCCCTCCGGCACGGGTTGCGCCGCCTGCATCGTGGTGTCGGGCGGCAGATAGCGCACCAAGCGTCCGGTCGAGGGCAGGAAGTTGCGGAACGGGTCCTCGGCGTTGATGCGGCACTCCATGGCCCAGCCGTGGCGGCGGATGTCGCCCTGGCCAAAGGGCAGCTGTTCACCCGCGGCCACGCGGATCATCAGCTCCACCAGGTCGAGTCCGGTGATGCACTCGGTGACCGGGTGCTCCACCTGCAGGCGGGTGTTCATCTCCAGGAAGTAGAAGCTCTGGTCCTTGCCGACCACGAACTCCACCGTGCCCGCGCTCTGGTACTTCACGGCCTTGGCCAAGGCCACGGCCTGCTCACCCATGGCCTTGCGGGTGGCCTCGCTGATGAAGGGGCTGGGGGCCTCCTCGATCACCTTCTGGTGGCGGCGCTGGATGGAGCACTCGCGCTCCCACAGGTAGACGACGTTGCCATGACCGTCGCCCAGCACCTGGATCTCGATGTGGCGCGGCTCCTCGACGAACTTCTCGATGAAGACCCGGTCGTCGCCGAAGCTGTTGCGCGCCTCGTTGCGACACGAGGCGAAGCCCTCATGGGCCTCCTTGTCGTTGAAGGCCACACGCAGACCCTTGCCGCCACCGCCGGCGCTGGCCTTGATCATCACGGGATAGCCAATCTCGCGCGCGATCTCCACCGCCCGCTCGGGCGACTCGATCGCGTCGTTCCAGCCCGGGATGGTGTTGACGCCAGCCTCCTGCGCCAGCTTCTTCGAGGCGATCTTGTCACCCATGGCTGCGATGGAATAGTGCTTCGGGCCGATGAAGACCAGGCCCTCCTCTTCCACGCGGCGGGCGAAGTCCTCGTTCTCGGACAGGAAACCGTAGCCCGGATGGATGGCCTGGGCCCCGGTACTCTTGGCCGCCGCAATGATCTTGTCGGCCACCAGGTAGGACTCACGGCTGGGCGCCGGCCCCAGCAGCACGGCCTCGTCGGCCAGTTCCACATGCAAGGCGTCCTTGTCGGCCTCGGAGTACACGGCCACCGTCTGGATGCCGAGCTTCCTGGCGGTCTTGATGACGCGGCAGGCGATCTCACCGCGGTTGGCAATCAGAATCTTCTTGAACATCTTGAGGCTCCCGGGCGGTCAGAGGGGGATGTTCCCGTGCTTGCGCCAGGGGTTGTCGAGCTTCTTGTCCTTGAGCATGGCCAGGCTGCGGCAGATGCGCTTGCGGGTTTCGTGGGGCTGGATCACGTCGTCGATGTAGCCCCGAGCCCCGGCCACGAAGGGGTTGGCGAAGCGCGCCTTGTACTCGGCTTCGCGCGCGGCGAGCTTGGCCGGGTCGGACTTGTCTTCGCGGAAGATGATCTCCACCGCCCCCTTGGCGCCCATCACCGCGATCTCGGCGTTCGGCCAGGCGAGGTTCACGTCACCGCGCAGGTGCTTGGAGGCCATCACGTCGTAGGCGCCACCATAGGCCTTGCGGGTGATGATGGTGATCTTGGGCACCGTGGCCTCGGCATAGGCGTAGAGCAGCTTGGCACCGTGCTTGATGATGCCGCCGTACTCCTGGCTGGTACCGGGCATGAAGCCGGGCACGTCGACGAACGTGACCACCGGGATGTTGAAGGCATCGCAGAAGCGCACGAAACGCGCGGCCTTGATGGAGCTCTTGATGTCCAGGCAGCCCGCCAGCACCAGGGGTTGGTTGGCGACAAAGCCCACACTCTGCCCATCCATGCGGCCGAAGCCGATCACGATGTTCTGCGCATAGTCGGGCTGCAACTCGAAGAAGTCGCCATCGTCCACCACCTTCAGGATGGCTTCCTTGATGTCATAGGGTTTGTTGGGGTTCTCGGGCACCAGGGTGTCGAGCGAGTGGTCCAGCCGATGGGCCGGGTCGCCGCTGGGGCGCACGGGCGCCTTCTCGCGGTTGTTCAGCGGGATGTAGTTGAAGAAGCGCCGCAGCATCTGCAGCGCCTCGACATCGTTCTCGAAGGCCAGGTCGGCGACACCACTGCGCGTGGTGTGCGTGGTGGCACCGCCCAGCTGCTCGGCGGTCACTTCCTCGTGCGTGACGGTCTTCACCACCTCGGGGCCCGTCACGAACATGTAGGAGGAGTCCTTGACCATGAAGATGAAGTCGGTCATGGCCGGGCTGTAGACCGCCCCACCCGCGCACGGCCCCATGATCAGGCTGATCTGCGGGACCACGCCCGAGGCCAGCACGTTCTTCTGGAACACGTCGGCGTAGCCGCCCAGCGAGGCCACGCCCTCCTGGATGCGCGCGCCGCCCGAGTCATTCAGGCCGATCACCGGCGCCCCCACCTTCATCGCCTGGTCCATCACCTTGCAGATCTTCTCGGCATGCGCCTCCGACAGCGCGCCGCCAAAGACGGTGAAGTCCTGGCTGAACACGAACACCAGGCGGCCGTTGATGGTGCCGTAGCCGGTGACCACGCCGTCGCCAGGAATCTTGGTGTCGGCCATGCCGAAGTCGGCGCAGCGGTGCTCGACGAACATGTCCCATTCCTCGAAGCTGCCGTCATCCAGCAGCAGCTCCAGGCGCTCGCGGGCCGTCAGCTTGCCCTTGGCATGCTGGGCGTCGATGCGCTTTTGTCCACCACCCAGGCGGGCGGCGGCGCGCTTCTTTTCCAGTTCTTCGAGGATGTGTTGCATGAGGACTCCATCTATGGGGGTCAATGGGATACGGGGGGCTCGGGAGAAAAAAGCGTCAGCAGCTGGCGGGCTGCCGTCGAGGCCGGCAAGGTGCCCGCCTCGACCTCGCGCGTGATACGGCCGAGTTGGGCGGCCACAGCGGGGTGCTGCGTGAAACGGTGGCGCAGCCCCGCGTGCAGGCTGTCCCACATCCAGGCCAGGGCCTGGCGGCGGCGGCGGGCCTGGAGGCGGCCGTTGGCTGTCTGCAGCTCGCGGAAGCTTGAGACGGCCTGCCAGAAGCGGTCGAGCCCCTCGGCCTTCAGCGCGCTGAACTGCAGCACCTGGGGGTGCCACACCTTGTCGTCGTGGTGGGCGTGGTCCGGACTGCCGTGCTGGCTCAGCAGGCGCAGCGATGAGGTGATCTGCGCCTGGGCCCGCGTGGCCGCAGCGGGGTCGATGTCGGCCTTGTTGATCACCACCAGATCGGCCAGCTCCATCACACCTTTCTTGATGGCCTGCAGGTCGTCACCGGCGTTGGGCAGTTGCAGCAGCACGTAGAGGTCGGTCATGCCGGCCACGGCGGTTTCGCTCTGGCCCACGCCCACGGTTTCGACGATCACGATGTCGTAGCCCGCTGCCTCGCACACCAGCATGGCTTCGCGCGTCTTTTCGGCCACGCCGCCCAGGGTGCCGCTGGACGGGCTGGGCCGGATGTAGGCCTGCGGGTGCACCGACAGCTGCTCCATGCGCGTCTTGTCGCCCAGGATGGAGCCGCCGGACACGCTGGACGAAGGGTCCACTGCCAGCACCGCCACGCGGTGCCCTTGAGCGATCAGGAACAGGCCCAGGGCCTCGATGAAGGTGCTCTTGCCCACGCCCGGCACCCCGGAGACGCCGAGCCGGAAGCTGCGCCCGCTGTGCGGCAGCAGATGCGTGAGCAGGGCATCGGCGCGCTGGCGGTGGTCGCTGCGGGTGGATTCGAGCAGCGTGATGGTCTTGGCGATCGCCCGACGCTGTGCGGCGCCGGGCTCCCCCAGCACCTGCTGCAGCAAGGCTTCATCGGCCGCGGGCAAAGCGGGCTGAAGCGGCTCGGACGGGCCACGCTGGTTCACAGCGCTCAGGCCCGCTTCAGTTGGGCGCGGATGTGCTCGAGCACGTCCTTGGCCGAGGCTGGAATCGGCGTTCCCGGGCCATAGATGCCCTTCACGCCCGCCTCGTAGAGGAACTCGTAATCCTGGCGCGGCACCACACCGCCCACGAAGACGATGATGTCGTCCGCGCCCTGCGCGCGCAGCGCCTCGATGATGGCCGGCACCAGCGTTTTGTGCCCGGCGGCCAGCGTGGAGATGCCCACCGCGTGCACGTCATTCTCGATGGCCTGTCGGGCGCATTCCTCCGGGGTCTGGAAGAGCGGTCCCATGTCCACGTCGAAGCCCAGGTCGGCGTAGGCCGTGGCCACCACCTTGGCGCCGCGGTCGTGGCCGTCCTGGCCCAGCTTGGCGATCATCACACGCGGGCGGCGGCCGGCCTCTTGGGCAAAAGCGGCAATCTCGGTCTTCAGTTGTTCCCAGCCTTCGGCCGAGTCGTAGGCAGCGGCATACACCCCAGTCACCTTCTGTGTGTCGGCGCGGTGGCGCCCCCAGACCTTCTCCAGCGCATCGCTGACCTCGCCCACCGTGGCCCGCACGCGCATCGCCTGAATGGACAGATCCAGCAGGTTGCCCTGGCCCGTTTCAGCGCAGCGCGTCAATGCCTCCAGCGCCGCCTGCACCGCCTGCGCATCGCGCGTGGCGCGGATGCGCTGCAGCCGTTCGATCTGCTGCTGGCGCACCTTGACGTTGTCCACTTCGAGGATGTCGACCGGGTCCTCCTTGGCCAGCTTGTACTTGTTGACACCAACGATCACGTCCTTGCCCGAATCGATGCGCGCCTGTTTCTCGGCCGCGCTGGCCTCGATCTTGAGCTTGGCCCAGCCGGAATCCACAGCCTTGGTCATTCCACCCATGGCTTCGACCTCCTCGATGATGGACCAGGCCTTGTCGGCCATCTCCTGCGTGAGCTTTTCCATCATGTAGGAGCCCGCCCAGGGGTCGATCACATTGCAGATGTGGGTCTCTTCCTGAATGATGAGCTGGGTGTTGCGCGCGATGCGGGCTGAGAACTCGGTGGGCAGCGCAATGGCTTCGTCGAAACTGTTCGTGTGCAGGCTCTGTGTGCCGCCGAACACCGCAGCCAGGGCCTCGATGGTGGTGCGCACGATGTTGTTGTAGGGGTCCTGCTCGGTGAGCGACCAGCCCGAGGTCTGGCAATGGGTGCGCAGCATCAGGCTCTTGGGGTTCTTGGCACCGAAGCCCGTCATGATGCGATGCCACAGCAAACGGGCGGCCCGCATCTTGGCGATCTCGAGATAGAAGTTCATCCCGATCGCCCAGAAGAAGCTCAGCCGCCCGGCGAACTCGTCCACATCCAGGCCTTTGGCCAGCGCGGTCTTCACGTACTCCTTGCCGTCGGCCAGCGTGAAGGCCAGTTCCAGCGCCTGGTTGGCACCGGCCTCCTGCATGTGGTAGCCCGAGATGCTGATCGAGTTGAACTTCGGCATCTTCCTAGCCGTGTACTCGATGATGTCGCCAATCACCCGCATGCTCGGCTCGGGCGGGTAAATGTAGGTGTTGCGGACCATGAACTCCTTGAGGATGTCGTTCTGGATGGTCCCGCTGAGATGGTCCTGCGCCACGCCCTGCTCTTCGGCCGCGATCACGTAGCCCGCCAGCACCGGCAGCACGGCCCCGTTCATGGTCATGGACACGCTCACCTTGTCCAGCGGAATCCCGTCGAACAGGATCTTCATGTCCTCGACCGAGTCGATGGCCACCCCCGCCTTGCCCACGTCGCCGGTCACACGCGGATGGTCGCTGTCGTAGCCGCGATGCGTGGCCAGGTCAAAAGCGACCGACACCCCCTGCCCGCCCGCGGCGAGGGCCTTCCGGTAAAAGGCGTTGGACTCCTCGGCCGTGGAGAAGCCGGCGTACTGGCGGATCGTCCAGGGGCGCGAGGCGTACATCGTGGCCTGGGGCCCGCGCACAAAGGGGGGAAACCCCGGCAGCGTGTTGGTGTGCGGCAGGCCAGCCAGGTCTTCGGCGGTGTAGAGCGGCTTGACCGTGAGCCCCTCGGGCGTCACCCAGTTCAGCGCATCGAGCTGACCACCCGGTGCGGCCTTGGCAGCAGCCTTCTTCCAGGCGTCGATGTCGGCGGGCGGGTAAGCGTTTGGTTCAGCCATGGGGGACTCTCATGTCGAGGTGTCAGCGGGGCGGCACGGCCCGCACGGTGCAGCATAAGCCGGCGCCGCGCGGCGATCCATGTCTGGAATGGATCGCCGCTTGCGTTTGCATCATAATTCAAAATTGAATTATAGACACAAAGCCATCGTTTAGGCGACACTACGCATCATGAACGCGCCCCCTTCCCTGCAGGATCGCCCGCTCTACGAACAAGTGGCTGAGCTCCTGCGCGAGCGCATCCTGGCCCACACCCTGCCTCCCGGGAGTTGGATCGACGAACAGGCACTGGTGCGGGATTACGGCATCAGCCGGACCCCGTTGCGCGAAGCCTTGAAGGTGCTTGCCTCTGAGGGTCTGGTGACGATACGGCCACGGCGCGGCGCCTATGTGACCGAGGTCTCCGAGCGGGACACGCGCGAGGTCTATCACCTGCTGATGCTGCTGGAAAGCGATGCCGCCGCGGAGGTGGCGGTCAAGGCTTCACCTCAGGAAATGGCCGAACTGGAAGCCTTGCATGCGCGCCTGGAGGCAGCCGCCCAGGACCGAGAAGCCTTTTTCGCCCTGAACGAAGCCTTCCACATGCGCCTGCTGGAACTGGCGGACAACCGCTGGCGCGTGCAGATCGTGGCCGATCTGCGCAAGGTGATGAAACTCAATCGGCACAACTCGCTGCTCAGCGAAGGCCGACTGGCGCAGTCGCTGCAGGAGCACCGCGAGGTGCTGGCCGCCTTGCGCCGGCGTGATGCAGACGCAGCCCGGGCGCTGACCCAGGCGCATTTCCGCCAGGGGCTGCAAGCGGCCCGGGCGGTGGGCACCCGCGCAGCGGGCACTGCGGCGGCTCAGACGGCGCCGGAGTCGTCCTCGACTGCCGGTTCGCCGTCGATCGCATCGTCGTAGGCAGCCAGGTCCTGGCTCACGCGGCCCAGCAGCGGCTTGTCCAGCGGGCGGCAGACGCGGCTGTGCAGGCGCTTGAGGCGATCCGACCGTTCCATGGCGTCGATGACGGACTGCGGATCCATCATCAGGGCGAAGGGATGGGCGGCGGTGTGCAGGCTGGCCATGGTGCGGCTCCTTGTGCGTTGAACCATGGGTGCACTGTAGGCAGGCCACGGTCATGTCGACAGTGGACGCCTGGCCAAAGCGTTTGTCAGCGTGATTCCGACACGCTGTCGGGCCTTGCTGCTCGCATGGACGCCAGACGCTCGATTTCCGTGGCCAAGTTCACACGCTCCACCGACCGGGCGAAGTCGGCGGCCGTCAGACCGTCGCGATTGCGCAACCCCGGGTGGGCGCCGGCCTTCAGCAGGATCCAGGCCCCCGCCTCGCTGCCGTGGCGCGCCGCCATCATCAGGGGGGTGTTGCCGTTGGGCGCAAGGGCGTCCAGCGGTGCTCCGTGTCCGATCAGCATGTCCACCAGCCGGGGCTCGCTGCCCGAGGCGGCGTAGTGCAAGGGTGTCCAGCCCGGGCGGTTCAGCTGCGCGCCGCGCACCAGCAACTCGCGGCTGAGCGCCACCTGTCCGCGCAGGGCCGCCAGCATCAGTGGGGTTTCGCCGGCGGCGTTGGGCTCGTCGAACCGAAACTCCGGGTGCCTCACCAGCGCCAGCGCAGCCGCATAGGCCTCGTAGTGGAAGGCCAGACTCAGGGGGCTTCGGCCTTCGGGATCGACGGTGTTCGGATCGAACCCGCGGGCGAAGAGGCTCTCCAGCGCCCTGGGATTGTCGCTTCGAATGGCGCGGAAGAAGTCGTTGTACGAACTCGCCTGAGCAAGAGAAATACAAAATACAACAATGAGATAGAATGATTTTCTAATGTAATTTCTCATTGTTCCGGGTCTCCGTTCAGCCCGACGTCGGCATCTTGAACAGCTGCTCCGCATTGCGCGTGGTGGCCTGGGCCACCTCCTCGATGCTGCAGCCCTTCAGGCGAGCGAGTTCGGCCGCCACATGGGGCACATAGGAGGGGTTGTTGAGTTTTCCGCGGTGAGGCACAGGCGCCAGGTAAGGGCTGTCGGTCTCGATCAGGCATCGCTCCAGCGGCACCTCTGCCGCCACGGCCTTCAACTCGGTGGCGTTCTTGAACGTCAGGATGCCCGAGAAGGAGATGTAGAAGCCTCGCGCCAGCGCGGCCCGGGCCACTTCGCGGCTCTCCGTGAAGCAATGGAAGACACCACCGACGGCCTCGCCCCCCTCTTCGTCGATCAACCTCAGGGTGTCTTCAGAAGCAGCGCGTGTGTGGATCACGAGCGGCTTGCCCGTTGCCCGGGCGGCCCGGATGTGCACGCGGAAGCGTTCGCGCTGCCACTCCATGTCAGCGACGCTGCGCTCACCCAGGCGGTAGTAGTCAAGACCCGTCTCGCCAATGGCCAGCACCTTGGGCTGTGCCGCCAGGGCCACGAGGTCGTCCACGGTGGGCTCGCGCACGCCTTCGTTGTCGGGGTGCACGCCGGCGGTGGCCCAGAAGTTGGCGTGTTCACGGGCCAGCGCATGCACGTCCTCGAACTCTTCCAGCGTGGTGCAGATGCACAGGGCCCGGTCGACCTGGGCCTCGGCCATGGCGGTGCGAATGGCCGGCAACTGCTCACGCAGCTCCGGGAAACTCAGATGGCAATGGGAATCGATGAACATCGCGAGGCGCAGCGCGGCAGGAACTCAAACCGCAAGTGTGCCGCAGGCGCCCGGCCTGTGTGCCCTAGAGGGTCTGCGTGGGCTTGGCCGACTGGATGGAGGTGCCGAGCACTTCTTCGATCTTGACCTTGAGCAGCCGCGACTTCTCGTCATTGGGGAACCGCACTCCGACACCCTGGGTGCGCCCGCCCGATGCATTGGCGGGGGTGATCCAGGCGACCTTGCCGGCCACCGGGTAGCGCTGGGGATCGTCGGGCAGGGACAGCAGCAGGTAGATGTCTTCGCCCAGCTTGTACTCGCGCGTCGTGGGCACGAAGAGCCCGCCGTCGGCAAAGACCGAGATGTAAGCCGCGTACAGCGCCCCCTTCTCCCGGAACACCAGCTGGATCACGCTGGGCCGCGCGGCCGTACCGCCCACGGCAGCGGGGTTCAGGATGTTGGGTGGGCGGCTGTTGACGTCACTCATTCGGCGGAGTGTAAGGCGCGGCTCGCGCCACTCACAAGGGATTCGGCGGTCAGGGCCGCCTGCCAGGGATGCTCGGCGTGACGTGCGACACGCTGCAGATCCAGGCGCCAGGCCAGCAATGGCGCGAGCTGCGGGCGCAGGCCCTTCCATGCGGCCCGCGGAAAATAGCGTGGCGCGCCACCCACAGCCAGACGCAGACCGTCCTCACAGCACTTGCCGAGTGCATCCACCACCCGGGACACCGACCACCCAGCGACGGCCCCCGCCTGCCCTTCCGCGAGAGCCGCAGGGAGCGCCTGCCAGGCCTTGGCGGTCAGGCCTTGACGATGCAGTTGCAGCGCCGCGAGCGGCGCCCCCCCCGCGGCATCAAGCAGCACCTCGGCGTCATCGATCCCCTGGCTTTCCAGCCAGGCGAGGCTTTCGGCGCGGGCCGGGGTCGGCAACTGCACCAGCTGGCAACGGCTTCGAATGGTCGGAAGCAGCTGGTCTAGCGCACCGGTGCACAGCACGAAACGCGCAAGCCCCGGGGGCTCCTCCAGGGTCTTGAGCAGGGTGTTGGCCGACACGGCGTTCATGCGCTCGGCAGGATGGATCAGCACGACCTTGGCCCGGGCCCGCGACGAGGTCTGCTGTGCAAACTCGACGGCCGCACGCAAGGCCTCGACCTTCACGTCCTTGCTCGGTTTGGCCTTGCCGGACTTTCCACCGCCCTCGGCCGTTTCGCCCCACCCCAGTTCCTCGGCAAGGGCTTCAGGCACCAGCACCTGGAGGTCGGGGTGGGTGTGCGCCGCGACAAGGGCGCAACTGGCACAGTGGCCACAGGCACGTCCATCAGAGGCTGGCGATTCGCACAGCCAGGACCTTGCCAGGGCCAGGCCCAGCTCGAACTGGCCGGCGTTGGCCGGCCCGGCCAACAGCAAGGCATGCCCGCGCTGGGCGGCCAGGGTCTGGCGCCACAGCGTGTCCAGCCACGGGAGCAGGCTCACAAGCCACGCGCGGCCAAAGCCGCCTCGACCTGCCGCCAGACGTCTTCGCGCGGCCCTTCCGCCCGGATCACGGCAAAGCGTTCCGGGTGGGCTTGCGCGCGCGCGCGGTAGCCATCGGCCACCTGCTCGAAGAAGCGTTGCGGTTGCTGCTCGAAACGGTCCGGCACGCGCGCACCGGCCAGCCTCTGCGCGGCCACGGCGGCCGGAAGATCAAACCACAGCGTCAGGTCGGGCTGCCGGCCCTGTTGCACCCAGGCCTCCAGCTGGGCCAGCACCGCAGTGTCGAACCCGCGTCCCGCCCCCTGGTAGGCAAAGGTGGCATCGGTGAAGCGGTCGCAGACCACCATGGCACCCCGTGCGAGTGCCGGTTCGATCACCTCACGCAGGTGATCACGGCGCGCCGCAAAAATCAGCAAGGCTTCGGTGAGCGCATCCATCGGACGGTGCAGCACCAGCTCGCGCAGAGACTCGGCCAAGGGCGTGCCGCCGGGCTCGCGGGTGTGCACCACCTCATGCCCCTGATCGCGCAGCCGTTCCACCAGGGCCGTCACGTGCGTCGTCTTGCCTGCGCCATCGATGCCCTCGATGGTGATGAAACGGCAGGTCGGTCCCGGGGCCATGGTCATTTGCCGCCGCGCTGGTAGCGGTTCACCGCCCGGTTGTGGTCGGCGAGGTTCTCGCTGAACACGCTGGTTCCATCACCGCGCGCCACGAAATACAGGGCCCTGGTGGTCTCGGGGTTCACTGCCGCCAGCAAGGAGCGCTTGCCCGGCATCGCGATCGGCGTGGGGGGCAGGCCGGCACGCGTGTAGGTGTTGTAAGGCGTGTCGGTTTCCAGGTCGCGCCGACGCAGGTTGCCGTCGAAGGCCTCGCCCAGGCCGTAGATCACCGTCGGGTCGGTCTGCAATCGCATGCCGATGCGCAGCCGGTTGGCAAAGACGCCGGCCACCAAGCCCCGATCGGATTCCAGCCCGGTTTCCTTCTCCACGATCGAAGCCAGGATCAGGGCCTCGTCTGGGCTGCGCAAGGGTACGCCTGCAGCGCGTTGTTCCCATGCAGTGGCCAGGCGTCGGTCCATTGCATGAAGCGCGCGGCGCAAGACGGCCAGGTCACTGCTGCCCTTGCTGTAGGCATAGGTGTCGGGGAAGAAACGGCCCTCAGGATGCACGCCAGGCCGTCCCAGCGCTTCCATGATCTGGTCATCGCTCATGGCTGCGGTGTCGGGCCGCAGCCCCTGGGCCTTGGCCAGCTCGGCACGGAACTGGCGAAAGGTCCAGCCTTCGATCAGCCGCACCGTCACCAAGGTCTCGTCGCCCAGCACCATCTTTTCGAGCAGATCCCGAGGGGTGGTGCCCGCGGTGATTTCATAGTTGCCCGCCCGGATGCGCCGGGCCTCACCCGACCAGCGGAACCATTCATAGAGCCAGCGCGGCGAGGTCTGAACCCCCGCGGCGATCCAGGCCTCGGCGATCGTGCGAGGCGTCATGCCCGGCTCCACCGACAGCTCCACGGCCGGGGCTGCCAGTCGCAGTGGCTGATGCAGCCACCACGCCACGGCGCCGGCCGCCCCCAGGGCAGCGAGCAGGCCAAGCAGGAACAGGCGTCGCAGGAATTTCATCGTCACAAGGCCCCGCAGGGCAAACCCCCGCACGGCGGGGCGGACTTGGGGCGCTGATGATAATAGACGCATGAGCAGCCTCGCCCCCGACACCTCTCTCCCGGCCCTTGCGTCGACCCTGCAAGGCGCTGCTTCCCTGCCCCACCTCGGTGTGATCGCCGTCGTGGGGGAAGATGCCGCCAGCTTCCTGCATGGCCAGCTCACCCAGGACATCAGCGGCCTGCCACTGGGCGAAGCCCGGCTGGCCGGCTACTGTTCGCCCAAAGGGCGGTTGCTGGCGAGCTTCCTGGTCTGGCGTGAGTCGCCGGACCGTTTGCTGCTGCTGTGCAGTGCCGACCTGCTGGCCGCGACCCTGAAGCGCCTGTCCATGTTCGTGCTGCGCGCCAAGGCGCGGCTGAGCGACGCCAGCGCCGAACTGGCCGTGATGGGTCTGGTGGGCGCCGCCGGCCTGCCTGCTGAAGCACCGCGCCGTGCCGGGGCCTGCACCAGCCACGAGGGTGGCACGCTGATCCGCCTGGACGACGTGGGTGGCCAGCCGCGTCACCTGTGGGTCGGCGCCGCCACCCAGGCAGCGTGCGTGGCGAGCCGGTGGCCCGCCCTCGACCTGGCCGGCTGGTTGTGGCTGGAAGTGCAAAGCGGCGTGCCGCGCATCGTGGCTGCCACGGCCGACCAGTTCGTGCCCCAGATGGTGAACCTGGAGAGCGTGGGCGGCGTCAACTTCAAGAAGGGCTGCTACCCCGGCCAGGAGGTGGTGGCTCGCAGCCAGTTCCGGGGTACGCTCAAGCGACGGGCCTTCGTGGTGCATGGTCCTGCTGAGCTGGTTGCCGGGCAGGAGCTCTTCCACAGCGAGGATGCGGTGCAACCCTGCGGCATGGTGGTGCTGGCGGCCCCGGATCCACGGGGCGGCTGGGCGGGAGTGGCAGAACTCAAGCTGTCGGCCACCGAGAGCGGTACCGTTCACGCCGGCACCGCCGATGGCCCCGTGCTGCAATGGGCACCGCCGCCCTACCCCCTGCTGACAGACATCTGAACGCCTGCGCCGTGACATCTGCCACGCCCGGCTCCTCGGCTGACCCAGCCGGCACGGGGGGCGCGCGCACCCTTTTCATCTACTATCGGGTGGCTTCGAGCCAGGCCGCCGCCGCGCGCCCGGCCGTCGAAGCGTTGCAGGATCGCCTGCGCGAGGCACTGCCGGGGCTGCAGACCCAGCTGTTGCGGCGCCCCGAAGAGAAGGACGGGCAGCAGACCTGGATGGAGATCTACAGCCACCCTCAGGGCGTGAGTCCGCAGGCCCAGGACCGTATCGAAGCCGCGGCGCGCGAACTCCAGGCCCTGTGCCCGGGGCCTCGCCATGTGGAGGTGTTTGTTGCATGTGCCTCGTAGGCCTGGCCATCGACGCGAGCCGTCGTTTCCCCTTTGTGGTGGCCGCCAACCGTGACGAGTACTTCGACCGGCCGGCGTCCCGACTGGGCTGGTGGAATCCGGGCCACGGTGGGCCGGAGATCCTGGCCGGGCGGGATCTCAAGGCCGGCGGCACCTGGATGGGGCTCACGGCCGAGGGGCGCTTTGCCCTCGTCACCAATGTACGCAACCCCCAGGACATGGATCCGACGGCCCCTTCGCGGGGAGAGATCGTGCCCCTGTGGTTGCGCGGCGACCTGTCGATGGATCGGTTCTGGATGCAGGTGGGCCTGTCAGGCTATAACGGGTTCAACCTGATCGCTGCCGATCTGGCCGAAGGTGACTGCTTCTGGGGCTCGAACCGCGCGCGTTTTCCGCAGCGCCTCGAAAAGGGGGTGTACGGCCTGTCCAACGCTCTGCTGGACACCCCTTGGCCCAAGGTGGAGCGGCTCAAGCAACGCTTGCGCGCCGCAGTCCGTGAGAGCGATGCCACAGAAGTGCTGGCTGACGCCCTGTTTGCAGCACTGGCCGACCGCACCGTGGTGCCCGACGAGTTCCTGCCCAGCACCGGCGTGCCACTGGACTGGGAGCGCTGGCTGTCGCCGGCCTTCATCAGAACGCCCGACGCCCGATACGGCACGCGCACCTCGACCGTGCTGATCACCGAGCGTGTCGGGCGGCGCCTCGTCACCCACGTGATCGAGCGCAGCTTCAGCAACGCACGTGGCCCGGGCGTGGCGTTGCTCAGGCGCTCGACGCTCAAGGCCTGGCCGCCCAGGGGGCGCGCTCGGTCGGCGGCTTCCACGCCCTCCCCGCAGGTCAGCGGTCGCGCCAGCGGCCACACCACGGGCCAGCAGGCGCTGGAAGCCGGCTGAAGCATGGCGGGCCCTACAGGGCCTTCACCATTTCCACGTGGGGGATGCCCACCTCGTCGAATTCGGGTCCACGCGGCGTGAAGCCCGAACGCGCATAGAAGGCCGAGGCCGACGTCTGCGCATGCAGCACCGCCTCTCGGTAACCCCGCTCCCGCGCCGCCTGCATCAGTCCGTCAAGTACCGCCCGCCCCACACCGCTGCCGCGCATGGTGCGCAGCGCGGCCATGCGGCCGATCTTGGCCACACCGGGCACATGCTCCAGCAGGCGGCCCGTGGCCAGAGGCATGCCAAAGCGGTTGTAGGCCACGGCGTGCAGGCTGATCGCATCGGCCTCGTCCCATTCCATCTCGGCCGGGATGCGCTGCTCATCCACGAAGACCGTCTGGCGGATGGCGTGGGCGTCGCGGCCCAGTTCATCCCAGCTCCCCACCTTCACCTGCACCATCGGCAGGCCCTCCTCGTAGGCCAGCAGCACCTCGCGCAGCGGCTGGGGCACGGGCACCGACGTCTGCGTCTGCGGATCGGCATGGACATAGACCAGCTCGCCGCTGATGAGGTGCTCATCCTGCCGGAAGATGGCCAACGTGAAGAGGATGGAGGAGTTGCCCACCCGGGTGCAGCGGATGCCGACCTCCAGCAGGTCGTCGTAGCGGGCCGAGGCGTGGTATTCCACCGTGGCCTTCTTCACATAGAGATCGCCACCGAACTGCTCCACCGCCTCCGGGTACGGCAGGGCGAGCGCCCGCCAGTAGTCGGCGATGGCGGTGTCGAAATACATCAGGTAGTGCCCGTTGAAGACGATCTTCTGGGCATCGATCTCCGCCCACCGCACCCGCAAGCGATGGAGGAAGCGGAAGTCACTGCGTTTCATGGTCGGTCCCGAATGCGGCGCGCAGCCGTGCAGCGATGGCAGCGTGGGCCTGTCCGGCCTCGGGCAGGGCACGCCCCATCTTGATGAAATCATGTGTCACGCCCCGATAGACCTCCAGGTCCACCGGCACGTGGGACATGCGCAGCCGGTCGGCATAGGCCACGCCTTCGTCCACCAGCGGGTCCGCCTCGGCCAGCCCCACCCAGGCCGGCGCCACACCTTCGAGGTCATCCGCCAGCAGGGGGGCAAAGCGCCAGTCGCTGCGGTCCGCATGGTCAATGTAGTGATTGAAGAACCAGTCGATGGCCGGCTGCTCCAGGATGTAGCCATGCGCAAAGCGGCGGTGTGAGTCGGTGTCCTGATACGCCGTGGTCCCTGGGGTGATGAGCACCTGCAAGGCCAGGTCGAGGCCGGCATCGCGCGCCAGCAGCGCGCACACAGCCGCAAGCGTTCCGCCGGCACTGTCACCACCCACGGCCAGGCGCTGGCCGTCCAGCCCCCAGGCCGGTGCCTGGTGTCGCAGGTCCTGCAGCGCGGCCCAGGCGTCATCCACGGCTGTGGGGAAGCGGTGTTCGGGCGCAAGCCGGTACTCGACGGAAACCACCGCGGCCCCGCTGAGCTTCGCCATCTGGCGGCACAGGCTGTCATGGGTCTCGATGCCGCCGATGGTGAAGCCGCCGCCGTGAAGATAGAGCATCACCGGCAGGGCTTCGTTGGACGGCGCGTACAGGCGCGCCGGCAGCCGGGCGCCGCCCTGGCCGGCGAGGTGGCGATCTTCCACCCGGGCCAGCGGGGCACGTGGCAGGTCGAGGATCTCGGCCGCCGCCCGATAAGCCTCGCGGGCCTGGGCCACGTCAAGCTGGTGGAAGGGGGTGAAACTGGCCCGACGGATGCGATCGATCACGTCGCGCATGCGCGGGGTGAGCAGGTGGGGCTCTGCAGGTGGGGTCACGGGATCGATGGCAGATGACGCACAGGTGTCATGGTGCACCCGGATGGCTCCGGGACAATCCGGCAAGGATACTGATTCTTTTCCCAGTTCGCTGCGTCGGGGACGGCGTGGCCCTCGAACCATGGCCCTGATCAATTACGTCACCCAGATCCAGTTCGATTTTGGCGCGGTGCGCCTGTTGCCCGGTGAATGCGAGCGCATCGGCATCCGCCGTCCGCTGGTGGTCACCGACGCCGGCGTGAAGGCGGCCGGCGTGCTGCAACGGGCCCTGGACGCCTTGAAGGACGTTCCCGTCGCGGTGTTCGACCAGACCCCGTCCAACCCCACCGAGGCCGCCGTGCGTGCCGCGCAGGCCCTCTACCAGGCCCAGGGCTGCGACGGCCTGATCGCCGTCGGCGGCGGCTCCAGCATCGACCTGGCCAAGGGCGTGGCCATCGCCGCCACACACGACGGCCCGCTCAAGCACTACGCCACCATCGAGGGTGGCAGCCCGCGCATCACGGAGCGCACCGCGCCGTTGATCGCCGTGCCCACCACTGCCGGCACCGGCAGCGAGGTGGCGCGTGGCGCCATCGTCATCGTCGAAGATGGCCGCAAGCTGGGCTTTCATTCCTGGCATCTGGTGCCCCGCGCGGCGATCTGCGACCCCGAGCTGACCCTGGGCCTGCCGCCCATACTCACGGCCGCCACGGGCATGGACGCCATCGCTCATTGCATGGAGACCTTCATGGCACCGGCCTTCAATCCACCGGCCGACGGGATTGCGCTGGACGGGCTGACGCGGGGCTGGGCTCACATCGAACGGGCCACGCGTGATGGCAGCGACCGCGAGGCGCGGCGACAGATGATGAGTGCCTCGATGCAAGGCGCGCTGGCCTTCCAGAAGGGCCTGGGTTGCGTGCATTCGCTCAGCCACAGCCTGGGCGGCGTCAACCCGAAGCTGCACCATGGCACGCTCAACGCCGTCTTCCTGCCGGCCGTGGTCAACTTCAACGCCCGGGCCGAGTCGGTGCGCAACGAGGCGCGGCTGGAGCGCATGGCCCACGCCATGGGTCTGCGTTCACCGGGTGATATTGCCGAGGCCATCCGCGACATGAATGCTCGCCTGGGCCTGCCCAGCGGGCTGGCGGCGATGGGTGTCACCCAGGAACTGCATGACCGCGTGATTCGCGGGGCCCTGGCCGATCATTGCCACAAGACCAACCCGCGCGAAGCCAGTGCGCAGGACTACCAAGCCATGCTCGATGCCTCGATGTGAGACTCCCGTACCGGCCGATCACACCACTCGCGTGATCATCACCTGGTCGATGCGATAGCTGTCAACGTCCATCACCTCGAAGCGCCAGCCGCCCCAGGTGACCGCGTCGGTGCGCTTGGGAATGCGTCGCAGCATGACCATCAGGAAGCCGGCCAGCGTGTCGTACTGGCCCTGGTGGGGCAACTCGTCGATATCGAGCGCACGCAGCAGGTCGGGGATGGGGGTGACCCCGTCAGCCAACCAGGAACCATCTTCCCGCCGCACGATCTGCTCCTCGTCATGGTGCCCGACGAGGCTGCCCATGACCGTGCTCATCACGTCGTTGAGCGTGATCACTCCCACCACCAGACTGTATTCGTTCACGATGACTGCGAAGTCCTCGTGAGCCTGCCGGAACTGCGCCAGCATCTCCGACAAGGTGATCCGATCGGGCACGATCAGCACCTTCTTCAACAGACTCTGCCCGGCTTCCCCGCGCAGCGAAATGGGCTCGTTGCCCAGCACCTTCAGAAAAAGGTCGGTTGCGTCCACATACCCGACCACCTGATCGATGTGGCCGTCGCACACGAGGTAGGTGGAGTGCGGCTGATCGGCCACCCGGGTGCGGATGAGTGCGTCGTCGTCGTCCAGCAGGAAATAGACAATGCGCTCGCGCGTCGTCATCGCGCTTTCCACGGTACGGGTGTCGAGTTCGAAGACGTTCTCGATCACCTGCTGCTCGGGCGCGGCCAGCAGACCTGCCGCAGCCCCGGCGGCCGTCATTGCCAGCAGATCGTCATGGGTGATGCGATTGTCACGGGCGGCTGGCAATCCGAACAAGCGGATCAGCCCACTGGCCAGTGAGTCGAACACCCAGACCAGCGGCTTGAGCAATCGCACGCACCAGCGCATCGGCCCCACCACACGCATCGCTGCCAGTTCGGGTTCGCTCATGCCCAGACGCTTCGGAAAAAGGTCGGCAAAGACCACGAACAGGCCGGTGACCACCAGGAAGGACAGCGCGAACCCCACCGTGGAGGCCGTGGCCGGGTCCACCACCCAGGACAGGGCCGCCGCAATGTAGGGCGTGAGCGCCCCCTCCCCCACGATCCCGCCCAGAATGGCCACGGCGTTGAGGCCAATCTGCACCACGGTGAAATAGCTGCCCGGGTGGTCCTGCACGGCCATGACCTGGGCGGCGCGGGCATCCCCCTCGTCGGCCATCTGGCTCAGGCGCAGCCGCCGGGAGGCGGCCAGGGAAATCTCGGCGATGGAGAAGAAGGCGCTGACGCCAATCAGCAGCGCGATGACGATCAGGCTCGCGGTCAGGCCCATCGAGTGTCCTCACGTTTCACGATGTGGTGTAGTGTACGGGCGCTCGCCGCGCCACGCGTGTGAAAGGCTATAGCGGGCGCAACGCCGCAGCCGGCGCACCGTCGGCCAGCCATCCGGCCCACTCGTCCGCCAGGCGTTCGCTCTCGTCCACGGCGGCTTGCCAAGCCCTGGCGCGTGCTGCGGTATCGGTGCCATAGCGCTTGAAGTCGGTGCGGTCGGGCAGCTTGCCGTCGGGCAGCGAGGCCACCCAGGACGGGTCGGGCGCCAGCACCAGCACATTGTCCAATGCCGGGGTCGCGCGGTGGCGATGACGCAGCGGCTTGTCCAGCCAGCCCGGCACGATGGCCTGCTGGAAATGCGGATAGAGCACCAGCCCCTCGCCCATGCTGGGGTAGTTCCAGTGCAGGTGATAGTCGGTGATGCCGCCATCCCAGTAAGCGCCCGGCGGGGCCCCGGCGATGTCATGCACGGCCTGCAGCACGAAGGGGATGGAACACGAGGCCAGCAGGGCCGACTCGAAGTTCGTTGCGTCGAGCATCACCCGGCGATGGCGCAGGTCGCTCAGGTCGATGGGCAGCGGCTCGCCGGGGGCGGAGAAGAGCACCCGTTCCAGCCACAGGCTCAGGCCCTGGCGCGACACGGCATTGCTGAGTGCCGCGCCGAGATAGCCCAGGGGCGTGCGCACCCGGCCTTCGCGGCCCAGGACGTGGCGGCCGCGAGACACCACGATGTGCAGTCGGTAGCGCGGATGCCGCACCAGGCCGTCGATGCGTCCGGCGAAGAAGCCGGCCAGCTCCTGGGCAAACACGCGGCTGACTTCCTGGGCGGTGGGATAGGTCTTGCCGGGCGGCACGTCATAGCTCTGGTGGATGTAGTCGTGCGCCAGCGTGGCGAATTTGGCCACGCTGTCATCGAGCATGCCGGTGGCCATGCGCCACGCGCCGATCGAGGCTCCCAGCAGGTGCACGGGCTGGCTGGACTTCGGCAGCCATTGGCCGAAGATGTGGCGATCGAGGTGGTTCAGGATGAGTCCCTTGGGCCCCCCCGCCGCACCGGCGACCACCCGCACCGCGTTCGGCTCCAGGCCGTGCGACTCGATGTGGCGCCGGGCGGCGGGCCCGGCGTACAGGCGCAGTGCTTTCATGGATCATCCAGGCAAAAAAAAGGAAGGGCGCGATCGACGCGCCCTGTTGCAGTGAGCAGGCCGATTATCGCCGGTACGCCTCGATGACACCACAGGCCAGACGCGCGCCGGAATTGCCCGTGGGCTGGGTCTTGTAGTCATCCGGGTCGGCATGCACGATCAATCCCCGCCCGACGATGTCGGCCGGGCCGCTGCCGATGCTCAGCCCCGACACGGTGAAGCGCACGTCGACCCGGCCGCTTCCATCACTGCGAAGATTGGGCAGATCACCCGCGTGCCGCGCGCCCGTCTGGGGGCCGTGGGGTTGGCCGGTCGGGTTGAAGTGCCCGCCCGCACTCGTGCCATCGGCGGCAGAACAATCGCCCTTTTCGTGGATGTGGAAGCCGTGCTCGGCGTTGGGCTTGAGCCCTTGCATCCGCGCATGGACCCACACCTGATCACCCTGTTGGTGGAACATCACCCGGCCCTGGACCGTGTTGCCAGCCGTGGGCTGCACGGCTGCCACCGCTGTCGGTCCGGCCATCATCTGTCGGTGACTCATCCCGCCGTAGTCCTGGCCGTGATGGCGCGGCCCGGCACAGCCGGTCAGCCAGACGGCCGCTGCCACGGATGCAAGCATGGCGGCCCGGTGCGAGTTGAGCAACATCATGGTCTCCTTGTGGTGAGGACAATCCTTACAAGATAGACCCGCAACCGCCGGCTTGCCAGCCCAGGCGGCCGGGCAGAGTCGCCCGGCTTGCCCTGGATCAACGCTTGGTCTGCAGCTTGGCAAAGGCGGCTGCCATGGCCGACTGGGCCGGGGTGGCTGCGGGGCGCCCGCCGCCCTGCCGCTCCTGTCGGGCGGGTGCGCGGAAGCTGTTGTCACCGCGTTCGGCGCGTCCGCCCGTCGGGGCATCCAGCTTCATGGTCAGCGAGATGCGCTTGCGGGCCAGATCGACCTCCAGCACCTTGACCTTGACGATGTCACCAGTCTTGACCACTTCGCGGGCGTCGTTGACGAACTTGTTCGACAACTGGCTCACATGCACCAGACCGTCCTGGTGCACCCCCAGGTCCACGAACGCGCCGAACTGGGCGACGTTGCTGACGGTTCCCTCCAGCACCATCCCGGGCTGAAGGTCCTTGAGGTCTTCCACCCCCTCATTGAAGCGTGCCACCTTGAAATCAGGGCGCGGGTCACGTCCCGGCTTTTCGAGCTCCGCAAGGATGTCCCGGACCGTGATCGCCCCGAACTTCTCGTCGGCAAAGGCCTCGGGCTTGAGCGTCCTGAGCACATCGGAGCGACCCATCAGCTCGGTGATGGGCTTGCCGGTGGCGGCCAGCATCTTCTGCACCACCGGGTAGGTTTCTGGGTGCACGCCGGACAGGTCCAGCGGGTTGTCGCCGTCGCGGATGCGCAGGAAGCCCGCCGCCTGCTCGAAGGTCTTGGCCCCCAGCCCGGCCACCTCCAGCAGCTGCTGGCGGTTGCGGAAGGCGCCGTGTGCGTCACGCCAGCGCACGATGCTGCTGGCCACGGCAACGCTCAACCCCGACACCCGTGAGAGCAGCGGCGCGGATGCGGTGTTCAGGTCCACGCCCACTGAGTTCACGCAGTCCTCCACCACGGCGTTCAGGCTGCGTGCCAGTTCACTCTGGTTCACATCGTGCTGGTACTGCCCGACCCCGATGCTCTTGGGTTCGATCTTCACCAGCTCGGCCAGTGGGTCCTGAACACGCCTGGCGATCGACACCGCACCACGCAGGCTCACGTCCAGATCGGGCAACTCCTTGCTGGCGTACTCCGAAGCCGAGTAGACCGAAGCCCCCGCTTCGCTCACCACCACCTTGTCGATCTGGGTGCCGGGCGCCATCTGCTGGATGCGCTTGATGAGGTCCCCAGCCAGCTTGTCGGTTTCCCGGCTGGCCGTGCCGTTGCCGATGGCGATCAGGTTGACCCCATGGGTGGCGCACAAACGGCCCAGCGCATGGATGGCCCCTTCCCAATCGTTGCGGGGTTCATGCGGGTACACCGTGGCAGTATCCAGGACCTTGCCGGTGTCGCTGACCACCGCCACCTTCACGCCCGTGCGGATGCCCGGATCCAGCCCCATCACCACGCGCTTGCCGGCAGGTGCAGCCAGCAACAGGTCTCTCAGGTTCTCGGCAAAGACCTTGATGGCCACCTTTTCCGCCTCTTCGCGCAGGCGCGAGAACAGATCGCGCTCCAGGCTGAGGCTGAGCTTGACTTTCCAGGTCCAGGCGATGGTCTTGCGGATCAGATCGTCGCTGGGCCGCTTGGCGTGGCTCCAGCCCAGGTGGCGCGCGATGCGCCCTTCCGCCAGGGTGGGTTGCCCGGGCACCACCTCCTCGTCAAGCACCAGCTTGGCATCGAGGATTTCCTGCGTGCGCCCGCGGAAGACGGCCAGCGCACGGTGCGAAGGCACGGTGCGGATGGGCTCGTCATAGTCGAAGTAGTCGCGGAACTTGGCGACATCGGGATGGTTCTCGTCCTTGCCGGCCATCAGGCGTGACTGGAAGAGACCCTCCTCCCACAGCCATTCGCGCAACTTGCCCACCAGCGCGGCGTCCTCGGCCCAGCGCTCGGACAGCAGGTCTCGCACGCCATCGAGCACCGCATGGGCATCGGCAAAGCCTGCCTCGGCGTTGACGAAGGCCGCCGCCTCGGCCAGCGGCTCCAGCGAGGGATCACCGAACAGTCGGTCGGCCAGCGGCTCCAGACCGGCCTCGCGAGCGATCATGCCCTTGGTGCGACGCCTGGGCTTGTAGGGCAGGTAAAGGTCCTCCAGTTCCTGCTTTGTGGGCGCGGCCTCGATGGCGGCCTGCAGTTCCGGCGTGAGCTTGCCCTGCTCGGCAATGCTCTTGAGCACGGCAGCACGACGCTCTTCCAGTTCGCGCAGGTAGGCCAGGCGCACCTCGAGTTCACGAAGCTGGGCGTCGTCGAGGCCCTCGGTGGCCTCCTTGCGGTAACGGGCGATGAAGGGAACCGTGGCCCCGCCGTCGAGCAGTTCGACGGCCGCGCGGACCTGGGACGGCCGCACCTTCAGTTCGGCGGCAATCTGTTGGAGGATCTTGTCCAAGGCAGTACTGGCTGTCAAAAGGAAAACCCAGCAGTTTGCCATAGGCGTACCGGACGAAATGGAACGGCCCGCCGAAGCGGGCCGCGGGGGAACTCACCGTGCCGGGTTCAGGTGGACTGGGTCGCGGCAGAGGTGCCCGCGTCTTCCTCGGCGCGCTCCCGCGCCGTGCGCTTGACGACACCCCAGATGCTCCAGACCAGCAAGCCGACACCGCAGGCCAAGAGCGTGGCGCTGATGGGACGCTCGACGAACACCATCGGATCTCCCCGGGACAGCAGCAAGGCGCGGCGCAGGTACTCCTCCATCATGGGCCCCAGGATGAAGCCCAGCAGCAATGGCGCCGCTTCGAACCGCAGCACGCTCATCGCGTAGCCGATGGCGCCGATGATCGCCACCAGGACGATGTCGAAGGTGTTGTTGTTGACGCTGTACACCCCCAGGCTGATGAATACCAGGATGGCGGGATACAACACACGGTAGGGAATGCGCAGGATGCTGACCCACACCCCGATCAGCGGGATGTTGAGGATGAGCAGCATGATGTTGCCGATGATGAAACTGACGATCAGCCCCCAGTACAGCACCGGCTGTTCCGAGATCATCAGCGGCCCCGGCTGGATGCCGTGGATGATCAGCGCCCCCAGCATCAGGGCCATCACCGCATCACCGGGGATCCCCAGCGAGAGCGTAGGCACGAAGGCGGTCTGCACGGCCGCATTGTTGGCTGACTCGGGGGCCGTCACCCCCTCGATGGCGCCCTTGCCGAAGCGGTCCGGATCCTTGGCCACCTTCTTCTCCATTGCATAGGACATGAAGGACGCAATGGAGGAACCTGTGCCCGGCAGAGCACCGAAGAAGCTGCCCACGCCGGACCCACGCAGCATGGGCGCGATCGAGCGCTTCCAGTCTTCCTTGGTGGGCATCATCGAACGCATCGTGATGCGCTCGGCCTTGCCTTCGCGACGGATGTTGTTGATGCTGGCAATGACCTCGGAGACACCGAACACCCCCATGGCCAGCGCCACGAGGTTGATGCCATCCATCAGCTCGGGAATGTCGAAATCGAAACGCGGCACGCCCGAATTCACGTCGGTGCCCACCATGCCCAGCAGAAGGCCCAGCACCACCATCGAGACGCCCTTGGCAGGCGAGCCGGAGGCCAAGGTGGAGGCCGCGATCAGGCCCAGCAGCATCATGGAGAAGTATTCGGCCGGACCGAACTTGAGACCCAGCTCTGAGATGGAAGGCGTGAACAGTGCCAGGATCACAAGCCCGATGAAGGCGCCCACGAAGGAGGCGATCGTGGTCATGAAGAGTGCCACCCCGGCCCGCCCCTGCTTGGCCATGGGGTAGCCGTCCAGGCAGGCAACGGCCGCCGACGGTGTCCCGGGGAGGTTCAGCAGGATGGAGGCCGTGGAGCCCCCATAGCAGGCGCCGTAGTAGACGCCGGCCAGCATGATGATGGCCGCCCCCGGCGGGATGTGATAGGTGATGGGCAGCAGCAGCGAAATGGTGGCCAGCGCGCCGATGCCGGGCAAGACGCCGACCAGGGTGCCCAGCAGCACCCCGATGAAACAGTAGAGCAGCGTGACCGGCGCCACCGCCGCGTCAAAGCCTGCCGCCAGGTTGGCAAAGATGTCCATGGTGTCGTCTCCGTCGGGTTCAGGCGTTCCACCACCACAGCGGCAGAACCATGCTCAGGCCCACACTGAACACGAGCACCGTGAGGATGGTGACACCCGCGCTGACGAGGACACGCCCGATCCAGGTGATGTCACGGTCGGCCAGGCTGGCCACGAAGGAGGCGATGAACGTGGCGGCCACCAGGCCGAGGCTGCGCAGCGTGAAGGCGAACAGCAGCAAGGCGGCCATCACGAACAGAAAGTTGCCGAGCTGCACCTTCACCGGCGGCCCCTTGCGGAACAGGGCCGGCAAGGCCACCAGCACGCCCAGCACGGCCAGCACCCAGCCGAGTACCGTGGGGAAATACCCCGGGCCCATGCGCGCCGCCGTCCCGAAGCCATAGCGTTGGGAGTACAGCGCGAAGAACAGCCCGACTGCGGTCAGCAACACGCCGCCGATCAGATCCTGCAGATCTTTGTGTTTCATACCGTTTCCGTTGCGAAGCGGAGGGTGACAACACAACGCACTCTGTTGTTATGGGATCTGAACGTTGTCCGAGTCCTTGATTACAGCCGGCAAAAGTACATTTGAACCTACGTAGAACTTCTTACACAGCCCTCAACCCATGGCCTCCCGCAGTGCAGCACGGAGTTTGTCGCCGATCTCCGGGCGCGCTTCGAAGGGATCGCTGGGATTGCGTCCGAGCATGATGTCCTCGAGGCGTTTTTGCACCATGCCCAGGGCTTGGGGGTGGCTGTAGATGTAGAACTGCCGCTCACGAACGGCAGCAAGGACCTTCGCTGCGACTTCGGCAGCCGTGACTTTGCCCGATGTCACCGCCTTTTCGCTCATCGCGCGCGCGATGAGCTGGCTGGGCGTGGGCGGGTCCTGGCGGGCCTCGGGTGGGCGGTTGCGGTCGGACTGATGGATGCCGGTCGGCACGAAATAGGGGCACAGCACCGAGGCAGTGACCTGTTCGGTCACGAGGCGCAGGTCCTGGTAAAGCGTTTCCGACAGACTCACCACGGCATGCTTGGTGACGTTGTAGACACCCATGTTGGGCGCGTTGAGCAGCCCCGCCATCGAGGCCGTGTTGATGATGTGCCCCTCATAGTCCGCGTCCGTGCGCGCCGCCTCCAGCATCATGGGGGTGAAGACACGCACGCCATGCGCCACACCCATGAGGTTCACGCCCACCACCCAGTCCCAGTCCTGAACACTGTGCTCCCAGATCAGCCCGCCCGCGCCCACACCGGCGTTGTTGAACACGACGTGGGGTGTGCCGAAGCGTTCGAATGTGGCCGCCGCCAGCGCCTCCACCTGGTCGGCCTTGGACACATCGACCCGGTGCGCGAGCACCTGAGCGCCCAGCGCCTGCACCTCGGAAGCGGCCAGTTCCAGGGCATCGGGCTGCACGTCGGCCATCACGACATTCATGCCTTCACGCGCGGCCAGGCGGGCCAGTTCCAGTCCGAAGCCCGACGCGGCGCCGGTCAGCACCGCCGTCTTGCCCTTGAGTTCTTTCATGGGGTCTCCTCGCTTGTGTCGTTGAGGTCCGGCTCACACCGGTGCTGCGCGCTGCAGCAGTCGATCAAAATCAGTGCGGGGGCTCAAGCCGCCATAGGTCAGCGCGGGTGCCATGCCCAGGCGTGAGGCCACAAAGGCCTCGAAGACAAAGTCCGGGGCATGGCGGCGCAACAAGGCGGCCTGCATGGCCAATGCCACATCCTGCGCCAGCCTGCGCCCATCGTGTTCATCCGCGACCGATTGCAGCCGCCCGAGGACGGTGGCGCGCGCCGCGTCGCATGTTGGATTCACGCTGGCCAGGGGTTCCAGTTCCTCGGCAAGCGCATCCACCAGGTCCGGGCCGGCCCGCTGCAGCACGCGCAGCAGGTCGAGCGCCATGATGTTGCCGGCCCCTTCCCAGATGGAGTTGACCGGCATCTCGCGGTAGATGCGCGCCATCACGCCCTCCCCGCCCTCCTCCACGTAGCCGTTGCCGCCCAGACACTCCATGGCCTCCTGGGCAAATCCGCTGCCTCGCTTGCAGATCCAGAACTTGGCCACTGGCGTGAGGACACGCCGCATCATTGCTTCGTAGGAATCGTCCTGCCTGTCGAAAGCCCGTGCCAGTCGCAGGCTGAGAGCCGTGGCCGCCTCGCTCTCGAGCGCAAGATCCGAAAGCACGTTGCGCATGAGCGCGTGCTGCACCAGTGGCCGCCCGAAGGCCTGCCGCTGCCGGGCATGGTGCAGCGCGAGCGACAGGGCCTGGCGCATCAGCCCGCTCGTGCCGAGCGCGCAGTCCAGCCGGGTGCGGGTGCCCATCTCGAGAATCTGGGGCACGCCGCGCCCCTCCTCGCCCACGAGCCAGGCCAGCGCGCCGTTGAACTCCACCTCGGAACTGGCGTTGGCCTTGTTGCCCAGCTTGTCCTTCAGGCGCTGGATCTGCAGGGCGTTGCGGCTGCCGTCGGGCAGCACGCGCGGCAGGAAAAAGCAACTCAATCCGCCTTCGGCCTGGGCCAGCACCAGGAAGGCGTCACACATGGGCGCCGAGAAGAACCACTTGTGCCCCACCAACCGGTAGCTGCGGCCCCACGGAGTATCGCCTTCGAAGCGGGCCTGGGTGGTGTTGGCGCGCACGTCCGAGCCCCCCTGCTTTTCGGTCATGCCCATGCCCATGGTCACGCCGGCCTTGTCCGCCAGCGGGGCGAGCCTGGGGTCGTAGGTGGTGCTGGTCAGCTTGGGGAACCAGTCCGACAGCAAGGCCGCGTTGGCGGCAAGCGCCGGTGCGGCGGCATAGGTCATCGAGATCGGGCACAGCACCGAAGGCTCGAGCTCGGTGAAAAGCATGAAGCCCGCCGCCCGCTCCACATGGCCCCCTGGCCCCTGGGCCCAGGGCCGCGCATGCAGTCCGTGCTCGATGGCTGCCGCCATCAGCGCGTGGTAGCTGGGGTGGAACTCGACCTCGTCGATACGCCGCCCCAGGCGGTCATGGGTGCGCAGCTGGGGGGTGTGCACGTTGGCCAGGCGCGCGTGCTGCTGCATCGCCGCCGAGCCCGTGAGTGCGCCCAGGCGATGCAGCCGCTGCTGGGCGTCAGCCAGTGCGTGCGGCGGCAGGTGGGCGATCAGCCCCTCGCGCAGCGGCCGGTTGCCTTCGAAGAGGTTCACGTCGGCCAGCGGCATGCTCTGGTTGAACACCTCATGGGTGGTGGTCACGGCGTCCATCGCACTTCCCCGAAACGATGGTGGGTGGCTCAGATGAGCTTCACCAGCTGTTTGCCGAAGTTGCGCCCCTTGAGCAGGCCGATGAAAGCCTCGGGCGCGCTGGCCAGGCCCTGTGCGACGCTCTCACGGTACTTCAGGCGACCGGTTGCCACCAGCGTGCCGAGTTCCTTCAGCGCCTCAGGCCAGACCTCCATGTGTTCGCTCACGATGAATCCTTCCACGCGCAGGCGTGAGGTGAGGATCATCTGCGGGTGGCGCAGCGGGATGGGCTCGCCGTTGTAGCCGGCGATCATGCCGCACACTGCGATGCGGCCGAAGGCATTCATCTGCAGCAAGACGGCGTCCAGCACCATGCCGCCCACATTCTCGAAATGGCCATCGATGCCCTGCGGGGCAGCCTCCCGCAAGGCGGCCTGCAGGGAATCGAGCGTGGCGTGCTGGCGGTAGTCGATGCAGGCGTCGAAACCCAGCTCCTCCACCACATAGCGGCACTTGTCGGGCCCGCCGGCAAAACCCACGACGCGGCAGCCGCGACTCTTGGCCAGCTGGCCCACGGCACTGCCGACCGCACCACTGGCAGCGCTCACGGAGATGGTGCCGCCTGCCCTGGGCTCGCAGATCTTCATCAGGCCGTACCACGCCGTCACCCCGGGCATGCCCACGGCCCCCAGGTAGGCCGACAGCGGGATGTGGGTGGTGTCCACCTTGCGCAAAAGGCCCGGCTGCGCGGCGTTGACCACGGCGTACTCCTGCCAGCCCCCCATGCCCACCACCTTGTCACCCACGGCGTATTGCGGGTGGCGAGAAGCGATCACCTCGCCCACGGTACCACCGATCATCACCTCGTTGAGCGGCTGGGGCTGGGCGTAGCTCTTGCCCTCGCTCATGCGTCCACGCATGTAAGGATCGAGTGAGAGGAAATGGTGCCGCACCAGCACCTGACCGTCGGCCAGTTGCTCAGGAGGGGCCAGCGGGGACTCGACGAGGCGGAAATTGTCCGCGCTGGGCTCGCCCTGGGGGCGAGAAGCCAGCACGATCTGACGGTTGATGCTCATGGAAACTCCGGAATCGGTGTCAATCAGACCCATCGCCATCGAGGCGCTGCTGCAGAGGCTTGGCCTCGCGCGCACTCACAGGCAGGGCCCGCACGTACTTGAAGGTGCCGGTGGCGTGAGCCGCCAGCGTGCCATCTTCACGATAGACGCTGCCCTCGCAAAAGGCCAGCGTGGCGGTACGGTGCAGCAGCTTGCCCAGGGCCTTCAGGCGGCCTTCCCCTGGGCGCATGAAGCTGGTCTTCATCTCGATCGTGACCACGCCCGGGCCGTAGTTGGCGGCCGGGTCGTTCACGCTGCGCGCTGCATGGGCCATGACCACGTCGAGCAGGGTCATCACCGCGCCACCATGTGCGACATGGAAGGAGTTGCAGTGCTCGTCGCGCAGGGCAAAGCCGATCTCAGCCTCGCCGCCTGCCATGCGCACGAGTTCGAAGCCCAGAGCCTCGACGAAAGGAATGCGAACGGGAAAGGGCTTCGTCACGCGCTCAGCCCCCCGTCAATGCCGTCACGCCGCCGTCCACCGCCAGGATCTGGCCGGTGATGTGCTTGCCAGCCCGGGTGGCAAACAGGAGGGCCGCACCCTTGAGGTCCTCGTCGTCGCCCAGACGCTGCAAGGGAGCATGCGCCGCGAGCGTGTCCACGCCCACGGCCTCGAGCGTGCCGCGGGTCATCTTGCTCGGGAAGAAGCCCGGGGCGATCGCGTTCACCGTGATGCCATGGCGCCCCCATTCACAGGCCAGCGCGCGGGTGAAGTTGATCACGGCACCCTTGCTGGTGTTGTAGGCGATGGTGCTCATCATGGTGGGCAGGTGTCCGCCCAGGCCGGCGATCGACGCGATGTTGATGATGCGGCCCTGCTTGCGAGGGATCATGCAGCGCTTGCCGATCGCCTGGGTGAGGAGGAAGACGCCGCGGATGTTGAGGTTCATCACCTTGTCCCAGGCCTCGACCGGGTGGTCCTCGGCCGGTGCGCCCCAGGTGGCACCGGCATTGTTGACCAGCACGTCCACGGGGCCGAGCCGTTGGAGGGTTTCATCCACCAGACGCTGGATGTCCGCCTCCTTGGCGCCGTCGGCCGCGATCCATCGGGCATCGATCCCGCGGTCCTGCAGGTGAGCCACGGCCTCCTCGAGTTCAGGGGCCTTGCGGGCGCTGAGCATGACCTTGGCGCCGGCTTCGCCGAGCGCCTCGGCGATCTGCAGGCCGAGGCCGCGGGATCCGCCGGTGATGAGGGCCGTGCGGCCGGTGAGGTCGAACAGGGAAGGAAGGCTCATGAGGGCTTGCTCTGTCGAGAAAGAATCAAAGGGCGCCTGGCGCCGTGGGGGCAAAGGAGAGGTCCTGGGCCAGGTCGACGTCGGCGAGACCCGGGGCCAGCGTGGGATAGTCGAGCACCATGCGGTGCGAGCGCATCGCACCCAGCTGGGCGCCGACGGCCTTGTGATGCGGGTGGTTCTGGTAGGCGTCAAGAGCCGCCTTGTCGGCAAAGGCCGAGACCAGCACCACGTCCATCGACGCTTCGAGGCGGGGTGAACGGATGCCCACCTCCCACTCGAGGATGCCGGGCACGACGGACTTGCAGGAGTCCAGCAACTCCTTGAACTTGGGCGCGTCGGCGGGGTCGTGCAGCTGCCACATCACGATGTGTCGGATCATCGGTCTTGCTCCTGGGTTGGATCCTTCATCCGGGCGCGCACGGCAATCAGCGCGACGCCGATCATCGTGCACACCGCGCCCCCCAGCATAAACCCAAGCCCCATGGGAGCGGACTGCCCCCTCACGAACCAGCCCAGCACAGCTGCCAACAATCCCGCATAGATGAGCACCCAGCTGGCGGCCTCGACGCGGGCTGCGCGCATCAGAGGGCCTCGGGGGCCAGATCCAGGCAGGTGCGGTCGCGCGATTCCACCACGGCCAACCACGCGGCGATGCGCGGCATTTCGTAGCGATGGAAATAGCGCGCAGCTGCCAGCTTGCCGGCCACGAAGGATGGGGCGAGCCGGTCACGGGCGGCCAACGCAACGCGCGCCACGTCCAGCCAGACCCATCCCAGCACCACATGGCCGAAAGCTTGCAGGTAGGGTGTTGCATTGGCCAGGGCCTCGGCCGGCTGGCCATTCGCCCAGGCGGCGCGGGTGGCGCGGCCAACGTGGTCGAGGGCACGGCTCAGGGCCTGGGCGTGTTCGGCGAGTTCCGCATGGGCCGCGGCCGCCGCGATGCTGGCTTGCATCCGGGCCGCCAGCAACTGCAGGCCCCGGCCCTCCTCCATCAGCACCTTGCGGCCCAGGAGGTCCATGCCCTGGATGCCATGGGCTCCTTCGTGGATCATGTTCAGGCGGTTGTCGCGCCAGTACTGCTCCACCGGGAAGTCGCGCGTGTAGCCATAGCCGCCAAGCACCTGGATGGCCAGGCTGTTGGCCTCCAGGCACCATTCGCTCGGCCAGCTCTTGGCGATGGGGGTGAGTACCTCCAGCAGCAGGCGCGCCTCCTCGGCGGCCACGGGATCGCCGGTCTGCTGCTCGTCCACCAGGCGCGCGCAGTACAGTTCCAAAGCCAGGGCCCCCTCACAGTAAGACTTCTGTGCCAGCAGCATCCGCTTGACATCGGCATGCTCGATGATGGGCACCGGCGGCGAGGACGGGTCCTTGCCCGCCGGGCCCACCGGCCGGCCCTGGGTGCGCTGACGCGCATACTCCAGCGACGCCTGGTAGCCGGCGTAACCCAGCATCGTGGCACCCAGGCCCACGCCGATGCGGGCCTCGTTCATCATGTGGAACATGCAGGCCAGCCCCCGCCCGGGCTCCCCCACGAGGTAGCCGATCGCACCGGCACTGCCGCGCACCGGGAAGCGCCCTTCACCGAAGTTCAGCAGGGTGTTGGTCGTGCCCCGGTAGCCGCACTTGTGGTTCAGGCCGGCCAGCGCCACGTCGTTGCGCTCGCCGGTGAGATTGCCGTCGGCGTCGACGAGTCGCTTGGGCACGATGAAGAGCGAGATGCCCTTGACGCCGGGAATGAGCTTGCCGTCCGGCCCAGGGATCTTGGCCAGGACCAGGTGGACGATGTTCTCGGTGATCTCGTGCTCGCCGCCCGAGATCCACATCTTGTTGCCCTTGAGGCGGTAGCGCGGCCCCAGCGGATCGTTCTCGAACCCCTCCCCGTCCGGCACGGCCCGCGTGACGATGTCCGAGAGACTGGATCCTGCCTGGGGTTCGCTCAGGCACATGGTGCCGAACCAGCGGCCGGCAAACTCGTTACGCGCGAAAACCTCCTTCTGTCGGGGCGACCCATGCACCATCAGCAAGCTGGCGTTGCCGCTGGTGAGCATGGCGTAGGCACCCATGGACACGCTGGACATGGAGAAGAAGCAGTTGGCCGCCATCTCCACGACACAAGGCAGTTGCATCCCACCCACGTCGTAGTCCTGCGCAGCAGCCAGCATCCCCGACTCGACGTAGGCCCTCGTGGCGTCGTGCGTGGCCTGGGGCAAGTGCACACGTTCTCCCTCGAAGTGCGGCTCCTCGATATCTGACAGCCGGTTGTAGGGGGCAAACTTCTCGCGGGCGATGCGTTCACAGGTGTCGAGCACCGAGTCGAAGGTCTCGCGGCTGTGATCCGCAAAGCGCGGCCGGCTGGCCAGTGCGGCCACATCGATCCAGTCGTGCAGCAGGAAATCGAGCGTGGCTCGCATGGTCATGGGCGCTTCACCTTCCCTTCAATTCAGAGCACTTCGAACACGCCGGCAGCACCCATGCCACCGCCGATGCACATCGTCACGCACACCCGCTTGGCGCCCCGGCGCTTGCCCTCGATGAGCGCATGGCCGGTCAGGCGCTGGCCGCTCACACCGTAGGGGTGACCGACCGCGATCGCGCCGCCGTTCACGTTCAGGCGATCCATCGGGATGCCCAGGGTGTCAGCACAGTACAGCACCTGCACGGCAAAGGCTTCATTGAGCTCCCACAGGTCGATGTCGGCCACCGTCAGGCCCAGGCGCTTGAGCACCTTGGGCACGGCAAACACCGGGCCGATGCCCATTTCGTCGGGCTCGCAACCGGCCACGGCGAAACCGAGGAAGCGGCCCAGCGGCTTGAGCCCGCGCTGCTCGGCCAGCTTCTCGTTCATCACCACGCAGGCGCCTGCGCCGTCCGAGAACTGGCTCGCATTGCCTGCCGCGATCACCCCGCCTGGCAGCGCCGGGCGGATACCGGCCACGGCCTCGTAGGTGGTGCCGGGGCGCAGACCCTCGTCGGCGGTCACGGTGACCTCCTTGGTGCGCAGACCCATGACCGGGTCGGCCACGCCTGCCGTGACCGTGATGGGCACCATCTCGTCGTTGAACTTACCGGCTTCCTGCGCGGCGCAGGCCTTCTGCTGGCTGGCGGCGCCGTATTCGTCCATGCGTTCACGCGAGATCTTGTAGCGCTTGGCGACCTGCTCGGCGGTCTGCAGCATGCTCCAGTAGATCTCGGGCTTGTGCTGCATCAGCCAGGCTTCGCGGATCATGTGCGTGTTGGCTTCGTTCTGCACGCAGGAGATGCTCTCCACCCCGCCGGCCACGTACACATCGCCTTCGCCGGCGATGATGCGCTGGGCCGCTGTGGCGATGGTCTGCAGGCCGCTGGAGCAGAAGCGGTTGATGGTCATGCCGCTGGTGGTGATGGGCAGACCGGCGCGCAGCGCAATCTGTCGGGCGATGTTGCTGCCGGTGGCCCCCTCGGGCGTGGCGCAGCCCATGATGACGTCATCGACTTCGGCCGGGTCGATGCCGGCGCGCTCGACGGCAGCCTTCACGGCGTGGCCGCCCAAGGTCGCACCGTGGGTCATGTTGAAGGCGCCCTTCCAGCTCTTGGCCAGCGGTGTACGGGCGGTGGAGACGATCACTGCATCAGTCATGTCGATTCCTCGGAATATGGGTGTCGGTGCGAAAGCGCCCTCAATTGAAGCTCTTGCCCTCGGCGGCAAGGCGGGCGAGCAACGGCGCCGGCTGCCAGAACTGGGCATCGTCGTTAGGGTTCTTGGCGAAACGCTTCATCGCCTGCACCACGTTGAACAGACCCTGCGAGTCGGCATAGCACATCGGACCGCCGCGGAAGAGCGGAAAGCCATAGCCGGTGAGGTAGACCATGTCGATGTCGGAGGCGCGCAACGCAATGCCTTCCTCCAGGATCTTGGCCCCTTCGTTCACGAGGGCGTACACCAGGCGGCCGACAATCTCGTCGTCACTGATCTTGCGGGGCTGAATCCCCATGTCGGCACGGTGCTTCTCGATCATCTCGTTGACCACCGGCGATGGGATGGCATCGCGCTTGCCTGGCTTGTAGTCGTACCAGCCGGCCCCTGTCTTCTGGCCGAAGCGACCCATCTCGCACAGCAAGTCAGCAGTCTTGCTGTAGCGCATCTCGGGCTTCTCGACGTAGCGGCGCTTGCGGATGTACCAACCCACGTCGTTACCGGCCAGATCCCCCATGCGGAAGGGCCCCATCGCAAAGCCGAAGCGCTCGATGGCCTTGTCCACCTGCTCGGGCGTGCATCCCTCTTCCAGCAGGAAGCCGGCCTGGCGGCTGTACTGTTCGATCATGCGGTTGCCGATGAATCCGTCGCACACGCCAGACACCACGGCCGTCTTCTTGATCTTCTTGGCCAGTTGCATCACCGTGGCGAGCACGTCCTTGCCGGTCTTCTCACCCCGGATCACTTCCAGCAGCTTCATCACATTGGCCGGACTGAAGAAGTGCATGCCGATCACGTCCTGCGGACGCTTGGTGAAGGCAGCGATCTTGTTCACATCCAGAGTCGATGTATTCGTCGCCAGAATCGCTCCGGGCTTCATGACCGCGTCGAGCTGCTTGAACACCTGCTCCTTCACGCTGATGTCCTCGAACACCGCTTCGATGACCAGGTCGGCATCACCGATGGCGCTGTAGTCGAGCGTGGTGGACAGCAGCGCCATGCGCTGCTCGAACTTGTCCTGCTTGAGCTTGCCCTTCTTGACCTGGGCTTCGTAGTTCTTGCGCATCACACCCACACCCCGGTCGAGTGCCTCTTGCTTCATCTCGAGGATGACCACCGGGATGCCGGCGTTCAGGAAGTTCATGCTGATGCCGCCCCCCATCGTGCCGGCACCGATGACGGCCACCTTGTTGATGGCGCGCACCGGCGTGTCCTCCGGCACATCGGGAATCTTGCTGGCGGCCCGCTCGGCGAAGAAGGCATGCCGCAGTGCGGCGCATTCCGGTGTGAGCATCAGGTTGATGAACTGCTCGCGCTCGAAGGCCAGGCCGTCGTCGAAGCGTCTGGTGGTGGCAGCTTCAACGCAGTCCACGCACTTGGCCGGTGCCGGGAAGTTGCGCGCCATGGCCTTGACCGTGTTGCGGGCAAACTGGAAATAGCCCGCCCCCTGTTCATGCTCGGCCTTCAGGTCGCGCACACGTGGCAGCGGGCGCTGCCCTGCGACCTCGCGAGCGAAGGCCAGCGCACCGGCCAGCAGGTCACCCTCGATGATGCGGTCGAAGAGCTTCTGGCCCGGGATCCCGGCCAGCACCTCACTCTTGACCGGATCACCGCTCACGATCATGTTCAGCGCGTTCTCGACCCCGATCACGCGGGGCAGGCGCTGGGTGCCGCCAGCGCCGGGCACGAGACCGATCTTCACTTCCGGCAACGCCACCTGCGTGCCAGGCGCCGCCACCCGGTAGTGGCAGCCCAGGGCCAGTTCCAGCCCACCGCCCATGCACACGCTGTGGATGGCGGCCACGACCGGCTTGCTGGTGTTCTCGGCCATCTTGATGACGCTCAGCAGGTTCGGTTCCTGTGTCGCCTTCGGCGAACCGAACTCGCGGATGTCGGCACCCCCACTGAAGGCCTTGCCGGCGCCAGTGATGACCACCGCCTTGACGGCAGGGTCATTCTCAGCGCGTTCGAGGCCATCAGTGATGCCCTTGCGGGTGTCGTAGCCCAGCCCGTTGACCGGGGGGTTGTTCAGGGTGATCACGGCAACGTCGCCGTGGAGCTCGTAGCTGGCACTCATCGGTAGGCCCCTATGCAGTGGAAGACTGACAAATAGAACGATCGTTCGAGTTTAAGAAACAACAACGCCGGCGCTTTGTCGCCGGCGTGACAGAACGGAGCAAATGTGCCCTCGCGGCGCCGTGGCCGGGCAAGCTACACCTCCAGCCACTCCTTGCGAATATAGGCGTTCGTGCGAAGGTCGTCAGGTGTGCCCTCGAAGACGATGCGGCCATGGCCCATCACGTAGCAGCGCGTGGAGATCTGCAAGGCGATGGTGAGCTTCTGCTCGACCAGCAGCACACTCACACCGCGCCGCTTGAGCTCGTTGAGATACTCGGCCACCTGCTCGACGATCTTGGGGGCCAGCCCTTCGGTGGGTTCGTCGATCATGATGAGATCCGGGTCCCCCATCAGGGTGCGGCACAGCGTGAGCATCTGCTGCTCGCCGCCCGAGAGCACGCCCGCCTCGGTGTGCTGGCGTTCCTTCAGCCGGGGAAACAGCTGGTACATGTCGTCGAAGCTCCACCGGCCCGACTGCCCCTGCTTCTTCTGGCCCAGCATCAGGTTCTGGTGCACCGTGAGCTTGGGGAAGATGTCGCGGTTCTCGGGCACATAGCCGATGCCACGGTGAGCGATGTCAAAGGCGTGGTGGCCCAGGATCTCTTCGCCCTTCCATTTCACGGAGCCCTGACCATCCACCAGGCCCATCACGGTCTTGACGGTGGTGGAACGCCCGGACCCGTTGCGTCCCAGCAGGCTCACGATCTCGCCCGGTTTGACGTCCATGTGAACGCCATGCAGCACGTGGCTCTTGCCGTAGAAGGCGTGCAGGTTCTCGATGTGCAGCATGGCTTCAGGCTCCCGCAGTGGCGGCGGCGGCCTGCTGCTCGGCCAGCACCGATCCCAGATAGGCTTCCTGCACGCGCTGGTTCGCACGCACGGCTTCGGGCTCGTCGTAGGCAATGACTTCGCCATAGACGAGCACGGCAATCTTGTCGGCCAGCCCGAACACCACCCCCATGTCGTGTTCCACCGTGAGCAGCGTCTTGCCTTCGGTGACTTCCCGGATGAGCTGGATGAACCGCTTGGTCTCGGACTTGCTCATCCCTGCCGTCGGTTCGTCCAGCAGGATGACGTTGCTCCCGCCGGCGATCGTCAGCCCGATCTCCAGGGCACGCTGCTCCGCATAGGTGAGGTTCATCACCTGCGTGTCGCGCTTGCGGTCGAGCTTGAGCATCTCCAGCACTTCGTCGGCGCGGTCGTTGGCATCGTCCAGGTCGGCCAGAAACTTCCAGAAAGCGTACTTGTAGCCCATCGACCAGAGCACGGCGCACCGAACGTTCTCGAACACCGTCAGCCGGTGAAAGAGGTTGGACACCTGGAAACTGCGGGCCAAACCCCGGCGATTCACCTCATAGGGTTTGAGCCCGTCGATACGCTCCCCATTGAGCAGGATCTCGCCGCTCGTGGGCGCAAAGCGCCCGCTGATCAGGTTGAACAGCGTCGACTTGCCGGCGCCGTTCGGCCCGATGATGGCCACACGTTCGCCGGCGTTCACCTGCAGGCTGGCGCCGCGGATGATCTCGGTCTTGCCAAAGCTCTTGCGGACGTCCTTGAGTTCGACTGCGAAGCTCATAGGGCCTCCCGGCGACGGATTTCCAACTCGATTTCCTCCTGGATCCGACTCCATTCCCGCACGAACGCTCGCCGCGAGACCTCGAAGAGTGCCGCTCCGGTGATGAGAACGAAGACGGCGCCAAACCAGCTGTCCAGGCTGTGGGCGTTCAGTGTGGCCCCCATGAACTTCAGCTCGGGGCCCAGCGCAACGTTGAGCTGCATGTGATAGACCATCTCGATCATGGCCGCCGCGCCGACAACGGCCACGGCGCCGGTCCCGCCCAAGGCCAGGTAGGAGGTCCACAGTCTTCGCAACTTCCCGAACGCCGCCACGCGCAGGTTCATCATGATCAGGCTCGCGATGCCGCCCGGGGCATACATCACCATGAAGAGGAAGATCAGGCCCAGGTAAAGCAGCCAGGCAGCGGTCATCTCGGACAGCAGCACGAAAGCCACCACCATGAGGATGGCGCCGATGATGGGACCAAAGAAGAAGGTCGCCCCTCCCAGGAAGACAAAGAGCAGGTAAGCGCCCGAGCGGGCTGCACCGACCACTTCAGCGGTGACGATCTCGAAGTTCAGCGCCCCCAGCCCTCCGGCGATGCCGGCGAAGAATCCCGAGGCGCAGAAGGACAGATAGCGCACCATCTGCGTGTTGTAACCGACGAACTCCACCCGCTCCGGGTTGTCTCGCACGGCATTGAGCATGCGTCCGAGCGGCGTGCGCGTGAAGGCGTACATCGCTGCCGTGCAGATGAAGGTGTAGACCGCAATCAGGTAGTACAGCTGCACCTGCGGGCCGAAGGTGATGCCGAAGGGGCGGGCTCCCGTGACACGATCACCGGTGATACCGCCCTCGCCTCCGAAGAACTCCGGGAACATGAGGGACATCGACCAGACCAGTTCACCGATACCCAGCGTGATCATCGCGAACGGCGTGCCAGCCTTCTTGGTGGTGACCCAGCCCAGCAGCACGGCGAAGAAGAGTCCTGAGATCCCGCCGATCAGAGGCAGCAGACTCACCGGGAAGCCCTGCAGCGTGCCACCGCTGATCATGTTGAGGGTGTGGATGGTGAGGAAGGACCCCAGGCCGGAGTACACCGCGTGCCCGAAGCTGAGCATCCCCCCCTGCCCGAGCAGCATGTTGTAGGCCAGACAGGCAATGATGGCGATGCCCATCTGGGAGAGCATGGTCATCGACAGGCCGCTGGTAAAAATCATCGGACTGACGAGCAGCACGAGGGCATACAGCGTCCAGATGATCCAGCGTCCGACGTTGTAGGGCTTGAAATGGTAGGCCGGCCGAGCGGCGCCCATGGCAGGCTGCGGCGGGGCCTTGGCGTTGATGGAATGCGCTTGCATGGATCAGCCCTCCCGGGTACCGAGGAGGCCCTTGGGGCGGAAGATGAGAATCAGCACGAGGAAGAGGTAAGGCAGGATGGGCGCCACCTGGGACACCGTGAGCTTGAGCATCGGATAGCCGAAGGTCTCCGGTGTGATGGCCCAGCCGAACTTGGCAAAGAAGTTGATGAACGAGTAATCGATCGCCACCGCGAAGGTCTGGATCACGCCGATCAGGATCGAGGCCAGGAACGCCCCGGCCAGCGACCCCATGCCGCCGACCACCACCACCACGAAGATGATGGCGCCCACCGTGAAGGCCATGCCGGGTTCGGTGACGAAGGCGTTGCCGCCGATCACCCCGGCCAGGCCGGCCAGCGCGGCACCGCCGCCGAAGACCAGCATGAACACACGGGGCACGTTATGACCCAGCGCCTCCACCATCTCGGGGTGTGTAAGTGCCGCCTGGATGACCAGGCCGACACGGGTGCGGGTGAGCATCAGCCAGATGGAGGCCAGCATGAGCAGGGCGACCAGCATCATGAAGCCGCGGTACTTCGGGAACTGCGTGCAGACGATGCGCACCCCCTCCTCGGCCGAGCGGCACATTTCCTGGGGGGCCAGGCCCCAGACGAAATCCAGCGCGCCGGCGGTGGAGCCCACGATCGTGAACAGCGGCCCCTGCAGCGCCTCGGGCACGCGGTAGTCCACCGCGGAGCGCCCCCAGATGAGCTGCACCAGTTCCAGGATCACATAGCTCAGACCAAAGGTGATGAGAAGCTCCGGCACGTGACCGAACTTGTGGACCCGGCGAAGACAGTACTTCTCGAACAGGGCGCCGGCAAGCCCGACCAGCAGAGGCGCCACGACGAGAGCCGGCCAGTAGCCCACCACCTGCATCGTCGTGTAGGCGATGTAGGCGCCCAGCATGTAAAAGCTCGCATGGGCAAAGTTGAGCACACCCATCATGCTGAAGATCAGCGTCAGGCCCGAGCTGAGCATGAACAGCAGGAGCCCGTAGCTCAGGCCGTTCAGCATCGAGATCGTGAAGAACTGGAGGTCCATCGACGGTCAGCGCCGCAAGGCGCGCAGGTCAGAGAAGCGGGTCAAAGAAAAGGGCCCGACAGGAAGATGCCATCGGGCCCGGGGAAGTGCGAGACTGCCCTGGTGGAGGTTCAGGGACGCTTCATCTGGCAGGACGTCGGCGTGCTCGACACGTACGGTTCATAGTACTTCACAGGCACGAAGGTGTAGCCGGTGTTCTCCGGGCTGTAAGTGTTCTTCGCATCCGTCTTCTGCCAGCGGGCGATGTAAAGGCCCTGCTGCAGCTGATGGTCGGTGCGGCGCATCTCCACGTCGCCATTGAAGCTCTTGAACTTCAGGCCGCTCATGGCCGCGGCCACCTTCACGGGGTCGGTGGACTTGGCCTGCGCCATGGCGTTGCTCAGCAGCGCAAACGCGTGATAGGTGGCGCCGGTGTACCAGTCGTCGTTGAAGCGCTTGCGGAACTCGTCCTGGATCTTGGCGACCTCGCCACCCATGTTGTAGTGGTTGTAGGACACCTGATAGACACGGCCTTCGCCGGCGGCGCCCATGGCCGTGGGCGTGCCGCTCACGCCGCCGTAGTACACGTAGAACTTGGCATTCAGGCCGGCGTCGTTGGCCGCCTTGATCAGCAGCGTCAGGTCCGAGCCCCAGTTGCCGGTGATGACCGTGTCAGCCCCCGAGGCCTTGATCTTGGCAATGTAAGGCGCAAAGTCGCGCACCTGGGCCAGCGGGTGGAGATCTTCGCCCACGATCTTGATGTCGGGACGCTTGCGCGCCAGGTTCTCCTTCGCGTACTTGGCCACCTGATGGCCGTGGGCATAGTTCTGGTTGATGAGATAGACATTCTTGATGTCGGACTGATCCTTCATGAAGGTGGTCAGTGCTTCCATCTTCATCGAGGTGTCCGCATCCAGACGGAAATGCCAGTAGCTGCACTTGCTGTTGGTGAGGTCCGGGTCGACCGCGGCATAGTTGAGGAAGACGACTTCCTTGCCGGGGTTGCGCTCGTTGTGCTTGGTGACGGCATCCGACAGCGCGAGCGCGGCGCCGGATCCGTTGCCCTGGACGATGTAGCGCACCCCCTGGTCGATGGCCGACTTGAGGGCGTTCAGGCTTTCCTGGGGACTGAGCTTGTTGTCGATGCCGATGACTTCGAACTTCACGCCGGCCGGGTTGTTGCGGCTGAAGTACTCGGCCATGAACTGGAAGCTCTTGAGCTGGTTCTGGCCGACCGTGGCCATCAGGCCCGTCAGCGGGTCGATCCAGGCCACTTTGACGGTCTCGCCCTTCTGGGCGAAAGCAGCACCGCAGCACAGCGCGGCCGCGGCAAGAATCGAGAGTTTCATGTGGGTGCGGCGAGTGAACATCGAGTGTCTCCTTGAGCTGTTGGCGGCGGGTGTGGAGAGGCTACAGAACTTCGTTTGCGGCTCGTACAGGGAATGCCCGTAGCGGGTGTCTCGCTGGCGACAGGCAAGCCCGACAGCCCCTCATTCAGGTCGGCAATACGTGCGCAGCGAACTGCTCGCGCAGCTTGAGCTTCTGTATCTTGCCGGTCGCGGTATGGGGGATCTCGTCGACGAAGACGACATCGTCCGGGATCTGCCATTTGGCGATCTTGCCCTCGTAGAACGCGAGCATCTCTTCGCGCGTGAGGGACTGACCCGGCTTGCGCACGACGATCAGCAGAGGCCGCTCGTCCCATTTCGGGTGCTTGCAGGCGATGGCCGCAGCTTCATGGACGGCCGGGTGGGCCATGGCGATGTTTTCGAGGTCGATGGAGCTGATCCATTCGCCCCCTGACTTGATCACGTCCTTCGACCGATCGGTGATCTGCATGAAGCCGTCGGGGTCAATGGTGGCGACGTCACCCGTGGGGAACCAGCCGTCCTGTAACGGCGATTCGTCGCGACGGAAGTAGCTCTGGATCACCCACGGACCACGCACGACCAGGTTACCCGACGCCTGACCGTCCCATGGCAGAGGCCGCCCGTCGTCCCCGGTGATCTGCATGTCGATGCCGTAGATCACCTTGCCTTGCTTTTCGAGGATGCGCCGCTGCGCCTCGGGCGGCAGGTCGAGATGCTTGGCCTTGAGCTTGGACAAAGTGCCCAGTGGCGACAGTTCCGTCATGCCCCAGGCATGGATGACCTGAACCCCGAAGTCGTCCTCGAGCGTGCGGATCATGGCCGGTGGGCAAGCCGAGCCGCCGATCACCGTGCGCTTGAAGGTGCTGAACTTCAGGTTGTTCTGCTTGGCGTAGGTGATGAGACCCAGCCAGACCGTGGGCACGCCCGCGCTGAAAGTCACCTTCTCCGATTCGAACAGTTCGTAGAGCGACTTGCCATCCAGGTGCGGTCCCGGCAGGACCAGCTTGGCCCCGACCAGCGCACCGGAATAGGGCAGCCCCCAGGCGTTGACGTGGAACATCGGCACCACCGGCAGGATCACGTCCTGGGCCGAGCTGCCCATCGCATCGGGCAAGGCCGAGGCATAGGCATGCAGCACGGTCGAGCGATGGCTGTAGACGGCCCCCTTGGGATGGCCCGTGGTCCCCGACGTGTAGCAGATGCTGGAGGCCGTGTTCTCGTCAAACTCCGGCCAGGTGTAGTTCCCGTCCTCGGCTTCCACCAGTTCCTCGTAGCACAGCAGGCCGGGGATGCCGGTCTGTGCCGGCATGTGGGCCCGATCAGTCATCAGCACGAAATGCTTCACGCTGGACAGACCCGGGGCAAGCTTCTCGACCAGCGGAAGAAAGCTCAGGTCGAAGCACAACACGCGGTCTTCCGCGTCATTGATGATCCAGGCGATCTGCTCGGGGAACAGGCGCGGGTTGATGGTGTGGCACACCAGCTCCGAGCCGGAGGTGCCGTAGTAGATCTCGAAGTGCCGGTAGCCGTTCCAGGCCAGCGTACCCACCCGGTCGCCCGGCTGACAACCCAGCCGGGCCAGCGCCTGGGCCAGCTTGCGAGCACGCAGTTCCGCATCCCGGTAGGTGTAGCGGTGAACATCGCCTTCCACCCGCTTGGACACGATCTCGGTGTCCGCACAATGGCGTGCAGCGTGCTTCAGCAGCGACGAGATCATCAGGGGCATTTGCATCATCTGGCCCATCAGGCGCGACATCGGGAACTCCTTCCGTGGATGTGACCGAAACTGGAACGGTCGTTCGTTTTCGATGATAGAAACCATGCTGCAGCGCAGCGCCTGCGGTTTTCCCTGAGGAACGTTCGCGATGCCGACGCCATCGGCCCATGGCCCTGGGCCCCTCCCCTCTTTCGCTCGGTGGCTACACTGACCTGATGAACGCTCCTTTCGAGAGGGCTTTCCCCACCGGTTTGCAGTGGATCAACCGCTATGCCGACCTTGGCGACGCCTTTCACACACGGCTGAGGGCCCAGGCTCTGCCTGAGCCGCGCTGGGTCGCCACCAGCCCTGCCGCGGCCGACTGGCTGGGGTGGCCCAGGGACTGGTGGACATCGACCGCAACCGATGCCCTGTCGGTGTTCAGCGGGAATGCCGTGTGGCCGGGGATGGACCCGCTGGCCACTGTTTACGGTGGTCATCAGTTCGGGGTGTGGGCCGGCCAGCTTGGCGATGGGCGAGCCCTGCTGCTGGGCGAGGTGCGCACCCCGCACGGAGGCGTCGAGATCCAGCTCAAGGGCAGCGGGCGAACGCCCTACTCCCGCATGGGCGACGGACGCGCCGTGCTGCGATCGTCCATCCGTGAATTCCTGTGCTCGGAGGCCATGCACGCCCTGGGCATTCCCTCCAGCCGGGCCCTGTGTCTCGTCGCCTCACCCCAGCCAGTCCTTCGCGAAACCGTCGAGACGGCCGCCGTCGTGACCCGCCTGGCGCCCAGCTTCGTGCGATTCGGGCATTTCGAGCACTTCTGCCACCACGGGCAGCCCGAGGCCCTGCGCCGTCTGGCCGACTTCGTCATCGACCACCACCTGCCGGCCTGCCGCGACCACGCCCAGCCCTATGCAGCCCTGCTGGACACCGTGGTGCGTCGCACGGCCGAGATGGTGGCCCACTGGCAGGCGGTAGGCTTTTGCCATGGGGTGATGAACACCGACAACATGTCCATCCTGGGCCTCACGATCGACTACGGCCCCTTCGGTTTCCTGGATGCCTTCGACCCTGGCCACATCTGCAACCATTCCGACACCCAGGGTCGCTACGCCTACCATCGCCAGCCCCAGGTCGCCCTGTGGAACCTGCACGCCCTGGCCCAGGCCCTGATGCCCTTGATCGAGGACACGGACCTGGCCCTGGCCGCGCTGGAGACCTTCCGCAGCGCCTACCCGGACGCCCTGATGCGCCTCATGCGTGCCAAGCTGGGTTTGCGTACGCGCGAGGACGGCGACGCTGAACTGGCCGACGCCTGGCTGGCGCTGCTGGCGCGCGACCGGGTCGACCACACCCTCGCCTGGCGACGCCTGAGCCAGCTATCGGCCGACCCAGCCCAGGACGCCGGCCCGGTGCGCGACCTCTTCATCGACCGCCAGGCCTTCGACGCCTGGGCGCAGCGCTACCGCGAGCGCCTGGCGCGGGAATCGAGCGTGGATGTCGAACGCCGCACCGCGATGGACCGGGCCAACCCGAAGTACATTCTGCGCAATCACCTGGCGGAAATCGCCATCCGGCAAGCCCAGGCCGGAGACGACAGCGAGGTGCAGCGCCTGCTGCGCGTGCTCGAGCGCCCCTACGACGAGCAGCCCGAGCATGAGGCCTACGCCGCCCTGCCCCCCGACTGGGCGCACAGCATCGAGGTGTCCTGTTCATCATGAGCGACTACGAGATCCAGAAATCCGACGACGAGTGGCGCCGTCAGCTCGACCCCATGGCCTACCGCGTCACGCGTCAGGCCGCCACCGAGGCCCCCTTCACCGGGCGCTTCTGGCGGCACGACGCCGACGGAATCTACCGCTGCATCTGCTGCAACGCGGCCCTCTTCGACTCCTCCACGAAGTTCGATGCCGGCTGCGGATGGCCAAGCTACACCCAGGCCATCGAGGACGGCCGCATCGAGCGGGTGATGGACTACAGCCACGGCATGGTGCGCGTCGAGGTGCGGTGCAGCCGTTGCGGTGCCCACCTCGGGCACGTCTTTGACGACGGGCCCGAGCCCACCGGGGAGCGCTACTGCATCAACTCCGCAGCCCTGGATTTCGAACCTCGTCAAGGATGAGGTCGCCTACCCCAAGGCTGCTCCTCGATGAAGCTCCTCTTCGATTTCCTGCCGCTCATTCTGTTCTTCACCAGCTTCAAGCTGGCCGAATCCCGGCCCGAGCTGGCCGCCGGGCTGGCCACGGCCTGGTTTGGCCCGCTGGCCTCGCGTGGGGCGGTCGATGTCGATGCGGCCCCCGTGCTGCTGGCCACCGCCGTGGTCATGGCGGCCACGGCGCTCCAGATCGGGTGGCTCCTCGCCCGCGGGCGGCGTGTGGACACCATGCTCTGGGTGAGCCTGGCGCTCGTGCTCCTGCTCGGCGGCGCCACGCTGTGGTTCCACAGCGAGACTTTCATCAAGTGGAAGCCCAGCGTGCTCTACTGGATCATGGGCGCCAGCCTGTGGGCCAGCCACACGCTGTTTCGCCACAACCTGCTGCACGCCCTGCTGGGCGGGCAGATCGAACTCCCCACCGCCATCTGGCAGCGCCTCAACTTTGCCTGGATCGCCTTCTTCGGGCTGATGGGCCTGCTCAACATCTATGTGGCCTACAGCTATCCCACCGCCGTGTGGGTGAACTTCAAGGTCTTTGGCTCACTGGCACTGATGCTGGTGTTCCTGATCGCCCAGGCGCTCTACCTGAGCCGATATCTCAAGAACGAGGAGCCCTCCTGACATGCCCGTGAGCGCCCAGCAGATCGAAACCCGTTTGCGGGAGGTTCTGGACCCGGTCGTCCTGGCCGTCCAGGATGACAGCCACCTCCACGCCGGCCATGCCGGCGCTCGTGAAGGCCGGCATTTCAGTGTCCATGTGGTGAGCCAGCGCTTTCACGGTTTGTCACGTCTGGCCCGGCACCGGCTCGTGTATGATGCCCTCGCCCCGTTGATTCCTCAGGGCATCCACGCGCTGGCGCTGCGCACGCAGGCCCCCGACGAGACCTGAGATTCCCCGGACCGCGGTGGGATCATCCTCACCGCCGGCATGCAGCGGCCCCCGGCCGCGCTTTTCTTTCAACCACGAGGTTTCCTGCATGAAGAAGTCTGTTTTCGCCATCGGTGCGTTGAGCCTGGCCCTGGGTGCCACGCTGCTGCCGGCCACGGCGATGGCCCAGAACGTGGCCATCGTCAACGGCAAGGCCGTGCCGAAGGCGCGCGTGGATGCGCTGCTGGAGCAGGTCCAGCGTCAGGCCCAAAGCACCGGCCGCCAGCTGCCCCCGGACATCGAGCGACTGGCCCGTGACCAGATCGTCCTCAACGAGATCTTCACCCAGGAAGCCGAGCGCCGCGGTCTGGCCGGCACCCCCGAGTACCGCCGCCAGATGGAACTCGTGCGCCAGAACGTGCTGATCCAGTCCCTGTTCCAGGATTTCGAGAAGAAAAATCCCGTCACCGACGCCGAAATCCAGGCCGAGTACGACAAGTTCAAGGCCCAGGCCGGCAGCGAGAAGGAATACCGCGCCCGCCACATCCTGGTCGAGAAGGAAGACGAAGCCAAGCGCCTGATCGCCCAGATCAAGGGCGGCGCCAGCTTCGAGGACCTGGCCAAGAAGAACTCCAAGGACCCGGGCTCGGCCGCCAATGGCGGTGACCTCGACTGGGCCGAAGCCGGCAGCTACGTGCCCGAGTTCTCCCAGGCCATGGTCAAGCTGAACAAGGGCCAGGTCACCGACGCGCCGGTCAAGTCGCAGTTCGGTTTCCATGTGATCAAGCTGGAAGACGTGCGCGAAGCGCAGTTCCCGCCGCTGGAGGACGTCAAGCCCCAGATCCAGCAACGCCTGCAGCAGCAGAAGATGATCGACTTCCGCGAAGGCCTGCGCAAGGCGGCCCGCACGGACTACAAGTTCGAGCAGTGAGACGCCGCCTGCCGGCCTGATCAAGCGCCCCGCGGGGCGCTTTTTTCATGGCGTCATCGCAGCCACCAGGCCATGGCAGCCAGCGCCCCGATGAAGATCGGCTGGTGCAGCATGTAGAAGCTCAGGCTCCAGCGCCCCAATACCGCCAGAGGCGCCAAGGCGTGTGGCACGTCGCCAGCGAGCCAGCCCGGCCGCCGAGCCAGCATCCATTGCCCCGCCGCCAGGCCCCACCACATCACGCCCAGCCACGGCAGAAGGGGCACGTAGTCTTCAGTCACGGGCTTGCGGGTGATGAGGCCCACCCAGTTGGTCCAACGGGTGTCGAAGAAGGGATGCTGGACGAAGTGCGGCAACACGATGGCCAGCAGGCCCAGTGGCCACAGCCAGCGCCCCCAGCCCGCGCTCAGCCGGGTCACGATGAGCATCACGGCGATGCCATGCAGCACGCCGAAATAGATGAAGCTGCGGGGGAACATCAGGTAAGAGCCGGCGCTGACCAGAAGCGCGCAACCGGCGACCTGGCCCCAGCGGCGCCAGAAGCGGGGCCAGCCCTGCCCTTGCTGCCAGGCCACCGCCTGACCGAGCCCTGCACAGAAGAGGAAGAGCGACACGATGGCCGTGCGCTGGGTGGTCCAGAACGGGTCCGTGTAGAAGTTCTGGCGGATGAACCCGAAGTGGTTCAGGTCGTAGCAGAAATGGTAGGCCGCCATCCAGACGATGGCGACCGCCCGCAGCACATCGAGCCGGTCGAACCTCAGCCGATCCATCGGCGCGCGTTGCGGAACATGCGCATCCAGGGGCTGAAGGCCGCGGCGTCGCCGGAGGTCCAGCTCATCTGGATGTTGCGGAACACGCGTTCAGGGTGCGGCATCAGCGCAGTGAAGCGGCCGTCGGCGGTGGTCACCGCGGTCAGGCCGCCGGGGCTGCCATTGGGGTTGGCCGGGTAGGCTTCGGTGGGGCGGCCCTGGCTGTCCACGAAGCGCATGGCGGCATGCACAGCCTTGGCGTCCCCACGCTGCGAGAAGTCGGCATAGCCTTCCCCATGGGCCACGGCGATGGGCAGCAGGCTGCCGGCCATGCCGGTGAAGAAGACCGAGGGGCTGTCCAGCACCTCGACCTGGCTCAGGCGAGCCTCGAACTGCTCGCTGCGGTTGCGCGTGAAGCGCGGCCAGGCGGCCGTGCCCGGGATGATGGGCGAGAGCGCCGCCATCATCTGGCAGCCGTTGCACACGCCCAGCGCAAAGCTGTCGGATCGGTTGAAGAAGGCCGCGAACTGTTCGGCCAGCTGAGGGTTGAACAGCACCGAGCGCGCCCAGCCCTCGCCGGCCCCCAGGGTGTCCCCGTAGCTGAAGCCACCGCAGGCCACCAGGCCCTGGAACTGCTCGAGCCTCGCGCGGCCGGCCTGCAGGTCGCTCATGTGCACGTCGTAGGTGTCGAAGCCCGCCTGGTCCATGGCGTAGCTCATCTCGACGTGGGAGTTGACCCCCTGTTCCCGCAGGATCGCCACCTTCGGACGCGCCAGGTTCAGGAAGGGCGCGGCCACGTCCTCCGCCGGATCGAAGCTCGGCTTCACCTGCAGCCCGGCATCGGCGGGGTCGCCGGCCGCGTCATGCTCGGCCTGCGCGCAGGCCGGGTTGTCGCGCAGCATCGCGATGCGCCAGCTCACCTCGTCCCAGGCCTGGTGCAGATCGCGCAGCGAGGCGGAAAAGACCGACTTCGCGTCGCGCCAGACCTCCACCGTGCCGCGGTCGTTGGGCTTGCCGATCACATGGCTGTGGCGCGACAGGCCATGGCGGCGCAGCACGGCGATGGCGTCGTCGCGCCGGGCCGTGGGCACCTGCAGCACCACACCGAGTTCCTCGTTGAAAAGCGCTCGCAGCGTGAGCTCGTTGCGGCGCTCGCTCACCTGCTGCGCCCAGTTCTTGGAGTCGCCGTACTCGGCCCGGCTGTCGCCGATGCCATCGCTTTCGGTCACCAGCAGATCCACGTTCAGGCTCACACCGCGGCGGCCGGCAAAGGCCATCTCGCACACCGACGCCCACAGGCCGCCGTCACTGCGGTCGTGGTAGGCCAGCACCAGCCCTTGCGCCCGAAGTTCGTTCACCGCGTCCACCAGCGACTTCAACAGGGCCGGGTCGTCCAGGTCGGGCACCTCACCGCCAAAGGCACCCTGGGCCTGCGCCAGGATGGAGCCGCCCAGGCGGTGCCGGCCTTGTCCGAGGTCCACCAGGATCAGCGTGGTGTCGCCCTCGCGCAGTTCGGGGGTGAGGGTGCCCCGCACATCGTCGAGCGTGACGAAGGCCGAAACGATCAGTGAGACCGGAGCGGTCACCTGCTTGTCCATGCCATCGTCGCGCCAGCGCGTGCGCATGGACAACGAATCCTTGCCCACGGGCACGCTGATGCCCAGTGCCGGGCACAACTCCATGCCCACGGCTTTCACCGTGTCGTACAGCGCGGCGTCCTCACCCGGCTCGCCGCAGGCGGCCATCCAGTTGCAGGAAAGCTTCACGCGCGTGAGCTCGATCGGGGCCGCCAGCAGGTTGGTGAGGGCCTCGGCCACGGCCATGCGGCCCGAGGCCGGGGCATCGATCGAGGCCAGCGGCGTGCGTTCGCCCATGCTCATGGCTTCGCCGCGAAAACCGCTGTAGTCGGCCAGGGTGACGGCGCAATCGGCCACCGGCACCTGCCAGGGCCCCACCATCTGATCACGATGGCTCAAGCCCCCCACCGTGCGGTCGCCGATGGTGATCAGGAATCGCTTGCTGGCCACGGTGGGGTGACGCAGCACGTCGAAGGCCACCCGCTGCAGCGTCACACCGGTGAGGTCCAGCGGGGGCGCCTGTCGGGCAACGCGGCGCACGTCGCGGTGCATCTTGGGTGGCTTGCCCAGCAGCACGTCCATGGGCATGTCGATCGCCCGCTCGCCGCCAGGACCGTCTTCCAGCACCAGGGCCTGGTCGCTGGAGGCCACGCCCACGACCGCGAAGGGGCAGCGTTCGCGTTCGCACATGGCCTCGAAAAGCGGCAGACTCTGCGGCGCCACCGCCAGGACGTAGCGCTCCTGGCTCTCGTTGCACCAGATTTCCTTGGGTGCCAGACCGCTTTCCTCCAAGGGCACCTTGCGCAGGTCGAAGGTGGCACCCATGCCGGCGCCATCCACCAGCTCCGGGAAGGCATTGGAGATGCCCCCGGCGCCCACGTCATGGATGGCCAGAATGGGATTGGCCTCACCCAGGCCGAAACAATGGTTGATGACCTCCTGGGCACGGCGCTGGATCTCGGGGTTGCCGCGTTGCACGGAGTCGAAATCGAGCTCGGCCGCGTTCACTCCGGCCGCCATCGAACTGGCCGCCCCGCCGCCCATGCCGATGCGCATGCCCGGCCCGCCGAGCTGGATCAGCAGCGTTCCCGCACCGAAGGGCAGCTTGTGTGTCTGGCCATCGCGGATGCGACCCAGCCCGCCGGCGATCATGATGGGCTTGTGGTAGCCGCGGCGCAGGCCGTCCACGTCCTGCTCGTACACACGGAAGTAGCCCCCCAGGTTGGGCCGGCCGAATTCGTTGTTGAAAGCTGCCCCGCCCAGCGGGCCTTCAATCATGATCTGCAAGGCGCTGGCAATGTGGGTCGGCTTGCCGTAGGGCGCGCGCTCCCAGGGCTCGCTGGTGCCCGGCAAGTGCAGGTTGGACACCGAAAAGCCCGTCAGGCCTGCCTTGGGCTGGGCGCCGCGGCCGGTGGCGCCCTCGTCGCGGATCTCGCCGCCTGCGCCGGTGGAGGCCCCAGGGAAAGGCGAAATGGCCGTTGGATGATTGTGGGTTTCCACCTTCATCAGCACATGGGCCACCTCGTAATGGGCGGCGTAGCGCGGCGCATGGGTGTAACCCTCGGGACGCCAGGCGCGCACCGGGCCGCCTTCCATCACCGCAGCGTTGTCGGCATAGGCCACCACGGTGTGCTGAGGCGCAAGCTGATGGGTGTTGCGGATCATCGCGAACATCGAGCGCTCCTGGGGCTGCCCGTCGATCGTGAAGTTCGCGTTGAAGATCTTGTGGCGGCAGTGCTCACTGTTGGCCTGGGCGAACATCATCAGCTCGACGTCGCTCGGGTTGCGCTTCAAGCCCTGGAAGGCCGCGACGAGATAGTCGATCTCGTCATCGGACAAGGCCAGGCCGAAATCCCGGTTGGCGGCTTCCAGCGCGGCTCGGCCTTGGCCGAGCACGTCCACGTGTTCCATGGGTTTGCCCGGCTGTTCGTCAAACAGATGGGCACAGGCCTCGCGCTCGAAGGCGACGCTTTCGGTCATGCGGTCGTGCAGCTCGGCCGCCAGGGCCTGCAGGGTGGCGGTATCCAGCGGTTTGGGGCTGCGCAGCAGGCCGCCCTTGAGCTCCAGGCGGTACTCGGTGACACGCTCCACGCGCCTGAGGCCCTCCAGTCCGCAGTTGTGGGCGATGTCGGTGGCCTTGGAGGCCCAGGGAGACACCGTTCCCAGGCGCGGAAGCACCACCACCAGCGGGCCTTCGGTCGGGCCGGCATAGGGGTCGCCGTAGTTCAGCAGGGCCGCCAGTTTGTCCTGGGCATCCCGGGCCAAGGGGCCTTGCACCCAGACCCAGTGCACATGACGGGCACTCACCCCCACCACTTGCGGCGCATGGGCCTGGAGACGCGGCAGCAAGGCCTGGGCGCGGAAGGCGGACAGGGCATTGCCGCCCTCGAAGTGCAGGAGGTGTTTGGCGGAGGCAGTCACGTGGGGGAACTCGTGCAGGTGGAGCGGCCCGCCCGGCACCGCCAGCGGCGATTCCGGACGGAAAGCAGGGATTTTACCGGCGCGCCCCCGGCTGCGACGGGCCTGAGATAATCCGCACATGAGCATCACGATCAAGACGCCCGAAGACATCGAAGGCATGCGGGTGGCCGGACGACTGGCCTCTGAAGTGCTGGACTTTCTCACGCCGCACGTCAAGCCTGGCGTCACGACGGCCCACCTGGACAAGATTGCACTGGACTACATCGAGAACGTCCAGGGTGCCACCTCGGCCACCGTGGGTTACCAGCCACCGGGCTACCCGCCCTTCCCTTCGTCAATCTGCACCTCGATCAACCACCAGGTCTGTCACGGCATTCCCAACGACCGGCCGCTGAAGAACGGGGACATCGTGAACATCGACGTCACCGTCATCAAGGACGGCTGGCACGGCGATACCAGCCGCATGTTCATCGTGGGAGAAGGGTCGATCGCCGCCAGGCGCCTGTGCCAGATCACCTACGAGGCCATGTGGCGCGGCATCGCCAAGGTGAAGCCTGGCGCCCGGCTGGGCGACATCGGCCATGCGATCCAGACTTTCGTCGAGAACGCGGGCTATTCGGTGGTGCGCGAGTTCTGCGGCCACGGCATCGGCCGTAAGTTCCACGAAGAGCCCCAGGTGCTGCACTATGGACGCCCGGGGACGCTGGACGAGCTGGTGCCGGGCATGGTGTTCACCATCGAGCCCATGGTGAATGCCGGCCGACGCGAGATCAAGGAAATGCCCGACGGCTGGACCATCGTGACGCGCGACCGTTCGCTGTCGGCGCAGTGGGAGCACACCGTGGCCGTCACCGACACCGGCTACGAGATCCTCACGCTGTCGGCAGGCTACCCGCCCCTGCCCGAGTTCGCCCGAGCCGCCACCTGACCGGAGCCCCAGCATGGCCGTTGCGAGCACCGCGCCTGGGGCGCCCGGGGTCCTGGACAGCCCGGCCAGCGTGGCTGATCTGCGCACGCGGTTTCGCCAGGGCAAACAGGCACTGCTGGAGACCTTCCGCACGGGCCGACCCACCACCGCTGCGGCCACCCGCCTGGTCAGGGACCTGTGCCGCCACGTGGACCAGACCCTCCAGGGGCTGTGGACCCATGCCTATCTGCCCCAGGGGGCCGCGCTGGTCGCTGTGGGTGGTTACGGTCGCGGCGAGCTTTACCCCTACTCCGACGTGGACGTGCTGGTGCTCCTGCCGGACGACCCCGCCGGTGCAGCCCACGACCACGCCGCATGGAAATCCAGCATCGAGGGTTTCATCACTGCCTGCTGGGACATCGGCCTGGAGATCGGCTCCAGCGTGCGCAGCGTCCAGGAGTGCCTGGATGAATCTGCCCGCGACGTGACCGTGCAGACTGCTCTGCTGGAATCGCGCCTGCTGTGCGGGTCGCGCAGCCTCTTCCAGCAGTTCCGCAAGGCCTTCGATGCTCAGATGGACGCGCGCGCCTTCCTGCGCGCCAAGACGCTGGAGATGCGCCAGCGCCACCAGAAGTTCGAAGAGACCCCCTACTCGCTCGAGCCCAACTGCAAGGAAAGCCCGGGCGGACTGCGCGATTTGCAGGTGGTGATGTGGGTGGCCCGCGCCGCCGGCCTGGGCAAGACCTGGGCGGCGCTGGCGTCCAGCGGGCTGATGACGCCCTTCGAGCTGAAGCAGGTGCAGCGCAATGAGGCCCTGCTGCGACTGATCCGCGCCCGGCTGCACGTGGTGGCCGGGCGGCGCGAGGACCGGCTGGTGTTCGACCTGCAGACCGCCGTGGCCGAAAGCTTCGGCTACCAGGCCACCAAGGCCCGACGGGCTTCCGAAGCCCTGATGCACCGCTACTACTGGGCCGCCAAGGCGGTCGCGCAGCTGAACCTCATCCTGATGCTCAACGTCGAGGAGCGCATCCAGGGCTCGCACGACGCGCCCATGCGCCCCATCGACGAGCAATTCCTCGACCGCGGCGGCATGCTCGAGGTGGCCAGCGACGACCTCTACGAGCGCGACCGCCACGCCATCCTGCGCACCTTCCTGGTCTACCAGCAGTCGCCAGGCATCAAGGGCCTGTCGGCGCGCACGCTACGCGCTTTGTACAACGCGCGCGAGCTGATGGATGCCGAGTTCCGCCGCGACCCGGTCAACCGCGCGACCTTCCTGCAGATCCTGCAGCAGCCGCTGGGGCAGACCCATGTGCTGCGGCTGATGAACCAGACCTCGGTGCTGGGTCGCTACCTGTGGGTATTCCGGCGCATCGTCGGACGCATGCAGCACGACCTGTTCCATGTGTACACCGTGGACCAGCACATCCTGATGGTGTTGCGCAACGTGCGGCGCTTCTTCATCCCCGAACACGCGCACGAGTACCCGTTCTGCTCGCAGCTGGCCTCGCAGTTCGACCGGCCCTACGTGCTCTATGTGGCCGCCCTCTTTCACGACGTGGCCAAAGGGCGGGGCGGCGATCACTCCGACCTGGGCGCCGTCGAGGCTCGGCGGTTCTGCCGGGACCATGACATCCCCAAGGAGGACGCGCGGCTCATCGAATTTCTGGTGCAGCACCACCTGACGATGTCGCGCGTGGCACAAAAGGAAGACCTGAGCGATCCGGACGTCATCACCAGCTTTGCACAACTGGTGCAGACCGAGCGCCAGCTCACCGCGCTGTACCTGCTCACGGTGGCCGACATCCGCGGCACCAGCCCCAAGGTGTGGAACGCCTGGAAGGGCAAGCTGCTCGAAGACCTCTACCGCCTGACGCTGCGCACCCTGGGCGGTGCCCGGCCCAACCTGGCCACCGAGATCGAGGCCCGCAAGCAGGAAGCCTTGCAGATGCTGGCGCTGTATTCCATGCTGCCCGGCGTGCAGGAGCCGCTGTGGCAGACGCTGGAGCTGAGCTACTTCGCCCGCCATGAAGCCGCGGACATCGCCTGGCATGCCCGCTCGCTATGGCGTCACGTGGATGCAGGCTACCCCGTGGTGAAGGCCCGGCTGTCGGCCGCCGGCGAGGGTCTGCAAGTGGTGGTGTATGCCCCGGACCAGGACGACCTGTTCGCCCGCATCTGCGGCTACTTCGACACCGCGGGCTTCAACATCCTGGACGCGCGCATCCACACCACGCGAACCGGCTATGCGCTGGACACCTTCCAGGTGATTGCGCCCAACCTCGATCTGCACCACCGCGACCTGATCTCGCTGGTGGAGAACCAGCTCCATCAGGCTTTGACGCGCGGCGGGCCGCTGCCTGAACCCAGCCGGGGCCGTCTGTCGCGGCGGGTGAAGTCCTTCCCGGTGCAACCCCGCGTGCTGCTGCGCCCGGATGAGCGCGCCCAGCGCTGGCTGCTCACCGTGTCGGCCAGCGACCGCTCGGGCCTGCTTTACTCCATCGCCCGGGTGCTGGCCAAGTACCGCATCAACCTGCAGCTGGCCAAGGTGAGCACTCTCGGAGAACGGGTGGAAGACACCTTCCTCATCGACGGACCGGCGCTGCAGCAGTCCAAAGTGCAACTGTCCATGGAATCCGATCTGCTCGATGCGCTGGCTGGCTGACTTGAAATCCCGATTGCCCGAATGGATGCTGGAATGGCTGGACGTGATCGTCCCGGCCACCCAGGTTCTGATCATCCTGGTGCTTGCCTACCTGCTGCGTGCTGCCTTGCGGCTGGTGGTCAAGCGCATCTGCCGGCACTACCAGCTGCCCGCCGAAGTCCACATGGGCGCGCGGCGCATCCTGGGCTTCCTGGTCTACGCAGCGGCCTTGCTCCTCATCCTTGAACGCCTGGGCGTTTCGGGCAGCGTGCTCTGGTCGGCCTTCACCGGCTTCGCCGCCGTGGCGGCCGTGGCCTTCTTCGCCGCCTGGAGCGTGCTGTCCAACATCTTCTGCACCATCCTCATCTTCACCACCCGCCTCTTTCGCCTGCACGATCACATCGAGGTGCTGGAAAGCGGCGACAAGCCCGGCCTGAAGGGCATGGTGGTGGACATCAACGCGGTTTACACCACACTGCAGGAAGACGGTGGCACCACGCTGCAGGTGCCCAACAGCATGTTCTTCCAGCGCGTGGTGCGCCGCGGCCACCCCATCGGCAGCCTCGACGGCTGAGACGGCTTCAGGCGGCTTTGCGCCCGGGGCGGCGCTGCCCGGCCTCCACCGCCGCCAGGGCCCGCCCAAACGCCTGAACGGCTTCGTCGATCTGGCCCGCGCTCACCGTCAGGGGGGGCGCAAAGCGCACCACGGTGTCGTGGGTGTCCTTGCTGAGCACACCCTCGTGCAGGAGAGCCTCGCAGACGGTGCGAGCATGGGCGAAGGCCGGGTCGATCTCCACCCCCACCAGCAGGCCACGTCCGCGCACCTGCTGCAGCGCCGGGTGGCGCAGAGCCCGCAAGCCGCTCATCAGACGCTCCCCAAGGTGCAGGGCGCGCTCGCACAAGCCCTCGCGCTCGAGCAGCTCCAGCGCCGCCAGCCCCACTGCAGCACCGAGCGGGTTGCCGCCGAAGGTGCTCCCGTGGTCGCCGGGGCGGAACACCCCCATCACCTCCTCCCGGGCGCAGAAGGCCGACACCGGCAACAGACCTCCGCCCAGGGCCTTGCCCAGGGTCAGGCCGTCGGGCACCACACCTTCGTGCTGGCAGGCGAGCACGCGCCCGGTGCGCCCCAGCCCGGTCTGCACCTCGTCGCAGATCAGCAGCACGTTGTGGCGGGTGCACAGCTCACGGGCCGCACGCAGGTAGCCGGGCGGCGGTACGACGATCCCAGCCTCGCCCTGGATGGGTTCCACCAGAAAGGCCACGGTCTCGGGCGTGAGGGCCCTTTCGAGCGCCGCGATGTCGCCATAGGGGACCGACACGAAACCCGGCGCGAAGGGGCCGAAGCCATCACGGTACTGGGCTTCACTGGAGAAACCCACGATGGTGGTGGTGCGGCCCGCGAAGTTGCCTTCGGCCACGACGATGCGCGCCTGCCCCTCGGGCACGCCCTTGATCTTGTAGCCCCACTTGCGTGCGGCCTTGAGGGCCGTTTCCACGGCTTCGGCCCCGGTGTTCATCGGCAGCGCCCGCTCCATGCCGGTGTCGCGGCACAGGCGCGCCAGGAAAGGCCCGAGGCGATCCGTGTGGAAAGCCCGCGAGGTGACGGCCAGGCGGCCCGCCTGCTCGGTCAGGACCTGCACCAGGGTCGGGTGGCTGTGGCCGAAACTCACAGCCGAATAGGCCGACATCATGTCCAGATAACGACGGCCCTGATCGTCCCACAGGAACACACCTTCACCGCGCACCAGGGTGACAGGCAGCGGGTGGTAGTTGCGCGCGCCGTGGCGCTGCTCCAGATCGCGTGCGGAGGAGGTCGGTGAGGCGGTGGGGACCATGGCAACTCCAGAGTCGGGGGTTGGACCTCTTCACTCTAGGTCGATCCACACGAAAGAGGATTTCCACTTGTTGTGCCAATCAAGATCATTACGCAATAATGTTTCATGAACAGCCGAAGTGCATCCCCATCAATGCCTCTTTCTCTCGATGTCATCGATCGTCGCCTGCTGGACGTGCTCCAGGCCGAAGGCCGCATCAGCAACGTGGACCTGGCCGAGCGGGTGCATCTGTCGGCCCCGCAATGCCTGCGCCGGGTGCGCGCGCTGGAGGAGCGTGGTGTCATCCGCGGCTATGCTGCGCAGGTGGACCGCGAGGCGCTCGGCCAGGCCGTGATGGCCTTCGTGGGCCTGAGCATCGACCGCGAGCAGTTCACCCGCGTGCGCGAGCTGGAGAAGGTCTTCCAGGACTTCCCCGAGGTGATCGAGTGCCACTCGGTCTCGGGCGACCACGACTACCTGCTCAAGGTGGTGGCGCCTGATCTCAGGACGCTGTCGCAGTTCCTCACCGACCGACTGATGCAGGTGCCAGGCGTGGACAACGTGCGCTCGACCATCTGCCTGGAAGAAATCAAGCCGCCTTCGGCAATCCCGGTGAGCTGAGCGTCTTCAGTCGTCCGCGCCAGCGTCCAGGCCGGGGAAGAGAACCGAGGTGAAACCGAAGCGCGTGAAGTCGCGCACCCGCATCGGGTAGAGCTTGCCGATCAGGTGGTCGCATTCATGCTGCACCACCCGGGCGTGGAACCCTTCGGCTTCGCGCTCGATGCGCTGGCCCTGCACGTCGAAGCCGCTGTAGCGGATGTGTGCGAAACGCGGCACCACGCCGCGCAGGCCGGGCACCGAGAGGCAGCCTTCCCAGCCTTCTTCTTCCTCGTCACCCAGTGGCTCGATCTGCGGGTTGACCAGCACCGTCTCTGGCACGGACGGTGCCTCGGGGTAACGCTCGTTGCGGGCAAAGCCGAAGATCACCACGGCCAGGTCCACCCCGATCTGGGGGGCCGCCAACCCGGCGCCGTTGGCCGCACGCATGGTGTCGAAGAGGTCTCGCACCAGGGCATGCAGGGCGGGCGTGTCGAACTCGCGCACGGGCCTGGCCACGCGCAGCAGACGAGGGTCCCCCATCTTCAGGATCTCGCGCACCGCCATCTCACACCTCTCCTTGCGCCAGCAGCGCCTTCAGGCCGGCCTCGTCCAGCACCGGCACGCCCAGTTCCTCGGCTTTGGCCAGCTTGCTGCCGGCCTCGGCGCCCGCCACCACGTAGTGGGTCTTCTTGCTCACCGACCCCGCCACCTTGCCACCCGCCGCCTCGATCATCTCCTTGGCCTCGTCGCGGCTGAGCGTGGGCAGCGTGCCGGTCAGCACCAGGGTCTTGCCCAGCAGCGGCCGCGGCGCATCGCTGGCCGTGCCCTCGCCTTCGGGCCAGTGCACACCCGCGGCACGCAGCTGCTCGACCACCTCACGGTTGTGGGGCTGGTCGAAGAAGGTGCGAATGCTCTGCGCCACCACCGGGCCGACGTCGTTGACCTCCAGCAATTCCTCCACCCGGGCATCCATGATGCGGTCGAGGCTGCCGAAATGGCGCGCCAGGTCCTTGGCCGTGGCCTCACCCACGTGGCGGATGCCCAGGCCGAAGAGAAAACGCGGGAGGGTGGTCTGCTTGGATTTCTCCAGCGCTTCCACCAGGTTCTGGGCACTCTTGTCAGCCATGCGGTCCAGAGCGGCGAGCTTGGCCACGCCCAGCTTGTAAAGATCGGGCAGCGTGCGGATCAGGCCCCCGTCCACGAGCTGCTCCACCAGCTTATCGCCCAGACCCTCGATGTCCATGGCGCGGCGCTGGGCAAAATGCAACAGCGCCTGTTTGCGCTGAGCCGCGCAATACAGGCCGCCGCTGCAGCGCCAGTCCGCTTCGCCGTCCTCACGGGTGATGGCGCTGCCGCACACGGGGCAAGCCCCTCGAAGGCGCTGGTACAGGTCGAAAGGCTCGCCGGCGTCGGCGGGGCGGCGGTCGGCCACCACGGCCACCACCTCGGGAATGACGTCGCCGGCGCGGCGCACGATCACCGTGTCGCCGATGCGCACGTCCTTGCGGCGGGTCTCGTCCTCGTTGTGCAGCGTGGCGTTGGTCACCGTCACGCCGCCCACGAAGACCGGCGCAAGCTTGGCCACCGGCGTGAGCTTGCCGGTGCGGCCCACCTGAATGTCGATGTCGAGCACCTTGGTCATCTGCTCCTGTGCCGGGTACTTGTGCGCAACCGCCCAGCGCGGCTCACGCGTCACGAAGCCCAGCTGCTTCTGCAGGTCGAGCCGGTTGACCTTGTAAACCACGCCGTCGATGTCGAAGGGCAGCTGGTCGCGCCGCTCGCCGATGCGCCGGTGGAAGTCGATCAGACCCTCAGCCCCCAGCACCACCGCCCGCTCATGGCTGACGGGCAGGCCGAAAGCCTCGAGCGCGTCGAGTACACCTGCCTGCGTGGGGGGCTGATCCGGCCAGCCCACCACCTCGCCCCAGCCGTAGGCGAAGAAGCTCAAGGGGCGTTTCGCCGCGATGCCCGGGTCGAGCTGGCGCACGGCGCCGGCCGCGGCATTGCGCGGGTTCACGAAGGTCTTGTCGCCGAGTTCGCGCTGGCGCTCGTTGAGGCGGTCGAAGGCATCGCGGCGCATGTAGACCTCGCCGCGCACTTCCAGCACCTCGGGCGCGGCGCCGTTCAGTCGCAGCGGGATCTGGTTGATGGTGCGGATGTTCTGGGTCACGTCCTCACCCACCTCACCATCGCCACGGGTGGCCGCCTGCACCAGCACACCGCGCTCGTAGCGCAGGTTGATGGCCAGGCCGTCGAACTTCAGCTCGGCCTGGTATTCAATGGGAGGGTCAGCCTCGGTGAGCCTGAGTTCGCGCCGCACGCGGGCGTCGAAGTTCGCTGCGCCCGTCGGCTCGGTGTCGGTTTCCGTACGGATGGACAGCATGGGCACCGCATGCCGCACCGGCTGAAAGCCGTCGAGCACCTTGCCCAGCACGCGCTGGGTAGGAGAATCCGGCGTCAGCAGTTCCGGGTGGGTGGCCTCCAGGGCCTGCAGCTCCTGGAAGAGCCGGTCATATTCCGCGTCCGGGATCTCGGGGTCGTCCAGCACGTAGTAGCGGTGCGCATGGTGGTGCAGCTGCGCGCGCAACCACGCAGCGCGAGAAGCTGGATCCTGGGCTTGGGACGGTGCGTCGAACAGAGATGGCTGGCTCATGGAGCGGCATTGTCGTGCAGGCCGCACACCCTTGCCACGGTCGCGCTAAGCTCAACACGTCTCCTTCTGAAAGCCTGTCATGTCCGACCGTTTCGACTTCGACCTTCTCACCCTGGGTGCCGGCTCGGGGGGGGTGGCGGCCTCACGCCGGGCCGCGGCACACGGTGCCAAGGTGGGCATCGTGGAAGCCTCCCGGGTGGGCGGCACCTGTGTGATCCGTGGCTGCGTGCCCAAGAAGCTGCTCATGTACGCAGGCCAGTACGGCGACGCGCTGCGAGAAGCCGTTGAGTACGGCTGGGTGTTGCCCGAGGGCGACCTGCCCCGTTTCGACATGGGCCGCTGGGCCCAGCGCAAGGCCGCCGAGATCGACCGCCTGGAAGGTGTGTATCGCCAGTTGCTCGCCAACTCCGGGGTGACGCTCTTCGAAGGCCGGGCCCGTGTGCTGGGCCCGCACACCGTCCAGGTGGGAGATCGGACATTGCGGGCGCGACATCTGCTGATTGCCACCGGCGCAGCACCCGTGCGTGACAGCGTCGAAGGCATCGCCGCCTGCCCGACCTCGGACGACCTGCTCGACCTGAAGGCCCTGCCTGCGGATGCCACTGTGCTTGGCGCCGGCTACATCGCGCTCGAGTTCGCCAGCATGCTGGCCCGCCTGGGCGTGGCGGTGCGACTGGTTTACCGGGCGGATCTGCCCTTGCGCGGCTTCGACGACGACGTACGCCGCCGCCTGGCCGCAGCCCTGGACCAGACCGGTATCGAGCTGGTGTCGGGCCAGGGAGTGAAGGCCGTGCGTGGAGGGCCGGGCCGTTGGGAGGTGGTGCTGGCCGACGGCCGCCGCCTACAAGCCAGCTTCGTGCTCAACGCGACGGGGCGGCGCCCCAACACCGCGGGCCTGGGGTTGGACACCCTCGGGATCGCGCTGGGCGACAACGCTGCCGTGCCAGTGAACGAGCAGCTTCAGACCGTGGCCGAAGGTGTCCACGCCATCGGCGACGTGACCGATCGGCTCAACCTGACGCCGGTGGCCATTGCCCAGGGTCGGGCCCTGGCCGATGCACTGTTCGGCCCCGCGCACCGCATGCCTGACCTGCGTCAGGTTGCGACCGCCGTGTTCACCTTGCCACCGGTGGGCACGATCGGCCTCACCGAAGACGAGATGCAGCAGCGCCGCGAGCCTTACCGGGTCTTCGAGGCCGATTTCCGTCCGATGCGCCAGGCCTTCTTCGGCGGCACCGAACGCTGCTACATGAAGCTGCTGGTCGATGACACCACCGACCGGGTGATGGGCCTGCACATGCTGGGTGCCGATGCGCCGGAGATCGTGCAGAGCCTGGCCGTGGCGCTGACGTGCGGGGCCACCAAGGCGCAGTTCGACCAGACGCTGGCGGTGCATCCCACCGCCGCCGAGGAGTTCGTGCTGATGCGCGAACCCGCGCGCGTGGTGCGATCCTTCAGCTGAACAGGCGTCGCGCCGCCGCCGAGCCTGCCGGCAGGCCTCGGGCTTCCAGCGTCGCGTAGAGCTGCTCCAGCTCGCGGCCGATGGCCTCGAAACCCTGCTGGCTGAGCGGCTGGCCGGCATCGTCCACCACCGCGGCATCCATGCCCAGGGCCAGAGCCTGCGCGCTGGCCTGCCAGGCCTGGAACGGCGCATCGCCGGGGGCCGTCTGTGGCACATCGAAGGCCAGACTCACGTCGCGCACAGCCGCCAGGTTGGGGTCGTCGGCGAAGGCGGCCTGGGGGTCGAACTGCAGCGTGAGCATGGCTGGCGCCCCCTCCTGGCTGCCGGGCAGCACCAGTCGGCCCGGCACAGCGCCCGAGACGAAGCCGTGGCGTGCCGCGTGCTGCTGGATGTAGGCCACCGACCAGGCGGCCCCGCGCGCCACCAGGCGGCAGGCCAGCTGGGCGTCGTGCTGGCTGGCGAACTGGTCGAGTTCCCGGGCGCGGGAGACCACGTCGAGCATGTCGGGGAAATCGGCCGTGGCGCCGATGGCATCGGCGAAGGCCTGGACCTTCTGCACGAACTCGGAGTATTCGATCTCGTTCAGCGCACCGGTGCGGTTGGCCAGTTGCACCCCCGCCTGGAACTCGCGGTAGGTCTGGCCGGCGTGGGGCGCCTCCCATTCCCCACTGGCGTCGTTCAGGCCCTCGATGAAAAAGGGCTTGCTGCCGGCCCGCCGGGTGGCCGGCAGGTGAGCCATCACGCTCTCGCCCGTGTAGCGCAACTCCACGCTCAGCGGCACGAGGGCATCGATCAGGGAGTCGAGCCGGGGCCCGGCGCTGCGGCGCGGCGCAGGCACCATCGAGGGTTCCATCGGGTCGGGGGCCGGCGCTTCGAAGTCGTCCAGGCGCAGCACCGGCTCCTCAAAGCGCGCCGGCACAGGTTCGGCCGACCGCGGCGCGGCACGGCGCACGCCCGAGCGCCTCGCCTGCCAGGCCCCATGGGCCACCACGGCGATGATGACCATCGCCCCCAGGACCAGCAAGGCGAGCTGCAGGCTGCCCATGGTCGTCAGGCCGCCTCGGCCATGCCCACGGCCGCTTCCATGTCCACGGCCACGATGCGCGAGACGCCCTGCTCCTGCATGGTCACGCCGATCAGCTGCTCGGCCATCTCCATCGCGATCTTGTTGTGCGAGATGAAGAGGAACTGCGTCTCCTTGGACATGGCGGTCACGAGCTTGGCATAGCGTTCGGTGTTGGCATCATCCAGCGGTGCATCCACCTCGTCCAGCAGGCAGAATGGCGCCGGGTTGAGCTGGAAGATCGCGAACACCAGGGCGATGGCGGTGAGCGCCTTCTCGCCGCCCGACAGCAGATGAATGGTGCTGTTCTTCTTGCCCGGCGGCTGGGCCATCACCTGCACGCCGGCATCCAGGATCTCGTCGCCCGTCATCACCAGCCTGGCATTGCCACCGCCGAACAGGCTGGGGAACATCTTGCCGAAGTGCTCGTTGACGAAGTCGAAGGTCTTCTTCAGCAACTCGCGGGTTTCCAGGTCGATCTTGTGGATCGCGTCTTCCAGCGTGTTGATGGCATCCGTGAGGTCGGCGTTCTGGGCGTCGAGGAAGGTCTTGCGTTCGCGCGCGGCCGTGAGCTCGTCCAGCGCCGCCAGGTTGACCGCCCCCAGGGCGTTGATCTCGCGATTGATGCGGTCGATCTCGCTTTGCAAGCCATGCAGCTTGACGCCGCCCTCCTCGATCGAGCGTGCCAGCGCCTCCAGGTCCACCTCGGCCTGGGTGAGCTGCTCCAGGAACTGGGCGCCGCCCAGCGAGGCCGCCTGCTCTTCGAGCTGCAGCTTGGTGATGCGCTCACGCAGCGGGTCCAGGCTGCGCTCGAACTCCAGGCGCTGTTCGTCGGCCCGGCGCAGGCGCATCGACAGATCGTCGTATTCGCTGCGCTTGGCCGCCAGGGCCACCTCACGCTCCAGCTTGAGCGCCAGCGCTTCCTGCAGGCCGGCCTGGGCGGCCGCGTCATTGAAGCTGTCGAGTTCGGCCTGCAGCTGCTCGGCGGAGCGCTCATTGGCCTGGATCTGCTGCAGCGCGGTTTCGATGGCACGCTGCAGCTCACCGCGCCGAGATGCCAGCGCGCGGGCCGAGAACTGCGACTCCTGGGCTTCGCGCTCAAGCGAACGCAACTGCTCACGCGCCTGGTTGAGTCGGCGCTCGGCCTCGATCACACCCTCTTCGAGTTCGGCATGGCGCTCCTGCTCGTTCGCCAGGGCCATGTCGAGCTCTTCGAAGCGGGCCTCGCCGGTGGCACGGCGCTCGGCCAGGTCTTCGAGCTGGGCGTCGATCTCGGCCAGCTCAGCCTCGATCTGGCCGCGTCGGGTGCTCGTCTGCTCGGCCTGCTGGCTCAGGCGCAGCCATTCCACCTGGAGCTGGTGGGCCCGCGCCTGCGATTCGGCCGCCTCGCGGCGGGCCGTGGCCAAGCGTTGCGAGGCATCGGTGTAGGCCGCCTCGGCACGCACCAGGGCCGAGCGTGACTCGTCGGCGATGAGCGCCTGGGCACGCACCTGGCGCTCCAGATTCGCGATCTCCTGGGCGCGGGCCAGCATGCCCGCCTGCTCGGAGTCGGGCGCATAGAAGGCCACCGCAAACTGCGACACCGCGTGGCCCTCGCGGGTCATGATGACTTCGCCGTGGGTGAGCTTGTCGCGCTGGGCCAGGGCCTCGTCCAGCGAGGCCGCGGTGTAGACGCCCTCCAGCCAGTCGTTCAGCAAGGCCTTGAGCCCGGCATCGTTCAGGCGCAGCAGGTCGGACAGGCGCGGCAGCGTGTGGTGGGTGTTGCTGATGGCCGCCGACGGCAGCGTGTAGAAGGCCAGCTTGGCGGGCGGTGCGTCGCTCGCGAACGCACGCACCGTTTCGACCCGGCCCACCTCCAGCGCGTTCAGGCGCTCGCGCAGTGCAGATTCCAGCGCGGTTTCCCAGCCAGCCTCGATGTGGACCCGGGTCCACAGGCCCTGCAGGCCGTCCAGCCCGTGCTTGGCCAGCCAGGGCTTGAGCTTGCCCTCGGTCTGCACCTTCTCCTGCAGCGCACGCAGGGCCTCCAGGCGGGCGCTCAGGTCGGCCTGGCGCGCCGACTCGCTGTTCACCTGCTCCTGTCGGGTGCGGCGCTCCTCGTCCAGACGCGGCACCAGTTCGGTCAGCTCGTGCAGGCGCTCGTCGGCCACCGCCTGGTCCTGCGCAGCCTGCTCATGCTGGCGTTGCAGTTCGGCCAGCCGCGCCTCGTCCGGCGCGGCCAGACCCTTGGCCTCGCTCGCCAGGCGCTCGCGCCGCCCGTTGAGCTGGCGGCTTTGTTCATCGAGGTTGCGCGACTCGGCCGCCAGCAGCTGGATCTGCTGCTGCACGCCGGCCACCGAAGTGCGCTGTTCATTGGCGCGGTTGGCCGCCGCGCGCACCGCGTCCTCGAAGCCCGGCAGATTGGCCGACTGCTCCTCGGCCTGGGCCGCCAGGATCTCGGCCTGCTCCTCGGCCATCGCGATCTGCTCGGCAATGGTCTCCAGTTCGCTCTCGGCCTGGGCGCGGCGCTCAGCCCATTGGTCGCTCTGCGCCTTCAGTTCCACGAGGCGCTGCTCGACCCGCTGGCGGCCTTCGACCACGTAGCGGATGCGCTCTTCGAGGCGGCTCACCTCGAGGCTGGCCTCGGCCAGCGAGCCCTGGGCCGCATGCAGTTCGTCGCTGGCGGCATAGTGAGCCTGTCGGATGGTTTCAAGCTCGGCCTCGACGTGGCGCAGCTCGGCCAGCCGGCCCTCCAGCGCGTTCGTGGCCTCCAGCACCTCGCGGTGCACCCGCTCCTGCTCGCTGGAGGCGTCGCGGTGCTTCAGGAACCACAGCTGGTGCAGCTTGAGCGTGCCCTGCTCCTGCAGCCCCCGGTAGCGCGAGGCCACCTCGGCCTGCTGCTCCAGGCGCTCGAGGTTGTTGCCCAGTTCGCGCAGGATGTCCTCCACGCGCGTGAGGTTCTCGCGCGTGTCCTTCAGGCGGTTCTCGGTCTCGCGGCGGCGCTCCTTGTATTTGGACACGCCCGCGGCTTCCTCGAGGAACATGCGCAGTTCCTCGGGGCGCGACTCGATGATGCGGCTGATGGTGCCCTGGCCGATGATCGCGTAGGCGCGCGGGCCCAGGCCGGTGCCCAGGAACACGTCCTGCACGTCACGCCGGCGCACCGGCTGGCCGTTGATGAAGTAGCTGGAGGTGCCATCGCGCGTGAGCACACGCCGCACGGCGATCTCGGTGAACTGGTTCCACTGGCCGCCGGCGCGGGCGTCCTCGTTGCTGAAGATCAGCTCGACGCTGGCGCGGCTGGCCGGCTTGCGGTTGCCCGAGCCGTTGAAGATCACATCCTGCATGGACTCGCCACGCAGTTCGGAGGCCTTGGACTCCCCCAGCACCCAGCGCACCGCGTCCATGATGTTGGACTTGCCGCAGCCATTGGGGCCGACCACGCCCACGAGCTGCCCGGGCAGCTGGAAATGCGTGGGCTCGGCGAAGGACTTGAAGCCAGACAGCTTGATCGAATTCAGGCGCATGGGCTGGACGGCGTCACGGCCTTGGGTGCCATCCGAGGGCACCCGAAGCTAAGTGATTGATTTGTTTTGAAAAACAGGCGTTTCCACCGGCTTTCGAGGAGCGCGGATGATACCATCCGCCCCTCGCCGCTCCTGCCTGCGGCAACCCCCTGTTTCCACTGTCGCTCACACCATGGCCAAACGCTCCGCCTCCACCCCGGCACCCCAGCAGCGCGAGATGCCGCCCAACCCGCCCTCGGCCCCCTCCAAGGAACTGCACGTCTTCCCCAACCCGAGCCCGAAGCGCGACTACGTCATCCAGTTCCAGATCCCCGAGTTCACCTGCCACTGCCCGCTCACCGGTCAACCCGACTTCGCGCACTTCACCATCGACTGCATCGCCGACAAGCTGTGCATCGAACTCAAGAGCCTGAAGATGTACATGTGGAGCTACCGCAACGAGGGTGCCTTCCACGAAAAGGTGACCAACGACATCCTCGACGACATCGTCAAGGCCATCGATCCGCGTTTCCTGCGCATCACGGCCAAGTGGTACGTGCGCGGCGGCATCTACACCAACGTGGTGGTCGAGCACCGCAAGAAGGGCTGGAAGCCCCAGCCCCGCATCGAGTTGCCACAGCACCCGGCCGAGAACGGCCTGCTGGGCTGAGCACCCGCTCAGGCTGGCGCCGGCTGCCACCGCGCCAGGCGGGGATGCATCACGCGAAACCACAGCGGCGGCACCATGGCCAGGTAGATGCAGCTCGCGTAGCCACCCGGCAGTTGCGGCCCCGGCAGAGGCTCCAGGCTGGCATAGGGCTTCCAGGCGTGCATGTGGTGGTCGGAGTGCCGCTGCAGGTTGGCCAGCAGGCAGTTGCTGACCCAATGGTCGGCATTCCAGGCATGCGCCACGCCAAACCGCTCCGGTCGCCCGTCCACCTCCTGCCGCCGCAGGCCGTAGTGCTCGATGTAGTTCACGGTTTCCAGCAGCCACACCGCATGGGCGGCCTGCACGAGCCAGAAGAGCAGTCCCTGCCAGCCGGCCGCCATGGCCGCCCCGACCAGCAGGCTGCCCTGCGCCACCATGGCCCACACCAGCGGGCTGCGCATCCAGCCCTGCCGATGCTGCGCAAGGCGCCGCGCTTCCAGCGCCCACGCGCTGCGCCAGCTGCCGGCCAGGGTGCGCGGCAGGAAGCGCCAGAGCGATTCCCCGGCCCGCGCACTCGCCGGGTCGGCCCACGTCGCCGCCCGCACGTGGTGGCCGCGGTAGTGCTCGACCATGAAGTGCGCATAGCCCACGCTGACCATCAGCCCCCAGGCCAGGGCACGGTCCAGGCGCGAGCGCGCATGCCCCAGCTCGTGCGCAAAGGTGATGCCCTGCGACCCCGTGGTCATGCCCACGGCCAGGCCGAGGGCGACCACCGCCGCCGCACTGGACTGCTCTCGGGCCACCAGCAGCCCCAGCACCAGCAGGCCCGCCTGCCACAGCACGTGCAGGCGCAGGCAGGCCGAGAACCACGGATGCGGCTCACGCGCCGGTGGGGAGTGGCGCCAAGCCGGCACCGCCCACTCCAGCACCGCAACGAGGCCGAGCACCGCCAGCGCCACCGCCCAGGCGGCCCAGGGCGAGTGCAGCGCCGCCGCGCCGATGCCCCAGGGCATGGCCCAGGCCAAGGCAAAGCGCAGATCCCGCCCTTGCAGTGTGTCCATGCATTCACTATCGGAGTGCCGATGCGTGGCGTCAAGCAGGGATAATCAGCGCCCATGAACCCCTTGCTCGCCCGTCTGCAGCCCTACCCCTTCGAGCGGCTGCGCGCCCTGACCCAGGACATCACGCCCAACCCCGCCCTGCGCCCCATCAGCCTGGGCATCGGGGAGCCCAAGCACCCCACGCCGCCCTTCATCCGCCAGGTGCTGGCCGATTCCCTCGACGGCCTGGCCAGCTACCCCGCCACCGTGGGCCAGCCCGCCTTGCGCGAGGCCATGGCCGGCTGGGTGCAGCGGCGCTACGGCGTCACACTGGACCCAGCCACCCAGGTGCTGCCGGTCAACGGCTCGCGCGAGGCGCTCTTTGCCTTCGCCCAGACCGTCATCGACCCCACACGCCACCGCGAGGCAGGCGGCCCCATCGTGGTCTGTCCCAATCCCTTCTATCAGATCTACGAGGGTGCGGCCCTGCTGGCCGGCGCCAGCACGGCCTTTGCCAACAGCGACCCGGCGCGCAACTTCGCATGCGACTGGTCGGCGATCTCCGACGACACCTGGGCACGCACCCAGCTCGTCTACGTGTGCTCGCCCGGCAACCCCACCGGCGCCGTGATGCCGTTGGAGGAGTGGGCGCGCCTGTTCGAGCTGAGCGACCGTCACGGCTTCGTGATCGCCTCCGACGAGTGCTATTCCGAGATCTATTTCCGCGATGAAGCGCCCCTGGGCGGCCTGGAAGCGGCGCGCAAGCTCGGTCGCGACGACCTGCGCAACCTCGTGGCCTTCACCAGCCTGTCCAAGCGCTCGAACGTGCCCGGGCTGCGCTCGGGCTTCGTGGCCGGCGATGCCCGGCTGCTCAAGGCGTTCTCCCTCTACCGCACCTACCATGGCAGCGCCATGAGCCCGGTGGTGCAGCAGGCCAGCATCGCGGCCTGGAACGATGAAGCCCATGTGGTCGCCAACCGCGAGCACTACCGCGCCAAGTTCGCCCGCGTCACGCCCCTGCTGGCCGAGGTCCTGGACGTGGCCCTGCCCGACGCCAGCTTCTATTTGTGGGCCAAAGTGCCCGAAACGCTGGGCCAAAGCGACACCGAGTTCGCCCGAGGGCTGCTCGCTCAATACAATGTGACGGTCCTGCCCGGCAGTTACCTGGCGCGCGAGGCCCATGGCCTGAACCCGGGTGCCGGCCGCATCCGCATGGCGCTGGTGGCTGAAGTCGACGAATGCGTCGAAGCCGCCGAGCGCATCGTTGCCTATGTCCGTTCCCTCTGACCTTCAACCTACCGACTCCATGAGCCAAGCCCTCGAAGCCGTCATCAACCAGGCCTGGGACGACCGCGCCGCCCTGTCGCCCTCCGCTGCCGCCCCCGAGGTGCGCGAAGCCGTCGAAGCGGTGATTGCCGACCTGAACAAGGGCCGCCTGCGCGTGGCCGAAAAGATCGATGGCGCCTGGACCACGCACCAGTGGGTCAAGAAGGCGGTGCTGCTGAGCTTCCGCCTGCACGACAACCAGCCCATGCGCGCGGGTGACCTGGGCTTCTTCGACAAGGTACAGACCAAGTTCGCCCACTTGAGCGAAGACGAGATGCGTGCCACCGGTGTGCGGGTGGTGCCCCCGGCCGTCGCCCGCCGCGGCAGCTTCATCGCCAGGAACGTGGTGCTGATGCCCTCCTACGTCAACATCGGCGCCTATGTGGACGAAGGCACCATGGTCGACACCTGGGCCACCGTGGGCTCGTGCGCCCAGATCGGCAAGAACGTGCACCTCTCCGGTGGTGTGGGCATCGGCGGCGTGCTCGAACCCCTGCAAGCCAACCCGACCATCATCGAGGACAACTGCTTCATCGGCGCCCGCTCCGAAGTGGTCGAAGGCGTGATCGTGGAAGAGAACTCCGTGCTGGGCATGGGCGTGTACCTGGGCCAGAGCACGCCCATCTTCAACCGCGAGACGGGCGAGATCACCTACGGCCGCGTGCCGGCCGGTTCGGTGGTGGTGAGCGGCAACCTGCCCAAGACCACCGCCGCCGGGCAGCCCTACAGCCTGTATGCTGCGGTGATCGTCAAGCGCGTGGACGCCCAGACCCGCTCCAAGACCAGCATCAACGAACTGCTGCGCGCCTGAGGCGCATCCGGCAGGCCCGACACACCCACAACGAGGAGGATGGCGATGAGCGGTGGCAACATGGAGCGCGTGCTGCGCCTGATGGCCGACAAACAGGCGTCGGACGTCTATCTGTCGGCCAACACCCCCATCCTCATCAAGATCCATGGGCAGATCCTGCAGGTCAGCGACCAGCCGCTGACCCCCCAGCAGCCTCGCCAGCTGCTCACCGAGGTGCTCACGCCCACCCAGATGGAAGAGCTCGACGAAACCGGCGAACTCAACATGGGCGTGGTGCTGCCGGGTGTGGCGAGCTTCCGCCTGAGCGCCTTCAAGCAGCGGGGCTCGGTGGCTGCCGTGTTCCGCTGCATCCCCAGCACCATCCCCTCGCTGGAATCGCTCAATGTCCCGGACATCCTCACCAGCCTGATCCTGGAAAAGCGCGGGCTCATCTTGCTGGTGGGTGCCACCGGCACCGGCAAGAGCACCACGCTGGCTGCCATGCTCGAGCACCGCAACCAGCAGGTGGCCGGCCACATCCTCACCATCGAGGATCCGATCGAGTTTTTGTTCAGCAACAAGAAGTCGGTGGTCAACCAGCGCGAGGTGGGCCGCGACACGCAGTCATTGCAGATCGGTCTGAAGAACGCGCTGCGCCAGGCCCCCGATTGCATCCTCATCGGTGAGATCCGCGACCGCGAGACCATGACGGCGGCGCTGTCCTATGCCTTGTCGGGCCACCTGGTGCTGTCGACGATGCACGCGAACAACAGCTACCACGCACTCAGCCGCATCATGTCCTTCTACACGCCCGAGGCACGGCCAGCTCTGCTGTCCGACCTGGGCTCGGGCCTGAAGGCCATCGTGTCTCAGCGCCTGATGCGTGCAGTCACCGGTGGGCGCATTCCAGCGGTCGAAGTCCTGCTGAACACCAAACTCGTGGCCGAGCTCATCGAGAAGGGTGATCTCAACGGCGTGAAGGAGGCGATGGAGAAGTCCATGGCCGAGGGCTCCCAGACCTTCGAGGCCGACATCGCCCGCCTCATCAATGAAGGTCGTGTCACGCGTGAGGAAGGCCTTGCCTACGCCGACTCGCCCACCAACCTGATGTGGCGCCTGCAGAACGACATGTCGGGCCAGAGCAAGCTCGCTCCGAAGAAGGAAGAGGTGGAAGACGGCCCCTCCTTCACCGAGATCACGCTGGACGTGCGCAACGACGACCGCCCGAGCGGCTATGGCACCACCGGCTTCGGTGTGCTGCGCTGACGGAACCATGACCGACACCCTGCGCCTCACCGAAGCTCTGATCGCCCGCCCCTCCGTCACGCCGTCGGACGCCGGCTGCCAGGCCCTGATCACCGAACGCCTGGCGCCTCTGGGCTTTGCCTGCGAGACGCTGGTCTTCGGCCCCTCCGACGTCCGCGTCACCAACCTGTGGGCCAAACGCGAAGGACGCGCCGGCACCGCAGGCAAGCTGCTGGTGTTCGCCGGACACACCGACGTGGTGCCCACCGGCCCCCTGGAACGCTGGCTGAGCGACCCCTTCACCCCCACCCATCGCGACGGGCTGCTGCATGGTCGGGGCGCCGCCGACATGAAGAGCTCCATCGCCGCGATGGTGGTGGCGGTGCAGGAGTTCGTGGCCGCCCACCCGGACCATCGCGGCTCCATCGCCTTCCTGATCACCAGCGACGAAGAAGGCCCGGCCCTCGATGGCACCGTCAAGGTCTGCGAATGGCTCAAGGCCCGCGGCGAGCGGCTGGACTACTGCATCGTCGGCGAGCCCACCTCGGTCGAGCAACTGGGCGACATGATCAAGAACGGCCGGCGCGGCTCCCTGTCGGGCCGGCTCACGGTCAAGGGCATCCAGGGCCACATCGCCTACCCCCACCTGGCGCGCAACCCGGTGCACCAGGCGGCGCCGGCCCTGGCGGAACTCGCCGCCATCGAGTGGGACCGCGGCAACGCCTACTTCCCGCCCACGAGCTGGCAGATCTCCAACCTGCATGCGGGCACGGGCGCCACCAACGTGATTCCCGGCGAGCTGGTGATCGACTTCAACTTCCGCTATTCCACCGAAGCCACACCCGACGGCCTGAAAGCCCGGGTGCACGAGGTGCTCGACCGCCACGGCCTGGACTACGACCTCGCGTGGACGCTGGGCGGCCTGCCCTTCCTGACCGAACCGGGCGACCTGAGCGAGGCCGTGGTGTCGGCCATCCGCACCGAGACCGGCCTCACGCCCGAGCTGTCCACCACGGGCGGCACCTCGGACGGCCGTTTCATCGCCCAGATCTGCCCGCAGGTGATCGAGTTCGGCCCACGAAACGCCACCATCCACAAGATCAACGAAGGCGTGGAAGTGGCCCATCTCGAGCCCCTGAAGAATATCTACCGCAAGACCCTGGAAGCATTGATCGCATGACCGTTCTCGAGATGATCGAGCGCATGGCCGCCCGCCTCGACGAGGCGGGCGTTTCGTTTGGGCATGGCACCACCAACGCCCGCGACGAAGCCGCCTGGCTCACCCTGTGGGCTCTGGGCCTGCCCCTGGACGACCTCGACGGCGTTGCGGCGCGCGAACTCGACCGCGCCGACCAGGCCCGCGTCAATGCCCTGATCGACGAGCGCATCACCACCCGCATGCCCGCGGCCTACCTCACCCAGGAGGCCTGGCTTCAAGGCGTGCGCTTCCACGTGGACGAGCGCGCCATCGTGCCGCGCTCCTTCATCGCCGAACTGCTGGCCGACGGCAGCATCGACCCCTGGCTGGGCGAACACACCCGCACCGTGCTCGACCTGTGCACCGGCAACGGCAGCCTCGCGGTGCTCGCGGCCATGGCCTATCCGGACGTGCAGGTGGAGGCCGCCGACCTGAGCGAAGACGCCCTGGCGGTGGCCCGCATCAACGTCGACCGACATGGCCTGACCGAGCGTATTCGTCTCGTGCACAGCGACCTCTTCGAGGCCCTGCCCGGCCGCTACGACCTGATCCTGTGCAACCCGCCCTACGTGAACACGCTGTCGATGGCGGCGCTCCCGGCCGAATACCAGGCCGAGCCCGACATGGCCCTGGCCGGCGGCGAGGACGGCATGGACCTCGTGCGCCGCATCCTGAGCGAGGCTCCCGCCCACATGAACGACCATGGCGTGCTCGTGCTGGAGATCGGCAACGAGCGTGAGCATTTCGAGGCGGCCTTCCCCTTCCTCGAAGCGGTCTGGCTCGACACCAGCGCCGGGCCCGACATGGTGGCCCTGCTCACACACGAGACCCTGGCCGCCCAGACCCTGCCCCGATGATCCAGCTCAAGAACCTCACCCTGCGGCGCGGCACGAAGGTCGTGCTCGAAGGGGCCTCCCTCACCCTCAACCCCGGCGAGAAGGTCGGCCTGGTGGGCCGCAACGGTGCCGGCAAGTCCTCCCTCTTTGCGCTGCTCACCGGCAAGCTGCAAGCGGACACCGGCGATGTGGAGGTGCCCGCTCACTGGCAGGTGGCCGAGGTGGCCCAGGACATGCCCGACACGGATGAGGGCGCCACCGACTTCGTGCTGGCCGGCGACCGCGTGCTGATGGCCGCACACGCCGCGCTGGCCGAGGCCGAGGCCGCCGACGACGGCATGGCCATCGCCGAGGCCCACCACCAGATCGATCAGGCCGGCGGCTTTGATGCGCGCGCCCGCGCCCAGGCCCTGCTGCTGGGCCTGGGTTTCGTCACCAGCCAGCTCGATGCCCCGGTGAACAGCTTCTCCGGCGGTTGGCGCATGCGCCTGCAACTGGCGCGCGCGCTGATGTGCCCCGCCGACCTGATGCTGCTGGACGAGCCCACCAACCACCTGGACCTCGACGCGCTGGTCTGGCTGGAGGCCTGGCTGCAACGCTTCGAAGGCACCCTGCTCATCATCAGCCACGACCGCGAATTCCTCGATGCAGTCACACGCGTGACCGTGCACCTGGAAGACGCCCGCCTGACCCGCTATGGGGGCAACTACACCCGTTTCGAGGAGATGCGCGCCGAGCGCATGAGCCAGCAGCAGGCCGCCTTCGAGCGCCAGCAGGAGCGCATCGCCCAGCTCGCGCGCTTCATCGAACGCTTCAAGGCCAAGGCCAGCAAGGCCCGCCAGGCGCAAAGCCGCGTCAAGGCCCTGGCCCGCATGGAAAAGCTCGCGCCCGTGCTCACCGCGGCCGACTTCCACTTTGAGTTCCGCGAGCCGGCCAATCTGCCCAACCCCATGCTGGTGCTCGACGGCGCGGGCGTGGGCTACCGCAACCCCGAGGGCGATACGCTCATCCTGCACGACGTGAACCGCTCCGTGCTGGCCGGCCAGCGCATCGGCATCCTCGGCGCCAACGGCCAGGGCAAATCGACGCTGGTCAAGACCATCGCGCGCACCCTGCCGCTGCTGTCCGGCCACATCACCGAAGGCAAGGGTCTGGCGATCGGTTACTTTGCCCAGCAGGAGCTGGACGTCCTGCACCTCGCCGACCACCCGCTGCAGCACATGATCCGGCTCGCGCGTGACGTCGGTCCCCAGGCCCGCGAGCAGGAGCTGCGCGACTTCCTCGGCCAGTTCCGCTTCGTGGGCGACATGGTGATGCAGCCCGTGGGCAGCATGAGCGGCGGCGAGAAGGCCCGGCTGGTGCTGGCCATGCTGGTGTGGCAGCGCCCCAACCTGCTGCTGTTGGACGAGCCCACCAACCACCTCGATCTCACCACCCGCGAAGCGCTCAGCATGGCCCTCAACGAGTTCGAGGGCACGGTGATGCTGGTCAGCCACGACCGCGCCCTGCTGCGCGAGGTCTGTGACGAGTTCTGGCTGGTGGCCCAAGGGGGTGTGGCCCCCTTCGACGGCGACCTGGACGACTACCAGCGCTGGCTGCTGGATCAGAGCCGCGAACGGGCCCAGGCGCAGAAGGTGGCGGCCAACCCCGTGCCTGTCGTGACGCCCGCCCCCGTGGCCAAGCCGGCACGCCCGGACCGGCGCGACCCCGAACGCCAGCAGCGCCTGGACCAAGCCCGGCCACTGAAGAAAGAACTCGCTGCGCTCGACACTCAGCTGGCGGCGCTGAACCAGGAAAAGCTTGCCTTGGAAACCGCGCTGGCCAGTGGCGAAGGCTCGCCGGACCTCTGGGCCCAGCAAGGCCGGCGGCTCAAGGACATCGCAGAACAGCTCGAGCAACTGGAATCCCGGTGGCTCGAAGTCAGCGAAACCCTGGAGCAATTGGCGTCCTGACCTGCGGCGAGCCTTGCCCGGCAAGATTTGCTGAACAAACTATCTTGCACACAATTTAATTGTGCATTATAGTTCTCCTCATGATTCGCTCCACCCCTCCTGCCAACGACACTCAGGCCCTGCTGCAGCTCGACAACCAGCTGTGCTTTGCCTTGTATGCCACGTCGCTGGCCATGACCAAGCTCTACAAGCCCCTGCTGGACCGGCTGGGACTGACGTATCCCCAGTACCTGGTGATGCTGGTGCTGTGGGAGCATGGTGAGCAAACCGTGGGCGAACTGGGCGAGCGGCTGTTCCTCGATTCCGGCACCCTCACCCCTTTGCTCAAGCGATTGCAGGCTGCGGGTCTGGTCGAGCGCCAACGCGACGCGCGTGACGAGCGCCGCGTGAGGGTGCAGCTCACGCCCCAAGGCCGGGCCCTGCGTGAGGCGGCGGCCCAGGTTCCGCTGGAGGTGGCCTGCGCCACCCAATGCGACCTGAGCGAGATCGCCGACCTGCGCCAGCGCCTGCATGGCTTGCGCCAGCGCCTGAGCCTGCACCCCGCCCCTTCCCCGGTGGCGCCCTCCACCCGGCGCGCAGCCTGACCCTGACCACCCGCCAACCACTCCTGAAAGGCAGACCATGTCCCTCGAAAAAGTGCTCTACCAGGCCCAGGCCACCTCCACCGGTGGTCGCGACGGCCGTTCCGTGTCGTCCGACGGTGTGCTCAACCTGCAGCTCAGCACGCCCAAGGAACTGGGCGGTGCCGGCGGCCCCGGCACCAACCCCGAGCAGCTGTTTGCCTCCGGCTACTCGGCCTGCTTCATCGGCGCCATGAAGTTCGTCGCGGCCCAGCAGAAGATCGCCCTGCCGGCCGACACTTCGATCACCGCCAAAGTAGGGATCGGCCCCATCCCGCAAGGCTTCGGCATCGAGGTCGATCTGGCCGTGTCGATCCCCGGCATGGACCGCGCCCAGGCCGAGGCCCTGGTGCATGCGGCCCACCAGGTCTGCCCCTACTCCAACGCCACGCGCAACAACATCGACGTTCGCCTGAGCGTGGTCTGAGCGGCGGGCTCAGGCCTGCATCAGTTCCAGCATCATCGCCACGCGGGCCTTGGCCGGGGTGAAGGCCCCGGCCGAAGCCCAGCCCCGCGGATGCTCGCCGAGCACCGGCCCCATGCCGCAGCGGCTCGCACGCCACACCGTCACGCCCTGCGCCTGCGCCTCGGCCAAGGCGGCTTCCAGGGCCACATGGATGGTGCCGTTGCCGGTACCGGCCACCACCAGGCCCTTCACGCCAGCGTCCACCAGGGCCCGCACCGCATCAGCACGGGCCCCGGCTCCGCTGGTGAGGATCTCCACCCAGGGCCACAGGGCGGGGTCCATGGCCAGGACGCGGTCCAGGCCCATCGCCGTCCCATGCGGCCACGCCCTCAGCAGGCGCAGCCGCCCTTCCTCAACCAGCGCCACGGGCCCAGCATCGCCTGAATCGAAGGCATCCACCCGGTAGGTGTGGGCCTTGCGCACGTCGGCCGCCCCGTGCACCCGGCCCGACAGCACGGCCACCACGCCCCGCGCCTGCGGCCAGGCCGCCACCATCACCGCATCGGCCAGGTTCTGCGGCCCATCGGCTGAGAGTGCCGTGGCCGGACGCATCGCCGCCGTCAGCACCACCGGCTTGGCCGGCGCCAGCACCGCCTGCAGGAACCAGGCGGTTTCCTCCAGGGTGTCGGTGCCATGGGTGACGACCACACCGGCCACGTCGGGCCGCGCGAGGGCCGTCTGCACGGCCCGGGCCAGATCGCGCCACACCTCGAAGCCCATGTCCTTGCTGTCCACCTGGGCCAGCTGGACCAGCTCCAATGCCCGCTCGCCCAGGGGCGGGACGGCCGCCACCAGCTGGGCCACGCCGATCTGGGCCGCCGTATAGCCGGTGTGGTCAGCCGCGCTGGCCGCCGTGCCGGCGATCGTGCCACCGGTCCCAATGACCACCACCCGTTGCACCTTGTTTTGCATTTTTTTCAAAGCTGGATAAAAATACAGTCACTGGATGCGCAGACAGTATTCCCTGGCCAACGCATCGCCCACTCACCGGATCCACAGCCCATGGACATGTTCGAGACCCCCAAGCTCACGGCGCGCCAGCAGCAGATCCTGGAACTCATACAAAGCGCCATCGAACGCACCGGCGCGCCCCCCACCCGGGCCGAGATCGCTGCCGAGCTTGGTTTCCGCTCGGCCAATGCCGCCGAGGAACATCTCCAGGCCCTGGCCCGCAAGGGGGTGATCGAGCTGGTGGGAGGCACCTCGCGTGGCATCCGGTTGAAGTCTGACACATTGCGCACGCTGGCCGAGTCACGCATCAAGCAGTTCAGCCTGCCCTTGCCCGGCCTGGCCCAGCTGGCCCTGCCGCTGGTGGGCCGCGTGGCAGCCGGCAGCCCCATCCTGGCGCAGGAGCACGTGGACCAGACCTATCACGTCGAAGCCAGCATGTTCCAGCGCAAGCCCGACTTCCTGCTCAAGGTGCGCGGCATGAGCATGCGCGACGCCGGCATCCTCGATGGCGACTTGCTCGCCGTGCAGGCCACACGCGAGGCCAAGAGCGGGCAGATCGTCGTGGCCCGCCTGGGTGACGAGGTCACCGTCAAGCGCCTGCGGCGCCAGCGCGGCCACATCGAACTGGTGGCCGAGAACCCCGACTACCCCACCCTCGTCGTCGAGCCGGGCCAGGACTTCGAGCTCGAAGGCATTGCCGTGGGCCTCATCCGCAACACCATGCTGATGTAACCCGTCGTTTTCCGGTCGGTTGCAGGTGGTAGGCGCAGGTGCGGAAGGAGCCCTTTCCGCACAGGCCCTGCAGCCCGGCCCGCGCTGCCTCCGGCAGCGCCCCTGTCCCAATCCTGCCGAATGTCATGTGGTTTGTTGATCTTCGGAGATGGACATGAACGACGCTTCTTTCCCCACGTCCTGGTGGCAGCGCATGTTGTCGCAGCCCAGCCCCGCCACCCCACGCTGTCTGCCCACCGGCCATGCCCGTCTGGATGCCGCCTTGCCCGATGGAGGCTGGCGGGCCGGGCAAGTGGTGGAAGTCTGCAGCCCCCAGGCGGGCGACGCAGAGTGGCGGCTGCTGGGCGAGGCCGTCCGGCGTGGCGTGAGCCAGGGTCAGGCCCTCGCCTTGGTCCAGCCGCCACGCAGCCTGCCTCAGGACCCTTGGCTGTCATCGTTGGATGAGCACCTCACCTGCTGCTGGCCCGGCCCCGACCCCCAGGCCGTCGTCGAGGCCGGCATCCAGTGGCTCCAGGCCCACCCCGGCGGCCTGCTGCTGCTGTGGGCTCAGGAGATGACAGCCCCTGCCTGGCGCGCCCTCACGCGGGCCACCCGGCGCCATGCCGGCCATGTGATGCTGGTGCGTCCGGCCGTGACGCGCTGGGACGACAGCCCGGCCGATGTCCGCCTGGGCCTGCTGCCCGGCCGGGGCCGGCACTGGGATGTGCGCGTGCAGACGCCGGCCAGCGCGGCCGCCGTGCTGGTGCGGGTGTCGCTGCAGGACGAGGCGGCTGCGCGGGCGCCGGCCACGCTGGCCACGCCCTCCGGCCTGAAGGTCGTGGTCGATCCGGCCGATCGGCGCCGCACGGCCCTGTGCGGCACCCTGGCCCAGGTGTGCGACGAGCTCGATCGCCTGGCCCGGCGGGAAGCACAGGGCTGGCCCCTGGCTGCCTGAATCGGCCCGAGCGCCCGCCCCGGGTTCAGGCCGGGTCGGGCACGGTGGCTGCGGCCACGAGCCGCTGGGTGTAGGGGTGTTGCGGGGCATCCAGCACCTCGTGCATCTCGCCCGCCTCCACCACCTCGCCGTCCTTCATCACGATGACGCGATGGGCCATGGCGCGGATCACGTCCACATCGTGGGTGATCAGCAGGTAGGCCAGGCCGTGCTCGCGCTGCAGGCGCTGCAGCAGGCCCAGCACCTGCTTCTGGATGGTCACATCGAGCGCGCTGGTGGGTTCGTCCAGCACCAGCAGCTGCGGGCGCACGACCAGGGCGCGCGCGATCGCCAGGCGCTGGCGTTGCCCGCCCGAAAACTCATGGGGATAGCGCGCCAGCAGGCCCGGGAACTGGGCCTCGGTCAGGCCCACATCCGCCAGCACCTCGCGCACGCGCGCCCGGCGCGCCGACAGGTCCAGGCGCGGCTCGTGCACCAGCATGCCCTCGCCCACCAGCTCTTCCACCGTCATGCGCGGCGACAGGGACGAGAACGGGTCCTGGAAGACCACCTGCGCCACGCGCCGCAAGGGAAGATCCGCCCGCTGCGAGCCCTGCCAGGCCTTGCCATCCAGCTGCAAGCGGCCTCGGCTGGGCAGCAACCCCAGCACGGCCAGCGCCAGGGTGGACTTGCCCGAGCCCGATTCGCCGATCACGCCCAGGGTCTGACGGGGTGCGAGGGCGAGGTCCGCTCCCTTCACAGCCACGAACTCGCCCTTGCGGAACCAGCCCCGCAAGCCCGGCAGAGGGATCGGATAGACCACCTGGAGGCCCTCGGTGCGCAGCAGGCCTCCCTCGGCCGGCAGCGACGGATCGGCGTCCACCACGTTGCGCTCGGGGCGGCTGTCGATGAGCTTGCGGGTGTAGGGGTGCTGAGGGTTCCCGAACACCGTCGCCACCGGGCCTTCCTCGACGAGGTGGCCGTTTTCCATCACGGCCACGCGGTCGGCAAAGCGACGCACGAGGTTGAGGTCGTGGGTGATCATCAGCACGGCCATGCCGCGCTGTCGCTGCAGCTCGTCCAGCAGCTCGAGGATCTGGCCACGCAAGGTCACGTCGAGCGCCGTGGTGGGCTCGTCGGCCAGCAGCAGGCGTGGCTCGCCCGCCAGCGCCATCGCGATCATCGCGCGCTGCCGCTGCCCGCCCGAGAGCTGGTGGGGGTAGGCGCGTGCGCGACGCTCGGGCTCGGGGATGCCGGTGTCGGCCAGCAACTGCACCGCACGCGCCCAGGCCTGGGCGGGGCTCAGGCCCTTCTTGAGCTGCAGCACTTCGACGATCTGGTTGCCCACGGTGTAGAGCGGGTTGAGCGCGGTCATCGGCTCCTGGAAGATCACGGCCACGTCCTCGCCGCGGATGCCGCGCAGCTCCCGTTCGCTCAGGGCCATCAGGTCGCGCCGGGTGCCGCCCGGTCCGTGCAGCCAGGCCTGCCCTTCCACCTGGGCCGAGGGCAGCAGGCGCAGCAGGCTCAGTGCCGTGACCGTCTTGCCCGAGCCGGACTCGCCCACGAGCGCCAGCTTTTCACCGGGCTTCAGGTGCAGGTCCACACCGTGGACCACCTCCTTGCCGCCAAAACTCACGCGCAGGCCGCGCGCATCCAGAAGCCGCTCGCTCATGCCTTGGCCTCCTTCGCCGGCACGCTCACCGGACGTTTGGCTTGCGGCTCCGGGGGGTCGGGGGTGCGCGGGTCGAGCGCATTGCGCAGGGCGTCACCCATGAACGTCAGCAGCAGCAGGGTCAGCACCAGCACCCCGAAGGTGGACAGCGAGATCCACCACGCATCGATGTTGGCCTTGCCCTGGCTGAGCAACTGGCCCAGCGACGGCGTGTCGGGCGGCACACCGAGACCCAGGAAGTCGAGCGAGGTCAGTGCCAGGATGGCTGCACTCATGCGGAAAGGCAGGAAGGTCACCACCGGCGTCAGGCTGTTGGGCAGGATGTGGCGCCAGATGATCTGGGCGTTGCTCACGCCCAGCGCGCGGGCCGAGCGCACATAGTCCATCTGCCGGTTGCGCAGGAATTCGGCGCGCACGTAGTCCGACAGTCCCATCCAGCCGAACAGGCTGAGCAGCACCAGCAGCAGCCCGAGGCTGGGTGCAAACATGGCACTGAAGATGATCAGCAGGTAGAGCTCGGGCATGGCAGCCCAGATCTCGATGAGGCGCTGCATCGTCAGGTCGATGCGCCCACCGAAGAAGCCTTGCACCGCCCCGGCCACCACGCCCAGCACCACACCGATGGCGGTGAGTGCCAGCGCGAACAGCACGCTCACGCGAAAGCCATAGATCAGCTGGGCCAGCATGTCGCGGCCGCGGTCGTCGGTGCCGAACCAGTTGTCACGCGACGGGCCTGAAGGATTGGGCTCCTTGGCAAAGTAGTTGATGGTGCGCGAACCGTAGGGGTTCAGCGGATACACCGCCCAGTTGTCGCCTTGGGTCAGTTGCTCGCGGATGAAGGGGTCGAGGTAGTCGGTGGGCGTCTCGAAGTCGCCGCCGAACACCGTCTCGGGATAGTCATGGATCAGCGGCACATAGAGCTGGCCCTCATAGCGCACCAGCAGGGGCTTGTCGTTCGACAGCACCTCGGCAAAGAGGCTCAGCACCACCAGGGTGCAGAAGATCACCAGGCTCCAGTACCCGAGCCGGTTGCGGCGGAAGCGCCGCCAGGCCCGCCGCGACGGGCTGTTCGAGGCCGCGATGGCGTGCAGGGATTCAGTCGAATTTGACACGCGGGTCCACCCAGACATAGCACAGGTCGCTGATGAGCTTGGTCACCAGCCCGATCAGCGTGAACAGGTACAGCGTGCCCAGCACGACGGGGTAGTCGCGCCGGATCACGCTCTCGTAGCTCAGGAGGCCCAGGCCATCGAGCGAGAACAGGGTCTCGATCAGCAGTGCGCCCGTGAAAAAGGCGCCCACGAAGGCCGCAGGAAAGCCGGTGACGATGGGGATCAGCGCATTGCGGAAGACATGCTTCCACAGCACCTGGCGATCGCCCAGGCCCTTGGCGCGCGCGGTCAGCACGTATTGCTTGCGGATCTCCTCCAGGAAGGCATTCTTGGTGAGCATCGTGGTCACCGCAAAGCTGCCCAGCACCATCGCCGTGACCGGCAGGGTGATGTGCCAGAGGTAGTCCACGATGCGTGCGCCCCAGCTCAGTTCCTCCCAGTTGCCCGAGGTGAGCCCGCGCAGCGGGAACCACTGCAACTGCCCACCGAAGATCACCAGCAGCGCCACGCCCAGCACGAAGCCGGGAATGGCGTAGCCCACCAGCACGAGCAGCGTGGTGACCAGGTCGAATCGCGTGCCGGCGCGCACGGCCTTGGCCACACCCAGCGGCACGGCCACGCCGTAGCTGATGAGGAAGGTCCACATGCCCAGGCTGATGGACACCGGCAGCTTTTCGACGATGAGAGCCCAGACATCCTTGTTCTGGAAGAAGCTCTGGCCCAGGTCGAAGCGGGCGAACTGACCCAGCATCTGCAGGAAGCGCTCATGGGCCGGCTTGTCGAAGCCGTAGAGCGCCTTGATCTCTTCCAGACGCTTGGGATCCACCCCCTGCCCGCCACGGTAGGCAAAGGCACCCGCATCGCCGCCGCCGGCCTGCCCCGCCCGGGCTTCGGCCAGGTACTGTTCCACCGGCCCGCCGGGCACGAACTGCACCACGATGAAGGTGATGAGCAGCACCCCCAGCAGCGTGGGAATCATGAGCAGCAGGCGCTTGAGGATGTAGGACCACATGGCTTACTTCGCCCACCAGGTGTCGATGGCCCAGGCTTCGCCCTGGACATAAGGGGGCAGCACTTCGGGACGGGCCAGACGCCACTGGTTGTAGGCGATGCGATGCGTTCCGGCTGTCCACTGCGGGATCAGGTAGTGGTTGTGCGCGATGACGCGATCCAGTGCCCGGCAGGCCGGCAGCAGTTCCGCCTCGGTGCGCGCCGCGCTCATGCGCGCGATCAGCGCATCGACGGCCGGGTGGCTGACACCGGCGTAGTTGCCCGAGTCGGGCGTCTTGGCCGCGGCACTGCCAAACAGATCGGCGTACTCGCTGCCGGGGTTGTGGGTTCCCTGGAAGGCGATGGTCATGATGTCGAAATCGAACTCCCGCAGCCGCTGCTGAAACAGTGCAAAGTCAACGGCGCGGTACTGCAGCCGAATGCCCAGCTTCTCGAGGTTGCGGATCCATGGCAGCACGACGCGAGCACCACCCTCATTGCTGTCGAGGTACTCCAGCACCATGGCCTCGCCCTGGGGGTTGCGCAGCACGCCGTCCTGCACCGTCCATCCAGCCTCGGCCAGCAAGGCCTTGGCGCGGCGCAGGTTGTCGCGCAAGGAATGTTCTCCATCGGTACGCGGCGGCTGGTACATGGGCCCGAACACGCTGTCCGGCAAGCGGCTGCGCCAGGGCGCGAGCAGCGCCCGTTCCTCATCCGAGGGCAAGCCTTCGGCCTGGCAGGCAGTGTTGCCGAACAGGCCTGTCACGCGCTGGTAGCTGTTGTAGAACAGCTGGCGGTTCATCCATTCGAAGTCGAAGGCCAGCCCCAAAGCCTCGCGGACGCGCGGGTCCTTGAGACGCTCACGGCGGGTGTTGAGCACGAAGCTCTGGAAACCCGACGGCAGACGATGCTTGAACTCAGCCTTGACCAGTTCCCCGGAATCGAAGCGCCGGCCCGTGACGCGCCGGGCCCAGTCACCCGCCGAGAAGAAGCGCATCATGTCGAACTCACCGGCCTTCAGGGCTTCCAGGCGCGCGGTGTTGTCCTTGTAGATCTTCACCGTGATGCGGTCGAAGTTCGCCGTGCCGCGGCGCACGTTCAGGTCGCGCGCCCAATAGTCCGGGTCGCGAACATAGGTGATGTCGCGCCCGAAGCGCACCGGCCCGATCTTGTAGGGCCCGCTCCCGATCGGGATGTCCATCACCACCTGATCGAAGGACTTGCCCTGCCCCCATTCATGGCTGAACACCGGCAAGCCGCCCACCGTCAAGGGCAGTTCCCGGTTGGGCAGGCGAAAGCGATAGCGCACGGTGCGCTCGTCGATCACGTCCAGCCCGGCCACGTCGGCCAGCAGCGTCTTGTAGGCCGGCGAGGTGTGCGGGCCCATCAGGATGTCGTAGCTGTGCTTGACATCCTTGGCGAGCACGGGCGATCCGTTGTGGAAGCGGGCCTCGCGGCGCAGGCGGAAGGTGGCACTCAAGCCGTCCGGGGCCACGTCCACACTTTCAGCCAGGAGGCCATAGCCGCTGGCCGTCTCGTCCAGCGAGCCGATCAGCAACGACTCGAACATCAGGGCCGAGAGATAGGCCGGCGCAGTGCCCCTCAGTGTGAACGGGTTGTACTTGTCGAAGGTGGAGGTGCGCAGGTTGCTCACCAGGCGCAACTCACCGCCCTTCGGTGCCTGCGGGTTGACGTAGTCGAAATGGGCGAAGCCCTCAGGGTATTTCAGATTGCCCCACAGGGCATAGCCATGTGCCGCCCAGGCGGGAAGCCCCATGCAGCACAGCAGGATGCAGAGCAGGCGTCTCATGCGTCTCATGCGGCGCATTCTGCAGGAAGCATGCCGGCTTTCTCCACGCGGGAAGCCCCCGAGGAACTCACCAGGCGATCAGGGCATCACGTCCCTGCACCACCAGTTGCACCCTGGCCCCCACCGGCAACGTGACCTTCGTGGCCACATGGCCGAAAGGCAGCCCCGTGAGCACCGGCGTGCGCGTGAGGCTTCGCACATGGGCCACCACGGTCTTGAGCGTGTAGCCCCGGTCCAGCGGTGATGGCTTGAAATCGGTGAAATGCCCGAGCACGATGGCCTTCTGCGCATCCAGCACCCCGGCCTGGTGCAGCTGCAGCAGGTCGCGCTCGATGCGATAAGGGTGCTCGTTCACGTCCTCCAGGAACAGCACGCCCCCCTTCACCCTGGGCCAATGGGGCGTGCCCAGCAAGGCGTTGACCATGCACAGGTTGCCACCCCACAGCCGGCCCTTCACGTCCAGGCCGTCGAAACCGGCTTCGGTGCGGAAGCCCACGGCCTCGAGTTCGCCGCCCATGGCCTCCAGGAAGCAGGCCTCGGTCACCTCATCGACGGCCTCGGCACCGAAGTCGAAGCAGCCCATGGGGCCTGCATAGGTCACGCCCTTCACGCCGTGGGCCAGCAGGGCCAGCTGCAAGGTGGTGAAGTCGCTGTGGCCCACCCAGCGCGTGCCGCGCTCGATGCTGCGGGCCAGGCGCTTGTAGTCGATGCGGTCCAGCAGACGGGTCAGGCCATAGCCTCCGCGCAGTGCCATCGCGATGTCGCAGCCGCTGGACGCCACGCGGTGCAAGGCCTCCAGACGGGTGTCGTCATCGCCGGCGAAGCGTTGGTGTCGTGCCAGTGCCGAGTCATCGAGAGCCACCTCGAAGCCATGCGCTTGCAGCCGCCGCGCCGCCTTGCGCGCCACGGCCGGCTGGGCCACGACGCCGGCGGGCGCAAACAGCACGAGGGACTTGGGCACAGGCGCGGCGTGGGCGTGGTCGTGAAACTTCAACGGGGGGGCTCCAGATCGGTGAATTCGCTGACCTCTCCGGTGGGAATCGGATCGATCGATTCCTCATTGTCGCCGTTCACACCCTCCCCCGCCGCATCAGGGGCGCTCCCCGCGCGCCGCTGGCGGTAGGCCGCCCGCCGTTCAGCGAAGAAGTCGCGCAGCACCTGGCCGCAGGCCTCGGCCAGGACGCCCCCCACCACCTCGGTGTGGTGGTTCAGCTGGGCTTGCGCGAACAGGTCGATCACCGAGCCGGCCGCCCCCGTCTTGGGATCGGTCGCCCCGAACACCACCCGCTTGAAGCGGGCGTGCATCAGGGCCATGGCGCACATCGCACAGGGTTCGAGGGTGACGTAGAGCTCGCACTCGGGCAGGCGGTAGTTGCCCAGCAGCTGGGCCGCATGGCGCAGGGCCACGATCTCGGCATGGGCCGTGGGGTCGTGCTCGGTGATGGGGCGGTTGTAGCCCGTGGCGATCACCTTGCCTTCGCGCATCACCACAGCCCCCACCGGCACCTCGCCCACCAGCCAGGCGTTGTGCGCCTGGTCCAGCGCGATGCGCATGGCGTGCTCGTCCTGGCGCTTCTGTTCGTCGTTCATTCGCCGCTCATTCGTCGATCTTGCGGGGCGGTTGCTGCAGGGCCTCGTTCAGACTCTGGCGGAACTGGTCGAGCTGCTGCTGGGGCGAGCCGCGCAAAGGGGGCGGTGTCTGAGCCGGGGACTCGGCCGCGGGCGGCGGCACCGACGGTACCGTCACGGCCGAGAGCTGCTTCTTGACCAGCAGGGCCACCACGGCAAGGACGGCCAGCAAGGCCGCCAGGCTGAAGAGCGTGCGCATGAGGAAACGGGTTCGAGCCTTCGAGAAACCCCGTTTCTAGCACGCCACCCGCCCGTGCACCGCACCACCCGTCTTGCGAGGGCCGCCGCTCGCACGACCCCAGAGCCCTTACCCCTGGCGGACGAGATTCATCACCTGCGTGGCGTCCAGGGTGCGCGCCCGTTCCTGCATCTGCGGCAGGTAGCGCGACTGCAGCCCCTGCGCTTCGCGCGTCATGCCGGCATAGGCGTCCTTGAGCATCTGGGCCGACAGCACCCGGCCGCCCGCGTAGTAGCGCTTGGCCACGTGGCCCAGGGCGTAGGTGGCGGCGAAGCTCATGCCCGAGCTGACGGCCTGCTTGCCCAGCCCGCGCAGCAGCCCTCCACCCACCGACCCCAGCAGGCCGCCGATCAGCTTGCGCCCGGCCTGCTCGAGGTACTGCGAGGTCAGGCCCACCCCGGCGGTGGCGAGGAAGTCCTTGATGTGCCCGCGGTCCAGCTCGTAGCCGTAGGCCTTGCCGATGCGGTACACGAGCTTCATCTGCAGCGGGATGATGGCGAGGGTCGAGATCGATTCCGGCAGCAGCTCCAGGGCGCCGTTGAGGATGGCAGCGTTCAGGATGGCCGAATCGAGTTCCGCCTCGTTCACGGGCGCCCGGGTGGTGGTGGGGGCCGCGGCGGGCGAAGGTGCTGGCGCTGGCGCTGCCGGGACAGAGGCCGGTGCCTGTGCGGTCATCGGCACGGTCGCCAGGGCTTCGGCCTGCTGCGAGATCGTGGCGGCCACGCCCGCCTCCATCCCGAGGGCCCGGGCCAGGTCGGCCAGGAAGGCCTGCTCGGCGGGGGACTGCGCCCCATCGGCGTCGCACACGCCCACGGCCATCTCGTAGGCCAGCTGGCGCGACTCGGCGCTGGACAGCGCCGGCGCGGCCGAGGCCACCGTCACGCGCTTCATCAGCACGTCCTGCACCAGCGTGGGCACATGGATGCCGTCATCGCCGGCCAGGCCTTCGGCAATGCGCCGGATCTCGGCACGCTCACGTTCGTGCTTCTGTCCATCGGCAAACGCCGCCAGAAGGCTGATCGTCACGATGGCCCGGGTATCGTCTGTTGTCATGCGGTTCTCCTTGCGCTCCCTTGGTGCCACCCTCGACCCGGCCGGTTCCCTGCCGCAGGGGGCATCCTGTGTACAACCGTATCCTATCGGGGTCAGGGCCGGGCCAGCCCATCCAGGAAGAGTTCCAGCGCCTTCTCGGCATAGGCCATCGTCGCCGCGTGCTGGGCGCCCGGCTCGCGCAGCATGCCGATCCCCAGCAGCGTCGCCAAGCCATGCACCATGGCCCAGCAGGCATGCGACAACTCGCCGGGCTCCCCCGGGCGGAACGCCCCCTGCGCCTGGCCAGCCGCGACGAGCTGGCGCAGCTCATCGAACAGCCGCGCGCCCGCCCCCACCAAGGCCTCGCTGGCCTGAGGCTGGGCGATGGCACTGAACATGTGGCCCAGCAGTTGCGGCGACGCCATCCCGAAGCCCACATAGGCCAGGCCGCTGGCCTTCAAGCGGCTGCGGGCATCGGGCGGCGCGGCATGCACGGCGGCGCGACTGGCGGCCAGCAGTTCGTCGAAACCCTGCTCGGCGACCGCATCCAGCAGCGCCCGCTTGTCAGCGAAATGCCGATACGCCGCGGTGTGCGACACGCCCACCGCCTTCGCCATCTCGCGCATCGAGAGCCCATCCAGGCGGGCGTGCTCCATCTGCTCTCGGGCATAAGCCAGAAGAACGGCCCTCAGATCGCCGTGGTGGTAAGCCGTGTTCATGGAGTTCGCGCCTGGTATGTTGACAATGGAAACATCAGATGGAACAATGTTTCCATTGTAAACATAAGGTGAGCTTTCATGAGCTTTCTTTTCCTGATCGTCTCGGCCACCGGGCTGGCCTGGGTGGCGTCGCGCCTGCTCAACCACCCTCTGGACTTGCGGGGCGCCATGCGCTGGGGCATGGGGCTGGGCTTCCTCTTCACCGGGGTTGATCACTTCGTGAGCGCGCAAACCCGCTACGTGCCCATGATGCCCGACGCCCTGGCCGACCACGCCTTGGCGTGGGTGTATCTCACCGGCGCGGCCGAGCTGCTGGGCGGTCTGGCCCTGCTGGTGCCGGTGACGGTGTTCAAGCGCCTGGGCCTGCCCAATCTTCAAAGGCAGGCCGGCATCTGGCTGGCGGTGATGCTCGTGTGCGTCGTGGCCGCCAACATCAACGTAGCCCTGAAAGGCCAGACCGTCCAAGGCCTGGACTTCGGCGCCTGGTACTTCTGGATCCGCCCGCTGTTCCAGCCCGTCTTCATCGCCTGGGCGCTCTACTGCGTGGGCGTGTGGCCACGCCCTGCCGGTCAGCCGCTTCTGGTGGACCCCCGCCACATGCGCAGCTGAGCCGCGCCGAGGCTCCAGACCGCTACAGCCAGCCTCGTGGGCGTGGTGACTGACCGCTTGCGTGGGACCAGGAGCATCACTTTCGACCCGGAGCGGACTTCCGGGTGCACCGCCGATTGGTGCTAAAGCGGTCAGTTGACAGCAGCAACCTTCAAAGCCGCGACCTGCCGCTTGCATTGTGTGGCGCCTCGGTGATGCAGATTCCATGTCGGCACGGGACCCCTTCGATCCCACACCAGATGCCGGATATCCTGCCGCTTGCATTGTGTGGCGCCTCGGTGATGCAGATTCCATGTCGGCACGGGACCCCTTCGATCCCACACCAGATGCCGGATATACGACTGCAGGTGCTTCTCCCCCACAGCCCTCATCGATCAGGTCCTTGCCGTTGCGGGGGAGTCCATATATGAATTGTTAGGCCTCAGCCGGGGAGTGCCGCCAAGATTTGAGGAACATGCTGGTAGAGGGAAGCCAGACCTGAAACAAGTGTCGCGGTGTCTGCTCCGGCCGAAAGCCAATTGAAAAGACCTGCCGAGGTAGCCTTTGCGGCAATCTCCGGCTCCGTTCGCGGAGCGCTCCCGACAAAGGTAAGAACCTCGCGCAGCACATCCAGAGGTGTATCGGCATTCAGACCCAGGGCGCCCAGTAAGCTTTCAGGAGCCCGAAGGTCAATCGCTTTGCCACAGGCGACAAAGCAATTGGCTCCGATATCTACATCGGCATCGGCTGGAGCGCTAATGCCGGTTCCGCAGTTCTCGAAGTGGTTGTCACAGATCTTGATGGGCATGCAAGACTCCAATGAGGCCTAACGTCGAAGCTCAGGGGCGCGCCGCTTGCGGCGCGTCCCGCTGGAGCGAAGTGTTAGAGGCGGTCTGCTCATAACCAATTATCGTCTGGGTCAGAGCGCCACCACGCCCAGAGAGTAGGAAAGGCCGCAAAGAGAAATCCATAGACAACAAGGTGGCTAAAGTTAATGAGGGCATTAAGAATCAAGATGATAGACAACAGGGTACAAACACGCCCAGTAGAAGGGCGAGAACTGAATTCAGAAAACCATTTGCTGAAATAAAGCAGACTCAGCCCGAGTGACGTGACCGCCGCGAAGACCAGCGGAAAAATGGGCTCCTGATCAAACATGGGGGTCATATAAATTTCCCACAGCCTTTCCAGCCTTTCGTCTCCTTCCGAGAAAAAGGGGAGCCCCAACAATATTGCCAACCCTGCATATATTACAAAAGCTAGGGACTGTGGCCCGTTTCCGTATGAATACCTCATGCCTCTAACGTGTTATAGGGAGCAAAACTGCTGCATAACACCGCCGGCTGTCTCCCTAACACCGACGGCCTGATCGGGCGGGAAGCCGCGCCCAGCCTTCGTTTTCAGGCATTTACTGGATGCTTGTACAGTACTAAAATTCATGCAAATTGGCGCAGCGTTCGCAAGGCGCACTTTGCATGATCCGCGGGTGGCCCGGTACCCCCAAAAGAGGGAGCCGTCGCGCACAAAGCCGCCCCTCCCAACCGACCGCTCCTGGCCGCAAGCGCACGTCCATGGCTTTTCCATGGAGCCGCCAATCGACTCCGAGTTTTTGACCGTCCGCCTCCATCAGGCGCCGGCACGGCTGGGCTACAACCGGGGCGTTGCCCGCCCCCAGCCCCTCACTCCCACTCGATCGTTGCGGGTGGCTTGGAGCTCACGTCGTAGGTCACGCGGTTGATGCCGCGCACCTCGTTGATGATGCGGCCCGACACGCGCTTGAGCAGGCTGTAGGGCAGTTCGGCCCAGTCGGCCGTCATGAAGTCGCTGGTCTGCACGGCGCGCAGCGCCACCACGTAGTCGTAGGTGCGGCCGTCGCCCATCACGCCCACGCTCTTGACCGGCAGGAAGACGGCAAAGGCCTGGCTGGTGAGGTCGTACCAGCTCTTGCCGGTGGCTTCGTCCTTGGTGTTGCGCAGTTCCTCGATGAAGATGGCGTCGGCCCGGCGCAGCAGGTCGGCGTAGTCCTTCTTCACCTCGCCCAGGATGCGCACGCCCAGGCCGGGGCCCGGGAAGGGGTGGCGGTAGACCATCTCGGGCGGCAGACCCAGGGCCACGCCCAGTTCGCGCACCTCGTCCTTGAAGAGTTCGCGCAGCGGCTCCAGCAGCTTCAGGCCCAGTTGCTCGGGCAGGCCGCCCACGTTGTGGTGGCTCTTGATGGTGACGGCCTTCTTGCTCTTGGCTCCACCCGACTCGATCACGTCGGGATAGATGGTGCCTTGTGCCAGCCAGGCCACGTGGCGCGCATGCGTTTCCTTGATCTTTGCGGCCTCGGCCTTGAACACGTCGACGAACAGGCCGCCGATGATCTTGCGCTTGGCTTCGGGGTCGCTCACGCCCGCCAGCTTGCCGAGGAAGAGTTCGCTCGCATCGACGCGCACCACGCGCGCATGCAGCTTGCCCGCGAACATGTCCATCACCATGTCGCCTTCGTTCAGGCGCAGCAGGCCATGGTCGACGAACACGCAGGTAAGCTGGTCGCCGATGGCGCGGTGGATGAGCGCGGCCGCCACGCTGGAATCGACCCCGCCCGACAGGCCAAGGATGACCTCCTCATCACCCACCTGCTCGCGGATGCGGGCCACGGCTTCCTCGATGTAGTCGCCCATGACCCAGTCGCCCGCGGCACCGCAGATGTCGCGCACGAAGCGCGTGAGCAGCGCCTTGCCCTGCACGGTATGGGTGACCTCGGGGTGGAACTGCACACCGTAGTAGCCGCGGGTCTCGTCGGCCATGCCGGCGATGGGGCAGCTCGGTGTGGAGGCCATCAGCTTGAAGCCCGGGGGCAGCTCGGTGACCTTGTCGCCGTGGCTCATCCACACCTGCAGCATGCCGTAGCCGTCGGCGGTGCGGAAGTCCTCGATGCCGTTGAGCAGCTTGGTGTGGCCGCGCGCGCGCACTTCGGCATAGCCGAACTCGCGATGGTCGCTCCACTCGACCTTGCCACCCAGCTGCACGGCCATGGTCTGCATGCCGTAGCAGATGCCCAGCACCGGCACGCCCAGGTCCCACACGGCCTGCGGGGCGCGCAGCTCGTGGTCTTCGTAGGTGCTGGCGTGGCTGCCCGAAAGGATGATGCCCTTGGGCGCAAAGCTGCGGATGAAGTCATCCGACACGTCGTTGGGGTGGATCTCGCAATAGACGTGGGCTTCCCGCACGCGCCGGGCGATCAGCTGGGTGACCTGGGAGCCGAAATCGAGGATGAGAATCTTGTCGTGCACGGTTCGGGCCTGTAGCGAAAAGGAAAAAAGGCAGCACCCGGTGCTGCCTGTGTGAACGAAGCGCGTCAATCACTCGACGCGGTAATTCGGGGCTTCCTTGGTGATCTGCACGTCGTGGACGTGGCTTTCGCGGATGCCGGCCGAGGTGATCTCGACGAACTCGGCCTTGCTGCGCATGTCTTCGATGGTGGCGCAGCCGCAGTAGCCCATCGCGGCCTTCAGGCCGCCGGCCATCTGGTACAGGATGGCCACCACCGAGCCCTTGTAGGGTACCCGCCCCTCGATGCCTTCAGGCACGAGCTTGTCGGCGTTGGGGTTGGTGGTCTCGTCGTTTTCCTGGAAGTAGCGATCGGCCGAGCCGGCCTTCATCGCGCCGATCGAGCCCATGCCGCGGTAGCTCTTGTAGCTGCGGCCCTGGTAGAGGATGACCTCGCCGGGCGCCTCTTCCGTGCCGGCAAACATGCCGCCCATCATCACGCTGCTGGCACCTGCCGCGATCGCCTTGGCAATGTCGCCCGAGTAGCGGACGCCACCATCGGCAATGAGCGGCACGCCCGAGCCGTGCAGCGCACTGGCCACGTTGTCGATCGCGGTGATCTGGGGCACGCCCACGCCGGCCACGATGCGGGTCGTGCAGATCGAACCGGGGCCGATGCCCACCTTCACCGCATCCGCCCCGGCTTCCACCAGGGCCAGCGCCGCCGCGCCGGTGGCGATGTTGCCGCCGATCACGTCCACACCCGGGAAGTTCTTCTTGACCCAGCGCACGCGCTCGATCACGCCGGCGCTGTGCCCGTGGGCCGTGTCCACCACGATGGCGTCCACACCGGCCTTCACCAGCAGCTCGACACGCTCTTCCGTGCCCTCGCCCACGCCCACGGCGGCGCCCACGCGCAGCTTGCCTTGCGAGTCGCGGGCGGCATTCGGGAAGTTGGTCTGCTTGGTGATGTCTTTCACCGTCATCAGGCCGCGCAGCTCGAAGGCATCGTTCACCACCAGCACGCGCTCGAGCTTGTGCTTGTGCATCAGGGCCTTGCCTTCTTCGAGCGAGGCGCCCTCCTTCACCGTGATGAGCCGTTCACGCGGTGTCATGATCTCGCGCACCGGCGCGTCCATGCGGGTCTCGAAGCGCAGGTCGCGCCCGGTGACGATACCCACCACCGTCTTGCCTTCGAGCACCGGGAAGCCCGAGATGCCGTGCTGGTCGGACAGGGCCTTGACCTGGCGCACCGTGGTGTCAGGCGAGATGGTGATCGGGTCGCGCAGCACACCCGATTCGTAGCGCTTGACCTTGGCCACCTCGGCCGCCTGCTCACGCGGCGAGAGGTTCTTGTGCACGATGCCGCAGCCGCCCTCCTGGGCGATGGCAATCGCCAGGCGCGCCTCGGTGACCGTGTCCATGGCCGCGGACACCAGCGGCAGGTTCAGGGTGATGTTGCGGGTGAGGCGGGTCGCGAGCGAGGTGTCGCGTGGGAGGACTTGGGAGAACGCCGGCACCAGCAACACATCGTCGAAGGTGAGCGCTTTACCGAGGAGGCGCATGAGGGTAGCTCCAGACGCAAAGCGCGATTATACGGAAGCGGCCAGCCCCCCTGCCCCGGGGCGGTGTGGCCTGGACGCCCCAAGGGTCTGTGCGATCCGTCACGAACGGCGGTGGCACCGGGGCTGGCCCCCTTGGTTGGCTGGGTGAGCGACCGCTACACTTGGCCGCATGAAAAATTCCACGTCTCGCACGCTGTTGGCTTGCCTTGGTCTGGCCCTGGGTCTGGCGTCGGCCTTGCCGGCAGCCGCGCAATGGAAGTGGAAGGACAGTGCCGGCAAGGTGCAGTACAGCGACCGCCCGCCGCCATCCACGGTGCCTGAGCGCGACATCCTGCAGCGCCCGTCGAACGTGCGCAGCTTTGCCCCGGCGCCCGTCACCGAGACCCCGGCATCGCCGGCTGCCGCCGCCTCTGCACCCGGGGTGGACAAGGATCTCGAAGCCCGCCGTCGCGCCGAGGAACAAGCCCGCCAGGCCAAGGAAAAGGCCGAGAAGGACAAGGTCGCCCAGGCCCGCGCCGAGAACTGCGCCCGGGCGCGCAACTACATGCAGACCCTCGACAGCGGCGTTCGCATTGCCCGCACGAACGCCCAGGGCGAACGAGAGATCCTCGGCGACGAAGCCCGGGCGGCTGAAGCGGCTCGCACGCGCGAGCTCATCGCGGCGAACTGCGACTGAAACGACTCACCCTGTTCGTCTCGGCTTGCGCGGTTGCTTGCGATAGCGCAGCCGCCGCGCTTCCTTGGGGTCCACGGTGAGCGGCCGGTAGACCTCCACCCGATCGCGGTCGCGCAGAATCTGGTCCAGCGTCGCCACCCGACCCCACACCCCCACGCGGTGCCGAGCCGCATCGAGCAGGCCCTCGTGCCGCTGAAGCAAGCCGCTGGTCTGCAGGGCTTGCATGACGGTAGCCCCGTCGGGCAGATCGAGCATCACATGGTCCACCATGTGCGGCGCGCTCGCATAGACCACCTCGATCTTCACCTCAGCGGGCCCCATAGACCTGCTCGGCCCGCCGCACGAAGGAGTCGACCAAGGTGTTGGCGATGCGGTCGAACACGGGGCTCACCAGCGTCTGCAGGGCCGTACTGGCAAAGGCGTAGCGCAGATCGAGTTCGACCTTGCAGGCCGCCGGCCCGGTCGGCCCACTGCCCAGGGGCTGGAAGCGCCACTCGCCGGCCAGCTCCGAGAAGGGGCCGTCCACCAGCTCCACCACCACCAGTTCAGGCGCCCGGTGGGTGTTGCGGGTCGTGAAGGCGTGATGCAGGCCAGCGTAGCGCAACGTCAGGCGCGCGATCATCTCGTGCTCGGTTTCCGACAGGATGTCGGCTTTCTCGCACCAAGGCAGGAAAACGGGATAGTCCATCACGCCGGTGACGAGGTCGTACATTTCACGCGGCGAGTACCACAGCAGGACGGACTTCTTGACGTGCTTCATACAATGCCGGGATTGTAGTTAGGGCTCGCGCCCCCACCTTGCTTCCCATGTCCATCGCCGAAAACCGCAAAGCCCACTACAACTATCTCATCGAGGAACGCTTCGAGGCGGGCATCGTGCTGTCCGGGTGGGAGGTCAAGGCCATCCGAGCCGGTCAGGTCCAGCTCACCGACGGCTACGTGGTCATCAAGGACGGCGAGCTCTACCTGATCGGCTGCCGCATCAACGCCCTGCGCACCGCCTCGACCCACGTGCGACCCGAGGCCGACCGCACCAAGAAGCTCCTGATGCACAAGGACCAGATCCGGCGTTTGATCGGCAAGGTGGAGCAAAAAGGCTACACCCTGGTGCCGCTCAATCTGCACTACAAGGGGGGCCTGGTGAAGGCCGAGATCGCGCTGGCCAAGGGCAAGCAGATGCACGACAAGCGCGAGACCGAGAAGAAGCGCGACTGGGAAAGGGAGAAAGGCCGCCTGATGCGGCACAAGGTCTCATCCGGCACCAAGGGCTGAGTCCTTGGCCTGCGCGAGATCGGCGATCAGGTCGTCCACCGCTTCCAGGCCGATGCACAGCCGCACCAGCGTGCCCCGGTAGGGCGTGGGCAGGCGCCGCATGCGCGAGGCGTGATACGGGACCGCCAGGCTGACCGGCCCGCCCCACGACCAGGCAATCCGGAACAGCTTCAGGGCATCGACGAAGGCGTCCCCCTGAGCCGCGGAGAAGCGCGGGTCCAGTTCCACCGTCAGCAGCCCGGCCGCGGACGAACACAGCGACTGCCAATGCTCATGACCCGGCGAGCCCGGCGTGGCCGGATGCAGCACCCGCGCAAACTGCGGCTGCTCGCCACACCACTGCGCGATACGGCGCGCCGCGCGGTCCTGGGCGTGGTAGCGCAATTCCAGCGAGGGCAAGGCCCGCAGCACAGCCTCCACATCGTTCAGGCCCACCCCCAGGCCCAGGCGGCTGTGGGCCCAGGCCAGGGTCTGGTACAGGCCAGGATCGCGGCAGGCGATCGAGCCCATCAGCACGTCGCCACCACCGGAGGGGTATTTGGTCAGGGCATGCACGGTGAGGTCCACGCCCAGGCCCTCGCCCAGTTCGAACGGCGCAAAGGCCAGACCGGCGCCCCAGGTGTTGTCCAGCGCCACCACGGCCTGCGGCGCCTTCTCGCGCACCGTGCGCACCAGGGCACGCAGGTCGGGGAACTCCAGCGTCACCGAGCCGGGCGCTTCCAGCCACACCAGCTTCACTTCGGGCGACAGCACGGCTGCGAGCGAGGCGGCATCCATCGGGTCGTAGAGCCGGTGCGTGATGCCCCACCGGGCGAGTTCCTGTTCGACAAAATTCAGGCTGGGCCCGTAGACGTTGTCGGGCAGCACCACCCCGTCCCCCTGGCGCAGCAAGGCGATGTCCACCGTCGTGATGGCCGACAGGCCGCTGGGCGCCAGCAGCACGTGGCGCGCACCTTCCAGCGTGGCCAGGCGCTCTTCGAGCATGAAGGTGGTGGGCGTGCCGTGCAGGCCGTAGGTGTAGGCGCTCTTGTCGTCCCAGCGCCGCTGGCGCAGCGCGGCCACGTTGGGGAAGAACACGGACGAGGCCTTGAACACGCCCGGCACCGTGGCATCGAATTCCGACGGCGCGCGGTAGGGGTGGTGAATGAGGTGTGTACTGATACGGGGCGGGCGGGAGCTCATGGGCGGCGCTTCAGTATCCGAGTTGACGATCGATGAGGCGGGGCAAGGGGCGGCCGGCTTCGAGCGCGTCCAGCCCCTCGGCGAACTGGGCCACAATGGTGTGCACCGAGGACTGCGCCGCGATGTGTGGGGTGATCACAAGGTTCGGCGCCTCCCACAGCGGGGAGTCGGGGGGCAGCGGTTCGTTCACCTGCACGTCCAGCGCGGCGAAGGCCAGGTGCCCGCTGCGCAGCGCCGCGACGAGGTCCTCCTCGACCACGTGCGCTCCCCGGGCGATGTTGATGAGTGCGCTCCTGCGCGGCATCGCCGCCAGGGCCTCCCGGTCGATCAGGCCGGTGGTCTCGGGCGTGAGCGGCAGCGCGCAGACGACGATCTGCGCCTCGCGCAGGGCCTCGTGCAGCGGACGGCCCTGGCTGCGCCGCCAGCCCTGCACCTCGAAGCCGCAGGCGGCCAGCATGCGCGAGATCTCCTGCCCCGTGGCACCCTGCCCCAGCACGCACACGCGATGACGGGCCGCGGCCATCGGGTGACGCTTCCAGACACGCTCACGCTGCTGCTCGTCGTAGCGCGGCAGCTCGCGGGCAAAGCGCAGCGCCATGGCCGTCACGTACTGGGCGATGCCCAGCGCCTGGTCGGGGTCGACGATGCGCGACACCGGCACGGCAGCCGGCAGCTCAGGCACCAGCAGCTTTTCCACGCCGGCCGCCACCGAACAGACCCAGCGCAGCCGCGGCAGCGCCTGGGCCACACCGGCCGGCAAACGCCAGCCGAACACCACCTCGGCATCGGCCCAGTCGGCCACGGGTTGATCGCGCGACCACACGACGATCTCGTCATGCGGACGGGCGCGGCGCAGGGCGTGCAGGTAGGGGTCGGCAGGCAGGGGATGGCTCAGCAGCAGGATCTTCATGCCCGCGACCATACCCCAAGCCAAGGGTCAGATCGGCTGGCCGATCAGGTCATGGCCCTGGGTGCCGACGATGCGGGCCCGGGTGAACTCGCCCACCTTGAGCGTGCGCGAGGCTTTCTCGGGCGGCAGCAGGCGCACGGTGCCGTCGATCTCGGGGGCATCGGCATAGCTCCGCCCGGTCCCGCCCTTGCGGCCCATGGCCGGCGCTGCATCGACCAGCACCTGCATCGTGGCGCCCACGCGCTGCTCCAGCTTGGCGGTGGACACGGCCTCGGCCACGGCCATGAAGCGCGCACGGCGCTCTTCGCGCACGGCATCGGGCACGGCCCCGGGCAGGTCGTTGGCGGTTGCGCCCTCCACCGGGGAATAGGCAAAGCAGCCGGCGCGGTCGATCTGTGCCTCGCGCATGAAGTCGAGCAAGGTCTCGAACTCGGCCTCGGTCTCGCCGGGAAAGCCTGCAATGAAGGTCGAGCGGATCACGATCTCGGGGCAGATTTCGCGCCAGCGCTGGATGCGCTCCAGGTTGCGCTCACCGCTGGCCGGGCGCTTCATGCGCTTGAGCACATCGGGGTGGGCGTGCTGGAAGGGCACGTCGAGATACGGCAGGATCAGGCCTTCGGCCATCAGCGGCACGATCTCGTCCACGTGCGGATAGGGATACACGTAGTGCAGCCGCACCCAGGCGCCATGCTCGGCCGCCATCGCGCCCAGGGCCTGCACGAGCTCCAGCATGCGCGTGCGCACGGGTTTGCCGTCCCAGAAGCCGGTGCGGTACTTCACGTCCACGCCATAGGCACTGGTGTCCTGACTGATCACCAGCAGCTCCTTCACACCCGCCTCGAAGAGCCGGCGTGCCTCGCCCAGCACGTCACCGATGGGCCGCGACACCAGGTCGCCGCGCATGCTGGGGATGATGCAGAAGGAACAGCGGTGGTTGCAGCCCTCGCTGATCTTCAGGTAGGCGTAGTGCTTGGGCGTGAGCTTGATGCCCGTGGGTGGCACCAGGTCAACGAAAGGATCATGCGGTTTCGGCACGTGCAGGTGCACGGCATCCATCACCTCCTGGGTGGCGTGCGGGCCGGTGACGGCCAGCACCTTGGGGTGGACTTCCTTCACCAGGTTGCCACCGCCCTCCCCGGCCCGCGCCCCCAGGCAGCCGGTGACGATGACCTTGCCGTTGTCGGCCAGGGCCTCGCCGATGGTGTCCAGGCTTTCCTTCACGGCATCGTCGATGAAGCCGCAGGTGTTCACGATCACCAGGTCGGCACCCTGGAAGGTCTTGGAGGTCTCGTAGCCCTCGGCGCGCAGCTGGGTGAGGATGAGTTCGGAGTCGGTCAGCGCCTTGGGGCAACCCAGGCTCACGAAGCCGATCTTGGGGGCGGTGGCGGTGTCCGCCACGGAGGTGTCTTGCGTCATGGGCGGATTTTCGCCGATCCGCCCCGGCCGCGCCGGATGCCGGGACCCGCGACGATCAGCGTTTGGGAGGCGTGAAGCCCGGGAAGCCCGGCATCAGCGTCCCGGCCTGCTTCTGCATCTGCTCCTGCATCTGGACGAACACGTTCTTCGACTGCTCGAGGTAGTTGCTCATCAGCCCCTGCATCATCGGTGTCTGGACGCTCATGAACTGGGCCCACAACTCGGGTGAGAAGCCCTTGTTGCCCTCGACCATGCCCCGCGACTGTTCCGCGAAGCGGTTCTGCATCTCGACGAAGGCCTGGATGTTCTTCTCCAGATACGAGCCCATCAGGCCCTGCATGGCGTTGCCGTAGAAGCGGATGATGTCGGCCAGCATGGTGGTGGAGAACATCGGCACGCCGCCGGACTCTTCCTCCAGGATGATCTGCAGCAGGATGCTGCGCGTGAGGTCCTCGTTGGTCTTGGCGTCGCGCACAACGAACTCTTCGCCGGCCAGCACCATCTTCTTCACATCGGCCAAGGTGATGTAGCTGCTGGTGGCGGTGTCATAGAGGCGGCGGTTCGGGTACTTCTTGAGGGTGCGCACGGATGCGGCGCCTGCGCCGCCGGAAGCGGCAGCACCACGTTTGGCCTGTGCCATGTGAGGGGTCTCCAACAACCGGGACAGTGCACGACAGTGCACAGCGAGAAGTCATTCTATGGGTTCGCAGCTCGAACCCCGCAAGGGGGTTTCCCCACGATGCCCCCAGCCTGTGCGAGGCTCGCGCCAAGGAAAAAGCCCCGCAGGGTCGCTGCGGGGCTTTGCATCTTGGTAGGCGCGATTGGACTCGAACCAACGACCCCCACCATGTCAAGGTGGTGCTCTAACCAGCTGAGCTACGCGCCTAAGAAGTCCGACACTATAGCACGTTTTTGGCACGGTACGACGCTAGCGGCGCCGCGCCGCCCGCACGCCGGGCACCTGGGCCACCGCCGCCAGCACCTGCGACAGCCGGGCCGAGTCGGACACTTCGACTGTGAAGGTCATCCACGCCGTGCCGCGTACCGTCTGGGTGTTCACGCCGATCACGTTGGTCTTTTCCTTTGCGAAGACTTCCGAGATGTCGCGCAGCAACCCTTGCCGGTCGAGCGCCTCCACCGCCACGTCCACCGGATAGACCGGCGCCTTCTCGCCGGAGGGCTGACCCCAGGCCACGGAGATGACGCGCTCGGGGTGACGCCCGGCGATCTGGCGGAAGCTGGAGCAATCGGCGCGATGCACCGCCACGCCCTTGCCCTTGGTGACATAGCCGCCGATGGCGTCGGGCGGCGCCGGCTTGCAGCAACGTGCCAGCGTGGTGAGCAGCGATTCCACGCCCACCACCAGCACGCCGCCCTTGCCGGTGGGTGCTTCGCTGCGGGGCTTGCGCAGAGCGATCTGATCGTCGGGCTGCGGCACCGTGTCGGCCGGACGCAACAACTGCTCGATGTTGCGCAGCGAGTATTCGTCCTTGCCCACGACGTCGAACAGCGCGTCGGCGCTCTTGAACCCGAGCTGCGAGGCGAGGTCCTCCAGCTTCATGGCCGTACGGCCTTCGCGCTGGAGCAGCTTTTCCACCAGCTCCCGCCCGCGGGCAATGGTCTGCTGCTGGGCCAGGGCATTGAACCAGGCCCGCACCTTGGCCTTGGCGCGCGAACTGCGCAGGTAGCCGAGTTCCGGGTTGAGCCAGTCCATGGACGGCCCGCCCTCCTTGGCCGCCACCACCTCCACCGTCTGACCGCTGTGCAATGCCGTGTTCAGCGGCACCATGGCGCCGTCCACGCGGGCGCCGCGGCAGCGGTGGCCCAGGTCGGTGTGCAGGGTGTAGGCGAAGTCCACCGGCGTGGCTCCGGCAGGCAGTTCCACGATGGCCGCCTGCGGCGTGAAAACGTAGATGCGGTCGTCGAATCCCGTGGTCGAGGCCTCGCCCGAGAAGTCGCGCTCCCAGGCCAGGAGCTGTCGCAGCACGGCCTTGCGGGCCTCGGCCACCTGGGCCTCGAAATCACCGGCGGCGCTCACACCGGCGTAGCCCTTGGTGCCCGCTTCCTTGTAGGCCCAGTGGGCCGCCACGCCATGCTCGGCGTGCTCGTGCATGGCCTGGGTGCGGATCTGGATCTCCAGGCTGCGCCCCTGCTCGTCGTAGACCACGGTGTGCAGCGACTGATAGCCATTGGGTTTTGGCTTGGCGATGTAGTCGTCGAATTCTTCCGGCAGCGGGCGGTAGCGTTCATGCACCAGCCCCAGCGCGGCGTAGCAGTCGGGCACGGTGGGCACGATGACGCGCAGCGCGCGCAGGTCGAACACCCCCGAGAAGTCGAGCTGCTTGCCGCGCATCTTCTTCCAGATGCTGTAGAGATGCTTGGGCCGCCCTTGCACGAGTGCCGGGATGCCTTGTTCTCGCAGCTGCGCGCTCAGGCGCTGGCGGGCCTGCTCCACCACCTGCTCGCGCTCGATGCGCTTTTCATCGAGCATGCGCGCGATGGCCTTGTACTGCTCGGGCTCGAGGAAGCGGAAGGACAGGTCTTCCAGCTCCCACTTGATCTGCCAGATGCCCAGGCGGTTGGCCAGCGGCGCGAACACATGCAGCGACTCGCGCGCCAGCACCAGCGGGCAATCGCGCTTGGACTGCGCGTAGTAGCGCAGCGTCTGCAGCCGCGAGGCCAGCCGCACCAGCACCACGCGCAGATCCCGCGAGAAGGCCAGCAGCATCTTGCGCACGCGTTCGGTCTGCTCGGCGCGCATGTCCTCGTCCACCAGCGCATCGCGGGCATTGCGCTGGATCTGCACCAGCTTGCGCGTGGCTGCCACCAGGCTTGCGTACGAGGCCCCGAAAGCCTTGCCGATCACGTCCTCGGGCTTGTTGAGGTATTCGCCCACATAGACGAGATAGACCGCCGCCAGGAGGGAGGGCGAGGCACCGATGGCGCGCAGGATGGAGGCCACGCCCGCGGCGTGATCCAGCGCATCCTCGCCGGTGTCGAGCCGCTGCCCGGCCAGCAAGGGTTCGGCGAAGGCGCGCGCGCGTTCAAGCCGCGCCATCTCCTGCGCCAGGGCCTCGGCCATGCCGGGGCCGCGCATTGAAGCGGACCGGCCGGGCTGATCCAGCCCTCCAGCCAATTGCACGATGGGTGCGGCCTGCGGCGCCGCATCCTGATGACTGGTCTTCATGTCGCGGACAGGAACTCCTGTATCACTGCCACCTGGGCCGGATCGACCAGGGTGGGCGCATGCCCCACGCCGGGGAGGGTGATCACACGGGCCTTCGGCCCCCGCTCGGACATCGCCTGCGCGGTCTGTGCCGTGAGCAGGTCGGACTGGGCCCCGCGGATCACGAGCGTGCGCGCCCGCACGGCGTCGTAGCGCTGCCACAACAAGGCCTGGGCCGCAGCGGCCATCTCCGGTGTGGTCGCGTGGAAGGGCACGGCGATGCGCGGGTCGTAATGGGGAACATAGGCCCGCCCCCGGTCATCGTTCACCTCCTTGAGCATGGGGCGGGTCAGGGCCAGCCACTGCTCGCGGGTGTGCGGACCGAAGCCCTGGGAGATGGACCAGAAATAATCGGCCGCCGCCTCGACTGTCTCGAAACGATGCACCTGTCCCAGATAGGTACCGATGCGCGCGAGCGCTGCAGGCTCGATCGTGGGCCCCACGTCGTTGAGCACCAGGCGGCGTATCGGCGAGCCTTTCAGCGAAGCCAGACCCATGCCGATCAGCCCGCCCATCGAGGTGCCCACCCAGTCCAGCGTCTCGGCCCTGAGACGCGCGAGCAAGGTGACCATGTCGGCCACGTAGGTGGGAATCTGGTACCCCATGGGTTCATCGAGCCAGTCCGACCGGCCCCGCCCCACCACATCGGGGCACACCACCCGGTAGCGGTCGCACAGGGCCTGGGCGAGCACGTCGAAGTCCCGGCCCTGGCGCGACAGGCCATGCGCACACACCAGCACGCGGCCATTGGCCGGGTCGCCCCACTCCCAGTAGGCCATGCGGTGCAAGCCTGAGGCGTCCAGGCATTGCACAAAATCAAGGCGCGGCTGCGTCATGGGCGGCTTCCTCTCCGATAATTCATGGGCTTGTCGCTGATTCTCCCTGAACCATAGCAAAGAGGACTCCATATGTTGAAAGGCAAGACGGCCCTGGTCACGGGTTCGACCAGCGGGATCGGCTTGGGCGTGGCCCTGGCGCTCGCGCGCCAAGGTGCGAACGTGGTGCTCAACGGTTTCGGCGACGTCGAGGCGGCGAAAACCGAAGTGGCGAAGACGGGCGTGCGCGTGGGCTACCACGGTGCCGACATGAGCCAGCCGGCGCAGATCGCCGACCTGATGGCCTATGCCGCCAAGGACTTCGGCGGCGCGGACATCCTGGTCAACAACGCCGGCATCCAGCACGTGGCGCCGGTGGAAGACTTTCCGCCCGAGAAGTGGGACGCCATCATCGCCATCAACCTCAGCTCGGCCTTCCACACCACCCGGCTGGCGCTGCCCGGCATGAAGCAGCGCAACTGGGGCCGTGTGATCAACGTGGCCTCGGCGCACGGCCTGGTGGCCTCCGCTCAGAAATCGGCCTACGTGGCCTCCAAGCATGGCATCGTGGGCTTCACCAAGTCCGTCGCCCTGGAAACGGCCACCACGGGCGTGACGGTGAATGCGATCTGCCCCGGCTGGGTGCTCACTCCCCTGGTGCAGAAGCAGATCGACGCGCGTGCGGCCCAGGGCGGCATCAGCGTGGAACAGGCGCAGCGCGAACTGCTGGGCGAGAAGCAGCCTTCGCTGCAGTTCACCACGCCCGAGCAGCTGGGCGAGCTGGCCGTCTTCCTGTGCTCCAGCGCCGCCGACAATGTCCGCGGCGTGGCCTGGAACATGGACGGCGGCTGGGTCGCGCAGTGATGACGGCACCCCGGCCGCCGGGTACGACGGCCACCCCTCCGTGAGGGGGCGGGCCTGGCTTGGGAGCGGCCCGGCGCGGCGGCCCGCGGGTCGCTTTACTTCGTCAGCGCGATACTGCCGCTGACGGTCACCGTGACGAGCGCCTTGCCGGCTTCCACCGGCAGGGGCGCCGCCTCGGAGGCCATCATGTCCGACTTGGCGCGCATCATGATGGGCATGGGGCTCATGCCCGGCTCGTTGGTCGACACGTTCACTTCCCGCAGCTCGTAGCCGCTGAAGCCGAAGAGCTTGGCCAGGTCCTGAGCCTTGGCCCGGAACTGCGACACGGCCTGGGCCTGCACGGCCGACTCATGCTTTTCGCGCGCCTGGCGTGACAGGCCCTGGGCCACGCGGGCCACGCTCAGCGTGTTGATGCGTGCGGCCGTCTGGGTGATGCGCGGCACGTCGGTGCCTTCGAGCACCACCTCGGCCGTGCCCTGCCAGCCCGAGATCCGGCCCTGGCTTGCGTAGCGCGGGTAGATCGAGAAGTTGCCGGTGCGCACCTCCATCGCCCCGGCCTGCGCCGACGGCTTGGCCTGTGCCAGGGCCGCCTCCACCGCTTGCTGCAGGGCCTTCTGCACGGTGGCGGCATCACTGCCTTCACGGGTGGTGTTCAGCGTCAGGCTGAGCAGGTCCTGCGGCACTTCCAGGTTGGCGCTGGTCGAGAAGCTCACCACGTTGGACGGGTTGGCCGTCTGCTGGGCCAGGGCCGGCGTGGCGGCGAGCGCGGCGGCCAGCGACAGGCTGGCCAGGGAGAGGGATCGTTTCATGCGGTGTCCTTTCCTGAGGAGTTGTGGTGCAGGCCAGAGGCTAACGCAGCGCCTCCTCCCCCTGACGACGTCCCAGCCCGGCTTTGCCTGGGCTTTACCTGGGTTGACGTGGCGTTGACCTCGTGTCGCTCAGGGGTTTGCCGTCGCCCCGTCGGAGTGGCAATATTTGTAACACTTGGTCAAAACGGCCGTTTGAGCCCGATTTGCCGCCTCACAATCCCGCGTTGTTACAAATTCGGGAGTTCCTAGATGACAACAGCCACCCAGAACCCGGCCCCGCGCGTCGACCAGATCGTGGTGGTGGATGACGATGCCCGCATCCGCGACCTGCTGCGCCGCTACCTGACGCAAGAGGGCTTCGAGGTCTTGCTGGCCGAGGATGCCAAGGCCTTGAACCGGGTTCTCACGCGCGAGACGGTCGACCTGATCGTGCTCGACCTGATGCTGCCCGGCGAGGACGGCCTGTCGATCTGCCGCCGCCTGCGCGCCGCGAACGACCAGACGCCCATCATCATGCTCACCGCCAAGGTCGAGGACGTCGATCGCATCGTGGGCCTGGAGGTGGGCGCTGACGACTACCTGCCCAAGCCCTTCAACCCGCGCGAGCTGCTGGCCCGCATCCACGCCGTGCTGCGCCGCCGCCCGGCCATGGAGGCGCCGGGCGCCCCCACCAAGGAGGCTCAGACCGTGGTGTTCGGCCCCTTCGAGTTCGACCTGGCCCAACGGCGCCTCACGCGCGAAGGTGAGGCCATTCCGCTGACCACGGGCGAATACTCCATGCTCAAGGCCCTGGTGCGCCACCCGCGCCAGCCGCTGTCGCGCGACAAGCTGGCCCAGCTGGCCCGTGGCCGCGAGTTCGAGCCCTTCGACCGCAGCCTGGACGTGCAGATCTCGCGCCTGCGCAAGATGATCGAACCCGATCCGGCCCAGCCGCGCTACATCCAGACCGTGTGGGGCGTGGGCTACGTCTTCGTGCCGGACGGCACCACCTGAAGACGAAGCCCGCCTGGGGACGGCATACTGCGGGGCGTCTTTCGCCCCGCTTCTTTTTGTCTGACCGATGGCCCGCAAACGCGTCACCCTGAGCCTGTTCTGGCGCACCTTCATGCTGCTCGGGGCCTTGCTGGGGTTCGGCATCTTTTCCTGGGTGCAGACTTTCCGCGCGCTGGAGTTCGAGCCGCGCGCGGTGCAGGCGGCGCAGCAGCTCGCCAGCCTGGTCAACCTGTCGCGCGTGGCCCTGCGCTACACCGACAGCATCAACCGGGTCACCCTGCTGAAGACCATCACCGAGCAGGAAGCCATCCGCGTTCAGCCGCGCGAGCCGGGTGACACCTACGTGCCTTTCGACACCGACCGCTTCTCGCGCCGCATCGCCGAGGAACTGCGCTCGCGCCTGGGCCCCACCACGGTGGTGGCCGCCAGTGTCAACGGCCGCCCGGGCCTGTGGATCGACTTCGCCATCGAAAGCGACCGCTACTGGATGCAGGCCGACCCCCGGCGCCTGGAGGCCGTGACAGGCTCGACGTGGTTCGTCTGGGTGGGCATTGCCCTGCTGGCCACGGTGATCGGCTCGGCCGCCGTGGCCCGGCTCATCAACCAGCCCTTGCGACAACTGTCCTTCGCTGCCAGCCGCATCCGTGAGGGCGAATACGAATCACGCCTGGATGAAGACACCATGACCAGCGAGATCCGCGAGGTCAACAAGGGCTTCAACCGCATGGCCCGCGAGCTGGCGAAGGTGGAGGAAGACCGTGCCGTGATGCTGGCCGGCATCTCGCACGACCTGCGCACGCCGCTGGCGAGGCTGCGCCTGGAGGCCGAGATGAGCGTGCAGGACGAAGAAGCGCGCCGCTACATGGCCGCCGACATCGACCAGCTCGATGCCATCATCGACAAGTTCATGGACTACGCCCGTCCCAGCGAGGTCAAGCTCGTGCCGGTGCACCTGTCCGGCGTGATCGACCGGGCCGCCGCCGCCTTCCGCGACACCAGCCAGATCCGCATCGAGTCGCGCGTGGCGATCGACACCATGGTGATGGCCGACGAGACCGAGCTGGGTCGGGTGATCGGCAATCTCTTCGAGAATGCACGTCGCTACGCCCGCAGCGCGGACACTGGCGTTGCCTTCGTGCAGGTCACCTATGCGCGCACTGGCCCCTGGGTCATCATCAGTGTGCGCGACCATGGCCCCGGCGTCTCCCCGGAGAAACTGCCCCAGCTCACCACACCCTTCTTCCGCGGCGACGCAGCCCGCACCGCCGCCACCGGCGCCGGGCTCGGGCTGGCCATCGTCGAGAAGACCATCATCCGCATGGGTGGCACCTTCGAGCTGAGCAATGCGCCACCGCCCGACACCGGACTCGTGGCGCGCATCCGGCTGCGCAAGGCGCCTTGATCAGGCGCGACGCAGCAGGCACACCGCGCGCGCCTCGATCGACTCCTGCCGGCCCACGGGCCCGAGCTTCTCGGCCGTCTTGGCCTTCACGTTCACCTGCTCCACGCCGCAGCCCAGAGCGGCCGCGATGCGCTGGCACATCGCCGGGATGTGGGGCGCCATCTTGGGCGCCTGGGCCACGATGGTGGCGTCGAGGTTGATGAGCTCGTAGCCCCGCTCGCGCACGCGGCGCATGGCTTCGGCCAGCAGCACCGAGGAATCGGCGCCGCGGAAGCGTTCGTCGGTGTCGGGGAAGTGGCGGCCGATGTCGCCCAGCGCCGCCGCCCCCAGCAGGGCATCGGTGATCGCGTGCAACAGGGCATCGGCATCGGAGTGGCCTTGCAGGCCCAGATGGTGCGGGATCTCGACCCCACCCAGGATGAGCTTGCGGCCGGCCACCAGCGCATGGGTGTCCCAGCCTTCTCCGATGCGGATGTCCATCAGCGTGTCCTCAGCAGGCGCTCGGCCAGGACGAAGTCCTGGGGATAGGTGATCTTGAAGTTCTCCAGCGCCCCCGTCACCAGCCTGGGCCGGTGGCCCAGGGCCTCGATGGCACTGGCTTCGTCGGTGACGGCGTCGCCGCCATGCGCCAGCGCAGGGCGCAGCAGGCCCAGGCGGAACATCTGCGGCGTCTGTGCCTGCCACTTGGCGCGCCGGTCCAGCGTGGCCACGCTGCGGCCCTCGGCCTCCTCCTTGAGCGTGTCGGCCACCGGCAGGGCCAGCAGGCCGCCCACCTCGTCATCGAAGCAGGCGTCGATCAGGGCATCGACCCATTCGGGGCGCAGCAGGCAACGCGCTGCGTCGTGCACCAGCACCCAGTCGTGGGGCTGGGCGCCCTGCTCCACCAGCGCCGCCAGGCCGTTGGCCACCGAGGCCGCCCGGCTCGCACCACCCACACGGGCCACCCAGCCGGCAAAGCCCGGGGCGGCGGTCTCGAAGCGCGAGTCATTGGGCGCCAGCACCACCAGCGTGCCCGCCAGCCGCGGCACGGCCGCCAGCGCCTCCAGGGTGTGGGCCACCACGCTGCGCCCGGCGAGCATTTCGTACTGCTTGGGGCCGGCGGCACCCGAGCGTTCACCCACGCCGGCGCAGGGCACCAGGGCGTAGCAGCGAGGAGGCTCGTGGGAGATCAGCATGGGGAGCCGGATTCTATAATTCGGCCCACCGTTCGCCCCGGGGGAGCGCCCTGTCGGGGCGTTTTGCTTTTCGTCGCGCCGCCCCCATGCTGATCCCCACCCTGTCTCCCGGCAAACGCTACACCCTGCCCCGCCCGCCGGGCTCGGCCGACGCCTTGCTGCTGGCCCGCTTTGCCCGGGAGCAGGCGAATGCGAAGCGCCTCACGGCCATCGTCACCGCCGAGCCGGCCGATGCGCAGCGCCTTCAGGACGAGCTCGCCTTCTTCGACCCGGCCTTGCGCTGCGCGGTCTTCCCTGACTGGGAGACCCTGCCCTACGACACCTTCTCGCCCCACCAGGACCTCATCTCCGAACGCCTGGCCACGTTGTGGCGCGTGCTGCAGAAGGACGTGGATGTGGTGCTGCTGCCCGCCTCCACGGCCCTGGTGCGCCTGGCGCCACCCGCCTTCATGGCCGGCTACACCTTTCATTTCAAGCAGAAGGAACGGCTGGACGAGGCCTCGCTGAAGGCCCAGCTCACCCTGGCGGGCTACACCCATGTGAGCCAGGTGGTGTCGCCGGGCGAATACGCCGTGCGCGGCGGACTGATCGACCTCTTCCCCATGGGCTCGGCCGTGCCCTACCGGGTGGATCTGTTCGGCGACGAGGTCGACTCCATCCGCACCTTCGACCCCGACAGCCAGCGCAGCCTCTACCCCGTGCCCGAGGTGCGTCTGCTGCCCGGACGCGAGTTCCCGATGGACGAGGACGCCCGCGCGAAATTCCGCGCCCGCTGGCGCGAGCGCATCGAGGGCGACCCGAGCAAGGCGCGCGTCTACAAGGACATCGGCAACGGCATCGCCACCGCCGGCATCGAGTACTACCTGCCGCTCTTCTTCGACGAGACGGCCACGATCTTCCAGTACCTGGGCGAGGCGGCCGTCATCGCCCTGCACGGCGAGATCGACGAGGCCCTGAAACGCTTCTGGACCGACACCCGCGAGCGCCAACGCTTCCTGCAGCACGATCCCGAACGCCCGCTGCTGCCACCCGAAGACCTTTTCCTGCGCCCGGAAGACTTCTTCAGCCTGGCCAACGCACATGCCCAGCTGGCGCTGCGCGGCAGCGACGCGGTGGACTGGGCCCGCCCCCTGCCCGACCTCTCGGCCGAGCGCGGCGCCACCGAACCGCTCAAGCGCCTGCAACTGCACGTGGGCACCACGCCGCACCGCGTGCTGATCGTGGCCGAATCGCCCGGCCGCCGCGAAAGCCTGCTGGAGCTGCTGCGCGACAACAAGATCGAGCCGCCCACGGTCGATTCGCTGGCCGCCTTCGAGGCCGGCGACGCGCACTTCGCGATCACCGTGGCGCCGCTGGCCGCCGGCTTCCACTGGGTGCGCCCTGAGCCTGCGCCCGCCCTCCAGTTCGTCACCGAAACCGAACTCTTCGCCGCCACGCCCACCGCGCGCCGGCGCAAGAAGCAGGAGCAGGTCAGCAACGTCGATGCGCTGATCAAGGACCTGTCGGAGCTGAAGGTGGGCGACCCGGTGGTGCATGCCAACCACGGCATCGGGCGCTACCAGGGGCTCATGAACATCGACCTGGCGAACGGGCAGGATGGGGGCCCGAGCGAGTTCCTGCACCTGGAGTACGCCGACAAGGCCACGCTCTACGTGCCGGTGTCGCAGCTCCACCTCATCAGCCGCTACACCGGCGTGAGCGCCGACGAGGCGCCGCTGCACCGCCTGGGCTCGGGCCAGTGGGAAAAGGCCAGGCGCCGCGCAGCCGAGCAGGTGCGCGACACGGCCGCCGAGCTGCTGAACCTGTACGCCCGCCGCGCCGCACGCGAGGGCTATGCCTTCCGCTTCTCGCCGCACGACTACGAAGCCTTTGCCGCGAGCTTCGGCTTCGAGGAAACCGCCGACCAGAACGCCGCCATCCACGCCGTCATCCAGGACATGGTGAGCCCTCGCCCCATGGACCGGCTGGTGTGCGGCGACGTGGGTTTCGGCAAGACCGAGGTGGCCCTGCGCGCTGCCTTCGTGGCGGTGACGGGCGGCAAGCAGGTGGCGCTGCTGGCCCCCACCACCCTGCTGGCCGAGCAGCACTACCAGACGCTGTCCGACCGCTTTGCGCAGTGGCCGGTGAAGATCGCCGAACTCTCGCGCTTTCGCACCGGCAAGGAAGTGCGCCAGGCGCTCGACGGCCTGGCCGACGGCACGGTGGACATCGTCGTGGGCACCCACAAGCTGCTCTCGCCCGACGTGAAGTTCGCCCGTCTGGGCCTGCTCATCATCGACGAGGAGCACCGCTTCGGCGTGCGTCACAAGGAAGCCATCAAGGCCCTGCGCGCCGAGGTGGACGTGCTCACCCTCACCGCCACGCCCATCCCGCGCACCTTGGGCATGGCGCTGGAAGGCCTGCGCGACCTGTCGGTGATCGCCACCGCACCGCAGCGGCGCCTGGCCATCAAGACCTTCGTGCGCAACGAGGGCAGCGGCGTGATCCGCGAGGCCGTGCTGCGTGAGCTCAAGCGGGGCGGCCAGGTCTACTTCCTGCACAACGAGGTCGAGACCATCCTGAACCGGCGCGAGAAGCTGGCCGAGTTGCTGCCCGAGGCCCGCATCGCCGTGGCCCATGGCCAGATGCACGAGCGCGAGCTGGAGCGCGTGATGCGCGACTTCGTGGCCCAGCGCTACAACGTGCTGCTGTGCTCGACCATCATCGAGACCGGCATCGACGTGCCCACGGCCAACACCATCGTCATCAGCCGCGCCGACAAGTTCGGCCTGGCCCAGCTGCACCAGCTGCGCGGCCGAGTGGGTCGCTCGCACCACCAGGCCTATGCCTACTTGCTGGTGCCCGACGTGGAAGGCCTCACCAAACAGGCGGCACAGCGGCTGGAGGCCATCCAGAGCATGGAGGAACTGGGCTCGGGTTTCTACCTCGCGATGCACGACCTGGAAATCCGCGGCGCCGGCGAGGTGCTGGGCGACAGCCAGAGCGGCAACATGCAGGAGGTGGGCTTCCAGCTCTACAACGACATGCTCGCGCAGGCCGTGCGCGACCTCAAGGCCGGCCGCGAGCCCGATCTGCTGTCGCCGCTGAACGTCACCACCGAGATCAACCTGCACGCCCCGGCCCTGCTGCCCGACGCCTACTGCGGCGACGTGCACGTGCGCCTGAACCTCTACAAGCGCCTGGCCACGGCCGAGAACGCCGACCAGATCGACGCGCTGCTCGAAGAAATCACCGACCGCTTCGGCAAGCTGCCCCCACAGGGCCAGACCCTCTTCGACGTGCACCGGCTGCGGGTGCTCGCCAAGCCCTACGGCGTGCTGAAGATCGACGCCGCCCCAGCGGGCATGGCCATCACTTTCCGCCCGAACCCGCCCATCGACGCGATGCGCATCATCGAGCTGGTGCAGAAGAACCGCCACATCAAGCTGGCCGGCAACGACAAGCTGCGCATCGACAAGGCGCTGCCCGAACCGAAAGACCGCGCCCAGTTCATCCGCGACGTGCTGCGTTCGCTGGGGACGCCGACGCCGGCCGTGGCCTAGCGCGCACCAGGCGCCGGGCATCGTTGCGGCCCAGGGCCTGCACCTTCGCCAGCCACGCTGCACGCTGCACTTCGTCGGCCCCATGCACCGGGCCGATGCGGGTGAAGTCCACCGGCTTGAAGCCGCAGAACTTCAGCGTGCTGCGCACCAGCGCGTTGGCCGTCGGGTTGCCCTGCAGCAGGCGCAGGTACCAGCCCGGGGAGTCGGTGGTCATGATGACGCGCGCGCTGCGCCCGGCCAGCAGGCCCTCGGGCGTGCCGTTCTGCAGGTAGCGGAAGGCCCAGCCCCGCTCCAGCGTGCGATCGAAAAAGCCTTTCAGCAGCGCAGGCACCGACCCCCACCACACCGGCGCCACCACCACCACGCGCGACGCAGCGCTGATCAGCGCCTGCGCGGCCTTCAGGTCGGGCTCCAGTGCCTGCTGCTCGCTGTACCCCACCCACAGCACCGGGTCGAAGCGCAGGTCGCGCAGCGCCAGCACCTCCACGCTGGCCCCGCCCTCGCGCAACCCCTGCGCGTGGTCCTGAGCCAGTGCGGCACACAGCGACCCCTTGTGGGGGTGCCCATCGATCACGACAACGTCGGCCATGGCCATTCCTTTCCGTCAATCTTTACAGTGTCAACATGACGGAGGCCAGTGTCCGGTAGAATCTTTCCTGTGTCAAGTTCATCTGCTGCCACCAAGCGCCCCTACCACCACGGCCACTTGCGCGAGACCCTGCTCGACGTGGCCCTGCGCCAGCTCGCCACCACGCCGGCCGCGCAACTGAGCCTGCGCGAGCTCGCGCGCGCCGCCCAGGTGAGCCACACGGCCCCCTACCATTACTTCGCCGATCGTCAGGCGCTGATCCACGCCGCCGGCGTGGAAGGCATGCGCCGCCTCCTGCAGGCGCAAGCCGACGCCGTCGCCCAGGCCCAGGGCCCCCGCGCGCGGCTGCTGGCGCTGGGCGCGGCCTATGTGCGCTTTGCAGCCGAACAGCCGCACGCCTTTGGCCTGGTGTTCGACCCTCAGTACTGCAAACCCGGTGATCCCAGTGAAGACATGGCGCCGCTCATCGCCAGCAACGAGGCCCTGCTGGCCGACTGTGTGGTGCAGGCCCAGCAGGCCGGCGTGCTGCCAAGCGGCGATCCGGCCCCGCTGTGCCACGCGCTGTGGGGCACCGTGCACGGCCTGGCCCAGCTCGTGATGGCCGGCCACCTGCCGCTGGACGCCGCGCTCCTGGCGCTCGGCGCGCTGCTGCCGCCGGATGCACCCTGAGGCCCAGCCGCGATAATTCGCGGATGAGCACCTTCACCGAACACGCCCCGGGGCTTGTCATCCGCGGCTTCACCCCGCCGCTGCGTCTGGCCGACTACAAGGCCATCGCCTTCGACATGGATTCCACGCTGATCAACATCGAGTGCATCGACGAGATCGCCGACGCCGTGGGCAAGAAGGCCGAAGTGGCCGCCATCACCGAAGCCGCGATGCGCGGCGAGATCACCGACTTCAAGGACAGCCTGCGCCGCCGCGTGGCCTTGCTCAAGGGCGTGCCCGAAGGCGCGCTGATGGAGGTCTACACCCAGCGCCTGCGCCTCAACCCGGGCGCGGCCGAACTCATCGCCGCCTGCCGCGCCGCGGGGCTGCGCACCCTGCTCGTCTCGGGCGGCTTCACCTTCTTCGCCGACCGCGTGCGCGAACGTCTGGGCATGGACCACGCCCATGCCAACGTGCTGGAAATCGAGAACGGCCGGCTCACCGGCCGTGTGGTGGGCGACATCGTGGACGGCGAAGAAAAGAAGCACCAGCTCCTGGCCCTGTGCCAGCGCCTGGGCTGCCCGCCCTCACAAGCCATCGCCGTGGGCGACGGCGCCAACGACCTCCTCATGATGGCCGCCGCCGGCCTGAGCGTGGCCTACCACGCCAAGCCCAAGGTGCGCGAGCAGGCGATGGTGGCGATCAATGAAGGCGGCCTGGACCGGCTGCTCGAGGTGGTGGCGACGTGACATCGCGTCGAGGGGCGAGGCCTGGGTTCCGACCGGAGCCGATGCGCGCAAGGCCCTCACCCCCTCGCCAGCACCAACAACCCTGCAACGATGAGACCGGCGCCCACCAGCTTGGTCGTCGTCAGGGCTTCCTGGAGAACGATGGTGGCCAGTAGCAGCGCCACCACGACGCTGCCTTTGTCGATGAGCGCCACAGTGGACACTTCGCCGATCTTGATGGCCTTGTAGTAAAAGACCCACGAGCACGCGGTGGTGGCGCCCGATACGCCAAGCCACACGAGATTGCTGGTCGTCAGGCCGCGGAACTCGTCCGGCGGGACAACCGCTGCGGCGAACATCAGCACAAAGACGAACACGAAGCAGGTGCGCACGGCCAGCCCCAGGTCGCCGGAGATGCCCGACAGCCCCATCTTGGCAATCACGGACGTGAACCCGGCGAAGAACATGGACAGCCACGCATAGACGACCCATCGCTCCATCGCCGCCTCACGCCTTGGGTGCACCGACAACGCCGAATTCCACGGGCGTCTTCACATAAAACACGTTGGCCTCCTCGCGCTCCAGCAGCGAGAAAAGCCTCTCGCCATCGGCTTCGCTCACGACGACCATGACTTCCACCGGCTGGTCGGCGAGATCAAAGAAGTGAGCGGAATGGAGCTTGCCATCGCGCCCGATGCCCTGCACACCGGTGTTGAGGGTCGCCCCCCTGATCCCCAGCGACTGAACCGCCTCGACCAGCCAACGCCCCATGGGGACATGACCGTGCCGCCGACTCTCACCAGTGAAGAATGTGACCTGATATCCCTTCATGATCAGCCTCCTGTCCACGAAAGTTGACGCACCCAGTTGATGGTGCCAACGCCCAGCAAGGTCATGACCAGACTGCCCGCCACATGCACGGTCACCGTGCTCAGCGCCCATACCCAACGCCCCTGCATCAGCTGCGTGACAACTTCTGCCGAGAACGTGGAAAACGTGGTCAGGCCGCCCAGCAGCCCTGTGACGAGGAACAGCCGCCATTCGGGCGGCAAGGAAGGGTGGCCTGCGAAAAATGCGAGCGAGGCCCCCACCAGATAGCCCCCCAGCAAATTGGCCACCAGCGTGCCCAGCGGCAAGGAGGGAAACACAGAGTTGAGCTGGACACCGAGCATCCAGCGCAGGATGGCTCCAAGGGAGGCACCCAGACTGATGGCAAGAAGAGATCCCATCGAGCTTCCGTCTTTCGTGTCAAACCAGGGCGGAAGCGAAAATGCCTACGCAGCCACCCTCAAGGCAGTCTGGTAGGCATCATCAGCCCGGCCGACCCGGGCGGTTCACGGAGGCATGCCATCTCCGAAGATGGCTCAATGGTAGCGCACTGACGCGGCCCGCGCGAGCCGAATCCCGCAACCAGCACGAACGACTCACCAACCTGGGGGGCTGACCGTGCATGCTGCTGTCCGTTGGTTCACCCCTGACGTTGAGCTCCCCCACCGGGCCGCCCGCAGCGTAGCGCTTCTCTGACGGGCCGTCGCCCTCCCCGGGGCACCCCCACAAGAGGGACTTAAGAATTCTTGAAGGTTCGCTGAGCGCAAATTTAGCAACGCCCTTTGGTGCCGGTTCCTACAGTTGCGCTGCGTGCCGGGAAGGGTTTCCGGCGCCAGACACGAGACAGCGACGCAGGAACCATGAATACCATTTCGACACTCCACGACACCGCCCCCTCCACCCACGCCGCGCACGCCGCCCAGAAGGCGGCCGCCGCACAAGAAGACAGCGCAGCACGGCTGAACCTGTACGGGGGCATCCACAAGGCCTTGCGCCTCATGCTCAGCGACACGCTCACGCGCGTGGGCACCACCGACCTGGCCGACGGGGCCCAGGTGCGCGAGAGCCTGAACCGCGTGCACGCGCTGGTGAAGATGTTCGCCGGGCACATCGAGCACGAGAACCGCTTCATGCACCCCGCGCTGGAGCAGGCGCAGCCGGGGACGTCGGCGCGCATCGCGGCCGAGCATGGGGCACACGATGACCATCTGGAAGCCCTGAGCGATCTGGCCCTGGTGGCCGACCTGTGCCCGGCGGGCGACCGCGAGGCCGCGTGGAACCGGCTCTATCACGCGCTGGCGCTCTTCATGGCCGACAACCTCGAGCACATGCACTACGAAGAGACCGAGCACAACGCCGTGCTGTGGGCCCACTACACCGACGCAGAGCTGATGGACCTTCACGACGAGCTGGTGGCATCCATTCCGCCGGACGAGATGATGAACGTGATGTTCTGGATGCTGCCCGCGGTGAACGCCACCGAGCGCGCGCTGATGCTGGGCGACATGCGCCAGAAGGCCCCCGCTCCGGCCTTCAAGGCAGTGATGGACCTGGCGCGCACGCGACTGTCGGCCCACGACTGGGCGGCGCTGACGCGCGAGCTGCACCTGCCCGCCAGCGAGGCTGCCTGGGACCACTACGGCGAAGCCGCCTGAACACTTGCCGTCAGGCCTCTTCCAGCACCAACGGGCGCTGGACCTGCACCGCAAAGCGGCCTCGGCCCGTCTTGTGCAGGGTCACGGGCGTCTGGCGCTCGACCAGGCGGCGCGTGAGCAGCACCAGGCGGGCCTCGAGGTTGTCGCACACGTCGGGCAGGCGGATGCGCGGGTCGAGCCGCAGTTCGCGGTTGGTGAACTCGTTGCGGCCGTGCTGCACGTGGTCGCTGACGAGCTTCCACAGGATGGCACCGGCGACCCCCTTGATGATGTAGTCGTGCCCAAAGAAGACGCTGCCATCCACCGGGAAGTAGCGCACGGGCAGTGGCGACTGCGCGGGGTCGACGGCCGGGGCCGCGCTGGCGGGCACCTCGGCCGCGGGCCCGTCCTCGGATTCGTCGGCGCCCGCCTGGAACTGGCGCACGGCCCGACCGATGTGGCCGGCCAGGCAGACCAGGGCGTCCTCGTCGTCGTAGCTGAAGCGCAGGTCTTCGGTGCTTTCGACAAAGACCACGCCCAGCAAGTCGCCGCCCACCACCAGGGGCACGGCCAGCTGGCTGTGCGGCTCGGCCAGGCCGGGCCAGGGGATCTCGCGATCGGCCCCAGCCGGGGCTCCGGCCTCGGCGCCCGCGCGGCGCAGGCCGTCGCGCACCGCGCGGCTGTAGGTGTATTCGGCGGTGAGATGGCTGATGCGCACCGGCGTGCGTTCGCGCGCGGCCACGCCGATCACGCCCTGGCCGAGCGCGATCTCGGAGCCCACGCCCGAGTTCGGGTAGCCCCGGCTGGCCACGGTGTAGAGCTGCTGGCCCGAGGCGTCGAGCATCAGCAGCATCGCGTGGCGGATGTCGAACTCGTCGCGCAACACGTCGAGCGTGGTGTCGAAGAGGGTGTCCAGGTCGTGGCAGGCCGCGAGCTGCTCGCTCGCGCGCCGCAGTGCCGACAGGCGCCCGCTGCCCGCAGGCGGGGCCGGCAGGTCGGGCTTGTCCACGTGCACGATGGACTCCACGCGATAGAGGTCGGCCCCCTTCAGCCGGAACACCTCGCTCATGCCGGTGTGCGAGGCGATGCCCGACAGCCGCGCCTTCATGCGCTCGAACAGCGGCCCCGAGGTCTGCGTGTGCAGGTAGCGCGCGCGCAGGCGGTAGATGGCCGAGGTGTAGGGGTGGGTCACCAGGATCTCGACCTGCGGGTTGGCCAGCACATTGCGCCGCGTGGTGTTGAAGAACTGGAAGGACAGCGCCAGGTGGTGGGCGTCCACATAGTCCACCTGCGAGAGGTAGGCCACGTTGGGTACGCCCTCGGCATCGCAGGTGGCCATCATCGACGGGATGGCGCCTTCGAAGCAGGGCCGGATGTCGTCGAGTGAGATCGCGACGGCATGGGGGTGGATGCTCATGCGGCCCCCGAAGGTCCGGCCGGGTGGGCGCCAGGCGTCTGGTCAAAGCTGGCCTCGGGCGTGAAGCTCACGGCCACGAGCTGGAAGGGGTCGTGCGCCAGCAGACCGGCGATCACCGGATAGGGGTAGCCCATGGGCACGATCTCGTCGCACAGGCGCTGTGCATAGGCGGCCGCCAACTCACGGTCGGCCCGCTCGCCGGGCCGGATGTCCACCCCACGCCCCTTGAACTGGATGGTGCGGTGCGTGCTGGGCTCGCTGAAGGTCACGGCGATCCGGTCGCTGCAACGCAGGTCGTCCAGCACCTGCTCGCTGCCCCTGGCACTGAGCAGCACGGTGATCCGCAGGGGCTCGTCCTGCAGCCGGCAGCCCAGGCCCCGCACCAGGTGGGGCACGAGGCGATCGTCGCGGCTGGCCACCATGATCGACACCCGTCGCTGCAACTGCGCCAGGTGCTCGGGGGGAATGGCAGGCCACGCCAACATGATGGGACCGATCAGCCCTGCGCCGGCATCACCACGATGCCGTCGTCGTCGGCAAACAGCCATTCGCCGGGCCGCACCCACACGCCCTGCACCTGCACGGGCACGTCGCGCTGGCCCTGGTGGCGGCGTTCGGTGGGCATGGGGATGAGCGCCAGCGCGCGGATGCCCACGTCGCAGGCCTGCATCTCGGCCAGGTCGCGCACGCAGCCGTTCACCACCACGCCGGCCCAGCCGTTCTTCGCCGCGGCGGCGGCGATGTTGCCCCCCACCAGGGCGCGCGCCAGCGAGGCGCCACCGTCCACCACCAGCACCTGGCCGTGGCCCGGGCCTTCCAGCAGGGCCTTCACCTCGGTGTTGTCTTCATAGCACTTCACCGTGCGCACCGGGCCGGCAAAGCGGGTCCGGCCGCCATAGCTGTGGAAGACCGGCGGCAGCACGCGGAAGACGCCATCGGTGTCGCCCTTGTGCTCGTCGCACAGGTCGCAGGTGGAAAACTGCTCGAAGTTCATGCGTTGTCGACTTTCTTGATGGGAGGCTTCACGTCCTCGGGCCGGGCCGGCAGCATGGGCTGGTGCTCGCGCGCGGCATTCAGGATGATGGAGGTCGAAGTTTCCGTCAGGAGGCAGAACTTCGTCACCACCGCATCGAGGTGGGAGACGTCGATCACCGCAATTTCGAGGATCCAGCTGTCCTCGCCGGTGACGTTGTAGGCATTGATCACCTCAGGCGTCTGCTGGATGAGCTTCACCACCCGGGCGTACTCGGCCCGCCCCACGCGCACGATGGCGCGGATGCCGTAGCCCAGTTTCGCCAGGTTCACGCTGGCGCGGTAGCCGGTGATGACGCCGGCCGATTCCAGCTTGCGCACGCGCTCGGTGACGGCCGGCTGGCTCAGGTGCACGCGCCGGCCCAGTTCGGCCATGGACAGGCGCGCATCGGCCTGCAGTTCGGCCAGGATGCGGGTGTCGTGGTGGTCCAGCTCAAGGTTCAAGGCCAAGACGCTTTCCTTCTTTGAAATTCACGGTGGCTCCGCTTCATCTCCTTTGAAATGGTCTTCATCGGCGGCAGAAGCTTTTCTAGCATAGCGGCTTAGAACATCAAGACAACAGCTCATGACAACCGCCACTTCCTCGCTGCCCTCCACTCCGGCGCTCAGCCCCCTGGTGATGCTCTGCCTGGCCGCCACCTGGCTGGTCTGGGGCTCCACCTACCTGGCCATCAAGTACGCGCTGATCAGCTTCCCGCCCTTTTTCCAGATGGGCACCCGCTTCCTGCTGGCCGGCGTGGTGCTGGCCGCCTGGATGCGCTGGCGCGGTGCCGCCTGGCCCGACGCGCGGCAATGGCGCAACGCCCTGGTGGTGGGCACCCTGATGCTGGGCGGCGGCATGGGCGGCACGGCCTATGCCGAACAGACCGTGGGCTCGGGCCTGGTGGTGGCCTTCATCGCGGTGGTGCCGCTGATGATCGCGGCGCTCAACCTGCTCTGGCGCGTGGTGCCCGGCCGCATGGAGATGGCCGGCATCGCCGTGGGCCTCGCCGGCGTGCTGATGCTCACCCAGGGCGCGGGCTTCCAGGCCTCGCCCGCGGGACTGGCCGCCATCGCGATCGCCTGCATCACCTGGTCGCTGGGCAGCGTGCTCAGCCAGCGCAGCCTGCCGATGGCCCCGGGTGCGATGGGTTTCGCCAGCGAAATGATCTGCGGCGGCATCGTGCTGATGGCGCTGGCCTGGGTCACGGGCGAGTCGCCCGTCTGGCCGCCCGAGCCGCTGGCCGTGGGCGCGTGGTTCTACCTCGTCGTGTTCGGCTCGCTGATCGCCTTCAATGCCTACATGTACCTGCTGGCCAACACCAGCGCGGCCCTGGCGTCGAGCTACACCTTCGTCAACCCGGTGATCGCGATGGTGCTGGGCGTGGCGGTGGCCGGCGAGCACATCACCGGCCCCGAATGGCTGGCCGCCGGCATCGTGCTGTGCGGAGTGGTGCTGATGCTGCGTGGCACGGCGGCGCGGCGCCGCTGACATCGCACGAATCGTCGTACTACAATGTCTCTCGTTGGTGCTCGCCGGGCGGTCTCGCCTGGCAGTTAAACGGGAAGCAGGAAGCGCCGTCGGCCTCGCCGGCACGCCAACCTGCGCTGCCCCCGCAACGGTAAGCAGACGAGCGCGCCTCCGGATGCGCTCAATGCCGATCCTCAACCACTGGTCATGTCCTTCGGGTCACGGCTGGGAAGGTGATCGGTGTGGATCTGTCAGCCCGGATACCGGCCAACGGGGGAGCGCGTTCGCGCGCTCGATGGGGTTCTGGCCTGCGGGGAAGCGGGCCGGAGCGATCAACGCTGTTCTGCCATGACCTTTTCCCTCTCCGCCCGTCGCGCTGCGCGATGGATGCCCGCGCCTGTGTGCGCTGCCCTCCTGCCCTGCGCCGCTGCGGCCCAGACCCTGCTGGCCCAGGCGCCTTCCCTCGACACCGTGGTCATCACCGCCACCCGTGTCGAGCAGACCCTGAACGAGGTGGTGTCCGACGTCTCCGTCGTCGAACGCAACACCATTGAACGCAGCGGCGCCACCACGGTGGCCGACCTGCTCTCGCGCACGCCGGGGGTCGAGTTCTCCCGCAACGGCGGGCCTGCGGGCAATACCAGCCTCTTCCTTCGCGGCGGCGAGAACCGCTTCACCGCTGTCTTCATCGACGGCGTGCGCGTCGATTCGCAAGCCACGGGCGGTGCCAACTGGAATGCCCTGCCCGCCTCACAGATCGAGCGCATCGAGATCCTGCGCGGCCCGGCCGCGGCCATCTACGGGTCGGATGCCATCTCGGGCGTGGTGCAGATCTTCACGCGCAAGGGCGAAGGCCCCTTCACGCCCAGCATCGGCGTGGGCCTGGGCAGCCACCAGACGCGCCGGGCGGACGTGGGCTTCCACGGAACGGCCGGCCGCCTGGACTATGCCCTGAGCGTGGCCCATGAAACCAGCGAGGGCTTCGACGCACGCCCCGGGGTGGGCTTCCCGGATCGGGATGGCTACCGCAGCACCTCAGCCTCGGCCCGCCTGGGGTGGGCGCTGAACGACGCCCACCGGCTGGAAGCCACCGCCCTGACGAACGACCAGAATTCGCAGTACGACGGCTTCGCCAGCACCGCCGACGACCGCGCGCAAAACGATGTGCAGACCCTGGGCCTGACCTGGTCGGCGCGCTGGACCGACAGCTACCGCATGCGCCTGAGCGCCAACCGGGGCCGGGACCAGTACGAGACGACACCCTCGCCCTACTTCACCGACACCCGTGTGCAGAGCTACCTCTGGCATCATGAGCTGCAGCTCGGCGCCCATCGCCTGACGGCCGCGCTCGAACGCCGCGAAGACCGCCTGGACAACTCTGGCCCGCCGCCCATCGACGCGTCCCGCTCGCAGAACGGCGTCGCTCTGGGCTACCACTGGAGCGACCGGGTGCACACCGTGCAGCTCAATGTGCGGCATGACGACGACAGCGAGTTCGGCGGCAAGACCACCGGCGGCGCGGCCTATGCCTTCGCCTTCACGCCGCAATGGCGCGTGACCGCCTCGGCCGGCACGGCCTTCCGGGCGCCCACGCTCTATCAGCGCTTCAGCCAGTACGGCGTGGCCGACCTGAAACCCGAGTCGTCGCGCAGTGCCGAGCTGGGCCTGCGCTATGCCCGCGACGATCGCCAGTTCGGCCTGGTGGTGTTTCGTAACGAGGTGAAAGACCTCATCAACTTCGGCGCCGCCGGCCCCTGCGCCAGCACCTTCGGCTGCTACGAGAACGCCGGCGAGGCGGTCTTCAAGGGCGTGACCCTGTCGGCCTCGCAAAGCCTGGGCGCTGCCAATCTGTGGGGGTCGGTCGACTTCCAGAAGCCCACCAACGCCGACACCGGCAACCTCCTCGCACGCCGCGCCCGCCGGCATGCCCAGTTCGGTGCGGATGCCACCGTGGGCGACTGGACGGTAGGCGGCCACCTGAAGCTGGTGGGCGAGCGTTTCGACAACGCCGCCAACACCGTGCGACTGGGCGGCTACGGGGTGGTGGGTGCGCACGTGAGCCGCCGCATCGGCCCTGACTGGACGGTGCTGGCCCGTGTCGACAACCTGGGCGACAAGGACTACCAGGTGGCCAACACCTATGCCACCGGCGGCCTCAACGCCTTTGTGGGCGTACGGTGGTCGCCGCGCTGAACCCGCGCTCGTAAGCCCCCATGCGCTTCGTCCGCTCGCTGCCCCTGGTCTACGCCCTGCTGCTGGGCGGGGTGCTGCTCAGCCTGATGCTGGCCCTGGGCCTGGGCAGTCAGCGCGTGGGGCTGGGCGAAGTGCTGTCGCTGCTGTGGCGAGCTTCCGATGGCGTCAGCGCCGACATCGTGCTGGGCCTGCGCCTGCCGCGCGCCTTGTCGGCCCTGGCCTGCGGCGCGCTGCTGGCGCTGGCCGGCGCGCTGCTGCAGACGCTGCTGCGCAACCCGCTGGCCGACCCTTACGTGCTGGGCATCTCCAGCGGGGCCTCGGTGGGCGCGCTGCTGGCGCTGTGGGCCGGTGCCGCCTGGGCCTGGGTGAACCTGGGCGCGGCCGCCGGAGCCCTGGTGGCCACGGCGCTGGTCTTCCTGCTGGGCGCCCGCGCCTTCCGCCGGCAGGCCGACAGCACACGCGCCAGCGTGCAGCTGCTGCTGGTGGGCGTGATCGTGGGGGCCGGCTTTGGCGCCATCGTGGCCTTCATCCTGTCGATCGCGCCCGAGGCGCAGCTGCGCGGCATGATCTTCTGGCTGCTGGGCGACCTGAACGGCGCCGACCGCTGGGGCCTGCCCCTGGCCGGTGCCGCCGTGCTGCTGGCCCTGGCCCTCGTGTTGGCGCGCGACCTCAACCTCATGCTGCTGGGCGACGGCCCGGCCTATGCGCTGGGCGTGAACGTGCGCCGGCTGCGCCTGTGCGTGGTGCTGCTGGCCTCGGTGGCCGCGGGCCTGGCCATCACCGTGGCCGGCAGCATCGGCTTCGTGGGCCTGGTGGTGCCGCATGCCCTGCGCCTGCTGCTGGGCAATGACCAGCGCGTGCTGCTGCCCGCCTGCGCGCTGGCCGGCGGCGCCTTCCTGATGCTGGCCGACACCCTGGCGCGCACCGTGCTGGCCCCCATGCAACTGCCCGTGGGCGTGCTCACCGCCTTCATCGGTGTGCCCAGCTTCCTGTGGCTGCTGCTGCGCAACGGGAGGGCAGGATGACCACGGCGCTGCTCACCACCCACCAACTCACGGCGCGTGCGGGCCAGCGCACCCTCGTGCAGGACCTGAGCCTGCGCGTGCAACGCGGCGAACGCTGGGCCTTCCTGGGCCCCAATGGCTGCGGCAAGACCACCCTGCTGCGCACGCTGGCCGGCCTGCTCGACCCGGCCGGCGGCGAGGTGCACATCGACGGCCAGCCCCTGCCGCGCCTGCCCACCCGCACCCTGGCGCGCCTGCGCGCGTGGTGCCCGCAGCACCATCAGGACGTGTTCGCGCTCACGGCACTCGACGTGGTGCTGGCCAGCCGCCAGCCCTATGCCGGCCGCTTCGGCTGGCTGGCGCCCGACGACGAACGCATCGCCCGCGAGCAGCTCGCCGCGCTGGACGTGGCCCACCTCGCCGAGCAGGACGTGCGCAGCCTCTCGGGCGGCGAACGTCAGCGTGTGGCCATCGCCGCCGCCCTGGCCCAGGCCACGCCGTTGGTGCTGCTGGACGAACCCACCGCCCACCTCGACGTGCCCCACCAACTGGCCGTGTGCCGCCTGCTGGCCGGCCTGGCTGACCGCGCGGTGCTGCTGTCGCTGCACGACGTGAACCTCGCCCAGCGCTGCTGCACCCACGCCCTGCTCTTCCTGCCCCCCGGCACCAACGGCCAGCCTCGCCTGCTGGCCGGACCGCTGGCCGAGGTGCTCACCGAAGCCCGCCTGAGCGAAGCCTATGGCTGCCCCATGCGCGCGCTCGACGTGGACGGCCTGCGCCACTTCCTGCCGGCGGCCGATGCCTCCTTGAAGGCCTGAACCATGACCGACTCCACCTCTCCCGACCCCGGCCTTGATGAACGCCACCGCGAGCGCATGCAGCGCAAGAAGGCCATCGTCGATGCCAAGATCGAATCCGCCCAGGCCGAGGGCGGCCTCATCCTCGTGCACACCGGCAACGGCAAGGGCAAGAGCTCCAGCGCCTTCGGCATGGTGGCCCGCGCCCTGGGCCACGGCATGAAGGTGGGTGTGGTGCAGTTCATCAAGGGCGCCCTGCCCACCGGCGAAGAACTCTTCTTCCGCCGCTTTCCTGAGGAAGTGCGCTTTCACGCCATGGGCGAGGGCTACACCTGGAACACCCAGGACCGCGCCCGCGACGTGGCCAAGGCCCAGGCCGCCTGGGCGCTGGCGCGCGAGATGCTGGCCGACGAATCGCTCGGCCTGCTCGTCTTCGACGAAATCAACATCGCGCTGAAGTACCGCTACCTCGACGTGCAGCAGGTGATCGCCGACCTGCACCAACGCCCCCCGATGCAGCACGTGGTGCTCACCGGCCGTGCCGCGCCGCCCGAGTTGATCGAGGTGGCCCACACCGTCACCGAGATGGGCCTGATCAAGCACGCCTTCAAACAAGGCTTTCGCGCACAACGCGGAATCGAGTTGTGAACCGATGACTCGGGCGCTGCTGATCGCCGGCCCCGCCTCGGGCCAGGGCAAGACCTCGCTCACCTGCGCCCTCGCCCGCCGCCTGCGCGCCCAGGGCCAGCGGGTGCGGGCCTTCAAGGTCGGCCCCGACTTCATCGACCCCGGCTTCCTGCTTGATGCCACCAACGCCCCCGTGCGCAACCTCGACCTGTGGATGGTGGGTGAAGCCGAATGCCGCCGCGAGCTGGCCCGCGCCGCCGCGCAGGCCGACTGGCTGCTGGTGGAAGGCGCGATGGGCCTGTACGACGGCACCCCCAGCGCCGCCGACCTGGCCGCCCGTCTGGGCCTGCCCGTGCTCATCGTGATCGACGCCAGCGCCATGGCCGAAACCTTCGGCGCACTCGCGCTGGGGCTGCAGGCCCACGGCCGCACGCGGGGCCTGCACGTGGCCGGCGCCATGGCCAACCGCGTGGCCAGCCCCGGCCACGCCCGCATGCTGGCCGGCAGCCTGCCCGAAGGGCTGCCCTGGTGGGGCCACCTGGGCCGCGCCACCACCGCCCTGCCCGAACGCCACCTGGGCCTGGTGCAGGCGCAGGAACTGCAGGCCGGCCTCGACGACGCCTGGGCCGCACTCGATGCTGCCTTGGTGCTGGAGGCCGATGCACTGCAGGCCCTGCCCGCCTGGCAGCCCCCACCCCTTGAAGCGGCCCCGCCTATCGAGCCTCTGCTGGCCGGCCACCGCATCGCCGTGGCGCGCGATGCCGCGTTCTCGTTCTGCTACGAAGCCAACCTCGACGTGCTGCGCGCCCTGGGCGCCGAAGTCCAGACCTTCTCGCCCCTGGCCGACGAAGCCGTGCCGGAAGGCTGCGATGGTGTGTACCTGCCCGGCGGCTACCCCGAACTGCACGCCGCGGCCTTGGCCGCCTGCCACCGCTTCATGGGCAGTCTGCGCACCCACCACGCCCAGGGCCGCCCCATCGTGGCCGAATGCGGCGGCATGATGGTGTGCGCCCGCGTGCTGCGCACGCTCGATGGTGAAGACCACCCCATGGCCGGCCTGCTCGATGCCACCGCCGTGATGGGCGAACGCCTCGCCGGCATCGGCCTGCATCACTGGGACACGGCTCTCGGCTCCCTGCGTGGCCACGTCTTCCACTACGGCCGCCTCGAAGCTGGCCCCACCCTGCGCCCCACCCACCTCACCCAACCTCGCCGCTACGGCGGCCCCGAAGCCGTCTACCAGCAAGGCCGCCTCACGGCGAGCTTCTTCCACGGCTACTTCGCGTCGGCGCCGGAGGTGGTGGCGGGGGTGTTTGGGCGGGGGTGAGGTCGGTCAGGCGGGCTTCGCCCGTCGCGTGCGGGGCCACACAGCGACAGCCAGAACGATCAACACCAGCCCGGCGGCGATAGCTGCGGCCGCATAGCCCAGGTGGGCTTGCTCCGGCCCCAGGAACACGCTGCCGGCTGCAAGGCCGATTTGGCAAGGCCGCAGCGTGCCCCCTTGCAGACCACAGCAGCCTCAGACGACGCGAGGGAAATCGTCCTTATATTTAGTTTTGACATGCATAAAAAATCCCCTGAGGCTCCCCCGTTTGGTAGTGAGTATTTCCTCGGACGCACGTTGGACTGTACACCCCATCTCTAAACTTGACCATTTCCCACATTGGAACGCTGCTTGTACGACAGAGAAAATATCCGGATAGACCGATATTCGGCACTACAAGTTTAGTAAGTCGCATGTGAACTTTTACCAATGATCGATTTCCGCGTCCAGCCACCGCTCTCGTAAACGCAATCCTCCGTTGTGCAATGTTACTGCGCAACCCACCGACATGTCCGGGGGCAATGCCAAACCCAATTATTGGCTCATTACGTTCACCAGCACTGTTCGTTCGACTCCCCCAGTCCGAGTCGATATAGCAACCGGGGAGGTCACAGTACCAGAATCCGCCTGGGCTCAGAACATATGCGGGACCTTTCCCTGTAGCCGCAGCGTCATCGTAGTTGTAGTGATGAAACTTGAACTCATAACCCAGTCCCTGGGACTCAGGAAATGCAAAACGAGAGCTAGCACCCCATTCTACCGACATCGTCACAAATCGACTACGCCCATCAGTATCCACAATTCCACCCAACGAAAGTGGGAAGTATGAGTATTTCCCAGGAGGCCTGCTGCAGTCAACGGACTGTTCGAATGCAGCCTCTGCTGCAAATGCAAAAAGGAACAGCACAAAAAAGGCCGCCCATTTAATTTTACCCCTCTCCATGAAATCACCTTTCGCAAGAAGGAAGCATTCGCATACGGTCACCAATTATCTCAATCGAGATTATTTTCTCCGAATGGGCACGCCTAAATGCCTCGACATCTGAAACAAGCCCGCGAACCTCGATTGCACAATAATTGGAATCGCCCTCAGCTTCCTTTACAGAATTGGTGCCTTTATTATCTTGACCTCCAAGTTGGGCACTTTGTCGGCGACGAATCTCTCGAGCGGCTGGTAATTCCTCGCTTACTCGACTCAACTCGCCCGCCAGCTCCCTTCTAGAGTCGATGCTGAAGCCATAGACTCCGTCCAATGTTTCGCCCTGAAAGTAGACGGCACTCGTTGCCAACCGATGTGATCTCAAAAGGGTGAGCAGACGAGCGTTGTTCGGTCGATCGTTCGGCACAAACGTGATCAAGAAATACTCATTGACACGAACCGCTCTTCGTCTCTCTGATGCTGCCCTCCACTCGGCTTGTGCAGAATCAATTCTTCGCTGCCTCAATTCTTCGCGAATCAACCTCTCCTCGCGGCCACCTCCTATTCCAGATTCCTGCGCAATTGCTGCGGCGCCAACACAAAGGCCAAAAATAATCAAGATGGTCGCTGAAATCCCCATTTTTACTCCTCCTGGCGTTAGAATCCTGGACAATTTCTGTACCATCCCCATTGCCCCCAAAAATGGAACAATCGATTCTGCACTAGCCAGTCAGCATCGGCACAACTTAATGTGGAAGACGGTGCTGGCGCCCCGGCAGGAACCGGAGAGTTCACAATTGGGCGTGAGTAAATTGATGGATGACGGGGAATCGGAACGCCAACTTGCGTTTCGTTCCCCCCGTACCATGTATATTGCCGCGAGACAACCGGGATATCAACAATGCGACATGCTGCAGACCAATTAAATCCACCGCTGCAAGCAACACTGAACACCTGAAAACGAATTGTCAGATCATCAATGTACCCACCTTCATGGCGTGCATCAAGGACCCCTTCCAACCTAATTGTCTGAGACACACCAAGAACTGCCGCCTCCAGATAATCATTCAGATTAACTATGGTAACATCAAGACCAGAATTTCCGGCCGAATTGCTGGTTGCCACAAACCGAAAACCATATGTTTCCGAAGTGAATCCAACATAAATAATCTCATCTTCGATAAATTTTGTCTGTCTTAGAGAGACGGGACCACCAAGATTTGTAAGCAAGAATGAAACGTACAAGCCTTCTCGCGCGTCATAGTCACCAGATGCGGGGACGACAACTGGAGTTACAGAGACGTTGTACTGCGCTAGTCCTGTCAAAGGGAGAAGCAAGAGTATTGCAGCGCTTGCGCCCCTGCAAAGATAAAGAAATATCAGCAGCAGCATATCCCCCTCGTTTCATCTGATTTTTATATTATAAATGATCCAGCGATACAACAACCTATCGAGATCACTAGTCTCCGATTCACAGTACGGACATAATTTGGTGGCACCTGTCGGGTCCCCAACGACCCCGTCTGTGTGGGTTCCCCCGTGCCCCACGAATCAACGCCGCTTCCTCACCCCCTCCATCGCCTCACAAATCAACGCCGCCCCCTCCAGCACCCTTGGCGTGGGCCGGTTGATGAGGTCGCCGTTCACGTAGAACAGGTTGCCGCGCTGTACGGCGGTGAGGCGCGGGAAGCGTTTCCAGCCGTCGAGGCTGTCCACCGGGCGGTTGGAGTTGGTGGCGCCCATGCTGGCGGCGAACATGAATTCGGGGTTGGCTTGCAGCAGGGCTTCGTCGGACAGGGTGGGCACCAGGGGCTCCAGGGTGCCGAAGACGTTGACGCCGCCGCACAGGCGGATCACGTCGCTCACCATGTGGTCGTTGTTGAGCGTCTTCAGGGGCTGGCGCCACACTTGGTAGAAGGTGGTCACGGGCGGGCGGCCGGCATAACGTTCGCGCAGGGTTTGCAGTTCCTGGCGGTAGCGGCTTGCCGCTTGCGCGGCCTCGGTGTCGGTGCCCAGAAGACGCCCCAGGCGTTCCAGGGCGCCAGGGATGTCGTCGAGGCGGCGGGGGTCGCTTTCATAGACGGGGATGCCCAGGTTGCCGAGCTTTTCCAGTTGCCGGCGCGCGTTCCCGTGGCGCCACACCACGATCAGGTCGGGCTTCAGGGCGGCCACGGCTTCCAGGTCGACCGCCTTGTTGTCGCCCACGCGGCGGATGCGTTGCGCGGCCTCGGGGTAGTCGCTGAACTCGACCACGCCCACGAGCCGGTTGCCGCCGCCCACGGCGAACACGAGTTCGGTGCCGTGGGGCGTGAGGCTCACCACCCGCTGGGCCGGGCGCGGCAGGCTGACGGTGTGGCCCCGGTCGTCGGTGACGCTCACGGCTTGGGCCTGGGCTTGCACGCTCACGGACAAGCTCATCGCGAGGGTCAGGGCCCGGGTTGTGGCCAACAGCGCGTGGCGCAATGTCATGAAACCTCCCATTCCTGGTGTTGCAAGGCGGCCCCCAGGCGTTGCAGGCCGCCCTCGTCGGGCGGCAGGCCCAGCCGCACGGCATGGTAGCCGGGGCCCCCTTCAGGGCCGGGCAGTGAAAAGAGGCGCGTCCAGAGGCCCCGCCGGGCCAGCGCCTCGTGCAGCGCCGCGGCCTGCGGCGTGACCACGGTACGGAACAAGGCGGTGCCCCCACTGGGCAGGCCATGCCGGCCCAGCAACTGGGCCAACGCCCGGCTGCCTTGAGCCAGCCGGTCGCGCATGGTGTGCTGCCAGGCGGTGTCGCGCAGGGCCGCGGCGGCCAGTTGCAGGGCCACGCCGCCCACCGGCCAGGGGCCCAGTTCGGCGGCCAGGGCCTCGCGCCACGCCGCGCTCGCCACCACCGCCCCCACGCGCAGCCCCGCCAGGCCGTAGAACTTGCCGAGCGAACGCAGCACCACCACGTTGGGCAGGCCCAGCTGGGCATGGCTGGGTTCGCCGGTGGCGTCCAGGAAGGCTTCGTCGATGACGAGCAGGCGGCAGGCGTCGGCGAGGGCGCGCACGCGCGGCGCGTCGAAGGTGTCGCCGGTGGGGTTGTTGGGGCGGGCGATGACGATCACGTCGGCCGGCGTGTGCCCGAGCGTGGCGCTCGGCTGCAGGCTCACGGCATGCCCTTCCAGGGCCCAGCGTGCGGCATGTTCGCCATAGCCCGGCCACAGCACCTGCACCTGGGCCACGCCGTGATGACGCCGCCACAGCCGCGGCAGGGCCTGGATGGCGGCCTGCGAGCCCGGCACGGGCAGCGCGCCCAGGCCGTAGGCAGCATCGAAGGCAGCCTGCACTTGTGCATCGGGGCCGGGCAGGTCGTGCCAAGCAGCCTCGGGCAGCTTGGCCAGAGGCTCACGCACCGGCCAGGGCCAGGGGTTGATGCCGGTGGAGAGGTCCAGCCAGGGCTGGCCGCCCGGCGCGGGGCCGAAGCGTTCGATGGCGCGGTGCAGGTCGGCGCCGTGGGGAATGCGGGCAGGTGTGGGGATCACGCCACCGCCCCAGCCAGCAGTGCCAGCACGGTCAGCCCCAGCATCCACAGCGCCAGCACGCGGCCGAGCAGCACGCAGGCGCGGTGCACGTCGGCCGCGCGTGGCGAGGCGCCCTCGCCCAGCACGGGCCGGTCTTCCACGCGGCCGTGGTAGCGCGCGGCACCGCCCAGTTGCAGGGCCAGCGCGCCGGCGCCGGCGGCCATCACAGGGCCGGCGTTGGGGCTGTCCCACAAGGGGGCTTGTGCCCGCCAACAGCGCCAGGCGCGGCGGGTGTGGCCCAGCAGCGCGTAGCTGAAGGCGGTGGCGCGCGCGGGCAGCCAGTTCAGCACGTCGTCGATGCGCGCTGCAGCCCAGCCGAAGTGCAGGAAGCGTGGCGTGCGGTAGCCCCACATGGCATCGAGCGTGTTGGCCAGACGGTGCAGCAGCACGCCCGGCGCGCCGGCCACGGCAAACCAGAAGAGGCTGGCGAAGACGGCATCGCTACCGTTTTCGAGCGTGGACTCCACCGCGGCCGTGGCCACGCCGGCCTCATCCAAGGCACTGCAGTCGCGCGTGACGATGCGCTGCACGCTGCCGCGCGCGGTGGGCAGATCGTTCGCCTGCAGGGCCCGGCCCACGGGCCACACGTGTTCGAGCAGGCTGCGCAGGCCCAGCGCGGCGTACAGCACGATGCCGTCGAGCACCCAATGCCCCGCGTCGGGCATGGCCGCGCGCAGGGCCATGAAGGCGGCCAGCACCGGCAGCACGGCCAGGCTCCAGGCCAGGACGCCCCGCAGCTTCGACGAAGAGCGGTTGAGGCGACGCTCGATGACGTTGGCCCAGCGCCCAAAGCCCACCAGCGGATGCCAGCGCCTGGGCTCGCCCAGCACGGCGTCGAGCACCACACCCAGCCACAGGCTCCACAGCCAGCCGGGCTGGGTGAGCGCCAGGTCGAAAGGGAAGGAGGGAGGGACGAAGGACATGGGCAGGCCGGGCGAAATCATAATCGCGCGATGCCCTCCTTCTATCAACGCTTCCACGGCACGCTGATGGTGCAAGGCTGCACCAGCGATGCCGGCAAGTCGACCCTGGTGGCGGCGCTCGGCCGGCTCTTCCATCGGCACGGCCGGCGCGTGGCGCCCTTCAAGCCGCAGAACATGGCACTGAACTCGGCCGTGACGGCCGACGGCGGCGAGATCGGCCGCGCCCAGGCGCTGCAGGCCCAGGCCTGCGGGCTGGTACCGCACACCGACATGAACCCGGTGCTGCTCAAGCCCAACAGCGACACCGGCGCGCAGGTGATCATCCAGGGCCGCGCGCGCTTCAATGCCGATGCCATTGAATACCACGAGTACAAGCCGCTCGCGATGCCCTACGTGCTGGAGAGCTACGAGCGGCTGCGCGCCGCCCACGAGGTGGTGCTGGTGGAAGGCGCCGGCAGCCCGGCCGAGGTGAACCTGCGCGAGCGCGACATCGCCAACATGGGCTTTGCCGAAGCGGCGGACTGCCCAGTGATCCTGGTGGCCGACATCGACCGCGGCGGCGTCTTCGCTCACCTGCTGGGCACGCTCGATTGCCTGAGCGAGAGCGAACGCGAGCGCATCCGCGGATTCGTGATCAACCGCTTCCGCGGCGACGTGTCGCTGCTGGAGCCGGGCCTGCGCTGGCTGGAAACGCGCAGCGGCAAGCCCGTGCTGGGCGTGCTGCCCTACCTCACGGGCCTGATGCTCGATGCCGAAGACGCCCTGCCCCGCGAACGCCTGGCCAAGACGAGCGAGCAGCGCCTGCGCGTGGTGGTGCCGGTGCTGCCGCGCATCGCCAACCACACCGACGTGGATGCGCTGCGCATGCACCCGCAGGTGGAGTTGATCCTCGCCGGCCCCGGCCAGCCGCTGCCGCCGGCCGACCTGGTGGTGCTGCCGGGCAGCAAGAGCGTGCAGGCCGACCTGCGCACCCTGCGCGAACGCGGCTGGGACGCCGACCTCGCCCGCCACCTGCGCTATGGCGGCAAGCTGATTGCCATTTGCGGCGGCCTGCAGATGCTGGGCCGTGCGCTGCACGACCCGCAAGGCCTGGAGGGCCCGCCGGGTTCGATGCCGGGCCTGGGCTGGCTGGCCCTGGACACCACGCTCGCGCCCGAGAAGCAGCTGCGCCAGGTGCAAGGGCGCTTGCTGCCGGGTGGCGAAGCGGTGGTGGGCTACGAGATCCATGCCGGGGTGAGCACGGGCGCGGCGCTCGAGCATCCGTTGCTCGATCTGTCCGGCCGGCCCGATGGCGTGCGCGACCCCGGCGGGCAGATCCTCGCGACCTATGTGCACGGCCTCTTCGATGCGCCCGAGGCCCAGGCGGCGCTGCTGCGCTGGGCGGGGCTCGATGCGGCCACGTCCGTCGATGTGAACTTGCTGCGCGAAGCCAGCCTCGAACGCCTGGCCGATGCGGTGGCCGCCCACCTCAGCGACGAGGCCTGGGGCCGGGCGCTGGCCTAGCGGCGCCGCTTCACGATTCTTGACATCGGAGCCCCTTGCGCTTTGCAGGGCCCGCGCAAGATGCGGCCATCGTCACCCCTGGAGACCTGCATGAACCCGACCGTGAACCGCCGACGCCTGCTGATGGGCGGGCTGGGCCTGGCCGGCACCGCCCTGCTGGGCTGCGCCACGCCGGGCACCACACCCCCGCCCTCCCTCACCCCGGCGGACACGGCCCCCCAGGTCGATCGGGACCTGGCCTATGGCCCCCACCCGCGGCAGATCCTGGACGTTTACCGGCCCGCCGGCCAGACGAGCGGCGCCCTCATCGTGATGGTGCACGGCGGGGCCTGGCGCTTCGGCGACAAGGCGCTGGGCCGGGTGGTCCGGCACAAGGTGGAACGCTGGCTGCCGCAGGGCCATGTCGTCGTCTCGACCAACTACCGGCTGCTGCCCGAGGCCGACCCGCTGGAACAGGCTCGCGACGTGGCCCGAGCGCTGGCCTTCGTGCAGGCCCAGGCGGGCCGCTGGGGGGCCGACCCCGAACGGCTCGTGCTGATGGGCCATTCCGCCGGGGCCCATCTGGCTGCGCTGCTGACGGCCGACCGGGGCCTGGCCCGCGCGCACGGCGTGCGGCCCTGGGCCGGCACGGTGTCGCTCGACAGCGCGGCGCTGGACGTGCCGGCCCTGATGCAGGACCGACCGCTGCGCCTGTACCGCAACGCCTTCGGCGACGACCCGCGCTACTGGCGTCAGGTGTCGCCGGTGCATCAGCTGCAGCCCCGGCCCGCCCCGCTGCTGCTGGTGCATGCCGCGCGGCGCGAGGACGCGCGCGACCAGAACCAGCGCATGGCCCAGGCGGTGCAGCAGGCCGGCGGGCGTGCGGTGCTGCAGGCCGTGGCCCTGTCGCACAGCGACATCAACAGCGAACTGGGCCGCCCGGGGCCTTACACCGACGCGGTAGAGGCCTTCATGGCCTCGGTGGGGGTGCTGGGGTTCACGCGGCGCCCAGCCAGCGCGCCGCCCCCTCACCGGCCCAACGGCCACTGGCAAAGCAGGCTGTGAGCAGGTAGCCCCCGGTGGGGGCTTCCCAGTCGAGCATCTCGCCAGCGCAGAACACGCCGGGCACCGGGCGCAGCATCAGGTGCTCATCGAGGCTGTCGAAACCCACGCCCCCGGCGGTGCTGATGGCTTCGTCCAGCGGGCGTGGCGACACCAGGCGCAGGGGCAAGGCCTTGAGCGTGGCCGCCACGGCGACCGGCTCGTCCTTGGCCGAGGGGCCCAGCACCTCGTGCAGCAGCGCCACCTTCAGGCCCTTGAGGCCCAGGCGGCTTTGCAGATGGCTGGCCCACGAGCGCGAGCCGCGCGGGTGCGCCACCTCGGCCAGCACCCGTTCGGCCGGCCAGTCGGGCATCAGGTCAAGGTGGATGTCCACCGAGCCACGCACCGCGATGGCCTCGCGCAGCACGCTCGACGCCGCATAGACCAGGCTGCCCTCGATGCCGGTGTCCGTGAGCACGAATTCGCCCTGGCGCACCCAGCGTTCGCCGCGGCCGGTGTCCACGCTCAGCACCACGGGCTTGACGGGCTGGCCGGCGAAGCGGCTGCGCAGGTGCTCGGACCAGCCCGGCGCCACGTCGAAACCGCAGTTGGCAGGCAGCAGCGGCTGCACGGCCACACCGCGCTCGACCAACCAGGGCACCCAGGCGCCGTCCGACCCCAGGCGCGACCAGCTGCCACCGCCCAGCGCCAGCACCACGGCATCGGGTTGCACCACGGTGCTCCCAGTGGGCGTGTCCATGGTCAGCCCACGCTCGCCCGCCCAACCCGTCCACCGGTGGCGCATGTGGAAGCGCACCCCGGCTTCGCGCAGACGGTGCAGCCAGGCCCGCAGCAACGGTGCGGCCTTCATGTCCTTGGGGAAGATGCGCCCCGAGCTGCCGACGAAGGTGTCGATGCCCAGGCCCTGGGCCCAGGTGCGCAGTGCATCGGCCCCGAAGGCCTCCAGCCAGGGGGCCACAGCGGCGCGCCGCTCGCCATAGCGGCCCAGGAAGGCCTGCGGCGGCTCGGAATGCGTGAGGTTGAGCCCACCCTTGCCGGCGAGCAGGAACTTGCGGCCGGCCGAGGGCATGCGGTCGTAGACATCCACCGCCACACCGGCCTGGCTCAGTGTCTCGGCGGCCATCAGGCCGGCCGGGCCGGCCCCCACCACCGCCACACGTTGCGCCATCAGGCCCCCGATGCTTGGGCCGCGGCGCGCAACGCGCTGAGCGTGGTGCGGCTGGTGATGACCTCGGCGTCGAGCTTCAGGTGCAGCAGCGTGGGCGTGTGGCGCGCCAGCGCGGCGCGGAAGGCCGGCTCGAAGTCTTCGGTGCGGTCGATGCGCGCGGCCTCCCAGCCGTGGGCCCGGGCCAGCATCGCAAAGTCGGGGTTGAACAGGTCACTGCCCGACACCCGGCCCGGGAACTCGCGTTCCTGGTGCATGCGGATGGTGCCGTAGGTGCCATTGTCCACCACCAGCACGACCAGCGGCCCCGACTGTGCGTTGCGGTAGCCCGCGGCCGTGGCCAGCTCCTGCCCGGTCATCAGGAAGTCGCCGTCACCCGCCATGTTGATCACCGTGCGCCCGGGCTGCAGCAGGCTGGCCGCGATGGCCGCCGGCACGCCATAGCCCATGGCGCCCGAGGTGGGCGCCAGCTGGGTGCGCTGCCCGCTGGCCAGCCCGCCGTACTCGCAATAGCGGTGCAGCCAGCCCGAGTAGTTGCCCGCGCCGTTGGTGAACACTGCGTCGCTGCGGCCCATCTCGCGCAGCACGCGCTGCATGCTTTTCACCACCTCGGCCAGGTCCATGGGCCCGGGCGGCGGGGTCGAGACGCGGTTGGCCTCGCGGTCGGCGCGCGCACCCGCCGTCCAGTCGCTCCACGGCAATGGCGAAGGCGCTGCCAGGCTGGCCAGGGCCGGGGCCGCGCAGGCCATCGAGGCCTGCACCAGGAGGTCGGCGGCGTAGACGCGGCCCAGCTCCTCGGCCCCGGCGTGGATGTGAATGAGCTGCTGGCGCGGCCGCGGCGCCTCGATCAGCGTGTAGCCGCCGGTGGTCATCTCGCCCAGGCGTGGGCCCACGGCGAGGATCAGGTCGGCCTCACGCACACGCTGCGCGAGCTTCGGGTTGATGCCGATGCCCACGTCACCCGCGTACAACGGGTGGGTGTTGTCGAAAAGGTCCTGGAAGCGGAAGGCGCAGCTCACGGGCAGCTGCCAGTCCTCGGCGAAGCGCTGCAGGGCCTGGCAGGCGGCCGGCGTCCAGCCGCTGCCACCCGCGATCACCAAGGGCCGATGTGCCGCCACCAGCATCTCGCGGATGCGACGCAGCGCGCCCGGTGTGGGCCAGGCCTGGGCCGGCTCCACGCGCGGCAACACGGGCGCGTCGGTGGACTGCATCAGCATGTCTTCCGGCAGCGCCAGCACCACCGGGCCCGGACGGCCCTGCATCGCCACATGGAAGGCACGGGCGACGTACTCGGGCAGCCGCTCGGGGCGGTCCACCTCGGCCACCCATTTGGCAAAGCCGCCAGTGCTGGGGCCGAACATGGCGCGGTAGTCCACTTCCTGGAAGGCCTCGCGGTCGCGGAAGTCGCTGCCCACCTGGCCCACGAACAGGATCATCGGCGTGGAGTCCTGGTAGGCCGTGTGCAGGCCGATGCTGGCGTTGGTGGCGCCGGGGCCGCGGGTGACGAAGCAGATGCCCGGGCGCCCGGTGAGCTTGCCCTGGGCCTCGGCCATGAAGGCGGCCCCACCCTCCTGACGGCAGGCAATGAAGCGGATGCGGTCGCGGTGCTCATGGAAGCCGTCCAGCACGGCCAGGAAGCTTTCGCCGGGCACGCCAAAGGCGGTGTCCACGCCCTGGGCCACCAGGGCCTCTACCAGGGCATGGCCCGCCAGGCGGGAAGCCGGTGTTGCGCTCATGTCTTCACTCCAGATGTCCAGAATGGCCGGATTATCCCGGCCCCCCTGCTCAGGGTGTGATGTCTTGACGCCAAACTTGGTGGGCCCAGAATGCCTCCCCCATGGCCCCGCATTCCGCCCGCCCCCTGCCCTGATGAGCCTGCATCACATTGAAGTGCCCGGCGTGACGCTGTGCGTGGACGACATCGGCCAGGGCGAGCCCCTGTTGCTGCTGCCCGGCATGCTGTGCGACACCTCGCTGTTCGAGGCCCAGGCCCATGCGCTGGCCCGCCACGCCCGCGTGCTGCGGCTGGACTGGCGCGGCCACGGCTTCAGCACCGGCCCGCACCAGACCCGATGGGATCTGTCCCGTCTGGTGGAAGACGTGCATGCGGTGTGCCAGTCGCTGCAACTCGACCGCGTGAACCTGGTCGGCTTCAGCCTGGGCGGCATGGTGGCCCTGCGCTACGCCCTGGCCCATCCCACGCGCGTGCGCTCGCTGGCCCTGCTCAACACCAGCGGCAGCCGGGAAGACCTGGGGCGGCGGCTGCGCTTTCTGGTCCTGTCGCGCCTGGCCGGCCTGCTGGGCCCTCACCCCGCGCTCACGGCCCTGGCCGCGCGCGAGATGTTCGCCCCTCATTTCCGCCGCCACGCCCGCGACACCGTGGTCGCCTGGCGCCGCGCGATCGAAAAGCTCGACCCCGGCGTGGTGCGCGGGGTGGTGCGCATGGTGGCGCAGCGCGGCGACGTGCTGCGCGAGGCCCAGCGCCTGCGCGGCCTGCCCAGCCTGGTGCTGAGCAGCGGACGCGACCTCACCGCCCCGCCCGCACATGGGCATGCGCTTGCCCGCGCGCTGGCGGCGCATGAAGTGGTGCTGGCCGACGCCGGCCACGCCAGCCCGCTGGAAGAGCCCGACCTGGTGTTGCAGGTGCTCGACGGGTTCTGGCGCGCCCACGGCGTGCTGCCGCCGCGCCTGACGATGGCGCTGGCAGCCTGATTCCGGCTCAGGCCGCAGCCGCCACGCTTGCCTTGCGGCTGGCTGCCACGCGGGTGCCCACCCAGGTGGCCGATACCACGGCAAACACCAGCGAGAAGGCCGCCGCGTAGAAGATGCTGGAGGCCTCGCCCCGGTCCATCATCGCCCCCAGCAGGGGCGGCGCCACGGCAAAGCCCAGGTCGAGGCCCGAATAGACGGTGCCATAGACACGGCCGGTGGCACCCGGCGGGGCCGCGCGCTTGATCAGCATGTCGCGCGAAGGTCCGGCGATGCCCGTGCCCAGGCCCGCCACCGCTGCCACCAGCACCGCCACCGTGCCTGGCAGCCAGCCCAGGCCCACCAGGGCCAGCAGCACCCCCGAGCCCACCAGGCACACGGCGATGGTGCGCTCCAGCCGGTCCACCTTGGCCACCAGGAAGCCGCCGATCACCATGCCGGCCGCGCCGGCCAGCATGTAGCCCGTCACCACCAGCGACGTCACCGCCAGCGGCAGGCCGTAGAGCGTCTGCAGTGCCGGGCTCGCAAAGCTCTGGATGGCGCTCAGCGCGCAGGTGGTCCAGAAGAAGAAGGAGAAGCACAGCCACACCGAGGGCAGCTTCAGGAAGGCCATGGGGTGTTCCGGCGTTGCCCCCGGCGCCACCGGCTTGGCCGGGTTGGCCCACTGACCCTGGCGATCGTCCAGCGCCTCGCGGTGCCACACCATCATCAGCAGCACCAGTGCTGCCAGCAGGGCCGCCCCCGCGCAGGCCAGGCGCCAAGAGCCCGTGGCGGTGGTGATGCCGGCCATGAAGACGGGTGCTGCCGCCCAGCCCAGGTTACCCGTGATGCCATGCACCGAGAAGGCATGCCCCAGCCGGGGCTGGGACACCCGCTTGTTCAGGATGGTGAAGTCCACCGGGTGGAAAGGTGCGTTGCCCAGACCGGCCAGGGCCGCAGCCAGCATCAGGCCGGCATAGTTCGGCGCCCAGGCTGCGGCGAGCGCGGCCGCCACGAAGCAGGCCAGCGCCGCAAAGAGCACGGGGCGCGCACCGACACGGTCCACCAGGAAGCCCGCCAGCGCCTGGCCCACGCCGGAGATGATGAAGAACACCGACACCAGCAGGCCCAGCTGCGAGTAGTTCAGGCTGAAGTCGCTGATGAGCCACGGGAACAGCGGCGGCAGCAGCATGTGGAAGAAGTGCGAGGTGCCATGGGCCAGCCCCACCAGACTGATGGTGCGGGCGTCCTGGCGAAGCGGGGGGGCGCCCGGGGCGCCGGAAGTCATCGTGCTCATGGCCCTGATGGTAGGCAGGCCAGGCTCGGCAGGTTTACGATAGCAGGCCAAGTTCTGTCGCAAATATGCCAAACCCAGCCCGCTCGCCCACCACCCGGGGCCTGTCCTACGTGGGGCCGCTCACGCCCCACCTCTACGAGCCCGGCCCCGAGCGCCCGGTACGGGCCAAGCTGCACCACCTGCGCGCCGACACCCAGGTCGTGCCCCACAGCCACCCCTGGGCCCAGCTGGCCATCTCCACCACCGGCGTCACCCGCCTGACCGTGGCCCAGGGCAGCTACATCGTGCCGCCGTCGCGCGCGCTGTGGATCCCGCCGGGCGTCGAACACGCGGTCACCGTGGTGGAGGACGCCGACCTGCGCACCCTCTACCTCCACCAGGCACCGGGCCGTTGCGGCCCCGGCGTGGCGCCTGAGGACGAGACGCGCTGGCGCGACTGCCGCGTGCTGGAGGTCTCGAGCCTGCTGCGCGCCCTGGTGCTGGACATGGACACGCGACCCGACAATGCCGCCCCCCTGAGCGCCGAGGAACTGGCACGCGAGCGCCTGCTGGGCGCCCTGGTGCAGGACGAACTGCGACGCGCCCCGGCCGTGCGCCTGGGCGTGGACCTGCCCCACGACAAGCGCCTGCGCCACCTGTGCGAGGCCGTGCTGGCCGATCCCACCCGCCACGACACCCTGGAGGCCTGGGCCCGTGACACGGGCGCCAGCCCGCGTACGGTGGCGCGTCTCTTCCGCGAGGAACTGGGCACCACCTTCACACAATGGCGCCAGCAGGTGGTGCTGGCGCATGCCGTTTCGCTGGCCGCCTCGCGCCGGCCCATGGGCCAGATCGCCAGCGAGCTGGGCTACAGCCCCAGCGCCTTCAGCGCCATGGTGCGCCGGGCCATGGGCTGCTCGCCGCGCGAGCTCTTTGCCCCCCAGGCCCACGGCGCTGCTTCGGTGCCCCAACGCCCCAGGCGCGCCTGAGCGACGCCATCCATCGTCGCGATCCGACCGTTCGCGAGGGCCTTACAAATCGATGCTCGCACGAGGCCGGAGTGCCGCCTACACTGGCTTCATCCATCGCACCCGAGGAGCCTCGCCATGCTGACCTCCCTGTTCGGTGATCTGAACCCCCTGGGCACGACGCCCGGGCGCAGCATACGGCGACCCAATGCCCGTGACGGCGCCGACTTCGCCGCCACTGCCATCCTCGAGAGCACGGCCACCGAGGTCAACGACCGCGGGCACATGGTCGACAAGCACACGCGCGACCTTTTCATCGTGGGCTCGCCCGCCGAAGCCATCCGCCAGCACATGGCCGCCGCGCGCGCCGACATGGACAGCGCCACCCGGCAGATCACCCTGCACGACCCGGCGCGCATGTGGGCCGGCGGCGTGGTCAAAGCCCTGTCCGATGCGTCCGGCCAGCCCATCGAGCGGCTGCACCTGCGCCACCAGAGCACGCTGGCCTCCATCGCCCTGATCGAGCGCACAGCCCTGCCACGTCGCGTGGAGGACCCGCTGAAGGTGTACACGGCCGACGTGCGCGACGCCAGCACCGAAGCCCAGGCCATCCCCATCGCGCTGATGGAACGCAGCCACCTGACGGCCGTGATCATGGCGCCTATGCCCGAGTCGCTCTTCGACGAGATCGTGGCCACGCTCAACGCCGCCTCTCACGGCGACAACTGGCACTGTCCGCATCTGCTCTTCCTGCTCTCGGCCCCGGTGGCGCCGCTGGCCTCGCACATCGCCTCGGTGGCCTGGCCCGCCTCGCTCAACGTGATGGTCAGCACCGAACCCATGACCAGCGCCTCGGGCGTGTGGAATTCGGTGCTCAACACCTGGAACCGCGTGAAGCACCTGCACCAGGGCTCCGAGGCGCGGCTGCGCGCCCCCACCCTGCCGGGCGGCGGCTTTCCCATCCGCGTGGGCGACCTCATCATTCCCGAGGCCCCCGTCGAAGAAGACGCCTCGTCCGCCGAGAACCGCCCCGCCCTCACCCCGCTGCCCGAGGTGCGCGAACTGGGGCCCGCCCGCCTGGTGGTCGATGGCCTGCGCACCACCATCGACGAAGCTCGCGTGCTGCGCGTGCTCGAGCAGCTCATGCGCATCGAAGGCGTGATCGGCAGTTGCGTGGTGGATGTCACCACCGGCCTTGTGCTGGGCCAGCAGCTCGCCGAGGACATCGACGACCTGTCGCTCGACATGGCTGCCGCCACGGCCACCGAAGTGCTCAAGGCGCATCGCCGTGCGGCCCGCGACATGGGCGGCGACCGCGTGGATGAAGTCATCGTCACGCTCGGCCGGCGCCAGCAGATCCTGCGCTGCGTGAACAGCCACGCCGACCTCTTCCTGCTGGTCGTCCTCGACAAGCAGCGCACCAACCTCGCCCTGGCCCGCTTCCGGGTGATGGACGGCGAAAAGCTGCTCGCCTGAGCCTCCTGCGGGGCCGGCGACGCGGCGGCCGCTGGGCTACCATGCAGGCCTGAGCCCTCATTTTTTGCGGGCCGCCCCGGCGGCCCTGGCCACCATGGAATCCGTCATCTACGACTACACGCGCCAGGACGCCCAGGGCGCGAGCTGCACTGCCCATGCCTGGGCGAAGGTGCCCGAGCCGCTGAGCCCGGCCGAACGCGAAACCACCCGCGAACGCATCCGCCAGCTGTTGGCCGAGCGCGATGCCGTGCTCATCGCCCACTACTACGTCGACGGCGACATCCAGGACCTCGCCCTGGAGACCGGCGGCTGCGTGTCCGACTCGCTGGAGATGGCCCGCTTCGGGCGCGACCACACCGCGCGCACCCTCATCGTGGCCGGCGTGCGTTTCATGGGCGAGACGGCCAAGATCCTGTCGCCCGACAAGACCGTCCTGATGCCCGACCTGGACGCCACCTGCTCGCTCGACCTGGGCTGCCCGCCCGACGAATTCGCCGCCTTCTGCGACGCCCACCCCGACCGCAAGGTCGTGGTCTACGCCAACACCAGTGCGGCCGTGAAGGCCCGCGCCGACTGGATGGTGACCAGCTCCTGCGCCCTGGCCATCGTGCGCCACCTCAAGGAGCAAGGCCACAAGATCCTCTGGGCGCCCGACCGACACCTGGGCCGCTACATCCAGGAGGAAACCGGCGCCGACATGCTGCTGTGGAACGGTGCCTGCATCGTGCACGACGAGTTCAAGGGCGTCGAGCTGGAACTGCTGCGCAAGGAGCATCCCAACGCCCAGGTGCTGGTGCACCCGGAATCGCCGCGCAGCGTGGTCGAGCAGGCCGACGTGGTGGGCTCCACCAGCCAGCTGCTCAAGGCGGTGGTGGAAGGCAAGGCCCCCGAGTACATCGTGGCCACCGACAACGGCATCCTGCACCGCATGCGCCAGCTGGCGCCGGGCAAGACGCTGATCGAGGCCCCCACCGCCGGCAGCGGCGCCACCTGCAAGAGCTGCGCGCACTGCCCCTGGATGGCGATGAACGCCCTCCAGGGCGTGCTGGCCTGCCTGGAGGGTGGCACCGGCGAGATCACCGTGCCCGAACCCGTGCGCAGCCAGGCCCTGGGCTGCATCGACCGCATGCTCGACTTCGTCGCCCGCAACCCCTCGGCCATCGCCCAGCCGCAGCAGGGTTTCGTGCGCCACCTCGGAGCCGCCTGAGCCCATGTTCGATCACAACGAAACCCTGGCCGAGGCCCGGGCGCGCAACGTGCGCGAGGCGCTGTTCGAAGACGTGGGACAACGCGACTGGACGGCCGAGCTCGTGCCGGCCGCGCAGCGGGTGCGCGCGCGGGTTCTGCTGCGCGAAGCCGCCGTGCTGTGCGGGCGCGAGTGGTTCGATGCCTGCATGCACGCGGTCGATCCGGTCATCACCGTGCGCTGGGCCGTCGAGGAAGGCGCCGATGTCGCGGCCAACACGGTCGTCTGCCACATCGAGGCCCCCGCCCGCGCCTTGCTCACCGCCGAGCGCCCGGCGCTGAATTTCCTGCAGATGCTGTCGGCCACGGCCACCCTCACCCGCGCCCACGTGAAGGCCATCGAGGGCGCCTCGCCCAACCCGCGGGGCTGCGCCATCCTCGACACGCGCAAGACCCTGCCCGGCCTGCGCCTGGCCCAGAAGTACGCCGTGCGCGTGGGTGGTGGCCAGAACCAGCGCCTGGCCCTCTATGACGGCATCCTGATCAAGGAAAACCACATCGCCGCCGCCGGCGGTGTCACGGCCGCGCTGCGCAACGCCCAGGCCCTGGTGCGCGAAGCCGGTGCCAGCATCGGCATCCAGATCGAGGTGGAAACGCTCGAGCAACTCGACGAAGCCCTGCTGGCCGGCGCCGAGAGCATCCTGCTCGACAACTTCGACCTCGACCGCATGCGCCAGGCCGTGGCGCTGAACGCCGGCCGCGCGCTGCTGGAGGTGTCGGGCAGCGTGCAGCTCGACCAGGTGCGCGCCATTGCGGCCACCGGCGTCGATCGCATCTCGATCGGCCGGCTCACGAAGGACGTGAAGGCCGTGGACTTCTCGATGCGAGTGATCGAGCGGCTCTGACCCCCCTCACTCAGGGGGCCACTCAAGGGGCCCACCCCTGCCCTGACGGCCCGAACGGCGGCCACGGCGGCGCGTCTGTCACACCCTGTTTCCAAGAGCCCATGGGCAGGGC
>NZ_PSNX01000006.1:140000-179102 GCF_002930615.1 Caldimonas caldifontis | reverse complement strand
TGCAGCGGGCGGCTGCGGTAGTCGGGCGGGAGGTGGCGCATGAACTCGGCCAGTGCGTCCTCGGCGGCCTTGACACACTCGGCGAATTGGTCGCGCATCTGGCCGAAGTAGTCGAGCGAGCTGTAGCGCTCGAGCAGGTAGATCTCTTGCGGAATCAGCGGGATGGTCATGGCTCAGTTGGCCTCATACCAGTTGTGTTGCAAGATGGGCACGCCCACCAGATCGACCTGGATGTCGCCCTCGTCATAACCCCAGCCGGTGAACTGGCGCGGGCCCAGGTGCTGGCGCTTCAGATCGGCCGGGTTCACCACGATCTGCTCGGCGCCGCCGTCGAGCCAGTACAGGTCGCCTTGTTCGTTGGCCAGCACCGGGCGGCCTTGCTGGTCGTTCAGACGTTGGGATGCCGTGGTCCCCCGCCACACCCGCAAGCCCTCGCCGGGCGGCACGGTGTAGGTCACAAACTCACCATTGTGGTTCCAGTGGCGCCACACGGCGAACTTCTGGCGCCACTCGGGCTTGCTGAGCAGTTGATCAAACTCGGCCTTGGTCATCCAGCACAGGCTGTTGTCGTTGCTCTTGGGGTCCAGCACCCGGTACAGCACCGTGCCGGGCGGCAGCACGTCCGCGTGTACGGTGTGGAAGGTCTTGAAGGCTTCCCTGAGCGGCCGCGGCGCGTTCGCGCTGATATCGAAATGCCCTGGGGGTACCTCAGGTGCTTCCCTGAGTGGACGGTACTTCGCCCCCTTCCCCACCGCCACCCAATCAGGCCAGCTCTTGCGCAGCTCCTCGATCTCGGCATCCAGGCTGAAGCGGTGGAAGTGGTGGGGGTTGAGGGCATTGGTTTGGGCGCGGTAGTTCAGGCGGTGCTCCACGTCCAGGCGTTGCGCCAGGCGGCCGAGCCAGTCTTGCACGGGCTTGATCGCCTGGGCCAGGGCGCGGTCGGCCTGGCCACGCACGCCATCGAGCACCTGCAGGGTGTGGTTGGCGCGGCGAGCCAGATCTGTGCCGCCCCAGCGCTTGACCATCCCCAGCAATTGGCGCGCGGGGCCCAGCGCGCTATCCATGGCCGACGTCAGTCGGCTCACCTGCAATTGGGCTGCGACGTTGCGCGTTTGCTCGGCCAGGTAGCGGTAAGGCTGATCGATGCGCAGGGCAGAGAGCGCCCGGCGCACCTCTGGGCGGGCGAGGTGGTCATTGAGCTTGGCGAGGCCATGTTCGACGTAGGGCCGCGTGGCTTGCCACATGTCGCTGTCCAGCGCCTGGCGGCCGGCGTTGAAGACCGCCTTGCGCCCATATGCAAAAAGGATCTTCAGGCATCCCTTGGCCAGGCTGCCCAGGGTGGGGAACAGGCCGATCAGGGTGAGCACCAAGGCCACCCAGGCCCATTTGTTGGTGCTGTCCTCGTTGATCTTCTTGCAGTTGGCGATGAGGTCACGCACGTCGCAGACCTGATCTACCAGAGGGATCATCGAGATCACTGTCCCGGTGATTACCTGGGCCGTGGTCTGGTCCTCGGCAAAATCGCCCTGCAGCACCACCCAGATCCATTCGGCCGCGGCGCTGAGGTCTTGCCTGGCGCTTTGCAGCCAGCGCGAGGGCGCCGCGCGGAACCAGCCCAGGGCGTTTTCCAGATCGTCCCAGGTGGCGCTCATGGCTGGCCTCCAAGCTGGGTCTGAGCCGCTTGCACCACCTCGCGCAGCGCGGGCCAGGGGCGTTCGGGTTGGGGCTGGCGCGGCTCGTAGTCCACGTGCAGCGCCTGCGCAGGCACGTCGTCGTGCCGTGCACGGCCTTGTGTATCGAGTTGGCCGCTGACGACGACATGGCCCTCGAAGAAGATCTTGTAGCCCTGCCCCGCCATGGGTTCACCGTCCGGCCCGCAGTGGCGAATGGCGATCCAGTTGGGTGGTCGATCGAGCGCACCGGAGGGCAGGTGAGGAAGCTGCGCCGCCGCGCTGCTCCCCCCCGTCCACTCATGCGTGGCCGCCTGGACGGTGAAGGTGCCCGGGCAGGTGAAGGTGATGTTGGCGCTCGATGCGGCTCGACCCGGAGGTGAGTTCGATGCGCGTTTGGGCCTGGACGTGGATCTCGTCGTGCGTGCTGGTGATCGTGGCGTCTCGGTCGGCGTGGAGGGACAAGGTGTCGGTGTGCGCACGCAAGGACAGCGGTCCGGCGGCGGCCTTGAACTGCAGGCCTTGGGCCTGCGCGTACAAGCTCACCGTGCCGCCGGCCACCAGGCTGGCGGTGTGGGCCGCGGTGTGCTGCATGTCGTCCTGCGCCACCCAGCTCTGGTCCTGCCCCGCCCAGCCCACCACGCTGGCTTCGGTGCTGAACAGGGCGCTGGCGGCCGCATCGAAGACCATCAGCGGCTCGGCGAAACGCGGCACCGGATCGCCCAGGCTGCGGCTGCCGGGCTGGGCCTGGCGCGGGTCCTGGCCGCCCACCGCTTGCGTGTAGCGCCCGTCCTGGTGCGGGTCGAGGCTGCGCAGGAAGGTTTGCCAGGCCGCGTCCGGGTCGTGGCTGTGAAGGGGCTCGGGGGCCTGGGGGCGGGCGGCTTCGTTCAGGCGCTGGCCCAGATCGTGCGCGGCCTTCGCCTGCGCCAGGGCTTCGGCGCTGTCCATCTGCGCGCCCTGCACGCTCTCGCCCTGGGCCGCTCGGGCGGTGCTGGACAGCAGCAGGCCGGCTGCGGCGCGCACGCTGGTCCAGCCCGCGCTGGCCAGCTCGAAGCCCGAGCCGCGCCAGGGCCCGCGCTGGGCGCCGGTGGGGGCTTGCTGGATGAGGTGGCCCAGGCCCAGTTCGCTCATGGCCTGGGTGCACAGGAAACGCATGCGCAGCTGGCCGGTGGCGTCGTCGATCACCCAGGTGTTGTGGCCCTCGCCGCTCAGGCCGTGGCTGAGCCAGCCCGAGACGGTGCCGGGGTGGTTGACGCCCGAGTCCTCGCCGGCGGCATAGGGCGGCGCGTCGGCCTCGTTGTAGAGCTGGCCCACGATGAGGGGGCGGTCGATGTCGCCGTCGATGAAGTCGACCAGCACTTCGGTGCCGATGCGCGGCAGGAAGACAGCGCCCCAGTTGGGGCCGGCCACGCTTTGCGCCACGCGCACCCAGGGGCTGGCGCGTTCGTCGCCGGGGGCGTGGCCCTGGGCATCGACGGGGCTGTCGTGGCCCAGGCCGCCGGGCAGCGGGCGTTGCCCGCGCTGCCAGGCAAACTGGATCTTCACGCGTGCGTCGCGGTCGGTGAACACCGGCGCGCCGTCCACCCCGGTGACGAGGGCGGTCTGCACGCCCGGGGCGGTGGGCTTGGGGCGCCAGGGCGGCACCCATGGGCGTTCAGCGCTCTGGGCGCGGAAGTGGTTGCGGTAGCTGCCGGTGGCGGTGGGCTCATCACTGGGAGGCGGCAGGTCGTGCCCCCCCGCTCTGTGTGTCCCCAGGTTGTTGGTGATGTGGTGGGTGACTTCGGTGAGTCGCCAGCGCTGGGCGTCCAGCGCGCTGTGCTCGCGGATGCCGAAGACCGCCCCGGCGGTGAGCTGGCGCACGCTGGAGCGGCCTTCGAAGACTTGTTGTTCCAGGTGCAGGGCCTGGGCCCGCCGGGTGGCCGTGTGCTGGGCGTGGACGTCATCCTCGTAGCGCTGCTGCCCGGCGCCGTCGTAGACCGGCAGGGCGGGCCAGTGCGGGCGCACGTCGGTGTGGCAGGTGTGGGCCGTGGCGGTGGTGCCCGCCAGCTGGTGCGGGTTCCAGCTGCCCAGCACGACGGCCGTGGGGCCGCCGTGGTGGTGGGTGGCCAAGGCGGTGAGGGCTTCGCGGGCCTGATCCCCCAGTCGCAGGTCGCCACGGCCGAAGGGCAGTGGGCCCAGGTCGGCCGCAGCGGCCTGGGCGTCGGTGATGACCATGAGGTGATGGGCCGGCTCATCGCCTTGTGCGCCATGGTGCTCGAAGTGATAGCTCAGACCTTCTTCGGCGAGCAGCCGTTCGATGAAGGCCTGGTCGCTCTCGCGGTACTGGCAGCACAGTTCGCGCACGCTCAGGCGCTGGCGCACGTCGACCCGGTAGCGCGCCTGGGGGTGGTCGCGCAGCACGTCGGCGATGATGTCCAGGGCGTGGCGGCCCTGGTAGACGAAGCTGTCGCGGCGCGCGCCCAGCAGGCTCAGCCAGGGGCCCACGGTGAGGTGGTAGCGCGCCAGCCCTCCGTCGGCACCGCGGTACTCGGCCGCCAGCACGTGGCCGTGCCAGGGCCGAAGCGAGCCGTCGGCGCATTGCAGTTGCAGCAGCACCGCGTGGCCCAGCCAGGCAGCCACAGGCAGCGCGGCCGAGGGGCTCAGCGCATCGATCTCCAGGCTGAAGGGCTCGCTCAGCGCTTCGCGGATCACGACCCGCTGCGGAATCAGGCCCGCCCGCGACGCCCCGTCCAGTGCATCACATTGCAGTCGCAGCAGGCGGTGTGCCTGGCTGATCACGACCCGCTGCGGAATCAGGCCCGCCCGCGACGCCCCGTCCAGTGCATCACATTGCAGTCGCAGCAGGCGGTGTGCCTGGCTGAAGAGCACGCCGAAAACTTGACGCAAGGACACCTGCGCCGCGTCGATCACCGCTGACATGGACCCACTCCCTGGGATTGGCTTCTTGTGGCGCGCGAGTATGAGGAAGAAGCCGGCCGCAGGCGAGGGGCCGGGAGCGTTCGTTTACCGGGATTTGCCGAAGTTGCGTTGCGTTACGAAACGCCGTGCGCCGCGCCCCCGTATTCGGGGGGCTCGCGCCTTGACAGGGCGGGGCAGTTCACGCCGCGCTGGCGAGCAGGTCGCTGGCGGCGAAGAAGCGCTCCACCAGTTCCCATTGGTCGGGGACGTTGAGGGCCGGCGCATGGCCGCACCCGGCAATGGTGACCACGACCGCTCGCGGGCCGCGGCTGCGCATTTCCTCGGCGGTGTCGGCGAGCAGGAGGTCGGAGCTTTCGCCTCGCAGGCACAGCACAGGAATGTCCAGACTGTCGTAGGCGTCCCAGAGGTCGTAATCGTGCGGGTGGTGCACGAACTGCTGGGCCATGGCCGGGTCGTAATGGGTCGTGACCTTGCCGTCCGGCAGTCGGCGCACCGAGGTTTCCGCCATGCGCCGCCATTGCGCATCAGACAGCCAACCATAGGGCTGATAGACCGATCTCAGAAAGGCTTCCAGATCGGTGACGCGGTCAAACGCCGGGGGCTGGCCGGCATAGGCGCGGATGCGCTCAAGGGCAGGCTCGGCCAGCTTGGGTCCATTGTCGTTGAGGATGAGCCGCCGGATGCGCCCGCGCAGCGTCGTGGCAGCCGCCAGCATGCCGATGGCCCCCCCCATGGAGGTGCCCAGCCAGTGGAAGCGCTCCAGGCCCAGTTGGTCAACCAGCGCCGTGGCAATCTCCACATAGAACGAGAGCTTGTACTCGTTGACCGGGTCCGGGCTCCATTGCGACAGACCCCGGCCCAGGGTGTCGGGGCAGATGACGCGGTAGCGCGCGGACAGGTGCTCGGCCACCTCGTCCATGTCGCGGCCGGTGCGCGCCAGGCCGTGCCAGGCAATCACGGTCTCGCGATGCTGAGAGCCCCACTCGGTGTAGTGGATCTCCCGGCCGGCGCAACTCAGGTAGTGGGATGTGAACGACATGGCAATCTCGCTTGCATCACGGGGTCAGGCGCGTCCGACGGCCAGCAGGGCCCTCTGCCTCAGCTTGCCCACGATGCCGGTGGGGAAGTGATAGACGCACAACACAAAGAGCACACCCAGCCAGAGGAGCCAGCGGTCGGGCGACACCAGTTCGGAGACCACCGGGATACCGCCCACCGCTCCCTCCCCCAGGCGCATCAAGTCCTGCAGGTAGTTCTGGGCCAGCACGAAAAGCACCGCGCCGATCACCGCGCCATAGATCGTGCCCATGCCGCCGATCACGACGATGAGCAGGATGTCGAGCATGATCTCGAAGCTCAGCGAGGTGTCGGGGCCGTTGTAGCGCAGCCAGATGGCCAGCATGGCACCCGCCAGCGTGGCGAACAGCGCCGACAGGACATTCGACAGCGTGCGGTAGACGACCGTGCGGTAGCCGATGGCCTCGGCGCGGAAGTCGTTTTCGCGGATGGCCTGCAGCACGCGGCCAAAGGGTGAGTTGACGATGCGCAGCATCACGCCCAGCAGCACCAGGGTCACGAGGAAGAGCCCGTAGTAGCTGATGATGCGGCCATCGATGAGAACACCAAAGAACTCGTTCTCGAAAGGCTCGAAGCTCGGGCTCAGCCATTCGGGCATGCGAAAGGTCAGCCCGTCCTCCCCGCCGGTGATCTCGGAGAGCTGCGAGGCCAGGGTCTGGAAGGCCGAGGCCACCGCGAGCGTGATCATGGCGTAGAAGATGGCCTTCACGCGCAGGCTGAACAGGCCGATCACGAACGACAGGACCAGTGACAGGACCAGGGCGCAGACGATGCCCACCGCCAGTGCGTCCCAGCCGGCGCCCATGCGGCTGGAGGCGATGGCCACGCCGTAGGCGCCAATCCCGAAGAACATCGTGTGCGCGAAGCTCACGATGCCGGTGTAACCCAGCAGCAGGTCATAGCTGGCCACCAGCACCATGAAGATGAGGATCTTGGCCGCCACGTTGAGCGACTTGCTGCCCGGAAAGATGAAGGGCGTGAGGAAGAGTCCGGCGAGGATGACGATCAGGGCCAGCGCGAGCCAGCGGCTGCGCGGCAGGTCGTGGGAAAGCAGGCGTTTCAGCATGGTCGCACCCTCAGCGGTTCGTGACCGGATACAGGCCCTGCGGACGCCACAGCAGGATGGCAACCATCAGGCCGATGTTGGAGAAGAGCGCGACCTTGGGCGCGAGGAAGCCCGTGTAGTTGGCCATCAGGCCCACCAGCAGCGCCCCGACGAAGCACCCCAGCGTGGATCCGAGGCCGCCGATGATGATCACGATGAAGAGCAGAACGTTGATCTGCGCGCCCATCTGCGGGATCACCATCTGCTGGTACAGGCCCCAGAGCACGCCGCCCAGGCCGGCCAGTGCCGAGCCCACGACGAAGACGCCGATGAAGAGGCGCTTGATGCGGTAGCCCAGGCTCTCGACCATCTCGCGGTCCTGCACGCCTGCGCGGATCAGCAGGCCGATCTTGGTGCGGTTGAGCACGAAGAGCATGGTCACCAGCACGACGGCGCCAATGACCACCGCAAAGAGGCGGTACTTCTCGATGGCGGCATCGCCCAGCAGCACGGAGCCGCGCAGGCCCGCGGGCAGCGGCAGCGGGATCTGCAGCGGCCCCCAGATCACCTTGATGATCTCCTCGCCGATGATCATGCCGCCCATCGTGATGAGGATCTGCTTCAGGTGCTGGCCATACACGGGCCGCACGACCACGCGCTCGAAGGCGTAGCCCACGGCGCCGGCCACGCTCATGGCCACGACCATGGCGAAGAAGATCGCCGTGAGGTTGCGAAACAGCGAGGCGCTGGCCGTCCAGTCGCCCATGCCCCCCAGCACCGAGGTGGCCACGAAGGCTCCCAGGGCAATGAACACGCCATGGCCGAAGTTCAGCACGTCCATCAGGCCAAAGACGAGCGTGAGGCCCGAGGCGATGATGAAGATGATCATGCCCATGGCCAGGCCGGCAATCGTGAGCGTGAGCCAGGTGGGCACCGACCCGATGAGCGGCAGGGCCACGCCGGCCAGCGCCAGCACCAGGGCCAGGGGGATGAGGTCGAAGCGGGCGCGCGGCACAGCCGCGGTGTCAGCCGCGCTTGTCGCGCCGCCGACGGCAGGAGAGGTGGTCGTGGGGGTCATCTCGGATCTCACGTTCACTGGTGGGCCGCCAGTGACAGGCCCAGCAGGCGCTGCTGCAGGGCTTCGTCCTGGGCCAGCTCGGCCATGGCGCCACGGTGCACGACGCGGCCGTCGTCCATCACCGCCACCTGGTCACCCAGGGCCTTGGCCATCGCGAAGTTCTGCTCGACGAGCAAGATGGTGGTGTGTGTGGCCTTCAGCTCACGCAGGGCACCGATGAGGTTCTGGATGATGGCCGGCGCCAGGCCCTTGCTGGGCTCGTCGATGAGCAGCAGCTCGCGCGGCTCGACGATGGCGCGTGCCACGGCCAGCATCTGCTTCTGTCCACCCGAGAGCTTGCCCGCAGGGTAGAGCCAGAACTTCTTGAGGGCGGGGAAGAGTCCGAAGATCCATTCCAGACGCTTTGTGTCGAGGTCGTCCACCGTCTGGGCGCCACGCGCGGCCAGCAGCAGGTTCTCCTTGACCGTGAGGTCGCTGAAGATGCCCATGCTCTCGGGCACGTAGGCGATGCCGCGCTGGGCGATGTCGGGGGTGCCGAGCTTCACGCCGGGCCCGCCGATGGCCTCGCCCTTGAAGCGGATGCTGCCCTGCTGCGCGGCCCACAGGCCCATGATGGTGCGCAGCGTGGTGGTCTTGCCTGCGCCATTGCGGCCCAGCAGCATGGTGACCTGCCCGGCCGGCACGTCGAAGTCCACGCCATGCAGGATGTGGTAGGCGCCGATGTGGGTGTGCACACCCGACAGGCTGAGCACGATGTTGCTCGGGTTCATGCGGCCTCCGCCACGTCGGCAGTGCCCATGTACGCGCTTTGCACGATGGGCAGGTTCATCACGTGGGCCGGCTCGCCGTCGGCCAGGAGCTGGCCGTTGTGCAGCACGATGATGCGGTCGGCCAGCTCGCGCACCACGTCCATCTTGTGTTCGACCAGCAGGATGGTCTTGTCACGCCGCTCCTTGAGCGAGCGAATGAGTTCGAGCACCACCGGCACTTCGTCGACGCTCATGCCGGCCGTGGGCTCGTCGAACATGTAGACCTTGGGATCCAGCGCCATCATCAGCGCCACTTCGAGCTTGCGCTGGTCGCCGTGGGGCAGGCTGGACGCTGTGGCATGGGCCTTGTCAGCCAGGCGCACGGCCTCCAGCCGGGCATAGGCTTCATCGATGTAGCCCTTCTGGTCGAGCCACACGCGCAGCAGCTGCAGCGCGCCACCGTGGCGCGACTGCACGGCCAGGCGCACGTTCTCCAGCACCGTGAGGTTGGGAAACAGCTGGGTGAGCTGGAAGGCGCGCCCGAGCCCCCGACGGGTGCGCAACGGCGCGGGCAGATGACCGATCTCTTCCCCGTCGAGCCGCACGCTGCCGCTTGTCGCCTTGAGCTGCCCGGAAATGAGGTTGAAATAGGTCGTCTTGCCCGCGCCATTGGGCCCGACGATGGCTGTCAGCGTGCCTGGCTGGAAGGCACAGCTGACGCGGTCCACGGCCACGTGTCCGCCGAAGCGGATCGTGAGATCCTGGGTTTCGAGCACGCCGCTCATTGCTGCTTCACTTTCTTGGGTCGATGGATCGAATCGGTCCTCAGGGACAGGTCCCGATGACGTAGTGATTGGGCCCGGTCTGCTTCAGGGTGGTGGTGGTGTAGATGTTCCAAAGGCCCATGTTCTGGTTGGAGCCGTTGGCGTAGGTGTAGCCCCAGGCGGCATAGGCCCGGCCGGCCGTGGTGTGCGCGTAGTTGCTGGCGGTGTAGCAGGTGGCCGGTGGCGGCGCGCTGCCGGTGGTCGTGCCACTTGCGGGGCTGGATTGAGCACTTTCAGCCCCGTTGCCGTCGACGGCCGTGACCGTCCATTGGTAGGTGGTGGCGGCCGTGAGTCCGGTGTCTGTGAAGCTGGTGCCGGTCACGGCCGTGGTGGTCTTCTTCGCGCCATTGCGATACACGTGGTAGCCCACTGCGCCCTGCACGGATGCCCACGACACCACCATGGACGTGTCGGTGGCGCCCGAGGTGCTCACGCCGGTGGGCGCGGGCAGTGAGGAAGCGGGAGCTCCGCTGGCCAGGTGATCCACCATGGCTTTGATGGCGCTGATCTGGGACCCGCCCTTCTGGGCAAAGTTGCTGCCGTACCAGCCGATCCAGTCCCAGCAGGCATTGGGGTTGGCGAGCGACCCGCTGGCGGCCGTGCTGCGGCTGGTGTTGTCCACCTTCGTCTGAGGGAAAAGTACGACGATGCGGTTGGTGTCGGCCCAGCGGGTGTAGCCGGTGTTCTTGATGAATTTGTCACCGATCTGCGAATAGCTTTGCTGGCAGCCATGCAACGCCACATGCAGCTTGCACTGCGCGCCGCTTGCGCACTCCGACGGCACATAGACCCAGCCGCTGGAGGCCATGCCCGGATTGCTCGTGAAACTGCTTTGGCTGAACTCGATGTAGTTGCTCGCCGCCGGGTTGTTGTTGCGTGCGTTGAGCGTGCCGTAGATCTTCGTCAGCACGGCCTTCGCGCCGTCGTAGCCGCAGTTGCTGATGTAGGGCGACGACGAGCTGCTGCAGCTGTTGTTGCCAGTGGCGTCGAAGTCAGTGGGAAAGACATGCGCCGTGCTGTTGCGCTTGACGTACTCCAGGCTGCCCGCGGGTACGCCGTTGTTGGTGTACTGCGTCTGCAGGCCGTTCATGGGATTGGGGCCGACCGTGGTGTCGCTGTTGCCCACGAACATGTAGATCTTCTGATTGGCGATGTTCGCCTTGCTGTCGATCTGCGAGCCACTCCAGTTGTTGATGCTCGATTGCATCGCACTGAGCTGGCTGGACGAGATCGTGGCGTTGTACATGCAGGCGGTGTAGTTGCTGTGCCCGGCGCACATGTAGGGCCCAGCGGCGAAAACGCCCACGCCCATGAAGGTGGCCGAATGGGCCACGCCCAGCTGATTGGCCATGAACCCGCCGGAGGACAGGCCCGACACGCTGATCTTGGTCTTGTCGATATTGAGCTTGGGCAGGGCCTGCTGAGCCAGTACGGGCGCGGCCGCCAGGGCAGCTACCGCCGCCCACCAATGAACCATCCTGAACTTCATCGTCTTGTCTCCTCGTTATGTGGGTGGGTGAGTTCCCCCCTGCCCCGTGTGTCCGGGGTGTTTCGGAACGATGCTGTTTGTCTCGACTCGCGGGCCGCGTCGGCGGGACGCGGCCCGCGCAGGATCATCGCTTGTTGCGGATGGGCACCTGCATCTCGATGGGGCGGATCTCGCGCACGAGCTCCGGCACACCCCAGGCAAAGGCCGGGTCATCCTTGATGCGGAAGTGGTACATGCTCTGCATGGCCTGGTGGTCTTCCTTGCGGAAGGTCATCTGTCCCTTGGGCGTGTCGAAGCTCATGCCTTCCATGGTGCTGATGAGCTTGTTGGTGTTGGTGTCGCCGTTCGTCTTCTTCAGGGCGGTGACGATGGCCATGGCGGCCGAGAACCCCCCCGCCGTGAAGAAGTCGGGCGGGCTCTTGAACTTGGTGTAGTGGTTGGCCACCAGCCATTCGTTGACCGGATTCTTCGGGATGCCGAAGTAGTAGTAGGTCGCGCCTTCCATGCCGGGGAACTGCTTGTAGGCCGCCATGGCCGGCAGGATGTTGCCGCCGGTGGCGATCTCGATGCCATAGCGCTTGAGGTCGAGGTCGGCGATCTTGAAGGGGTTGCCCGCACCGGCCCAGATGATGAAGATCACCTTGCGACCCGGCTGGTCCTTGAGCTTGTCGATGAGGCGCTGCGCCCCGGCGGTGAAGTCGGTGGTGTTGGTGGGCAGATATTCCTCGTGCACCAGCTTGGCCTTGCGGATGGCGCTCCTGAAGGCTGCCACGCCGTCGCGACCGAAGGCATAGTCCTGGGCCAGCGTCGCGATCACGGTGCCTTCCTTGTCCAGCGCCACGGCATTGGAGATGGCGTCCTGCGAGCTGTTGCGGCCGGTGCGGAAGATGTATTTGTTCCACTTCTCGCCGGTGATGGAGTCGGCCACCGCCGGCTCGACCAGCAGGATCTTCTTGTACTCCTCGGCGACCGGCAGCATGGCCAGGGCCACGCCGGAGGACGTGGGCCCGACGGCCAGGTCGACCTTGTCGTCGGCATAGGCGGCGGCCAGCAGCGACTTGCCCACGTCGGGCTTGCCCTGGTCGTCCTTCTCGATCACGGTGATCTTGCGACCCCCCACCTGCATCGTGCCGCCGGTGGCGTATTCCAGGCCCAGCATCAGACCGATCTGGGTCTGCTTGCCATAGGCTTCCAGCGGGCCCGTCTTGCTGTACACGTGGGCGATGCGAATGTCCTTGCCCTGGGCGAAGGCCAGGCCCGTGCCGCCGGCGGCCAAGGCCGTGGCAGCCAGGGTGAGGAAGGCGCGACGGATGAGATGCGCAGTCATGATGTCTCCTGAAGTTGTCATGGCGGATGCTTCCGCCACCAGCCACCGCACCCGGAACTTCGGGCCGGACGCTGTGCCTTCGCAAGCCTCGTGCCCACCGGGCATGCCGCTGGTAAACCATTGACAATATTGAAGATTTTCTCGGGAATCCGGGTAAACACGGACGCCCCCGAGAGACATAACTGTCTGAGTTTCAGACAGCGTAATTCCCAGAAATCTGTCTGGGAATCAGACAATGCCTGGATTCAGGACACTTGGCGCAGTTCGGGCCAGGCGGCCAGTTTTTCGTAGAGGGTGGCACGCGAGATGCGCAGCAGGCGGGCCGCCGCCAGTTTGTTGCCGCGGGTGGCCCGCAGGGCATCGGCGATGGTGCGCCGTTCGAGATCGGCCACCACCTCGGCCAGCGGGCGCACGTGCGGGGCCCCCGTCGCAGCCGCCGGCGCGACGGCCTCGTGAGGCTGCGTGGCCGGAGCAGACAGACCTTCGCCGGGCGGCAGCACGCGCATGAAGTGGCGCGCCTCCAGGCGCAGGTCGTCGGTGAGCAGGCTCACCTGTTCCAGCACATTGCGCAGTTCGCGGATGTTGCCGCGCCAGGGATGGCGACGAAGGATGTCGAAGGCCCCCGGCGCCACCTCGCGGTGGGACATGCCGCTGCGGCGGGCGATGTCCTCCTCGAGCGCCTCCACCAGCGCCTCCAGGTCGCCCAGGCGCTCGCGCAGCGCAGGGATGCGGATGGGCACGACGTTGAGCCGGTAATAGAGATCCTCGCGGAACTGGCCCCGCGCCACCAGCGCCGGCAGGTCGCGGCTGGTGGCGGCGATCACGCGCACATCGATCTTGATCACCTGGTTGGACCCCAGGGGCTCGATCTCCTGCTCCTGCAGCGCACGCAGCAGCTTGGCCTGCAGCGAAGCCGGCATGTCGCCGATCTCGTCGAGGAACAGCGTGCCGCCGTCGGCCAGCTTGAACTTGCCGTCGCGGCCCTTCTTGTCGGCCCCGGTGTAGGCGCCCGGGGCGACGCCGAAGAACTCGGCTTCCAGCAGGGTTTCAGGCACGGCGGCGATGTTCACGCCGATGAAGGGCCGCCCCGCCCGCGACGAGGCCGCATGGATGGCGTGGGCCAGGAGCTCCTTGCCGGTGCCGGTTTCGCCCAGCAGCAGCACGGTGCTGTCGGTCGCGGCCACGCGGCGGGCCTGGCGCTTGACCTCCATGGCTTCCGGGCTGGCTCCGATGAAGCTGGCGAAGGTGTACTTGGGCCGGCGCTGCTCGGCCAGCTGCTTGCGCGCATCGTCGAGCTCGCGCTGCAGCATCGCGAATTTCTTCATCAGCGGCTGCATGGTGCTCTCGGGATGCGCCATGAGCACGAGGCCGAGCGCACCGATGACCTCGCCGCCCTCGTCACGCAGCGGAATGCGACTGACGAGGAAGGTGCCCGCCTTGTTGGTGAGCAGGTCCACGAGGATGGGCCGTCCGGTGGCGATGACCTCATGCATCAGCGTGTTGGGCACCACCTCCTCGACGGAGTGGCCGACGAAGTCGCCTTCGTCCTTCAGCCCGAGGGCCGGCAGAAACTGCTTGTAGCCCTCGCTGATCCACACCACCCGTCCGCTGCGATCGACCACCATCATGCCTTCGGCGGTCTCGGCAAAGAGCTGGAACATCGAGCGCGCCGCCATCTCCAGCACGCTGCGGGCATCGCGCGGCAGGTCGCTGGCCGCGCTCAGGGGATCAAGGACTCGGGACGGGGACATGGCGGGCATGCTAACCGCCTCCTGCATGCGCCGGCCCTCGGGTTTCGCCCGGAGGCGCGCGCTCTTGAAAGACGGCTCGGCGGCCCCTACATCGAGATCGGGGCCACGAAGGCCCGCCAGACCAGGAGGACCATCATGTACCGATCGCTATTTTCCCGCGACCTGTTCGCCGAAATGGATCGCCTGCAGCGTGAGATCCAGCAGGTCTTCGACCCATCGCCCAGCATTCGCGGTTTTGGCCGAGGAGGTTACCCGGCCCTCAACATCGGCAGCACCCCGACCTCGGTGGAGGTCTATGCCTTCGCGCCAGGACTGGATCCGGCCCGCATCGAGGTCAACCTCGATCGCGGTGTGCTGACCCTGACAGGCGAGCGCGGCTCGGACACTGCCGGCAGCGACGAGAAGCGCACCGTGCACATCAACGAGCGCTTCGAGGGGCGTTTCCGGCGCGTGATCAGCCTGCCCGATGACATTGACGCCGCGGCGGTCAGCGCGAACTACCGAGACGGGGTACTGCAGGTCAGCATCCCGCGCAAGGCCAGCGCGCAACCGCGCCGCATCGAAGTGCAATGACCCCTGCAAGGAGTGACATCATGAACACCACCACTGCCGTGACGGCTCCGGCCGACACCCCTGCACGTGCCACCCCGGCCGAGCGGCGGGACCCCGCCCTCGTGCCGCCGGTGGATGTCATCGAGGACAGCAGCGGCATCACGCTGTATGCCGACCTGCCCGGCGTGCCCAAGGAGCGCCTGAACCTTCGGGTGGAAGGCGACACGCTCAGCGTGGAGGGCGAGATGCAGCTTGGCCTGCCTCAGGACATGAGCCCCAGCCATGCGGAGGTGCAGCTCTCGCGGTTCCGGCGCACCTTCACCTTGAGCAAGGAGCTCGATGCCGACAAGGTCAGCGCCGAACTCACGCACGGCGTCCTCAGGGTTCGGATCCCGAAAGCCGAGCACGCACAGCCGCGTCGTATCGAGGTGCGCGTGGGCTGACACCCGTCGTTTTTTTGTCCTGACATTCATGGAGGCTCGACATGACGATGAAAAACCTTCGCGAAGGCTTCGATTCGCTCTGGGACAGCCTGTCTGAAGGCTGGACTCGCCTGCGGGATTCGGCGCGCGGCGCCCTCACCCGCTTCAACGCCGGTGACCAAGCCAACCTGCCCGACCGCAGCCGCATCGACGACAGCCACTTCACATCTTCACAGGGCTGGGCGCTGATCGGAGGAGACGTGTACGAGGATGAGAACCGTCTCGTGGTGCGCCTGGAAGTGCCCGGCATGGACAAGAAGGACTTCGACGTCCAGGTGCGCGACGACCTGCTCATCGTGCGCGGCGAAAAGCGCTTCGAGCAGGAATCCAGCGACGGTCGCTGGCGGGTGCTGCAATGCGCTTATGGCAGCTTCGAGCGCTCGGTGCCTTTGCCTGTGGCCGTGAAGGCCGAACAGGCCCAGGCCCGCTACCGCGACGGTGTGCTGCGCATCGAACTGCCCAAGGCTCGGCCCGGGGCGGCGCGCTCCACGCAGCTCAAGGTGAGCTGAGGCTACGCGGGCTCCGCCCACCCGCTCAGATCGGGGGGTGGACCCGCAGGATTTGCCCTGCGTCAAACGGCAGCTCCGCACGTGCTGGTGTGATCACGGTGGTCCACCGCCCGGAGTTGCCGCCATGCCGCCCACTGCCCTCGATGCGCCTGACCGCCCGCTCAAGCACAGCCTGTACTACTTCGCCAGCGACGAAGGCGGGGCCAGCGCGGCCGACAAGCGCCGCCTGCTCTTCGACAGCGCCCGCTTCGCCGACCGCCACGGCTTCTGCGCCGTGTGGGCGCCCGAGCGGCACTTCCATGCCTTCGGCGGGCTCTCACCCAACCCTTCGGTGACGGCGGCCGCGCTGGCCGCCCTCACCTCGAACGTTCGCATCCGTTCGGGCAGCGTGGTGTTGCCGCTGCACGCTGTCGCGCGCGTGGCCGAAGAATGGGCGCTGGTGGATGTGCTCTCGGGCGGGCGCGTCGACCTGGGCCTGGCTTCGGGCTGGTTTCCCAACGACTTCGTGCTGGCCCCGCCAGGCACCTATGAACGGCGCGGCGAGCTGCTGTTCGAACGCCTGGAAGCGTTGCGCAGGCTCTGGCGCGGCGAGTCCTTCGAGGCCGTGAACCCGCTGGGAGACTCCGTGAGCCTGCGCACCCTGCCCCGCCCCGTGCAGCCCGAATTGCCCGTGTGGATCACCGCGGCCGGTAACCCCGACACCTTCCGGCGCGCCGGCAGCCTGGGTGTGAACGTGCTGACCCACCTGCTGGGCCAGAGCCTGGACGCCCTGGCCGAGAAGATCGCCGTCTACCGGCAGGCCTGGGCCGAGGCCGGCCACCCCGGGCGCGGCGAGATCGCGCTGATGCTGCATGCCTATGTGGGCGAAGACGACGACGCTGTGCGCCGCACCGTGCGCGCACCCATGCTGCACTACCTGGCGAGTTCGGCCCAGCTGGTGGGCCGCTATACGGCATCGGTGCCCTTCTTCCAGCAGCGCTGCGCCGTGGACACCGGCGCCCTCACGGCCCAGGACGTGGACGACGCACTGGCCTTTTCCTTCGAGCGCTACTACCAGACCAGCTCCTTGCTGGGCACGGTGGACGACTGCCTCGACCGCCTGGACCACATGCGCGCCATCGGCGTGGACGAGATCGCCTGCCTGATCGACTTCGGCGTGCCCACCGACGAAGTGCTGGCCGCTCTGCCGCGGCTGGCCGAGCTCTTCGAGCTGGCCAACGTGAGCGAGGCCGAACTGGCCGCCGTCGCCTGAGGCGGCGCTAGGTAACTTCACCGATGCCGGGTGGCGTGATACTTGGAGGCTTTGCTGCCTCCCGAGTCCACGCGCCATGCAAGTCATCACCGCGGCCCAGGCCGCTGCCCTGATCCAGGACCGCTGGACGGTCGCCACCGCCGGCTTTGTCGGCGCCGGCCATGCCGAGGCGGTGACCGCGGCCATCGAACGGCGCTTCGAGGCCGAGGCCGCGCCGCGCGATCTCACCTTGCTGTACGCCGCCGGGCAGGGCGACCGCGGCCGGCGCGGCGTCAACCACTTTGGCCATGCCGGCCTGGTCCGACGCGTGATCGGCGGGCACTGGATCTCGGCCCCGCGCCTGGGCGACCTGGTGGAGCGCAACGAGATCGAGGCCTACAACTGGCCGCAGGGCGTGATCGCCCACCTCTTCCGGGCGATTGCCGGCGGCAAGCCGGGCGTGATCACGCGCATCGGCCTGCACACCTTCGTCGACCCGCGTCACGATGGCGGCCGGCTCACGCCGCGCACCACCGAGAACCTCGTGCAACTGCTCACCCTCAACGGCGAGGAGCAACTGCTCTACCCCAGCTTCCCCATCCATTGCGGCCTCATCCGCGCCACCACCGCCGACGAGCACGGCAACCTCACCACCGAGCACGAGCCCTTCCACCACGACCTGCTGTCCATCGCCCAGGCCGCGCGCAACTCCGGTGGCGTGGTGATCGCCCAGGTCAAGCGTCTGGCGCGCGCGGGCAGCATGAACCCCAACCTCGTGCGCGTGCCGGGCATCCTGGTGGACTATGTGGTGATCACCGAAGACCCGGCCGACCACTGGATGACCTTCGGCGAGGCCTACAACCCCGCCTACACCGGCGAGGTGCGCGAGCCCGAACACGCCTTCGAGCCGCCGCCGCTGGATGTGCGCAAGATCGTGCAGCGCCGCGCCTTCCTCGAGCTGAAGAAGCTGCGCAAACCCGTGGTCAACCTGGGCGTGGGCATGCCCGCCGGCCTGGGCGTGATTGCCCGCGAGGAAGGCCATAGCGACTTCACGCTCACGGTGGAAGCCGGCCCGGTGGGCGGCACGCCGGCACAACTGCTGAGCTTCGGCGCCAGCACCAACCCCGAGGCCATCATCGACCATGCCGCGATGTTCGACTTCTACGACGGCGGCGGCATCGACATCGCCTTCCTGGGGCTGGCTGAACTCGACCCGCAGGGCAACGTCAACGTCAGCCGCTTCGGCAGCCGCATCGCGGGCGTGGGCGGCTTCATCAACATCACCCAGACCGCCCGCCGCGTGGTGCTGATGGGCACGCTCACCGCGGACGGGCTGGAGGTCGAGGCGGGAGGAGGCCGGCTGCGCATCGTGCGCGAGGGCCGCGTGAAGAAGCTGGTGCCGCAGGTGGGTCACCTCAGCTTCAACGGCCCCTATGTGCGCAGCCTGGGTCGAGAGATTCTTTACGTCACCGAGCGGGCGGTCTTCGAGCTGCGCGACGGACGCCTCATGCTCACCGAAATCGCGCCCGGGCTCGACCTGCAGCGCGACGTGCTCGATGCCTGCGGCGCCCCGGTGGCCGTGGCCGAGGATCTGCGCACCATGGACCCGCGCATCTTCACCGATGCGCCGATGCGGCACGCCTGACACAGCGTGCCGCCCGGCACGCCAGCGCTCAGGAGCGCGTGGCCGTGAAGTTGCGGCGCTGGCCGTTGGGGCCGATGACGGTGCCGCTCATGCGGCCGTCATGGCCGGCCGTGGCCTCGAAGCGGTTGCGCTGGCCATTGGCATCCAGGGCCGTGAAGACCAGCCGCCCGCCACGCAGGCTGGGCTGGTCGAGTGCGGCATCGCGCGTGCCCCAGACCATGCGCCCGCTCACCTTCTGGTAGGACTGGGTCAGGCTCAGCTTCAGGGTCTCGGCCCGGGGCCCGGTGCCGATCTGCACCGACCAGTCCCCCTGCACCTTGGCCGGCACCACCCAGAACAGGGCACGGCGGCCGTCCAGCTCGCGCACCTCGTCGGGCATCCAGTCGCCCATGTCGAACTGATGCGAGGTCACCCGCGTGCCCGGCTTCATGTCCAGCAGGATGGGGCGCAGCTTCTCGTTCAGCGACGGCAGCAGGTACAGGGTGATGACATCAGCATCGCGGAAGTCGGACTCGAAGATGTCCCCTTGCACGAAGGTGACATTCTTCAATCCAGCGCGCTCGGCGTTGCGCTTGGACAGTGCCACCATGTCCGGGTTGTATTCGATGCCGTGAGCCCGCGCACCGCGTCGCGCCGCGGCGATGGCAATCTTGCCGTCGCCAGAGCCAAGGTCCACCACGTAGTCCTTGCTGGTGACCTGCGCCATGTCGAGCATGGCCTTGACCACCTCATCGGGCGTCGGAACCCACACCACATCCTTGCCCGGTTGACCCACCTCCGGCTGGTAGGCCTCGTCTCCCAGCTTGGGCTGGGCCAGTGACAGGGCGGGGGCCAGGCCCAGCAGCAAGGCGCCGCAGCACAGCTTCCAGGCGGCCGAGCGGCGCGACACAGGCGCAGTGGCCATGGGTTCAGGCGGGGCGGGCACGAAAGGCATCATGGTCTCTCCTGAGCATGGTGGAAAGCCATATCAGAACACAACTTTCCGGCGCGAGTTCCGGCAGGGCGTGCGCCTGACGCACCCATCCTCGGACCAAGGCCTCTTGCCTGTCCTGGGACGATCCCTTACCCTGTCCCGACCGGCCGCTCCGGCCCGAGGAGGAAGCCCCATGTCCTCGACACCGTCCCCCAGGACCGCCTCGATCCGCAATCTGGCCCTGGTGGGGCCGAGCGCGTCGGGCAAGACCAGCCTCGTGGAGGCCCTGCTGCACCGCGCCGGTCGCATCGGGGCTCCCGGCAGCCTCGAGCGCGGCACCACCGTGTGCGACTTCGACCCCATGGAGCGCAAGGCCCAGCATTCGCTGAACGCCACCGTCGTGCACTTCGACCACGCAGACGCCCACATCCAGCTCATCGACACCCCGGGCCTGCCCGACTTCCTCGGCCAGTCGCTGCCGGCGCTGGAGGCCGTGGAAACCGCCGTCGTCGTGATCAACGCCGCCGCCGGTATCGAGCCCCTGGCCGTGCGCATGATGGACTGGGCAAGACAGCGCGACCTGTGCCGCCTGTTGGTCATCAACAAGATCGACGCCGAACGCGTGGACCTGCCCGCGCTGCTGGCGCAGTTGCAGGAGGCTTTCGGCAAGGAGTGCCTGCCGCTCAACCTGCCGGCCCAGGGCGGCAGCCAGGTGGTCGACTGCTTCTTCAATCCGTCCGGCGAGGCGGATTTTTCATCCGTGGAGGCCGCTCATCGTGCGCTGGTGGAGCAGGTGGTGGAGGTCGATCCCGACTTCGTCGAGCGCTACCTCAACGAAGGCGACGTCGACCCGCGCGAGTTGCATGCGCCTCTGGAACAGGCCTTGCGCGAAGGCCACCTCATCCCCGTGTGCTTCACCTCGGCGCGCAACGGCGCCGGCGTGGCCGAACTGCTCGACGTGATGGCCGCGCTGATGCCGCACCCCGGTGAGGGCAACCCGCCGCACTTCCTGGAAGGTGAGGGCGCCCAGGCCCGGCGTGTGCTGGCCGACCCCGATGCCGGACGGCACGTGCTCGCCCATGTCTTCAAGGTCGTGAGCGACCCCTACGTGGGAAAGCTCGGCATCTTCCGCGTGCACCAGGGCACGGTCACCAAGGACAGCCTGCTCTACGTAGGCGATGGACGCAAACCCTTCAAGGTGGGTCACCTCTTTGCCGTGCACGGCAAGGACCACGTCGAGATCCCCCACGCCGCGCCGGGCGAGATCGCGGCCGTGGCCAAGGTCGACGAGATCCACTACGACGCCGTGCTGCACGATGCGGCCGAGGACAGTCACATTCGCCTTGAACCCCTGCCCTTCCCGGTGCCGGTGCACGGGCTGGCCATCGAACCCAGGCGCCGCGGCGACGAACAGCGCATGTGGGAGGTGCTGCAGAAGCTCGTTGACGAAGACCCCTGCCTGAAGGTGGAACACGTGGCCGCCACCAACGAGACCGTCGTCTATGGCCTGGGCGAAATGCACCTGCGCGTGCTGCTCGAGCGCATGACGGAGATCTACAAGTGCGAGGTGGCCACACGCCCGCCGCGCATCGCCTACCGCGAAACCATCACCCAGGGTGCCGAGGGCCACCACCGCCACAAGAAGCAGACCGGCGGGGCCGGCCAGTTCGGCGAGGTCTTCCTGCGCATCGAGCCCCTGCCGCGCGGCGCGGGTTTCGAGTTCATCGACGAGGTCAAGGGCGGCGCCATCCCCGGCAGCTTCATTCCTGCGGTGGAAAAGGGCGTGCGCCAGGCCATGGACAGCGGCGTCATCGCCGGCTACCCGGTGCAGGACGTGCGCGTCGTCGTCTACGACGGCAAGCACCACTCGGTCGACTCCAAGGAGATCGCCTTCATCACCGCGGGCCGCAAGGCCTTCGTCGATGCCGCACTCAAGGCCGGCCCCATCGTCCTCGAACCCATCGTGAAGGTCGAGATCGCCGCCCCCGAAGCCCACATGGGCGACATCACCGGTGACCTCTCCTCCAGGCGCGGCCAGATCAACGGCACGCGCGCGCTGTCGGCCGGGGCCCTGGCCGTGCTGGGCCAGGCGCCGCTGTCCGAACTCAACGGCTACCAGGCGCGGCTGCACGCCCTCACGGGCGGCCAGGCCAGCTACACCGTGGAGCTGTCGCACTACGAAGCCGTGCCGCCCGGGGTGCAGCAACAGCTCGTCGCCCAGTTCCGGCCACGCGAGGAGGAATGAGCCGCAGGCCTCAGGCGTTCACGATGACGTCAAAGCCCCCGTAGATCAAGCGCTGCCCGTCAAAGGGCATGACATTTCCCTCCGACGCCATGCGTGGGTCGGCCATCACCCGCCTCCAGCCCTCATCCCGTACGGCCTTCGAGGGCCAGGTGATCCACGCGAACACCACCGACTCATCCGCCTGACGCTGCACCGCCATCGTGAATGACGTGCGCTTGCCCTCGGGGACATCCTCGCCCCAGCATTCCACGACGCTTTGAGCGCCATGCTCCCTGAACACCGCGGCCGCCTTGTCGGCATAAGCGCGGTACACCTCCCGGTTGGCCGTGGGCACGGCGGCAACGAAACCATCGACATAGGACATGAGCTTCTCCTGACCATCCACGCAGCCCACCCGGTGCGGGCTGCTGGAGGAACGACGAAGCGCCCCCGGGGAATTCGACAGCGGCAGGATCACCTCACCCGCCCCAGCCCCCGCATCATCCACAGGCCCAGCACCGGCCCCACGGCCAGCCAGGGCAGGAGGGGGGCCAGGTCAAAGCGCGCGGCGAGCATCGCAAAGAGCTGGATGCTGACGATGGAAACCGCAAAGCCGATGCTGTTGACCAGCGTGAGCAGGCTGCCCACGGCTTCGCGCGGGGCGTTCTGGGCGGTCAGCGTCGAGAACTGTGGTGAGTCGCCCACCACGGTGGTGCCCCACACGGCCAGCCACAAGGCGAAAGCGAGATCCGGGGCGTGGAGCATCCAGGGCGCCAGCAGGCAGCACAGGCCGCTGGCAGCCAGTTGCACATTGGCCACGCGGACGCTGCCGAAACGGCGCACCAGCAGGCCGCCGACCACGCAGCCCAGGGTGCCCAGCGCGATCACGGCGAAGGCCGCGGCCGAGGCGGACGCCCCCGCCAGCCGGGTGCCCACAATGGCCGGCACCAGCACCCAGAAGGTGTAGAGCTCCCACATGTGGCCGAAGTAACCGAAGGCCGAGGCCCGCACGGGGCGATGCGTCCACAAGGCCCCGAGGGCCCGCCACTGCAGGCGCGCGGCGCGCGGCAGGTGGGGGCCGTCCGGCACGGTGGCAGCCAGCAGCAGGCCACCGGCCAGCGCCAGCAGCGACACCGCGTCCATCACCTGCTGCCAGGGCCAGTGCGTGCCCACCGCACGCAGCAGATGCGGACTGGCCGTGCCCAGCACCAGCGCGCCCACCAGCCAGCCCAGGGCCGCGCCGAGGCCCTGGGGGTACCAGCTGGCGGCGATCTTCATGCCCACGGGGTAGATGCCCGCGAGGAAAAACCCGGTGGCAAAGCGCCGCACCAGCAGGGCATCGAGCGAGCCGGCGGCATGGGCCCCCAGGGCGTTGCAGGCGGCCCCCGCCACGGCGCAGGCCAGGAAGACCCAGCGAGGGGAAAAGCGGTCGGCCACGGACAGCACGGCGAACACGAGCGTGCCGGCGATGAAGCCCAGCTGCACGGCCGAGGTGAGCGTGCCCACGGCTGCCGGGCCCAGGCCCCAGGCGCCTTGCAGGTCGGGCATCACGGCGTTGACGGCAAACCACAGCGAGGTGCCGGCGAACTGGGCCAGCACGATGACGGGCAGCACATGGGCCGGTGCGGCCGCAGGAAGCGACGAGGCAGACATGGCCGGCACGATACGCCAGACGCACCGGACCGGCCAGCCGGGGAACGCCCCGAGGGATCAGGATGGAGAAGCCGCCGGCACCAGGGCCTCCAGCGCAGGCAGGTCGAGATCACGCAGCGCGGCCAGCAGGTCGGCCAGCGTCAGGCCGTCAGCGATGGCCTCCACCACGATGCCGTTGGCGAGCACCAGGTTCACCTGGGCCGGGGTTTCCGCGGTTTCGGTCACCTCACGCACCACCCGTGCGCCCTCGAGCCGCACGGCCTCACGGCGCCCCGCCTGGGCGGCGACCTGGGCGGCGCGTTCCCAGTCGGCCAGCGCCGCCCAGGCCGAGAGCCCGCCCGTGTCGCTCACCGACACGTCGATGCGACGCTGCTCGTCGCTGCCGTAGCGCACGCTCACCGAGACACTGAGCGCCCCCAGGGTGTCATCGCCGAAGGTGTCTGCCTGCTGACGCACGAGCCCGCCGAGTGCCGGAGGCAGCACCACTTCGATCTGCCGGGGTGAAAGGGTCGCACGTGTTCCGATGCCCATGGCCGCGTTCACGGCCGACTGCGCCCGGGCCAGGGCCTCAGGATCCTGCCGCTGGGCGGCGGCCTCCATCTGGGCCAGCGCCTGGGCGATGCGCTCGCGGGCCTGCTGCAACTGCTCGCGCTGTTCCGGCAGGAGGTCTGCGCCCTGGGCGGCAGGCGCCGGCACGGCCTCCCGCTGCTGCCACCAGGCCCAACTGCCAAGCAGCGCCCCGGCCAGCACCACCACGCCCACGCCCCACCATGCTTGTCTCGACTTCATGAAGACGCTCCTCCGATCTCGTGTGGCACACCCGCCTTGCAGCTTGCGGCTGGCGCATTGTCACCACGTCCGAGAGCAGTCCGTGCCACCTGGGAGACAGCGGCGACCCTAGGGTTTGCCCCCCTACAGTTCCGGCCCCTGGCGCCGACAACCCGAACAGGAGCCTTTCCATGCTGACCGCCCCCCTGCCCACCCTCGAGGCCTGGACCGCGCATTTCGCCGCGGCCCCGATCCCCGTGCTCCCGCGCACGGCCGATGCGATGGACTGGCTGCGTGGGCGCGAGGATGACCTCGATGCCCACAGCATCGCGGAGTTCCTGGCCGGCGACCCGCTCATGACGCTCAAGCTGCTCAGCCATGTGGCCACCTTGCGGCGCCCTGCGTTCGGTGAGGACGACGAGGTCGTGGCCGAGACCCTCACTGCTGCGCTGGTGTACCTGGGCGTCTCGCCCTTCTTCCGCGCCTTCGACACCCTGCTCACCACCGAGGAGTTGCTGTCCGGTCGCCCGGAAGCTCTGGCGGGACTGCATGACGTGCTCAGCCGCGCTGCGCGCGCCGCGGTGTTCTCGCTGGGCTTCGCCGTGCACCGCATGGACGCCGACGCGCCGGCGCTTTACCACGCCGCCCTGCTGAACGACTTTGCCGAGATGCTGCTGTGGTGTCATGCCCCCGACCTCGCCCTCGAGATCCGCGCACGGCAGCGCCGCGATCCCACGCTGCGTTCGGCGCAGGTCCAGATGGACGTGCTGCACATCCGCCTGCCCGAACTCGAACAAGCCCTGATGCGCACCTGGCGGCTGCCGCAAATGTGGCGCCGCCTCACCGACGAACGCGCCACCACCGACCTGCAGGCCCGCAACGTGACGCTGGCGATCCGCCTGGCCCGCCACACGCAGCACGGGTGGGACAACGCGGCACTGCCCGACGACATCGCCGACATCGCCGCGTTGCTCAACCTGTCGCCCGCCGCCGCCGAGAAAAAGGTGCGCGATCTCGACAGCGACTGAGCGGCCTTTCGTCAGGGCGTCGGGCAGGCCGGCATCAGGCCGCGCACGAAGCCTGTGGTGCTCCCATCGAAAGGCCCGACCGTGTTGTCGGTGTGGGCGCAGCCGTAGGCGGCATCGGCCACGGTGGCGGGCGTCAGCACATCGTCCCCGGCCGGCTTCACGCCAGTCTGCTCCCAGGTGACCATGTCGTCGAAGGCCGCCACCTGCTCGGCGATGGTGAAGTCACAGTGGCTTGGCGCCCGCACGGCCCGCTGCACCAGCCAGTCGCCCGAGCCATTCGCATCCGCGCGGCGCTTGTAGATCTGCTGCATGCTGAAGGGCACGTACATGTCGCCCAGGGTGTGGATGCTCACCACGGGGATGCGGAACTCGCCGTTCACCTTCGGGATCCAGCGCAGGCCGTCGCGGCGCAGCCGGTTGGCATCGGCCACCGGCGTCACGCGCAGCAGGTTGTCGTTGAGCTGGGTCTCCTCCGTGCTCAGCGCCGGGTCGCTGTCGATCTGCAGCACCACGTTGCGGGTGTCGAGCACACTGCCGGTCAGGATGCCGTTGATCGTGCCGTCACCACCGAAGGTGCCCCACACCACCTGCTGCAGTCCGGCGTTGGCAAAGCCCTGCTCGAAGATGGGCCGGTTGCCACCGGTCAGGTTCATCACCACGCCCTTGAGCTTCTCGCCATCGGCCGTGGGCGTGATCACAGTATTGGAGAAGGTCGTGAACAGGCGGCTGCGCACCAGTGCATTGATGTCAGCCCAGTGGGTGGTGGGGTAGCGCGGCACCCCGGCGAAGTATTGCGCGGCGGTCTGATAGGCCGAGAAGTAGTCGAACAGCTCGGTGTCTCCCATCACCCCGCACATCGGCACGGCCCCGTGGTAGCGCACCTTGTTGTTCGCCGTGCGGAAGGTTTCCTCCTCGATGGCCGCGCCGGTCACGTGGCCGCCCAGCGAGTGGCCGATGATGTAGCGGCGCGTCGGTTCAGCCAGTCCGGTGATGCGTGAGAACGCCAGAGCCAGGGCATTGGTGTCCTCCACGCCGGCGCGCACGTCGTAGTAGTTCTTGCTGTAGCTCGACGCGGCCCAGGCATAGCCGTTGGCGATCAGGTGGGCACGGATCGAGGGGTTGCTCACTGTGAGCGGTACATCGGTGCCGCGGTAGCCGTGGGCATACATGACCAGACGACCGTTCCAGTTCTCCGGGACCTCGATGCGATAGCCCGCACCACCCAGCACGCCGTGGAAACGGTTGGTGGTCGTGCCCGGCAAGGCCTCGAAAGCCAGCGCAGCTTCGTCCAGCGGGAAGGTGCGCGCGTCGTGCGGGCGCGTCTCCTCGGGGGCTGGCGCGTCATCGCCTCCCCCACCACAGGCCACCAGCAACACAGCACTGCCCAGGACGGCTGCCCACCTGGAACGCGAACGGGAACGCGAAAACTGCATGTCTGTCTCCTATTGATTTCTGCACTGCAAAATGCACGGACGTGCAAAATTGCCGCTTGATTTTGGAGACTTGGGGCACCGCTTCTGTCGCCAACGCGACAGGGATCGCCTAGGGATTACACCGGCACCGCCGTGGTGTTCTTGACGCGATCGAGCACGAAGCTCGTCTTGCAGTCCTCGACGCTGGGATGCTTGAGCAGGGTGTCCATGATGAAGCGCGAGTAGTGGGCCATGTCCTCCACCACCACGCGCAGCAGGTAGTCCATCTCGCCCGTGAGAGCCACGCACTCCACCACCTCGGGCCAGCTCTGGACCGCAGCGCGGAACAGGTCCATGGGATTGCGCTTGTGGGTCTCGGTGTGTTTTTCCAGGCGCACGTTGATGTAGGCCGTCAGGCCCAGCCCCACCCGCTCGGGCGGCACGATGGCCACGTAGCCTGCGATGGCCCCGGCCTCCTCCAGGCGCTTGACGCGGCGCAGCGTGGCCGACGGCGACAGGCTCACCTGTCCGGCCAGTTCGTCGTAGGTGATGCGGCCATTGGCCTGCAACGCGCGAAGGATGCGCCGGTCGATCGCATCCAGGCTCAGTTCTGCGTCCATGATCCAATTTTCGCACCATTCATGCACGAATGACCCGAATACGCCGCAAGATTGCAAAAAAACTGCGCCCCGCGCCGCCTACAGTCTTGATTCAGCTCAACCACGCAGGCGTCCCGCGCCTGCCGACGCTTTGGAGACAGGCATGGCATTCACCCCCTGGGACAACCCGATGGGCACCGACGGCTTCGAGTTCATCGAGTACGCCGCCCCCGATCCCGCCGCGATGGGCGAACTCTTCGAGCGCATGGGCTTCAAGGCCATCGCCCGCCACCGCCACAAGCAGGTCACGCTCTACCGCCAGGGCGAGATCAACTTCATCATCAATGGCGAGCCCGACTCCTTTGCCCAGCGCTTCGCCCGCCTGCACGGCCCGAGCGTGTGCGCCATCGCCTTCCGAGTGCAGGACGCCAAGGCCGCCTACGAGCGCGCCATCAGCCTGGGCGCCTGGGGCTATGCCAACCAGGCCGGACCGGGCGAGCTGAACATCCCGGCCATCAAAGGCATCGGCGATTCGCTGATCTACCTGGTCGACAAGTGGCGTGGCAAGAACGGCGCCAAGGACGGCGACATCGGCAACATCGGCTTCTACGATGTCGATTTCGAGCCCCTGCCCGGCGCCGAACTGAACCCGGTGGGCCATGGCCTGACCTACATCGACCACCTCACCCACAACGTCCACCGCGGGCGCATGGCCGAGTGGGCCGAGTTCTATGAACGCCTGTTCAACTTCCGCGAGGTGCGCTACTTCGACATCGAGGGCCAGGCCACCGGCGTGAAGAGCAAGGCCATGACCAGCCCCTGCGGCAAGATCCGCATCCCCATCAACGAGGAAGGCAACGAGAAGGCCGGCCAGATCCAGGAGTACCTCGACCGCTACCGCGGCGAGGGCATCCAGCACATCGCCCTGGGTTCGACCAATCTCTACGACACGGTCGATGCCCTGCAGATGGCGGGCGTGAAGCTGCTCACCACCAGCGCCACCTATTACGAACTGCTGCCCAAGCGCATCCCCGACCATGGCGAAGACCTCGAAGGGCTGAAAGCCCGCAACATCCTCGTCGATGGCGCTCAAGGCGAACTGCTGCTGCAGATCTTCAGCGAGAACCAGCTCGGCCCCATCTTCTTCGAATTCATTCAGCGCAAAGGCAACCAGGGCTTCGGCGAAGGCAACTTCAAGGCCCTCTTCGAAACCATGGAGCTCGACCAGATGCGCCGTGGCGTGCTCAAGACCGACACCACCACCGCCTGAGCCAGCGAGGACCGCGCCATGCCCGACACCGCCATCGACTTCCACAGCGGCATCAACCAGGGCGTGGCGCCCGTCACCTACGGCGAGGGCGAGCGTCCGCCGCGCGGTGACTACGCCCGCGCCCGCGCCGACTACACCTGCGAGCAGGACTGGGCCGCCTACACCCCGGCCCAGCACGACCTCTACCGCCGCCTCTACGAACGCCAGGCCGCGCAGCTGCCGGGCCTGGCCTGCCAGGAGTTCATCGAGGCCGTCGCCCACCTGGGTGCGCCCGACCGCATCCCGCGCTTCGACGAGCTCAGCGAGCGCCTGATGCGAGCCACCGGCTGGCAGGTGGTGGCCGTGCCCGGCCTCATCCCCGAAGAGGCCTTCTTCAAGCTGCTGTCCGAGCGCCGCTTCCCCGTCACTGAATGGATCCGGGAGCCCGAGGAGTTCGATTACGTCGTCGAGCCGGACGTCTTCCATGACCTCTTCGGCCACGTGCCCCTGCTCTTCAACCCCGTCTTCGCCGACTACATGCAGGCCTACGGCGCCGGCGGTCTGAAAGCCAGCCGCCTGGACGCGTGCGAACTGCTGGCACGCCTGTACTGGTACACGGTGGAGTTCGGCCTCATCGCCACGCCCGAAGGCTTGCGTGCCTACGGAGCCGGCATCCTGTCGTCGGCCGGCGAGCTGCGCCACAGCGTCACCTCGCCCGAGCCCAAGCGCGTGGGCTTCGAACTCGAACGCATCATGCGCACGCGCTACAAGATCGACAGCTACCAGACCACTTACTTCGTGATCGACAGCTTCGACCAGCTCTTCGAGGCCACCGCGCCCGACTTCACGCCGATCTACGCGCGCGTGCGTCAGCTTCCCACGCTGGAAGCCGGCGAGTTGCTGCCCGGCGAGGCCATCCGCGCGGTCTGAGGCTCTGCATCCAGCCAGCGCATCGCCTCGTCCCAGACGGCAGGATGGAAGGCCATGTGCACATGTGCCGTGCCCTCGATGTGGCGGTTGTCCGCCCCCGGCAGCGTCGCCGTCGAGGCCGGAAAGACGATGTTGTCGCAGTGCCCGTAGAAACAGGTGAAGCGCGCGTAGCGTGACGGCGGCTCCTCGCGAGCCAGGGCCTCCACCCACTCGCTGCGCAGGCGCATCTGCCGGGTGTTGGGCATCAGGCCGAAACGGCCCAGCCAGGTGCCATGGTGGGGCGTGCCGATCGTGATCACGCGATGCACCCGTGCGTCAGCCTGGAAGCGTCGCAGCCAGGCCCGCGCCGCCAGCCCGCCCATGCTGTGGCACACCAGCACCGGGGGCCGTCCGGTGCGCTGCTCCAGCGTGCGCACCGCGGCATCGATGGTGTCGGCGTAGGCCTCGATGGAGCCGAACACGGGTTCCAGGTTGACCGCCACGAAGGGTCGGCCCTGCGCCTGCAGCCGGCGCAACCAGGGCGTCCAGAGCCCTCGGTTGCAGACGAAGCCATGGACGAAGACGATGCCACGCTGCCCCGGCCGGCCCGGCACGTCCGGCACGGCGTCCCACCGAAAGGGCTGGCGCCAGCAGAACACCCCCGGCGCGGTCGTCACCTCCCCCCACCAGGCGCGCAGCAACTGGCCGGCCGACGCCCTGGGCGCCGGGTCGTCCCGGTGCACCCAGGCCACCAGCACGAACTCCAGTGCCATGAAGGCCGCGTAGACACCCAGCACCAGCAGGGCCCCCACCGGCATCCAGGCCGGATGCCCCTGGTGCCATGCCACCACCGCCCAGCCCAGCGCCCAGGCCGCCAGGCCCAGCGTCATCGCCTGCTGCAGCCGCGCCAGCATGCCGCTCAGGCCAGCACCGGCGTGCGGCCGGTCAGGCGGTGCGCCAGTCCCGTGGCCAGTCGGTTGGCGAAGCCGTACACCGAGAGCTGCGGATTGGCGCCGATGCTGGTGGGGAAGATCGACCCGTCGATCACGCTGAGGTTCTCCAGCTGCCAGTGCTGCCCATCCGGCCGCACCACCCCCAGGGTGTCGCGGCCCGCCATGGCGCAACCGCCCATCACGTGCGCACTCACCACGCGCGTCAGCAGCGGCTTCATCGGCAGCGTCGCCAGGGCCTCGCGTGCCTCCTTCCAGGTCGTGTAGGGCCGTGCCATCTCGTGCACCGGCACCACCTGGCGCGCGCCCGCGGCAAACTGGATCTCGGCCATGGTCAGCAAGGCGCGACGGGCTCCGTCCATCACGAAGTCATTGAGGGGGTAATCGAGCACTGGTGACCCATCGCCGCGCAGGCTCACCCGCCCGCCGGGCGACTGCTCGTGAAAGCCATCCCGCAGCAGGGCCAGCAACGCCTGCGCGTGGGCAAACTGCTCCAGCAGCTCCGCCTGCGAGGGGCCGAATCCCGACAGCGTGGTCGCGAACACCACCGGGTGCAGCGGCGGCGCTTCGAGCTTGTAGCCCATGGGGCCGTCAATCGGCTGACTGTCGAGGTAGTGGTCGGTGTAGATCGTCTGCGGCGCGCCCTGCCAGCCTTCCACGCGCTGCTCGAACTGCGCCGCCGAGATCACCACCGGGTGCAGAAAGGTGCGCCGGCCCAGCAGCCCGTGAGGATCAGGCGCCTGCGATCGCAGCAGCAAGGCCGGTGAATTGATCGCACCACCCGCCACCACATAGTGCTTGGCCACGATGCGCGTGGGAGACCCTGGGGCCACATCGCCACTGGCCTGCACCGGCACGCACACGAGCGCCGACACCTGGCCCTTCGCGTGCTCGACGCGCTGCGCACGCGTCTCCACCAGCAGGCGTGCGCCCCGCTCGAGCGCGGCCGGGATCGTGGTCACCAGCATCGACTGCTTGGCGTTCGTGGGGCAGCCCATGCCGCACGAGCCCAGGTTCCAGCAGCCCTTGACATTGCGCAGGATCGCCGGTGCCGCAATGCCCAGCTTGGCGGCGCCGCGGCGCAGCAGGTCGTTGTTCTCGTTCGGGGGCACCAACCAAGCGCCGATGTGCAGGCGGCGCTCGACCTGGGCAAACCAGGGGCTCATGGCCTGCGGGTCCGCCTCGGGCAAGGCGAAATGCTGCTGCCAGTAGGTCAATGTCACATCCGGCGTGCGAAAGGAACTCGTCCAGTTGACCGTGGTGGATCCGCCGACGCAGCGCCCTTGCAGGATGTTGATGGCCTTGTCAGCCGTCTTGCGCGCCGCACTCTCCTGGTAGAGCTGCGGGTAGGCCTCACTCTCGCGCTGGCGGAAGTCGCGGCTGCTGCGCAGGGGCCCCTCCTCGACGATCACCACGTCCAGCCCGGCCTGGGTCAACAGTTCGGCCGTGATGCCGGCCCCCGCACCGCTGCCGACAATCACGACATCGCAGTCGATGCGTCCGGGCAGGGGTCCGTGCGCCCCCCCCGACACACGCCAGCCTCGCGCAAGGCCTTCGACAATGGGGTCAGGCAATCGGCTCATCGTCTCGCGTCCTCACAGGTCCACCGGGCCGGGGTAGCCGATCCCGGCCCAGGCCTGCGGCTCCGAAAAGTAGGTCCCGTTGGTCAGGTCGCGCAAGGCATGGTAAGCCTGCTGCCGCAGGCTCAGGGACGACAGGCGCATGTCCTGGAGGGCGTCGCGGACCTCCTCGACCGTGGCCTGCGGCCAGTCCGTCGAGAGTCCCACCAGCAGGCGACGCCCCGGCGGCGCGACGAGGAGGCCCAGCAACTGGGACAACTCGTCGCGTGTCGCCGCGGGCAAGCCCGCGATGAAGGTGTCCAGACGATCGATCTGGGCCGCCACGGCACTCGCCCGGGCCGACGCGTCTGCGGGCAGGCTGCGGTCCAGGATGGCTTCGCTCAGACGCGTCAGGGCCGATCGCACCGCTGGCGCGATGCGTCCCGCCTGGAGCCCCGGCCGCAGCCAGACGACCGCGCCCCCGACCACGGCCATCACGAGGGCGGCACCCAGTCCGAGCTGGAGAAAGCGTCTGCGTTGCATGGCGAAGGAGTGTTGCACCATTGGCGCGGCGCCGGCTAGGGAAGGCCCACTATTCCACCCCCCGGCAAACCCCGAGAATGCGCGGATGCGATACGAAGCCGAGGACATCCTGCGTGAACTGCGCGAGGTGTCATTCCAGCGCAACCTGCGCAGCCGTGACCCATCCTTGGGTCAGCGTGTCGATGCCCTCAAGCGCTACCAGCAGGCCCGTTTTCGGAACACCTACGCGGACCTCCTCGCCAGCCCGCGTCACGGCCCGGCGGCCCGCTTCTTTCTCAATGAGCTCTATGGGCCGGGTGACTTCAGCCTGCGCGATGCGCAGTTCGCCCGCATCGTTCCCACCCTGGTGCGCCTGTTTCCCCAAGGCATCGTCGAAACCGTGGTGCAACTCGCCCGCGTGCATGCGCTGTCAGAGCGTCTGGACACGCGCATGGCCCAAGCCCTGGACACCGACAGAATCGACCCTCCGACCTACGTCCGGGCCTGGCAATCCTGCGGCGAACCCGACCAGCGCCGCCTGCAGCTGGAGTTGACACTGGCGGTTGGCCGCTCGCTCGACGGCTACGCGCGAAAACCCATGCTGCGCGCCAGCCTGCACATGATGCGTGGCCCGGCCAAGGCCGCGGGCCTGGGCGACCTTCAGCACTTCCTTGAATCCGGTTTTGACACCTTCCAGGCGATGCGAGGCGCTCAGGAGTTCCTCGCGTGCATCGCAACACGCGAGGACACGCTGATGACCCGGCTGTTTGCCCCGGATGCTGTCGCCAAGGCGACAGAACCGGATCGATCGAACGATCGTGCGTTAGTGCAATTACCGTTGGCATGACGGGTCGGCCCGGCGAAGAATGGGGGCAGTCCCCTGACCTGGAGTCACCGTGTCTGCCGTTTCCGTTGCGCTCGAGACCAAACCCTGGCTGAACAACTATCCACCCGGCGTGCCCGCGGAGGTGGACGTCGACGTCTACTCATCGCTGCCGGACCTGCTCGAAGAGGCCTTCCGCAAGCACGCCTCACGCCGCGCTGCGATGTGCATGGACGTGGCCATCACCTACCGCGACATCGATGAGATGTCCGCCGCTTTGGGCGCATGGCTGCAAGCCAAGGGGCTCCAGCGCGGAGACCGCGTCGCCCTGATGATGCCCAACATCCCTCAGTACACCGTGGCCATCGCGGCGGTGCTGCGCGCGGGCTTTGCGGTGGTGAACGTCAACCCGCTCTACACCCCCCGCGAGCTCGAGCACCAGCTCAAGGATTCGGGCGCCAAGGCCATCGTCATCCTCGAGAATTTTGCGACCACCCTGCAAGAGGTCATCGACCGCACACAGGTGCAACATGTGGTGCTGGCGTCGATGGGCGACATGCTGGGCTTCTGGAAGGGCTTGCTCATCAATTTCGTCGTGCGCCATGTGCGCAAGATGGTGCCGGAGTTCAAGCTGCCGATCGACGGCGGCCGCACCGTCACGCGCTTCAACATGGCTCTCGCCGAGGGCCACCGCATGAGCCTGCAGCGCCCGGCCATGACGCCCGACGACGTGGCCTTCCTGCAGTACACCGGAGGCACCACCGGCGTGTCCAAGGGCGCCACCCTCTCGCACCGCAACGTCATCGCCAACATCCTGCAGACCGAAGCCTGGTTCAAGCCCATGCTCGACAGGCTCGGCGACAAGCCCCTGACGGTGGTCTGCGCCCTGCCGCTGTATCACATCTTCGCGCTGACCATCTGCTACATGATGGGCGCCCGGCTGGGTTCGATGAACCTGCTCATTCCCAACCCGCGCGACATTCCAGGCTTCATCAAGACCCTTCAGAAGCACCGCGTCAACATGTTCCCCGCGGTCAACACCCTGTTCAACGCACTGGCCAACGATCCCGAGTTCGCACGCCTCGACTTCTCCGAGCTGGTGGTCAGCAACGGCGGCGGCATGGCGGTGCAGCAGGCCACGGCCGAGAAGTGGCTCCAGATCACCGGCTGTCCGGTCGTCGAAGGCTACGGTCTGTCCGAAACATCACCGGTGGCCACCAGCAACCGCCTGGACCTCAAGGAGTTCACCGGCACCATCGGCCTGCCCATCCCCTCCACCGACATCGCCATCCGCGACGACGACGGGCGCGACCTGCCCTTCGGTCAGGCAGGCGAGATCTGCATCCGAGGGCCTCAGGTCATGGTCGGTTACTGGAACCGGCCTGACGAGACCGCCAAGGTCATGACCTCCGATGGCTTCTTCCGCTCTGGCGACGTGGGCGTGATGGACGAGCGCGGGTACGTCAAGATCGTCGATCGCAAGAAGGACATGATCCTGGTGTCCGGATTCAACGTTTATCCCAATGAAATCGAGCAGGTCGTCAACCTGCATCCGGGCGTGCTGGAATGCGCCGCCGTGGGCGTACCCGATGCCAAGTCGGGTGAAGCGGTGAAGCTCTTTGTCGTCAAGAAAGATCCGACCCTCGCTGAGGAGGATCTGGTCGACTACTGCAAGGAGAACTTCACCGCCTACAAGCGGCCAAAATACATCGAGTTCCGCGACGACCTTCCCAAGACCAACGTCGGCAAGATCCTGCGTCGCGAGTTGCGCGGCTGACCCTGGCCGCGGGGGCTGTATGTCAGGTTGGCCCAAGGACATCCATGTCCTGGAGCGCGGCTGGTTGTCGTCGAACAGCATCTTGTTGTTCGACGACTTTCAGCGCACGGCCACGCTGGTCGACACCGGCTACGTCAGCCACGCTGAGCAGACCGTGGCCCTGGTTGATCAGGCACTGGGTGGGCGACGCCTGATCCGCATCATCAACACCCACCTCCATTCCGATCACTGTGGCGGGAACGCGGCCCTGGCAGGGCGTTTCGGTGCGCCCATTCATGTACCGGTGGCCGAGCTGGAAGCAGCAAAGGCCTGGGACGAGGATCGGCTCAGCTTCAAGTCCACAGGGCAGCGCTGCGCCCGGTTCCATCCCGCAGGGTCCTTGTCACCAGGGGAAAGGGTCTCAGTGGGCGGCCGCCGCTGGGATGTCCTGGCGGCCCCGGGCCACGATCCCCACGCCCTGTTGCTGTTTGACGCCCGGGATGGCGTGTTGATTGCCGCAGACGCCCTGTGGGAGAACGGCTTTGGTGTGGTGTTCCCCGAACTCGCCGGGGAGCCTGGCTTTGAGGAGGTGCGCGCCACCCTGAGCTTGATTCGAAGCCTGAATGCTCGCTGGGTCATTCCAGGGCACGGATCCGTGTTTTCGGACGTAGGCGGGGCCCTCGACCGCGCTGAGGCCCGGCTCGACAGCTTCGAACAGGACCCCGTGCGCCACGCGTGGTATGCGGCCAAGGTGCTGGTGAAATTCCATCTGCTGGAGGTTCGCCATCTGCCATTGGCGACTCTTTTCCAGTGGCTTGATCAGACACCGTATTTCAGCCTGGTGCACCAGCGGTATTTCTCCCATCAGCCATGGCCGACATGGAGGGCGGACGTGCTGGAGACGCTGCTGAAGTCGGGGGCACTGACGCGTGACGCAGACCTCATTGTCGACGCCTAAAAACGAACCCCCACCGCCTTGTCGGGGGTGGGGGTTTGGGGGTTAATAGCCTGACGATGTCCTACTTTCACACGGGAATCCGCATAAAAACGAACCCCCACCGCCTTGTCGGGGGTGGGGGTTTGGGGGTTAATAGCCTGACGATGTCCTACTTTCACACGGGAATCCGCACTATCATCGGCGCAGAGGCGTTTCACTGTCCTGTTCGGGATGGGAAGGAGTGGGACCACCTCGCTATGGTCATCAGGCATAACTTGTTGCCGGGCTGAGTCTTGTTGGGGGCTCAGTCTGGCCAATTCGCAGAGTCGGGACCTGTTGTTGTTGAACAGGTCATCAGCAGATTTGATTGCGTCGCCCTCGGTGGTGTTTCACCGGGCACAACAGAATTTGACTCATGTCCTTGGGCTCACGCTGGAACATCAAGGTTATAGGGTCAAGCCGCACGGGCAATTAGTACTGGTTAGCTTAACGCATTACTGCGCTTCCACACCCAGCCTATCAACGTCCTGGTCTCGAACGACCCTTCAGGGGGCTCAAGGCCCCGGCAAGACTCATCTTGAGACGAGTTTCCCGCTTAGATGCTTTCAGCGGTTATCTCTTCCGCACTTAGCTACTCGGCAATGCCACTGGCGTGACAACCGATACACCAGAGGTGCGTCCACTCCGGTCCTCTCGTACTAGGAGCAGGCTCTCTCAATCTTGCAGCGCCCACGGAAGATAGGGACCAAACTGTCTCACGACGTTTTAAACCCAGCTCACGTACCTCTTTAAATGGCGAACAGCCATACCCTTGGGACCGGCTACAGCCCCAGGATGAGATGAGCCGACATCGAGGTGCCAAACACCGCCGTCGATATGAACTCTTGGGCGGTATCAGCCTGTTATCCCCAGAGTACCTTTTATCCGTTGAGCGATGGCCCTTCCATACAGAACCACCGGATCACTTAGTCCTAGTTTCCTACCTGCTCGACTTGTCAGTCTCGCAGTCAAGCACGCTTTTGCCTATGCACTATCAGCACGATTTCCGACCGTACCTAGCGTACCTTCGAACTCCTCCGTTACGCTTTGGGAGGAGACCGCCCCAGTCAAACTGCCCACCATGCACTGTCCCCAACCCCGATTCAGGGGCCTAGGTTAGAACCTCAAACACACCAGGGTGGTATTTCAACGTCGGCTCCACGGCACCTAGCGGCACCGCTTCAAAGCCTCCCACCTATCCTACACAGATCTGTTCAAAGTCCAATACAAAGCTACAGTAAAGGTTCATGGGGTCTTTCCGTCTTTCCGCGGGGAGATTGCATCATCACAAACATTTCAACTTCGCTGAGTCTCTGGAGGAGACAGTGTGGCCATCGTTACGCCATTCGTGCAGGTCGGAACTTACCCGACAAGGAATTTCGCTACCTTAGGACCGTTATAGTTACGGCCGCCGTTTACTGGGACTTCGATCAAGAGCTTGCACCCCATCAATTAATCTTCCAGCACCGGGCAGGCGTCACACCCTATACGTCGACTTTCGTCTTTGCAGAGTGCTGTGTTTTTATTAAACAGTCGCAGCCACCGATTCTCTGCGACCCCGTTGGGCTCCCCTTGTACAGGTTCACCTACTGAGGGCACACCTTCTTCCGAAGTTACGGTGTCAATTTGCCGAGTTCCTTCTCCAGAGTTCTCTCAAGCGCCTGAGAATACTCATCACGCGCACCAGTGTCGGTTTGCGGTACGGTCGTGTGTAGCTGAAGCTTAGTGGCTTTTCCTGGAAGCAGGGTATCACTCACTTCGTCTGCAAGCAGACTCGTTATCACCCCTCATCTAAGACCCCCGGATTTGCCTAAGGGCCACGACTACAGGCTTGAACCGGGACATCCAACACCCGGCTGAGCTAACCTTCTCCGTCCCCACATCGCACTACACATCGGTACAGGAATATTGACCTGTTTCCCATCAGCTACGCATCTCTGCCTCGCCTTAGGGGCCGACTCACCCTACGCCGATGAACGTTGCGTAGGAAACCTTGCGCTTACGGCGAGGGGGCTTTTCACCCCCTTTAACGCTACTCATGTCAGCATTCGCACTTCTGATACCTCCAGCAGCCCTCACGAGCCACCTTCACAGGCTTACAGAACGCTCTCCTACCACGTACGCTTGCGCGCACATCCGCAGCTTCGGTAACTGGCTTAGCCCCGTTACATCTTCCGCGCAGGACGACTCGATCAGTGAGCTATTACGCTTTCTTTAAATGATGGCTGCTTCTAAGCCAACATCCTGACTGTTTTAGCCTTCCCACTTCGTTTCCCACTTAGCCAATTTTGGGGACCTTAGCTGGCGGTCTGGGTTGTTTCCCTCTTGTGTCCGGACGTTAGCACCCGGTGCACTGTCTCCCAAGCTCTACTCATCGGTATTCGGAGTTTGCATAGGTTTGGTAAGTCGCCATGACCCCCTAGCCTAAACAGTGCTCTACCCCCGACGGTAATACTTGAGGCACTACCTAAATAGTTTTCGGAGAGAACCAGCTATTTCCAAGTTTGTTTAGCCTTTCACCCCTATCCACAGCTCATCCGCTAGTTTTGCAACACTAGTCGGTTCGGACCTCCAGTAAGTGTTACCTCACCTTCATCCTGGCCATGGATAGATCACTTGGTTTCGGGTCTACACCCAGCGACTGAACGCCCTGTTCGGACTCGATTTCTCTGCGCCTTCCCTATTCGGTTAAGCTCGCCACTGAATGTAAGTCGCTGACCCATTATACAAAAGGTACGCCGTCACCCCTTGCGAGGCTCCGACTTTTTGTATGCATGCGGTTTCAGGATCTATTTCACTCCCCTCCCGGGGTTCTTTTCGCCTTTCCCTCACGGTACTGGTTCACTATCGGTCGATTACGAGTATTTAGCCTTGGAGGATGGTCCCCCCATCTTCAGACAGGATTTCACGTGTCCCGCCCTACTTGTCGCACGCCTAGTTCCACCACCCACTTTTCTCATACGGGGCTATCACCCACTATGGCCGGCCTTTCCAGACCGTTCTGATAAGTCGATGGCTAAAACGTGCAGGCTGTTCCGATTTCGCTCGCCACTACTTTCGGAATCTCGGTTGATGTCTTTTCCTCGAGCTACTTAGATGTTTCAGTTCACTCGGTTCGCCTCGTTAGCCTATGTATTCAGCTAACGATACCCTTGCGGGTGGGTTTCCCCATTCGGAAATCTCCGGATCAAAGCTCATTTGCCAGCTCCCCGAAGCTTATCGCAGGCTATCACGTCCTTCATCGCCTGTAATCGCCAAGGCATCCACCACATGCACTTAGTCACTTGACCCTATAACTTTGACGTCCACTTCCGTGGCCGCCGTCAAGGACTGATTGATCTTGCGATCAATGTTCATGAGTATTTCGCGTTGTGCCGTCCTTCAAGCTTTGAATTGCTTCAAGCTGAAGTCTG
>NZ_PSNX01000006.1:0-137500 GCF_002930615.1 Caldimonas caldifontis | reverse complement strand
CACGAATGGAAGGAGAAGATCAAATCTTCTTCGGCGCGGCGCACCAGAGGTCAGTGCAACGAGGTCTCTCGACCCGTATCACCACGCAGGAGCCGGCAGCACGCTTCTTCGGGAGCATCACTGGAGAGAATCGCCTGGGCATGGTGGGAGAGACGGCGGGTGTCTGCGCGCAGGATGCGCTGCTTGATGGTGGCAATCTGCGACGGGTGCATCGAGAAGCTGCGCAACCCCATGCTCAGCAGAAGCGCGGTGAAGGCGGGGTCTCCTGCCATTTCGCCGCACACGCTCACACCCTTGCCCGCCGCGTGAGCGGCCGAGATGGTGTTCGCGATGAGCCTGAGCACCGCCGGGTGCCATGGGTCGTAGAGGTGGGCCACGGCTTCATCGGCGCGGTCAATGGCCAGCGTGTACTGGATCAGATCGTTGGTGCCCAGCGACACGAAATCGAAGTGTTTCAGGAAGCTGTCGGCCAACAGGGCTGCACCCGGCACTTCGATCATCGCGCCAACTTCGACATCGGTGTAGGGAACACCGGCGTCGCTGAGCTGCTGCTTGGCACGGGCCAGGGCCTCGAAGGTCTGCCGCACTTCCCCCAGATGCGTGAGCATGGGCACGAGCAGCCTGACCTTGCCGTAGGCGCTCGCGCGCAGGATGGCGCGCAACTGCATGCGGAACATGCTGGGCTCGGACAGGCTCCAGCGAATCGCCCGCAGACCCATCGCGGGATTGAGCGTGTGCTCGTGCCGCAGTTCGTTGTGCGACATGCGCTCGAAGGGCTTGTCGGCGCCGATATCGATGGTGCGGATCGTCACGGGCAACCCCTGCATGGCCTGCACGGCGGCTCGATAGGCCTCGAACTGCTCATCCTCGCCGGGCAGTTCGCCGTTGCGGTTCATGAACAGGAATTCGGTACGGAACAGGCCCACGCCGACCGCGCCGGCGGCAAGGGCCCCTGGCGCGTCCTGAGGCAGTTCGATGTTCGCCAGCAACTCCACCCGCTCACCATCCAAGGTGACGGCGGGGGTGTGACGCAAACGCGCGAGACGTTCGCGCTCGAGCTCGCTCTGGCGCTGCCGGAAACGGTACTCCTCCAGGACGATGGGAGACGGGTCCACGATGACCACGCCGGCGTCACCATCGATGATCACCCAGTCGTCCTGGCGAATCAGGTGGCTTGCCTCGCGAGCCCCCACCACCGCAGGAATGCCCATGCTGCGCGCGACGATGGCTGTGTGGGATGTCTTCCCGCCTACATCGGTGACAAAGCCCTGGAAGACGCTGCGCTTGAACTGCAGCATGTCGGCTGGCGCGATGTCATTGGCGATGAGGACCAAGGGGTCCTCTCCGCCCCAGTCTGCAGGATGGGGCGCTGGCGCGGCAGCCAGCACCGAACCGTTGCGGCCCAGCGCCTGAAGCAGGCGTTCGACAACCTGCTCGATGTCGGCTTTGCGCTCGCGCAGGTACTCGTCCTCCATTTCGTCGAACTGGCGCGCCAGCACTTCGAGCTGGGCCGACAGGGCCCACTCTGCGTTGTAGTGCCGCTCGACGATCCATTGTTTGGTGGCCCCCGTCAACGCTTCATCATGCAGCAGCATCAGATGCACATCGAGCAGTGCCCCCAGCTCGGCGGGAGCATCTGAGGGCATGTCGCGTTTGAGGCCCGCCAGTTCGTCGGCCACCACGTCGCGAGCACGGCGCAAACGCTCGATCTCGGGCTCCACCTGGTCGGGGCCAATGAAATAGTGGGCCACATCCACGCGGCTGGAAGCCACGAGCACGGCTTTGCCGATGGCCACACCTCGGGCAACGGGCAGTCCGAACACTTGCAGGGTCATGTGCGGATGCTAGCAGCGTGTCGGCTCACCGGCCACGCACAGCCACAGTGCGGCGTGTCCGCACAGCGCACTGCGCCATGGGTTGCATTGGGCCGGCTGTATGGGCGAGACTCGGGTTTTGGCGCTACGCTGTTCGGGTGGCACACGACCTGTGGATGGAGGACTCGCCATGTCAGGACTTTCTGGCTTGATCGAACAGAAGCTGGATGGACTGCCTCGCCGGGTGGCCCTGGAGTGGCCTGGGGGGCGCGCTGGGACACCCGACGCGGATGTGCGTCTCACGCTGCACGAACCCCGCTGGCTGGGCGCGCTGGCACGAGGACAGATCGGGGCGCTGGCCGACGCCTACGTGATGGGTCAGCTAGACATCGACGGCAACATGCGTGACCTGATGGCCGTGGCGGCACGGCTCGTCGGCGACCCGGTCGAGCGCGGGCGACCGACCTGGTGGCAGCAATGGTGGGGACGGCTTCAGTCTCATCGCCGGCATGTCAAGGAGCGTGACGCTCGGCAGATCGAGTTTCACTACGACGTCTCGGATGACTTCTACGCTCTGTGGCTGGACCCCCGACGGGTCTATTCCTGCGCCTATTTCCGCACGCAGGACATGACACTGGCCCAGGCCCAGGAGGCCAAGCTGGAACACATCTGCCGAAAGCTGCGACTGGGCTCAGGCCAGCGCTTCCTGGACATCGGTGCCGGATGGGGCGGTCTGCTGCTGTGGGCGGCCCAGCACTATGACGTTCGGGCACAGGGCATCACACTGTCGAAGAATCAGCACGCGCACGTGAGCCGGCTCATCGATGAACTGGGGCTGCGCGGCAAGGTGGAGATGCACCTGCGCGACTACCGCGACATGCCCGAGGACCAGCCGTTCGACCGAATCGCCTCGGTGGGCATGTTCGAGCATGTGGGGCGTGCTCAACTGGTGGCCTACTTCGAGAAGATCCGTCGGCTGCTGGTGCCGGGCGGACTGGTGATGAACCATGGCATCACGGCCGGCGGCGTGTACAACGCCCAGCTGGGCGGTGGCATGGGAGACTTCATCGAAAAATACATCTTCCCCGGTGGGGAACTGGAGCATGTCAGCGAGGTGTCGAAGGCGCTGGCCGAAGGTGGGTTGGAACTGCTCGATGCCGAGAACCTGCGCCCACACTACGCGCGTACACTGTGGGCCTGGTCGGACGGGCTTGAGGCCCACCTGGACCAGGCTCGCGCGGTGACCAACGAGCGAACCGTACGCGCTTACCGGCTCTATCTTGCGGGTTGCGCGATGAGCTTCGAACGCGGCTGGATCTCGCTGTTCCAGTTGCTGGCCTCTCGTCCAAGCGGCGACGTGAGCACGGGTGCCCTGCGTGGGGCCCAATCGGCGTTTCCCTTCAATCGCGAATACATGTACCGCTGAGTTCACCTGCCATGCTCTACAAATTCAAGTCCCGCATCACAGGGGACGTCATCATGACCGGCCCACACGGCGATCAGGCTCTGCAGGCCATGGGCCGTGAGCCTTCCCCGAAAGGTATCGTGCTGCCCGAAGACATGCCGGCGGCCATCGCCGGGCTGGAGCGCGCCATCGCGCAGGAAGAGGCCGCACGTCGCCAGGCCGAGGAGGAAGCCCGCGCAGAGGGCCGCACGCTGCCTCCCGATGAGAGCGTGGCCCTGCGCCAGCGGCTTTGGCCGCTGATCGACATGTTGCGGCGCAGCCATGAAGCCGGTAAGGAAATCGTCTGGGGCGTGTAAGCCTGGGTTGCTCATCCACAGGAGACCTGCATGAAGCTTTGGAGCCAGAGCTGGACCGATGGCCAGCCCATTCCCGCGCGCTACGCGGCCGGCCGACCCGACGCCGGTGGTGGTGTGACCTTTTCGGACAACCTCAATCCGCACCTGGCCTGGAGTGGGCTGCCAGCGGGCACCCTGTCGCTGGCCTTGATCTGCCACGACCCGGACGTGCCCAGCCGGGGTGATGATGTGAACCAGCCCGACCGCGAGGTGCCGGCCGACCTGCCACGGGTGGACTTCTTCCACTGGGTGATGGTAGACCTGCCCCCGAGCCTGAGCGAGATTGCCGAGGGCGAGCTCTCCAAGGGTTTCACGGCACGTGGCAAAGCCGGTCCGCAGACGCTGCATGGCGCGCGCCATGGCCTGAACGACTACACCGGCTGGTTTGCCGGCCATGCGGACATGGCGGGGCAGTATTTCGGCTACGACGGCCCCTTCCCGCCGTTCAATGACGCCCTGCTGCATCACTACGTGTTCACGCTCTTTGCACTGGACCTGGCACGCTGCCCGGTCGAAGGGGCCTTCACGGGCGCGCAGGTCCGCGCCGCCATGACGGGCCATGTGCTGGGGTCGGCCTCCTTCGTCGGCACCTACACCTTGAATCGCCGGCTGCGCCAAGACTGAACGGGCGACAATCCAGGCGCATGAGCTTCCCTCAGCCCACCCGCATCCTGGCGATCCGTCACGGCGAGACTGCCTGGAACGTCGACACCCGCATCCAGGGTCACCTGGACATCCCGCTGAACGACACAGGCCGGCGGCAGGCCCAGCGCCTGGCCGCGGCCCTGGCGGACGAGCCCCTGCACGCGGTCTACAGCAGCGATCTCAGTCGGGCCCACCAGACGGCCACGGCGCTGGCCGGCGCGATCGGGCTGCCAGTCCGTGCGGTGCCGGGCCTGCGCGAGCGGGCCTTCGGGCACTTCGAGGGGCGAACCTTTCGTGAGATCGAAGCGCAGTGGCCCGACCAGGCCCAGCGCTGGCGCCAGCGCGACCCGGACTTCTGTCCGGCCGGCGGCGAAAGCCTGACCTCCTTCTATGCGCGGGTGATTGAACAGGCTCAGACGCTGGCGACCGCCCATGCCGGCCAGACCATCGCGCTCGTCGCCCACGGGGGGGTGCTCGACTGCCTGTACCGGGCCGCCACCCGCGTCGACCTGAAGGCGCCGCGCACCTGGGAGCTGGCCAACGCCAGCATCAACCGGCTGCTGCACACGCCCGAGGGTTTCACGCTGGTCGGCTGGGCCGACACGCAGCATCTGCAGGATCTGGCCCTGGACGAGTTCGCCGACGGCGCCACGCGATGAGCCCCCCTCCCGCCGCCCAGCCGGGCGATGCGGGTCTCCCCGAGTCCTGCACCGGGCGGCTGATGCCCAAAATCGGTGCTTTGCATCACCGATCCCTCCCATGGAAGGCGCGCAGATCATCGTCCTGGCCACCCCGGTTTTCCTGCTGCTGATGGCCATCGAGTTTTTTGTCGGCCGCTGGCGCGGGCGCAACACCTACCGGCTCAATGATGCGCTGAGCAGCATCGGCCTGGGCATCATGAGCCAGGTGGTGGGCGTGCTGACCAAGGCGCTGACCGTGGGGATCTACACGGTGGCCTATCAGTATCTCGCTCTGTGGCATCTGCCGGCCGACGCGTTGTGGGTCTGGGTGGTGGGCCTGATCTTCTACGACCTGTGCTACTACTGGCACCACCGCCTGGGGCACGAGAGCGCCTTCTTCTGGGCCGCCCACGTGGTGCACCACCAGAGCGAGGACTACAACCTCTCGACCGCGCTGCGCCAGACGAGCTCGGGCTGGATCGGCGGTTGGATCTTCTACCTGCCGATGGCGGTGCTGGGCTTCCCTCCGCTGGTGTTCGGCGTGGTGGCGCTGATCGACCTGCTCTACCAGTACTGGGTGCACACCCAGCAGATCGGCAGGCTGGGCTGGTTCGACCGGGTGTTCTGCTCGCCCAGCAACCACCGCGTGCACCATGCCGTGAACGACAAGTACCTCGACAAGAACTACGGCGGCATCCTGATCCTGTGGGACCGGCTGTTCGGCACCTTCGAGGAGGAAGACGATCGCGAGCCCTGCGTGTACGGCACGCGCAGCCCCCTGCGCAGCTGGAACCCCGTCTGGGCCAACCTGCAGGTCTATCGCGACCTGGCCTTCGACAGCTGGCACGCCCGGCGCTGGTCCGACAAGCTGCGCGTGTGGTTCAAGCCACCGGGCTGGCGGCCGGCCGACGTGGCCGAGCGCTTCCCCAAGGCGCCCTTCGAACTGTCCAAGGTGCAGCGCTACGACCCACCGATGGCGGGGTGGGCTCAGTGGGCGGCCGGTGGTCTTTTCCTGGCCCTGCTGGGGGCCACCTCGGTCTTCCTCTGGCAGGCGCACACGCTGAGCCTGGCCGTGCAGCTCGGCGGCGTGGCGCTCATCGTGCTGGGGCTGTGGGGGGTGTCGGTGCTGAGCAGCCTGGGGCGCCACACCGTCGTGGCAGCGCAGGCGCCGGCCTGAGGTCTGGCGGCGTGCACTAACATGTGCCGCCTCAGCCCCACGCCTTGCCTGCGATGACCACGCTTTCTTCTGCTGCCCCCGTCAACGTCATCTGCATGAAATGGGGTCGGTTGTACGGCCCCGAGTACGTCAACCACCTGCACGCCGGCGTGCGGCGGCATCTGTCGCGGCCCCATCGCTTCGTCTGCTTCACTGACGATGCCTCGGGGTTGCATCCGGACATCGAGGTCTTTCCGGTGCCGGCACTGGGCCTGCCAGCCGGCCATGGCGACACGCGCTGGCAGAAACTGGCCGTGTTCCGCCGCGAACTGGCCGATCTGTCGGGTCCTACCCTGTTCCTGGACCTGGATCTGGTGATCGTCGACTCGCTCGACCCCTTCTTCGCGGCCCCCGGCCGCTTCCTGATCATCCGCGATGACGAGCTCTTCCGGGCCAAACCTCTGCGCAAGATCCTGCCGGCGCGCGACCGCTTCCTCGCCAGCGTGGGCAACTCGTCCGTCTTTCGCTTCGAGATCGGCGCGCACACCGACATCCTCGACGCTTACGTGGCCGACCCGGCGGCGGCCGCGCGCGCCTACGAGATCTCGCAGCAGTTCCTCAGCGCGCAGCTCGCGCAGCGGGGCCTGCTGCAGTACTGGCCCCGGGGCTGGTGCGTGAGCTTCAAGAACGACTGCGTGCCGCGCCACTTCGCGAGCTACTGGCGCGACCCGGCCGTGCCGCCCGGCGCGAAGATCGTGGTGTTCGCGGGATCGCCGAAGATGTCGGAGGTGCTCGAAGGCGGTGGCCACCGCTGGTACCGCCGCATCGGGAACATCGACTGGCTGCGCCAGGCCTGGCAGGCCGACTGAGCCGCTATGCGCCGTCGAAGAGGCCGCCTTCACCGGTCCTGGGCGCGACCAGGCCCAGGTGACGATAGGCCGTGGCCGTGGCGATGCGCCCGCGCGGCGTGCGCTGCAGGTAGCCCTGCTGGATGAGGTAGGGCTCGATCACATCCTCGATGGTGTCGCGCTCCTCGCCGATGGCCGCGGCCAGATTGTCCAGGCCCACCGGGCCGCCATCGAAGCGGTGGATCACGGCTTCCAGCAGCTTGCGGTCCATCACGTCGAAACCCATGGGGTCGACGTCGAGCATGGCCAGGGCCTTGTCGGCGATGGGCTTGCCGATGTGACCACTGCCTTTCACCTCGGCATAGTCACGCACGCGGCGCAGCAGGCGGTTGGCGATGCGTGGTGTGCCGCGCGAGCGGCGGGCGATTTCCAGGGCCCCTTCCGGGTCGATCGGCGCGTTCAGCAGCCCGGCCGAACGGGTGACGATGCGCATCAGCTCCTCGGCGGTGTAGAACTCCAGCCGCGCCACGATGCCGAAACGGTCGCGCAGCGGGTTGGTGAGCATGCCCGCGCGCGTGGTGGCGCCCACCAGGGTGAAAGGCTGCAGGTCGAGCTTGATCGAGCGCGCCGCCGGGCCCTCGCCGATCATGATGTCGATCTGGTAGTCCTCGAGCGCGGGGTAGAGGATTTCCTCGACCACGGGGCTCAGGCGGTGGATCTCGTCAATGAAGAGCACATCGTTGCGCTCGAGGTTGGTGAGCAGCGCCGCGAGGTCCTTGGGCTTTTCCAGCACGGGGCCGGAGGTCTGGCGCAGATTCACGCCCAGTTCGTGGGCGATGATGTGCGACAGCGTCGTCTTGCCCAGGCCCGGCGGGCCGAAGAGCAGGACGTGGTCGAGCGCCTCGCCACGCTTCCTGGCCGCGCCGATGAAGATTTCCAGTTGCTCGCGTGCCTTGGCCTGGCCCACGTACTCGGCCAGTCCCTTGGGGCGCAGGGCCCGCTCCAGGGCTTCCTCGTTCGGCGAGGCTGGCGCGGCCGACACCACGCGGGGGCGTGGCGGCGGGGCGAAGTCGTCGGTCTGGATGCTCATGGGGGACTTCCTATCAGCGGCCAATGGCACCGACGGTCCTCAGCGCCTGAAGCCGTCTCAAGGCGCGCCCCAAGCTCTCACTGTTGGCTGCCGCGCGAGCGGCCTGCCACGGACCGGCAACCAACCGACACAGATGCAGGTTGTACCCGCTTCCAGGTTTGTGAAGGTCTGTTGGCGACACCATTTCCTGACGAATGGAGCGATTCCGGGACAAGGATGCGAGCCGAAGCACAGTGCGCTTGGCGTCGGGCACACGTTCTGGCGCTTCGGGCACATGCTTGAGCGCTACACCGAAGAACTCGGCCGTCGCATGACGATCGGCCAATACCCAACTTTCAGCTTCGGAAACGGCCAGCCGAAAAACGAAACTCTCAGGAACAGTGCTAAGCGACCACTCGCGCAGTAGTTCAACTGGGCAACGATGGTCCGTATCGGCGATACATAGGACTGGCTGGACATGTTGGGCCTGTTGCCTGTAACGGTGCAGGTTTGGTACAAGCTTGGTGATTCCGAGCGCATTGATAGGATCACCGGCCAGAGACCACCCTGGCAGTGCCTCAGCTACGAGTCGCACGCCCAATGCGCAACACAATGCATCCTCCCCAACAAGTCTGATCCGGGTCACGCAAGCAACCCCATCTGTTCAATGTTACGCGGACGGGTCTTCGGCAACAGCACTTCTGCCGGATTCAGGCCGTGCGCCATCTCTTCCCGCTCTTGCGCATCAGCTTGACGCACGGTGGTGCCGTTATCCCCAGGCTCCAGCAACAAGACAGACCCAGCATCTGGCACCGCCGCGATGAGTTTGTCACTATGGGTCGTGCTAAGAACCTGCCTAAGGAATCCACCCTTCTTGCGCTGGCGCAGCACGCGATCGATCATCAACGGAATGTGCTCAATGATGGCATCGTTGAGCGACAGCTCAGGCTCTTCCAACAACAGCAGTCCATCCCCCTCTTGAAGTGCCCAGAGAAACCCAATCAGACGCAAAGTACCGTCCGAAAACTGGTCTTCTCGCTGCCAAGAACCGTGAACTCGCCAATGTTTGAAGTTGGCCCTCAAATGCGGCATCCCCGACACCGCATCTTGCTCAAAATGCAGTTCTGAGAACTGGGGAACCGCGATTTCAAGGGCTTGCTGAATGCGCTTTAGACGAGCGTCCCTCGTTTTGGCCGGAGTTTTTGCGATGCGCTGCAATAGCCCTTGTCCGAACGGGTCGCTCTCGACCATGCGGCCGCTGATCTCATCGCCGTGCTTTAGTAGTTGAGGCACCAGGTGCAGATACGTCGTCGCGGCAAAATGCTCAGCGAGGGGGCGGAATGTCCCATTGCTAGCAATCTGCTCCAGATACGTCTGCGTTAAACGAGCCTCATCTTGAAGATCATCCTTTGAAGGTCGGGTGAAGAGCTCCTGGCCTTGACGGTAGACTGCCTCCTCCTGAACCAGCACCCGCTGTTGACCTTTTCCTTCTGACTTGAACGCGAGTACATAGCGCCAATCAGGAACCTCCGCACCAATGGCTTCCGAGACGTCTACTTCAATCCTCACCTCGGGGTCCCTGCGCGCGTGAAGGCTGCGCAGTTTGCTCAAACCGCCACGCTCCTTGAGAGCCTTCTGCAGCCCTCCACCTTCGCTTTGGGCGATCGTGCGCAGGAACCGGAAGACATCGAGGAGATTTGACTTCCCCGATGCGTTGGCGCCAATTACGTAGCCGCGCGGCCCCAACTGAACATCCACATCCCGGAAGTTCCGCCAGTTTTTCAGTTTGAGGCGAGTAATGACCATGCAACCAGCTCCTAATGGAGTTACTTGGCCAACGACTTCAGCGCCAGCTTGATGCCTTCGCTCACGCCCACGTCCTCGGGCAGGGCCTTGAGGGCGGCGGCGGCTTCCTTGTCGCTGTAGCCCAGGGCCACCAGCGCCTGCAGCACGTCGGCCTGGGCCTCGCTCTTCACCGACACCGGCGCGGCGCCCAGCTCGGCACCGAGCTTGCCCTTGAGTTCGAGCAGCAGACGCTCGGCGGTCTTCTTGCCGATGCCAGGAATGCGGGTGAGGCGACCCGCCTCCTGGACGCTGATGGCCTGGGCGAGTTCGGCCACACTCAGGCCCGACAGCAGCGACAGGGCCATGCGCGGGCCCACGCCCGACACCTTGATGAGCTGGCGGAAGGCCTGCCGTTCGGCGGCCGAGCCGAAACCATAGAGCACCTGGGCGTCCTCGCGGACGACGAAGTGGGTGAGCAGCGTGGTGCGCTCGCCCAGGTTGGGCAGGTTGTAGAAGGTGCTCATCGGGACATCGACCTCGTAGCCGACGCCGTTCACATCGATCAGCACCTGCGGAGGGGCCTTCTCCGCGATCACGCCCGTCAGACGACCGATCATCCTGGCATTATCGCGGGGCGGCGCAGCTTGCGCCGCCGGCCTTTCTCATCGCGGCGAACGCTTGAACAGGCCCAGTCGCTGCGCCTCAAGAGCAGCCTCGGCACGCGAGGACACATTGAGCTTGCGGTAGATCTGCTTGACGTAGTCGGCGATGGTGTGACGCGACAGGTTGAGCTGCTGGCCGATCTCGGGCAGGGTGAAGCCCTTGGCGACGCGCAACAGCACCTCGTTCTCGCGCTCGGTGAGCGACACGTCGGGCAGCAGCGGGGCCTCTTCCTGTTGCTGGCGCGCCTGCGAGGCGAAATAGGCGATCACACGGCGGGCAATGGACGGCGACAGCGGTGGCTCACCCTGGGTGATGCGCTGCAGTTGCTCGGCCAGCAGGTCACGCGCCTGTTCCTTGAGCAGGTAGCCGAAGGCGCCGGCCTGCAAGGCGGGGAAGAGGTGGTCGTCGTCGTCATGGATGGTGACGACGACGGACTGGGCGTCGGGCTGGGTTTCGCGCAGGGCCGTGACCACCTCCACCCCCGAGCCATCGGGCAGGCCGAGGTCGATCAGGGCCAGGTCGAAGCGCGTGGCGGTGATCTGCTGGAGCGCATCATGCACCCGGGCGCTCTCCACGAGCTGCGCGGTGGGAAACACCTGCGTGACCAGCGCCTTGAGCCACTGGCGGATCTCGGGCAGGTCTTCGAGGAGCAGGATGTTCATGGCTGGGCAGGGCACAAGGCCGAAGCACCCCTCAGATCGGGGGCGTCGGCGAATCTTAACAGCCCAGGGGCCGGCTACAGCGGCAGCGTGAGGCGGATCAGGGTGCCGAAGCCTGGCCCGGATTCGACGAGGCATTGCCCCGCCAGCTGCTTGGCGCGTCGCTTCATGCTGGCCATCCCGTGGCCCCGGTCGAGCCGGCCGTCCAGTTCCATCGGGATGCCTTTGCCGTTGTCCTGGATGACCAGATTGAAGTCTGTATCGTCGATGACACAGCGGATGGTGCAGGCGTTCGCCCCGCTGTGCTTGATGATGTTGCTCACGGCCTCGCGCAGGATGCGGGTGGTCTGCACATAGGCACGGGCCGAGAGGTTGCGCTCGTCGGTCTCGTTGGCGCTCACCCACTCCACCTGGACCGCCGCCTGGCCCAGGCGCGACACGGTTTCGGCCCGCCAGTCGGCCAGGGCATCAGCGATGCGCACCGGCTTGCCGGTCAGGCCGCGCACCGACAGGCGCATCTCCTCCAGGGCCTCCCGCGCCAGGGTGGCGATCCGTTCGTCATGGCTGGTGTGCACGATGGTCAGCAGTTTGGCGCCAAGGTCATCGTGCAGGTCGCCCGCAATGCGCTTGCGCTCGGCCTCGGCCACCTGCTCGATGCGCATCTCGGCCAGGTGTGCGTAGCTGCGCTCGATTTCCCCGGCGCGCTCCTGCACGCGCCGTTCGAGGTCGTCGCGGGTCGATTCAGCGGCTTGCAGGGCCTGAGCAAAATCCCGGATGACGCGCAAGCCCACCGCCAGCAGCAAGACCGGCATCGCAAAGTGCACCAGATGACGATTGGGCAGCCCCAGCCAGTCGTGCTGCACCGCCACCTCGACCAGGGCCGCCAGCACCCCCAGGCCCATCGCCACTGCGATGGGCTGCCAGTCTGACGCACCGCTGCGCCGAGCCTTGACAAAGTAGTCGATCGTGGCCACCGCCACCTCGATCGCAAAGACCATGAACCACAGGTTCATCAGCGTGAACAGGTGCTCGCGGCCCACGATGGCGATGGTCAGCGGCACCAGCAGGCATTGCCCCCACAGGAAGAGATCGACCCAGCGGTAGCGCAGGCCGCCGTAGCGCTGAAGAAAGAGGATGGCGAACGCCACCACCGGCGCCACGGTGGAGCTGATCAGGACTTCCGAGGCCCAGTGGGTCATCGGCAGATCGGTGGCCCAGACGCGCGCACTGATGAACGACCAGCCGATCAGCAGACCGCCCAGATACAGGTAGGCCGGCTGCGTGCGTCGCACCCAGCCCAGACCGAGCATGAACAGCCCCACCATGGTGAGGGTGGCGCTACCCACCTGGAGCACGGTCACGTTCCAGAAGAGCTGGCGCTCGTAGCGCGGGCGCAGTTCGGCCTCCGGGCCCACATACAACTCTGACAACCCCGCTGCGCGCTGGCGCGCCGCGACCTCGCCCGAAGGAAAGCCCACGACCCTCAGATTCAAGGCATTGCGCCCCGAGGGGTCGAGCAAGGCGGCCGGCAGCGTGAACAATTGCGGACGGTAGCAGTTGCGGGTGACAGGCTCGCTCATCTGGCCGCCCCGGCCGATCACATGACCGTTCAGGCTGACCTCGACATTGGTGCAGACGCGCTCGATGTACAGGGCCAGCAGACCATCGGGCACCCGGGTGCCGTTGGGGGCGAGGTCGAAACTCACCGCGTAGGTGAGCACGCCACCGAACTCCGGACGCTCGCTCGACCAGTCGTCGGGCAACGTCACGTTGCGCAGCACCGGCCGACTGGTGCGGCCGTCGGGCGCCTCCTGGGTCACGATGGCTTCGCGGATGACCAGGGTGTCGGCCCGGGCGTCGGGGGACAGCAGCACCAGAATCCACCATGCGGCGATCAGCCCCCAGGCCACGGCCGCGCACGCCCCTCTCCTCTCCCAAGCTGTCCTGAGTGTCCTCATGGCGCGCATTCTGAGGGATGCGCCGCCCCTGCCCAAGGTCAGAGCCCCGCTCCCCCCGCAGTCGGGGGACAATCAAGGTGTTGCCGTCCTTGCCCCACCGATGCCGTGATCCTTCGCCACGCCTTCATCCCCCTGGACAACACCCGCCTATCCCACCTGTGCGGCACGCTCGACGAGCACCTGCGCAGCATCGAGGCCGCGCTGGACGTGAGCATCAGCCGCCGCAACGAGTCCTTCCGCATCGAGGGAGCCAAGCAGCAGGCCGAGCGGGCAGCCGCACTGCTGCAGTCGCTCTATGAGCGTGCGGCCCGACCGCTGCCGCCCGAGATGTTCCAGCTGGCCGTGCTGCAGGCGGCCCGGGGCGAAGGCGGCAAGGACCTCGGCGAGGCTGACAACGAGGAGATCGTGCTGCGCACCCGCCGCGCCGACCTGGCCGGCCGCACACCCAATCAGACGCTCTATCTGCGCAACATCCTGGGTCATGACATCACCTTCGGCATCGGCCCGGCGGGTACCGGCAAGACCTTCCTGGCCGTCGCCTGCGCCATCGACGCGCTGGAACGCGCCGCCGTGCAGCGCATCGTGCTGACCCGCCCGGCGGTGGAAGCCGGCGAGCGTCTGGGATTCCTGCCCGGTGACCTCACGCAGAAGGTGGACCCCTACCTGCGCCCCCTCTATGACGCCTTGTACGACCTGATGGGCTTCGATCGCGTGACCAAGGCGTTCGAGAAAGGGCAACTGGAGATCGCCCCGCTGGCCTTCATGCGCGGGCGCACGCTCAACCATGCCTTCGTGATCCTGGACGAGGCGCAGAACACCACGCCCGAGCAGATGAAGATGTTCCTCACGCGCATCGGTTTCGGCTCCAAGGCCGTGGTCACCGGCGATGTGAGCCAGATCGACCTGCCGCGCGGCACCACCAGCGGGTTGATCGATGCCGAGCGGGTGCTCAAGCGCGTGCGCGGCATTGCCATGACCCGCTTCACCTCCGCTGACGTGGTGCGCCACCCGCTCGTCGCGCGCATCGTGGAAGCCTATGACGCGGCGAAACGGTCGCGGGAGGACTGAACATGCGCCCCGCACTGCAACTGTCGCTGCAGTTTGCCGATCCGCGCCACCGCGCACTGCTGCCCCGGCACAAGGTGATGCGCTGGATCCGTGCGGCCCTGGAGGCGCCGGCGCAGATCACCGTGCGCATCGTCGATGCCGACGAGGGCCAGGCGCTGAACCGCGACTACCGGCAGCGTGACTACGCCACGAACGTGCTGACCTTCGACTACCAGCACGCCCCCGAGGTGATCGCCGACCTCATCGTCTGCGCCCCGGTGGTGGAGCGCGAGGCGGTGGAACTGGGCAAGCCCGTGGTCGAGCATTACGCCCACATGCTCGTGCACGGCACCCTGCACGCCCAGGGTTACGACCACGAAGCCGACGAAGACGCCGTCGTGATGGAGGCGCGCGAATCGGCCTTGATGCGCGCGTTGGGGTTCGGCGACCCCTACCGTCGCTAGATCCGGCCTTCCTCGACGGCGTGGCAGGCCACCCGGATGCCCTGGAACTCCATCAGGGCCGGGCGCTCGCTGGAACAGCGGGCATTGGCGTGCGGGCAACGCGGATGGAAGGCGCAACCGCTGGGCGGATTCAGTGGATTGGGCACCTCGCCCTGCACCGGGGTGCGCGAGCGTCCGGTCATGTGGATGTCGGGAATCGCATCGAGCAACATGCGCGTGTAGGGATGGCGCGGTTGCTCGAAGAGCCGGGTCTTCGGCGCCAGTTCCACCAGCCGGCCGAGGTACATCACGCCCACCTCATCGGCCACATGGCGCACCACGGCCAGGTTGTGCGAGATGAAGAGGTAGGTCAGTCCCTGCTGGCGCTGCAGGTCCTTCATGATGTTGAGCACCTGAGCCTGCACGGAAACATCGAGCGCCGAGGTGGGCTCATCGCACACCAGGAACTCCGGCTGGGTGGCCAGGGCGCGTGCAATCGAAATGCGCTGGCGCTGGCCGCCGGAGAACTGGTGCGGGAACTTCTCCATGTCCGCCGGAGCCAGTCCGACCGACTGAAGCAGCTCACCGACCCGCTGCTTGGCTTCGTCGTCGTTCTTCACCATGCCGTGCTCGCGCAGCGGCTCGGCGATGATGTCCAGCACTTTCCAGCGTGGGTTCAGGCTTGCATACGGATCCTGGAAGATCATCTGCATGCGCCGGTGCAGCGCGCGCCCCTCGGCCGTGCGCATCGCGGCCTCGGTGTCCTGGCCGTCGAAGCGCACCGTGCCGCGACTGGGCTTGTACAGGCCCACCAGCAGGCGAGCCACGGTGCTCTTGCCACAGCCCGACTCGCCCACCAGGGCCAGCGTGTGGCCACGTTCGATCTCGAAACTCACGCCATCGACGGCGTGCACGAACTCCCGTGGGCGACGCTCGATCACACGGTTGAGCCAGGGGGCCGAGACATCGAAGGTCTTGGCCAGGTCTTTCACTTCCACGAGCGCGGTCATGCGACTTGTCTTTCTTGCTCAGCATGCAGCCAGCACGCCGCACGCGTGCGGCCGGCATCCATCAGTTCAGGCCGCTCCTGGCGGCAGCGGTCAAAGGCCTTGGGGCAACGGGGATGGAAGGCGCAGCCTTTCGGGATGGCCGTCAGCCGCGGCATCGCGCCGTCGATCTGGGTCAGACGCTCGCGGTCCTCGTCCATGGCCGGGATGGAGCCCATCAGACCTTCGGTGTAGGGGTGAGCCGGTGAATGGATCACGTCGTGCACCGGCCCGATCTCCGCAACGCGGCCGGCGTACATCACCGCCACGCGATCGCAGGTCTCGGCGATCACGCCCATGTCGTGCGTGACCAGCATCACCGCCGCGCCCTTCTCCTTGCACAGGCGCTTGAGCAGGGCAATGATCTGCGCCTGGATGGACACATCCAGGGCCGTCGTGGGTTCGTCGGCCACGATGAGCTTGGGCTCGGCCGCCAGGGCCAGGGCAATCACCACGCGCTGGCGCATGCCGCCCGAGAACTGGTGCGGGTAGTGGTCGATGCGCTGCTCGGCTGCGGGAATGCCGGTGTCCTTGAGCAGCTGGATGGCCCGCTGGCGGGCCTCGGCGAGGCTCACCGGCAGGTGGGTCTGGATGGTCTCGACCAGCTGGCGTCCCACCGTGTAGAGCGGGTTCAGCGAGGTCAGCGGGTCCTGGAAGATCGCGCCGATCTGCCGGCCGCGCACCTTGCGCATCTCTTCATATGGCAGGTTGTCGATGCGCCGACCGTCCAGCAGGATCTCTCCGGCCGCCACGCGGCCAGGGGGCTCCAGCAGGCCGATGATGGCCGCACCGGTGAGGGACTTGCCCGCGCCCGACTCGCCCACCACGCCCAGGATCTCGCCAGCGTCGATGTTGAAGTTGATGTCATCCAGCGCGAGCAGCGTGCCGCGCCGCGAGGGGAATTCCACCCGCAGGTTCTTCACCTGCAGCAAAGGGGTCTTGTTCGTGTTCATCGTGGGTTCCGAAGGCTCAACGCAGGCGCGGGTTGAGGGCGTCGCGCAGCCAGTCGCCCAGGAGGTTCACGCTCAGCGCAATCAGCACCAGCATGGCACCAGGGAAGATGGTGATCCACCACTCACCCGAGAAGAGGAAGTCATTGCCGATGCGGATGAGCGTGCCCAGCGACGGGGACGTCGGCGGCACGCCCACCCCCAGGAAGGACAACGTTGCTTCGATGATGATGGCCTGGCCCACCTGGATGGTGGCCAGCACCAGCACCGGCCCGAGCACATTGGGCAACACGTGCTTGCGCATGATGCGCAATGAGCTCACGCCGATCACGCGGGCGGCCTGGACGTAGTCCTTGTTGCGCTCGATCATCGTCGAGCCGCGCACCGTTCGCGCGTAGTCCACCCACTTGGTGAGCGAGATGGCCAGGATCAGCACGCCGAAGGCCAGGGTCTCGTGGGCATTGGGGAACAGCGCGCGGCCGACGCCGTCGATGAGCAGGGCGATCAGGATGGCCGGGAAGGACAGCATCACGTCGCACACGCGCATGATGAAGGCATCGACCTTGCCGCCCACGAAGCCCGAGAGCAGACCCAGGGACACCCCCACCACCACCGACAGCACCACCGAGGCCAGGCCCACGAAGAGCGAGATGCGCGCGCCGTACATCAGGGCCGAGAGGATGTCGCGGCCCTGGTCGTCGGTGCCCAGCAGGTACTTCGTGCTGCCACCTTCCATCCAGGCCGGCGGCAGCCGCGAATCGGACAGCTCCAGCGTGGCCAGGTCGAAGGGGTTGTGCGGCGCCACCCAGTTGGCAAAGAGCGCACAGAAGATGCAGATGAACGCAATGATCGCCGCGGTGACAGCCACCGGCGAAGTGCGGAAGCTGTACCAGACGTCGCTGTCGAAGAAGCGTTGCAGCGCGGACGGTGGAGGGGGGGTCGTGGTGGTGGTCATGGGAAGGGTGCCGTCACTTCACGGTGATGTACTTGAACGGCATGAAGTTGTCGGCCAGCTGCACCACGTCGATGTTGGCCTTCATCGCCCAGGCCAGCGCCTGCTGGTGCAAGGGGATGTGGCCCACCTCGTCCTGGTGGATCTTGAAGGCTTCGGCGATCATCGCGTTGCGCTTGGCCGGGTCGGTTTCCGCCTGAACGAGCTGGGTCAGCTCGTCCACACGGGCGTTGCTGTACCAGCCCAGGTTGAACTGGCCCTGCCCCTTGTCATTGGGGGTGGCCATCAGCGCGCTGAGCGGGTTGTGGGAGTCGTAGGTGCCCGGCGTCCAGCCCAGCAGGTAGAAGCTGGTGTCACGGCGCAGGATCTTCGGGAAGTAGGTGCCCTTGGTTTCGGTCTGCAGGTTCACCTTCACGCCGATACGCGCCAGATTGGCAGCCACCGCCTGGCAAATGGCCCCGTCGTTCACATAACGATCGTTCGGGCAGTTCATGCCCACCTCGAAGCCGTTGGGGTAGCCCGCCTCGGCCAGCAGCTTGCGGGCGCCTTCGGGGTCGTAGGCGGGGCGCTTATTGAGGTCGGGCGTGAAACCCTTGATGCCGGGCGCCACCATCAGGGCGGTCGGCGTGGCCGCGCCGCGCATCACGCGCGTCTTGATGGTCTCGATGTCAATGGCCTGGTAGAAAGCGCGGCGCACGCGAACGTCCTTGAAGGGATTCTTGCCCTTCACGTTCGAGAACTGGAGTTCGTCGCGCCGCTGGTCCATGCCCAGGAAGATGGTGCGCAGCTCGGGGCCCTGCATCACCTTGAGCGCTGGATTGGCCTTGATGCGATCCACGTCCTGCAGGGGCACGGGCTCCATCACGTCCACCTCGCCCGACAGCAGCGCCGCCACCCGGGTGGCATCGTTGCCGATGGGGGTGAAGACGACCTCGGTGACGTTGCCGTCGACCTTGCCCCAGTAGTTGCCGTTGCGCACGAGCACGGTGCGCTGGTTGGGCTGGCGCTCGCGCAGGCGGAAGGGGCCCGTGCCGTTGGCGCGGAAACTGGCGGCGTTCTCGATGCCCTTGCGGCGGTCCACCGGCGTCTCAGCCTTGTTCTCCTCGCACCACTTCTTGCTCATCATGTACACGAGCGTGATGACGTCCGGCAGGATGGGGAAAGGCGATGTGGTCTCGATCTCGACGGTGTGGGCATCGAGCTTGCGCACCTCCTTGATCGAGTTGGTGTAGCCGCGCATGTCCGAGCCATCACCGGCGGCGCGCTTGAAGCTGAAGACCACATCATCGGCCGTGAAGGGCGTGCCGTCGTGGAAACTCACGTTGCGACGCAGTTCGAATCGCCACACCGTGGGTGATGTCTGCTTCCAGCTCGTGGCCAGGCCGGGCGTGAGGCCCAGGGTCTTGTCGCGCGCCACCAGCGGTTCATAGACGTTGCCGGTGAAGCTCAGCTGCATGGACTCGTTGAGCGAGTGCGGGTCCATGGACTGAGCGTCGCCCTGGTTGGCCACGCGCAAGGTCTTGGCGGCGCTCACCCCACAAGCCAGAGCCAGCGCAACAGCGAGCAAAGTCGGCTTGAACTTCATCAGCGATTCTCCTGATTGGTCAGTGAAAGGGGCATCGCCTGTTCGACCAGGGATGCAAAGAGTGCCGAACCCAGCGGCAGGATCTCGTCATTGAAGTCGTAGCGGCTGCTGTGCAGGAAGCAGCCGGCGTCGCCACCTTCCTGCCCCTGGCCGATGCGCAGGTAGGCGCCGGGCTTGACCTGCAGCATGAAGGAGAAGTCTTCCGCGCCCATGCTGGGCGGCAGGTTGCGCACCACGCGGTCTTCGCCCACCAGGGAGGCCGCCACGTCGGCCGCGAACTGCGCTTCGCGCGGGGTGTTGATGGTGGCGGGGTAGATGCGCTGGTAGTCGAGCGTGGCCGACGCGCCCAGGCCCAGGGCCACCGACTCCACCAGCCGGGCCAGGCGTTCCTCGATCATGTCCTGCACCGCCGGCCGGAAACTGCGCACCGTGCCCACGAGCTTCGCTTGGCGCGGGATGACGCTCATCGCCCCGACATCGCCCCCTTGCATCGCACAGATGCTCACCACCGCCTGATCGAAGGCGCTGACATTGCGCGACACGAGGCTTTGCGCTGCGGTGATGATGTGGGCCGCCACGAGCACCGGATCCACGGCCAGATGGGGGTGGGCGCCGTGCCCGCCCTTGCCGTTGACGGTGATCTCGATGCGGTCAGCCGCCGCCATCATCGGCCCCGGGCTCACGCCCACCTGCCCCGCGCTCAGGTGCGGCCAGTTGTGCATGGCGTAGACGGCTTCAGCAGGAAAGCGATCGAAGAGCCCGTCATCGATCATGGCCTTGGCGCCGGCAAACCCTTCCTCGCCGGGCTGGAACACCAGGTAGGCGGTGCCGTTGAAGCGCCGGGTCTCGGCCAGGTAGCGAGCGGCACCCACCAGCATCGTGGTGTGGCCGTCATGGCCGCAACCGTGCATCAGGCCCGATTTGCCCGAGCGCCAGGCGAAATCGTTCTCCTCGCGCATCGGCAGCGCGTCCATGTCGGCACGCAGCGCGATGGCGCGGCCACTGTCGCTGCGCTGTCCGCGAATGACCGCCACCACGCCGGTTTTGGCGATGCCCGTGTGGATCTCGTCCACCCGGGTGAGCTTGAGCGCCTCGGCCACACGCGCAGCCGTGCGCACCTCCTCGAAGCCCAGTTCGGGGTGGGCGTGCAGGTCGCGACGAAACGCCGTCAGCTCCGGGTGGAACTGGGCGATATGCCGGAAGATGCCGTGATGGGAGGCCTGCATCAGCATGACCGTCTCCCGTGGATCAGTGGCCGCCGCCCGCACGCTCGACACGCAGCCTCGGATCGACCGCGAAGTACAACAGGTCCACCACGAGGTTGATGATCACGAAGATCAGTGCGATCAGGCAGAGATAGGCCGCCATCACCGGGATGTCGGCGAAGGTGACGGCCTGGATGAACAGCAGGCCCATGCCCGGCCACTGGAACACCGTCTCGGTGATGATGGCGAAGGCGATCAGCCCCCCCAGCTGCAGGCCGGTGATCGTCATCACCGGCACCAGGGTGTTCTTCAGGGCGTGGCCGAAGTGGACGGCACGGTTGCTCAGCCCGCGTGCGCGCGCAAACTTGATGTAGTCGGTGCGCAGCACCTCCAGCATCTCGGCGCGCACCAGGCGCAGGATGAGCGTGAGCTGGAAGATCGCCAGCGTCACCGAGGGCAGGATCAGGTGCTTCCAGCCAGCCGGAGAAAGCCATCCGGTGGTCCAGCCGCCCAGATCGACCACCGGGCCCCGTCCGAAGCTGGGCAGCCAGCCCAGCGTCACCGAGAAGAGCATGATGAGCAGGATGCCGATCAGGAAGGTCGGCAGCGACACGCCCAGCAGCGAGAAGGTCAGCATCACCTGGGACAGGAAGGTGCCTCGCCGCAGCGCCGTGTACACGCCCATGGGAATGCCGATGGCCAGGGCGATCACGGCCGCCACGATCACCAGCTCCAGCGTCGCCGGAAAGCGCTCCATCAACAGGGTGGACACCTTCTGCCCCTGGCGCAGGCTCAGGCCGAACTCACCCTGGGCCGCGTTGACCACGAAGCGGCCGAACTGCACGAAGAAGGGCTGGTCCAGGCCGAGGTCGGCACGCATCTGGTCGCGCTGCTCGGGCGTGGCATCCTGCCCCAGGATGTTGGTGACCGGGTCGCCCACATACTGGAACAGCATGAAAGAGATGAAGGCCACCGTGAGCATGACGATCACGGCTTGCGCCAGTCGGCGAAGAATGAATGCGAGCATGAAGCCAGTTCCGGCCAGTTGAGGCCGCCGTCACTCGTGATGCCGGCAGCCTGGTCCTTGTCAAGGATCGATGCCGGCCCGCGCGCTGCGGGGTCTTCCGCAGAAGGCGGGCCAGTCAAAGCCCGCCATGATACGCGCGGGCAAGGGGGCAGTCGATCAGTTCACCTTCACCAGACGCATGTCGATCCGGTTGTCGGCGCGATGCACCAGGTCGATGTTGCTCTTCATCGCCCAGGGAATCACCTGATCGTGCAGCGGGATGTGGGCGACGAGATCATTCTGCAGCTGCAGGGCCTCGGTCAGCATGCGACGACGCACCGGGGCATCGGTTTCCACCTTGATGCGGTCCACCAGGTAGTCCATGCGCTCGTTGGAGAAGCGGCCCACGTTGTAGTTGCCATCGCCCCCCGTGCCCACGGTGCGCACTAGCGATTGCAGAGAATACAGCGCGTCGAAAGTCGGCACGCCCCAGCCCAGCATGTAGATGCTGGCCTCGTAGCGCTGGATCATCGGGAAGTAGGTCACCAGCGGCAGCGTGCGCAGCTTGGCCTTCACGCCGATGCGCGCCCACATGGCCGTCACGGCCTGGCAGATCGCCTCATCGTTGATGTAGCGGTTGTTCGGGCAGGCGAAATCCACCTCGAAGCCGTTGGGGTAGCCGGCCTCGGCCAGCAGCTTGCGCGCTGCCTCCACGTTGTAGGGGAAGCGCTTGGCCACCCCTTCCGTCCAGCCCGCCACCTGCGGGGCCACCAGGGCGCCGGTGGGCTTGCCCAGGCCGCGCATGATGTTGCGAGAAATGGTGTCGATGTCGATGGCCTGGTAGAGCGCCTTGCGCACCCTCACGTCCTTCAGCGGGTTCTTGCCCTTCACGTCGGAGCCGGGCAGTTCGTCGCGGAACTGATCCATGCCCAGGAAGATCGTGCGGTTCTCGACGCCATCGATCACCTTCAGGTTCGGCGCGGCACGCAGGCGGGCCAGGTCCTGCGGGGTGGGGTCGAGCACCAGGTCCACCTCACCCGACAGCAGGGCGGCGATGCGCGTGGCAGCCGAGCGGATCGGGGTGTAGACGATCTCGGTCACATTGCCGTCCATCTTGCCCCACCAGTTGGGGTTGCGCTTGAACACCATGCGCACATCGGCCTGCCAGGAATCCAGGGTGTAAGGACCCGTGCCGTTGGCGTTGCGGTGGGCAAAGTTCTCGTCGGTGGTCTTGATGTCCTTCGGCGCCACCGAGTTGTTCTTCTCGGCCCAGGCCTTGCTCATGATGCGCAGTTCGGTCATCTGGCGCAGCAGCACCGGGTTGGGGCCCTTGAGGAACACATCCACCGTGTTGTTATCGACCTTGACCACCTTGTCGATGCCCTGGGTGTACACGGTGAAGTTCGACGTGGGCGCCATCGCACGGGTGAGCGAGAACACCACGTCGTCGGCCGTCATCGTCGACCCATCATGGAACTTCACGCCCTGGCGCAGGTTGAAACGCACCTGGGTGGGGCTGATCTCGCGCCAGGACGTGGCCAGCACCGGCTCGACCTCGAAGGTGCGGCTGTTGTAGTAGACCAGCGACTCATAGACGTTGGCATGCAGGCCGTTCTGCAGGGCATTGTTCTGGGAGTGGATGTCCCAGGTGGCAATTTCGCCCTGGCTGGCCCATTTGAAGGTCTTGGCGTGGACGGACGGGGTGGCCAGCAGCCCTGCGCAGACGAAGGCCGCGGCAGCGACGGCCGTGAGGGAGGTGGTGCGTTTGAACATCGGTTCACTCACGTGAAATATTGAAAGTGTGAATGATCAGCAAAACCCATGCCGGTCGTCAAAGGGGGAAGTCCTGATCAGAAGGCGCGCAGGCGGCGCTTGACTTTCGCCCGAACGATCCGCGCAAAAGAAAAGCCGCCCGAAGGCGGCTTTCCGAACTTGCTGATTCAACTCGCCCAAGGCGAGCGGGGATCAGAAGTTGTGCTTGATACCGACGTCGAAGCCCCACTTGTTGTCCGTCAGCTCGCCATCGCGGGCGTAGTCGGCGTACAGCGTGGTGCGCTTGGACATGTTGTAGTGGTAGCCCAGGCCGAACTTGGACGACACGTCAGAGCTGGGGTTGCGAGTCTCGAGCTTGTTGTAGCTGGCGCGGAACTCACCACCGCCGATCGGGGCGGTCGCGGCGATGTGGTAGTCGCGGTGCTTGACGTCCGTGGCGTCGATCTTGCCGAAGCCGTAGGCGCCGATCAGCTTGAACGCGCCGAAGTCGTAGGCGGCGGTCAGGATGTTCCACTCGGCGACGTCGTCACGATCGATGCGACCGAAACCCACGTTCAGCGGGCCAGCACCGTAGGTCAGCGCCAGGTTGTAGCTGCCGTTGGTGTCGTTGCCCGGGGTCTCATCCATCACCCACTGGAAGTGGCCGCGGAAGCCGCCGACGGTGGGCGAGGAGTAGGTGATCGAGTTGTTCGAACGAACGGTGTCGATGGCACCACCCAGGCTGCCGTTGGCGGCCACGGTGTCATAGCCCCAGGGGTCGGCGGCCAGCTGGACGTACAGGAAGTTCGTGGTGTACTCGCGGCCGAAGCGCACTTCACCGAAACCGCCCTGCAGGCCCACGATGGAGCGGCCGTTCCACATGGGGGTGGTGGCAGCGTTGGCGGCGTTGTTGTTGGTGCCGGTGTTGCCCACATCCGCAGCGAAGCGGTGCTCGATGTTGAAGACCGCCTTCAGGCCGCCACCCAGATCCTCGACGCCACGCACGCCCAGACGGCTGCCGGAGCCGTTCTGCATGACCATGTAGTCGGTGCCCAGGTTGCGAGCGAGGCTCAGGTCCACACGGCCGTACAGGGTCACGGAAGACTGGGCAGCAGCGGCGCCAGCCAGGGTGCCCAGGACGGCGAGAGCGAGAAGAGATTTTTTCATTGCAACTATCTCCTAGGTTGAACAAGAGGTCTCGGCCACCCTTTTGTCGTCAGCGGACAGGCATTCCGAGCCAACCTCCTCATCGGAAGTTGACGGTATTCCACCAGACGCCCGTGGCGACCGCCAGCACAGAGGTCAGAAAACAGGGCTGTCTGTTGCCTGAGTGCAACAAGACGCCGGTTCGACGGGACCGATCAAGGCACCCATGCAAGGCTCGAAGGCCGTTCGCCCCCGTACTTTCCCGGAGGGATGCGCCGCACTATGCTTCGAAGCAGGATTCTTCGAGCGCGACCATGACCTCACGACCCGCCCTCTCCCCCCTCGACGCCCTGTTGCAGACGGCCGACAGCGCCTTGCGCACGGTGTTTGGCGCACATCGGGCCAGCCGGCCCTGCCCGCAGCCCGGCCCCTCGGCGTCCCCGGCGCCACAGGCGCTGGACGATGACGAACGCCGCCTGTCGGGCGCCCTGATGCGCGTGAATCATGTGGGCGAGGTCTGCGCCCAGGCGCTGTACACCGCTCAGGCGCTGGCCACCCGCGATCCGGCCCTGCGCGCCCACTTCGAGGCCGCCGCCCGCGAGGAGGTGGACCATCTGGCCTGGACCGAGCAGCGCCTGGCCGAGCTGGGCGATCGCACCAGCCTGCTGAACCCGCTGTGGTACGCGGGCGCCTTCGGCATCGGACTGCTGGCCGGTCGCCTGGCCGGCGACCGGGTCAGCCTGGGCTTCGTGGTGGAGACCGAACGCCAGGTGGAGCAGCACCTGGAAAGCCACCTCGACCGCCTGCCGGCGCAGGACGCGGCCTCACGGGCCATCGTGCACCAGATGAAGGAAGACGAGGCCCGCCATGCGCTGGATGCGCAAGCCGCCGGGGCCGTGCCACTGCCGGCGCCGGTGCAATGGCTGATGCGCGGCGCGGCCAAGGTGATGACCACGACCGCCCATCACATCTGAGCTCAGCCCTCGACGATCTCGTAGCTGGTGGTGATCTCGGCCGTCTTGCCCAGCATGATGGTGGCCGAGCAGTACTTGTCGTGCGACATCTGGATGGCGCGCTGCACGGCCGTCTCGGGCAGGCCCTTGCCGGTCACCACGAAATGCATCTGGATGCGGGTGAAGACCTTGGGGTCGGTCTCGGCACGGTCGGCGCTGAGCCTGACCTGGCAGCCGCGCACGTCATGGCGGCCGCGCTTGAGGATGAGCACCACGTCATAGGCGGTGCAGCCGCCCGCACCGGCCAGCAGGGTTTCCATCGGGCGCGGCGCCAGGTTGCGGCCGCCCCCGTCGGGGGCGCCGTCCATGCTCAGCAGGTGGCCACTGCCCGTCTCGGCCGAGAAGGCCATGCCGCTGGCGGGCATCCAGTTGATCGTGCATTCCATGAGGGTCGTGATCCGAGTGTGAAACAGTGCCCATTTTGTGCGCTGCGCGCCAGGCGTGCAGGCCGGCCTGGAGAGACGTCTCTAGCAGAATGCGTGAAATTGTTATTGCGGCGCACCATCCTTCGGCGTTAAACTTTCATCTATGTAATGTTCGCTGATCGCGGCATTGCAACGTTTGTCTCCTCCACCCTCCTCCTTTGGTGGATTTGGCCCAAGGCTTCACCGCCTTGGGCCTTTTTCTTGGGCCCCGTTGCTGCACTGCAAGACCGGCCACGCGCTGGCGTATAGTCATCGGCTTCCCAGGAGGAGCCGCATGGCACGCGCCACACCCAAGAACACCCCCGCGCCCCGCACCCGCCCCAAGCACCTGTCCCCGTCGGACTACCTGCAGAAGATCCTCACCGCCCGCGTCTACGACGTGGCCGTCGAAACCGAGCTGGAAGACGCCCGTCAGCTGTCGGACCGCCTGGGCAACACCGTGCTGCTCAAGCGCGAGGACAACCAGCCCGTGTTCAGCTTCAAGCTGCGCGGGGCCTACAACAAGATGGCCCACCTGAGCGCTGCGCAGCTCAAGAAGGGCGTGATCTGCGCCTCGGCCGGCAACCATGCCCAGGGCGTGGCGCTGAGCGCGCGGCAGCTGGGCTGCCGCGCCGTGATCGTGATGCCGGTGACGACGCCGCAAGTGAAGGTGGATGCCGTGCGCGCGCTGGGCGGCGAGGTGGTGCTGTTCGGCGAAAGCTTCTCGGACGCCTACGGGCACGCCCGCGAACTGGAGGCCAGGAAGGGCCTGACCTTCGTGCACCCCTTCGACGACCCGGACGTGATCGCAGGCCAGGGCACCATTGCCATGGAGGTCCTGCGCCAGCACCAGGGCCCCATCGATGCGATCTTCGTGGCCATCGGCGGCGGCGGGTTGATCTCGGGCATCGCCAGCTACGTGAAGGCCGTGCGCCCGGAGATCCAGGTGATCGGCGTGCAGATGGAAGACTCCGACGCCATGGTGCGCTCGGTGCGACAGGGCAAGCGGGTGCAGCTGGCCGATGTGGGCCTCTTTGCCGACGGGACGGCGGTGAAACTGGTGGGCGAGGAGACCTTTCGCCTGACGCGCAAGCTGGTGGACGACTACGTGGTGGTGGACACCGACGCGGTGTGTGCAGCCATCAAGGACGTGTTCCAGGACACGCGCAGCATCCTCGAACCGTCCGGGGCCATGAGCGTGGCGGCCATCAAGCAGTACGTCGAGACGCATCGCTGCAAGGGCAAGACCTTCGTGGCCATCACCTGCGGCGCCAACATGAACTTCGACCGGCTGCGCTTCGTGGCCGAACGTGCCGAGGTGGGCGAGGAACGCGAGGCCCTCTTCGCCGTGACCATCCCCGAGGAACGCGGCAGCTTCAAACGCTTCTGCGCCCTCCTGGGCGAGCGCAGCGTGACCGAGTTCAACTACCGCATCTCTGGCGCCGACCAGGCCCACATCTTCGTGGGCCTGAGCACCCGCAACCGCGGCGAATCGGCCAAGATCGCAGCCCTGTTCCAGAAGCAGGGCTTCCCCACGCTGGACCTGACGCACGACGAACTGGCCAAGCAGCATGTGCGCCACATGGTGGGTGGGCACTCCGAGCTGGCGCGCGACGAGCGGCTGTACCGCTTCATCTTCCCCGAGCGGCCGGGCGCGCTGATGAAGTTCCTCTCGACCATGCACCCGAGCTGGAACATCAGCCTCTTCCACTACCGCAACCAGGGCGCCGACTACGGCCGCATCCTCGTGGGCATCCAGGTGCCCAAGGGCGACGAGCAAGCCTTCCGGGCGTTCCTGGACACCCTGGCGTATCCTTACGTGGAAGAGACCGACAACCCGGTGTACCGCCTCTTTCTGCGCTGAGGGCCAGCCCTTGCCATGAGCCTGAACCGCTCGCTGATCGCCCCCACCTACCACCCGCCCCTGCAGCAGGCGCTGCTGGAGAAGCTCGCCGCACGCAACACTGCTGCCGGCAGCCTGGGCGAACTGGAGCCCCTGGCCGTGCGCCTGGGGCTGGTGCAGAACACCCTCAAGCCACGCTTGCACACCCCCCAGCTGGTGGTGTTCGCCGGCGACCATGGCCTGGCGGTGGACGGCATCACGGCACCGGACACCACCCCCAGCGTCGAGCAGGTGCAGGCGATCATCATGCTGCGCCGGCCACTGGCCGTCTTCGCCCACATCCAGGGCCTGGGTCTGACGGTGGTCGATGCGGGCCTGTCGGAGCCCTTGGGGCGCCACCCGCTGCTGCTGTCGCGCAAGATCGCGCACGCCACGCGCAATTCCCGCGTGGGCCCCGCCATGTCGGTGGACCAGGCGCAGGCGGCCATCCGTGCCGGCATGGAGATCGCCAACGCCCTGCCCGGCAACGTGCTGGCTTGCGCGGGCCTGGGCGTGGGCAGCGAGGCCAGCGCCGCCGCCCTGCTGTCGCGCCTGACGCTCATCCCGCTGCAGCATCTGATCCAGCCCTCGGCACAGGCAGCGCCTGAGCTGCTGGGCCACCAGGTGGCCGTGCTCCAGGCGGTGCTCGAGCGCCACCGCAGCGTGGTGGAGCCGGTGGAGATGCTGGCGGCGATGGGCGGCTTCGAGATCGCGATGATGGTGGGCGCCATGCTGGTGGCCGCGGGCAAACGCCACCTGATCATCGTCGATGGCCTGCCGGCTTGCGCCGCCCTGGCGGTGGCCTCGCGCATCGCGCCCCCGGTGGTGGACTACGCCGTCTTCTCGCGCAGCCACAGCCGTCCGGGCCTGAGCCTCGCGATGGAGTATTTCAAGCAAGGTCCGCTGCTGGAACTGGGGCTGGAAAGCACCGATGGCAGCGGCGCGTCGCTGGCCTGGCCACTCATCCACGCCGCAGCCGCCTTGCTGACCGAGGTGGCCGAGGGCGAGGACCCGGGGCCCAGCCGGCCGGCGGAGCTGTAGCGCGTCAGCGCAAGTAGTCGAGCTGCAGCCGCTGCTGCAGCCGCCGCGCCAGTCGGAAGGTTTCCTTCAGCATGCGGCGGTCGATGTCGTTGAGCTGATTCACGTCGATGCGGTTGGGCTGCTCGGGCATCTCGTCGGCACCGATCTGCACGCGCAGGCGCAGGGTCTGCAGGAACTCGAAGCCGGCGATCCAGGCCTGGCTTTCCTGGGGCTCCACCCCCATGGCCGGCGCAGCCTGCTCGATGCGCGCGCGCGTGCTGGTGGCCGTCACGCCATGGGCCAGCGCGTAGATGCGCGCGGCGGCCACGAAGATGGCGGCCCCCTGCATCTTGAGGTCCACCCACTCGTGCTCACCCTCGCGCGTGGTGTCCAGCCCCCCCAGCCAGTTCAGCGGCACGCGGTGGCGCAGGGCCAGCTCGCTCATCTGGCGTAGGAAGCGCGGCACCGCCCGGGCGCGGCGGGTGACGAGCTGGCGCATCGGCGCCAGCAGGGCCTCGCGGCCGGCCAGGGCGCGAAAGTCGAAGAAGATGCTGGCGTGCAGCAGGTCCTCGGGGGCGCCGTGCTCGATCCAGTGGTCGAAGCGCTCGCACCACTCGCGCGACGTGAGACACCACTGCGGATTCATCGACATCACACCGCCCTTGCACAGCGGATAGCCGCAGGCGGCCAGGCCTTCGTTCACGTCCTTGGCAAAGGCCAGCCAGCGCGGACGATCGGTGGCCGGGTCGTCGCTCTCGAAGACCAGGCCATTGTCCTGGTCGGTCGCCACGGTCTGCTCGGCGCGCCCTTCCGAGCCCAGGGCCATCCAGCAGGCGCGCTCCATGTCGAGTCCATGGGAGCGCGCCGTCAACTGGACCAGGCGCTCGGCCAGCACGTCGTTGAGATGGCTCACCAGCTCGGTGAGCTGGCGCGAGCGCAGCCCCTGGGCGAGCAGGCTGCGGGCGAAGCGACGGATGTCGGGCGCCACCACCTGCAGCGCGGCAAGGTCGGGGGCATGGCGCAAGTCGGAACTGAGCTGCTTGAGCGACAGGCGCTGCAGGGCAAAGAGGTCGCGCTCACTGACCAGGCTCACCAGGCGCTCCCCGTCCAGCACCGGCACGTGACGGATGCCATGCCGGGACATCAGCAGGGCCGCGTCCTGGGCCGTGTCGTCCACCCCCAGCGTGTGCACCGGATGCGTCATGACCTCGGCGATGGGGGTGCTCAGGGGCTTGCCGGCCAGCACGATGCGGCCCAGCACGTCCTGGCGCGTGAGGATGCCTTGCAGACGGCCGGCCTCGTCGGTGACCAGCAGCGAGCCGATGTGCTGCTCGTGCATGGTGCGCAGGGCCTCGGCCAGCGGGGTGTCGGGCCGGCAGGTGACGGGCCGCTTGCGCGCCAGGTGGGCCAGGGCCGTCTCGAAGGATTGCTCGGCCAGGGTCTGAGAGGCCGCGTCCGCCTGCACGGCCCGGCGCGAGAGCGTGAGGTACTGCAGGATGCGCCCGCTGAGGAAGTCGGCAAACGGCGGGCTGGCGGCTGCCACCGCATCGACGGCCCCGCGGGGAATGAGCAGGCACCAGCCCGCCTCGGTGGCGGTGTAGGTGGCGGTGACCGCGCGCGCGCCCATCAGGGCCCCCACGGGAAAGAGCTCGCCGGCCTCGTACTGGAAGCCGGTGGCCTCCAGATCGGCCAGCCCGCGGCGACCGGTGACAGCCCCCTGCAGCACGGCAAAGAGGGTGTGCACCGGGCCGTCCTCGGGCCGGCGCAGCACCTGGCCGGGCGCGCAGCGCAACAGGCTGGCGGCATCGAAAAGCTGCTCGATGTGGGCCGCCTGCATCTGCGAGAACGGCGGGTGCGGCTGGAAGACGGCCAGCCACTGGGCCCGATCCGGGCGCGGGGTGCGGGCGTCGGGAGCGGTCGCCATGGCCGGGTCGGATACGCGCGCGCGCCGGCCCGGCCCGGCTCAGGAGGTCTGCCCCTCGGGGCGGGCCGGCTGGAGCGTGCCGGTCTGGGGCGGCGGCAGAACCGGAAGCTCCAGGGTGAAGGCGGCGGGCGCATCGCGAGGGCCGATCGCCGCCGTGCGGTGCCCCAGCGTCTGCAGCACCAGGTCGCCTTCCACCGGGCTGCCCACGGCGTAGGCCCGGGGGGTCTTGCCATCGACTGCGATGAGGGCCACGCCGGGACCCTCGGTACCTTCCGCCGGCGCCATCACGCCGATGAGCTTGAAGCGGCTGCTCAGCGCCGGTGAGGCCTGGGCCGTCGCCGGACCGGACGGGCGGTTGTTGCCGCCCAGCAGCCGCGTCACCGACGCCGCGCTGCCCGAGGAGGCCACGACAGTGCCGGCATGGGCCGGCACGGGCAGAGGCGAACTGCCCAGGCGCAAGGCCCAGAAGGTCGCGCTGGCCGCGGCCAGCGCCCAGATGACGAAGGCACCGAGTTTGGCGAACATCGGCCCATTATGATTCAAGGCCTGCCCGGTGGACGTCTTGTCACCTGGGGGTGTGGCGCTCGCGCTATGCTGCGCGGGGAACCGCCGTGTCCCGAACCGTCCTGGTGGACCCTGAACCCGCGAGATCCATGACTTCGACCCTGACCCCCTGGCGCCACCGCGCCGCCCGTGCCGCGCACCGCGGCTTCACGCTGATCGAGCTGATGGTGGTGCTGGTCATCATCGGCATCCTGGCCGCGCTGATCGTGCCGAATGTGCTGGACCGGGCCGACGACGCCCGCGTGACGGCGGCGCGCACGGACGTGAACAATCTGATGCAGGCGCTCAAGCTCTACCGCCTGGACAACCAGCGCTACCCGACCTCCGAGCAGGGCTTGCAGGCGCTGGTGGCCCGCCCCACCACGGCGCCGATCCCCCCCAACTGGAAGCCCTACCTCGACAAGCTGCCCAACGACCCCTGGGGGCGCCCGTACCAGTACCTGAACCCGGGCGTGCGAGGCGAGATCGATGTGTTCAGCTTCGGTGCGGATGGGCAAGCCGGCGGCGACGGCCCGAACGCCGATATCGGCTCCTGGCAGTGATGAGTCCCCCCCTACGCGCTTCGCGCGCCCCCTCAAGGGGGCGACACTGGCGGACCGGCAGAGCCGGATCCGCGGTGTCTGCTTGAGGGGCCAGGGTGGTGCGGGGTGCTGAAGTGCTTGGCAGGCATCGCCCCTCTTGGGCAAGACAGCGTGGCTTCACGCTGCTGGAGCTGCTGATCGTGCTGAGCCTGATGGCGATCGTGGTGAGCACGATCAGCCTCGCCATCCGCGACCCGCAGGCCACGGCGCTGGAACGTGAGGCCGAGCGCCTCGCTGCGCTGCTGGAGTCGGCGCGCGTCGAGTCGCGGGCCACCGGGGTGATCGTGCGCTGGGTGCCCGCCACCGACGGCTTCCGCTTCGTGGGCCTGCCCGACAGCCTGCAGCTGCCCACGGGCTGGATGAACCAGGGCGTGTCGGCCGAGGTCTATGGGACGGGTGGCCTCACGCTCGGCCCCGACCCGCTGATCGGCCCGCAGCGCGTGACGCTCGCGCTGGAGGACCGGCGCATCACCATCGCCACCGACGGGCTGCAGGCTTTTGCAATCGCACCTTCACCATGAAACGCCGCGGCTTCACGCTCATCGAGGTGCTGGTGGCCCTGGCGGTCGTGGCGCTGGCGCTGTCGGCCGGCATCAAGGCCGCGGGGGCCCTGACGGGCAACGCCCAGCGCCTGAGCGACAACATGGCCGCCCAGTGGTGCGCCGAGAACCAGCTCGCCGGCCTGATGCTGGCACGCCAGTTCCCTTCGGTGGGCGATGCCGGCTTCGCCTGCGAGCAGGCCGGGCGGCAGTACGTGGGGCAGTTGCAGATCCGGCCCACGCCCAACCCGAATTTCCGCCGCGTGGACGCGCGCATCACCACGCCCGAGGGCGAACCGCTGGTGACGCTGTCCACCATCCTGCCCCGGTACTGACATGCGCCCCTTCCGCGGCTTCACCCTCATCGAGGTCCTGGTCACCGTCACCATCCTCGCCATCGTGGCCGGGCTGGCCTGGCGCGGGGTGGACGGCATCGTGCGCACCAAGGAGATCGCCGAAACCCGCCTGGACCATGTGCTGCGCCTGAACACCGTGCTGGCCCAGTGGGAGGCCGACCTGGCCGCGCTGCATGAGACCCAGGTGGTGCCGGCGCTGAGCTTCGACGGCGGCTCGACCCGCCTGACGCGTCGCAGCGAGCAAGGCGTTCAGATGGTGGTCTGGACGCTGCGCGGCAGCCAGTGGCATCGCTGGGCGAGCCCGCCGCTGACCCGACGCGCCGAATTGCAGGACGCCTGGATGCGCTCCCTGCAGCTGCTGGGCGGTGACCCCGGCGATCTGGCCGCCCTGCCCGGCGTGGCCCAGTGGCAGGTGTACTTCTGGCGCAACAATGCCTGGACCAACCCCCAGTCCACCGGCGACCAGTCGGCCACCGACCCGCGCGCGCAGGCCCTGCCGCAAGGGGTGCGGCTGGTGCTGTCGCTCACGCCCGCCTCCGGCCTGACCGGTGACGTGACCCGCGACCTCGTCTTGCGCCTGAGGGCCGAATGATGCGAGCCCCCCACCGTCCGGACCGCGGCGCCGCGCTGCTCACGGCCATGATCATCGTGACCCTGGTGGCCACGCTGGCCAGCAGCATGCTGTGGCGGCAGTGGCGGTCGGTGCAGATCGAGGCCGCCGAGCGCAGCCGGGCGCAGTCGTCGTGGATCCTCACCGGCGCGCTCGACTGGGCGCGGCTGATCCTGCGCGAGGACCGCCGCTCGGGGTCGGTCGACCATCTCTCGGAACCCTGGGCCACGCCGCTGGCCGAGGCGCGGCTGTCCACCTTCCTGGCCGCCGACCTGAGCGACTCCGACGCCGCGCCGGACGCCTTCCTGGCCGGTCGCATCAGCGACCTGCAGGCCCGCTTCAACCTGACCAACCTGGCCCAGGCCCCGGATGCCTCGGCCCCACATCGGGAGGCCCTGGCGCGCTTGTGCGAACTGGTGAACGTCGATGCCAGCACGGTGAACCTGCTGGTGGCCGGCTTCGTGCCGCGCACCACGGGCATGGAGGCGAACACCGAGGGCTCGGCCGACGCCCCGCTGATGCCCTTCAGCCCCGCCCAGCTGAGCTGGCTGGGGCTGGATGCCAACACCGTCGCCGCCTTGGCGCCCTATGTGACCATCCTGCCGCGACCCACCCAAGTGAACCTGAACACGGCCTCCCGCGAGGTGCTGGCGGCCGTGCTGGGGCTGGATCTCGCCAGCGCCGACCGGCTGGTGCAGCACCGTCAGCGCACGCCGTTCCGGGCGGTGAACGAAGCGGCATCGCTGCTGCCGGGCGGCGCGCCCTCGGACACCCTCGTCACCGTGAGTTCGGACTTCTTCGAGGTGCGCGGCCAGTTGCGCATCGATCAGCGAGCCGTGGAGGAGCGCTCGCTCGTGGAGCGCCGGGGGCTGCAGGTGGTGTCCCTTGCGCGCGAACGCACGGCCCTGGCGCTACCCGCCGCGCGCTGACCCCTGCGAGCACGGGGGAGACAGGGAAACTCCGCGACATTTCTTCACACGTGACGTGAAGGCATGCGCATAATGCGTTGATTTCAAAAGCCTTATATGAGTCTGCTCGTCATCTCGCTGGCCCCGAGGCCGCACCTGGGCGCCCGCAGTGGTGCTCCCGGGGATGCGGCCGCGCCCCTGCGCGCGCCGGCCGAGTTCGACTATGTGCTCAGCCGCGATGGCCTGCTGGCAGCCCGTCATGGCCGCTGCGCGCCCGCCCTGATGCCCAAGGCCGACACCGTGGTGGCCGTGGCCGCGGCCGCCGACCTGGCCTGGCACCGGGTGAGCCTGCCCAAGGCACCCCAGGCGCGGCTGCGTGCCGCACTGGCCGGCGTGCTGGAAGAAGCACTGCTCGAAGACACCGAGGACACCCACCTGGCCGTGGCTCCCGGCGCCAGCGCGGGGAACGACACCTGGGTGGTGGCCATGCACCGCGCCTGGCTGGTGCTGCAGCTCGGCGCCCTCGAGGCTGCTGGCATCGTGGTCGATCGGGTCGTGCCCCAGGCCGAACCGGGCGAACCAGCGCGAGGCCATTTCCAGCTCGACAACCCGGAGGACGACCGGGCGCTGAGCCTGGTCTGGGCCCGCCCCGACGGCGTGCTGGTGCTGCGCCCTTCCGGCACCCTGATGCGCCACTGGCTCGCCGGGCCAGGCCCCGATCAGCCCCCGACGCTGTGGAGTGCCGAGCCCGCCGCCGTGGCAGCCGCCGAGCAGGGTCTGGGCCAGCCGGTGGAGGTGCTGTCGCGCGCCGATGCCGCCCTGCAGGCGGCGCAATCGGCCTGGAACCTGCGACAGTTCGACTTGGCCAACCGCCCCAGGGGCGTGCGGGCCCTGCGCAAGGGATGGCGCTCGCTTTCGGGCCCGGCCTGGCGACCGCTGCGGGTGGGCCTGGCGGTGCTGGTGCTGGTGCAGCTCGTGGGCCTGAACGCCTGGGCCTGGAAGCAGCGCCATGAGCTGCGCGCGGCCCGTGCCGAACAGGTGGCCTTGCTGCAGGCGACCTTCCCGAACGTGCGCGCCGTGCTCGATGCGCCGGTGCAGATGCAGCGCGAAACCGAACAGCTGCGCGCCGTGGCCGGCCGCCCGGGCGACACCGACCTCGAGCCCATGCTGCAGGCCGTGGCCGGCGCCTGGCCCCAGGGCCGGCCGCTGGAAGGCCTGCGCTTCGAACCCGGCCAGCTCACCCTGTCGGTGGGGGGCTGGCCCGACGAGGACATCGCAGAACTGAGCCAGCAGCTCGAACCCGAAGGCTGGCGCATCGAGCGCAACGGCCCCCAGCTCACCCTGCGACGCGCCCCGGGAGGCCGCTCATGACCCTGCAGGACCTGCGCCAGCAGTGGCAACAGAAGGTGCTCACGCGCTGGAACGCGCTGGAGGCACGCGAACGCACGCTGGTGCAGTTCACCGGCGCCGTGGTGGCGCTGGCGGTGTTGTGGTGGGTGGCCCTGCAGCCTGCCCTGCGCACGCTGCGCGAAACCCCCCAGCAACTCGCCGAGATCCGCACCCAGACCCAGCACATGCAGCGGCTGGCCCAGGAAGCCCGCGAGCTGCGGGGGGCTCCGCCCGTGGCCTCGGCCCAGGCCACACGTGCCCTGCAGGCCTCGGCCGAACGTCTGGGCGAAGGGGGCCGACTGAACCTGCAGGGCGATCGCGCCACGCTGACGGTGCAGGGACTCCCTGGGGACGTCCTGTGGGCCTGGCTGGGCGAGGCCCGCAGTGCCGCCCGCGCGCGCCCGGTCGATGTGCAGCTCACACGCAGCGGCAATGGCTACAACGGCACCATCGTGCTGGTGCTCAGCGGAGGGGCGTCATGAGCGGTCTCATCGCACGCCTGGGCCGCTGGCGCCGCAAGGACACGGTGTCGCGCTTCGGCAACTCGCAGTTCGGCGCCTCGCGCTTCGGCAACTCCCGCTTCCCGAATTCGCGCCTCGATTCCGCCGCCAGCGCGGCCGCACGGGCCCGGCAGGCCAGCCTGCGGCGCTGGGGCTGGGCTGGCGCCATCCTCGGCACCCTCGTGGCCCTGGTGGTGTTTGCGCCGGCCAACTGGCTGGCGTCAGCCGTGGCGGCCGCCAGCGGGCAGCGCGTGCTGCTGGCCCAGGCCCAGGGCACCGTCTGGAACGGGCACGCCGTGCTGGTGCTCTCCGGCGGCCCCGGCAGCCGCGACGCCACCGCACTGCCCGGACGGCTGCACTGGACCCTGCGACCGTCGGGACTGGGAGCCATCGTGCGGCTGCGCCAGGAATGCTGCCTGAACGGCCAGGTCGGTCTTCGCGTCCAGGCCGGCTGGTCGCGCGTGTCGGTGCAATTGCTGCCCCAACCCGGATGGACGGCCCAGTGGCCCAGTGCCTTGCTGGGTGGCCTGGGCACCCCCTGGAACACGCTGCAGCTGGGGGGCGTGCTGCGCCTGAGCAGCCCGGGACTCACCCTGGAAGGCACGGCCGGGCGCTGGCTGGTGCAAGGCCGCGCCGACCTCGACATCCTCAACGCCTCCTCGCCGCTGGTCACCCTGAACCAGCTGGGCAGCTACCGCCTGAGCCTGTTCAGCAACGAGCAAGGCCAGGTGCAGATCGTCCTGTCCACCCGCGAAGGCGCGCTGCAGCTCAGCGGCGATGGCCTTTGGGGCCCAAGCGGCGTACGCTTCCGGGGGGAAGCCCGCTCGGGCGAAGGCTTCGAGGACGCCCTGGACAACCTCCTGAACATCATCGGGCGGCGCGACGGCGCGCGCTCGGTCATCTCGATCGGATGAGCATGAAACGCACCCCTCTGGCCCGACGTGGCGCCCAGGCCCTGTGCACCGCACTGGCCGCGAGCTTCCTGGCGCTGGGCACGCCGCCGGCCGTGTGGTCGCAGACCACCGATGCCAACGCAGGCCAGGTCACGCTGAACTTCGTCAACGCCGAGATCGACGGCGTGGCCCGGGCCATGGGCCTCATCCTGCGCCGCCAGTTCGTCATCGACCCGCGCGTGCGTGGGCAGATGACGCTCTATAGCGAGCAGCCCATGAGCCGCTCGGAGGCCTACATCAGCTTCCTCGCCGCCCTGCGCGGTCTGGGCTTTGCCGTGGTGGAGGTGGAAGGCCTGTACAAGATCGTGCCGGAGGCCGACGCCAAGCTGCAGACGGGCGTGGTGTCCGCCGGCCCCGGCGTGGCCGCGCGCGGCGACACCATCCTCACCCAGATCTTCCGCATCCAGCACGAGAATGCGAACAACCTCGTCACCATCCTGCGCCCGCTGATCAGCCCGAACAACACGATCAACGTGAACCCGGGCAACAACTCGCTCGTGATCACCGACTATGCCGACAACCTGCGCCGGCTGGCGCGCATCGTGGCGGCGCTGGACGTGCCCAGCGGCACCGATGTGGAGGTGATCCCCTTGCAGCATGCCGTGGCCACCGACGTGGCCGTGCTGGTGCAGCGCCTGCTCGACCAGCAGGCCGGCGGGGCCGCCAACGTGGCCGCTCCCCCCGGTGCCCCGGGTGCCGCCGGGCCCGTGGCCGGCGGCAGCACCTCGGCCGGCACCATCCTGGCCGACTCGCGCACGAACGCCCTGCTGGTGCGGGCCGCCAACCCGGCGCGCCTCGCGCTGATCCGCTCGATCGTGGAGCGGCTCGACGTGCCCGGCGCCGGTGGCGTGGGCGGCAGCAACATCCACGTGGTCTATCTGAAGAATGCCGATGCGGTGCGGCTCGCCCAGGTGCTGCGCGCGGCCTTCCCCACGGACAGCCGGGGCGGCGCGGGTGGCGGGTCCTCGACGCTGACGGGTGCTGCGACCTCGGCCACCGGCGGCACACTGGGGGGGGCCTCCAGCGCGACGGGGGCCTCGCCCCAGGCCACGGCCCCGGTCAGCACCGCGGCCCAGCCCTCCACCGGCGGTTTCATCCAGGCCGATCCGGCCACGAACTCGCTCATCATCACCGCCCCCGATCCGCTGTACCGCCAGCTGCGCGCGGTGATCGACCAGCTCGACTCGCGCCGCGCCCAGGTCTATGTGGAAACCATGATCGTCGAGGTGAACGCCACCAAGGCGGCCGACGTGGGCTTCCAGTGGCAAGGGCTGCTGGGCCGCGAAGGCGACCGCTGGGGCCTGGTGGGAGGCACCAACTACGGCACCGGGGGCAACAACATCATCCAGCTCTCCCTGGCCGCCGCCACGGGCGGTCAGAGCGGCGCCCTGCCCTCGGCGGGCCTCAATGTGGGCATCGTGCGCAACTTCCTGGGCACCTATTCGCTGGCAGGTCTCGCGCGCTTCCTGGAACAGAACGTGGACGGCAACATCCTGTCCACACCGAACCTGGTCACCCTCGACAACGAGGAGGCCAAGATCACCATCGGCCAGAACGTGCCCTTCGTCACCGGGCAGTTCACCAACACCGGCGGCACGGGCGGGGCCGTCAACCCCTTCCAGACCATCGAACGCAAGGACGTGGGCATCACGCTGCGCGTGAAGCCGCAGATCGGCGAGAACGGCACGGTGCGCCTGGCGATCTACCAGGAAGTCTCCAGCGTGGTGAACCAGAACGTCTCGCAGGGTGTGGCCGATGCCACCGCCGGGCTGGTCACCAACAAGCGCTCGATCGAATCGAGCGTGGTGGTGGACGACGGCCAGATCATCGTGCTGGGCGGCCTGATGCAGGACCAGTTCACCGACAACCGCGACAAGGTGCCCCTGCTGGGTGACGTGCCGCTGCTGGGTGGCCTCTTCCGCAGCGAGAACCGCTCGCGCGTGAAGACCAACCTGATGGTCTTCCTGCGCCCCGTGGTGATGCGCGACCAGGACGCCTCGAACCGACTGTCGATGGACCGCTACGACATGATGCGTGCACAGCAGATCGCCAGCCAGCCGCAGCCGCGCGTGCTGCTGCCGATCAACGAGGCGCCCGTGATGCCCGCGCGCGAGCTGCCCCCACCGGCCGACGCCGCCACGCCGCCCGCGGTGGCGCCCGCGGCCACGCCGCAGCCGGTGAACTGAGGACCGCGCCACCATGGGTGCCCGCCATCCCCTGCCCTACGCCTTCGCCAAGGCGCACTGCGTGCTGCTGGAAGACGACGGCGAGCGCCTGACCCTCTGGGCCGACGCCAACGCCAGCGCCCCGGTGCTGTCGGAGGTGCTGCGCCATTTCCAGATCGACAGCTTCGAGCATGAGCCCCAGGCCAGTCTCGCCCAGCGCATCGCGGCCGCCTACGCCGGCGGCGAGTCGAGTGCCGCCGCGGTGGTGGGCGAGGTCGAGAGTGCCGTGGACCTTTCGCGCATGATGCAGGACCTGCCCGCGGTGGAGGACCTGCTGGAGGCCGCCAACGACGCCCCCATCATCCGCATGCTCAACGCCCTGCTCACGCAGGCCGCCAAGGACGGCGCGAGCGACATCCACATCGAACCCTATGAGCGCAGCTCGTCGGTGCGCTTTCGCGTGGATGGTTCGCTGCGCGAGGTGGTGCAACCCAACAAGGCCCTGCATGCCGCGCTGATCTCGCGCCTGAAGATCATGGCCGAGCTCGACATCGCCGAGAAGCGCCTGCCGCAGGACGGCCGCATCTCGCTGCGCATCGGCGGGCGTGGCGTGGACGTGCGGGTGTCCACCCTGCCCTCGGCCCATGGCGAACGCGCCGTGCTGCGCCTGCTCGACAAAGGCGACACCCGCTTCAGCCTGGAAAGCCTGGGCATGGGCGGCGACACGCTGCAGCGCTTCTCGCGCCTGATCGAGCAGCCTCACGGCATCGTGCTGGTCACCGGCCCCACCGGCTCGGGCAAGACCACCACGCTGTACGCGGCACTCGGCCGCGTGGACACCTCCACCACCAACGTGCTCACGGTGGAAGACCCGGTCGAGTACGAGCTGCCCGGCATCGGCCAGACGCAGGTCAACGCCCGCATCGACCTCACCTTCGCCAAGGCCCTGCGCGCCATCCTGCGCCAGGATCCGGACGTGATCATGATCGGCGAGATCCGCGACTTCGAGACCGCGCAGATCGCCGTGCAGGCCTCGCTCACCGGCCACCTCGTGCTGGCCACGCTGCACACCAACGACGCGCCCTCGGCCGTCACCCGCCTGATCGACATGGGCATCGAGCCCTTCCTGCTGAGCTCCAGCCTGCTGGGCGTGCTGGCCCAGCGCCTGGTGCGCAAGCTGTGCCCGCATTGCAAACGCCAGGACGACGCAGGCCGCTGGCACCCGGTGGGCTGCAAGGAATGCGGCATGACGGGTTACAAGGGCCGCACGGGCGTGTACGAGCTGATGGTGGCCGACGACAAGGTGCGCGCCCTCATCCACAGCCGCGCCGCCGAATCGCAGATCTTCGTGGCCGCCGAGCAGGGCGGCCTGCGCACCATGCGCGAAGACGGCGAGCGGCTCGTGCAGGCCGGCGTCACCTCGCTGGAAGAAGTGTTGCGCGTGACGCGGGACTGACCGATGCCCGCCTACAAGTTCGAAGCCCTCGATGCCGCCGGGCGCACCAGCACCGGCCTGATCGAGGCCGACAATGCCAAGGCCGCCCGCGCCCAGTTGCGCGCGCAAAAGCTCGTGCCCCTGTCGGTGACCACGGTCAGCGCCGCCGCCAACGACGCCGGCACCCTCCGCTTGCGCGGCAAGGTCTTCAGCTCCACCGCCCTGGCCATCTGGACGCGCCAGTTGGCCGGGCTGGTCGGCTCGGGCCTGCCCCTGGAACGCGCGCTCACTGCGCTGGCCGACGAGGCCGAAGACCCGCGTCAGCGCGAGCTGGTGGCGCACCTGCGCAGCGAGGTGAATGCCGGCTCGTCCTTCGCCAAGGCCCTGGGCACCGCACCGCGCGAGTTCGACGACATCTACCGCGCCGTGGTGGCGGCTGGCGAGCAGAGCGGTGGGCTGGGTCTGGTGCTGGAGAAGCTCGCCGACGACCTGGAGGAACGCCAGGCCCTGAAGGCCAAGCTGATCGCAGCGGCCCTCTACCCCGCCATCGTCTCGCTGGTGGCGGTGGTCATCGTGATCTTCCTCGTCACCTATGTGGTGCCGCAGGTGGCCTCGGTGTTCACCAGCAGCAAGCGCGCCCTGCCCTGGCTCACGGTGGCCATGCTGGCCATCAGCGACTTCGTGCGGCACTGGGGGTGGCTGGCCGCGCTGGGTGCGGCGGGTGGCGGCATGCTGCTGGCTTTCAGCCTGCGCAACGAGACCTTCCGCGAAAGCTTCGACGCGGCCTGGTTGGGCCTGCCGCTGCTGGGCCGGCTCTCACGCGGCTACAACGCGGCGCGCTTTGCCGGCACGCTGGCCATGCTGGCCGGCGCGGGCGTGCCCATCCTGAAGGCCTTGCAAGCGGCGGCCGAAACGCTGAGCAACCGCGCGATGCGAGCCGATGCGCTGGATGCCCTGGTGCAGGTGCGCGAAGGCGCCCCTCTGGCCTCGGCGCTGGCGGCCAAGAAGCGCTTCCCGGGCCTGCTGGCCATGTTCGCCCGCCTGGGCGAACAGACCGGCACCCTGCACACCATGCTGGCGCGCGCAGCGAACCAGCTCGGCCAGGAAGTGCAGCGCCGTGCGATGCAGCTGGCCACCATCCTGGAGCCGCTGCTCATCGTGGCGATGGGCGTGATCGTGATGCTGATCGTGCTGGCCGTCCTCTTGCCGATCATCCAACTGAACACCTGGGTCAACTAGACCCACCCCCTACGTGGTGTCTGCTGGCCCCTGCGATGTGATGGGGTTCACATTGGGGCTCCGTAGGCACGGTTCGTGCTGGCAACAGGCGGGGGTTTCCCCGTTTGTTTGACGGTTGGCTCACGGTAGTCTTTGCTGCAATGAGTTGACCGGCCTAAGCAGTGGAGGTTGCCGATGAGCTCGCATGAACTGGTCCCCGTGCGGGACACCACCATCCCGATTGCGCACATGCGCAGTGTCTACCGCGTCAGCGACGTGGAGCGCCGGCTGGACAAGCTGCCGCAGAAGGAACACGAACACCTGCGCGCCACCTACGAGCGCATGCTCGAACGGGGCCCGGAGCGCTTCCAGGTGAAGCCCTCGGGCCTGCCGGTGATGGCCCCGCTCTACGACGAACTGCCCAACTTCACCGAGGTGCTCGACGACGTGAAGCGCCAGCTCGCACTGTGCGAGGACAGCCGCGATGCCCTGGAGATCACGCCCATGCTCTTGCTGGGCCCCCCCGGGGTGGGCAAGACCCACTTCGCGCGGCGACTCTCACAGTTGCTGGGCACGGGCCTGGGCTTCGTGGCGATGAGTTCGCTCACGGCGGGCTGGGTGCTCTCGGGCGCTTCCTCGCAATGGAAGGGCGCGCGCGCGGGCAAGGTCTTCGAGACCCTGGTAGACGGGCAGTACGCCAACCCGGTGATGGTGGTGGACGAGATCGACAAGGCCACGGCCGAATCGGCCTACGATCCGCTCGGGTCGCTCTACAGCCTGCTCGAACACGACACCGCTGGCGCCTTCACCGATGAATTTGCCGAGGTGCCCATCGACGCCAGCCAGGTGATCTGGGTGGCCACGGCCAACGACGAGCGCGCCATCCCCGAGCCCATCCTCAACCGCATGAACGTCTACAGCGTGCCCGCGCCCGACCGCGAGGCGGCGCGCAAGATCGCGTTGCGGCTGTATGTGGCGATCCGCGGCGAGCATGACTGGGGTTCGCGCTTCGACCCCGAACCCACTGAAGCCGTGCTGGAGCGCTTTGCCGACATGGCACCGCGCGAGATGCGCCGCGCCTGGATGACGGCCTTCGGCAACGCCAAGCTCGAGCGCCGCGTGCGCATCGAGGTGCGCGACCTGCCGGAGACGGGGCCGCGCAAGACGGCGATCGGTTTCGTGCACTGACGCCCGAGGGCTCAGTCCTCGAACGGCAGCCCCACGTAGTTCTCGGCCAGCGCGGTGGACGCCGCGCGCGAGCCCACCAGGTAGTCGAGCTCGGCCTCCTGGATCTTGCGGCCGAAGCTGCCGTTGTCGGGGAAGTGGTGCAGCAGGCTCGTCATGTGCCACGAGAAGCGCTCGGCCTTCCAGATGCGGCGCAGGCACTTTTCGGAATAGTGGTCGATGCCGGCGGCGGTCTTGTCCTGGTAGAACTCGATCAATGCGCGTGAAAGGTAGCGCACGTCCGAGGCGGCCAGGTTCAGGCCCTTGGCGCCCGTGGGCGGCACGATGTGGGCCGCGTCGCCGGCCAGGAAGAGGCGGCCGAAGCGCATGGGTTCGGCCACGAAGCTGCGCAGCGGGGCGATGCTCTTTTCGATGGAGGGGCCGGTCACCAGCGATTCGGCGGCCTCGGGGTCGAGACGACGGCGCAGTTCGTCCCAGAAGCGGTCGTCGCTCCAGTCCTCCACCTTCTCGTCCAGCGACACCTGCACGTAGTGGCGGCTGCGCGTGGGGCTGCGCATGCTGCACAACGCGAAGCCGCGCTCGTGGTGCGTGTAGATCAGTTCATCGCTCACCGGCGGGGTGTCGGAGAGGATGCCCAGCCAGCCGAAGGGGTAGACGCGCTCGAAGGTCTGGATGGCGCTGCCCGGCACGCTGGCGCGGCTCACGCCGTGGTAGCCGTCGCAGCCGGCGATGAAGTCGCATTCGATCTCGTGCGTGGCACCGTCCTTTTCGTAGCGCACCCGCGGGCGGTGCCCGTCGAAATCGTGCAGGCTCACGTGGGCCGCCTCGTACACCGTCTTCAGTCCGGCCGCGGCGCGGGCGTCCATCAGGTCGCGGGTGATCTCGGTCTGGCCGTACACGCGCACCGTCTTGCCGCCGGTCAAGTCGGTCATGTCGATGCGGTGACGGGCCCCCTTGAAGCACAGCTCGATGCCGTGGTGCACCAGGCCTTCCTTGTGCATGCGCGCGCCCACCCCGGCTTCGTCCAGCAGGTCCTGCGTGATCTGTTCGATGATGCCGGCGCGGATGCGGCCCAGCACGTAGTCGGGGCTGCGCTGCTCCACGATCACGGCATCGATGCCGGCCTTGTGCAGCAACTGGCCCAGCAGCAGGCCCGACGGGCCGGCGCCGATGATGGCAACTTGCACGCGCATGAGGAGTCTCCTGTGTCCGAGGTGCGTCTTGAGTTGCCTCAAGCTTAGTGAGGGCTTGACACCGTGGAAATGGACGCCCCCGACAAACACTTGCACAATCCGAACATGGCCACCCGGGTTCCTACCTATGCGCTCTATGGCGAGCGGGACCAGCCGCTGATACCGGAAAGCCTGCACGTCGAATCGATCGCCCAGCGCAGCCGCCTGTACGACTGGGAGATCCGCCCGCATCGCCATGACCTTTTCGCACAGCTGCTGTGCCTGCGCACCGGCAGCGGCGAGGTGGTGTTCGACGACGAACGGCGGGCCTACACCGCGCCCTGCGCGATCTTCGTGCCGGCCTTGTCGGTGCACGGGTTCCGCTTCTCCAGCGACACCGACGGCGTGATCGTCACGGTGGTGGCGCAGCGGCTGCAGGCTCTGCTGGCGGCCGAACCCGAGCTCGAAGCGCGGCTGGCGCAGGCGCACTGCCTCACCTTTACGCCGCATGCGCCGGCCTTCAAGGCCCTGGACGCCGCCGTGCGAGCCCTGACGGCCGAAGCCCAGGGCCACGCGGCCTGGCGCATGACGGCCTTGACGGCCGCCCTGAGCATGGTGCTGGTGCACCTGGGTCGGGCCCTGGATGCCGCCGGAGCCCAGGGGGCCGAACACCCGCCGCGCAGCCTTCTGCACGTGCAGCGCTTCCGCGCGCTGGTGGAGCAGCACTACCGCGAGCAGCATCCGCTGGCCTTCTACGCCGACCAGCTGGGCATCACCACCACCCAGCTCAACCGCGTGTGCCGCGAGGTGCTGCGCACCTCGGCGCTGGGTGCCGTGCATGAGCGCCTGCTGCTGGAGGCCAAGCGCGACCTGGCCTATGCCCAGCTGAGCGTGAAGGAGATCGCCCTGACCCTGGGCTTTGCCGACGCCGCCTACTTCACGCGCTTCTTCACGCGGCACACCGGCCTGTCGCCGCGACGCTTCCGCGACCTGGCCCGGCGCCAGCTGGCCGGCGCCGCACCGGCCGAGACCCCGCTCAGCGAGGAATCTCGATCCTGACGCGGCGCGGACTCAGGGCGGGCTGGGGGAAGTCCTTCAGGGCCGCCTCGAACAGCGTGGCGCGCACCGCCTCATCGGCCCAGCGGCCATCGTGGCGGGCGCGGGTTTCATACAGCACCTGCTGGGTGCGCGCATCGCGGATGAGCACCGACACGTCGCGCACATAGTAGGGCTGGGGCACGCTGAAGCTGAGCCCCAGGCTGGCGCCCCGGTGGTAGCGCCCGCCATAGAAGAGCCCGGTGTTCCAGCCCCAGGGGTAGGGGTCGTCCCAGGGGGCGCGGTCGTAGCGCGTGAGCGCGCTGGCCACCTGCACGAGGAACTCGGCCGAGGCACCGTTGGCGGCCAGCGTGAAGCCCGCCTGCTGCAGGGCGGGCAGCGCCGCGGCTTCCACGGCGTCCTGCTCGGCCGCCTGGGCCTGCTGTGACGGCAGGCGCTCAAAGCGGAAGCTGCCCGGGGCCCGCGTGGTGGGCCACTGGGAATAGCTGTTCACGTCGCTTTCGATGAGCCGCACGCTCGCGCAGCCGCTGAGCACCAGCAGCGCACCCAGGGCCCACAGCATCTTCCAGCGCATCGTCGATATCTCCCAGTCCATGCACAGTCAGCGATCGGCGGGCCACTGCACCACCGCGGTGGACGGCGTGCCGCAGTCCTCGTCCTCGTCGAAGGCCTTGTCGCCGCCGGCATCGGCCACTCCCGTGGGTTGGAGGCCGGCGAACGGGTAGAGGTTCCGGTCCATCAGGTGCGAGGGCACCACCGTCTGCAGAGCCGAGAACATGTTCTCGATGCGGCCGGGGTACTTCTTCTGCCACTCGCGCAGCATCGCCCCCACCTGCTTGCGCTGCAGGTTTTCCTGACTGCCGCACAGGTCGCAGGGGATGATGGGGAACTGACGGTGCTCGGCCCAGGCGGCCAGGTCGTGCTCGGGCACGTAGGCCAGCGGGCGGATCACGATGTGCTTGCCGTCGTCGCTCACCAGCTTGGGCGGCATGCCCTTGAGCTTGCCGCCGAAGAACATGTTGAGGAAGAAGGTCTGCAGCATGTCGTCGCGGTGGTGGCCGAGCGCGATCTTGGTGGCCCCCAGTTCGCCCGCCACGCGGTAGAGGATGCCGCGGCGCAGGCGCGAGCACAGGCTGCAGGTGGTCTTGCCCTCGGGGATCAGGCGCTTGACGATGGAATAGGTGTCCTGCTCCTCGATGTGGAAGTCCACGCCGCGGCTCTTGAGGTATTCCGGCAGCACATGGGCCGGAAAACCCGGCTGCTTCTGGTCGAGGTTGACGGCCACCAGGTCGAAATGCACCGGCGCGCGCTGCTTGAGGTTGATCAGGATGTCGAGCAGGGCATGGCTGTCCTTGCCGCCGGACATGCACACCATGACCTTGTCGCCCGGCTCGATCATGTGGAAGTCGGCGATCGCCTGGCCCACCAGTCGGTGCAGGCGCTTGCTGAGCTTGTTGGCCTCGAAGGCCAGCTTCTCGGCGGTCTTGCCACTCTGGCGCTCGTCCAGCACGGTGCTCATGCCATCTCCTTGACGCGGAACACCTCCACCCCGACGGCATCGCAGTCAGGATAGACGTCGGGCTTTTCGGTGGACACCCGCGCAGCCTTCACCTGCGGGTGAGCCATCATCAGGCCGACCACATCGTCGCACAAGGTTTCCTGCAAATGGATATGGCCTTGCGACACGCGCTGCGCAATGGTGCGGCGGATGAAGTCGTAGTCCAGCACTTCCTCGAGCTGATCGGCCTTGGGCGTGCTGGTGGCCAGCGGCACGTAGAGTTCCACGTTGATCAGCACGCGCTGCTCACCGCGCTTCTCGAAGTCGTGCACGCCGATGTTGATCCACACCTCGTAGTTGCGCAGGAAGAGCCGGCGGCAGTCCATCAGGCTCGGGTGGTTCAGCAGGGATTGCATGTCAGTCTTTCGAGGAAGCGTCGCCGTGGCGCGCGATGAACATCACGTCGCGCGGCTGGGCGCTCAGGTGCTGGCCGCCATCGACCAGCAAGGTGGTGCCCGTGATGGCGGGAGCGTTCAACGCGAAACGCACCGCCTGGGCAATGTCTTCGGGGGTGGACGAACGCTGCAGCGGGGTCATGCGGTGTGAGGCCGCGAACTCGGCCTCGTTCATGGCGCCCGACAGCAGCGTCACGCCCGGGGCCACGCCCACCACCCGCACTGTGGGCGCCAGGGCCTGGGCCAGCAGGGTGGTGGCCGACTCCAGCGCGGCCTTCGACAGGGTGTAGGCGAAGTAGTCGGGGTTGGGGTTCCACAGCTTCTGGTCGAGCAGGTTGACCACACAGCCGCGCCGGCCGCCGCCCGCCAGGTGCTGCGCCAGGGCCTGCGCCAGCAGCACCGGGGCCGCGGTGTTGACACGCCAGTGGCGTTCCATCGAGGCCATGTCCACGCTCAGGGCGTCGTCATAGTCGAAGCGCGAAGCGTTGTTGACCACGGCATCGAGCCGCCCGAGCGCGGCCACCGCCTGCGGCACCAGGGCGCGGCAGGCGGCTTCGTCGGCGAGGTCGGCCGCCAGCACGGCCACACGCGCGCCGGCGTCGCGCCAGGACGCTGCCGCTTCCTCCGCCTCCTCCACCGAGGCACGGTGGTGCAGCGCGATGTCCCAGCCATGGGCCGCCAGGTCGGACGCGATGGCCCGGCCCAGGCGGCGTGCCGCGCCGGTCACCAGCGCCACAGGGCGGGCGGGGCGGCCGGACGGATCGGAGGGCTTTGGAGAAGCGGACATGGACGGCTACCTACAATGCCGCGATGCAGACCAAGGAATCCGCCAGTGTAGCGGCCGCCCTGTCGGAGCGCCTGCGCGAGGCCATTGCCGCCGATGGCGGCTGGTGGGGCTTCGACCGCTTCATGGCCGCAGCCCTCTACACGCCGGGTCTGGGCTACTACGCCAACGACCGCCGCAAGTTCGGCACCATGCCGCACAGCGGCAGCGACTTCGTCACCGCCCCCGAGCTGACGCCGCTGTTCGGCCAGGCCCTGGCCCGTCAGCTGCGTCAGGCCCTGGTGGCCAGTGGCACGGCCGAGATCTGGGAGTTCGGGGCGGGCTCCGGCGCCCTGGCCAGCCAGATCCTGGGCGCCCTGGGGCCAGCCGTGAGCGCCTATCACATCGTCGATCTGTCGGGCAGCCTGCGCGAGCGCCAGCATGACCGCCTGGCCGCCGAGCGGCCCGAGCATCTGGCGCGCGTGCACTGGCACGACCGTCTGCCCGACACGATGCGCGGCGTGGTCATCGGCAACGAGGTGCTCGATGCGATGCCCGTGCAGCTGCTGCATTTCGATGGCCGCCAATGGCTGGAGCGTGGCGTGGCGATCGATGGCGAACGCCTCACCTGGGCCGACCGGCCCACCGAGCTGCGCCCACCCGTGGAGGCGGCCTTCGTGCCCGGCACCGTCACCGAGATCCACCCCCAGGCCGAGGCCTTCGTGCGCACCCTGGCCGCGCACCTGACGCGCGGCGTGATCTTCCTCCTCGACTACGGCTTCCCCGAGGACGAGTACTACCTGCCCCAGCGCCACGGCGGCACGCTGATGTGCCACCGCGCCCACCGCGCCGACCCGGACCCGCTGGTGGACGTGGGCGAGAAAGACATCACCGCCCATGTGAACTTCACCGGCATCGCCCTGGCCGCGCAGGACGCCGGGCTGGACGTGCTGGGCTACACCTCGCAGGGGCACTTCCTGCTCAACTGCGGGCTGCTGGAACTCATCCCCGACGGCGACCTGCGCGCCACCGCGGCGGTGCAAAAGCTGGTCAACGAACACGAGATGGGCGAGCTTTTCAAGGTCATCGCCTTCTCGCGCGGCGTGGACACCCGCCACTTCGAGCCCCTGGGCTTTGCCCACGGCGACCGCACCCATCGGCTCTGAGGCCCCCCAATGCTGCGCTGGCTGCTCGTCATCCTCCTGGCCCTGATCGTCTTCAACGGCCTGAGCCACTGGCTGCGCAAGATCGGCCTGGGCCGCCTGCCCGGCGACTTCCACTTCAAGCTCGGCGGCCGCGAATGGCACCTGCCCATCGCCACCGCCGTGCTGCTGAGCTTCATCGCGATGGCGATCGGGAAGTTTGTCTAGCCCTGTGGGTGATTCAGGGGCTCAATAGTCGATCGGCCACCGGTGCCCGCACTGGCGGCATCGCACCTGCAGGCGCTGCTGGGCTTCGTCGTGCTCCTCGAGGGTCCAGCGGGCGTAGGTCTGGCAGTCGGGACAGTTGGCCTGGTTGGCCACCTGTTCGGCGTGCATCAACAGGTAGAGGTAACGGCGCAGCGCCCACACGCCGATGAGGGCGCTGGCAGCGGCGCACAGGCCGATCCAGAGCTGTTCGGGCACCGGCGCACTGCGCTCGTAGGCTTCGGCGCTGCCCAGCAGGCCCAGGGCCGAGAAGAGCAGCAGCACGAGGTGGAGGTGGCTCTGGATGAGCTCGCGCTCGTACCACTTGCGAAAGCCGAGCCGCTGGATCGTCTGCGCCACCTTCATCGCACACCCCCTGGGGTCGGCTCGCACGCGCCAGCCGAAGCGCCCATCATCCCACCAGCCAGCGACCCCTGCGCTGAGTCGGGAATGCGCCGGGTCAGACGGCGTCGGCCACGGCGCGCACCCGGGCCTCGTGAATGAGTTTGGCGATCTGCGGGCCCTGCTGGCCGCGTTCCTGGGCCTCGCGCGCGATGTCGGCCGTGACCACCTGCTGGGCCGCGCGCAGCACGTGCAACAGCAGTTCACCCTGGGGGTAGTCCTGTTCACCCAGGCCCAGGCGGCCGCGGGCATCGCATTCACAGGCCAGCACGATCTCGGCGAAGCGCTCGGGCTTGCGGAAGGCATCGCAGCGCTCCAGCAGGCGCACCAGCGCGGCCGCCCCCAGCTCGCCGCTGCGGTGGATGTTGCCGTGTTCGCGCGCCACCACCTCGGCCAGTTCGCGGCATTCGGTGGGCACGCGCAGGCGCTGGCAGACCTCGCGCAGCAGGCCCACGCTGCGCTGCTCGTGGCCGATGTGGCGCGGCAGCATGTCGGCCGGCGTGGTGCCCTTGCCCAGGTCGTGCATCAGGCAGGCGAAGCGCACCGGCAGCGAGGCTTTCAGGCGCGCGGCCATGTCCATCACCAGCATGAGGTGCATGCCGGTGTCCACCTCCGGGTGGTATTCGGCGCGCTGGGGCACGCCCCAGAGGCGGTCGACCTCGGGCAGGATGCGCGCAAGCGCGCCGCATTCGCGCAAGACCTCGAACATGCGGGAGGGCTTCTTTTCCATCAGCCCGCGCGAGAGTTCCTGCCACACGCGTTCGGGCACCAGATGGTCGGCCTCGCCATGGGCCACCATCTGGCGCATCAGCATCAGGGTTTCGGCGGCCACGCTGAACTCGGTGAAGCGGGCCGCAAAGCGGGCCACGCGCAGGATGCGCACCGGGTCTTCGGCAAAGGCCGGCGAGGTGTGGCGCAGCACCTGGTCCTGCAGGTCGCGCACCCCACCGAAGGGGTCGATGAGGCGGCCGTCCTCGTCCTCGGCGATGGCGTTGATCGTGAGGTCGCGGCGCTGCAGGTCCTGCTCCAGCGTCACGTCGGTCGCGGTGTGGAAGGTGAAGCCGTGGTAGCCGCGGCCGGTCTTGCGCTCGGTGCGCGCCAGCGCGTATTCCTCGTGGGTCTGGGGATGCAGGAAGACGGGGAAGTCGCGGCCCACGGGCGTGTAGCCGGCCGCGATCATGGCTTCGGGGGTGGCCCCCACCACGACCCAGTCGCGATCGCTGACCGGCAAGCCGAGCAGCCGGTCGCGCACGGCACCGCCGACCATGTAGACCTTCATGGCCGGCAAGTGTAGCGGCGTGGGTTCAGCCGGCGCGGCTCTGGCGGTACGGCTCGTCGAAGTCGAGGAAATCCTGCTCGGCCAGGGCCTCGGCCACCCAGGCCTGCATGGCCGGCAGGGCCTGGATGCGCTCGATGTAGGCCTCCACCGCCGGCGGCACCGGCAGGTCGTAGGTGCGGATGCGGGTGCACACGGGAGCAAAGAAGAGATCCGGGATGGTGACCTCGGCGCCGAAGAGCCAGGGGCCGCCGTGGGCGTCGAGCTGGCCCGTCCACATCTGCACGATGCGCTGCAGGTCGCGCACGACCTCGGGGCGGTTGCGCATCAGCTCGGCGCCCACGGCCGACAGGTCGGCCTCGATGTTCATCGGGCAGTGGCTGCGCAACGCCGAGAACCCGGCGTGCATCTCGGCGCACAGGCTGCGGGCGCGGGCGCGCTGGCGGCGGTCGGTGGGCCACATGCGCTTGTCGGGATGGGCCTCGGCCAGGGTTTCGGCAATGGCCAGGGTGTCCCAGATCGCCAGGTCGCCATCGACCAGCACCGGCACCTGGCCGGTGGGCGTGAGCGACGCCAGGCGGCGCTTGAACTCCGACCCCTCGCTGAAGCTCAGGCGCAGCTTGGTTTCCTCGAAGGGGATGCCGAAATGCGCGAGCAGGAGCCAGGCACGCAGGGACCAGGACGAGTAGTTCTTGTTGCCGATGACGAGTTGCAGCATGGGTCCTCCAGATGAGGCCCCCATGCTAGGGGGCGCCGGTCCGGCGCGCCAATGCCTTCCTTGCATCGGATTGATGCATGCCGGGCTCAACCGCGCCGTGCAAAGGCGCGGAAGTGGTCGTAGCGCTGGCGGGGTTCCTGGCCGGCCAGGTAGGCGGCCGCCACCGAGGGCAGGTCCACCGGCGTGATGCCGAGGGCCTGCAGGCCAGGCAGTTGCCCGCTGGCGACATTCGGCACCCGCATGGAGGCGATGTTGTCACGGCTCATCAGGGGCTCGCCGGGCAGGCACTCCATCACCAGGGCCTGCAACCGCCCCAGCGCCTCGGGCAAAGGCAGCACCGGGCGTGGATGACCCGACAGGCGGCCCGCCAGTCGGACGATGTCGGCCAGCGTGTACACCTGCGGGCCGGCGCACTCGTACGTCTGCCCGATGGTGCCGCGGTCGTCGAGGCAGCGCACCAGGGCACGGGCCACGTCACCCACCCACACGGGCTGGAAGCGTGCCGAAGCCCCCGCCAGGGGCATCAGCGGGAAGATCTTCTGCAGGCGGGCGAACAGGTTGAGGAAGCGGTCTTCGGCACCGAAGATCACCGACGGACGCAGGATCGTGAGCTCCAGCCCGCGCTGGGCCTTGAGCACGGCCTCGCCGGCCGTCTTGGACCGCAGGTAGTTCGACGGCGCCCCCTCGCCCACGCCCAGGGCACTCACGTGCAGCAGGCGTTTCACGCCGGCCTCGGCACAGGCCTGGGCCAGCTGGCGCGGCAGGGCCACGTGCACCTTGTCGAAGTCGGCCGGGCGGCCATGCAGGATGGCCACGAGGTTGATCACCGCATCGCAGCCGGCCACCAGACGGCGCAACTGGGACGCATCATGCACGTCGGCCTGCACCAGCTCGACCGTGGGCAGCATGCGGATGTGCTGGGCCCGCGCCGGGCGGCGGCTGGGCACGAGGATGCGCCCACCCCCGCCGCCATTGCGCTCGACCAGCTGTTCACACACGTGGCGGCCCACAAAGCCGGTGCCACCGAGGACGAGGATCTTGTTCATGTCATGGTTCAGGCTGAAAGGACTCAGGGCAGATCGGCACGTGGCGCGGGCGCAGTGGGCGCGCGCGGGCCGATCGTGGACTCCAGGCGGTCGCGCAGGCGCGGCACCCGGTCGTTCATCAAGGCGTCATAGTAGGTGGCGTTCGACAGGACCTTCTTGACATAGTCGCGGGTCTCGTTGAACGGGATGTTCTCGATCCAGATCGGCGCCTCCAGCACCGGCCCTTCGCGCCAGCGCCTGGGCCGACCAGGCCCGGCGTTGTAGGCAGCCGCACCCAGGGCCAGGGAGCCCTGATCTTCCACGACCAGTTTCAGGTAGCTCATGCCCAGCGTGAGGTTCACGTCGCGGTCGTTGATCATGGACGGCTGGTAGTTCAGCCCGATCTGGCGCGCCGTCCAGCGCGCCGTGGCCGGCATGAGCTGCATCAGGCCGGAGGCGCCCACATGGGAGCGCGCATCCATGATGAAGCGGGACTCCTGGCGAATCAGGCCATACACCACCGCCGGGTCCACGCCGAGCTCACGCGCCTTGAGCACCACCTCGCGACGGAAGGGCATGGGGAAGCGCTGTTCGAAGTTGAACTCGGCCTGGGTGCGCTCGCTGGTGTTGATGCAGCGGTCCCACACCTGGCGGTCGCAGGCCAGCTGGGCGGCGGCCAGCAGCTCCCGATCGCCCATGCGACCGGCCGATGTGAAGTTCAGCGTCCAGTTCCACTCGCGCACGCCCTCGCTGCGCAGGCCCAGCTCGATCAGGCGCAAGGCGCGTTGCAGCCCGGGGTTGCCGGCGGCCCGCTCGCGCTCTTCAGGCGTCAGCGGCGCCGCCGCAGGCGGCAGGGCATGGGGGCGATCCAGCGCCTCGGCCGCCAGCTTGCCGTAGAAGTGGTATTGCCCGGAGAGCTCGTCGAGCAGCGCAAAGGCTTCCCCGCGCAGACGCTCCGACTCGCCGGAGGTGGCCGCCAGCTCCCGCAGCGCGCGGGCCTTCCAGTACATCCAGGTGGGGTCGCGCTGCTCCGAGGGCGACAAGGCCTCGATGGCCTGCAGCACCTGGGGCCAGCGTCCGACACGCAAAGCGGCACGCGCCTTCCACACCAGGGTGTCGTCCGACCAGGAGCGCTCGTCGGCCTTGCGCGCCGCCCGCTGATAGTGGTCGGCCGCTTCGGGCAACAGCCGGATCGCTGCCTGGCGGCCGATGCTGGCCCACACCCAGGACGCCAGATCATCAGGCAGCCAGGCCGCCCAGCGGTCCTGCATCTGGGTGGCCGCCAGGGCGGGGTCGCTGGCCCCAAGGCGGATCAGCGCCAGCGCGGTCAGCTCGGCCAGATCACGCCGGTCGGTGCGCCCGGCGCGCGCCACGTAGCGGGCCGGGTTCTCGTAGAGCTCGTTGAAGTTGATGACGGCCGAGGCGCCCAGCAGTTCCAACGCCTGCCGCACGGCACGAGGCCGGTTCTGGTCGGTCGCCAGACGGGCCTTGCGCCAGACGTCTTCGGCACGCAGCACCCCGGCCGCATAGAGCTGGGTGGCCATGGTGGCGCAGCCGACATCGGCATCGCGCTGCGCGAACCAGGCCTGGCGGGCGGCTTCCCGCACGGACTCGGCGGCCTCGCCATTCTGCTGACGCAGCAACTGCTCATAGCAATGCAACTCGCGGTCGTCGCGCATCCGGAACCGCGGCAGCTCAAGGGCCATCTGGGCCCAGTCGCCGCGGCGACCGAGTTCAAGCAGCCAGTCGTTGCGCAAGCGGTCTTCCACATAGGAGTCCGGCCAGCGGGCGTAGAACGCCGCCAGTTCCTGGGCGCTCGCCTGCGGCAGCCGCAGGTTGAGCTCCCAGTAGTCGATCCAGGGCGTCAGCGGGTGGCGCTGGCTGCGGGCCGTCTTCAGCAGGGCCTGCAGTCGCGCACCATCCTTGCGGCTGTGGGCCTCCTTGGCCTGCTGGGCCAGGTCGCCGCTGCCTTGGGCGTCCACGCGCAGGGGTGCGCAGCCCACGAGCACCACCGCCGCCATGGCCCACAGGGCCCGTCGATAATCGAAGCTCTTCGGAAGAAATCTCATCAAGCAGATGCCTTGGATCACGGAGTCAGGGTCCCTCGACCGGGCCACGTTGCGCCAGCAACTGCTCGAAGCGCGCGAGCGCTTCGTGGCCTCCCCTTCAGGTCCGGCGGCCCATCGGGCCCTGGGGCAGCGCTTGAAAGACGTGCTCGAAGCGCTGGAGCCGCAGGTGCTGGGGCTTTATTGGCCGGTTCGATCCGAATTTAACGCACGGGTTGCATGGGGCGACGACATGACCGTGCTGGCCGACGGGCTGGCCTTGCCTTTTGCGCGCCGCCACCCCCCCACCATGGCTTACCGGCGCTGGGATGGACGTGACGACCCGCCCGTGCGCGACGAGTGCGGCATCCCCAGCACCGAGGGTGCCGTGGTGGTTCCCGACGTGGTGCTCGTGCCCTGCGTCGGGTACACCCGCGAGGGCTACCGCCTGGGCTATGGCGGAGGCTACTTCGACCGCTGGCTGGCCGCGCACCCGGGCGTGACGCCGGTGGGCGTGGCCTGGCACGGCAGCCAGGTGGCCCTGCAGCCGGAGCCCCACGACCAGCCCCTGACCCTCGTCGTCACTGAAGACGAGGTGATCGCGCCGTGAGCCGAGGACCCCTCACCCTGTTTCGCCCAGCGCCTCGCGCGTGAGCGCCGCCTGCGCTTCGATCCAGGCGCAGAACTGAGCCACTTCCGGGCGGGCTCGCGCCTGGGGTGAAGCCAGCAGCCAGTAGGCATGCCGGGTGGTGACCGCGCTGCGGGCGCCGGCAAAGGGCTCCACCAGTTCCCCGCTGCGCAGTGCATCGGCCACCAGCGGCAGCCGGGCCAGCGCCACGCCCTGGCCCGACAGGGCCGACTGCACCTGCTGATAGGTGTAGTTGAAGTAAAGCCAGCGCCGTGGCTGCAAGCCCGACAGGCCACAATGATCGAACCAGGCATGCCAGCTGAGGAAGCCCGACGAGGGACGGCCATCGTCCTCCTCGAGCAGGGTGTGGTGGGCCAGATCGGCAGGCGTCTGCAGCGCCGGCCCCTGGCCGTTGCGGGCGCGCTCGAGCAGCCAGGGGCTCGCCACCGGGGTGAGCGCCTCACCAAAGAGGTGCGTGGCCTGCGGCCCGGCACGCTGCGGGGTGCAGTAGCGCAGGGCCACATCGATGTCCTGGGTTTCCGATTCGATGATCTGGTCGGTGGCACTCACCCGGATGTCGATGTCAGGATGCTCGCGCTGGAAGGCCTCCAGCCGGGGGATCAGCCACAGCGACGCGAAGGAGGCGAAGGTGGTGACCCCCACCACACGACGCCCTCTGGATCGCCGGATCTGGTGCACGGTCGTATCGAGCCGGTCCAGCAGGGGGGCCACCGCGCGCAGCAAGGCCGCACCGGCCACCGTGAGCTCCACATGCCGGGTGCCGCGCACGAACAAGGGGGCCCCCACCTCGTCCTCCAGCCCCTGGATCTGCCGGCTGATGGCCGGCTGGGTCAGGAAGAGCTCCTCGGCGGCCGCCCGGAAGTTGAGATGGCGCGCCACGGCTTCGAAGGCGCGCAGGGCCCCCACGGGCAAAGGACGATGGCGAGGCCTATTCATGACATAAGTGCATCAATGATCCACACCCTTCTCATTGGACCGGGCCACGCACGCCACCTAAGCTATGCCCAACCTGAAGCGAGAGTTCATCATGGATCAGACACTCATGCAAGCAATGCACCAATCCCGCCCTCTCGGCGTCCTCGGCCCCGGGTCCGGTCGCACGCTGCGCTGGCGCGCCAGCGAGGCCGGGACCCTGATCGTGCACGGCAGCGCCCTGTGGGTCACCCGCACCGGCGGTGGAGACGATCTCGTGCTCAACCCGGGCGAAGGCCTGAGCCTGCACCGCGGCGACGAAGTGGTGGCCGAGACCTGGCGTGCCGATGGGCAGGCGCAACTGCACTGGCAGGCCGAAGCCCAAGGCCTGGGCACACGCGGTTTCTGGGAGGCGCTGGCGCGTGGCGCCGAGGCCGCGGCCCGTATCCTGGGCCGCCTGGCCGACTGGGCCCGGGCCCACGGCACGGGGACAGGAACGGCCTGTCCGGCCGCGGGCGCTCGCTGACCCTCAACGCTCGGCGGATTCGCCCTCGGGCCCGCCCAGCAGGCGGGCATGCCGCGGGTTGACGACCTGCGGCGGGACTTCGCTGAGCTTGTTCTCGGCCATGTAGTCGTTCATCTCGCGCCAGCCAGCGAAGATGGCCGCCTTGTCGGCCCGGGGGTTCAGCGTGTAGCAGTCCTCGATGGCGCGCCCGGCATGGCGGCAGGCCCCACCCAGGGCGCGCCCTTCCGCGTCACGGCGCTCGGCCACCGCCTGCGCCGATTCGATGCCCAGTTGGTCGCAGCCCGCAAGGGCGACCAGGCTCAGCAACGTCAGTGAAAGGGTCAGGGCACGCATGACAAGGGTGGGCAAAGGGTCCGTCCCCGGGATATCGGCGGCCGGGGCCCGGACTTGAGTCCGGATTCCCGGGCTCAGCGATAGGCGCCCATCCGGGCCATGTCCATCAGCCGGGCCACCCGCTCCTCCGTGGCCGGGTGGGTGGAGAACAGCCCGCGCAGCCCCCCGCCCGACAGCGGGTTCATGATCATCATCTGCGCCGTCTCCGGATGCCGCTCGGCAGCCTCCAGCGGGATGCCCTGGGCGTAGCGCTGGATCTTCTGCAAGGCGCTGGCCAGGGCCTGCGGGTCACCGGAGATCTCGGCGCCGCCGCGGTCGGCCTCGAACTCACGCGCCCGGCTGATGGCCATCTGGATCAGGCTGGCCGCCAGCGGCGCCAGGATCATCACCAGGAGGCCCACGACGGGATTGGCCGGGCGGCCTTCGCTGTCGCGCCCGCCGAAGAACATCGCAAAGTTGGCCAGCATCGAGATCGCGCCGGCCATCGTCGCGCTGATGGTCGAGATCAGGATGTCGCGGTGCTTCACATGGGCCAGTTCGTGCGCCATCACGCCGCGCAGCTCGCGCTCGTTGAGCACGCGCATAATGCCGGTGGTGGCCGCCACGGCGGCGTTGTGCGGATTGCGGCCGGTGGCGAAGGCGTTGGGCGCGTCTTCGTGGATGAGATACACCTTGGGCATGGGCAGCCCGGCCTTGTGCGCCAGCTCACGCACCATGCCGTAGAACTGCGGCGCCGTGGTTTCATCGACCTCCTGGGCGTTGTACATCTTCAGCACCAGCTTGTCCGAGAACCAGTAGCTGAAGAAATTCATGCCCAGCGCCACGATGAGCGCAAGCATCATGCCCTGCTGGCCGCCCAGCAGCGAGCCGATGGCCATGAACAGCCCGGTGATGGCCGCCATCAGGATGGCAGTCTTCATCATGTTGAACATCGTGGTGTTCCTTTCTGCTCCAACCTCGCCCCAGATGGGGTCGCCCGAGTTGTATATCAAGCGATGGGCTCAGTCCGCAGGCGGGGCAAAGACCATGCCGGGCCTCACCATATGGCCCGCCAGGAATTCCTTCACCTTCAGGCGCCGTCCGCCGGGCTTTTGCAGCTCCAGCAGGCACAGCACCCCTTCGCCGCAGCCCACCCGCACGCCCTCGTCGCCGACCGACAGCACCTCGCCCGGGGCGCCCTGCCCCGGCTCGGCCCGCGCGGACCACACCTTCAGCGCAGTGTCCCCCAGGTGGGCCACGCCGCCGGGGAAGGGGTCGAAGGCGCGCAGGCGGCGCTCGATCACCCCGGCCGGCTCGGTCCAGTCGATCCTCGCCTCGGACTTGTCGATCTTGTGGGCGTAGGTCACGCCCTCGTCAGGCTGCTTCACCGGCTTCAGGCCACCGCAGGCGGCAAGCTCCAGCGCCTCGACGATGAGCCGCCCTCCGATCTCGGCCAGCCGGTCGTGCAGACGGGCCGTCGTGTCGTCACTGCGGATCGGGGTGCGTTCGGCCAGCAGCATGTCGCCGGTGTCCAGGCCCTCATCCATCTGCATGATGGTGACGCCGGTGTCGGCATCCCCTGCCTCGATGGCGCGATGGATGGGGGCCGCCCCCCGCCAGCGCGGCAGCAGCGAGGCGTGGATGTTCAGGCAGCCCAGGCGCGGCAATGCCAGCACCCAGCGCGGCAGGATCAGACCGTAGGCGGCCACCACCATCACGTCGGGCTGCAGCGCCAGCAGGCGCTCGCGGGTCGCCCTGGCATCCTCGGGATACCTGCCATCCAGCCGCAGGCTGCGCGGCTGAGCCACCTCGATGCCATGGGCCTGGGCCCATTGCTTGACCGGGCTGGGGCTGAGCTTCATCCCCCGGCCGGCCGGACGGTCGGGCTGGGTGAGAACCAGCGGAATCCGGAAACCAGCCGCATGCAGGGCGGCCAGGGCCACCTGGGCGAACTCCGGGGTGCCGGCAAAGACCACCTTCATCGGGCGGCCCTTTCAGCGCACCTCGTCCTTGGCGCGCTTCTGGAGCTTGGACTTGATGCGGTTGCGCTTGAGCGGCGAGAGGTATTCGACGAAGACCTTGCCCATCAGGTGATCCATCTCGTGCTGGACACACACCGCGAGCAGCCCGTCCGCCTCGAATTCATACGCTTGACCATTGCGGTCCAGCGCGCGCACGCGCACCCGGGCGTGGCGGTCCACCTTGTCATAGATGGCCGGCACCGACAGGCAGCCCTCTTCCCAGACGATCATCTCCTCACTTTTCTCAACCAGCTCGGGATTGATCAGCACCCGCGGATCGTCGCGTTCGTCAGACACGTCGATCACGATGACCCGCTCATGCACATCGACCTGGGTGGCCGCCAGGCCCACGCCCTGGGCCTCGTACATGGTCTCCAGCATGTCATCGACCAGACGCTGGATGCGCGCGTCCACCTCGGCCACCGGCTTGGCGACCTTGTGCAGGCGCGGATCGGGATAACGCAGGATGTTCAGCAAGGCCATGGCAGCGGGTGTGCCCCGTCAGGGGCTGCATGTGTGGAATTCCCGCAACGCCGGATTTCGTGAACCAGTGCCGCAGCACCAGTAACGTCCAGCAAAATTCGTTGCGGCATCAAGGGTTTATGGGCAGAATCTGTGAAACTATGTGAGGATTTTCGCCGAACTGTCGTCCCCGGGCGGAATAAGAACTCATTAACCATATGGCGTCATGGCCCCGGAAAAACAGGCCGTGCCGGAATGCGGAGACCCCTGCATGATTCGTAAGCTCACGCCGCAAGCCCGTCCGACGCAGTCGCCTGCGCTCGCACGCCTGGGGATCCAGGCCCTGGCCACCGTGGCGCTCGCCACCGCCTGCGCCAGCGCGCTGGCCGTCAATTATCCGGTCACTCCGCAGCAGCGCGCCACCGCCCAGCAGGTGGCACAGGCCGGGGTGCCATTGTCCGAACTCGCCCCCAACGCGCCCGACACCTATGTGGTCAAGCGCGGTGACACCCTCTGGGATATCTCCAGCCTCTTCCTGCGCAGCCCCTGGCGCTGGCCCGAGCTGTGGGGCATGAACCTGGACCAGATCCGCAACCCGCACCTGATCTTCCCGGGGCAGGTCCTGGTGCTTGAGAAGCTCAACGGCATGGCCCGGCTGCGCATGGGCGAACCCGTGGCAGGCACGGTCAAGCTGTCGCCGCGGGTGCGCAGCACCGAGCTCATCGATGGCATTGCCTCGGTGCCGCTGGACCTGATCGAGCCCTTCCTGAACGAGGCCGTCATCTTCAATCGTGATGAGCTGGAGGCCGCGCCCCGTGTGGTGGCGGCTCAGGAAGGCCGGGTCCTGATGTCCCGCGGTGACCGCGCCTATGTGCGCGGCGAGATGGGCGAGCAGCGCGACTGGCGCGTCTTCCGCAACGCCAAGCCCCTGCTCGACCCCCTCACGAAGGAGGTGCTGGGTTACGAAGCCGCCTACGTGGGTGCGGCCACCTACGTCCGCCCGGGCAGCACCAATGCCCAGGGCGAGATCATCCCCGCGACGGTGGAGGTGCAATCGGTGCGTCAGGAGATGGGTGTGGGCGATCGTCTCGCCCCCATGCCGCCGCGCGAGTTCATCAACTACGTGCCGCACGCGCCGCAGGCCCCCATCGATGGGCGCATCGCCTCCATCTATGGCGACAACACGACAGCGGGACAGAACCAGGTGGTGGCTCTGAACAAGGGCAGCCAGGATGGCGTCGAACGCGGTCATGTGCTGGCGCTGTGGACCGCTGGCCGTGTCATGAAGGACACCACCTCGGCCGACAAGGCCACGCTGCGCCTGCCCGACGAACGCCACGGCCTGCTGTTCGTCTTCCGCGTGTTCGACCGCATGTCCTATGCCCTGGTGCTGAACGTGCGGGATCCGGTCGTGGTGGGCGACCGCTTCACCCAACCCTGAGCCCCGAGGCAGTCGGGCGGGCCTTCGCGGCCCGCCTTTGCTTTTCTGGCGCCCGATGTCCGATCCCCGCATCGCCCCCGACGAGCTGTCTGCCTGGCTGCGGCTGCTCGAAACCCCGGGCCTGGGCCGCGAGTCCGTGCGTCGCCTGCTGGCCGCCTTCGGATCCCCCCAGGCCGCCTGCCAGGCGCCTCTTGCCGCCCGGCGTGGCGTGGTCGGAGACGCCCTCGCCCGGGCCCTGGAGGAGCCTCCCGCCCACTGGCCGGCCCTGGTGGAGCGCACCCTGGGCTGGCTGGCGGCGAGCCCGCGGCACCACGTCGTCACCCTGGGCGACCCGGGCTACCCGCCCCTGCTGCTCGCCACGGCCGATCCGCCTGTGCTTTTCTACGCCATCGGCGACCTGGACAAGCTCCTCGGCCCCTCGATCGCCGTGGTGGGCACCCGCCACCCGAGCCGTCAGGGGCTGGAGAACGCGCGCGCCTTTGCGGCCCATCTCAGTCAGGTGGGGCTCACGGTGGTGTCGGGCCTGGCGCTGGGCATCGATGGCGCCGCGCATGAAGGTGCGCTCGAAGGCCCGGGCGGCACGGTCGCCGTGGTGGGAACTGGCCTGGATCAGGTCTATCCCAGGCGCCATCAGGCCCTGGCGGCACGCATTGCCGAACACGGGCTGCTGATGAGCGAATATGCCCTGGGCACCCCACCCCTGCCCCCTCACTTCCCGCAGCGCAACCGCATCCTCTCTGGCCTGAGCCGGGGCACCCTGGTGATCGAGGCCGCGGTGCAGTCCGGCTCGCTGATCACCGCCCGGCTGGCGGCCGAACAGGGGCGCGAGGTGTTTGCCATTCCCGGCTCCATCCACGCCCCCCAGTCGCGCGGTTGCCACGCGCTCATCAAGCAAGGTGCCAAGCTCGTGGAATCGGCCCAGGACATCCTGGACGAGCTGCACTGGGCCGATGTGCGGCTGACACCCGTCAGCCGGTCTGGCGCCGACCATGCCCCGGACCCGGCCCCCGACCTGCACGACGAACTCCTGGACGCGCTGGGCCACGATCCGGCCTCGCTGGACGCGCTGCAGGCCCGCTGCGGCTGGCCCACCGACCGGCTGAGTGCCCGCCTGCTGGAGCTGGAGCTGTCCGGTGAGGTCGAGCGCCTGCCCGGCGGGCTCTTCCAGCGCTGCCACCGGGCCTGATCGCCGGGGGCGCCCAAGCCGGGAAAAGCCACGTCGCCCACCGTTGGATTTGACGCTTGCCCTGCGGGGCGCCTCGGGTATAGTCAAACCATGTTCGATGTGCTCGTGTACCTCTACGAAAACTACTGGCGGCCCGATGCCTGCCCGGACCACGAGCAGCTGACCCGCAAACTCTCCGCGGTGGGTTTCGAAAGCGACGAAATCCAGGAAGCCCTGAACTGGCTCGACGGCCTGACCCTGAGCGCCCAGACGCACGCCGGCCAGCAAGGCGAACACAGCATGCGGGTGTTCACTTCGGCCGAACACGACCACTTCGGCGAGGAGTGCCTGGGTTTCGTCAGCTTCCTCGAATCGGCCGGCGTGCTGCCGCCGCCCATGCGCGAGATCGTCATCGATCGTGCCATGGCCATCCCGGGCGGGCCCGTCTCCCTGGAAGACCTCAAGATCATCGTGCTGATGGTCTTCTGGAGCCTGGGCGAAGAACCCGACGCCCTCATCCTCGACGAACTCTTCGTCGACGTGCAGGACCGCCTCATCCACTGACACCCTCTGGCCGGCACCGGGCGCCGCCGGACGGCTTTCAGTTGAGCAGACGGCTGGGGTCGGCGTCGAGCTTGGCCAGCGCGTCGCGCGTGGCACGCACCGTGAGCGCCTCTTCCTCGGCCGGCACCAGCAAACCCGCCTGCAGGAAGGCCGCCAGGCGATGCTGCTGGAAGAGCACGCAGCGCCCGTTGGGCGAGACAAACAGGCTGAGCTGCTTGCGCAGGCCTTGCCAGGCCAGCTGCACCGGCTCGTTGCGGCCTCGGTAGTCGAGCTTGAACCAGGCGCCCACCTGGATGCCCCGCGCCCAGGCCACCATGGCCGGGCTCGGCATGGAGCCTCCCTCGGCCACCACCTCCAGGCCGGAGGTTTCACGACCGGACAGGTCGAGCACCATGGACTCGTCGATCTCCACCTCGGCGTCGGGCAGCAGTTCTTCCAGGGTTTCAAGGCGCAGCATCAGCTCGTCCAGCCGCTCGGCCGGGATGGCCGCCGTCTTGGCCGTGAAGGCCGCTGCCAGCGAGTTGTTCAGCGTCTGGATGTGCTCGTCCTGCTTCTCAGGTGAGACCCCCGCGCCTGCCATGCCGTCGCGCAAGGTCTTGAGCAGGGGCGGCAGGCGGCGGATCACCTCGGCGCGCTCCTCGCGCGACACCTTGGCGCTGGCCGACCAGATCAGGTCGGCGGCTGCACGCTTCATCGCCTTGGTGGGCTCGCCGTTGGGGCCGTGCTTGACGGCCGTCATGGCCAGCACGTCGGCCCAGATCTGGAAAAGGAAGTCGCGCACCCCTTCCTGCACCGGCACCTCGTTGAGCATCTTGCGCAGCTCGATGGTGTACTGGATGGCCAGGATCTCGCGCTGCTCGACCTGCTGGGCCAGCGAGACCCCCTTGCGCGACTGCTCGTGCTCGTTGCGGAAGTAGTGATCGAGGAATTTCTCGAACTCCACGAGCACGGTCTGGAACACGCGGCGTCCGGTGTCGGGGTAGGCCTCCACCACCTGAACCACCCGCTTGATCTCCTTCTCCAGCGCCTCGCTCGCGCCGGCCGTGGCCTCGTCGAAGCCCATCACGCAGGCGCCCATGCGGTCGATGAGCTTGCGCGCGGGGTGGTCGATGGTGGCGAAGAAGTCGGGCTCGCTGATGGCCACGCGCAGCACCGGCATCTGCAGCCGCGCAAACCACACCCGCACCGATGCCGGCAAACGCTCTTCCATCAGCAGGCTCTGGAACAGCAGGGCGACGATCTCGATCGTGGCGCGCTCGATGGGGGATTCGGTGGCCTGCTTGAGGGCCTGCTTGCGCTCCTGGAGCCCCTGCACCAGGGCCGCAGGATGGGCCACCGCCCCAGGAGCGCTGGGTTGGAACTGCTGCGCCACTTCTCGCTCGGCGCGCGCCATGGCCTCGGCCAGGCGGGGTGAAGCCGGCTGGGCCTGGGTGGTGGCCTCGAACTCGGGCACCTGCTTGCCCACGAGCCGGTTGAGCCGGCCCAGCACGGCGTGGGCCTGCTCCGAGGCCCGCAGCAGGTTGGAAGCCCGCGTCATCAGGCGCGTTTCCTCGCCCACGGAATGCTGGGGCCCGCTGGGCGCAGCGCCCCCCGCCAGCACCGAAGCCGCCCGGGTCGCACCGCCCATTTCGGTGGGGCGCCCCGTCGCCGCCACGCCGGTGTCGCGCGCCCGGCGGATGAGGGGGCGCAGATCGATCTCCGGCAAGACCCCATGGGCGATGAGCCACTTGTTCGTCTCGTGGTAGGCCAGCACCAGCAGGTGCCCCAGCTCGTCGTGCAGCACAGGCTGCACGCAGCGCCAGGCTTCGATGCTCAGACCCGCGGAGCGCCACGTCTGAAGCATCAGAGCCGCCATGACCTGGGGCCGAAGGAGGTCGGAGGGCGGCAGTTCGTCACGCCGCTCCAGGGCAATGATGCGAGAGCGCAAATCGGTGAATTCGGAACTGGCCTGATCCATGGCGGCCAGGGCCAGACGTGAGCCGAGAATTTCGTGCTCGATGGTGTCGTCATCCACCAGGGAGAGCTCGGCGCCGCGTCCCAGCCCCGCCAGCACCGTGGCGCTGGCACCGGCGGACAGGGAGCCCTGCCAGTTCTGGATCTGTTCGGACAGCTGCTGCTGCCAGGCACCCCGCAGGCGCTGCAGGTCGCCCCATGCGTCGCGGCGACGCAGCAGCAGCTCGGGCGGCGCCGGCTGGGTGGCGATCAGCTTGGCCCCTTCTTCGACCGCCTGGACGGCGTTGGGGGCCCCATAGAGCACCACGTTCAGGAAGGTCCTGCGGGCCTGGGCAGCAAGCGCCTTGGGGTCGGCAGGGATGGCCATGGTGGGGGTCGGGTGCCTGCGTTCGGATGAGGAGGGATCGCCGAACTCTACACCACGGCACCCGCGTTCGGGTCGTCCGGATCCGTCTCCTTGCGCGAGGGCGTGATCAGATCCTCGCGCTTGACGCCCAGCCACATGGCGGTGGCGGCGGCCACGAAAACCGAGGAGTAGATGCCGAAGCAGATGCCGATCGTCAGCGCCAGCGCGAAATAGTGCAGGGTGGGCCCGCCGAAGATCAGCATGGACAGCACCATGATCTGCGTCGAGCCGTGGGTGATGACGGTGCGGCTCATGGTGCGCGTGATGGCGTTGTCCATGATCTCGGCGGTCGTCATCTTGCGGTACTTGCGGAAGGATTCGCGGATGCGGTCGAAGATCACCACGGATTCGTTCACCGAGTAGCCCAGCACCGCGAGCACCGCGGCCAGCACCGAGAGCGAGAACTCCCACTGGAAAAAGGCAAAGAAGCCCAGAATGATGATGACGTCGTGCAGGTTGGCCACGATGGCCGCCACCGAGAACTTCCACTCGAAGCGGAAGGCCAGGTAGATCATGATGCCGATGATCGTCATGGCCAGGGCGATGGCACCATCGCGCGCGAGCTCAGCCCCCACCTGCGGACCCACGAACTCGCTGCGCTGCAGGCGCAGCGGCTCGCTGCCATTGGCATCGCAGACCTGCCGGCTGACCGCCTCGCCCCGGTCGGTGACTTCGTTGCGCTGCTCGATGCGGCCACTCTGGGCCGTGCACAGCGCCTCCATCACACGCGACACCACCTCCGACTGCTGCACCTCCCCGCGCAGCGGCAGGCGGATCAGCACATCGCGCGAAGTGCCGAAGTTCTGCACCTGCACTTCGCCAAAGCCCAACGTGTCGATCTGGCTGCGCACCTGGCCGATGTCGGCCGCCTGGGCGTACTGGACTTCCATCACGGTCCCGCCGGTGAACTCGATGGACAGGTGCAGCCCGCGGGTGATCAGGAAGAACACCGCCGCGATGAACATCGCCGCCGAAATGGCATTGAGCAGCAGCGCGTGCCGCATGAACGGGATGTCGCGCTTGATCCGAAAGAATTCCATGTGCGTGATTCCTGTGCGTTCGCGGCCTCAGGCCTTGGAGGCGGGTTCTCCGCCAGGCGTCCAGACCTGACCGATGGACACGGACTTGAGCTTCTTCTGCCGTCCGTACCACAGGTTCACCAGGCCACGCGAGAACAGCACGGCCGAGAACATCGACGTCAGGATGCCCAGGCAGTGCACCACGGCAAAGCCGCGCACCGGGCCGGAGCCGAAGGCCAGCAAGGCCACGCCGGCGATCAGCGTGGTGACGTTGGAGTCAAGGATGGTGGCCCAGGCCCGCTCGTAGCCGGCATGGATGGCCGCCTGCGGCGAGGCTCCGTTGCGCAACTCCTCGCGCACGCGTTCATTGATCAACACGTTCGCGTCGATGGCCATGCCCAGCGTGAGCGCCACCGCCGCGATGCCTGGCAGCGTGAGTGTGGCCTGCAGCATCGACAGCAGGGCCATCAGCAGGAAGAGGTTGAGGGTGAGCGCCAGAGTGGAGAACACGCCGAACAGCCTGTAGTAGGCGATCATGAAGACGGCGATGGCTGCCAGCCCCCAGATCACGCTGTTGAAGCCCTTGGCGATGTTCTCGGCGCCCAGCGCGGGGCCGATGGTGCGCTCCTCGATGATCTCCATCGGCGCGGCCAGCGAGCCGGCGCGCAACAGCAGGGCGACGTCGTTGGCCTCCTGCGTGGTCATGCGACCGGAGATCTGCACCCGCCCACCGCCGATCTCGGTGCGGATGACCGGGGCCGTCACCACCTCGCCGCGTCCCTTCTCGAACAGCAGGATGGCCATGCGCCGACCCACGTTCTCGCGGGTGATGTCGCGGAAGATGCGCGCGCCCTTGGCGTCGAGCGTGAGGTGCACGGCCGGCTGCTGCTGGTCGTCGAAGCCGGCCTGGGCGTCCGTGAGGTTCTCGCCCGTGAGGATGACCTGGCGGCGCACGATGAGCGGGGCCCCGCCGCGCTCCACATAGCGCTCGGTGCCGAAGGGCACCGGGCCGTTGCCGGCCAGCGCCGCCATGGCTTCGGCGCTGTCGTCCACCAGGCGAACCTCCAGCGTGGCGGTGCGCCCGATGATGTCCTTGGCGCGTGCGGTGTCCTGAACACCCGGCAGCTGCACCACCACCCGATCCAGCCCCTGCTGCTGGATCACCGGTTCGCTGGTGCCCAGCTCGTTGATGCGGTTGTGCAGCGTCGTGATGTTCTGCTTGAGCGCCTGATCCTGGATGCGGCGCGCCGCTTCGGGCTTGAGCGTGCCCGTGAGCTTGAAGTCGAGCCCGTCAACCGACTCGACCCAGTCCAGGTCGGCCAGCTGGTCACGCAGGACATCGCGCGCCTGCTGTTGTACGGCGGCTTCGCGGAAGCGCACCTCGACGTTGTTGCCGTTGCGGGTGATGCCCGCATGGCGGATGTTGCGGTCGCGCAGCAGCGCGCGCGCGTCGCCCACATAGGCCTCGGCACGCCGCGTGAGGGCCGCCTCCATGTCCACCTGCATCAGGAAGTGCACGCCGCCGCGCAGGTCCAGGCCCAGGTACATGGGCAGCGCGCGCACGGCGGTCAGCCATTGGGGTGACCGCGACACGAGGTTGAGGGCCACGACGTAGCCCGGATCGGCCGGGTCCGGGTTCAGCGCGCGGTCGATCACGTCGCGTGCGCGGATCTGGGTGTCGGTGTCGGCAAAGCGGGCGCGCACCGAATTGCCGTCGAACTGCACGAAATCCACCGGCACATTGCCATCGGCCAGGGCCTGCCGCACGCGCTCGGTCATGGCCTCGTCCATGCGGATGGTGACCTTGCCGCTGGAGACCTGCACCGCCGGCGCCTCGCCGAAGAAATTGGGCAGGGTATAGACCAGGCCCACGATCACCGCGACCAACAGGATCGCGTATTTCCACAGGGGATAGCGGTTCATGACAGCTCTTTCATGCCCATTGCCGCGGCCAGGCGGCGAGGCCTCAGCGGAACGAAGGGCGCCCCAGCGGCGCCCTTCCGGTTCTCCGGCATCCAGCCGGATCAGAGACCTGGATTACTTGATCGTTCCCTTGGGCAGCACCTGCACCACGGCCGAGCGCTGGACCTGGATCTCCACGCCATCGGCGACCTCCACGTGCAGATAGCTCTCGCCCAGCTTGGCGATCTTGCCGAGCAGGCCGCCAGCGGTCACGACCTCATCACCCTTGGCCAGGGCCTCGACCATGGCCTTGTGCTCCTTCTGGCGCTTCATCTGGGGGCGGATCATGATGAAGTAGAGCACCACGAACATCAGCACCAGCGGCAGCAGGCTCAGCAGGGTCGATTCGGTGCCGCCTTGCGCGGCGGGAGCCGCCTGGGCGAATGCTTCAGAGATGAACACGGGGAGTCTCCGGGAAAGGTCAATACAAATCTGAGATTGTATGCCGGTCTTTGCAGCCACCGTCCCCGGCGCTGGACCGCAGGCCAGCGCCGAGCCGCTCCGCTATTGGGCGGGCATGGGCTTGCCGTATGCGGGAGATCTCGGGCCTGGGAGGACGCCGTTGAACCGGGGCCCGCCCAACAGCCTCGCCTGCGCCGTGCCCGCGAACTGGTAGGACGCATCGGTGGCCGTCCCGATGATCTGCTTGACCAAGGCCGTCACCAGCAGACCCACCAGACCGCCCTGAGCCTGTTGGCTCTGTTCGGCCGAGGAGGCGAACGCACTGCCCGACCAGAGGAGTTGCCCATCCCTCAGGTCGATGATCTTCGCCTCGACATCCACGCGCGTCTCGCTGTCGATGAGCTTGTAGGACGTGCCATACCGATGGACCTTGATGTAGACGGCCGCATCCGCACCAAACACTTCCCGCAGCTTGGGATAGGGAATGCTCTGGGCCTCGGCTGCCGTCTGGATACCATTGCCGCGCAGCGTCTCGTCCACCAGAGTCACTGGCAAGACGTAGTAGCCGCCTTCGGCGAGCGGTCGAGCCGCATGGGACCAGACGCCCGGAGACGCCTTCACTTCGGGCGACTCGTTGAGGGGCGGCATGACCAGCAGGGAGGCCGGCTTCGCACGCTGGAAGGCGGTGTAGTCGTAGGGGGCCGGTGGCGTCGCGCAACCGGCCAGAAAGGCGCCCCCCAGCACGAGGGACGTCAGGCAGACAAAACGCTTCATGTCGAGTTCTTCTTCGATTCGGAGGATGCCGACCCGTCAAGCCGCTTGAGCAGGTGGTCCATGTAGGGAGTCGCTTCCGGGAAAGCCTTCTTCTCGGCGTTCCACATCTCTCGCGCGGCAGCGGCATTGCCCACCTCGAGGTGCAGCTTGCCCAGGTGCGCACGGAAGCCGGGTGGGAGTTCAGCGCCCGCCGCTCTCGCCTTCTCGGCATGGGCTTCCATCGCCTAGATCTGCTCCAGCGGGCTGACCCCCTCCCTGAGCAAGGCGTCGTATTGCTGCCGGGGAAAGTTCTCCCACATGTACAGGGGCTTGGGTGGCTGTGCGCAGCCCGCCAGGACAACAAGCGCCACCCACACGGCACGACGCATCGTGCGAGCATGGACTCTCATCGCTTGGCCTCCTGGCCCCACTGGCCCGAATCTCGGCCCGCCACGAGGTGATCCACGGCCTCCCGCAGCGCGAGGTCCAGGACTTTGCCGTTGAGCGTGGCGTCGTAGCTGGCCGTGCCGCCAAAGCCGAGGACCTCACGGTTGGACAGCTCGTATTCGCCCGCTCCGCGCGCCGAGAAGACAACTTCCGCCGTCACGCTGTTGACGATGTTCAGGGTGACCTTCGCATAGGCGATCTGGGCCTTGCCGCGGCCAAGCACGCCGAAGAATTGACGATCCCCCACTTCCTTGCGCCCGAACTCCGTGATGTCGCCCGTGACGACGTAGGCTGCCCCCTTGAGGTTTTGCGCAGCCCCTTGAATCCTGGCTTCCTGTTGGGTCTCGGCCAGGTTGTCGCGGTCCTGGACGGCGAAGCGCTGTGATTGATGCAGGTGAGCAATCAGAGCCGTCTTGGCCTGGGCTCCGAGGCGATCCACACCATCGGAGAAGACGCCGCGCATGTAGCTCGAGCGGTTGTCAAAACGCCCCACGGCGATCGGCGTGCGGGGGCCGCCGTATGGCGCCGCCGCCGATTGCACCTGCTGCACCTGCAGTGCGCGTGAACTCTCCGTTGCGCACCCCACGAGGAGCGCGCCAACGCTGGCAGCACCCAGCGTCAATGCAAGTCGACGAGACAGCATCATTGATTCCCTTCAGCAATGTGGTGTTGGTTTTGGCGCCGGCCCGTAGCCGGTCGTCCGGGCGTCCAGTCTAGGCGAGAACCATGGTGCACGACCCTTCGCCAGATCAATGGGCTCGGGCCGTGTCGGTGCGGTTTGCCAGAAAGTTCGCACCGGCAAAGGCAATGGGGCTCCATGCTGCCGCGGGACACCCCCGAAAGAGGGAGCGCGGAGTGTGGCTGAGACAAGACACGACGAAGGTCTGCCCGAATGCAAGAAGCCCCGTGAGGCACAACCTCACGGGGCTTCCCAAACTGGTGGTGCAGACGCGACCGGAATCCAACCCACTCTCTCAACGATTGAGCAATCCCGGGCAATCCTGCTCAGGTGCCGTGGTCGAGAGCATTCCAGGCCTCGATAGGGATCAGGTGTCCAACGTCGGGTGGCAACCGATACGACAGACCCAGCGATCTGGGTGTGCGCCCAGCACCCACCACGGCACGCGCGACGATCCTCGTGTTCAGACAAGACGGACGCCGCGCAAACGCAGCGCATTGCCGATCACCGATGCGGAGCTGAAACTCATTGCCAGGGCGGCGATCAACGGTGAAAGCAGCCAACCGGTGAGCGGATACAGCACGCCGGCCGCAATGGGAATGCCCAGTGCGTTGTAGAGAAAGGCGAACATCAGGTTCTGCTTCATGTTGCGGACCGTGGCCACTGACAAGGCGCGCGCCACCGCAATACCGCGCAGGTCACCCTTGACGAGCGTGATCTGTGCGCTGTTCATCGCCACGTCGGTGCCGGTGCCCATGGCGATACCGACGTCGGCCTTTGCCAAGGCCGGGGCATCATTGATGCCGTCACCAGCCATCGCAACGATACGCCCCTCGCGCTGCAGCCGCTCCACCAGTTGCAGTTTGTCGGCGGGCTTGACCTCGCCATGCACCTCATCGATGCCCAAGCGCGCCGCCACGGCCTTGGCCGTGGTCAGACCGTCGCCCGTGGCCATGACGACGCGCAAGCCCTCCGCGCGCAGCGACGCCAGCGCTTGCGGTGTGGTCTTCTTCACCGGGTCGGCGACGGCCAGGACTGCGGCGAGCACGCCATCGACGGCCAGATGCATCACGCTGGCACCCTCACCGCGCAGCGCCTCCGCCCGCTCGGCCAATGGCCGCACGTCCACACCGAGCTGTTCCATCAGCGCGGTGTTGCCCAGTGCCACGGCATGTCCATCGACGCGCCCGCGCACGCCGATGCCTGAGTGCGAGTCGAACTCCTCGGCGCGTGAGAGCACCAGGCCCTGCTCGCGCGCGGCCGTGACGATGGCTTCCGCCAGCGGGTGCTCGCTGCCCTGGTCGAGGCTGGCAGCCAGTCGCAAGGCTTCGCCGGCGGTGAAGCCTTCGGCTGCGATCGTCGTCTGATAGCGCGGCCGGCCCTCGGTCAATGTGCCGGTCTTGTCGACGATCAGGGTATCGACCTGGCGCATTTTCTCGATCGCGGCGGCATCGCGAAACAGCACCCCCTGCGTAGCCCCTCGCCCGGTCGCCACCATGATCGACATGGGCGTGGCCAAGCCCAGCGCGCAGGGGCAGGCGATGATCAGCACAGCCACGGCGTTGATGAGGCCAAAAACCCAACGCGGTTCCGGCCCGAACAGGCCCCAGGCAAAAAAGGTCAGCACGGCGATGGACACCGTCGCGACCACGAAATAGCCCGCCACGACATCGGCCATGCGCTGCATCGGCGCCTTGGACCGCTGCGCCTGCGCCACCATCTGCACAATCTGGGACAGCATGGTCGCCGAGCCGACACGTTCGGCGACCATGACGAGCGCGCCACTGGTATTGAGCGTCGCACCGATGACCTTGTCGCCCACCCGCTTGGTCACGGGCAGGGACTCCCCCGTCAGCATCGATTCGTCCACAGCGCTGCTGCCCTCGATTACCGTACCATCTACCGGAACCTTTTCGCCGGGTCGAATGCGCAGCCGATCGCCGACATGGATGTGCGTCAGGGGCACGTCCTCTTCCGTGCCATCGTCGCGAAGGCGCCGGGCGGTCTTGGGGGTCAGTCCGAGCAAGGACTTGATGGCGGCCGAGGTCTGCGAACGCGCCTTGAGTTCCAGTACCTGCCCCAGCAGGGTCAGGGAAATGATCACCGCCGCCGCCTCGAAGTACACCGCGACCCGTCCCATGGACACGAACGAGTCCGGGAACAGTTGTGGGGCCACGGTCGCCGCCACGCTGTAGACGAACGCCGCCCCGGTGCCCAGCCCGATCAGGGTCCACATGTTCGGGCTGCGATGGACCACGGACTGCCAGCCGCGCACGAAGAACGGCCGACCCGCCCACAGGACGATGGGCAGGGACAGAACGAGTTCGATCCAGGTCTGTGTGCGCGCCTCGAACCAATGCAACTGGTGGCCGAACATGGCAAGCACAGTGACCATGACGGTCAGCGGCAGGGTGCACCAGAAGCGGCGCTGGAAATCGCGCAGCTCGGGACTCTCTTCTCCTTCGAGATCCGGCAGCACCGGCTCCAGCGCCATGCCGCACTTCGGACAATAGCCGGGGTGATCCTGCCGGATCTCGGGGTGCATGGGGCAGGTGTAGATCGTGCCTGCCGCCAGCGCCGGCGCTTCGACAGACGAAGGCTCATGGCCGCTGTAGGCATAGCGCGCCGGCTCGGCGACGAACTTCGCCCGGCACTTGGCGCTGCAGAAGTAAAAGAGTCGGCCTGCGTGCTCGACGTGGTGCTCGGACTGCGCGGTCACGTCCATGCCGCAGACAGGGTCCTTCAGACCTTCGGCCCACTGCAGTGCGCTCGGGTGGTCGTGGGCGTGTCGGCGGTGTTCGTGGTCTGATCGCAGGTCCATGACTTCACGCCTCCCTGTTGGCGGGTTTGTCGGGCGGCGCACCATGCCCGCCATCGCCACCGTGGCCATGCAGCAGGTGCATCAGCGGGCACGCCAGCAGCAACAGGTACACCCAATTGCCTGCGACATGGATCCAGTGCTCGCGCAGCAGATAGAAGCCGCCGATGAGGGCAACCATCAGCAACGCGGTCCTCATGCGCCGATTCAGGCCGGACTGGCCGCGCGTGTCGTGGAGGTGTTCTTGGTCAGTCGCGTTCATCGCGGTGTTCCCTTCATCGAGGATCGGCGCGGTCGGCGCCGGCCTCCTGTTCCAGGTTGCAAGACCGCTGCTGCGCCTCATGGATCCAATCGGCACACGGTCAGTGCATGGTTTCTTCACGGATAAGAACCGAAAACTTGCGCTGCTCCGTCTTTCCCAACCAGCAAGACTTTGTAGGCATCACGGCGTCCTCCGTAGGCGACACCATCCATGCCGGGTGAACCAATGGGCATGCCCGGCACCGCCAAGCCCAGGGCTTGGGGCTTTTCCTTGAGCAGCCGCTGGATGTCCGTTGCGGGTACGTGGCCTTCGATCACATAGCCCTGGATCAGGGCCGTATGGCAGGAACCGAATTTCTGCGGCATCCCGAGGCGAGTGCGGGCTGCGCTGTTGCCCTGGTCGACGGCACTCACGCGGAATCCGCTTTTCTCCAGGTGGGCAATCCAGTCCTTGCAACACCCACAGTTCGGGTCCTTCCACACCTGCACGGCAAGCGTCTGCGGTGCGGCGGCTGGTGCCAGGGAGGGAAGACTCAGCGCAAGCACCGCCAGCAGCAGCCTGCGCCGCCGGGGGAACGGTTGATCACCGGTTTGGTGCATGACAAGGACCCCCGGTGACGCTGCTTACTCGACGACGATCTTGCCCACCATGCCCGCTTCCATATGGCCGGGGATGAGGCAGGCGAAGTCCACCGTACCGGGCTGATCGAACTGCCAAACCAGCCCGCCGCGCTGGCCAGGCTGGAGCGTCACCATGTTCGGCTCGGCATGCTGCATCTGGGGCATCTTGCGCATCATCTCAGCGTGTTCTTTGAGCTCCTGCAAGGAGCCGACCACCATTTCATGCGGCACCTTGCCCGCGTTTTTGACAAAGAAGCGGATCGTCTCGCCCTTTTTGACCGTGATGGTGGCGGGCGTGAACCGCATCGAGTCGTCCATGACCACCTCGATGGTGCGGTCGACCTTGGCGGGATCGCCTGGTTTGCCGACGTTGGAGTGTGATGCGCCACCGTGCATCGAACCGTGCATGCCTTGCATGTCGTGCCCGGCCATGCCATGGCCGCCCTGATGATTGCCGGCGGCCAGCGCCAACACAGGCAACGCGCTCAGCGCCAAAACGCTCAAGGTTTTCTTCATCATTGGATGCTCCTGATGGGATTCGTGAATGAGATCGTGGTTGTGCGTGGGCGCTGCTAGAACCACAGGCGCACGCCCGCCACATACCGCGTTTGCCGGGTGCGCTGCCCTTCGGCGCGCGCAAAATCCGCCGTCTGTCCAAACTTGCCCGCCCATTCGACGCCGACATAGGGCGCGAACTGGCGCGAGAATTCGTAACGCAGGCGCAGCCCTGTGGTGGCATCGGCCAGCCCGCTGCCCAGGCCACGCGCTTCATCGCGCCGGCCATACAGATTGACTTCCATGCGGGGCTGCAGAATCAGGCGCTGGGTGAGCAGGAGCTCGTACTCGCCCGACAGGCGCAGTGCCGTGCGTCCCGCGCCGCCGACGTAGGCCGTGGCATCGACGTCGAACCAGTACGGGGCGAGCCCTTGGATGCCCACAGCGAGCCAAGTCCGGTCAGGGCCGGCGCCGCTGTCCTGCCGCACCCCGAGTTGGGTGTCCCAGAACGGAGCCACCGCGTGGCCCCAAAGGACCTCGGTGCGTGCCTCCTCCAGTTTGCCGTCGGCGACGTCCCCTTCGGCCTTGAGGACCAGGCGGTCGTAGGTGCCGCCGAACCAGGCTTGCGCCTCATAGGCGGTGGCGTTGCCGTCCTTCGTGTCGACGCGCTCCAGGCGATCGAGGAGCACGCTGCCAAACGCATGTTCATCGGACAGCCGCAGTTGCCGTGGCCCAGGAAATGCGTACGGGCCCGACTCCAAGGTCAAGCCATTGGCATACGCGTGCGGATCGCGGGCATCGGCGGGGGCGGCTCCGCCTTGCATGCGCATGCTGCCGTGGTCCATGGTGGCGTTCGCGGACGATGGGGCGCGCGTTGGGGCGGCAGCCGCGCCCGAGTGCGCGGCATGGGCGCCGCCTTCCGTCGGTGTTTGCGCCCAGACGGGCGCCGCACCGAGCAGCACCAGCGCCGCCGTGAAGAGAGAGCAGGGTTTCATGGCGAATCTACTTGGGATGAGTTTCATGACACGACCACCACACGGAACATGCCCATGTCCATGTGCAACATCAGGTGGCAGTGCCAGGCCCAACGCCCCAGGGCGTCGGCGGTCACGAGGAAGCTGACGCGCTGCGCGGGCTGCACCGGGATGGTGTGGCGACGCACCAGGAACTGCCCGTCGGGTGTTTCCACCTCGCTCCACAGCCCATGCAAATGCATCGGGTGGGTCATCATCGTGTCGTTGTGCAGGATGATGCGCACCCGCTCGCCATACTTCAGATGCACCGGCGTGCTCTTGCCGAACTCGAGGCCGTCGAGCGACCAGGTATAGCGCTCCATGTTGCCGGTGAGGTGCAGCTCGATCTCGCGCTCGGCCCCGCGAGGATCGAGAGGGCCGCCGATCGTTTTGAGGTCGGCCAGCGTCAGCACGCGCCGGCCGTTGTTGCGCAGGCCAATGCCCGGATCGTCAAGATTGGTGCGCGGCATGTCCACCCGCATATCCGTGCTTGGGCCGTATTCCGTGCGTGCGTGACGGACCGTGGCGCTGTGCTTGGCCATCGCGCCGCCTGTCATGCCATGCATCGCGTGCTGGCCGTGATCCATGGCCATCGCGCCATGGTTCATGCCGGACATGTCGTGCTTCATGCCCGGCATGTCGTGGCCCATCGCGCCGTGGTCCATCGCGCCCATGGCCGAGCCGCCATGCCCCATCGCGCCGTGGTCCATCGCGCCCATCATGTCGGCCATGGTGAGCCATTCGACGGGATCGAGCGCAGGCACGGCGGCGCTCAAGCCCTCGCGCACCGCGAGCGTGCCGCGGGCGAAGCCGGTTCGATCCATCGATTGCGCGAAGATCGTGTAGGCGTCCTCTCGGGGCGTGACGATCACGTCGTAGGTCTCGCCCGGCCCGAAGCGGAACTCATCGACGGTCACGGGCTCGACGTTCTGCCCGTCGCTTTGCACCACCGTCATCTTGAGCCCCGGGATGCGCACGTCGTAGAAGGTGTTGGCCGCGCCGTTGATGAACCGCAGACGCACGCGCTCGCCCGGCCGGAACAGGCCAGTCCAATTGCCGGCAGGGGTGACGCCGTTCATCAGGTAGGTCAATGTCGCCCCCGAGAGATCGGCCAGATCGGTCGGGTTCATCCGCATCTGGTTCCACATCGCACGCTTGTCCAGTGCGCGGGAGAGCCCCATGTCGGCCACGTCACGGAAAAAATCGATCGCCGTCGGCTGATTGAAGTTGTAGTAGTCGCTTTGCGCCTTGAGCTTGGCGAGCACCCGCATGGGGTCTTCGTCGGTCCAGTCGGACAGCAGCACGACATGGTCGCGGTCGGCGCGGATGGGGTCTGCCTCACGCGGCTCGACGATCAAGGCCCCGTACATGCCGGTCTGCTCCTGCATGCCGGAGTGCGAGTGATACCAGTAGGTGCCGGTTTGTTCGAGGCGAAACTGGTAGGTGAAGGTTTCGCCAGGGGCGATGCCCGGGAAACTGACCCCAGGCACCCCGTCCATCTGGTAGGGCAGGATGATCCCGTGCCAGTGGATCGAGGTGGCCTCGCGCAGGCGGTTGGTGACGCGGATGGTGACCGTGTCGCCTTCCCGAAGTTTGAGCGTTGGCGCCGGGATGGAGCCGTTGATGGTGGTCGCCATCCTTGGCCTGCCGGTGAAGTTGACCGGCGACTCGGCAACCACCAGGTCGATGTTCGTGCCGCTGAGCACGGGCGCCGCACCCGTGCGCGTGTCGGCCAGCCCCTGCGCCGCAGCACGCACCCAGGGTGACAGGCCGACCATCACGCCGCCGGCGACCAAGCCGCGCACGAAGCGCCGCCGCGAGGGCACGGACGGCCATGGTGAATGAAACGGTCTCAAAGGGGGCATGGGATCCTCGCGGAGAGTTTCTGCAGTGAGTTTCTAATTCGGCGGATGAGTGCTGGGATGCTAGGGGCGCACCGCTGTCAGGAAGCTGTCTGAACGATTACATGTTTGTCATCAATGCGTCAGGTGCGCTAAAAATCGTCACACTGGCGTTTATCGGATACGGCCGAGCATCCGCATGAAGATATTGATCGTCGAAGATGAACCCAAAACGGGCGACTACCTGCGACAAGGCTTGAGCGAAGCGGGTTTCGTGGTCGATCTGGCGCAAGACGGCGCCGATGGTCTGCACCTGGCCTTGCAGGGCGAGTACGACCTGGTCATCCTGGATGTGATGCTGCCCGGCCTCGACGGCTGGCAGGTACTGCAGTCCTTGCGCCATCGCGGCCTGCAGATGCCGGTGCTGTTCCTGACCGCACGCGATCAGGTGGAAGACCGGGTCAAAGGCCTTGAACTCGGTGCGGACGACTATCTGGTCAAGCCTTTCTCCTTTGCCGAATTGCTGGCCCGCGTGCGCACGATCCTGCGCCGGGGGCGCAGTGGCAACGAGAGCACCGTGCTGCGCGTGGCCGATCTCGAACTGGACCTGCTGCGCCGACGCGTTTCACGCGGCGGGCGACGGATCAGTCTGAGTGCCAAAGAGTTCGGCTTGCTGGAACTGCTGATGCGCCGTCATGGCGAGGTCCTGCCCCGCTCGCTGATCGCCTCGCAGGTCTGGGACATGAATTTCGACAGCGATACCAATGTGATCGAGGTGGCCATCCGGCGCTTGCGCGCGAAGATTGATGAGGGTCATGAGGTCAAGCTGATCCACACCGTACGTGGCATGGGTTACGTATTGGAAGCACCGGAGGAGCGCTGAATGTTTCGCTCCCTGTCACTGACGACCCGGCTCACCCTCTTCTTTACGTTGGCGGCTGGGGCTGTGGTGTTTGGATTGGCCTTGTTGGTCATCGCTGCATCCGAGCGGCATTTCATCGAGCTGGATCACATGGCGCTGCAGGACAAGCAGCACCTGATCGAGGATATTTTGGCGCGATCCAATTCGACCGAGGACGCCAAGTGGCTGCTGCGTGAGGCATTGAGCCACCATCACGGGCTGTACGTCAGCGTCCACGATTCGAAAGGTGAAACGCTCTTCCAGTCCGAAGGATTTCGCCTCCCGCGCGAACTGTCACCGGCGGATGAAGGCAACGGCAACGACGCGCTGATCCATTGGGCCGACGCAGGGCAGGCGTTTCGCGGGATGCGTGTCCGGGTTATTCCAGCCTATGACGCAACGACGCGGCTGGACATCCTCGTTGCCATGGACACGGCGCATCACACACGGTTCATGCTGGAGTTGCGGCGCACCCTGATGACCTATGCCGTCGTGACGATCGTCATCTGTGGCTTGCTGAGCTGGTTTGCCGCGTACAAGGGGCTGGCGCCATTGCGTGCCATGAAATCCAGAGCCACCACGCTCACGAGCCAGCGGCTGCACCAGCGCATGCCCGTCGAGGCGGTACCCATCGAAATGGCCGATCTGGCTCACGAACTCAACAAGATGCTGGACCGGCTGGAAGACGCGTTCACGCGACTGTCGGAGTTCTCGTCGAATCTGGCGCATGAGCTGCGCACCCCCCTGAGCAACCTGCTGACCCAGACCCAGGTCGCGTTGGCTACCCGGCGGGATGCCGATACCTACCGGGAGATTCTGGCTTCCAATGCCGAGGAACTGCAGCGTCTGGGCCGCATGGTGTCCGATATGCTGTTCCTGGCCAAGGCCGAACGCGGGATGATGCTGCCGAACCGGGAACGTTTCTCGGCAGCCGAGGAAACGCACGCCCTGATTGAGTTCTATGAGGCGGTCGCCGATGAGAAGGGCGTCAGACTGGCTCAGCGTGGTGAGGGCGAGATCGTCGGTGATCGCTTGATGTTCCGCCGTGCCCTGAGCAATCTGCTTTCGAACGCGCTGCGCCACACGCCGCCACATGGCGAGGTCACGATCGAGATCAGCCAGTCTTCCCAAGCCACCCGGGTGAGCGTCGAGAACACCGGCGAGGACATCGAGCCGAAGATCTTGCCGCGCCTGTTCGATCGCTTTTACCGGGCCGACCCATCGCGGTCACATCCGGAAACCGACGGCGCAGGGCTGGGATTGGCGATTACCCGCGCCATTATGCAAACCCATGGAGGATCGATCAGCGTGACGTCCGCGCAGGGCAGGACCCGGTTCTGCCTGGAGTTCCCAGGCGGAACCTGATGAGGTGAAGCAGTTGGGGCGAGCCAGCCCAAGTGCCTTTGGTCTGTGCGCTTTCGCAGAGGCAATGGCCCCGATCGCTGTTGAACCGACCGGGCTGACGGCTCCCGATCACGGATCAGCGTGAACGCTACGAAGAGTTTGAGAGAACTCGAGGGCGTGATCATGCGCCGGGGCCCGGTGCCATGGAGCGGCTTTGCCGTCATGTACCGAGGTGGCCTTGCTCTTGGCGATCCACGTCCTGACCGAGATCATGACTCGGACATGCGCTTTGCAACCACCTGCGCGCGAAAACCTCGGCCGGCTCCGGACGGGCGAAGTAATACCCCTGTGCTTCGTCGCAACCCAATGCCAGCAAGTGTTCCGCCTGCGCTGCCTCTTCCACACCTTCGGCCAGGGTCTTGAGGCCGAGGCTCTTCGCCATGGCAACGATGGCGGACACAATGGCGAGATCGTTGCGATCGGTCAGCATGTCCCGCACGAACGAGATGTCGATCTTCAGTTTATGAACGGGAAATCGCTTGAGGTAAGCCAGTGAGGAATACCCGGTGCCGAAATCATCGATGGACAGCGCAAACCCGGCCGAGGTCAGGGCGCGCGTGACCCTCCATCACCGAGATCGCGGCAGCCGAGAGCATTGACCGGGGGCATGCAAGTCGGATCGCGCAACTGACCCGGCTTGCACCTGACATCGTCGAGGCGTGCGTGGTGGAAAAGGCAGTCGGGCTTGTGCTGGAGCGCCTGATCCGGCGAGCCTTGCCATTGGATTGGGCAGCGCAGCGTGAAATTCCAGGGCGGGAATTCAGTCGTTGATATTGCCGGGGCGGCATGTCCCGCGCTCGCTGCTTCAGGCACCGAGGCGCAGGATGCGCCGCGCACCGTTCAATACCAGCAGCGCGATGAGCGAGCCAATCACCAAATCGGGGTAACGCGATCCTGTCCAGGCGACCAACGCCCCGGCCGCGATCACCCCCAGGTTTGCCAGCACGTCGTTCGTGGAGAAGATCCAGCTTGCCTTCATGTGAGCGCCGCCTTTTCGATGACTGGAGATCAAGACAAGGCAGGTAACGTTTGCAATGAGCGCAACGAGCGCGATCCCAATCATGAGCGGTGGCTCGGGCTCGCTACCAAAGACGAAGCGGCGCAGCACCTCGGACATTGCGCCGAGCGCGAGCAACAGTTGCAGCCAGCCTGACAACCGCGCCGCCTTCAGCTGGTGCCCGGTATGACGGCCGACGGCGTAGAGCGCGAGCCCGTAGACGGCGGCATCCGCGAACATGTCCAGTGAGTCAGCCATGAGCCCCGTGGACTGCGCAATCCACCCGGTCGTCACTTCGACGACAAACATGGCGGCGTTGATGGCAAGCAACCATTTGAGAGCGCGAGACTCTTGCTCGGAGGACGGCTGGCTGTCGCTTTGCCCATCGACAGTGTGCGGGCCATTCGATTCAGTTGACGCAATGAGACGGGCGCCCAAGCCGAGACTTTCAAGCTTGCTTGCAATGGGTTCGACGGGGCCGTCGTGAAAAACACGCAACTCGCGCTTGCCAAGATCGAACTCGAGTGCGGCCAGCCCGCTCGTATTCTCGAGCGCGAGCCGGATCATGCGCTCCTCCGAAGGGCAGTCCATCTTCGGCACCGAGAACAGACTCATCCTTCCCGTCCCGGTCGGCGTGGCACCCGTCATGGACTCCGCCTTCCGCTCGGACGCACATCCGCAGGATTTCTGGCATTCATCAGTCATAGTCATTGGTCCTTGATTCTTCTCGTTCCTGATCCGGCGAGGCTCTTGCAGAAACCAGCAAGCATCCGGAGGGTATTTTGAGATTTAACACTCTATAGCTACTATAGAGTCAAGTCGATGATAAAAAGGGGTTGCAGCTATGCAGATCGGAGCGCTTGCCCGGCAAACCGGGTGTCCGATTCAAACGATTCGCTTTTATGAGCAGGAAGGACTCCTGCCGCCCCCGTCCCGGAGCGCGGGCAATTTCCGCTTATATGGCGACGCGCACGTCGAACGCTTGCTTTTCATTCGCCGCTGTCGTTCGCTGGACATGACGCTCGACGAGATTCGTGTGCTGTTGCGCCTCAAGAACGTGCCAACCCAAGATTGCAGTGAGGTCAACCGTGTTCTTGAGGCACACATCGAGCAGGTCGCGGTGCGTATCCAGGAACTGAGCGCACTTGAGCAGCAGCTCAGATCCTTGAGGGAAATGTGTTCCGAAGGCAGAAGCGCCGAACAGTGCGGCATCCTGTGCGAACTGTCTCAACCAGTATCTGCCGCCGAGCTCGCCGTACCTTGATGCAAGATGAGGTGAGCAGTGCAGATTCGGTAACCAACGGCCGACCAATTCACAATCGCAACCCGGAAGCCGGAAACCCGCGCCAGTGCTGGCTCTGGCTCGGTGAACGCTCACGAGCCCAGCAGAGAAAAACGGCAGCAGAGAGGCGAGAAGTACTCCGAAACGGCGTCGTTTGGCGGTGCAGCGCTCACGAGGCAACGGGCCGGAACCGCGCCAACACTGGCGCTCAGGGCAAAAGAATCCCAACCGATAAGGGTTGGGATTTTGGGTTTTGGTGGCGGAACACGGAACCGAACCCGCGCTCCATACCCGAGCCAGATAGCAACGCCTTGGCCTTGAGGGCGTGGATTCGACGATTTGGCCGCCAGAGAGTCGTTGAGTAACGCGTCAGCGCTATGCCGAGCTTGGCTTCTTGGCAGAACAGCGCGTTCATGAGACTCCTGCCAACAACAACGTCAGTCCATGACGCCGGTCACCCCCGCCACTTCCCTCCAAACGCCTGGAGAGCCACCCATCCCGAGCTTCGGCAAGGCAGCAGACCGAGGCGGATTGCCGACTTGCATCGCATTGCCGAAGCCGAGTCGATACTGTAGAATGCAGTACATTTGCAGTGGCTTCCGGAGAGGCTATGGCCGCAAGCAAGACCGCTACGCTGACCTTTCGGATCGATCCCGCTCTCAAGGAAGCGCTGCGCCTCGCGGCGAATCTCGAACATCGGTCCATCGCCAACATGGTCGAGGTCCTGATTCGCGACTATTGCGAACAGCGAGGGATCGAGATTCCGCCCTCCGACGAAGCCGAGAACAACAGCGGAGTGCGCTCATGATCAAGACGGTCAAGCAGGCCTGCCGGTTCAATCCGATCATCCGGGACTACCGGATGAGCCAGGGGATCGAGAATCTGGCAGAGCTCATCAATGACGAGGGGGATGGGCGGGAGTTCTTCTCGCGCAACTTCGTCACGCACGGCATGGAGCAGCTGTTCCGTGAGGGGCTGCTGCGCTTGTCGGGCAAGTCAGATCAGGCGGTCTTCGAGCTCACCCAAGCCATGGGTGGCGGTAAGACGCACATGATGATCGCGCTCGGCCTGCTGGCGCGTCACCCGCACCTGCGTTCCGATGTCCTCCCTCCCGATCTCGCTGCCCGTGTGGACTTTGGCACGGCACGTATCGCCGCCTTCAACGGTCGCAACAATCCGGACAACTACATCTGGGGTGAGATCGCAAGCCAGCTTGGCGCCGAAGATGCCATCAAGCCCTACTGGGCCAACGGTCCCAAGGCCGTCGATCAACGCAAGTGGAAGGAAATCATCGGCGACAAGCCGACCTTGATCCTGCTGGACGAGCTGCCACCCTATCTCGACAACGCCAGCACCCAGGTGTTCGGTCAGGGCACGCTGGCCAACATGGTGGTCTACAGCCTCTCCAGCTTGATGAGCGCGGCGCTGGAGTTGCCCAACTGCGCCATTGTCGTTGCGAATCTCTCGGGTAGTTACAAGGCGCAGACGAAGGCCCTTGCCGACGCAATCTCCAATCTGCAGCAGGAGACGCGCCGTCAAGCGATGACCATCACACCGGTGCAACTGGCCGGCAACGAGATCTACGAGATCCTCAAGAAGCGGCTCATCGACGAGCTGCCCGACGAGCGCGTCATCGCGGATGTGGCCGAAGAGTACGCCCAGCAGATCAAGAAGGCCGAAGACGGCGGCTACATCGTGGCCAGCAGCATCGAGCAGATTGCCGAGCAGGTGCGCGAGACCTACCCCTTCCACCCCTCGTTCAAGCACCTTGTCGCGCTGTTCAAGGAGAACGAAGGGTTCCGCCAAACCCGTGGCCTGATGCAGTTTACCGCCCGACTCCTCAAGAGCGTCGAGGAGCGCGAGACGGATGACGTCTTCCTGATCGGCACGCAGCATCTCAACCTCAACGACGATCAGGTCAAGGACGAGATCGAACGCATCGCACCGAAGCTGATGCCGGCCGTCACGCGGGACATCGCCGACAACGGCAACGCAATTGCCGAACACATCGACGACGAGCTGGGCTCTGATGCCGCGCGACAGGTGATGACCCTGCTGCTGGCCTCGAGCCTGTCCCGCGCGGTTGGGGGGCGGATCGGCCTTTCCGAGAGCGAGCTCATCGAGTTCCTGGCTGCCCCGCAGCGCAAGCCTGACGAATTCCTTCAGGCTATGCAGCGGCTGCGGGAGGCCGCCTGGTACCTGCACCGTGAAGAGCAACGCTTCTTTATCAAGGAAACGGAGAACCTCTCGCGCCAGATCGAGCGCAACGCTAAGGAGGTCCCTCAGCCCAAGATCGATCAGGCGCTGATCAATCGTCTCACCGGCATCCTTGAGCCGGTTCGCAAGATTGCATACCAGGATGTGCAGGTCCTGCCCAAGCTCGATGAATTGAAGCTCTCCGGCCCGCGGACGCTCATCGTCATCAAGCCCGATGGCAAGGTTCCTCCGAGCGAACTTCAGAACTTCTTTGACTATCAGCAGGAGAAAAACAACCTGCTGGTGCTCACGGGTCAGGATAGCCTGTTGGCGGATGCTGTCGAGGAGCGTCTGCGTGAGCTCTACGCCATCGAGCAGATCCACAAGCGGCTTCGCCCTGGTGACACGCTGTTCGAAGAAGCGCGCGACCGCCTGGAAGAAGCGGAAGACCGCTTCGGCAAGGCCCTATCGGCCGCCTACAACCGCCTCTACTTCCCGGTGAACGACCCGGTCGATGGCCGCGACGTTTTAGCCGGCGTCACCATCGATCAGGGGCTGAAGATCGGCCAGGGCGATCAGTCCGCCGAAGCGCAGATCGAGAGTCTGCTCGCAAGCCCCAGAGCGGATTACAAGCTCGTGCGAGAGCTGACGAAGGACAACCTGGACGAGTACTTCGCGCAGGCCGAGGAGTACCTCTGGCCCTCCGGCAAGGACAACCGCCGCACGCCGTGGAAGGACGTCGTCACGCGCGCCAAGTGCTCGCCCATCTGGCCCTGGATGCCGGGCGCGAGCGGCCTCGACGCCCTCAAGACGGAGGCGTTGAAGCAAGGTCGCTGGCGTCTCGGTGAAGACGGCTACATCGAGAAAGGCCCCTTCCCCAAGGACAAGGCCACGGTCAATGTGTCCGTCGTCAACGTCAAGGCCGACTCGGGAGAGACGGTGTTGAGTCTGACGCCTCGCCATGCGGGCGACAGCCCGGTGGTCTATTGGTCGACCAAGCCCGAGGTCACGGACAAGGACCAGAAGGTCGATGACCTCGACAACTTCACGACGACGGAGGGGACCCTCTACTTCTGGGTGAAGGACACCACTGGGCAACATGAAAGCGCTCCAGCCGTGCGCTGGTTGGCCGACCTGAAGATCCGTCACCAGGTCGAACCGGCTGCCGACAAGCGCCGTGTGCGCCTCGAGGCCACCCCGCGGGCAGATCTCTACTACACACTGGACGGGTCCAACCCTAAGGACGGCACTCGGTACGACGGCCCCTTCGAGATCGGCCCCGGTGCTTATCGCCTGCTGGTGTTTGCACGGGCGGGCGAAGCCAACAAGACGGCCGACTTCCAGATCCCGGCCAGCGGCGATAAGACGGTCCAGATCGTCGATGCCAAGCCGGCCCGCCTGCAGAGCAAGCGTGTGTCTCTGGACACCACCGACCGTGTATTCGGGGTCATCAATCGCTTCCGCGATCAGCCGGGCACGCGTTTCAAGGGCGTTCGCATCGAGATTGGCGAAGGCGAAAACACCGTGACTGTGCGCTTCCAAGAGCGCGAAATCACGGCCGCCATGATCGAGGGCGTCGTCAACAGCCTTCGCGACGTTCTGGGTGAGCCCGAAGCCTTGGTCAACATCGCCATTGCGGAAGGCATTCAGTTCGACACGGGCTTTGCGCTCAAGGAGTTCGCAAAGATCGCCGGTGTTGAGCTCAAGCCGGGCGACGTGAGCCAGGAGGAATGACCATGACGCGCGCCAAGGCCGCAGCACACCGGACGCCAGCAGGGCGTGTGCAAGTCCAGCATACGCTGGGCTTCGGGGTGCCCGCGACCTCGGACCCGCATCACTTCAAGGTGCTCATCCCCAAGAGCAGCACGGGCAAGGTTCAGATCAGCGAGTACCTCGGGCTGCAATCGGCCTCGGCGGACACCGCGGTGATCGACCGCGTCTTGCTCGACCGGCCGCGCTGGACGGCCATCCGTGCCGAGGTGCAGCGGGCCTTCAACGCACGCCTCACCGCGCACGGATTGAAGCCCAGTGCATGGAAGATCGGCGAGAACCCTGTGGATCGCCTGCTCGGCAAGGAACTCTGTGTCCTGGCCTGGGCCGTCGAGCAGATGGAGGCAGCCAAGATCCCCGTCGCCGTGAGGAACTGGCTGGCGCTTCGGCCCGAGGAGCGCTGGTGGCTGTTTGGCATGACCGCCATGGCGACTGGCGGCGTCATGGACGCCGGCAAGGGGTGGCGCATCGCGCTTCAGCATGCCCTGGGTGATGTCGCGCAGAGCGATTTGCTCGGCACCCGCGCCCGCCGCGGCCGCAACGACCGCGACGACAACCGGCCATCGCTGGACCTGTTTGGGGACGACACGGCATGACCAACGGCCTCGTACCCCCGCAGCCCAAGATCTACCACATCGCCCATGTGGATCGTTTGCCCTCCATCGTGGCCGATGGCTTCCTCTGGTGCGACGCGGAGGTCAATCGGCGAGCGCCTGCTGGGACGACCATCGGAATGAGCGGCATCAAGCAGCGGCGCTTAACCCTGTCATTGAACAGCCACCCCGGCCTGCACGTGGGCGACTGCGTGCCGTTCTACTTCTGCCCGCGCTCGGTGATGTTGTACCTGATCCACCAGGGCAATCATCCGGAGCTGGGTTATCGCGGTGGACAGGCCCCGATCCTGCATTTCGAAGCGGATCTTCACGCCACCGTTGCTTGGGCACAAGCCCAACAGAGGCGGTGGGCCTTCACCCTCTCGAACGCCGGTTCGTACTTGTTCGAGGACCGTTGCGATTTGGCACGCCTCGACGAAGTTGACTGGGCGGCCGTCCAAGCCAGGGACTGGCGGCAGTGTAAGGAAGGCAAGCAAGCCGAGTTTCTGCTGGAGCACAGCTTTCCCTGGCACCTGATCGAGCGCATCGGCGTGCTCAATCGCACGATCTACCAACACGTCGTGAACGCCCTTCCGGTCAACGGACACCGACCTACGGTCGAAATCCGCCCGGATTGGTACTACTGAGACATGAGAGGATCACAGCCATGATCGAGTTCACCTCAGGCGACATCCTCAAATGCGAGGCGGACGCTCTGGTCAACACCGTCAACTGCGTCGGCGTGATGGGGCGCGGGATCGCCTTGCAGTTCAAGAACGCCTTCCCTGAGAACTTCAAGGCTTACGAGGCGGCCTGTAAGCGCGAGGCCGTGCAGCCGGGCCGCATGTTTGTCTTCGAGACGGGACAGCTCACGCCGCCGCGCTTCATCATCAACTTCCCCACCAAGCGCCACTGGCGCGGCAAGAGCCGCATCGAGGACATCGACGCAGGCTTGGTCGATCTGGTTCGGGTCATTCGCGACAAGGGCATCCGCTGCATCGCCATACCACCGCTGGGCAGCGGCCTGGGGGGCTTGGACTGGAGCGAGGTGCGTCCACGCATCGAGCGAGCGCTGGGGCAACTGGAGGACGTGCACGTGCTCGTGTTCGAGCCCTTTGGTGCGCCCACCACGGACAAGATGGCCCATGTGCGTGAAGTGCCGACCATGACTGCCGGCCGTGCGGCCCTGGTCGAGTTGATCCACCGTTATCTCGGTGGCCTGCTCGACCCCTTTGTCACCTTGCTGGAGGTGCACAAGCTGATGTACTTCATGCAGGAGGCAGGGGAGCCGCTGCGCTTGAGATACGTCAAGGCGCCTTATGGCCCCTACGCCGAGAACCTGCGCCATGTGCTGCGCACGGTCGAGGGACACCTGATCGCCGGTTACGCCGACGGCGGCGATGCGCCAGACAAGCCGCTGACGCTGGTTCCCGGCGCTATCCAGGAGGCATCCGCCTTCCTCGACCAACATGCCGACAGCCGTGAACGCTTCGAGCGTGTCACCCGCCTCATCGAAGGTTTCGAGTCGCCCTATGGCCTCGAGCTGCTCTCCACCGCGCATTGGGTCATGACGCGCGAAGGCGTCTGCCAGCTCGACGAGGTAGCCAAGCGCATCCACGCCTGGAACCCGCGCAAGCGCCAGTTCACGCTCCGACAGATCGCCATCGCCGCCGACAGACTGGCCTCCCACGGCTGGGTGCAGGCAGCGACCGCTTGAAGATCACCTAGCCATGCATGCACAAACAAGAACCTCCCTCACCCCCCTGGCGCTCAAGGACGCCCCGGCGCTGATCGAGACGGTCTTTCCAGCGCAGAAGGTGTCGTTCGAGGCGCAGACCGAACGCAAGGCCGTCGCGGCGCAGACCCTGACGGGGCTCGGCTCCTACTGGAAGGGCAGGAAGCCCTTGATTCTGGTGCGTGCCATCGTGCTGGGCAGCCTCTTGCCGCCCACCGATGACCCTGAGGCGGATCTGGCGGTGTTCGAAGCGCTCATGTCCTTCGACGACGAGGGGCTGGCGCGGCGAGCGTTTGCAGCCAATGCCATATCGCCATCCGAGATCGCTGCGCGTATCCAGCTTGATAAACCTTGGGACTATTTCAAGGCAACCATCAAGAGGAGCGATGTCACCGGAGGTGATATTCGCTGGATGCGGTTCCCGATGGATGTGGATGCCGAGGGCATCTCGCTGCGGTGGAAGCGCGATCTGAGCGATGACGATAGGCTGGTGATCTATCGCAAGGTTCTGGCCACCCTCGAAAGCTACGAAGCCAAGGCCGCCCTGTGCAAGCGCCCCGAAGAAGTGGATCAAGACTGGCTCTACGCACCCGTGTGGCCCCAGGTCAACCGCCACTACGCGCATTTGGGCATCGATGCCCATTCGTTCCCGGAGCTCATCGAGCAATTGGGCATCCTGCGCTATGGCCACCGCCCGCGCGTGGGCGACACCTTCAGCGGTGGCGGATCCATCCCCTTCGAAGCAGCACGCATCGGGTGCGATGCCTATGCCTCTGATCTCAACCCCATCGCCTGCATGCTCACCTGGGGCGCGCTCAATGTCATCGGTGCCCCGGCCGACCGGCGCGCCGCCCTGGAGTCCGCGCAGCAGCGGGTGTTTGCCGAGGTGGATGCCGAGATCACGCGGTTAGGCGTCGAGCACGACGAACACGGCAACCGCGCCAAGGCCTACCTCTACTGCCTGGAGGCGCGCTGCCCGGAAACCGGCTGGATGGTGCCGCTCGCCCCCAGTTGGGTGATCTCGCCCAAGCAAGGCGCCATTGCCAAGCTGGTGCCGAACCCTGCCCTGAAGCGCTTTGACATCGAGGTCGTCACCGGTGCCTCGGCGAAGGCGATTGCAGCAGCCGAGACCGGCACGGTGCAAGACGGCGACATGGTCTATCAGCTCGATGGCAAGACCTACCGCACCCCGATCAAGACCTTGCGTGGCGACTATCGGCTACCCGATGGCACGACGGGCAACCGTTTGCGCCGGTGGGACAAGGACGAGTTCCGGCCGAGACCCGATGACATCTTCCAGGAGCGGCTGTACTGCATCCAATGGATCAAGAAGGAAACGATCGAGGCCGCCCGCCAAGAGACCTGGTTTGCCGCCCCCACGGAAGCGGACCTGGAGCGCGAGCGCAAGGTGGAGACCATCGTCGCCAAGAACCTCGCGCTCTGGCAGGAAGAGGGATTGGCACCCGACATGGCCATCGAGCCGGGGGACGAGACCACGCGCTTATTCCGCGAGCGCGGCTGGACGCATTGGCATCATTTGTTCAATGCGCGGCAGTTGCTGTTGCAAGCGCTGATGCTCAAGTACTGGCGCGCGACTGACGCGGCCCCGCTGGGCTGGCTGAACGTGGCCAAGGCGGCGGACTTCAATTCGAAGTTGTGTCGTTGGGCAACGGCGCAGGGCGGCGGACTGGGTGGCCCCAAAGGCGTGTTCTCGAACCAAGCCCTCAACACCTTCTACAACTACGCCACACGGGCCTGGCTCGGGTTCGGCACCTCGTCGTTCAAGATGGCGGAAGTGCCGCTCCCCCCCGTGGAACGCGCCATCGTCTCGGCAACCGCCGATCAGCCACGGCAGCGCTGCGAGTTCTGGATCACCGACCCGCCCTACGCCGACGCGGTCAACTACCACGAGATCACCGAGTTCTTCATCGCCTGGCTGCGCAAGAACCCGCCCAAGCCCTTCGAAGAATGGGTGTGGGACTCGCGCCGCGCGCTGGCGATCAAGGGCGCGGGCGAAGACTTCCGGCGCGGCATGGTGGCGGCTTACAAAGCCATGGCTGCGCACATGCCATCGAACGGCATGCAGTGCGTGATGTTCACGCACCAGGACACTGGGGTGTGGAGCGATCTGATCGGCATCTTCTGGGCGGCGGGCCTGCAGGTGGTGGCCGCCTGGTACATCGCCACCGAGACGACCTCCGAACTCAAGAAGGGGGGCTACGTCCAGGGCACCGTGATCCTGATGCTGAAGAAGCGCCCCGCCGGCGAGTGCACGGGGTTCAAGCAGCGCATCTTGCCTGCGGTGCGGCAAGAGGTGGCGCGGCAGATCGAAACCATGATGCACCTCAACGACACGGTGAGGGCGCATCACGGCGAGCCGGTGTTCAACGACTCCGACCTGCAAATGGCGGGCTATGCGGCGGCGCTCAAGGTGCTCACCGCCTACACCCACATCGGCGGCGAGGACGTGACGACGTTTGCTCTCCGCCCGCGGGCGCGCGGAGAAGTGACGGTCGTGGACGAGATCGTCCAACAGGCGGCAGAGACGGCGTCGAGCCTGCTGGTGCCCGAAGGCCTTGCCCCGGACACATGGGCCAAGCTCACCGGCATCGAGCGCTTCGTGTTACGCATGCTGGACATGGAGACGACCGGTTCGACCAAGCTGGACAACTACCAGAACTTCGCCAAAGCCTTCCGTGTGGAGGACTACAGCCGCGTGATGGGCGACATGCGCCCCAATCACGCGCGGCTCAAGCGCGTGACTGAGTTCGCCTCCCGCGATTTGACCGAGTCCACGGAGATCGGCGTCACCAAACTGGGCAGGATCATCATTGCTCTGCAGCAGATGCTGAAGGACACCGAACCTCAGGTCATCGTCGAACAGATCAAGAACGAGATGGCCGACTTCCTGGAGGTGCGGCCTCTACTGGGGGACATGCTGGCCTTCATCGAGCGCAAGTCCACGGAACCAAACGTGCGCAGCGCCGCCGAGGTGCTGGGCGCGCGCTTGAAGAACCTGCGCTTCGGTGCCTGAGGGCCGGCGGATGAGCATCCGGCGCTTCTCCTCCCGCACCCATCGGCTCGATGCCAGCTTTCTGCTGCAGCATCTGGCCGGCGCACGCAGTTACAAGCGCATTGCGGGCTACTTCACCAGCTCCCTGTTCGAGGTGGCCGGCGAGGCGCTGGAGGATATCCCCGAGGTCAAGATCGTCTGCAACGTCGATATCCATCCGGATGACCTCAAGGTAGCCCAGTTGCGCGAAAGCAAGATGGTGGGCCGCTGGAATGAGCGCGCCCTGGAGGCCGAAGCGCTCCTGCACCGGGACCGTTACCGCCGCTTGGATGCCTTCCTGCAGCAGCACGGCCAGGCAGTGCGGGTTGCACCAGACGACATCTGCGGATTCGTGCACGGCAAGGCGGGAGTGATCACTCTCGCCGACGGGCGCAAGCTCGGCTTCATCGGTTCGATGAACGAGACCAGGAGCGGCTGGCAGCGGCACTACGAGATCCTGTGGGAGGACGATTCCCCCGAGGGGGTGGCCTGGATCGAGGAAGAGTTCGACTTCCTGTGGAATGCGGCGAAGCCCTTGCCCCAGGCGGTCATCCGGGAAGTGCATCGCCGTGGCTATCGCCGCGAAGTGGTGTTCGACGAGATCGATGAGGACGAGAATCTTGCGCCGGCTGCACTGATCGAGTCCCCGCTGTACCGCGAGGGGCAGCAGTTGCAGCCGTGGCAGCAAGGATTCCTGACCGAATGCCTGCGCCACTACAGGCTCTATGGCGTAGTGCGGCTGCTGCTGGCCGATGAGGTGGGCTTGGGCAAGACGCTGTCGCTCGCCACCGCAGCGCTTACGCTGTGTTTGCTCTCTGATCGTGACAACGGGCCAAGACGCCCGGTCGTGATCTTTGCGCCGGCTACCCTCACCGAGCAATGGCAGACCGAGATGCTGGATAAGCTCGGCATCCCGACCGCACGCTGGGATACGGTGCGCAAGGTGTGGCTGGATGCGGACGAGCGCGCCATTTCTCCGGCGGGCCGCGAGCAGATCGCACGTTGTCCGCTTCGTATCGGCATCGTGTCCACGGGCCTCATGATGCGCGACTCGTTGGAGAAGCAGCACCTGCTGGGCTTGAGGTTCGGCGTGGTGATCCTAGACGAAGCCCACAAGGCGCGCACGCGCCAGGGCTTCGGCAGGGACGCCGGAACGCCGAACGAACTGCTGGCGTTCATGCGCGAAGTCGCCGCCCGGGCGGACCATGTGTTGCTCGGCACGGCGACGCCCATCCAAACTGATACGAGAGACCTCTGGGACCTGTTGGGTATCCTGCACCAAGGCCGAGGGCACTTCGTCTTGGGGCATGACCTGGCGGCATGGCATCGGCCCGATGAAGTGCTGGAGATCTTGGCCGGTCGGCAAGAGGTACTGGACCCCGGCCATGCCTGGGAGTTGCTGCGCTCTCCGCTGCCGCGCGTCGAGTCCACCAGCGAGCCACGTGCCCGTAAGCTGTTCTCGGCCATCCGGCAAGACTTGGGGCTAACCAACGGAGAATGGCAAACCAATCGCCCCTTGACCGATCTCGCCGGGGAGACGCGAGAGATCCTGGAAGAGGAACTAGAGCGGCGCATCGCCGGAGCAACGTTGTTCCAACGTGAGAACCCGTTGGTCAGGCACGTCGTGCTTCGCAAACGACAGCAGCTGGAAGATGCGAACCTGCTCACGCGGGTCGGGGTCGACATTCATCCGGATCGCTCCAAGGTGGCCGAACCGCGGATGTTCGACGTCCTGTTCGAGGGCAAGGCGCTGCGGACATCGGAAGACTTCCGCGAGGCCTATGGCCAAGCACGGGCCTTCGGCAAGGCACTCGCCAAACGCGGCAAGGGGAGCGGGTTCATGAAAAACCTGATGGAGCAGCGCATTTGCTCCAGCATCCAAGCCGGACTCGCGACAGCTCAACGACTGTTGCAAGGGGAGGCCGTGCATGAAGAGGGAGACGAGTTCGAAGCCGACCTGGCCGTTGAAACGCAGGAGGAACGTGAAGTTCTCGAACGCCTCATCGACAGGCTTCAACGGCTCGACGCGGACCCCAAGATGGAGGCCGTGATCCACTTCCTGGATAAGGAGAGGTGGCTCGAACTCGGCGTGATCATTTTCAGCCAGTACTACGACACCGCGAAATGGCTCGCGGATGAACTGGCGGCCCGTTATCCCGATGAGGCCATCGGCCTTTACGCCGGAGCGGGGCGTAGCCGCCTCTATCAGCGCGGTGACAGCGTCGCGGTGGAGCGCGAGACCCTGAAGCGCATGGTGGCCGAGCACCAGATCCGGGTCATGGCAGCCACCGATGCCGCATGCGAAGGTCTCAACCTGCAGACCCTCGGCACGCTGATCAATGTGGACCTGCCGTGGAACCCGACCCGCCTGGAACAACGCATCGGACGGATCAAGCGCTTCGGCCAGAAGCGGGAGACTGTCGACATGCTCAACCTGGTGTTCGAGCAGACCGTGGACGAGAAGATCTACGAGCGGCTGTCCGAGCGTATGCGAAATCGCTACGACCTGTTCGGGTCCCTGCCCGACACCATCAAAGATGAATGGATCGAGGACATCGAATCCCTCGGTGAGAAGCTGGACGAGTACATCAACGCCCAGAAGAAAGCGACAGGTTTTGATCTGCGTTACACCGGCACGATGATGCCGCCGGAGAAGGACTGGCGCGAGTTTACAGAAGTGCTCTCGCGGCGAGATCTCGCCACGCTGATGAGCGCGGCTTGGGGCTGACGGGCAGTCAAATGAGGAAAAACCCGATGGGAAAGCTGATCGATGGGGACGACAGTCTGCTTGACAACGACGAATTCGACAAGTTAGACGATCAGCATTCCTTCGGTGGGCCTTGGACTCGCATCAAGTTGGAGGCGCTTGAGAAGTACCTCGTGGCATTCAATACCGCGCTCAGCAAGCAGAGCTTCACGCGGCTCTATATCGACGCGTTCGCCGGTACAGGCCGTTGCGACATCAAGGTTGAGGGCGAGAAGAAAACCGTCGACGGCTCCGCGCGAAGGGCATTGGCCACCAACCCCGCGTTCCACAAGTTCTACTTTATCGAACTCCGCACCAAGAAGCTGGCCGCGCTGAATGCGCTTGGTGCGGAATACCCTGACAAGACCATCGAAGTGATCAAGAGCGATGCCAATGCGGCATTGAAAACCCTCTGCGGCCGATACCAGTGGCGAAGCGAGCGGGCCGTGCTGTTCCTTGATCCGTTCGGAATGCACGTCGAATGGTCAACGCTGGAAGCGATTGCCAAGACCGGCGCAGTTGATGTCTGGTATCTGTTTCCGTATGCCGGACTGTATCGGCAAGCCGCCAAGAATGCGGATGCGCTGGATGCTGACAAGGAGGCATCTCTGACGCGCGTGCTTGGCACCGATGAATGGCGTCAGGCGTTCTACGCCCAGAATCCGCAATCCGATCTGTTCGGCAGCAACAATGGCGATGTGCGCAACACCGATCACCGCCAGATGCTGCAGTTTGTCTCGAAGCGATTGAAGGGGCTGTTTCCTGCCGTCACCGACCCCAAGGTTCTGTATCAAAGCGGCGATGCCAAGAATCCGAGCGGAGCGCCACTATTCGCGCTCTACTTCGCGGCGTCCAATCCAGCACCCAAAGCACATGGCTTGGCAACGAAGATCGCCAATGACATTCTGGACACGTTATAGCTGTGTCGCTTCCGTCGCTTGATGCGGGTAGTCGTCCCACGTGCGGCCCCGGAAGATGCGGCCGTTTGCCTTCTTGTGGCGTTTGACACCGTCGGCACCCCAGCCGCCCCATTGCTTGAAAAAGAATGCCGCACCAGCGGCCTCGGCCTGGGCCTGTACGTTCGCCACCCATTCTTCTCGCATTGGCCGGGCTTTGTGCCCGGACTCGCCACCGACGATGACCCAGTGAATGTCGCGCAGGTCGATCCGCCCGAGGTCTTCCAGCAGCGGCTCGACGGACAAGAATCGAATGTGCGTATCTACTTTGCGCAGGTGTGCAATGCGCGGAACACCGTACTTCTTGTCTTCGACCGACACCCCAAGCCAAACATTTCTCGGGCAGGCACGGCGAGCAAAATACTCCGGTAACCGTTCCGCTCGCTTGGTGAGGATCTGGTACGTGTGGTGAGGGGTGCGCTCGATGATCGAGAACACACGATCCAGGAAGGCGTCCGGAACGGCCTCGTGGAACAGATCGCTCATGCTGTTGACGAAGTACGTCGTCGGCTTTTTGCGTAGCAGTGGCTGTTCGAGCCGGCTCTCATGCAAGGTGAGCTTGAACCCGTTCTCGTAGCCAGGCGCACCCATGGCGTGGAGCCTGCGCGCCATCACTTCCGCGTAGCAGTTCTTGCACCCCGGTGAAACCTTGGTGCAACCGGTGGTCGGGTTCCACGTCTGCTCAGTCCACTCGATGGTCGATTGAGTCGCCACGTCAGCCTCCAGTGATCATTGAGGCGCAGCACGCGTAACGCGAGTCTGCGTGTGTTCGGACACAAAGGCATCCACCAACCGAGATAGCGCCAAGCGCGCCTGCCGCAGGTCGGGGTCCGCCAGGGCGGCGCGGATGCGTTCTGCCAGTTGGTCGGCGGTGGGGGCGTCTTCCGCCTTTGCCGCATGCACCAGCTGCATGCACTGCTCGATCACTCGGATCGGCGGGCTTGCCTTCCCGCTCTCGTAGCGGCTCACGGAGGACTGTTTCACGCCCAGGAAGGCAGCGAACTCCTTCTGGCTGCGCCCGTTGCGAGCAGCCCTGACCAGTTCTCCAACGCTGGTGATCGCCATTGCCTTAGCCGTTGATGCGTTAAGAGCATAATCTATCACGTCAATGCACGTAGCGCATACACGGCCATACTCCCGGATCTGTTACCCGTGCACGAGAAGACGCGCCTCGGCTTCCCGTCGAGCAACAAGTCCTGGCAATACCCTCCCACCGCCGTGCACCCACCGGCGAAGTTCAGCGGCGGCAGTCGTCCAATCCCGCTGGTTGACCCGCCGCCGCAGCGTCGAGGTCTGCAGCCGCCCGGCGCCGAGGTTGAAGGTGAAGTCCACGATGGCCGCGAGCCGCCCCTCAGGCTCAGTGGCCAGCACCGGGCAATAGCGCAGCGTGGCGGCGAGCGCCACCTTCAAGTCCTGGGCGAGGTAGGCCTCGGCCTCGACCTCCGTGATCGGCGGGTGCTTCGGATCGCACAGATGCCCGTAACCGATCGTCGGATAGCCGGCCGGGCAGATGTACGGATAGGCCCGGTTGGGATCGTGCTTTGGAACGCGGTGAAAGCCTTCGAAGCGTTTCGCAAGCTCGATCGCTTGAGGCGGCACGCGAATCACACGTGCGTCCATGTCACCCCCGCCTTGATCATGCCGACGGTCGATTTGCCGATACCGTAGTCTTTGGCGATGCGCCGATGACTGCGGACGTCGGCGCGAACCCGCGCTACCAAAGCCTCGTCGAGCCTGGCTTTGGGGTGTCTGCTTCCGCGCGGCGGGTTGTCTCGGCGCTTGTTGCGCATGTCCCGAAGGTTCTCCGCCTGCGTACCGACGAAGAGATGCTGCGGGTTGACGCAACCGGGGTTGTCGCAGCGATGACACACCACCAGCCCGGGAGAAAGGTCACCAAAGACCAGGCGATAGGCGATGCGATGCGCCAATTGGATGCGCCCGTCGTCATCGGCGATCTTGCCGTAGCCTCCCTCCTTGGTCGATGCGAGCCATTGCCAGCATTCATGCGGGGCGCGCACCTCGACCTTTTCCCAGAAGCGCTCTGCAAGCGGTCGGTGCTTGCGGCTCCACGACCGCACAGTCTCGTCCGACCGCCCCATCACCGCAGCCCCTTTTCCAGCGTGCGATTGAGGAACCAGTAGTTCAGGATGCCTGCGAGCAGTGCCTGATCCGCCTCCGACCAAGCTGCGAGCAACGCCGGCCCGAACCCCACGCCCGACTGCACCGAGCCGACGAAGGTCGAGAGCTTCACCCCGGCATACATCAGCACGAAGAGGTAGGTGACCACGGGCCTGACCGTGGTGGACAGCGCATCGGCCCACTTCACGCCCGAAGTTCGGCCCTGCGCCGCAACCGCCTCGCGCAAGGCCTCGATGGCGCCGGTGTTCCATGCTGCGTCGGCACTCGCGCCGATCTCGGCCATCCGCTGGGCGCCGCGCAGCTTCTCGAATTCCAGCGCCTTGTCCTGCATGGCGAGTTCATGGCTGCGCTCGCCCTTGCGGTCGAACCATTTCAGGATCTCGGGCGCCAGACGGAAGGCCCCGCCCAGCAGCCCACCGAGCAGGGTCTCGATCATTGGGCACCTCCCATCAGCTTCAGCTTGATGGCAGCCCCGACCAGCAGGGCGGCGAGGATGGCGGTCGTGACCACCTTGATGGTGGTCTGCCACGCGGTGCGGCGCGCGTCGCGCCAGGCCTCCAGCAGATCGCGCAGCTCGCGGAGGTCGCGGGCGGCGTGGCCATTCTCGAGGCCCAGGTGCGCGAGCACCCGCTCGGCCCCGCGCTCAGCAGCGCGGTCGAGCAGGTCTTCGAAGTCCTCGCGGCGCAGGAGCAGCATGTTCTCGACGAGGGCGGGGGCTTGGGTCGGTTCAGTCATGGGCGGTCTCCAAAAACGACGAACCCGCCACGCGGGCGGGTTCGGGGGTGGCGGACGGGGTGCGGGGTCAGATGGGAACGCCGGTGCTCCACCCGCCGGTCTTGTAGACGGCGAGCCTGTCCTCGGCGGCGATGTAGGCCAGCCAGCCGACCTTCGGGGCGTGGTACTCCCAGGCGCCGTCGATCCACACGGCGATCTGGTCGGTCCTGCCGGCCCAGGCACCGGTCGCACCGGCCGGCACGATGTAGCGATCGCCCTCGGCGGGGCTGGCGGGCGGCGCGGTCGTAGCGCGGCTCGTCACCGACAGGCCCACGATGGCGCCCAGGCGCTTCAGGTTCGCGTCCATCCCGGTGTGCCAGCCGGACTCGCCCAGCGTCCAGCCGTAGACGAGGCCCAGGTTCGGATCGAGCTGTGGCATCGGTTCATCTCCTCAAGGTGTCGCAAGATTCGGCAGTGGCCCGGAAGCCATGCTGCGCGCACGGCGGTGGTGCTGGTTCGGGTGCTGCCGCCAGTGGCGGCCGACGAGGGGCAGGTGCAGCACGCTGCCCTGCCTGGCCACGAGGCGGGTGAGCAGCCATTCGGCGCCGGCGTCGAGATCGGCGATGCGTGTCAGCACCGGATCGACGGCGCTTCGGCGCATCACGATCAGGCCGTGGACATGGCTGGCCGAATGGGCGTGTTGGAAGGCGCTGTAGGCCAGTCGCCGCACGCCGAGGCTGTCGCCGTGCTCGTCGATCAGGGCCTCGTCGGTGTAGGCCAGCACCGCCTGCGGGCAGGCATCGAGCGCATCGGCCAGGGCCGCGGAGGCCGCAGCCTCATAGCGGTCGTCGGGATCGACGAAGGACACGAGCGGCAAGGCCCCTCGCGCGAAGCCTGCCGCGCGGGCCTGCCCCACACGCCCCGGGATGCCTGGCAGCAGATGCAGGCGGATCGGCGCGCCGACGAGGCTCGCCAGACATTCCTCGCGCCAGTGTTGGGGCTCGTCGAGGGTGAGCAAGTGCACGTCGATGCGCGGCTGCGGGTGCAGGTCGAGGGTGGTCTCCATCACACCCTGCCCCAGTACTGCCCCCAGCGCAGGCCGTAGCCCGCGCGCTCGACGCTGCGCACCTGCGCCTGCCAACTCACGAGCCCGTCGCGTTCGGCCTCGATCTCGACGGTGACGCGATCGCCCGCGACGCCGGCGTCCAGGGCGGCGCTGGTCACGTCCCAGGTCCAGGCGTGGCCGGTGAGGCCGGCCTCGGTGCGCACGAGGGTGCCGTTGCGGTCTCTGATGCGCACGGTGTAGGTTGTGCCCGGCTCGGGGCCGATGTCGCCCTCGTCCTGACGCACGAGGTAGGCGGTCTGGAGTAGGCGGTCGCGGTGTGCCCAAGTCAGGATCAGGTCGCCGGCGACCACGGCGGGCTCGCGCTGGCCGTTGAGCCGCACTCGCCCCGGTGGGTACGGCCGCGCCTGGCGGCCCGCGAGCACGAGGGGCGCACCGTTGGCAGCCAGCACCGCATCCCCTTCGGCGCTGGCCGTGCGCGGGACGGCGGCGACGAACACCGACTCACCCGGCGCGCGCTCGATGGTCTCTGCGGCCAGCCACTCGCCCACGCCCACCAGTCGCGTGCCGGCCGGATGGGCCTGCGGCGTGGTGTCGAGCACCCCGCGGGCGAGATCCACCGTACCCGCGGTGGCATCGAAGGCGAGGATCGCCACGGCCTCGCGCATCGCACCGCTGGCGTCGACCAGGTAGGTGTAGTCGCCGACCGCCAGGCGCTCGGGGTGGGCCAGGGCCGTCACCGGCACGGCCAGCGCATCGGCTTCGCTCGCCGGCAGCGCCTGGCCGAGCGTGAGCAAAGGCGCGTAGTCCTCCGGGGCCACCGCCTCGAGCTCACTACTCGCGGGCCCGGTGGCGAGCTGCCAGTTCAACTGCCCCGTGCCGCCCGCACAGGCCAGGGCCCCCACGTAGGTGTCGGTGTCGGTGAGGTAGTCGAGATCGGCCCGCGACAGCCGCCGCGCGAGTTCCCAGTACGGCACCTCGACCGCCAGCACCAGGGCCGGCGGCAGCGCCTCCAGCGGCGGCTCCTCGAGGCGCGGCGGGGTGGGGGCGAGCACGGTCTGGCCCATGCCGAAGACATCCTCCACCGCCTCGATGCGGAACGAAGTGGCACCCAGCGTGCCGGTGTCGATGCCGGTCACGCGCACCACCATGCGCTCGATGCCGAGGCGTGGCCAATGCAGCAGGAACACGTCTCCCGGCAGGGGCGGACGCTCCAGGGCGCCGGGGGCGATGGTCAAGCTCATGCGCGCCAGGGGCGAGCCCAGAGCGCGCAGGTCGCGCAGCGCCAGCCGCGCGGCCAGCGGCCCGTGGTTCACGCCAGGATAGTCGCGCCGCTGGTTGATCACCCCGCCTTGCAGCTGGATCGCGGCGAGGTTCTCCACCGTGACGGTGGACTCCTTGGCCGTCGCCCAGTCGGTGTAGACCACGGTGATCTCGTTGGGCAGTTCCCCCCACTGCGCGCGCTCGAAGCGCTCCACGCGCACGATCTCGTCGGGGCCCAGGAGCGGCAGGCCCTCGATCCAGTAATCGTCGCGCAGGAGCTTGAGTTCGAAGCGGCCCCGTTCCGGGTCGAGGTAGAGGATGCCGCCGACGTGGTCGAGCACCTGGGCGATGAAGGCCTCGATCGGTTGCTGGCGCGTCCAGACCAGGTTCAGGCCGAAGCCTTCGGCTTCGAGCGCCCAGGCCGCGTTCCAGAAGCTTGCGCCGAGGGTGGACGGCGGATAGCCCATGCCCCAGTGCGGGTCGGTGAGGCACTGCACCAGGATGTGCGCCGGGTTCATGCCGACGGTGAGAGAGGTGCCGGTGTCGGCATCCCAGGTCCGCACCTCGGCGTTCCAGGGCATCCAGGGTTCGTCGTGCCAGCCCGCCGTGAAGCGCCGCACCCGCACCGCCCAGGGCTTGAGGTAGGGGTTGTTCGCGGCGAACAGGATCTTGCGCGCCACGATCGACAACACCCCGCGAAACGCCGGGATGGCCGCGCCCAGGCGGCTCATCAGGTAGTCGTTGCGGCCTTGCGCGGTACTGCCTGCGAGCACGTCGAGGTCGCCCACCACGCCGCCTTCGCGTTCGTCGCCGCCGAAGAGCGTGGGCTGGCTGATCGACAGACGCCCGAGCCCGTGGCCGCTCGACAGTGGCGCGCGGCTCGCATCGCCCCAGGCGGTGCGCTCGCCGACCTGGATCTCCTGCACCGCATCCACCGGCCCCTGGCACAGCACCAGGTGCATGCCGATCCGGTAGCGATAGCCGACGGTCTGCTTCTTGCGGCGGCCGCCCATCAGCGCGGCTCCTCATGGCAGGCCTGCGCGACCTCGACCACGCGTGCGGCCATCGCATCCCCGGTGGCGAGCAAGCTCGAGGCGGGCAGCCCCCGGGCGAGGAAGTCACGGAAGTCCAGGCCCTGGCGTGCGAACCAGGTGCGCGTGCCGTGCACGCAGAGCCCCGCGGCGCGCACGTGGGCGATGGTGACGAGGACGTCGGTGCTCATTTCTTACCGCCCTTCTTCTTGATCGGTTCGGCCTCCAGGTCGCCGTACCACACGACGTTGGCGCCGCGCAGCAGCACTGCGCCGAAGACGACCGGGATCGGCCGCCCCTCCTCGGCCGTGGGTGCGTCGAGGTCGGTGAGTTCGGCGGGTTTCGGGGTGGGCGGTTTGGGCGCGAGGGCGACGGAGACCAGCGCCGCCACGACGATGACGACCAGGTACCACATGGGAGGTCCTGCGGGTTTCAGAAGACGCCCGTCGAGAACGGGTTCTTCGACGGGATGAAGGGGAAGCCGCCGTAGTTGGCGAGGTTGTCAAAGCGCGCGGCGCAGGTGGACACGCTGTGATCGCAGCCGGCCACGAGGTCGACGGGCGTCTGCGGCGCAAGCCCCACCGGGTAGAGCAGTTCCACGCCTGCGGTCGATTCGCTCACGATCATGTGGCGCGCGCCTGCCGGCGTCTGCAACCAGCCGCCGGCGAGCATGCCGGCCACCTCGGGCGGCAGGCTCGCCAATTCCACCTGGCGGCCTTCGGAGCGGATCACTTCGGCGCTGGCCGAGATCGGCGTCGCCCCACACGCCGCCGAATACAGCACGTGCGAGCAGGCGCGGCTGTAGAGCCGACGCAGACCAATGCGCTTCAAGCTCACCTGGGCGGACTCGCAGCGGATGCGGGCCGCGTCGTCGGCCACCTCCACCCCGAGCACGCGGCCCATCCAGCGCGTGCCGGAAAGCCACCAGGCATCGCCCCAGGCGTCACGTCGGGCGATACGCAGTCGCACCGCGGTCGCCTCGCCGATGAGGGTCGCCTGCAGCAGATGGCGCACGAGCGCGTGGTCGGGTGGCAGCGTCAATTCCAGCGCCGACTTGGCCGCCTCGGCGCCGAGCGCGAGCGCGCTGCGCTCGAGGGGGCAGCGCTCGTAGCGCTCCCCGCCGATCTCCACGTCGAACTCGTGCGGGGTGAGCCGGAAGCTGCCGCTCGTGCCCTCGAACACGTAGAGCTCGACCTCGAACAGGGGGCTCTCGCTCATGGTCAGGACGGGGTGTACGTGATGAGATCGTTGCCGCGCGGCTCGGGCAGCCGGCGCAGGGTCAGGGGCATCTCGACCAGCTCGGGGGTGTGCCAGTGGAACTCCACCGCGTCGTGGTCGAGCCGGCAGCGCGAAAGACGCACCACGCGGCTGCCGGCCGGGACGGGGGCTTCGAGCCCGGAGCACAGCACCAGCACGCCGCAGGGCCGCCCCAAGGCGTGCTGCGCCCCCTCGGGGGGCAGCGCAGCCGCGCCAGCGGCCAGCGTGGGGGCTTGAATGGCGCCGCCGCCGTCGTGATGGCAGGAGGCGGTGAGCACGTGCTGGCGCTGGCCGTCGGGATGCACGATCAGCGCACCGGCCGGGCGGTGCCAGAAGGCGGCAAGACCGTCACCCTCTACGCGCAGGAAACCATCGTCGGCTGAAGCGGGGGCAGCGATGCGCAGCACCGGCGCCAGACCATCGGGCAGCCAGCAGGCACCGAGCCGCCCCTGGGCGCGGTACAGCCGCGCGCGCCAGCGGGCGATGTCTTCACGCCCGGCAGCCAGAAACCGGCGCTGGAAGCTCGTCGTCGGCCACGGGTCGTCACGGCGGACCCAGGGGTCGGCCGGCGAGACGTCCTGCCGGGTGACCACGCCCTGTGCCGTGACGCTGGGATCGTCGCGCCAGTTGCCATCGGCCCAGACGGGCAGGCCGTCGAGCCAGGGATCGTCGAGCAGCCCTTCGTCCGGCAGCGGCTCGAAGGCGACTTGCGCGGTGACGCGCCCGGCGATGAGGCCCGGCACCCACTGCGTGAACTCGGCCGGCTCCACTGCGAGGCCCTCGACCAGGGGCAGGACGGTCGCGCCCGCGGGGACGGCCCGCGCCAGCGGCTCGGTGAGCCACAGGCGATCCGGCTCCACCTCGGTGAACGCCAGCACCTGCCAGCCGTCCGGGGCCATCAGCAGCGCGAAGCGACGATCCGCAGGCCAGTGCAGGCCGTCTTCCTCCAGGCGCGGTCTGAAGGGTGTATACGCGAAGCCCGCCTCATCCACCGGCGTCACTGTCAACGCCAGCGCGCCCCTGTGCGCCGCCGAGGTCAGCCGCACCGCATGCTGCGGCAGCGGCCACCACGCGAGCCGGCCCAGATGGTCGGCCAGCCACTCGGCCACCAGCGCGTCGCTCGCGCGAGCGTGGCCCACGTGGTAGGTGAGGGATCGCCGCGGCACGCGCCGCAGCCCCTGCCGCGCCTCGTTGCCCGAGGCGAGCCGTGCCACGCCGGTGGCCCATTGCAAGCGCTCGACCAGGGGCTCGGCCCAGTCGTGGCGGAAGGCGAACACCCCGCGCTGGGCCTCGGGCCAGGGCGTCTCGCCGAAGGCCTCCATCGCTTCTGTGACCATCGCCGCCGCGGCGGTATCGCGGCGCAACACCTCGACCCAGAAGGCCGGGGCGTGCAGCGGCGGCGCGTGCTCCGCCAGCGTCTCGGCCCACAGCGTCGAGAGATGGGGGGCCGGCAGCGGCTGGGCCGAGGTCTCGGCCAGCGCCGTGGCGGCCAGCGCCCCGAAGGCCGCGCGCGAGATCGCCTCGGCCCGTTGCTCGACAACGCTCACCCCCGGCGTGGGTTGGCCACCGACCTCGGCCACCACCTCAGGCAAGACCCGATCCGTCATGCCGACTCCAGCCCGAACTCGGCGGCGTTGAAGGCGCCTTCCGTCCACTGGACGTTGCCGTTCGGGTTGCGCTCGAACAGCGCCGTGTGCCAGGCCAGTTGCTCTTGCAGGACGAGGTCGGCGCTCACGGCGGTCTGCGCGCCGCTCGCCACGAGCCCACGCACGCGGCCGGTGCCCGCATCCGTCTTGCGCGCGAGCAGGGTCACCTGCACGCCGTGGATCGCCGGGGTGGTCATCACGGGCAGCGCCTCGACGTCGAACGTCTGGCGCAGTCCCGCCGTGGCCGCGCGCAGCGCCGTCGTCTCATCGCCGTCGCTCACCGCAGCCCAAGCGGGCAGTCCCGCGGGCTCGACCGTCCATTGATTCAGTGTCCCGACACCCTGGGGCTTCAGGGCATCGACCCGCACGTCGCCGAGGAAGGTGTTGTTGATCGTGCCCGAGGTGTCGGCGAGGTAGAGGTCGTCCACATCGACGGTGACCGGGCAGGGTTGGCCCGGCACGCTGCCTGCGAAGGCGGTGAGCAGCGGCCCGCCGCCCTGGGTGGTGTTCTGCGCCGACAGGGTGATCGCGAGCACGCCGTTGAGGCGCAGGTTGAGTGTGCCGTTGCTCGTGCCCTGCACGACCTGCAGTTCGACGTAGTGCCACCCCCGCACGGCCGCCGTCGTGACCGAGGTCGAGATCAACTGGTCCCAGCCGCTCATCCCCGATCCCGTCCGCCGGTAGAGCTTGAGCCGGCCGTCCTCGCCGATGCGCACGAGGTGCGTCACCTGCGCGGTGGTGTCGCGCACGCCGAGCAGCACCGGCTCCTCACCGGTGTTCTCGAACGGCGCCACGCGCAGCGCCGCACCCACGATGAGGCTGGTGCGCCCGGTCTCCAGGTTCTTGACGTAGCCGCCGCCGGTACCTGCCGGCAGGCGCAAGGCATAGGACGAGGGTCGCCGGCCCTGGATGCGCTGCGCCTGCGGCGACAGATACGCCGCCTTGCCGCGCGCGAGCCACGGATCGCCGAAGGGGTCGAGTGCCTGCGGGTCGTAGTGATCGAAACCGTCGATGAAGAGCAAGGCCATGGCTATCCCTGGAGCGCCGCGCGCACCGCGCGCGCGTTGCGCCCGATGATGTTGAGGATCACCCGCTCGCCGGCGGGGGTCTGCAGGTGGTCGTGGGTGACGCCCGGGTCGATGGCGTTGACGATGCGCACGGCCTGGCTGACCGGCGGTGCGGCCGGCTGCACCTGGACCTGGGGCACGAGGCCGCCGGCGGCGAAGGCCAGACGCCGCCCGTCCCACACCGGCGGGGCGTGCAGGCCGTTGAGGGCATCGAGGAAGGCCACGCCGACGCGCCGCACGGCGGCCGCGCGCACCACGTATTCGCCGGCCGACAGCCGCGCCGGGATCGAATCCGAGGTCGCCGTGCCGGGACCCGTGACGAAGCCGCCGGCGGCGAACTTCTCGATCCCGCCCAGCAAGGCCATGACGGCCGCGACCATCGCCGCCATCGCGGCGATGGCCAGCGCCGGCCCGGCGAGGGGGATGGAGGCCTGCGAGGCCGCCGCGCCCGCGCCGGCCTGGGCCGCGTCCATCGACACCTTGGCGGTGGTCTCGGCGGACTTCTGCGCGACCGACTGGGCCGCCGCCGCTTGTTCGATGGCCTGCTCCTGCTGGAGGAAGCCGAGCTTCAGCGCAAGCATCCGCGCCTGCATCGCCACCCATTGCTGGAAGGGCTGGATCACCATCTGCTGCAAGAAGGCGTCGGCCACCTGGCGGAACAGGTTGGACAGCGCCTCGCGGAAGCTTTGCGCGCCGGTGACCATGCCCTGCAGGGCGTTGCCGAAGCCTTCGCCGAGGCGGTTCCACAGCGGCGCGAGCTCGTCGGCGACGAGCCGTGTGCGCTCCAGTTCGTTGCGCCAGGCGGCCACGCGGCCCGCCGCCTCCGGTCCGATCGCCTGCGCGGCCTGCTGCATCGCGGGCAGGAGCCGCTGCATCTCGGCGACCGAGTCGCGCTGCAGGGCGACGATCCGCTGCCGGGCCTGGGCTTCGGTGAGCAGCCCCGCTTGGCTCTGGATCTGGATCGCCTCCTGGGCGTTGCGCAGCCGTTCGGTGACGAGCCGCCACTCCTGTTCCAGCCGGGCGAGGTTGGCCTGCGCGGCCTTCACGTCGATGAGCCGGTCGATCAGCGCCACGCCCGCGGTGTCGTTCTCGGCCGCCAGGCGTGCGCGAAGATCCCGGACGCTGCGCTCGATCGCGGCGCGCCGGTCTTCCGCCGTGTCGGTGCCGGTGAGCTGGGCGAGTTCCTCGCGCGCCTGGGCCAGGGCCTCGGCCAGTTCCCGCTCGGCCCGGGCGGCGGCGCGGGCGTTGGCGACCTCGATGTCGGCGCGGCGGTCGTTGAGGACGATGAGGTCGGCCTCGAGCTTGGCGATCTCCGCTTTGGCTCGCAGGCGGTCCGATTCTGATGCGCGCGGGTTGGTCGCGACGGCTTGGCTAGCTGCGAGTGCCAGCCGGCGACGGGCGATCTCGGCGTCGAGTTCGCGCTGCTCCAGCGCAGTCTTGCGGCCGTGGTAGTCGCGCACCGACAGCAGCCGGTCTTCCAGTGCTTGATCGAGCGCGCGCTGTTGGCGCTCGAGGCCGTCTTTGAGCAGGGCGAACTCGGCGTCCATCTGCGCCTTGCGCAGGGCCGCCAGGGCGCTGGCGGCCTCGCGGGCCTGGCCCGGAGCCGTGAGCCGTTGCAGCAGCGCCGGGTCGGCCTGGATGCGCGGCGCCTGGACCTCGATGGGCTTGGGGTCGAACAGGCTGTCCCGGAACTCGGCCAACTCGTCCAGACGCCGCACGAGGCTGCCCTTGAGTTCGGCGATGATGGCCTTGGCCCCGGCGGTGTTGCCGCGCAGGGCCTCGACCGCCGCCGCGACACCAGCGCCGATCGCCTCGCCGAGTGCGACGAAGGCCTTGCCGACCGTGGCGGCACCCAGCGCCAGGGTCTTGAGCACCAGCACCACGCCGTCCAGGATCGCGCGCAGCGTGCCGCCCTGCTTGGCCGACTCGACCATGCCGCCGGCCATCTCGTTCAGGGCCGGCAGGAAGGCCTCGATCACCCGGTTGGCCAGACTCGTCGCAGCCAGCCGCAGCTTGGCCAGCGAGTCGTTGAACACCTCGGCCTGCGCCGCGGTGTCGCCGCCGATCTGCACGCCGAGCGCTTCCATCTCGCCGGTCAATGCCGCGATGCCTTCGCGTCCCTGGTTCAGGAAGGGGATGAGCTCCGCGCCGCTCTTGCCGAAGAGCTGCACCGCCAGCGCCGACTTCTGCGCCCCGTCGGGCATGGCCTGGAAACGGTCGGCCAGATCGAGCAGCACCGCATCGGTCGCGCGCAGCGTGCCGTCCTGGTTCTTGAACTCCACGCCCAGCGCTTTGAGGCGCCGGGCGGACTCCTCCGAGCCCGTGGCCGCCTCGAACATCGTGGTGGCGAGCTTCTTGAGCCCGGTCTCGAAGGTCTGCGCCGAGACCCCGGACAGTTCCGCCGCCGGCACCAGGGTGGACAGAGCCTCCACCGTGATGCCCACCCGCTGCGAGAGCTTGTTCAGCGCATCGGCCGACTCCAGCGCCGACCTGACCATCGCGGCCAAGCCCGCCGCCGACAAGGCCACGCCGAGCCCGGCCAGCACGCCGTTGACCCGGCGTGCGGCGTCGGCCAGGCCGCCGAGGTTGCGCTGGATCGAGCCGAAGGCCGCGCGTGTCTCGTCGACGGCGCGGATGAGGATCTGGGCTCGCTCGGTTGCCATTAGAGTTTGTCCAATTCACGCCCGATCGCGGCAGCGAGCTTGGGCAAGGCGCCTTGCACGCCTGCCGCGAGATCGAACCGGCGCTTCAGATCCACCTGTCGCACCAGCACGGCGATGGGGATCTCCTGGCCTCGCTGCAGGCGCTTGACGCCGCTGCGCTCGCGCTCGGCGCGCTTGAAGCGGCCAAGCTGCGCGGCGTTCTCGCGGAGGTTCTCGGCCATCAGCAGCACGCGGCCGTCCTTCTCGACGAAGAAGGCGTTGCCCGAGCGCATCAGGCCGTCGATCACGGCCTTGAAACGCTTGGGGCCGATGCGGGTGGGCAGCAGCGGGATCAGCATCCGGCCCGCCACCGTGCCGCCGTGCGTGTGGATGCCGAGCCAGGGGATTCGGCTTCCCACCCACAGCGCGGGCAGCCGCTCGGGCTTCTGGTCGAACACCTTGGCTTGCAGCGAGGCGACGAAGCTCGCGCGCCGCACCTGGAAGGCGCTGCGCATCTGGGCGCGGGCGGCCTCGCGCACCTCGCGGCCGCCCGAGGTCATCCCTTTGGCCACCGCCGCGTGGATCGCCCGCCGACGCTCCGCGCTCCAGGCGGAGAGCCGCCTCGGATCGAGCAGTCCGGAGGTGGCCAGCGTCAGTTTCATGGCCGCACGTCCTCCCACAACTCGCGCTGCAGACGCTCGATGGCCGCCCGGTCGCCCTGGGCCGCCACCGCGTGCAAGGCCAGCCGCAAGGCGTTCTGCCTGCGCTCCAGCCGGCCGTGGGCGGCGAGGAACGCCCACGCCTGCGCGAGCGTGTAGCCCATCACCTCGGCGTGGCGGTGGCCGGCGGCGACGAGCCGGGCGACGGCATCGTCCCAGCCGAGAGGATCGGCGCCAGCCGCTCGCCCGAGCGCGCGATGCTCGGCGTCACCCGCCGCACGAAAAAATCCGCGTTCACCTCGAACACGGCACAGGCCAAGGTGACGGCCTCGTCGAGCGCCAGCCCCTCGATCCAGGCGCGGTCGCGCCGGGTGGCGAGCGCGAGCAGCTCCAGCACCGCATCTCCATGAGTGGCGAGCAGCGCGAGCCAATCCGGCTCGGCCGAGAGATCGGCTGCGATGGGCCGCACCGCGGCCAGCAGGCGCGGCAACTCTCCCAGGCGGATCGGCGTGAGTTCCACTGCGGTGTCCGCCACCGTGACCACCTTGGGCATGGGTGGGAAGGTCTGGAAGTCGGTATTGCTATCGGTCATCGCCATCCCCTTACAAGAGCACCAGGCGGCCGAACTGGCCGAGGTCGCCGGCGGCGGGCTTGAGCGTGTCGGCCAGCACTTGACCCGAAAGCTCGAACTTCAGCAGCTCGTCGGTGATGACCGAGAGCTCCTTGGCCGGATTGATGGCCACGCGGTAGAGATCGATCACCACCTCGCGGTTGCCGTCGGCGGTATTGAGTCCCTCGAAGCGCACCCAGCGCTCGGGCAGCGGCCGAGTGAACATCGCCGTGCTCTGCGCGGCGCCATAGGTGTAATCCACGGTGAAGGGCTCGACATAGGGGCCGCCGGTCGTGGCGTCGAGGATCAGCACCGAGCCGTGCCTGGCGTGCACCTGGACCTGCGTCGCCGGCAGGGGCTTGGGCGGGCTGCTCCCGTCCTGGATCTGCACCGCCGAGACGTTCTGGTGCGCGAGCGGATAGAGGCTGCCCGCGGTGACCGGGTTGGGCAGCGCCTCGCCCGTGACCGTGCCCGGTGCCACCGTGGTCGAGTGGCCGTAGAGGGCGAGCGCGAGGTTGCCGCTGCTGAGTTCCTCCAGCGTGCAGGCGAACTCGCCCTTCTTGGTCTTGATGAGCTGCAGGTCGGTCAGGCGCTGGCCGGACTGCGCCTCCTGGTGTTCCAGCGTCTCCACCGACAGCGACACCTTCAGTTCCGGCACGTTGCCGACGAAGCTGAGGCCGGCCGGATGGCCAGCCGAGTCGCGCGCGCCGATGTAGACGCGGCCTTGTCCAGAGAAGTAAGGCATGGTCAGTCTCCCGTGGGGGTGGGCGTGGATGGGGTCGCGGCGGCGGAACCGTCACGGCGCGAGGGTTTGAGGGACGGGACAGGCGTCGGAGAGTCCGGCGTGACGAGCCGGGCCGCGCCCTGGGCGATCAGCCAGCGCGCGCTGGCCTCGGGCAGGTCCAGCCGCGCGCCCGCGGGCAGGCGCCGACCGGCGTGGGTGTGGGCTTGGAGCAGTTCGATGTGCATTGGATGGGTCATCCCGTGGTCGTGAGGTCGGTCAGCGTGGTGCGGTAGCGGATCTCGTAGCGCGCCGGCAGCGTCACCGTGCCGGCATCGAGGTCGTCGGCGTCCCAGTCGGCGTCGAGCTCGCGCACCGCGAGCGCCAGGCCGCCCAGGTTCGGGTCCGCGAGCACGGCGGCGTGGGCGGCGACGACCAGCCGGTCGGCCGCGTCGAAGGCGTCCGCGCCGCGCGCGAGCGCGACCAGACGCACGGTGAGCGAGCGGTCCGCCAGCCGGTTGGCGTGCGCGGTGAGGGCGTCGCCCTCGACGAAGACGAGCAGTGCCGGGCCGGCCTCGCGGGGCAGCGGTGTCGCCGGCTGGCGCAGCACGGGCGCCGGGGCCAGGGCCGCCGTGAGCCGATCGATCAGAAGGCGCAGCAGGCGCTCGCGCACCGAGTTCATGGCAGCCTCGCAAGCTGGGCCCGGCACTCGCGGCCGTCGCCGAAGGCGCTGACCTCGCGCACGCGGTAGGACTCGCCGGCGATGGTGACCACGTCGCCCGGTGCGAGCGCGAGGCGCGAGGCCGCGTACTCGATCTCGAAGTCGCGCGCCAGCGCCAGGCCGTCGAGCACCGTCTCGTCCGGCGCACGGAACGCGCAGTGCACGGTGGCGGCGCCCACCACGACGGGCGTCAAGAGTCCCGCGCGCTCGGCGGCGTCGTACAGATCCTCCACACGGACCATCGGACAGGCACCGTCAGACGGTGAGCTTGACCAGCACACCCGGCCGGTGGCACATCGGCAGCGGGTTGCTCTGGGTGTGCAGATCGGTGCCGCGGTCGAACTTGCGCGGCTCCTGCTTGGCGTAGAGCGGCTGGCCCAGGGTGTTCACGGTCTCGTTGAAGTCGGCCGGGGCGAAGTAGGTGGCGAAGGTGTCCACCGTCCCCAGCGGGAAGGCGTGGGCCTCGCCCGCGGCGATGAAGCGGCGCGCGTTGCCCTCGGCGTCGGTGGCCTGGCCGCGGTACTCCTCGAAAGTGATGCCGGCGTAGGTGAAGCCGCGCCGCACGTCGTTGATGAGGACTGCGCCCTGCTGCCAGTTCTCGAAGGCCTTCTCGACCTTGGCGTGGCCGGTCAGCGCCGCGAAGAACTCAGGCGAGCACAGGCAATGCACGCCGGTCATGAACTCGCCTTTGAGGTTGTCCTCGATCGCGGCCAGGACCGACAGGCATTTCGCCTTCACGTTGGTGCCGGCGTTGCCGAGGTCGAAGGCAACGACCTGCGGGGTGAGGCCGAACTCGTCGAACAGGTCGTAGATCGTGCTGCCGTCGGCGTCCAGGATCTGGCCCTTGAGCGCGCCCATACGCAGGTGTTCGAGGGTGATCGCGTGCTTGTTGCGCATGGTCTCCAGGTGCCGCGCCAGGACGCCGGCGACGGCCTCCATTTCCGTCTCCGAGCCGAAGGCCCGGATGCCCTGGACCTCCTCGGGCAGCACCACGTCGTCGTGCGGGATGTGCGGGACGACGAAGGAACGCAGCCGGCGCTGGCCGCGTTCGCCCACCGTGCCGGGCGAGCCGGGCGGCCGGGTGGGCAGCAGGTTCAGGCGCCCGGCGTACTCCTCGATGACGACCTGGCGCGTGCGCACGGGCTTGGCCGGAAACAGGTTCAAGGCTTCCAGCCGCCCGTAGCGGTTGGGGATCAGGTTGATGGCGGCGGTCAGGCTCGCCATCGAGAAGCCGGGGGAATCGAAGGGGTTGAGCATCGGGGTCTCCAGAAATGCGAAACCCGCCAGGCGGCGGGTCGCTCGAGTGGGTCGGGATCGGGTGTCGGTCAGGCGCTGTCGCGCACCACGATGCCGCGCGCTTCGAGTTGGGCGATCGCAGCGAGCTGCTGCGCGGTGGTGATCCCCGCGGGCCAGACCAGCGCGTTTCGCGCGACGATGGCGTGGCGGGCGATCAGGATCGCGTCCTCCCGGTCGATCAGCGTCGCATCGACGGCCAGCGCGAGCACGCCCACGGCGACTTCGCTGCCGTCGCCGGCCGCGGGGTCGAGGGCCTTGAGCTTGCTTGTGGCCGTCTCGCGGCCGACCACGGCGCCGAGCGGCAGGTTCTGCCCGGCGGCCACGGTCGCCTGCTCGCGCGAATACAGGTTCGGCGCCTCGTACTTCAGCAGGTCGCCGAGGTTGGGGGCTTGGGTGAGCGTGGGCATGGCTTACTCCGCGGCAAGGGGTTCTCGACGGACGAGCTTCTTGACGGCGGCGACCACGGGCGAAAAGGCCGGATCGGCGCCGGGGGCGGCCCAGTCCTGGGGCGCGTGGGTCGAGCGCACGGCCGACTCCATGCTGTGGGCGGCGCGCGCCTCGATCAGGGCGCGGCGCACCTCGGCTTCGGTGCGGCCGGCGGCGATGAACTCGGCGGCACGCTCGGGGCAGCCGGCGAGCAGACACAGTTCCGCGATCGCTTGCGCGGACTGCGCCACTTCGCGGCGGGCCTCGGCCACCAGGGCGGCGGCTTCATCCACGCCGAGCGTCTCGGACGGGGTGTCGGTCATGGTGGGGGTTCCTCGGAGAACGGTCGCCTTCCCGGTCGGGGCTTGGCGCGGCGGGGAAGACGGACGCCGCGCGGCAGAAAGATGTCGGTCGAACTCGGCGAGCACCGCGGCCAGCGTCGCCACGCCATCGGCCAACCCCGTCTCCACGGCCTGCGGGCCGAAGAAGAGCGCGGCCTCGGTCGCGCGCACCGTGTCCTCGGGCAGGCCACGCATCGCCGCCACGTGCGCGACGAAGAGCGTGTGGAGCCGGTCCACCTCGGCCTGCAGCGCCGCGCGCGCGGCGTCGTGAAGCGGCTCGTGCGGCGAGTAGTCGTTCTTGCGCGCGCCCGCGGTGATCGCCGTGTAGCGGTAGCCGTCCTGGGCGTCCTTGGCCGATTGGTCCACGTGCAGCGCGATCACGCCGATCGAGCCCACGCCGCCGGTCTCGGTGACGTAGAGCCGCTCGGCGGCGCAGCCGATCGCGTAGGCCGCGGAGAAGGCCGCGTCGTTGGCCACCGCCCAGACCGGCTTGAGGCCGGCCGCCTCGCGCACGCGGCGGGCGAGCTCGAAGCAGCCGCCGGTCTCACCGCCGGGTGAGTCGATGTCGAGCACGATGCCGGCCACCAGAGGGTCGGCCAGCGCCGCCTCCAGCCGCGCGCCGATCTCGGCATAGCTCACCAGCCCCGAGGCCGCCTCCAGCCCCAGCGTGCGCTTGACCAGGGTGCCGTGGATCGGCAGGACCGCGATCGAGCTTGACGGAGACGCCGGAGGGTTCGGGGCCCGAGGCAGCGGCGGCGCGAGTGCGACGTCCGGCGCGGCGAGATTCAGGCGGTCGGAGAGCACCGCGAGGATCAGGTCGAGCTTGGCGCGCTGGACGAGCAGGGGCGTCCCGAACAGGCGGGCGGCGAGGTGGGGGAGCATCGGTGTCAGTCCTGAAGTTCGGTGTTTGGCTTGTGGCACCGGCGGCCGCAACCGGATCGGCGGTGTCTCTCTGGTTGTCGTGCCGCGGGGAGTCCAAAACCAGTTGCGAACTCTCGAACGATGTGGCCGATTCGCCGACGTTGTGCGGGCCGGCTGCCGCGCCCACAAGCCTTGCGCGACGCGTCGGTTCGGCCAGCGCGTGGAGGACGCTGGAATGCCCTCTCCGAGCTGCCCGTCGGTCGCTCGTTCAGGAAGGTGCCAGCGTGCGTTCGAGCCGGGCCTGCATGCGGCGCAGGCAGGCCTGCAGTTCGGGCGGCGACTCCACCTCGAAGTCCACGTCCAGGCTGAGCAGCCAAGCGGCCAGCGCCGCCACCCGGTGGGCGCCCGTGACGAGCCGGCAGCGAGCCGGCCCGAGCGCCTCAAGGCGGCCGGCCAACGGGGAGATCTGCTCTTGCGCGGCGTCGACGGGCGAATGCAACACTACCCGCGCCTGCACGCGGTAGACGTCGGTGGAGATGCGGCGTGCGACGAAAGCGGCCAGATCGGCCCGCGTCGGTGGCCGGGCAGAGGCCTTGCCTCGGCTGCCGCCCGTTACGCCGTCCTCGGCGGGAAGGGGGCGCGGGGAAAAGGCGTCCCCCATTGTGCGTACGTCCTCGATGCGGTCGACGCGCAGAGTGCGCCAGTCCGCGCGTCCGCGGTCCCAGGCGACGAGATACCAGCGCGACTCTGCACACACGAGGCCAGCTGGCTCCATCCGACGAACGCTGGAGCGGCCCTGTACGTCGCGGTAGCGCAGCTCGACCACCTGCTGCAGCTCGCTGGCGTCGGCCAGCGCAGCGAGATGGCCCAGGTCGGCGGCCGGTGCTGCGTTCGTCAGTGGCTGCACCGCATCGAAAAGGCTCTTGAGCCGGCGCGCCAGCCGCGCCGGCAAGAGCGTCTCGAGCTTCATCGAAGCCACCAAAGCGGACTCCTCCAAGCCGCGCACGCCGCCCAAGGCAGCGCTTCGCAATGCGAGCGCGAGCGCGAGAGCCTCGTCCTCCTCGAAGGCCAGGGGCGGGAGCTGGGTGCCTGCCTCGAGGTGGTAGCCGCCCTCGGCACCTGGCAGCGCCCGCACCCGGTAGCCGAGTCCGCGCAGTCGCTCTACATCCCGTCGGACGGTGCGCGTCGTGACACCCAACCGCTCGGCCAACTGCGGCCCGCTCCAAGAGCGGCGCTGTTGCAGCAGGCCGAGCAGCCTCAGGAGGCGGGACGAGGCGGGCAGCATGCAGATTTCGAATGAGGACCGAAACTGTCCGCAATCCTAAAGTAGGCTGCAGGCCTTGCTCCACCCAACGCCAGGAGGCCACGCATGGACCGACCCATCCTCAACATCAACGACGCGAGTTACACCGACCTCGCTGACCTCTCCCGTCTCTGGGGCTCCGAGATGCCGGCCGAGCGCTACGGCGGCCGAACCGCGCTGATCGGCCGCGCGCTCGGCGCTCGCCAGCTCGGCTACAACGTCACCGTCATCGCGCCTGGCAAGCGGGCATATCCCTACCACTGCCACACCGTCAACGAGGAGATGTTCTTCGTGATCGAAGGCCAGGGCGTGCTGCGCGTCGGTGGGCAGACGCATCCGATCCGCGCGGGCGACGTGATTGCTTGCCCGGCCGGCGGCTCGGAGACCGCGCACCAGATCGTCAACACCGGCACCGCCGAGCTGAAGGTACTGGCGGTGAGCACTGCGCGCACGCCCGAGGTCTGCCATTACCCCGATTCCGGCAAGTTCGGCGTGCTGGACCCGGAGCACCGCTTCGCCTACATGGGGCGGGTGAAGGACGGTCTGGACTACTGGGACGGCGAGTAGTCCCGGGGTCGTCCGCGCCAGGCAGCCGGGGCTGCAGCGGCGAGGTCCGACGTCGGGCACGGCGTTGCCGCGCCGACTCGTCTGCCCGGAGAGGATCACATCGCTTCACGCATCGCTTCACGTTCGCTTTCGCTCACGTGAGCCTCCGCCGCTAGCGGAGTGACGGTGTCGCTCCGCCTGTCGTGCCGCGGATCCGAGTCGAAGACCAGCCCGAGGTCGTCCGCTCGCGCGTTGTCCGCGGCGATCTCGCGGTCGATGTCCTCGGCGTCGTAGCCGTAGGCCGAGATCGCCTCCGAGCGGCTCATGAGCCCTGCGCGGATCGCGAGCTTGAGCGCGTTGAACTCCTTGAGCGGATCGACCCACTGCCAGCCCTGCGGGATCCACTTGGCGGCCTGGTACGCGCGCCGGCGGCGGGCGTAGCCGGGGAGGCTCAGCGCCCCTTCGAGCACGGCCTGCTCCATCCAGGCCCGCCACACCGGGCGACACAGTTGGTGCACGATCACCCCGTGCTGGATGGCCTCGCAGCGGCGGCGGAATTCCAGCAGGCCCGCGCGGATGCTCGAGTAGTTCACTTGAGTGAGATCGCCGGTGAGCATCTCGTAGGTGATGCCCATGGCCGCGGCCACGGCCCGGAACTGCTGGCGCATGAACTCGCCGTAGCTCGAGCCCACGTCCGCCGGCGCCGAGAACTTGATGTCCTCGCCCGGCTCCAGGATCTGCAGCGTGCCGGGCTCCAGGCCCGCGAGCGCCACCCCCTGGGCATCGGGCAGCCCTTCGCCCATCAGGCTGTCCTCGGGCGCGAGCCGCGTGATGAAGCCGGCGAACATCGCCGCGGTCTTCTTGCGCACCAGTTCCGCGTCGTCGTACTGGTCGAGCTCGTGCAGCTTCACCAGCGCCCGCGCGAGCCATGGCTCGCCGCGGATCTGCCCCGGGCGCAGCGGGCGGAACAGGTGGATGACCTCGGAGGCACCCACGCGCACGGTGTCGAGACCTCCCGCGGAGGCGCCCGTGCCCGACATCGGCGCCAGACTCCCGTCGCCCGGATGCGAGCGGGTCAGGTGGTAGGCCACGCGCCGCCCGAGCCGGTCGAACTCGATGCCCGCGCGGATGACGTGGCCCGAGGGCAGGTCCCGGTTCAAAGTGGTCGGCAGGTGCTCGGGCTCCAGCACCTGCAGCTGCAGACCCACCGGCAGACCGTCCTCGGGACGGCGCCAGCGCAGGCGCACCAGCGCCTCGCCGCCTTCCAGCATCGCGCGGCAGGCGAGCGCCTGCAGGCCGTAGAAGTCGGTGAGTCCTGCGGCGTCGGCCTCCTCCACCCAGTCCCACCACAGCGCGTGGATGGCTTCGCGCACGGCCGCATCAGTCACCATGCTCTGCGGCTTGATGCCGGTGCCGATGGCGTTGGCGACGAAGGCCTCGATGCCGGCGGCCGCCCAGGCGTTGCGCCGGGCGAGATCGCGGCTCTTGGCGCGCAGTTCGTTCTGCGTGAAAGCCAGCGCCGCGACCGCCCCGGGATTGCCGACCTGCCAGGCGACGGCCCTACGGCCGCCGCCCACGCCGTCGTAGGTGGGGCTGGTGCCGAGCAGCCGGCGCTTGAGGGTGCTGAGCCAGCTTGCTGGCGTTTGTGAGGTGCGCCAGCCCATCACGTCCCCTTGGTCGTCGTGATCCGGATCTGCCGCGGCGCGCCGGGCCACAGCCCCGTGGCCACGGCCTGCTCGAAGAGGTCGCGTTTCACCTGGCGAATAGCAGCTTGCAGTTCCTCCACGCTGCGGTACTCGACCGTCTTGTCGCCGAAGCTCACGCGCTTCTCGCCCTTGGCGAGTGCGGCTTGCAGGGCCTCGAGGTCGGCTTGGGTGTAGGCCATCAGCGGTAGACCACGAGGTCGATCTCGGGGGAGTCGGCGAACGACGCCGCGGTGGTCGCGCAGCCCACATCGACGTGCGTCGGCGTCTTCTCGTCGGCGGTCGCGCGCACGATCAGCAGCCGCTGCGTGCCGCTGTTGGTGCTGCTGCGGGCCACGCCCACCCAGGCATAGTTCGCGTCCGGCAGCGGGCTGGCGAAGTGCACGCGGTAGCGCCCTGCGGCCAGCCGGGTGACCGAGGCGACGTTGTGCGCGGCCCGCACGACGATCTGGTTGCCGACATGGCCGAAACACACCCAGGCGCGCGCCAGCCCCGGATGGCTGGCATCGATCTTGGTCTTGACCTCCAGGCCGATGCGGCTGGCCAAGGCGGCGATGCGCGCAGCCAGACTCATCAGAGCAGCGCCCCTTCGAAGATCGCGACGAAGTCGGTGTCGGTGTCGCCCACGTCGGCGGCGGCCACGGCGCCGATGTTGCTGCGCGCCTGGGATTGCTCGGCGGCCGTCAGGGTCTGCGCCGCGTCGAAGCGCACGCGGTGGTTGACCGCGGCAAGCAGCGCGTCCAGACCGCTGGTGCCGTCTTGCAGCAGCTGCTGGATCTCCAGCAGCGTGTCGTAGGCGGCATCGGCCCCGCCCAGGATCTCGGCCTTGAGGGTGTCGAGCAGCGTGACGATCTTGTGCGAGGAGTAGGTGCTGCTCGTGGCGACCTGGGCGTCGTCGATCGCTCCCGAGGCCACCACCGCGGCCTTCAGCTCGTTGATGGCCGCCACCAGGCTCGACTTGTCGGTGGTGGTGAGCTGGGCGAGGTTCCCGGCCTTCGCGCGGACGTCGTTGAACTCCTGCGCGACGCGGAGCACCAGGCTCTCGATACGGGTGGTCAGTGACATAGCGTCTCCTCGTCAGGACAGCCAGCGGCTCTTGATCACGCGCCGGCCGGTGGTTCGGGTGGCAGAAACACCCAGGCCACCTCGATGGGTGGCCTCGGTGATCGATTCAGTAGGTGTTTCAAGGGCTGGCGGACTGGCCAGCCCCAGTTGCCGCTCCAGTTCGCGCCAGTGGCGTTCCTCGAAGCGGTCGAGCCCCGAGGCCGCAGCAGCAGCACGGGCATAGACGTAGCAATCCAGCGCTTCGTTGCGCTCGCGCACCTTCTGCCACTCCCGCACCGGAAAGCCATTCCTGTCGCGGCGGGTGATCAGTTGCTCGGCGCAGAGCTGCTGGAGGAACTCGGCGTCGATCTTGGGCAGGTGGACGAAACCGGCCGGGTAGGTCACCGTCACGCCGTCGTCGGCCACCTCCGCGCTCTGGCGCAGGTGGTTGTAGAACTCGAGTTTGGCGAGCCCCACCGCGACCGCATACACCTTGATGCCCCGGCGCAGCTTCTTGCCCGCCTGCGAGACATCGACCGCCGTCGGTGTGCCGATCAGGGCTGCGCCCCCCATCGAACCCGTCCGCACGCCCTTGACCGCCATCACCCGCGCGTCGCGGCAGGCGCGCACGAAGGCGTAGGCCTCCTGTGTCGCAAAGCCGGTGTCCAGCGCCAAGCGGGCCAGCGGCATGGCCGCGCCCGAGGCATGGGTCCAGGTCTCGGCGAGCATCCCGCCCAGCGCCTTCCACACCGCATCCCGTGCGGTGTCGCCCATCAGCACCCGGTGCTCGATGAGCCAGGCCTCCTTGCCACGCCCGAAGGCCCAGACCGAGACCTCGATGCGGTCCTTCTGCACGTCGGCGCCGGCGGTGAGCAAGAGCCCGCCGGCGGGAATGGTGCCGATGGCATAGTCCTCGCGGCGCTCCAGCAGGCGTTGCCAGTCGGGCGCTTCGCCCTCCTCGACCCAGGTCTCGCCGAGCTCGGTGTTCTTGAAAGTCTTGATGGCAGCGGCCGATCCCGACTCTTTACTGACGGCGGCTTCCCACGCAGCGGCGATCTCGCACCAGGCGCGCCAGCCCAGCGGGCTGTACAGCGACGACAGATGAAACCCCGCCGTCTTGCCCGAGCCTTCCGCCGTCGCGCGCCACTCGCCGTGCTCCAGCATCCAGGTCTTGTGGTGCTCGGCGATCGCCGTCTCGCATGATTCGCAGACGTAGGCCGCCGTCTCGGGCCGGCCCTTCTCCCAACGCAGTTGCTCGAAGCGCAGCCACTGCCGGTGCGAGCAATGCGGGCAGGGCACGAAGTAGCGGCGCTGGTCGCTGGCCTCGTACTCACGCTCGATGGCCGAGGCGCCCGCGATCGTCGGCGTCGAGACGATGAAGATCTTGCGCCGCGCAAAGGTGCGCGTGCGCGCCTCAGCGAGCGAGATCGCATCGCCCTCCCCCTCGACATCGAGCGGGTAGGCGTCCACCTCGTCGAGAAAGAGATAGCGCACCGGCATCGAGCGCAGGCCCACCGCGCTGTTCGCGCCGGTCATCACCAGCACGCCGCCACGAAACTCCTTGGCGAGGATGGTGTTGCCCGAGTCGCGCGAGCGCGCCGGGGCGATCAGTTCGGAGAGCACCGGCGACTCCTCGATCAGCGGGTCGATGCGCTGCTTGGAGTTGCGCTTGGCCATCTCCACGGTGGGCCACACCGCCATCATCGGCCCCGGCGCGTGGTGGATCACGTAGCCGATCCAGTTCGAGCCGGTCTCGGTCGCGCCCACCTGCGCGCCCTTCATGAACACCACGCGCTCGATGGGCGAGGTCGGCGACAGGCAGTCCATGATCGCCTTCAGATACGGCGTGCGGCTGGTGCGCCAGCGCCCCGGCTCGCTCGAGGCCTTGCTCGACAGCACCCGGTGACGGTCGGCCCATTCGGAGACGGTGAGCAGCGGGTCCGGCGTGAGGCCCTCGCGCCAAGCGCGCTCGATGACGTCCCAGCCCTCATAGGCGAACTCGTCCATCAATCGACCCGAACCTTGAGTTCCCCGAGCTCGGCGAGGTGCTCGCGCACGGCGGCATCCAGGGCCACGTGCAGGGTGTGAGCCTCCACGCCGAGCCGGGCCGCCATCTGCGCCGAGATCCGCGCCGGCCAGTTGAGCCAAGCGTCGCGCTCCGTACGGGCGAGCTTGAACACATGCGCGATGGCCTGGTGGCGATCGACCAGTTCGCCCTTGAGGCGGGCCAGCCGCACCTTGTTGGTCTGCGCCTTGACCACTTCGTTGACCGTGCGCGCCTGCACGAGCGTGGTGCCGCCTGCGGGCAGGCCGGTGGCGAGGTTGGGGGCCGGATCCTCCGCCACCCGCACCTTCACGGTCCGGGAGCCCGTTCCCGCCTTCGGCGGCTCGGAGTTCCGGGTCCAGTCGCGGTCGGCCCGGTCTGGGTCGATGGTGCCGTCCGCCTCGGGCGTGATGCGCCCGGTGCGGATGGCCTTGTGCACGGCGGTGTCCGATACCCCACGGTGGCGGGCGTAGGCGCGAATCGAGATGCCCATGGCCCTCTTCGATCAAGTCATCGTCAGTTCTTGGCCAACACCCGCAGAAAACGCTTGGCTTCACGGGCGAACAGCGCGTTCATCACGTCACCCCGAACCACCCGATCGAAAGGACGCCCGATGAACCCCCACATCCCCGACCTTCTCGCCACCAAGCTCGCCGAGGCCGCCCTGACCGTGCTGGTGCGCACTTGCCGCAAGGAGGTGGCCGCCGCCAGCCGCGACGAGCTCGAAGCCGCCTGCGCCGCGATGCGCGCCAAGGCCCGGCCGGTCATCGACCGCTTGTTTGACGACGCAAGGGCTGCGCCCTGGGTCGGCGAGATGGCCTTCCACGCCGCCGCGCTCGAACTGGCGCAGGCCGGCATCTCGGTGTTGCGCAAGGTCTGACGAGCAATGCGAAGCCAAGCAAGAACGCTTGGCTTCTCACGCGAACAGCGCGTTCATCACCTCACCCAATCACCACGCACCAAGGAGCAGACCATGACCCTGCGCATCCGCCAACCCCAGGTCACCGACACCAACGGAAACGCCCTCGGCACCCGCCTGATCCGAATCGAGTTCGACGAGCAAGGCCCAGCGACCGTGATGCACGACGGCCAGCGTTACGACTTCACCGGCAAGACCGGCACCCACCTCAAAACCGGCTTGGCGGTGCGCGAGATGGCCACCGCGCGCGATGCGCGCCTGTGGATCAGCCTCGATGGCGAGCACCTGTGGGAAGACTGACTCGCGCCGATCCATCCCTATCCAGGAGCAGACCATGAGCACCATCACCCTGACCCCCGCCCAGCACGCGATCCTGGCCCATGCGCTCGAGCACAGCGACGGCCGAATCGACTGGTTCCCCGAGCACATCCAAGGCGGTGCCCGCCGCAAGGTGCTCGATGGCCTGGCCAACCGCGCCCTGATCGCCCGCCAGGGCGAGGTCTGGGTCGTCGCCGACGCAGGCTACGAGGCCCTGGGCGTGCCGCGCCCGGGTGCCCGCACCGCCCAGCGCCAGTCCTTCGTCACCAAGCTCGATGCGGTGATCGCCCAGGCTGAGCAGGCGCAGACGGCACCCGACGAGGCCGACCTGGAGGCCGCCGTCACCGCCGCCGAAGCCACCTGGGCGCAGGATGCGCATCGCAGCGCCGAGCCCCGCCGCCCCCGCGCCGACAGCAAGCAGGCGCAGGTGATCGCGATGCTGCAGCGTCCCGAAGGCGCCACCCTCCGCCAGATCATGGACAGCACCGGCTGGCAAGCGCACACGGTGCGCGGCACCTTGGCCGGGGCGCTGAAGAAGAAACTGGGCCTGACGATCGTCTCCGAGAGATCCCCGGGCGGCGAGCGCGTCTACCGGCTTGCCTGAGTCGCGATGGGGCAGCACATCCCGCGCGGGCTGCCCAATCTGACCGGGTTCGTGATTCACTGCGCGATCGCCGACGAGTCGCTCGCCGCCTGATCGAAGGCCAGGCCATCCGCCTCGCGGGTGGCTTGCTGGCCCGTCCAGTCCTGCCAGCGCCGCACGATCACGTCCGCATACTTCGGGTCGAGCTCGATCAGCCGCGCCACGCGCCCGGCCTTCTCGGCCGCGATCAGTGTCGTTCCGGAACCGCCGAAGGGGTCGAGCACCACGTCGCCCGGGCGGCTGGAGTTGCGGATGGCCCGCTCGACCAGATCCACCGGCTTCATGGTCGGGTGCAGATCGTTCTTCGCTGGCTTCTTGATCTGCCAGACGTCGCCCTGGTCGCGGTCGCCGCACCAGTGGCGCGTCGCGCCTTCGGGCCAGCCGTAGAGGATCGGCTCGTACTGGCGCTGGTAGTCCGAGCGGCCCAGCGTGAAGGTGTTCTTGGCCCAGATGATGAAGGTCGACCAGTGCCCGCCGGCGGCGCGGAAGGCCGCTTGCAGCGTGTCCAGTTCGCTGGAGGACATGGCGACGTAGATCGCGCCTCGGGTGTGCGCCATGATCAGCGCCAGCGCGTCGTAGAGGAAATCGTAGAAGCCTTCGCCCAGCGCATCGTTGAGGATGGGGCGGTGTTTGCCGCGCAGCTTGTCCTTCGCGCTGTTGGCGTAGTTCACGTTGTAGGGCGGATCGGTGAAGACCATGTCCGCCCGCTCGCCGTCCGGAAACAGGCGCGCGTAGGCCTCGGCGGTGGTCGCGTCCCCGCAGACCAGGCGGTGCGGCCCGAGCCGCCAGACGTCGCCCGGCCGAGACACCGGCTCTTCCGGCATCTCCGGGATGGCATCGTCCTCCGTCCGGCCCTCGATCTGTGGTTCCTCATCGGCCAGCAGTTCTGCCAGTGCATCGGCGTCGAATCCGGTGAGATCGAGATCGAAGCCATCGTCCTGCAGCGCCTCCAGTTCGATGCGCAGCAGGGCATCGTCCCAGGTCGCGAGTTCCGCGAGCCGGTTGTCCGCGAGCACCAGGGCGCGGCGCTGGGTCGGCGTGAGGTGATCGAGCACGACCACCGGCACGGTGGGCAGGCCCAGCTTGCGCGCGGCGGCAAGCCGCCCATGGCCCGCGACCAGCACACCGTCGGCGCCGGTGAGAATGGGATTGACGAAGCCGAACTCCGCGATGGAGGCCGCGATCTGGGCGATCTGCTCGTCCGAGTGCTGGCGGGCGTTGCGCACGTAGGGCAGCAGCTTGTCGATCGGCCAGTGCTCGATGCGATCGGCCAGCCAGCTCATGCAGTGACCTCCGCCGTCTCGCCCAGCCGCTCGGCGGCGACTTCGGCGAAGGTCCGACCGCTGCCCTCCAGCACCGGCACCGTGCCCGGGTGGTGCTGCAGCCAGCGGCGCAGCGCGACGTCCACGTACTGGGGAGCGAGTTCGATGGCGCGTACCGGGCGGCCGGTGAGTTGGCCGGCCAGCAGCGTGGTGCCCGAGCCCGCGAACGGCTCGAAGACGATCTCGCCCGCGTCGGTGTAGGCCTCGATGAAGAACTTCGGCAGGCCCAGCGGGAACACCGCCGGATGATCGATGCCTTCACCGATGCGGCCGCGCTGGCGCGTCACCTCGACGACAGAGTCTGGGATGCGGAACGCCTGCGTCGGCTGGCCGGCGTGGTTCCAGGCGCCGACCTTGCCATCCTTGCCGCGCATCGCGGTGGAGGATCCGTCGGCGCGCAGGTGCGTCTCGTGCCCGGCCCACGTGCAGGGCACGGTCTTGTTAGGCTTGCGCGAGCGTCGGTTGAAGTGAAAGACGAACTCGTGGCGGGGCGCCAGCCGCCCGGCCCAGTCGCCGGGCACGGTCACCGACTGGTCCCAGACGTACCAGCCGAAGCGCCGCCAGCCTTGGCTGCGCATCCACTCGATCCAGCCGTCCCAGTACGGCTGCCACTCGTTGTCGCGATGGACGAGGCCGAGGTTGACCAGCATCTGGCCGTCCTCGCGCATGGCCGTTTGAGCAGCGCCGAACACGCTTTGCATCAGTGCGTCCCAGTCCGAGATGCCGCCGGTGGTGTAGTCGCGCTGGTTGGCATACGGCGGGCTGGTGAAGAGCAGGTGCGCCCGCTCGCCATCGAGGAGGCGCGCGACGGCGGCCGCGTCGCGGCTGTCGGCGCAGAGCAGCCGATGTTTGCCCAGCAGCCACAAGTCGCCGGGGCGCGTGACCGCCACCGTGGGCGGTGTGACGTCGTCCTCGTCCGGGTCACGGGCCAAAGCGCTCGTGTCCTCTTCGTCGGACGGTTCGGTCTCCTCGATGGCGTCGAGCAGGCCTTCGATCTCGGAGGCCGAGAAGCCGGTCAGGTCCAGATCGAAGCCGGCGTCGGCCAGTTCGGCGAACTCCAGCGCCAACATCGCCTCGTCCCAGCCGGCATCGAGCGCGAGCCGGTTGTCGGCGATCACGTAGGCGCGCTTCTGCGCAGGCGTCAGGTGCGCAAGCTCGATCACCGGCACCTCGGCGAGCCCCAGCTTGCGCGCGGCCAGCAGCCGGCCGTGACCGGCGATCACGCCGTGGTCGCCGTCGACCAGGATCGGGTTGGTCCAGCCGAACTCGGCGATGCTGGCGGCGATGCGCGCGATCTGCTCGTCGCTGTGCGTGCGCGGATTGCGGGCGTAGGGGATCAGCGTCTCGACCTTGCGGTACGTGACGGCAAGCATGTCCAGAATCGGTGCCTCGGAAACGAAGAAGCCCGCCGACGGTGGACCGTGGGCGGGCTGGGGGTGTCGGGGAGAAGGTCTCGGGCTGGAGGGCTGCAAACCGCAAACCCTGCAAACCTCGGTTTGCATCCTGACGGTGGCGAAGCGCCGCGCTCGCGCCCCCCGCATCGCGATTTCGGCAGGAAGGACCCGTTGATGCTTGGGCGGCTTCGTCGGGCGTCACCGCTGTCCAGAAGTTAGCGGAAATACTACCCCCGGACCGGCGAATCTGTTGCAGCGGCCAAAGCCGCATCACGCCGCAGACGCACGCGGATGCACGATCCCACCCGCCAAATCACGCCAAAACACTACGCCGTCAAGGCGACGCCGTTGAGGTGATCGGCCACCAAATGCAACGCCCGCTGCCACCGCCGCCAAGCCGTGGTCCGGTCGCAGCCGAAGCGGGCGCAGATGTCGCGCCAGCGGTGGCGCTCGGCGCGCATCCACACGAGATGCCGCTCTTCTTCCTCCAGCCACAAGACCCAGCGCATGGTCTGGAGCATGCGCTCGATGGCCTCGGGACTGGGCGGGAAGCGCCGGATGGTCGGCTCGGCCCCCAGCGTCTCCCAGGGCATGCGCCGGATCGCGGGCCAGGTGTTGAAGTAGCCCTGCACGCGCACGGGCGGCAATCGGTGGGCGGTGATGGCCGCCTCCCGGAAGCGTTCGGCCACACGCTCGACGGTCCACTCAGCCATGGCGTGCCTCCCGTGCACCGTAGAGCCGCTCGCCGATTCGGCGGATCAGCTCGCGCTCCGTCCAATCGAGCCGGTCATCGTCGAGGCAGACGACGAGCAGGCGTTGCTCGCGCCAGCCGCGGCGCTTGACGGCCTCCACGTCCATCGGCTCGGGCTGCAGGCGCCCCAGCGGGCAGCGGTAGCGAGGGGTCGGGAGGTCCATCTCATGCCTCCTGCGCCGCGTCGTGCTGCTGGATGGCCCAGTGCAACAGCGCCAGGGCGTCGGCTTCGTTGTCGTCGGCGGGCTGATAGCCGCGCGCACGCATGGCCACCATCATCTCGTCCTTGCTCGCATTGCCCTTGCCGGTGACGTGCTTCTTGATCGTGCCCACCGGCACGCCCTGGTAGGGAATGCCGTGGTGCTCGCACCAGGCCGTGAGCGTGGCCAGGAACCCGCCGTAGGCGTGCGCGGCATCGGTGGAGGCGTGGCGGCGCACTTCCTCGAAGTACAAAAACTGAAGTTCAGAAACCGATGTCTGAATTTCAGAAATCCAACGGCCAAAGCGCAGGTAGCGCATGCCGCCGCCTTCGAATCGCTGTGGCTTGAAGGATTGGCTGCCGCTGGTGATGCGGCCGGTGCGGTCGCGCAGCGCCCAACCGCTGGTGGTGCCCAGGTCCAGGGCCAGGATCGTGGTGTGCATGGTGTCAGTCCTCGTTCGGTGGGGACTGACGCATCCGACGCACGATATCGATTACTCCCGTGAGGCGCGCGCACGCGCACGCGCGTAGAGACTTACGATGTACAGCGTCAGATGCGTCAGTCCGGCAGGGGGTCATGGGTGTTCAGTCGTCGGCATAGGGGGTGTAGGCGGGCTGCGTCGGGTGCTTGAGGCCCACGCCACGAAAGCCCCGGATGCCGGCGGCGTTGCGCCATTTCTCGACGCCGCGGGTGATCAAGAGGTCGGAGAAGCGGCGCTGCGAGCCGACGAACTCGCCAGCGGCCTCCGCCCACTGCTTCCAGTCGCTGAACAGTTCGGCCGTCAGCGACTTGGCATTGGCCTCGCGCACGCAGCGCTCGTCGAGCCAGCGGCCCAGCGCGTCCTCGGCTTCGAAGTACTCTTCGGTGGCGGCCACCACCTGCGGCGGCGGATCGAGCCGGCCCAGGCGCTGCCAGGCCAGGCAGCCCTCCAGCGCCCAGGCCAGGATCCCGTCGCGCTCGGCGAGCAACTTGTGCTGCAGGTGTTTGTCCCGCCGCTCGGGCGGCACGGTGATCGTGAAGGGGATCAGGTGCAGCCGGCGCTTCATGGCCTCGTCGATGTTGCGGATGGCGGGCTTGTGGTTGCCGGCGACGAAGAGCTTGAACTGCGGCCAGAACTCGAAGAAGTCTTGCCGCATGAACCGCGCCGAGATCTTGTCGCCGCCCGTGAGGCTCTTGACCTTGGACTCGGCCCAGCGCCGCCCTTGCTCGGTTTCGATCGCCGCTACGAAGCGCGCGCCGCGCAACCCCGCCATGTCGGTCGGATGGCGGTCGGTACGCGTCTCCATGAAGGTGTCCATTGGCGCGTTGGCGGCGTAGTCGCCCAGGATCGTGGCCAGGGTGTTGACGAACACCGATTTGCCGTTGGCGCCGGTGCCGTAGAGGAAGAACAGCGCGTGCTCCTGGGTGGAGCCGGTGAGCGCATAGCCCGCCATGCGCTGCAGATAGGCTTGCAGTGCCGCATCGCCGCCGGTCACTTCGGCGATGAACTGCCGCCAGGTCGGGCAGTCGCCGCCGGGCGTGGCGGTCGTGATCTTGGTCATGCGGTCGGCGCGGTCGTGTGCGCGCAGGCGGCCCGTCCTGAGGTCGACCACGCCGCCTGGGGTGTTGAGCAGCCAGGGATCGGCGTCCCACTCGGCGGTGGTCGCGGCGTGGCGGCGGTCTGCGCGAGCCAGGCGTTCGACGCCGCCGACGGTGCCGGAGGTGGCCAGCTTGGCCGCCAGCTTGGGGTTGTCGGCCTGGAGGGCCGCGTGTCGGCAGACACCGCGGATCAAGTCGGTGGCCGCCAGCGTCTCCTCGTTGCGCCAGCGCCGACCGTCCCACACCAACCAGCGGCCCCAGGCCGCCACGTAGCGCCAGTCGCGGTGGTAGCGCCGGGTGAAGGCCAGCGCCAGGGCATCTTCGGTGCCCCACACCGATTCATCCGCGCCGATCACCGGCTCGCCGGGGTCCGCAATGTCATGCACCTGCACACGCGGACCGTGGGCGAGGAAGGCCGCGACGTCGAAGCCCTCCATCACGGCGTCCGCCGCGTCCCAGCCGTCCGCCGCTTCCTCGGGCGGGTACAGGATGTGGCAGGTCTTCGCGCCCGCCGACAGAATCGCCTGGGCCGCCTGCACGGCGTACTCCCAGCCCGGCTTGTCGCGGTCAGGCCAGACCAAGACGGCCTTGCCCGCCAGCGGCGACCAATCGGTCTTGTCCACGGGCGCATTCGCCCCGTGCATCGCGGTGGTGGCGCACACGCCGGCGTCGATCAAGGCCTGGGCGCATTTCTCGCCCTCGACCAGCACGACCTGGGCGGCGTCCTGGATCCCCGGCTGGTTGTACAGCGGCCGCGGCTCGGGCGGAGCCATCTTGCGGCGGCGCGCGTCCCAGGGCCGGAACTCCTTCTTGCGCCCGGGCGGGTCGTAGCGGTAGACGACGGCGATGAGGTGCCCTTGTGCGTCGAGGTAGTCCCACTTGGCGGTGGCGGGACCCAGGTCGTCGACCGGGGTCTCCTTGGCAGCCTTGCGCGCCGGGGCCGTGGGGGCACGGCCGACGAGGTCCTCGGCCAGGTCGAGGACGCGGGCGAAGTCGCCGTGCACGTCCATGCCGAAGTGGGCGCCGATCAGGTGGAACACATCGCCGCCGTCGCCGGTGGCTCGATCGGTCCACAGTCCCGCCTTGTCGCCGTCGAGCACGACCTCCAGGCTGTCGCCCGGGCTGCCGAGCACGTCGCCGATGACGAACTTGCCGCGGCGCGTCCGACCGGCGGGGAACAGGGTGAACAGCACCGCTTCCAGCCTAGCGAGCAGGGCGGCGCGCACGGCCTCGCGGCGCTCGGACGCCGGGATCTCGGGCACGGGCGCGGTGTCATTGAAGTCCAGCATCCGCCTCCTCCTCGTGCACTGCGTCGGCCGTGTGCAGGGCTTGGCTTTCCTCCATCCACGCGATCAGTTCGCTCAGCTTGAAGCGCAGCAGCTTGCCGACCCGGTAGTGCGGCAGGCCGAGACGCCGGCGCTCCTTGGCGTGGGTGAGCCAGTAGAGCGGCAGATTCAGCGTCAGCGCCGCCTCGCGTGCGTCGATCAGGCGCTCCCCGAGCACCTGGTGCAGCGGTGTGTCGTTCATGCCGCGGCCCTCCAGCACCGGTCCTGCCACGGGCACATCCGGCACTCGACATGGGTGGGATCTACGATCCCCCGCGGCAGCAGTTCGCCCGCCTCGGTGGCCGTGATGACCTTCACGGCCCGGTCGGACATGCGCTGCGCCAACGCCGCATCGAACGGCACCAGCTCGGCGTGGATCTCCATCGTGTCGGCGTTCACCGCCGTGAACAGCGCCGGGTGCGCGTGCAGCCCCAGGTAGGCCTGGTAGAGCGCCACTTGCGCGGCGTAGACCGGCTTGGCCACCGCGAGTCGGTGCCTCTCCAACTCGCGCCACGATTTGGCGCCCAGGCACTTGTTCTCCCACAGCGCCGGGTAGCCGGAACCGAACCCCAGGTCGGGCCCGGCGACGAGCACCCCATCGACGTGGCCCTGCAGGCGCCCGTCGAGCGCCGAGAAGCCGAACTGTTCGCCCGCGTCGTTTCGCGTGCGCAGATCGAAGCCCGCCGCGCGCAGCCATCCGACCATGCAGTCCTCAGAGACGCGCCCGCGCTCGAAGACGCGCAGCATGCGACCGTCGGTCTCGCGACCCGGATCGACCGGGGCGTCGGCGACCTCGTATTGCAGCGCGCGCTCGCACGCGGCCCCGAGGCGCGAGGCGCCCAGGTAGCCGCGCTTGCCCTGTTCGGCGCGGGCACGCTGCATCCCGGCGTCGATCAGCGCCGTGAGCTGACCCGAGAGGCTCGCGGTGGCGTTGAAGTCCATCATGACGTCACCTCCCACGGCAGGTCGTCCTCGAGATCGGCGAAGGGATCGGACACCGGGTGCTTCAGCCCGCGCACCGGCGGGTACTTGGTCGCCTCGTGGTGCTCGACCATCGCCTCCGTGTAGCAGGTGACGATGGCGTCGATCACCCGCAGGGCCTCGTCCTCGGAGTACGCGCCGAGGGGCTTGTCGAAGCCGATGCTTTCTGCCGCCGCACCGAAGGCCTTGAGGCACTTCCTCATCGCGGCGAGTTCGACGTCAGACGGATCGATCATCGCGACCTCCCCGAGGGGTGAACGTCCGTCCCGCACCCGCAGCCAGTTGCCGTAGAGCGTGTGAAACGCCTCCTGGCAGCGCCACGAGCAGAACACCCAGTCGATCGGATAGCGCTGGGCGTCGCCCACCGGATGCCGAAGGTCCGAGTGGCCGTAGCCGCGCGCCTGTCGTTTGCAGACCCAGCACTTCACCGGCCCTCCTCTCACTGCGCCCAGGCCGGCTTGCCCGGCACGGCGGGGCGTTGCGGGGCGGCCGGCGGCATCGCACGGGGCGGAGTCGCCGCCGCCGGCGCGCCGGAGTGGCCGGTGCCCGACGCTTTGGGCGGCAGTCCCATCAGGCGGGCGTAGTCCGGGTGGTCGGGCTCGACGGCGCTCTTGATGACGTTCTTCAAGTCGCCGCGGCCGTCCTTCTCGATGTCGATGCGGGCGAGGAACTCGATGCCGTCGAGCTCGTGGAAGCCCTGGATGCGCCGCGCGGCGGCGGCCTGCGGCCCGTTGTCCTGGGGATGGACGTTGCGGGCGCTGTTGAGGATCGCGCGCACGAAGCTGCGGCCCATCTGGCCCCAGGCCGGGCCCTTCGGGGAATGCAGGCCGATGTTGCTCCAGAGCTTGCGCCGGGCGTACTCGCCCTCCAGCACCACGAACTCGGCCGCGAGATAGACCGAGCCGGTCTCGAAGCTTTGCGTGGCGTAGCCCCCGGTCCAGCCCTGGGCCGGGTCATCAAAGCCCCCGGGCTTGAGGGTCATGCGCACGCGGGCGAGCGTGCCCTTGGGGATGAGGTCGAAGCTGGGCTGCTGTTCGGCGTCGTTGAAATCGTTCCAGGCGGTCATGGTTTACTCCTTGGATGTCGGGATTCGAGTGGCGGCGGCGCACTTGTCGATCAGCGCGCGCAGGTTCGGCGGCTCCAGCAACTCGAGCTGGCCGGAGCGGTCCTTGGCCGGGACGCCGTAGGGGTTCACCGTGTGGCAGACGAAGGCGCGGTAGGACGAGCCGTCCTCGGCCTTGATCTCGGCCAAGGTGACGACTTCATCGACGATGCCGGGCAGTTCCGCCGCGGTCTTGGCGCCCTCGATCTGCGGCACGAAGACCTTGCGGTTGAAGTCGTCCAGGCGCTCGTCGAGGATGGCCACGAACACCACGTGCTTGCCGCGCGCGTGCTGCAGGTGGGTCAGCGCCCCGATGAGTTCCGAGCCGAGCAGGCCGTAGGCGCCCCGGGTGTCGGGCTTGCCGGTGCGCTCGCTGTAGGCCTGCGGCTGGGTCTTGGCCCAGACGAGCGCCAGGCGCGCGAGTACCGTGATCGAGTCGACGAAGTAGGTGTCGTACTTGGCGAGTTGACCGGGATCGCCGTAGCGCTCGCACACATGCCGGTAGTGCGCCTCGGAGAACGGCGCGTCGGCGGGCAGCGCCGGGTTCGGGCCGGCGAGGAACACCACGAGATCGCGGAACTCCGGCCAGGTGCTCGGGCGCACGCAGTCGCCGCGCCAGTCCTTGACGGCCAAGTCGCCAGCCTCGAGGTCGACGAACAGGGTCGATCCTTCCGGCAGCGTCTTGAGCTGGCTGGTCTTGCCGATGCCGCTCTTGCCTAGAAGCACGAGCTTCACGCCCTGCTTCTCGCGCAGCCGCTGGTCGGCGGTGATGATGGGGAGGGCCATCACGCCACCTCCTTCAGCCGCTCCGCGACCGCCGGGTTCCAGAGGATCTGGTAGCCGCTGTGCCCGTTGCGCGAGTACGGCATGGCTTCGGCCCAGGCCTCGCCGGCCTCGGTCAGCTCCCACTCGTCGCGCTCGTTGCGGAACTGCAGGCCGTGGCGGGCCAGGCGCTGGTTGGTGGCCTTGGCCGACAGGCCGAGCAGCCTGCCGAGCTGGGTGGCGTTGAGGGAGCAGATCGCCTCGTTCGCGGCGGTGTCCCTGGCAGGAAGGGCGCGGCGCAGCGTCTCGACCGCCAGGCCCGTGTTCTCCTGGATGCAGGTGAGCGTGGCCGCCATCGCGATGCCGGGTTTGACCCCCGGTACCTTGGCCACGGCCTCGCCGATCAGCAGGATCGAGCACACACGGTCTTGGGTCGGGGCAGGCAGGGCCGGTGTTCCGGACAGCACGTAGCGACCCGTCTTGCGGATCGCCGGCAGCACCTCGTGGGTCACCCAGCGCTTGAAGCGCTTGGCCTCGGGCTTCCGGCTGCCGAGGACCAGGCTGTACAGCCCGGGCTCGTTGACGACGGTCATCTCCTGCTCGCCGCCAGGGGTCGGAATTGAATTCCGGGCCTTTTCGTCGTCGTCCAGCCGGGCCACTGCCTTGTGGGTCTCGGGCAGGTGCAGGGCCGCACACACATCGGCCGCGACGAACCAGGGCTCACCTTGGGCGTCGGTGACCACGCGGACCGGCCGGCCTTCGAAATCGAACGGGATGAGTTCGGTGGGCATGGGTCAGTCCTCCGAGGTCAAGGTCAGCCGAAACGTCGGCTTGCCGGGCTTGACGGTGCGGGCGGCCTCGAACCCGGCGCGCAGTGCCGGCGGCCAGTTGGAGAAGCGCGATTCCGAGACGGAGTACTCGACGTCGAGGTAGTCCTCGACCTTCTCGCCGGCGGCGGCGATGCGCCGGGCGATGGCGGCCAGTTGCGCCTGGTCCCAGGAGACGCGCTTCGGGACCTCGACCGTCACGCGAAGCAGCCCGTCCTTCAGGTGCACGACGCCGAAGTCCTTGCCCGCCTCGAGGCGGGCAGCACGGGCCTGCTCGCCGTAGGCGGCCTCCAGCGCGGCGTCGAACTTGGCGCGGGCTTGTTTGAGCCAGGCGAGCGCTTCGTCCAGGTGGCGGCTGATCTCCGCCTTCTGGGCGGGCGGAAGCGCGGCGAGCTGGCCGACGGACATCGCGGCGATGTCGGCGGGGTAGAGGGTCAAATCGCTCATCGCACCCCCTTCAGCGCGCCGCGCGCTCGGAGGTCGAGTCGTGCAGGGCGCCACGCTCGAACTCGATGACCGACTCCAGGGGGTAGCTGACGCGCTTGGACAGCTTCAGGTAGCGCGGGCCCCGCCCTTCGCTGCGCCAGCGCTGCAGGGTCTTGGGGCTCAGGCCCCAGCGCTGCGCGAGCTCGTTCTCGTTGAGGACCCGACGGTCGCCGGGAGACAGGCTGTTGATCGCATCGACCGGCGACCGGGGGATGGTGCTTGCCGTTGTCGGCATGGAAGCCTCCTATGACGCTGTTGAGGAACAGGTGTCATTGCAGGCTTCGGGTGGCGAACCTTGGAGGGACCGAATGGCGAACCACGCGGGAACTTCGGGTTCGCCAAAGTTCTCGCCGATACGAAAACGGCGGGCACAAGGCCCGCCGTCATGGTCGAGGATCAGTCAAGGACGGCTGTGCGTCACTCCGCCTGCAAGGCGGCGATCAAGGGGCAGCGCACCCGGCCGCGAATGGCATTGCAGCGCTGCACGAGCTCGGACAGCGCCGCTTCGATGCGCTGCAGGTCAGCCAGTCGTTCGCGAACGTCAACGAGTTTGCGCTGAGCCTGCGCACGCGCCTCGGCGCAGTGCGATCCGTCCTCGAGCTTGAGCAGTTCGGACACCTCGTCGAGACTGAAGCCCAGCCGCTGTGCCGACTTGATGAAGCGGACGCGGCCAAGCTCGTCGGCGCCGTAACGGCGGATACTTCCCTGCGGCCGATCTGGTTCGGGCAACAGCCCCTTGCGCTGGTAGAAGCGGATGGTTTCGACATTGACGCCAGCCGCGCGCGCCAGCGCGCCGATCGTCATCGCCTCGATCTCGGGCGTGCTGTTCATGGTCTTGACTCCGTACTTAAGTACGGAAGTAAGCTTACTCCATGAAACCAGACACCCCAACTGCGCAAGGCAGTACCGGAGGCGGCCGTGCGGCGCTCGCGGCCGGATTCGTCTCGGCCATCCTCGCATCGACCTGCTGCCTCGGGCCATTGGTGCTGATCACGCTGGGCTTCTCAGGGGCATGGATCAGCAACCTGACGGCCCTCGAACCCTACCGCCCGATCTTCATCGGCGCGGCCCTCGTCGCGTTGTTCCTCGCCGGGCGACGCATATGGGCGAAAGCCCCGGCGTGCGAACCCGGACAGGCCTGCGCGGTGCCGTCGGTTCGGCGCGGCTACGAGCTGCTGTTCGGGATCGTGGTCGCCCTGGTGATCGTGGCGCTCGGCTTCCCGCTGGTCGCGCCCTGGTTTTACTGAACGGAGGTTTTATGAAGAGATTGCTTGGTTTTCCGATGCTGACGCTCGCCCTGATCGTGAGCGTGCCAGTCATCGCCGCGACAAAGACCGTCACCCTGTCAGTGCCGGGCATGAACTGCGCCGCCTGCCCGATTACGGTCAAGAAGGCGCTCGGCAAGGTGCCGGGCGTGGCCAAGACGGACGTGAACCTCGACAAACGACAGGCGACCGTGACGTTCGACGACGCGCGGGCGAATGTAGAGGCGCTGACGCGGGCGACCCAGGATGCTGGCTACCCCTCGACGGTGGTCGGGAGCGTGAAGTGACTGCCGTCGTTCTGGAATCGACGTTGACTTGTCCGGAGTGCGGTCACACCAAGACCGAGACCATGCCTACCGATGCCTGCCAGTGGTTCTATGAGTGCGAGGCCTGCCACGCCATACTCAAGCCCAAGCCCGGGGACTGCTGCGTCTATTGCTCCTACGGCACTGTGCCGTGCCCACCAATCCAGGAGCGTGGCAGAGGTAGTTGTTGCGCCAGCTGAGCGCCAGTCTCAAGCTGAAGGAAAGCCCAGCAGCCGACGCTGCTCGCCCCAGTCGCGAGGCAGCAGGTCTTGGCGGCCACGCAGCGTGTGCAGATTCAGATGCCGGGGCTGGCGTCCGTCCAGGATGGCCTCGACGATGTCGGGGGCCAAGAGGGTCAGGCGCAGCACCTCGGCCACCCAGCCGGGCTCCAACTTCAGGGCGCGGGCCAGGTCGGTCGTCGTGGGATAGCGCCCCTCCTCGAGCAGCCGCTTCCAGTAGAAGGCCTTGCCGAGCGTCTTGATCATCGGCGCATCCAGGCCGCCCGCGGTCGCAGCGGCGGACTCGGGCGTCGGCGGGATCAGGAGCTTGCGGTTCTGGCGGCGCTTGATCGTCAGCGGCACCAGCGTGACGCGCTGGCCATCGCTGACGTAGCTGCGGGCATCGGTTCCGACCTCGACGCGGATAGCGCGCTTGCGCGGGTTCGTCGTGGTGCTCATGCCGGTGTTTCCTCGGTCTGTGCGCTGGATTCCTCGACCAGCGGATGCGCGCCGATCTCGGGCCCCAATCCCAGCCAGCCGTCCTCGCGCCAGAGGATGTCGAGTCCGTGCTCATGCAGTTGGACCCGCTCGATCAGCAGCCGCGCGATGCGTTGCTGCTCGGCCGGGAACAACTGCGCCCACACGTCGCCGATGCGTCGCATCGCCACCACCACCTGCGCTTCATCGAGGGCAGCACCGGCCGGGTGGCGCTGGCACGCCCGCCAGGTGCCGATCAGCACCTCCGGCGCCGAGAGCGCCGCGTGGATCTGCGTCAACACCGCGTTCTCGATCTCGGCCGCGGGCAGATGCCCGACGTCCGGGGCGTCCGGCGCCAGGCTCGCGCCCGCGTTGCGGCGCTTGTGCAGGTAGGGGACGTAGTAGCGGTAGGTGCGTCCGCTCTTCTTCTTGACGAAGGTGTGCAGCATGCGCTGCCCATCGGGCGCGAACAGCAGCCCCGCGAGCAGGGCCGGATGCTTGGCGCGGTGCTCGCGCGGCGCCTGCTTGCGGCGCGCGATGAACGCGTGCGCGGCGTCCCACAGGTCTTGCGGCACGATCGCTTCGTGTTGGCCGGGATACCACGTGCCGTGGTTGCGGATCTCACCCAGGTAGATGCGGTTGCGCAGCAGCGCGAAGATGAACTGCTGGTCGATGGGTCGGCCCGTGCGCCGGCGCCCGCCTTGGGTCACCCAGGCCTTGGTGGTGTGCCCCTCGACCGCCATCTCCCGCACCAGCCGTGCAGCCGAGCCATGCTCGGCGTAGCGCCGGAAGATGTCACGCACGAGTGCGGCCTCGCGCTCGTTGACGACGAGCTTGCGATCGACGACGTCATAGCCCATCGGCGGCATTCCGCCCATCCACATGCCCTTTGCCTTGCTGGCGGCGATCTTGTCGCGGATGCGCTCGCCGGTGACCTCGCGTTCGAATTGGGCGAAGGACAGCAGGATGTTCAGCGTGAGCCGACCCATCGATGTCGTGGTGTTGAACTGCTGCGTCACCGACACGAAGGAGACGCCGTTGCGGTCGAACACCTCCACCAACTTGGCGAAGTCGGGAAGGCTGCGCGTCAGGCGGTCGATCTTGTAGACGACGATGATGTCGACCCGCCCGGCCTCGATGTCTGCCAGCAGGCGCTTGAGCGCCGGGCGGTCCACGTTGCCGCCCGAGTAGCCGCCGTCGTCATAGCTGTCATCGATGGCGATCCACCCCTCGTGACGCTGGCTGGCGATGTAGGCCAGCCCAGCGTCGCGCTGCGCTTCGAGGCTGTTGTACTCCTGGTCGAGCCCTTCGTCGGTGGACTTGCGCGTGTAGACCGCGCAGCGCTTCTTCACTGTGATGGGGATTGCCGGCGTCAGCGGTACTCGGTTCGACGTCATGCCGGCTCCTTCTTCTTGTCACCGGACTTCAGTCCGAAGAACACTGGCCCCGACCAGTGGGTGCCTGTGATGTGACGTGCGACGGCGGACAGGCTCTTGAAGCGTTGACCGCAGTAGTCGAAGTCAAAGGGGCCGCGTACCAGGACGCGGTGCTCGACGTCGTCGTACATCCGAGTCAGTACGGTGCCCGGCAGCAGGCGGTTGGCATCGCGCCGCAGCTGTCGGGGCAGGATGCCGGTCTCGCCGATCTCTTCGAGCTTGCGGCGCGTGGCGGGCTTCAAGCCGCCGAGGGCGCGCTCCTGGATCTTGTAGGCGAGCCGGCTCTCCAGCCAGGTGCGATGGTGGTGGTTCGGGCGCTCATCGAAGTGCTCGTCCCACAGCGCCCAGAGGCTGTCCATCGGCAGGTGCGGGAGCTGGGCGATGCGGGTGGCGATGGTGGTGGCGTCGGCTGGGGTTGCGTGTGCCGTCATGGGCGAACTCCGTTGTTGTTATCGGGGTTCGCATTCACGCGCTCCTGGCCGACGAAGCCAAGGCCAACCGCGTCGCTGTCGGCGGCGATTGAAGATTCAGATGGTGGCTGGTGCCGCCCGCGCAGCCGCAAGAGTGCGGCGGCAAGCAGATCAACGACCTCTTGGTGCGCGTGCCGTGGCCGGTCAGCAGCAGGAGAGAGGGAGACGGGTTCGAGTTCGTGCATGGCAAGCGTTCCTATGAAAAACGCTTGTCATGCTAGGAATCGAGGTGGCTTCGCGTAACGTGTTTCGGCGCGCTTGCGGGTAGTGGTGGCCACGCTCAGCGACGCGCTACGGTCAAGCAGTTGGCGTAGTAGTAGTAGGGCACCCCGTCTTCCGGGTCTTCACCGGTCTCATGCCGAGACTGCGTCAGTTCGTACTTCGATGTCGAGAAGTCGATGACGGATTTCACCCTCTTCTCGATCCAGTTCGAGCGATTCGTCAGCGTTGGGAGAACGACGTGGCAGCTTGCCTGTTTGTTGCTGCCATCATTGAGGCCAAGCTTCTGCCGAAGCTAGGGCCTGTTAACACATCCGCAGTCCATCAGCGACGAGAACGAAGGTGATGAAGCCGAGGAACATGATGTCGAGCTTTTCGAA
>NZ_PSNX01000005.1 GCF_002930615.1 Caldimonas caldifontis | reverse complement strand
CAGCGAATTGCTCGGGCGTGATTTCCATGCCCCCAAGTGTCCAATGCCCCGACCATCATCGCAATTAGTGTGAACACGCCCTAGACTGTCACATCTACCTGGCGTGAGGGCGTCCCCGATCGGGGCAGCAGCAGCCAGGACAAGGCAGGCTGCCGGCGTACCCCTTCCCACAGCAACAGACTGAGCCCCACCGCCGCCACGAAAGACAGCAGCATGGACACCACCCCCGGCCCGGGCCATCGCGCCAACCAGGCCAGGGCCTTGGCCTGGAGGGGGGAGTGGAACACCAGGATGAAGAGGCTGCCCCGCCCGACATAGGACAGCACTCTCGTCAAGGTCTGCCAACGGCCCAGGGTGTGGCACAGGGTCAAGGCCAGATAGATGGCGGCGAGGGCCTGCAACGGGACGATGAGCGCATGGCCATAGCTGCGGAAGTTGAAGTTGATGGTCTGATGGAAGCCGAACCACAGGGCAGCGAAGATGGCTGCGGCGACCGCGATCCACAGCGGATGCGGCTGCAAGGCCAGCACCCGCCGCTTCAGATGCTGGCCGGTGAGGAAGAAGAAGCCCGAGAGCAGCAACACATCCGCACTGAAGGGCAGGCCGCAGGCGAACAGATCAGCGCTGAAGCGCGTGTGATGCATGCACGCCGTGTCATCGACCGGGTTGTGAAACAGATGGATCACATAGGCGCCCGCCCATGCCATGGCGGCCAGGGCCATCACACGGGACCGGACCGTGGTGAGCCGGGGGGCGAGCCACTGCAGGTAGGCTGCAGCGGCCACGCTGACCAGCCACAGGTGCGGCAGGAACCACATCGGGACCCACACCAGCGTGAAGCCGGTGGCATAGAACAGGGACAACGCTGTGGATTCGAGCGTGACATCCGCCCGCGCAGCATGGGTGATGGCATAGGCCAGCACCACCACGGCGAAGGGCTTGAGCAGGGCATCGGCACGCCGGCGGGCGGTGTCGGCCACGCTCCGGCCGGCGGGAAACGTCACACCGGCGAGAAAGAAGAACAGCGGCAGCCGGAAGGTGCTGATGACCTCGTCCAGCCAGAGCAGATGGTCGGCCACCCAGGCGTTGTGGCCGAAGACCACCAGCAGGATGCCCAGGCCCTTGCCCACGTCGACCAGGGCCGAGCGCGGCCGCGCCGATGCCGCGATCGCATGCTGTCCTTCGGCCGTCTGCCTCTCAACTCCCACTGCCCCTCCGAGCGCCCTTGTCCGTGAACGGATCAACGCGCTCAGCGGTGGCCGGTTGACCCCCGTTCAAGGGATTGCAGGCACGTCGATTCCCGGGACAACGCGCCGGGTCCTGGCGTTGTCGCGGGCGTCGGCGATGCTCAGCACCTGGCCGTAGCACCGCAAAAAAGCTCGCCGCCCTCACCCATCGGGCCCACGGATCTGCTCGAGGCAGGCATTCACAGGTGCAGCTCCCCCCGGATGCAGGTGACGGTGTCGCCGCCCACCCACACGTGGTGGTCGTCGGCCTCGATGAAGACGCGCCCGGCCCGCCCCAGCCGCGTGCCCTGCGCAGCCACGTAGCGGCGCGGGGCCCGGCCTTCGGCGATGAGCCATTGCGCCAGCGCGGCGTTGAGGCTGCCGGTCACCGGGTCTTCGGGGACGCCGGCATGGCTGACGAAACCACGCACCTCGAACTGCGCGTCACCGCCGTCGGCGTGGGCCCCGATCACTCCAACCTTGGCCAGCGTGGCCAGGGCCCGGTGGTCGGGCTCCAGCGACAGCACGGTCCGGGCGCTGTCGAGCAACAGGCTCAGCCAATGGGGGCCGTTGACGAGCATCCTCACGGCCAGGACCTGCTCGGGCTGCAGGCCCAGGGCAGCGAGGACCTCGCGCTGCATCGAGGGGGCCACCTCGCTGGCGCGCATCGGCGGCGCCGCGAAGGCGGGTCGTGCCCCGCTGCGGCGGATGCGCACCAGGCCCACACCGCATTGCTGCACCACTTCGTCGTCGTGCTGCGGCCGTCCGCCGGCCTCGAGCCAGGCATGGCAGGTGCCGAGCGTGGGGTGGCCGGCAAAGGGCAGTTCACCGCCCGGCGTGAAGATGCGTACGCGGTAGTCGGCGCCCGTCTCGGTCGGCGGCAGCAGGAAGGTGGTTTCCGAGAGGTTGATCCAGCGGGCGATGTCCTGCATCTGCGCATCGCTCAGGCCGTCGGCGTCAAAGACAACGGCCAGTGGGTTGCCGCGCAGGGGTTCGGCGGTGAAGACATCGACGGTGCGGTAGGGATGGACGCTCATGGGCTTCGGTTCAAGGCGTGAGGACCGGGGTACGCGCGAGCACATCCTTCAGCACGCCACCCAGCAAGGCCACGGCGCGCTCGATCTGCTCGGGCGCGAGGGTGACGAAGGACAGGCGCAGGGTGTTGGCTTGCGGGGTGCGCGCATAGAAGGCCGCCCCGGGCACGAAGGCCACACCGGCCTCCACCGCCAGCGGCAGCAGGGCCAGGCTGTCGATCTCGCTCGGCAGCGTGAGCCAGAAGAACATGCCGCCTTGCGGAGAGGTCCAGTGACACCCTGACGGGAGATGGCGGCGCAGCGCAGTCTCCATCGCGTCGCGATGCTTGGCATAGCGCGCGCGGATGGTGGGCACGTGGGTGTCGAGAAAGCCCTCGCGGATCACCTCGTGCACCAGGCGCTGGTTGAACACCGGCGTGTGCAGGTCGGCCGCCTGCTTGGCCTGCAGCAGCTTGGGGTACAGCGCGCTGGGCGCCACGACGTAGCCCAGGCGCAGGCCCGGCGCGAGCACCTTCGAGAAGCTGCCCAGGTAGACCGTGCCCTCGGCCCAGCGCGAGGCCAGGGTGGGCGCCGGTGGCGTGTCGAACCACAGGTCGCCATAGGGGTTGTCTTCCAGCAGCGGCAGGCCGGCCGCCTGGGCGGCGTCCACCAGGGCCGCACGGCGCGCCTCGCTCATGCAGCGCCCGCTCGGGTTCTGGAAGTTGGGCAGCACGTAGAGGAAGCGCGCCCGGTCGCCGCCGCGCGTGGTGGCCTCGGCCAGCGCCTCGGGCACGGGGCCGTCGTCATCGCTGGCCACTTCGTCCACTTGCGGCTCGTTGGGCGCAAAGGCCTGCAGGGCGCCCAGGTAGGTGGGCGTCTCGACCAGCACGCGGCTGCCGGCATCGAGCAGCAGGCGGCCGCACAGGTCCAGCCCCTGCTGCGAGCCCGTGGTGATCAGCACCTGGCCCGGCGACACGGCCATGCCCTGGCGGCCCAGATGCTCGGCCACCCACTCGCGCAAGGGGGCGTAGCCTTCGCTGGCCGCGTATTGCAGGGCTTCGCGCGGGGCCTCGCGCAGCACCTTGTCGGCAGCCACGCGCATCGCTTCGGCGGGGAAGGTGTCGGGTGAGGGCAGGCCGCCGGCCAGCGACAGGATGCCCGGCCGCTCGGTGACCTTGAGGATCTCGCGAATGATGGACGGGTTCATGCGGTCGGCGCGTCGGGCCAGTTGCCAGGCGAAGGTCATGCAGGGCTCCTTGGGGACAGGGTCGGTGTGCTGGGCGTGCGGGTGTCGATGGGAGCCCGCTTGCCCAGGAAGACGGTGACCACCACGGCGGCACCGAAGGCGAGTGTGAGGGCATCGAGCCGCTCGCCCAGCAGCGGCACGGCGAACAGCATCGTGAGGAAGGGTTGCAGCAGCTGCACTTGGCTCACACGCACGGTGCCGCCCAGGGCCAGGCCGCGATACCACGCAAAGAAGCCCAGCCACATCGAGCCCACCGACACGTAGGCGAAGGCGCCCCAGGCGGTGGCCGGCAGGGCCTGGGCAGGCCAGGTCAACCAGGCCAGCGGCAGCGTCACTGGCAGCGAGGCCACCAGCGCCCAGCAGATCACGTGCTCGGCGCGCATGTGCTGCGACAAGCGGGCCCCGTAGGCATAGCCGACCGCCGCGCAGGCCATCGCAGCCAGCAGCAGCAGGTCGGCCGGGTGCAGGCGCAGCCCGCCCTGTCCCGAGTTCAGCAGCGCAAAGGCCACCACCAGCACGCTGCCCAGGCCGGCGCACAGCCAGAAGCGCGGCGCGGGCCGCTGGCGGTGCAGCACGGCGCCGGCCATGGCGGTGGCCAGCGGCAGCACGCCCACGATGACACTGGCGTGCACGGCCTCGACGTGGCGCATCGCCACCGAGGTGAGCAAGGGGAAACCGAACACCACGCCGCCGGCGGTGAGCGACAGCGCCGGCCAGTCGGCGCGCTTCGGCCACGGCGCGCGTGTGGCCAGCAGGAAGACGATCGACAGCACGGCCGCCAGCACGGCACGGCCCAGGGCCACGAAGAGGCCGGACATCAGCGGCGCCTCGGGCGTGCCCACCGCCACGCGTGTCATGGGCAGCGTGAGCGCGAAGATCGCCACGCCGACAACGCCCAGCCACAGACCGCGCTGCTCGCGACTCATAGTCGCAACATCCACAAGGCGGTGGCCACCAGCACGGCCGCCATCGTGCGGTTGAACCACAGCAGACGCTGCCCCTGCGCCAGCCAGCCGCGCAGGCTGGCGCCCACGACCGCGTAGGTCAGGTTGCTGGTGAAGGCATAGACCGCCATCACCGCCAGCACGATGGCCAGGCGCTCGCCCGGATTGGCCGCAGGCGCCCCGCCGCTGCTCGTGACCCAGCCGGCCGTGAGCGCCAGGGCGAGCATCCAGGCCTTGATGTTGACGAACTGCAGCGCCACACCTTGAACGAAGCTCACGTCCAGGCGGGAACGATCGGCCTCGCCCAACTGGCGCACACGGGCGAGTTGCCAGGCCAGCCAGAACATGTAGGCCACCCCCACGGCCGTGACCGCCCAGCGCAGCGCAGGCGCCGCCACCACCACGGCTCCCAGGCCCAGGCCACAGGCCAGCATCAGCAAGGTCCAGCCCGCCGGCACGGCCAGGCAGAAGTGCAGGGCCCCGCGCAGGCCACGGTTGGCGGCCAGGGCCGTGGACAGCGTGGTGTTGGGCCCGGGCGTGAAGCTCATGGCCGTGGCCAGCACCAGCAGGGCGAGGAACTCTTGCATCGACATGGAGGCCAGTCTATGCTTCACACCAATACACCACCAATACAGATTGCCAGCGCGCAAAGCGCACTGTATTGGTTCCTCGGCCAGCACAGTCCCCCTCCTTGCGTCGCCATGCTCAGCCGTTCGTCCGACCAGACCCTCACCGACCAGCTGGCCGGGCGCTTTGCCGAGCGCATCCGCAGCCGCCTGCTGCCCCCCGGCAGCCGCCTGCCCTCGGTGCGCGAATGCGCGCGCCGGCACGACGTGAGCCCCTACACCGTGGTGGCGGCCTACGACCAGCTCCAGGCCCAGGGGCTGATCGAGGCGCGGCGCCACCGTGGCTATTTCGTGCGCGAACCGCGGCCCGACCCGGTGCGCGCGCGCCATGCCGCTGCCCCCTCGCCTGGGCCGGGCCGCAGCAGCGCGCCCATCGACGCGGCCACCCTGATCCGCGGCATGCTGCAGCGCATGCCGCGCCGCGACGGACCGCCGCGCAACGACCCCGGCCTGGGTGTGCTGCCGCAGTCCTGGCTGGAAACCTCTTTCCTGGGTGCCGCGGTGCGCCGCGTCACCACCTCGGCCAGCCTGCATGCGCTGTCGCTGCAGTACGGCGAGCCGGCGGGCGATGCCCTGCTGCGCCGCGCGCTGTCGCACAAGCTGGCCGACCTCGACATCCGTGCCGAGCCCGGCCAGATCGTCACCACGGTAGGCGCCACCCATGCGCTGGACGTCATCTGCCGCACGCTGCTGCGCCCGGGCGATGCCGTGATGGTCGATGAGCCCGGCTGGGCGGTGGAGTTCGGCCGGCTCTCGCAGATGGGCATGCGCATCCTGCCGGTGCCACGTCGTCCCGAAGGACCCGACCTCGCCGTGATGGAGGCCTACTGCCGCGCGCATGCCCCCAAGCTCTTCATCACCGTGAGCGTGCTGCACAACCCCACCGGCGGCAACCTCAGCCCCCATGCCGCCCACCGCCTGCTGGGTCTGGCCGAGCAGTTCGGTTTCCATGTGGTGGAGGACGACACCTACGGCGACCTGGCGCCGGCCCACGCCACGCGCCTGACCGCCCTGGACGGCCTGCACCGCACGCTCTACGTGAGCGGCTTCGCCAAGATCCTTGCTCCGAACTGGCGCGTGGGCTATCTGGTGGCCGGGCCCGAGCTGGTCGAGCGGCTCATCGACACCAAGCTGCTCACCACGCTCACCACCCCGTCGATCCTCGAGCAGGCCCTGGCGCATTGCCTGGAACAGGGACAGATCCGGCGCCACGCCGAACGGGTGCGGGAGCGCCTGGACGCGGCCCGCTCGCGCGCCGTGCAGCTGGCTCTGGCGGCCGGCTGCCGCTTCGCCGCCGAGCCGCAGGGCCTGTTCGGCTGGGTGGACACCGGCGTGGACACCGACCGCCTGGCCCAGCGCATGATGGACGAGGGCTACCTGCTGGCGCCCGGCTCGCTGTTCCATGCCGTGCGCCAGCCCAGCACGCTCATGCGGATCAACTTCGCCAGCACCCAGGACGCCGCCGTCTGGGAGGACTTCACACGTCTGCGCGACAGCCTGTGAAAGTGTCACCACAGCCTGTAAATCCCCCTTCGCGAGGGTGGCAAAGGGACATCGGGCTGCAGTACATTGAGCGCTCGGTGGCACGGGGTCTGGTTTCACCCGTGCGGCCTCACAACCAGCCGCCTGGCACGTACCGGGTGGCCCTGCTGCTGATGGACGAATCGACCCTACCGCTCGGCGAGCCGGAGCTGATGCGCGCGAGCGCATTCCAGCGCTACCTCGACGAGCTGGACAAGTTGCCCCCGCTGGCCGGCACCGACCGCTCGCGACTGGCTTCGCTCAGCCCTTCGCTGCTGGCCGATCTGGAACGTTTCGAACACCGCGCCAATGGCACCGAGGCGCTGGAGGTACTGGCCGCCTGCCTGCGCCACGCCCAGCAGGTGGTGGTGCAACTGCAGGCGGGGGGCGTGGTCGTGCCGGTCACGGTGTTTCCCCACCAGCGTCTGTACCACTGCCCGGCCGATCCGCAGGTCTACCTGATGCAGCGCCTGCCGCTGCTGCGCGTGATGCGCGTGGAGCCGGCGGTGATGAAACCGCCCGGCCACGATGAACCCCGGCTGATCGGCGAGTACGAGCACTACCACCCCATCGGCCCGCTGCTGTGGATGCTGGCCCTGCATGGCAGCCGAACCGAGCTGCTGCCCGAGATTGCCGGCAGCGCCTGCTACCGCACCACGCCGGGCCTGGACCTGCGCAGCCTGCCGGTGGACGGCATCCACCGCGCGGTGATCCGCCACATGCGTGACCAGCCCATGACGGTACGCGACATCGTCGATGCCACCGGGCAGAGCCCCGACGCCGTGGCGCGCCTGCTCAATGCGCTGTACCTGCAGTCCGGCCTCATCGTGAGCCGCACGTCCCCACGCATCAGCGACTCCTGGCTGGCCGGGCTGGGCCTGCGGCGCCGCGACTGGTAGCGCCCCGGCCCTGTCCCTAGCGCGAGCCCAGCGCTTCCCAGCGCTCCAGCGCTTCCATCAGCAGACCCTCGATCTGGTCGTAGCGCGCCTGCACCTCGGCCACGCGCTGCGGGGCTTCGGTGTAGAGCGCCGGGCTGGCCAGCAACTCGCCCAGCTCCTTCTGCTCGGCCTCCAGGGCTTCGATGCGCGCGGGCAGTTCGTCGAGTTCGCGCTGCTCCTTGTACGAGAGCTTGCGCGCCGCCTTGGCGGCCGGCGCGGACGCAGGCGCGGATTTCGGTGCGGCCACAGGGGCCGGTGTCGGCGCCTGGAGGGCGCGCCGCCGCGTACTCTGGCGCACCCAGTCCTCGTAGCCGCCTTCGTACTCGCGCCACTGACCCGGCGACTCATCCCCCTCCCAGGCGATCGTGCTGGTCACCACGTTGTCGAGGAAGCGCCGGTCGTGGCTCACCAGGAAGACGGTGCCGTCGTAGTCCTGCAGCAGCTCTTCCAGCAGTTCCAGCGTGTCGATGTCCAGGTCGTTGGTGGGTTCGTCCAGCACCAGCACGTTGGCCGGCCGCGCGAACAGGCGCGCCAGCAACAGGCGGTTGCGCTCGCCGCCCGAGAGCGACTTCACCGGCGAGTGCGCGCGTTCGGGGGCGAAGAGGAAATCGCCCAGGTAGCTCATCACGTGCTTGCGCGCGTTGCCGATCTCGATCCATTCACTGCCCGGGCTGATGGTGTCGGCCAGGCTGCGCTCCAGGTCGAGCGCCTCGCGCATCTGGTCGAAGTAGGCCACCTGCAGCTTCGTGCCCAGGCGCACCGTGCCGGCGTCGGGGGTGATCTCGCCCAGGATGAGCTTGAGCAGCGTGGTCTTGCCCGCGCCGTTGGGGCCGATCAGGCCGATCTTGTCGCCACGCAGGATGGTGGCGGAAAAGTCCCGCACGATGGGTCGTCCGCCATAGGCCTTGCTCACGTGCTGCAGTTCGGCCACCAGCTTGCCGCTGCGCTCGCCAGCGTCCACGTCCAGGCGCACACGGCCCACCGCATCACGGCGCTGGGCGCGCTGCTCGCGCAGGTGTTCCAGCCGCGCAATGCGGGCCACACTGCGCGTGCGCCGCGCTTCCACGCCCTTGCGGATCCACACCTCTTCCTGGGCCAGCAGCTTGTCGGCGCGTGCATTGGCCAGGGCCTCGTCGGCCAGCTGCTGGGCCTTCAGGGTCTCGTAGGCGCTGAAGTTGCCTGGGTAGCTGCGCAGCACGCCGCGGTCGAGTTCGACGATGCGCGTGGCCACCCCATCGAGGAAGGCACGGTCGTGGGTGATCAGCACCACCGAGCCGCGGAAGGCGCGCAGCAACTCTTCCAGCCAGGCGATGGCATCGAGATCGAGGTGGTTGGTGGGCTCGTCCAGCAGCAGCACGTCGGGCTGGGCCACCAGGGCCCGCGCCAGCGCCACGCGCTTGCGGTTGCCACCGGAGAGACTGTCGATGAGCGCATCGGGGGCCAGCCGCAGCCGGTGCAGCGTTTCATCGACCCGCTGCTCCCAGGTCCAGCCGTCCAGCGCCTCGATACGGGTCTGCAGGGCATCCAGGTCTTCGCCCGGCGCATGGGCCTCGTAGCGCTCGCGCAGGGCGCGAACCTCGGCGAGCCCCTCGCTCACGGCCTCGAAGACGTTGATCCGCGGCGCGAAGACCGGCTCCTGCGCCACGTAGACCATGCGCAGCCCCTGCTGCACCTGCAGCAGGCCGTCGTCGGGCTTCTCCAGCCCGGCCAGGATCTTGAGCAGCGAAGACTTGCCGGTGCCGTTGCGGCCGATCAGGCCGATGCGTTCATTGGATTCGACGGACAGCGCCGCGCCGTCGAGCAGGGCCACGTGGCCGAAGGCCAGGTGGGCGTTGGTGAGTGTGAGAAGGGCCATGGTGTGGGGCGCATTATCGACGCGGGGGTGGCCGTGGTGATTGGCGGACACATGGCATAATGATCATATTGATCAGCATGATCGAGACTGCCATGATCACCGAAGTCAGCGCCGTCAATTTCCGGCAGAACCTGGGCGAGATGCTCAATCAGGTGCAATACCGCAACGACAGCATCGTCATCAACAAGGATGGCAAGCCCGTGGCCGCCTTGGTCGATGCTGAAACCTTCGCCCGCATCCGGCGTATGCGCGATCGCTTCGACGCCTTGACCGAACGCATTTCCCAAGCGTACGCTGAAGTCCCCGCCACCGAAGGAATGGCCGAAATCGAGGCAGCCGTGGCCGCCGAGCGCCACAAGCGCTGATGCCGGCGTTGCTGCGCGTGGTGCTCGACACCAATGTGCTGGTGTCCGGTCTCGCCTACCCAGGCAGCGTGCCGGGACGCATCATGGCGGCCTGGCGCCAGGGCGCCCTGGACGGGGTGCTGTCGCACTACATCCTCGATGAAATGGTGCGGGTGCTGCCCCGGCTGACGCGGGTGGCGATGAGCGCAGAGGACATTCGCGACCTGGCCGACAGCTTCCTGTTCCTGGCCAACATCGTCGAGCCTGCGGACGTACACGAGGGTCAGCTTCGCGACCCCAAGGACCAGCCCGTTCTGCAGACGCTGCGTTCCAGCGAGGCACGTTACCTGATCACGGGCGACAAGGATCTGCTGGCGCTGGCCGACCGTTACCCCATCCTCACTCCGGCCCAGTTCTGGTCGCGGCACGGGGGCTGAGGCGCCCGCCGCTCAGGGGCTCGCCTGGAGCCTTCGCTCCAGCGCATCGACGAACACCTTGGCCACGTCGAAGCCCGTCTGCTGCTCGATCTCCTGGAAGCAGGTCGGGCTGGTCACGTTGATCTCGGTGACGCGGTCGCCGATGATGTCCAGGCCGATGAGCAGCAGGCCGCGGGGGCTGAGGACCCGGCCGATCTCGCGTGCAATCTCTCGATCGCGCTCGTTCAGGGGCTGGGCCACGCCCTTGCCGCCGGCCGCCAGGTTGCCGCGGATCTCGCTGCCCTGCGGGATGCGCGCCAGCACGAAGGGCACTGGCTCACCATCGATGATGAGCACGCGCTTGTCGCCAGCCACGATCTCGGGGATGAAGCGCTGGACCATCACCGTGCGTTCGCCGTGGGCGTTCAGGGTTTCCGTGATGCTGCCCAGGTTCAGGCCGTCGGGGCCCACGCGGAAGATGCCCATGCCGCCCATGCCGTCCAGGGGCTTGAGGATGATCTCGCGGTGTTCAGCATGGAAGCGGCGAATGTCCTCGGCGTCACGTGTCACCAGCGTGGGGGTGACGAACTGCGGGAACTCCATCACCGCCAGCTTCTCGGGGTGGTCGCGCAGGGATCGCGGCGTGTTGATCACCCGCGCCCCCTCACGCTCGGCCTGTTCCAGCAGATGCGTGGCGTAGAAGTACTCACCATCGAAGGGTGGGTCCTTGCGCATGAGCACGGCATCGACGTCGGCCAGAGCCACCACGGCCGGCTCGTCGGCCACGTACCACGGCGTGCCCGCGTCCCCCACCTGGCCGGTGAGGAGGATGTCACGCGCCAGCGCGGTCACGCGGCCGCCGCTTCGCCACGACAGGTGCCGCGGCTCGCAGGCCGCCAGCTTGTGCCCGCGTGACGCCGCCTCTCGCATCATGGCGTAGGTGGTGTCCTTGTAGGTCTTGAAGTGGTCGAGGGGGTCGGCAACGAAAAGCAGCTTCATCGGAATGGGGCAGAGGGCGATCAGGCCGGTAGTTTTGCACCTTCGGCGCGATCCTGCCGGTGCAGCCCAGGGTTGTCCCCAGTCATTGCGCTCGGGAGCGTGGCACAAACTCCCTTTTATTTACATCATCTAACCTTTTAGTACGAGAAGTTGATTGCCATGCGCCGAAGAACCCTCCTCGCTCTAGCAGCAAGCAGCCCCCTGGGGGCCGCCGTCCACGCGCAGACCGGTCGCGAAATGGTTCAGGGTTCGAACGATATCGTGCTCGGTCAGACGGGCATCCTGACCGGTCCGCTGGGCGGGCCGATCGTCTCCATGCTCAACGGCGCCCGGCTCGCCTTCGACCATGTCAACGCGCAGGGTGGCGTGGCCGGGCGTCGCATCCGGCTGGTGTCGCTGGACGACGAGCTCAAGCCCGACCTCGCGGTGAACAACTACCGTCGCCTGCTCGACGAGCACGGTGCCCTGGCCTTCTTCGGCTGTGTCGGCTCGGGCACCACGGCTGCGGCGGCATCCGTGCTCAAGGACAGCGGCGCCCCCGCCGTGGGCGGCTATGCCGTGGCCGATGCCGCGCGCGAGCGGGTGCGCGGGAGTGCCTACTTCATCCGCGCCGGCACGGGCCGCGAAGCGCAGGCCCTCGTCCAGCACCTCACCACCATCGGCATCACCCGCATTGCGGTGGCCTACCTGGACAACCCGGGCGGCAAGGAAGCGCTCGACGCCGTCACGGCGGCAATGGCAGCGCAAGGTGGCAAGCCGGTGGCCAGTGCCGCCTTTGCCGGGGACGCCAGCAATGTGGCCGCCGGTGCCACCCAGCTGGCGGCGCAGCAGCCGCAAGCCGTGCTGATGTACCTGGGCGGCACCTTGCCGGGCACCTTGATGAAGGCCCTGTGGGACGCCGGCAGCAAGCCCAGCTTCTACGGCATGTCCATCGTCTCGGGCACCCTCACGGCCAAGGTGGCCGGCGAGCGGGCACGCGGCCTGGCCATCGCCCAGGTGGTGCCCTATCCGTGGGGCGTGGTGGAGCCGGATGTGCGCGAGTACCAGCGACTGGCACAGGCCGCCAAGCTGCCGCTGGACTACTACACCTTCGAGGGGTATCTCAACGCGCGCGTGATGATCGAGGCGCTGCGTCGCGCCGGCCCGAACCCGACACGCCCCCGCTTGCATGCGGTGTTGCAGGCCATGAAGTGGCGCGTGGGCGGCATGGACATCGACTACACGGTTGATGGACTGACCGGCTCGCGCTTCGTGGAGCTGGTGCAGGTGGCCGACGGCGGCCGCTTCGTGCGCTAACGCGGCGTGGCCGGGCGAGACAGCAGCAAGGCCAGCACGCCCGCCACCACGCCCCAGAAGGCCGAGCCCACGCCCCAGAGCGTGAGACCCGACAGCGTGACGAGGAAGGTGATGAGCGAGGCCTCGCGGTGGGCCTCGTCCTTCAGCGCCACCGCCAGACCGCTGCCGATGGTGCCCAGCAGGGCCAGGCCGGCCACCGCCAGCACGAGGGCCTTCGGGAAGGCCACCAGCAGGCCGACCACCGCGCCGCCCACCACGGCCACCGCGAGATAGAAGACCCCCGCCATCACCGAGGCCATGTAGCGTCGGCGCGGGTCCTCATGCGCCTCGGGGCTCATGCACAGGGCCGCGGTGATGGCCGCGAGGTTCAGCGCATAGGCGCCGAAGGGCGCGAGCACCAGCGTGGCCAGGCCCGTCCAGGTGATGAGGGGCGACACCGGTGTGTCATAGCCCGCCGCGCGGATCGCCGCCACGCCAGGCAGGTTCTGTGAGGCCATGGTCACCACGAACAGGGGCAAGGCGACCCCGACGATGCTGGCCAGCGTGAACTGCGGCGTGGTCCACACCGGCCAGGCGAGCGACCATTCGACCGCGGACCAGCGCAGGTCTCCCATCCAGGACGCCGCCACGATGCCCACGGCCAGCACGCCGGGCACCGCGTAGCGTGGCCACCAGCGCCGCCCCAGCAGGTACGCCACGAGCATCGCCAGCACCAGGCCGAACTGCGACTCCAGCGCAAGAAAGGCCTCCATGCCGAAGCGCGCCAGCACACCCGCCAGCAGCGCCGATGCCATGCCCGCCGGGATGCGGTTCATCACGCGGGCAAAGAGGCCGGTGATGCCAAACAGCGTGATCAACAGCGCGCAGACGATGAAAGCGCCCGTGGCCTCGGCCATGCCGATGCCGCTGGCCGTGGCCGCCGTGGCGAGCACGGCTGCACCGGGCGTGGACCAGGCGGTGAGCACCGGCTGGCGAAAGCGCAGCGACAGCACGATGCTGGTGGCACCCATGCCCAGGCCCAGCGCCCAGATCCACGAGGTGGTCTGGGCCGGCGTGGCCCCCAGCGCAGACGCCGCCTGAAAGACCAGGGCCACCGAGCTGGTGAAGCCCACCAGCACCGCCACGAAGCCGGCCACCACCGCCGAGAGGGAGAGGTCCTTCAGCGCCCCCATGCCGTCATGCCTCGGCGCTCACAGCGCCACCTTGGCGCCGAGTTCCACCACACGGTTGGCCGGCAGGTGCAGGAAGTCGGCCGCCGCAGCCGCATTGCGATGCAGGCTGGCGAAGAGCTTGTCGCGCCAGGCCGCCATGCCCGATCGCAGCGAGGGCACGACGATCTCCCGCGAAAGGAAATAGCTGGTGTTCATCTCATCCAGGGTCACGCCCTGCGATTGCAGCAGCGCCAGGGCCTCGGGCACATCGGGTTCGTTCTTGAAGCCGAAATGCAGCACCACCTGCCAGCAGTGGTGACCCAGAGAATGCACTTCCAGCCGGCGGTCGAAACTGATCCAGGGCACCTCGTGGTGACGCACCGTGACGAACAGGTTGGTCTCGTGCAGCACCTTGTTGTGCTTGAGGTTGTGCAGCAGCGCATTGGGCGTGATGCCGGGCTCGGCACTCAGGAACACCGCCGTTCCCTCCACCCGTGTGGGCGGGCTGGTGAACGCCGCCTCCAGAAAGGCCGGCAGCTCGATCGCCTCGGCGCGCAGTCGTTCGCCCAGCAGCGAACGACCTCGCTGCCAGGTGGTCATCAGCGTGAACATCACCACTCCGATGGCCACGGGGAACCAGCCGCCATCGAGGATCTTCACCGCGTTGGCCGCAAAGAAGAGCGCATCCACCACGAAGAACAGCCCCGTGGCCGCCACACACAGCACCCACGGATAGCGCCAGGCGTAGCGGATCACGAAGAAGGTCATCAGCGTGGTGATCAGCATGTCGATGGTCACCGCAATCCCGTAGGCCGAAGCCAGGGCACTGCTGGAGCCGAAGGCCACCACCGCGGCCACGATGCAGGCGTACAAGCCCCAGTTCACCGCCGGGATGTAGATCTGCCCGGCCGCACGCACGGAGGTGTGGGTGATGCGCAGGCGCGGCAGGTAGCCCAGCTGGATGGCCTGCTTGGTGACCGAGAACGCGGCAGAGATGAGCGCCTGCGACGCGATCACGGTGGCGCAGGTGGCCAGGCCGATCAGCGGCAGCAAGGCCCAGCGCGGGGCCATGGCGTAGAAGGGGTTGCTCACCACCTCGGGCCGGTCCAGCAGCAGCGCGCCCTGACCGAAATAGTTGAGCACCAGCGCCGGCATCACCAGGCCGAACCAGGCCAGGCGGATGGGCCGCTTGCCGAAGTGGCTCAGGTCGGCATAAAGGGCCTCGGCCCCCGTGACACACAGGATGATCGCCCCCAGCGCGATGAAGGCCAGACCGGGATGATCGAGCACGAAGCCCAGCGCATGCTGCGGCCCCAGCGCGGCGAGCACCGCGGGGTTGCGCGCGATGTGCACGAGGCCCAGCCCGGCCAGCACGAGGAACCACAGCACCGTCACCGGCCCGAACCAGCGGCCCACGGCGCCGGTGCCGTGGCGCTGCACGGCGAACAGGGCGGTGAGCACCACCAGCGTGACGGGCACCACGTAGGGATGCAGGGCCGGCGCCACCACCTCCAGGCCCTCGACGGCCGAGAGCACCGAGATGGCGGGCGTGATGACGCCGTCGCCGAAGAAGATGGCCGTGCCGAACACGCCCAGCAGCAGCAGGCGGCGGCGCAGCGCCGGGCGGTCCTTCACCGCCTGCGAGGCCAGCGCCATCATGGCCACCAGCCCGCCTTCGCCATGGTTGTCGGCCCGCAGGATGAGCGTGACGTACTTGAGCGAGACGATCACCGTGATCGTCCAGAACATCAGCGAGAGAATGCCCAGCACGTTGTCGGGCGTGACCGGCATCTGCCCGTGGGTGAAGGCCTCCTTCAGCGCATACAGCGGGCTGGTGCCGATGTCGCCATAGACCACCCCCACCGCGCCCAGGGTGAGCGCGGCCAGCGGCGTGCCCGCGTGGGAGGACGGCGCAGCTTGCACGGCGGGTGCCGGGTCAGTCGTAGGTCTCGGCGTCCGGGTCGGTCGCTTCCAGCTCGTAGCTCGCCGCCAGCATGGCCAGGCGGGCGATCACGCCGTACATGTAGAAGCGGTTGGGCGCACTGGCTCCGGGCTTCTCGCCGGGGCGCGGCAGGTGGGTCGATTCCGCGAAGGCCAGCGGCACGAAGCTCGCCCCGGGCGAGTTCAGGTTCTCGTCGATGCCACGCTCGGCATGCACACGGTAGAAGCCGCCCACCACGTAGCGGTCGATCATGTAGACCACCGGCTCGGCCACGGCTTCGTTGATGCGCTCGTAGGTGGGCACCCCTTCCTGGATCAGCACCTCCGACACCGACTGGCCGTCCTTGATCACGCTCATCTTGTTGCGCGTCTTGCGGTTCAGTTCGGTCAGGTCCTTGGCATCGCGCACGGTCATGATGCCCATGCCATAGGTGCCGGCATCGGCCTTGACGATCACGAAGGGGCGCTCCTGAATGCCGTATTCCTTGTACTTGCGGCGGATCTTGCCCAGCAGCGCATCGACGTTGCCCTGCAGGCAGTCCAGGCCCTCGCCTTCGTGGAAGTTGACCTTGCCGCACTGCGCATACATCGGGTTGATGAGCCAGGGGTCCATGCCCAGCAGCTTGGCAAACTTCTTGGCCACCTCTTCGTAGGCATTGAAGTGGTTGGACTTGCGCCGCACCGCCCAGCCCGCGTGCAGCGGCGGCAGCAGGTACTGCTCGTGCAGGCCTTCGAGCACCGGGGGCAGGCCGGCCGAGAGGTCGTTGTTGAGCAGGATGGTGCAGGGGTCGAAGTCCTTGAGCCCCAGGCGACGCTTGCTGCGCAGCAGGGGTTCGAGCGTGAGCGTGCCGCCATCGGGCAGCGAAAGCGTCGTGGGCTCCTTGATCTCCTCATCCAGCGTGCCCAGGCGCACGTTCAGGCCGGCCTGGGTGAAGATCTGCATCAGCCGCTTCACCGCCATCAGGTAGAAGGTGTTGCGGGTGTGCTTCTCGGGCACCAGCAGCAGGTTCTTGGCCTCGGGGCAGATCTTCTCGATCGCTGCCATCGCGGCCTGCACGGCCAGGGGCAGCATTTCCTCGGTGAGGTTGTTCCAGCCCGCCGGGAAGAGGTTGGTGTCCACCGGCGCCAGCTTGAAGCCGGCGTTGCGCACGTCCACCGAGGTGTAGAAGGGCGGCGTGTGTTCCATCCACTCCAGCCGGAACCAGCGTTCGATCGCCGGCATGGACTCCAGGATGCGTTGCTCAAGCTCGTTGATCGGGCCGGTGAGGGCCGTGATGAGATGGGGAACCATGCGCGCGGTGCCTGCGTGAAATGCCCGAGGGCCGGACTGGGGATTCTAGGGAATTGAGGGCCGGCCTGCTGCACTGCAAGAGGCTCGGCCCAAGAAAAAGGGCCTCCCGCAGGAGGCCCCGAGCCGTTCGCGCACCAGGCGCGAGCGAACACTTACTTGCTGTAGGCGGTTTCGCCGTGCGAGGCAATGTCCAGACCTTCGCGCTCTTCCTCTTCCGGCACACGCAGGCCGATGACGAGATCGACGATCTTGTAGGCGATGACCGAGACCACGCCCGACCACACGATGGTCAGGATCACGCTCTTGGCCTGGATCCACACCTGCGAGGCGATGGAGAAGTCCTCGCCGCCGGTGCCGCCCAGGCCCGGTGCGGTGAACACGCCGGTGAGCAGGGCCCCCACGATGCCGCCCACGCCATGCACGCCGAACACGTCCAGCGCGTCATCGGCGCCCAGCATGCGCTTGAGGCCGTTCACGCCCCACAGGCAGATGAAGCCCGCCAGCAGGCCGATGATGATGGCGCCCATCGGGCCCACCGAGCCACAGGCCGGGGTGATGGCCACCAGGCCGGCGATCGCACCGGAGGCTGCCCCCAGCATGGAGGCCTTGCCCTTGGCCAGACCTTCGCCGATGCACCAGGCCAGGGTGGCCGCGCCCGTGGCGACGATGGTGTTGATGAAGGCCAGGGCGGCGCCCGACGTGGCTTCCAGGTTGGAGCCGGCGTTGAAGCCGAACCAGCCCACCCACAGCATCGAGGCGCCGACCATCGTCAGCGTCAGCGAGTGCGGCGTCATGGCTTCCTTGCCGAAGCCGAGGCGCTTGCCCACCATGTAGGCGCCCACCAGGGCCGCCACGCCGGCGTTGATGTGCACCACCGTGCCGCCCGCGAAGTCGAGCGCGCCGTCTTCCAGCAGCAGGCCGCCAGCACCCCACACCATGTGGGCGATGGGCAGGTAGCTGAAGGTGAACCACAGCACCGAGAAGAGCAGCACCGCCGAGAACTTGATGCGCTCGGCGAAGGCGCCCACGATCAGGGCGCAGGTGATGGCCGCGAACGTCGACTGGAAGGCGATGAACACGTACTCGGGCAGCTTGACCTCATCGGTGAACGTGTCGGCCAGGCTGTCCGGCGTCACGCCCATCAGGAAGATCTTGTCGAGCGAGCCGATGAAGGCGCCTTCCCCGCCAAAGGCCAGGCTGTAGCCATAGATGGCCCACAGCACGGTGATGAGCGAGAAGATCACGAAGACCTGCATCAGCACCGACAGCATGTTCTTCGCGCGCACCAGGCCGCCGTAGAACAGCGCCAGGCCCGGGATGGTCATCATGATGACCAGCGCAGTGGCCGTCATCATCCAGGCCACGTCGCCCTTGTGGACGGCGGGCTCGGCAGCAGCGGCTTGTGCCGCAGGAGCTTCAGCGGGAGCAGCGGCCGTGACGGCCGGCGCTTCGGCGGCCGCAGACGCCGCAGCGTCCTGGGCCAGGGCGACGTCCACGAACCCGAGGGCCGACAGACCGAACGCCAGGATGGCAAGCAGTTTTTTCATGGGTTGTCTCTCTAGGTCGGAAGGATCACAGGGCGTCCTTGCCCGTCTCGCCGGTGCGGATGCGCACCACCTGCTCGAGGGCCGACACGAAAATCTTGCCGTCACCGATCTTGCCGGTGCGGGCTGCGCCTTCGATGGCTTCGATGACGCGATCGACGATGGCATCGTCCACCGCCGCCTCGATCTTCACCTTGGGCAGGAAGTCGACGACGTACTCCGCCCCACGGTACAGCTCGGTGTGGCCCTTCTGGCGGCCGAAGCCCTTGACCTCGGTCACCGTGATGCCCTGCACCCCGATGGCACTGAGGGCTTCGCGCACTTCGTCCAGCTTGAAGGGCTTGACGATGGCAGTCACCATCTTCATGGCTTGCTCCTTGAGAAAGTAGGAAAGGCGGCGCCCGCCCTGCGCGACGGGCGCCTGAGGTTTACATGGCCTTGGTCAGCGTGACGATGAAGCGGGCCTTGTTGATGTCGCCATAGAAGTCCTTCTTGTTGGCACCCACCACATGGCCGCCCAGCGAGAAGCCGGAGCCCAGATCGTAGGTCGCACCCACCTTGTAGTCGTAGTAGTCCTCCAGGCCGGTGCTGCTGCGGAAGCGGCTGAAGCCGACCGCACCATCGAGGGTGAGACCGCTGATCACCTCGTACTCGGCCGTGAGTGACAGGTAGCCGGTGTTGCGCCCGCTGGACACCCCGAAGTACTCCTTGGACACCGTGTGCGAGTATTTGGCACCGAAGGGGCCGTAGCTCAGGCCGCCATAGACTTCGGTGGTGTTGGCATCCGACAGGCCAGGGTAGATGTACTGAAGCACGCCGACGTCGTAGCCCAGGCCGGCCACTTCGCCCTGGTAGCCGCCATAGACATCCATCTCGATGCCATTGGCAAAGCTGATGCTGGAGTTCCAGTTGCCGACGTAGAAGCCGCCGATGCTGTAATCGAAGCCGCCCTGGATGGCCGGCTTGTTGTCGGTCTGGTCCTGTCCGCGGAACTTGTAGTTCGTGGTCAGGCTGAAGTTGGTTTCCACGCCTTGGGCCAGGGCCGGGGCTGCAACAAAGGAAGAGGCAAGCGCCAGGGCAAGCAGGGTTTTGCGGGACATGAACGAACTCCTCAACGGGGTGGGTGACAGGAACCGCAGCCCTTTCTGCACGAAGCGTGCCACTGCCCGCAGCCCGCTCACCTGCCCCAGGACGGCGCAGCCCGCCCTTCTTGCGCACCAAAGCCGCACCCTGGCGGTGCAGGCGCAGTGCTTGCACCATCTTTGTGCCATCCCGCGTCCCGGGGTGCGGGTGCTACACCCGGTTACGGCGCTTCTGGCCAGAATGCAGCCCCAGGGCGGGTCGCCCCGCCGCACAAGAACAGCACCCATTCAGGAGAGGTTTGCCATGTCACTGGCCGTGATCCACAGCCGGGCGCTGGCCGCTTTGCAGGCGCCGCCCGTCACCGTCGAGGTGCACCTGGCCAACGGCCTGCCCAGCTTCACGCTGGTGGGCCTGGCCGACACCGAGGTGAAGGAAGCCCGCGAGCGCGTGCGTGCCGCCCTGCTCAACAGCGGCCTGGAGTTTCCGCACAACAAGCGCATCACCGTGAACCTGGCCCCGGCCGACCTGCCCAAGGAGTCCGGCCGCTTCGACCTGCCCATCGCCCTGGGCATCCTGGCCGCCCAGGGCCAGATCCCGGCCGACGCGCTGGGCGGCTACGAATTCGCGGGGGAACTCTCACTGGCCGGCGACCTGCGCCCGGTGCGCGGCGCCCTGGCCATGAGCCTGGCCCTGCGTCGACAGGGCGAGGGCCGTGCCATGGTGCTGCCCATGGACAGCGCGCGCGAGGCCTCGCTGGTGCACGGCACCGTCGTGTATGGGGCCCGCCACCTGCTCGACGTGGTGCAGTCGCTGCAACCGGCCGGCAGCGGCGTGCCCGATGACAGTGGCTGGGTGCGCCAGCAGGAAGCCCCCGACGACATGCCTGCCACCGGGCCCGACCTGCGCGACGTGAAAGGCCAGGCCGGCCCCAAGCGTGCGCTGGAGATTGCCGCGGCCGGCGGCCACAGCGTGCTGATGGTGGGCCCGCCGGGCACCGGCAAATCCATGCTCGCCCAGCGCTTTGCCGGGCTGCTGCCGCCGCTGGACACCGAAGCCGCCCTGGAGTCGGCTGCCGTGCTCAGCCTGGTGGGCAGCTTCGACCCGGCGCGCTGGCGCCAGCGGGTGTTCCGTGCACCCCACCACAGCGCCTCGCCGGTGGCCCTGGCCGGCGGCGGCTCGCCGCCCCGCCCCGGCGAGATCTCGCTGGCCCACCATGGCGTGCTCTTCCTCGACGAGCTGCCCGAATTCCCCCGCGCCGCCCTGGAAGTGCTGCGCGAGCCGCTGGAGACCGGCCAGATCACCATCTCGCGCGCCGCCCACCAGGCCGAATTCCCGGCCCGCTTCCAGCTCATCGCCGCGATGAACCCCTGCCCCTGTGGCTACCTGGGCTCGCGCCAGCGCCTGTGCCGCTGCAGCCCCGAGGCGGTGTCGCGCTACCAGGGCAAGCTCAGCGGCCCCCTGCTCGACCGCATCGACGTGCAGGTGGAGGTGGCCAGCGTGGCCCATGACGAACTGCTGAAGCTGCCCGAAGGCGAGTCCACCGCGGCCGTGGCCGAGCGCGTGGCCCGGGCGCGGGAACGCCAGCTGGCCCGCCAGGGCTGCACGAACGCCCTGCTGCACGGTGCCCTGATCGACACCCACTGCCCGCTGGACGACACGGCTTCGCGCTTCCTCCAGGCCGCCGCCGCCCGCCTGGGCTGGTCGGCCCGCAGCCTGCACCGCGTGCTCAAGCTCGCACGCACCGTGGCCGACCTGGCCGGGGCCGACACCCTGGCCGTGGCCCACCTGGCCGAAGCCATCCAGCTGCGGCGGGCCTTGCAGGCGACGTGATCAGGAGGAGGACGCCGCCTGCTTGAAGTGGCGCGCTTCGAGGTCCTTGGCGGAGGTCAGGCGCAGTGCCACCAGCACGCGCTCGAACCAGGTGAGCGGCCGGATGCGGCCGTCGGGCAGGAACAGCGCCGGCCCCAGGATGGGCTCGTCGGCGATGGTGGACTCCTTGTACAGCGGGGTCTTCGCGGACTCGGACATCGTCGTCTCCTTCCTGGCCACACGTGCGAGGCAGAACCCACCTCATATGTAACAACGTGTGACAGAAGGAGTGTAGCCCAGCTCAGGCTCGCGTGGCCTTGCGGGCGGTCACCTCGATCTCGATCTTCATGCGCGGGTCGAGCAGCGCTGCCGACCACATCGTGGCGGCCGGCCGCACCGCGCCGAGGTAGCGCCGCAGCACGGGCCAGCAGGCCTCGAAATCGGCCGCCCTGGGCAGGATGTAGTGGACGCGCACGACGTCCGCCAGGTCGGCTCCCGCCTGGCGCAGGGCGTGCTGGATGTTCTTCAGGCATTGCTCGGCCTGCTCAGCCACGTCGTCCGAGATGGTCATGCTCGCGTAGTCGAAGCCGGTGGTGCCCGACACGAAGATCCAGTCGCCATCGACCACGGCGCGGGAATAGCCAATCTGCTCCTCGAAGGGGGAGCCGGAACTGATGAGGGATCGGGTCATGAGAGGAACTTTCGAAGGTCGGTGAGCAAGGCCTCGGGGGCCTCTTCGGGAATGAAGTGTCCGCAGGGCAGCGGATGGCCCCGCACGTCCTCGCCCTTGGCCTGCCAGGTGGCCAGCACGTCGAACATGCCGTGCATCTTGCCGTACTCGCCCCAGATCGTGAGCAGCGGGCAACGCACCCGCAAGGCCAGGTCGCGCTCGTCGTCCTCGACATCGCGCGTGGCGGCGGCGCGATAGTCCTCCAGCGTGGCGCGGATCGTGCCGGGCAGGGTGAAGGCGCGCAGGTACTCCTGCACCATCGGCTCCTCGATGGCCCCGGCCTGGAAGCTCAGCGAGCGCAGCACATGGCGCAGGAAGGCCTCAGGCGCCGCCGAGATCATCACCTCGGGCAGGTCAGGGGCCTGGAAGAAGAACCAGTGCCAGTACGCAGCCGCCAGGTGCCGGTCGGTCTGCATGAACACGGTGTGGGTGGGCACGATGTCGAGCACGCACAGGCGCGTGACGGCCTCGGGTTGATCCAGCGCCAGCCGGTGCCCGACGCGCCCACCGCGGTCGTGCCCCACCACCGCATAACGCGCATGACCCAGCGCGAGCATCAGCGCGTGCATGTCGCGCGCCATCGTCTTCTTGTCGTAGCCGTCACGCGGCTTGTCGGAATCGCCGTAGCCGCGCAGATCGGGGCAGACCACCGTGTACTGCCCGGCCAGCGCCGGCGCAATCTTGTGCCACATCTGCGCCGTCTGCGGCCAGCCGTGCAGCAGCAGCACCGGCGGGCCCTCGCCCCCCGCCCAGACGTTGATCCTGATGCCGTTGGCGCGCACCGTGTGGCGCGCCAAGCCGGTCATGACGTCCATTGTCGTCTCCTGCGTTGGGGCCGGCGGCCCTTCAGTCCCCCGAAGGGTCCATTCGTTCGAATCTCGGCCGGCGGCGCCCGTCCCACTCGATGGTTTCGAGAAACATCGCGTAGGGCCTCACCCACAGGCCCGAAGCGTTGTAGAGCGGACGGTACAGCACCATCGGCTCCAGTGACTCGCTGTGGCGAACCACGCCGAGCACTTCGTACTCACCGCCCTTGTAGTGACGGTAGCGACCCAGCGCAATGGAAGGAAGCGGTGTCATGAGCGCCATTCTCCATCCAGGTCGACCCGCTGAACGCTGCGGGGGGGCTTATGCCGTCCCGCCCCCATCGATCAGGTCCTTGCCGTTGTGGGGGAGTCCACACACCTTCCGTGGCAAGGCGACGATCCAGACGGCGTGGCATGACGGGCTGCTTGCCTCCCAAGAGCTCGCGCTCGGCGACCTCATCTTCACTGAGGTTCTGCGGGGCTGCAAGCATGACAAGGAGTTCAACGAAGTTCGCCGTCTGCTTGGGCGTTACGGTTCGAGGAACGATCGACGTTGTACTGGCCACTCGATGCATCGTCAGCGGCTATCGTCTGTTGCACAGCGACCGCGACTTCGACGCCTTCGAAGCGCATCTGGGCCTGCAGTGCGTGGCTTCCGAAGGCTAGCCAAGATGGCTTGATTTGAGGCGGCCTGCGCCCACAGGTGCAGGCAATACCCCACAAAGAGGCGTGAGTGAGGTGGTTGGCCTGGCTGGCCCCGGCATTTTCCGCGCAGCTCTTGGCATCCCGGCCGTCTGTGGATACCCCCTGGCCCGTCTCGGTGGCCCTGGCTTCCTACAATGCAGATGTGAATTTCTCGCCTGCCGGCGTCCTCAACGCCGATCTCCATTGCCATTCCAGCGTCTCCGACGGCACGCTTTGCCCGGAGGACCTGGCGGCGCGTGCGCAGGCCAATGGGGTGCAGTTGTGGGCCTTGACCGACCACGACGAAGTGGGCGGGCAGCACCGGGCGCGGGCGGCGGCCTTGAGCCTGGGGCTGCCTTACCTCACGGGCACCGAGATTTCCGTGACCTTCGCGGGTGAAACCGTGCACATCGTGGGCCTGGGCTTCGATCCGGACGATGCGGCCCTGGTTGACGGCCTGGCGCGCACGCGCGGTGGGCGCGAGGCGCGGGCGCGGGAGATGGCCGAGGGGCTGGCGCGGGTGGGCATCCGCGGGGCCTATGAGGGGGCACTCAAGTACGTGGGCAACCCCGAGCTGATCTCGCGCACGCACTTTGCGCGCTTCCTGGTGGAGGTGGGCGCCTGCCGCGACACGCAGGAGGTGTTCCGCAAGTACCTCACCGAGGGCAAGCCGGGCTATGTGCCGCACCGCTGGGCCAGCCTGCGCGATGCCGTGGGCTGGATCGTGAACGCCGGCGGCGTGGCCGTGGTGGCCCACCCGGGGCGTTACAAGTTCACGGCCAACGAGGAATACGCGTTGTTCAGCGAGTTCCGCGAGTTCGGCGGGCGCGGCGTGGAGGTCGTCACCGGCAGCCACACGCAGCAGGACTATGTGAAGTACGCGGCGCTGGCGCAGGAGTTCGACCTGCTGGCCTCGCGCGGCTCCGATTTCCACTCGCCCGACGAAAGCCATACCGACCTGGGCGCCCTGCCCTACCTCAGCGGCACGCTGCGCCCGGTGTGGGAAGCGCTGGCCGATCGCGTCCACCTGCCTTCGTGAACCCTGCCACCGCGGCTCCGCCCACGCGCGTGCTGTCGGGCATCGGCCTGACGGTGCTGGCCGTGGCCTGCTTTGCCACGCTGGACAGTGGTGTGAAGCACCTCAGCCTGGTGCTGCCCATGCTGGTGGTGGTGTGGTTCCGCTACGGGGTGCAGGCGCTCATCATGGGCGTGTGGCTGCTGAGCCGCGGGGGCTGGCGGCGCTTTCGGGTGCAGCACCCGCGCTTCCAGTTGCTGCGCGGCGTGCTGCTGCTCACCACCAGCGTGCTGGCCTTCTATGCGCTGCGGGTGATGCCGCTGGCCGAGTTCACGGCGGTGGTGATGCTGGCCCCCGTGTTCGTGACGCTGCTGGCGCCGCTGGTGCTGCGCGAGCACGTGTCGGCCCTGCGCTGGGCGCTGGTGGTGGTGGCCTTTGTGGGCGCGCTGCTGGTGATCCGGCCGGGCAGCGGCCTCTTCGGCTGGGCCGCGCTGCTGCCTCTGACGGTGGCGCTGGCCAGTGCGCTGTTCCAGCTCGTCACCAGCCGCATGTCGGGGCTGGAATCGCCCATGACCACGCACTTCTACACCGGCGCCATCGGCGCGGCGCTGCTGGGCGTGGCCCTGCTGGCCAGCCCCGTGGATGCCTTTGAATCGCTGGGCGCCGCCAGCCTGCAGCATTGGGCGGTGCTGACGATGGTGGCGCTGATGGGCACCTTCGGGCACCTGGCCTTCATCTACGGCCTGGGCCGCGCGCCCACGGCGGTGCTGATGCCCTTCACCTACGCGCAGATCGCCTTCGCCACGCTGTGGGGCTGGATCATCTTCTCGCAGACGCCCGACGCCTGGGCCTTTGCCGGCATGGCCGTCATCGCCGCGAGCGGCGCCACCTCGGTGTGGCTGAACGTGCGCGCCCGCTCCCAGCCGCAGGCACCCGCCGCCGCGGACGCCATCGCGGACTGAGTTCGGCTCACCCGCTCAATGAGCGGCCGCCGCCACTTCCGGCGGAGTCCAGCCGCCGCCCAGGGCCTTGAACAGGTCCACCGTGGCGGCCAGTTGGGCACGGCGGTTGTCGAGCACGCGCAAGCGCGTGCTGTTGGCGCTGCGCTGGGCGTCCAGCAGTTCCAGGTAGGCCGAATAGCCGGCGTCGTAACGCTGCTTCGCGGTCTGCAACGCACGCTCGCTGGCCTGGGCCGCCATCTCCACATCGGCCTGCGCGGCACGGGCGGCGTCGAGGTTGGTCAACGCATCCCCCACATCGCGGAAGGCCGATTGCACCGCGCCCTGGTAAGCGGCCAGCGACTCACGCTGGCGGGCCTCGGCCTGGGCCACCTGGGCGCGGCGGCGGCCGGCGTCGAAGATGGGCAGGTCCAGCCCCAGGCCCAGCGACCAGATGCGTGCGCCGCTCTTGAGCAGGTCGGACAGCTCGGCGCTCTGGCCGCCGAAAGCGCCCGTGAGCGAAATGCTGGGGTACATCGCCGCGCGCGCCACGCCGATCTGGGCGTTGGCCGAGGCCAGCAGCGCTTCGGCCTGGCGCACGTCGGGCCGGCGCTCGAGCAGGGCCGAGGGCAGACCGGCGGGCGGGGTCGGCGGCAGCGGCAAGTCGCGCACCGCACCGGCGGCCACCTGCAGGCCGGGCTGGCCGGTCAGCAGGGCCAGCTGCGATTGCGCCAGGTCGCGCTGGCGTTGCAGCTCGCGCAGTTGCAACGCGGCTTCGGCGCGTTCGGCTTCGGCCTGGTCCACCTCCAGGCGCGCGGCCGCGCCACCTTGCAGGCGCAGGCGCAGCAGGCGCAGGCTTTCCTCGCGCGAGGCCAGGGTGTCGCGGCTGAGGGCGATCTGCTCGTCGAGCATGCGCAGGCTGAAGTACCCCTGGGCCACCAGGCCGCTCACCGTCTGCCACACCACCTCGCGGGCATGGTCGGTGGCCAGGGCCTGGGCGCGCGCGGCTTCCGAGGCACGGCGCAGCCGACCCCAGAAGTCGATCTCGAAGCCGGTGGTGGCCGCCAGCTGGAAGGTGTTGAAGGTGCCGCCGTTGCCGGCGGCCGAGAGGTCGCTCGTGCGCTGGCGCGACGCCCCGCCGCTCAGGCCCAGCGAGGGCCAGCGCAAGGCATCGGCTTCGCGCAGCAGGGCTTCGGCCTGCTCGACGCGGGCCACGGCCGCCTGCAGGTCGGTGTTGTTGCGGCGAGCCGCCTCGACCAGGCCGTTGAGCGTGGCATCGCCGAAGAGCGTCCACCAGGTGGAAGAGATGGCAGGCACGGCGTCAGCCGCGGGCGTGGCGGCGCTGTATTGCGCCGGCAGCGGCGTGGCCGGGCGTTCGTAATCGGGCCCCACCGCCGCGCAGGCGCTCAGCAGGACCGCGCCCAGCAGCGGCAGCAGCCGCGAGGGAGTGTTCAGGGTCAGGGTGTTCATACCGGCACCTCCTCGGTCGAGCCGGGGGCATGGCTGTGCTGGGGCCGCGGTTTGCGGGCCAGCAGGGTGTAGAAGAGCGGGATGAAGATGGGCGCGATGAAGGTGGCCACCAGCATGCCGCCGAACACGCCCGTACCCATCGACTGACGCGCGGCCGCGCCGGCGCCGGTGGCGATCATCAGCGGCACCACCCCGAGGCCGAAGGCCAGCGAGGTCATCACGATGGGGCGGAAACGCAGGCGGGCCGCCTCGCGGGCCGCGGCCACGGCGGACAGCCCACGCTCCATGCCCTGCATCGCGAACTCGGCGATCAGGATGGCGTTCTTTGCCGCCAGACCGATCAGCACCACCAGGCCGATCTGGAAGTAGATGTCGTTTTCCATGCCGCGCAGGAACACCAGCAGCAAGGCGCCCGTCACCGCAAACGGCACAGCCAGCAGCACCGCCATCGGCACGCCCCAGCGCTCGTACAGCGCGGCCAGAATCAGGTAGACCATGATCAGCGCAAAGCCGAAGGCAAACACCGAGGCGTTGCCGGTGCGCTTTTCCTGGAAAGCCTGGCCCGTCCACTCGATGCCGTAGCCCGGCGGCAGCGTCTCGCGCGCCACCTGTTCCACCGCCGCGATGGCCTCGCCCGAACTGAAACCGGGCGCCGCATTGCCGAAGATCTTGGCCGCGATGTAGCCGTTGTAGCGCTCGATCTGCTCGGGGCCGATGATGTCCTCGACGTGAATGAGCGACTTCAGCGCCACCATCTGCCCGGTGGTCTGCGAGCGCACGAACAGGCGCCCCAGGTCCTCGGGCTTGGCGCGGTAGGGCGCATCGGCCTGCAAGGTGACGCGGTAGGTGCGGCCCTGGCGGTTGAAGTCATTCACATAGAGCGAGCCCATCTGGGCCTGCAGCGCGGCAAACACCTCGTTCACCGGCACGCCCAGGGCCAGGGCCTTCTCGCGGTCCACTTCCACCCGCAGCTGCGGCACGGTGGGCCGATAGAAGGTGTTCAGGCCCGTGACCGCCGGATGGGCTTCCAGCGCGGCCATGAAGTCCTGCGTCACCTGGGCGAGCTTCTTCGGATCGGGTTCGGTGCGGCCTTGCACATAAACCTCGAAGCCGCCGGCCTGACCCAGGCCCATGATGGCGGGCGGGTTGAAGGCGAAGGCGATGCCGTCGGGCAGGGCAAAGCCCATGCCCGACACCGCCCGGGCCAGCTCCTGCGAGCTCTGCTGGCGCTCTTCCCAGGGCTTCATCGGCACGAAGATGGTGGCGGCATTCGACTTCGCGCCCCCACCGATGAAGTCGAAGCCATTGATCGCGAAGAAGCTGTGGATGGCCGGGTTGTCCGCGTTCATCTGGCGCAAGAGGTCGGTGGTGCGCTCGGTGCGCGCGAGCGTGGCGCCATCGGGCAGCACCGCCGAGGCGATGATGTAGCCCTGGTCCTCGTCGGGCACGAAGCTGCCAGGCACCTTGGCCAGCAGCAGGGCCGCCGCCCCCAGCATCAGCACGAAGGCACCGATGGCGACCGCGCGGTACTTCAGCGCCAGGTTCACCCCGCCCAGAAAGCGCGCAGTGAGCCAGTTGAACCCGCGGTTGAAGGGGGCAAAGAAGCGCTCGCCCCGCGTGGGGCCGTCATGCTCGTGAGGCTTGAGCAGCAGCGCGCACAGCGCCGGCGTGAGCGTGAGCGCCACCACGCCGGACAGCACCACCGAGATGGCCACCGTCACCGCGAACTGGCGATACAACTGCCCCGCAATACCGCCCATGAAGGCCACCGGGATGAACACCGCGCACAACACCAGCACGATGCCCACCACCGCGCCCGAGACCTCGCGCATGGCTTCGATGGCCGCCGCGAAGGGGCTCATCTTCTCCTCGCGCATCAGGCGTTCGACGTTCTCGATCACGATGATGGCGTCGTCCACCACGATGCCGATGGCCAGCACCATCGCGAACAGCGTGAGCGTGTTGATCGAGAAGCCCAGCAGCCACAGGCCGGCGAAGGTGCCGATCAGCGACACCGGCACGGCCAGCATCGGGATGATGGTGGCACGCCAGGTCTGCAGGAAGACGAACACCACCACCAGCACGATCAGCGCCGCCTCGATCACCGTCTTGGCCACCTCACCGATGGAGGCCGACACGAAAAGCGTGGTGTCGTAGGGGATGAGGTAGTCCACGTCTTCGGGGAAGCGCTCTCTCTTGAGCTCTTCGAGCTTGGCCTTGACGGCATCGCCCACGTCCAGCGCGTTGGCGCCCGACTGCAGGAACACGCCGATGGCGATCGAGGGCAGCCCGTTGACATTGCTCGTCTGGTCATAGCTCTGCGCCCCGAGTTCCACGCGGGCGACATCCTTCAGACGCAGCACGCCGCCCGGCCCGCCCGAGCGCAGGATGATGTCGCCGAACTCCTCGGCGCGCAGCAGGCGGCCGCGTGCCGTGACGGTGTAGCCGATCTCCTGGCCTGGGGGCGCCGGTTCGGCGCCGATCTTGCCGGCGGCGTACTGCGCGTTCTGCGCGCTGATGGCGGCAGCCACGTCGGCCGGCGTCACGCCCAGTTGCGCCATGCGGTCGGGGTTGAGCCACACGCGCATGGAGTAGTCGCGCGCGCCGAAGATCAGCACGTCGGCTGCGCCGGGAATGCGCTTGAGCTCGTCCAGGATGTTGAGCGTGGCGTAGTTCGACAGGAACAACTCGTCGTGCGTGCGCTGGGGTGAGTTCAGCGCAATGACCAGCAGAAAGTTGTTCGAGCGCTTGGCCACCACCACGCCGTTGCGGCGCACCTCGTCAGGCAGGCGCGGCGAGGCAAGCTGCACACGGTTGTTGACGTTGAAGGTGGCCTTGTCGATGTCGGTACCCACCTCGAAGGTGGCCGTGATCTCCACGGTGCCGTTCGACGACGCGCTGGAGTTGAAGTACTGCAGGCCCTCGATGCCCGAGAGCTGCTCCTCGATCGGCGCGGCCACGGTGGTGGCCAGCGTCTCGGCCGAGGCGCCGGGATACGAGGCGGTGATGGTCACCGTGGGCGGGGCGATCTCGGGGTACTGCGCGATCGGCAGTGCGCGCATCGAGACCAGCCCGGCCAGCACGATGATGATGGACAGCACGGCCGCAAAGATCGGCCGCTCGATGAAGAAGCGGGAGTTCATGCGGACTCCTTCAGTTGCCCGAGGCCGGCGCCGAGGCGGCCGGCGTGGCGGCGGCCGCGGCCTGGGCCGTCACCGGCGCGCCGGGGCGCAGTTTCAAGAGGTTGTCGACGATGACCTGGTCGCCGGCCTTCAGTCCTCCGGTCACCACCCAGTCGCTGCCCGACCAGCCGCCGGTCTGGATGGGAGCCGGCTGGGCCTGCCCGTCGCGGATCACCCAGACCATGCGGCCCTGCTCGTTTTGCATCACCGCCGCCTGAGGCACCAGGAAGGCCCGGGCCTCGCCTGCTACCACCTGGGCCTTGACGAACTGGCCCGGCAGCACCTGCAGATCGGGATTGGCGAACTCGGCGCGCAACTGCACCGTGCCCAGGGCCGTGTCCACGGTAGAACCCGAGAAGTTCAGCTTGCCCTGCGCCAGCAGGGGTTGACCCTCGGCGCTGAGCAGACGCACCTGGGTGCCGCCGGCCGTGCGCAGGCGCGCCAGCTCCGATTCCGACAGCGCAAAGCGCACCCAGATCGGGTCGGCCTGGGTGAGCGTGGTCAGCAGGCTGTCGGTGGTGGGGTTGACCAGGGCGCCTTCGGACTTCAGCGAACGCCCGCTGATGCCCGAGATCGGCGCCGTCACGGTGGTGTAGGAGAGGTTCAGTTCGGCCTCCCGCACCAGCGCCTGCGCCTGCGCCACGCCCGCCTCGGCCAATCGCAGCGACGACTGGGCGTTGTCGGCCTCGCGCTGGCTGATGGCCTGGGCCTGGGCGAGCGGGCCGAGCCGGTCGGCTTCGCGGCGCGCCTGTTCGAGCTGGGCCTGCTGCTGCGCCAGCTGGGCACGGGCCTGCTGGACGGCGATCTCGAAGGGGGCACGCTCGATCTGGTAGAGCGGTGCTCCGGCCCGCACACGCTCACCTTCCTGGTAGCGCTGGCGCTCGATCAGACCCGACACGCGGGCCCGCACCTCCACCTGCTTGGACCCTTCGGCCTGGCCCACGGCTTCCAGGGTCAGCGGCAGCGTCTGCTCCTGCATCACCCGCACCTGCACAGGCATGGCCGGCATCGCGCCGCCGGCACCCGGGCCGCCGGAAGCGGGTGCGGGGCCACAGGCCGCCAGCACCATCAGACCTGCGCCGGCCACGGCAGCCAGCAGGGTGCGCCGCCAGGGCGCGGAAGCGGGGACGGACGGAAACACCTTGGAAGAAGCTCGCATATCGGGGCTCGCAACGAAAAAGGGCGGGACACCCCTCATGAGGGCCTCCCGTCCGGGGATTTGAGGCAAGACAGGAAAACCGCAGGAAAACCGTGCGACTCCTCGCTTACCCGGGGATGTAGGGGGGAACGAGGCGGTATCATACATACATTCCTGAATGTATGCATGACATGGTCCGACGCACCAAAGAAGAAGCCGAACAGACCCGCTGCCAGATCCTGGCGGCGGCGCGCCGCTGCTTCCATGCCCGCGGCGTCTCGGCCACCAGCCTGGAGCACATCGCCCAGGAAGCCGGAGTGACCCGCGGCGCCATCTACTGGCACTTCGCCAACAAGGAGGAGCTGTTCAAGGCCATGTGCGACGAAGTCGAGCTGCCGCTGATGGACCGCACCGACTTCACCCTGCTGCAGGACAAGAACCACGAGCCGCTGGAGCGGCTGCGCAACTTCATGAACGAACTGGCCGACGCCGTGCTGCAGGCCTCACCGCTGCGCCAGACCGTCGAGATCCTGAACTACAAGTGCGAGTTCGTCGGCCCCATGGGTCATGGGCTGGAGCAGCACCTGGCCGAGCTGCGCGAGTTCCGCGAGAAATTGCTGCGCGTCTACCGCGACGCCGCCAGCGCCGGCCAGCTGCGCGCCGGCCTCGACCCCCAGCTCGCGGCCATGGAGTCGATGTATTTCCTCATCGGGCTGCTGCGCGTGGCGCTGATCGACGAACAAGGCGACCTCGTGCGCCGCGACCTGCGCGCCCTGATCGATGCGCACGTGCAGGGGCGGCGCCGCGTCGGCTGAGCCAGCTCAGCCCCAGGCCCCGGCCAGCCGCTCGACTTCGGCGCGATCGCGGCCGCTGCGTTGGGCCAGGTCATCCAGTTGGTCGGGGCCGATCTTGCCAACGTTGAAGTAGGTGGCCTGCGGATGGGCCAGGTAGAAGCCGCTGACGCTGGCGGCCGGCGTCATGGCCAGGCTGTCGGTCAGGCCCATACCGATGTCCTCGGCGCCCAGCACGCGGAACATGTCGCGCTTGACACTGTGATCGGGGCAGGCCGGGTAGCCAGGTGCCGGGCGGATGCCGCGGTACTTTTCGGCGATCAGTTCCTCGTTGGAGAGCGCCTCGTCGGGGGCGTAGCCCCACAGTTCGGTGCGCACGCGCTGGTGCATGCGTTCGGCCAGGGCTTCGGCCAGGCGGTCGGCCAGGGCCTTGAGCATGATGGCCGAATAGTCGTCGTGGTCATCGAGGAAGTACTGTTCCTTCTTCTCCACGCCGATCCCGGCGGTCACGGCGAACATGCCGACATAGTCGTTGTTCAGCGGCGAGACGAAATCGGCCAGACAGCGGTTCGGGCGGCGCACGCCGTCCACCACCGGTCGCTCCGACTGCATGCGCATGCCGTACCAGGTCATGAGCGGCTGGGTGCGGGCCTCGTCGGCATAGAGCACGATGTCGTCGTCGTTCACCTGGGCCGCCGGGTACAGGCCGACGACCGCATGCGCCGTGAGCCAGCGGCCGTCGATCAGCCGCTTGAGCATGCGCTGGCCATCGCTGTAGACCCGGCGCGCCGATTCGCCGACGACCTCGTCGGTGAGGATGGCCGGGAAGGGGCCGGCCAGGTCCCAGGTCTGGAAGAAGGGCCCCCAGTCGATGCACTGGGCGATCTCGCCCAGGTCGTAGTTGCGAAAGAGCCGCCGCCCGATGAACTTCGGCTTGGTGGGCTGGTAGGCAGCCCAGTCGATGGGCGTCTTGTTCGCCCGCGCCTGGGCCAGGCTCACCAGCGGGGTCTGCTTCTTGTTGGCATGCTGCTGACGGACTTTTTCATAGTCGGCGCGCAGCTCTTCCAGGTACTTCGCTGCACGCTCGTCAGAGAGCAGGTCCGAGCACACGCCCACGCTGCGCGAGGCATCAGGCACATAGACCACCGGGCCGTCATAGTGCGGCGCGATCTTCACGGCCGTGTGCACGCGACTGGTGGTGGCACCACCGATGAGCAGCGGGATCTTCTTCATGCGGAAATGCTCGTCGCGCTGCATCTCGGCGGCGACGTACTGCATCTCTTCGAGGCTGGGCGTGATCAGGCCCGACAGGCCGACGATGTCGGCACCTTCGACCTTGGCGCGGGCGAGGATGTCCTGGCAGGGCACCATCACCCCCATGTTGACGACCTCGAAGTTGTTGCACTGGAGCACGACGGTGACGATGTTCTTGCCGATGTCGTGCACATCGCCCTTCACCGTGGCAATGACGATCTTGCCCTTGGGTTTGACATCGCCGCCAGCGGCTTCGAGCTGGCGTTTCTCCTCTTCGATGTAGGGCACGAGGTGGGCCACGGCCTGCTTCATCACGCGCGCGCTCTTCACCACCTGGGGCAGGAACATCTTGCCCGCGCCGAAGAGGTCACCCACGATGTTCATGCCGGCCATCAGCGGGCCTTCGATCACGTGCAGCGGCCGGCCCCCATCGGCACGGATCTTCTGCCACATCTCCTCGGTGTCTTCGACGATGAAATCGGTGATGCCATGCACCAGGGCATGCGACAGGCGCTCTTCCACGGGCAGCGCGCGCCAGGCCAGCCGGGCGCTGTCGTCCTTGGCCGACCCCTTCACCGCCTCGGCAATCTCGAGCAGACGTTCGGTCGCGTCCGCGCGGCGGTTGAGCACCACATCCTCGACCCGCTCGCGCAGTTCGGGGTCGAGCTCGTCATACACCCCGATCATGCCGGCGTTGACGATGCCCATGTCCATGCCCGCCTGGATGGCGTGGTAGAGGAACACGGTGTGGATGGCTTCGCGCACCGGCTCGTTGCCCCGGAAGGAGAAGCTCACATTGGACACACCCCCCGACACCTTGGCGCCGGGCAGATGCTGCTTGATCCAGCGGGTGGCCTCGATGAAGTCCACCGCATAGTTGTTGTGCTCCTCGATGCCCGTGGCGATCGCGAAGATGTTGGGGTCGAAGATGATGTCCTCGGGCGGGAAGCCCACCTCCGTGACCAGGATGCGGTAGGCCCGCTCGCAGATCTCGATCTTGCGCGCAAAGGTGTCCGCTTGCCCCTGCTCGTCGAAAGCCATCACCACGGTGGCTGCGCCATATCGCCGGATCAGCCGCGCCTGGCGTTTGAACTCGGCCTCGCCCTCCTTGAGCGAGATCGAGTTCACGAGGCCTTTGCCCTGGATGCACTTCAGCCCGGCTTCGATCACCTCCCACTTCGAGGAGTCGATCATGATGGGCACGCGCGCGATCTCGGGCTCTGAGGCGACGAGATGGAGAAAGCGCACCATCGCGGCCTTGCTGTCGAGCATGGCCTCGTCCATGTTGATGTCGATGATCTGGGCGCCGTTCTCCACCTGCTGGCGCGCCACCGCGAGGGCCTCCTCGAACTGGCCGTTGAGGATCATGCGCGCAAAGGCCTTGGAGCCGGTGACGTTGGTGCGCTCGCCGATGTTGACGAAAAGCGAGCCCTCGCCGATCAGCACGGGTTCCAGGCCCGAGAGTCGCATCGGGGCCACAGGGGCAGCGGGAGCAGGGATCGAGGTCATGGCCAGTCCGGAAATGGGCCACGGCTCACCCGTGGCGCGGGTGAGCGTCGTTGCAAAAGAAATCCAAGCCTGACACCGGCCGGCGGCCGGTGCTGCAACGCTCCTTGGAGGAACTGGATTCTAAGCGATGGGCTCCAAACTCCGGCAGTTCCTCCCCCTCGGCAGCCCGGCAGCGTCAGCTTGTTACATTTTTCTACCGCGAGCACTTGCGTGAATGCCGCGGCTGGGCTCGAATCTTGAATCTTTCCTCCCTCTTTTTGTCGTAAGGAATGTCCATGAAACGCAATGTCGTGGCTGTGTGCGCCCTGGCCCTGGCGGCTGCAGGCTGCGCCAACATGAGTGAGACGCAATCCAACACCGCCAAGGGGGCGGGCATCGGTGCCGCCGCGGGCGCGGTGATCGGTGTGGCCACCGCAGGCGGCAACAAGGGCCGCAGCGCCGCCACCGGCGCCGCAGCCGGCGCGGCCGTGGGGGCCCTGGGCGGCTACATCTGGTCCAAGCGCATGGAAGAGCAGCGGGCCAAGATGGAGCAGGCCAGCGCCGGCACCGGCATCGGCGTGGAGCGCACCCCGGACAACCAGATCCGCGTGCAGATCCCGTCCGACGCCGGTTTCGACGTGGGTCGCTCGGCCGTGCGGCCGCAGCTCGGTGCCGTGCTCGACAAGTTCGCGCAGAGCATGCGTGAGCATCCCGCCACCGAGATCCGCATCATCGGCCACACCGATTCCACGGGCAGCGATGCCGTGAACAACCCGCTGTCCATCGAGCGCGCCGCCAGCACGCGCGACTACCTGGTGGCGCGTGGGGTGGCGGTTTCGCGCATCGCCATCGACGGCCGCGGCAGCCGCGAGCCGGTGGCCAGCAACGACACCGTGGACGGGCGCTCGAAGAACCGCCGCGTCGAAATCTACGTCGCCGAGCGTGAGCAATCCGCCCAGGCCCGTTGACCTGTCCGGCCCCGCGCGCCCTTCCCGGCCCGGGGCCGTTTTGCCGTCCAGACATCATCTCACCCGGAGGAGACCCCATGCCCGAGGCATCCCTGCTGCGATGGGCGCTGGCGCTGAGTGCTGCGCTCGCAGCCGGCTGCGAGACCGCCCCGCCCCCAGCGCCTTCTGAGCCGGCGCCCAGCACCTCGACCGCCCCGGCCCCGCCTCCCGCGCCGGCCGTGTCGGTGATCGACGGCCATGCCTGGACCGCCGGCATGGAGGCCCTGGCCCAGCGCCTGCTCGGCGTGGCACGTGCCGGTCAGGTGACCGTGCAGCGCACCGAAGACAACCGGCTGCTGGTACGTGCCACGGGCGACAGCGCCTTTGAAAGCGGCCGCACCGCCGTCACGGCAGGCTTTCGCCAGACGCTGGATCTGGTGGCCTCCGCCCTGACCGAGGCGCCCGACACCCGGGTGCAGATCGTCGGCCACACCGACAGCCGGGGGTCGGATGCGCTGAACAACCGCCTGTCGAAGGAACGGGCCGAATCGACGCGCGACTACCTCATTGCGCGGGGCATCGCCTTCGAGCGGCTGCGTGCCGAAGGCCGCGGCAAAGCCGAACCGGTGGCCGACAATGCCACGCCCGAGGGCCGGGCACTGAACCGTCGGGTGGATCTGCTGATCAGCGCCCCGGCGCCCTGAGGGCGCCGGCCTCTGAGGCTCCGCGCGCCCTCAGGCGGCCTGGGGCACCAGGCCGCTGAACAGGCCCTGGGCCTGGCAACGCGGCTGGTAACGGCCCACACGCTGGGCAATGGCCGCAATGTGTTCCGGCGTGGTGCCACAGCAGCCGCCGGCGATGTTGAGCAGCCCTGCGCGGGCAAACTCTTCCATCAGCCCCCCGGTGACCTCCGGTGTCTCGTCGAAGCCGGTCTCGCTCATCGGGTTGGGCAAGCCCGCATTGGGGTAGCAGGAGATGAAGGTGTCGCCGGCGGCCTTGGCCAGTTCTTCCAGGTAGGGGCGCATCAATGCCGCACCCAGCGCGCAGTTCAGGCCCACGGCGATGGGCTGGGCGTGACGCACCGAATGCCAGAAGGCGCTGACCGTCTGCCCCGAGAGGATGCGCCCGGACGCGTCGGTGACGGTGCCCGAGATGATCACGGGCAATCGCTCGCCAGTGGCTTCGAAGAGTTCGTCGATGGCAAAGATGGCCGCTTTGGCGTTGAGGGTGTCGAAGATGGTCTCGACCAGGAAAATGTCGACTCCCCCTTCAAGCAACCCCTCGGCCTGCTCGTAGTAGGCCGCGCGCAGGGTGTCGAAATCGACGTTGCGCGCGCCCGGGTCGTTCACGTCCGGGCTGATGCTGGCCGTGCGGGGGGTGGGGCCGAAGGCGCCGGCCACGAAGCGCGGCTTGTCCGGCGTGCTGTACTTGTCGCAGGCCGCGCGCGCCAGGCGGGCCGCTGCGACGTTCATCTCGCGCGCCAGGGGAGCCAGTCCGTAGTCCTCCTGGGCCACCGAGGTGGCCCCGAAGGTGTTGGTCTCGAGGATGTCGGCGCCCGCCGCCAGGTAGGCCTCATGGATTTCGGAGATCACGTCGGGCCGCGTGAACTGCAGCAGCTCGTTGTTGCCCTTGAGGTCCTTGGGGTGATCGGTGAAACGCGTGCCGCGATAGTCGGCTTCGCCCAGCTTGTAGCGCTGGATCATGGTTCCCATGGCCCCATCGAGGATGACGATGCGCTCGCGCATCAGGGCCGGCAAGGCGGCGGCTCGGGTGTAGGGTCGGGTGTCCATGACGCCGATTGTAGGCAGAGCGTCAAGGGCTCACCCGGTGCCGGGCTGCGCAACAATGCGCACAGGAACACCGCGATGAAAGAATTCACCCCCCGCCAGGCCTGGGACTACCTGCAGGCGCATCCCGACGCACTTTTCGTGGATGTGCGCATGGAGATCGAGTATCTCTACGTGGGTCACCCCCCGGGCGTCGTGCACATCCCCTGGTACGAATACCCCGACATGGTCGTTGACGAGGCCCGCTTCGTCCAGCAGGTGCTGCGCGAGGCGGGCAGCCCACAGCGCCCGGTGGTGCTGCTGTGCCGCTCGGGCAAGCGCACCGTCGAGGCCGGGCTGGCCCTGGAGGCGGCCGGCTTCACCCAGGTCGCGCATGTGCTGCATGGCTTCGAAGGCGACATCGACGAACACTTCCACCGCGGCCGGCTCAACGGCTGGCGCCACGACGGGCTGCCCTGGGAGCAGATGTAGGGCCGGGAGGCTCAGTGCATGAAGCCGATGTTGCGCCGCGTACGCACGTCCGGTTTCGTGCGATGTTCGGCCTCCAGCTGGGCCAGGAACTCGTCGGGCGAGAAGGCCGTACCCAGGATGTCCACCTGCCGGCACACGGCGGCGAAGTCCCCCGGCGTGAGCTGGTCGAGCCGCGCCAGGCGTTCGCGCTGCTCGGGACCCAGGCTGGCCTGCGGGTCGCCCAGGGCCTCGGTGGCAAACATGCGTTCGCGCTGGGCCGGCGTGAGCGCATGGAAGCGGATCTTGAAGGTGAAGCGGCGCAGGGCGGCCTCGTCGAGGTCCTCGAAGAGGTTGGTCGTGCAGATGAAGATGCCGGCGAAGCGCTCCATGCCCTGGAGCATCTCGTTCACCTCGCTGACCTCGTAGTGACGTTCGGCCATGCGGCGGCTGCGCAGGAAGCTGTCGGCCTCGTCGAGCAGCAGCACCGCACCCTCGGCCTGGGCCTCGTCGAACATGCGCGCCATGTTCTGCTCGGTCTCGCCGACGTACTTGCTCACCAGGTCGGAGGCCTGGCGCACCAGCAGGGGTTGCTGCAGCTCGGCGGCGATGTGCTCGGCCAGCGCCGTCTTGCCGCTGCCGGGCGGACCATGGAAGCACAGCGTGCCCACCTGGCGGCGGCGCAGCGCCTCGACGATGCGCGGCACCGGGAAGCGTGACTCGGTGTTCAGCAAGCCCAGGTCATAGTGGGTGACGCTCACGCGCGCGCCACGCTCGCGGCCCCCCATGCCCAAAGCCCGGTCGGCATTGGCGAGCTGGCGTTCGATCAGCGGCTCCAGGCGCGCGTCGTCCTCGCCCTCGCGCGCCAGATGTGCAAAGCGCACCGCGGTGCGGATCTGCGCGGGCGTCAGGCCCTTGCGTGCGGCCAGGCGGGCCACGAAGTCCTCGCCCACCGGTGCATCCGCCAGCGCCTTGCGCACCAGGCCTTCGCGGGCGCCGGGCGGGGGTGAGCGCAGCTCGAGGTGGTACTGGAATCGGCGACGGAAAGCCGGGTCGATCTGCTCGATGCGGTTGGTGACCCAGATCACCGGCACGGGGTTGCTTTCGAGCACCTGGTTGACCCAGGCCTTGCCGCTGACCGAGCCGTTGGGGGGGCCGTCGCCGGCGTCGAGCCGGGCCATCCACTGCGCCGTGTCGGTGGACAGCGGCGGGAAGACATCCTCGACTTCGTCGAAGAGCAGGGCCACATTGGGGCTGCCCTTGAGGAAGACCTGACTGATCTGCAGCGAGCGGTAGCGGTCACGCCCCGAGAGGGAGTTGCCATCGCGATCGGCGTACTCCACCTCATAGAGCTCCAGCCCGGCCGACCGGGCCACCACCTTGGCCAGCTCGGTCTTGCCGGTGCCCGGCGGCCCGTAGACGAGGATGTTGACGCCGGCCTCGCGGCGTGCCACGGCATTGCGCAGCAAAGCCACCATCACGCGGGCGTCATCGGCCACGTAGTGGAAGTCATCGATCGCCAGGCCGCTGGCCGCTGCCGGCCGCGTGAAGACGGCCATCAGGTCGTTGGGGTCGCGGTACTCGCGCATCAGCACCGGCGGCAGCTGTTCGGACACCTTCATCAGGTCGGCCAGGTCGGTGATGTTGTGCTCGGAGATGAGGTTCTCGACCATGCCGATGCGCTCCAGGCGCGAACCTGCGCGCAAGGCCTCGGCCACCTCGCGTTCATCGACCTGGGCCACTTCGGCCAGCAGGGCATAGGCCTCGTGGGCGTTGGCCACCTTGAACTCCACCAGCAGGCCCCGCAACTCGCGCTGATAGCGCGCCAGGGTGCCATACAGCAGCAGCGCGCGCTCGGCCGGGTTGAGTTGAAGCAGCCCGCCCAGGGCCTCGATGTTCTGCTGCACCAGGGTGGATTCACGCTGCAGGTCGCGCTCCAGCCAGTCGCGCGTGGCCCCCAGCACGGACATCAGGTCCTTGGGGGCATCCTTGATGTATTCGTCGAGATAGAAGAACAGCGTGCCTTCTTCGTAGGGGCCGCGCCAGGCGCCATGGCGGGCGAGGAAGGTCTCGTCGTCGAGCCTTTCGTGGCCCCGCCACAGCGCGTTGCCCAGGCAACGGCGCCCGAGGTAATCACGCACCCGCTGCAGCACAGGACCGGGCCACACGAGGTGGCGGCCGGTGAGCGAGAGCATGGAATTCCAGTCGCGCCGCACATTGAACCGCCCCGGATGACGCAAGGTCAGCGTGAGCACGAAATGCGAGCACATGCGATCGAGCACGGGCGCATCCCGCAGGCCCGGGGAAGGCCATGCACGTGCATCTGCCAAGCGTCGAACCATGGGCACCTCCTTGTTGCCAGGGCGGCACCGCCTGGGGCGGCCGTGCGGTCACGATAGCGCAGGCCGCGCAGCATGGGAAGCCCGCCCTCCCCAGGGCGGGCGGGGACGTCAGTGCAGCACCAAGGGCTGGTGCATCAACGAGGCGAAGCGTTCGATGTAGGCGTCGATCTCTTCGACGCTGGGCGAAGTCTGGATCAGGGCCTCGACGCCGGCCTTGAAGCTTTCGGCCATCGCGCCTTCCAGGTAGATTTCCTTGCGGGAGAATTTGTCCACGATCTCATAGCCCCCGCGTGTGAGTGCTCCCTCCGCCTCGGCGGCCACGGGCGCCGCCTCGCGGGCGGGCACCTCGAAGGCCACGACAGCGAAGTTGTCCGAGTTGTAGAGCATTTGCATCTGGCACTCCTTGCGTGGACCCCCCACCAGGACGATGGGGTTGTCCTTGGGTGAGACATGGGGATGGGCTGGCAAGTTTCAAGCTCGACCCCTTTGCCATGTTTCGGCATAGCCACTGCCGGCTTGAGGGCAAGGCGTTCAAGGTGCCACGAGGACCAGATCCAGCGGGTCGTCCTTGCCGTCGCTCAGGCGAGCACGCGCCGGGAGGTGCTGCAGGACCGGATCCAGCCAGACTTCGGCGCGGTGGTCGCCCGGATCCCGGGCCAGCCTCTCATAGCGCAGGGTCTTCGCAGTGCGCCCCCCTGCCAGGCTCAGCGTCTGCTCCCCCTGGAGCCGGAAGGACCACAGGTCGACGTCTCCCCGGGCCCCCACCACCGGCATCTCCAGTTCCCGCCCCGGCTCGCGCAGACGGGCCTCCGTCTGGACCCGCCAGGCCAGTTGGAGCATCCAGCTCAGGCGATCCTGCATGCCGGGCTGCAGAGGGGCCGTCTCGCTGCGCCCGGTAAACCGGATGGGACCGTCGGGACGCTGGAAATCGGCCGTGCGCACCGGGCGGCGCAGACGCTCGTCGGTGAACCGCTCGGGCATCAGGCCCTGCGGGCCCAGGCGGCCGACGCTGGTCTGGGTGAGCAAGACGCCCAGCAGCGGCAAGCGGGCTTCCAGGCGCAGCACATAGCGCTCTCCCTGGGGCTGCCAGGCCAGCCGGCCCGTGCCCGAGAGCAATCCGCGGCGCATGTGGTAGTCGAGCGTGACGGCCTTGGGCCACGTCGAGGATGCAGCGCTCCCTTCGGCCCGCACCCACCAAGGCGCGGCCAGGGCCGCTCCCAACAAGGCGCGCCGACGCCACCCCGTCGGTTCATTCAGCATACGGGAGGCGGGCCCATGCCCGCTGCCTACAATGCCAAGCGGTTGCGATACAGACAGGAATCATGAAACTTGCCACGTACAAGGACGGTTCGCGCGATGGACAGCTCGTCGTGGTCTCGCGCGACCTCACGACGGCCCATTATGCGACCAGCATCGCGACCCGATTGCAGCAGGTGCTGGATGACTGGAACTTCCTGTCACCGCAGTTGCAGGATCTGTACGTGACGCTCAACCAGGGCCGCGCGCGTCACGCCTTCCCCTTCGATCCGGCGATGTGCATGGCCCCGCTACCCCGTCCGGTGCAGGCCTACGATGCCTGGGCCAGCCCGGGGCACCTGGAACGCCTGGGCCTGCCCGTGCCGCCCAAGGCCGAGGGCCCGATCGTGACAACGGTTGCCGGCGCGAACCTCGGCCCCACCGACCCGCTGGTGCCGCCGCTGGCAGGCGAGGCCCTGGATCTGGGGGCGGGGCTGGCCGTGATGACCGGTGACCTGAGCGCCGGCTGCAGCCCCAGCGAGGCCCTGGAGAGCGTGCGCCTGCTGACGCTGGCCAACACCTGGACGCTGCCGGAGGTGCTGAGGGCCGAGCGTGAGCGCGCGTGGGGCCTGCTGCATGCCCGCCCGGCCACGAGCTACGGACCGGTGGCCCTCACGCCCGATGAGCTGGGCGAGGCCTGGCAGCGCGGGCGGGTGCACCTCCCCCTGCTCGTGCAGGCCCAGGGTCGGCGGCTGGGCCGTTTCGATGCCGCCCCCGCGATGGGCTGGCATGTGGGCCGCTGGCTGGCACAGGCGGCCCGCACGCGCAGCTTGCCGGCAGGTACCGTGGTGCACAGCGGCCCCCTGGGGCTGAGCGCCGGCGACGGCATGGCCTGCCTGGCCGAAAAGCGCGCCCAGGAAAGCCGCGCCCACGGCGAGCCCCGCAGCGCCTGGCTGTTGGGTGGCGACCGTGTCCACATCGAGCTGCAGGCCGACGACGGCGCGCCCCTGATGGGCGCGATCGATGCCGAGGTGCTCGCTCAGGGGTAAGGGATGAACTCGGTCTCGCCCGGCACCGGCGGGAAGGCCGCCGCGTCCTGACGTGACCAGGCCTGCACGGCCTCCTCGATGCGTTCCTGGCGCGAGGACACGAAATTCCAGCGCATGTGGCGCGGGTGATCGGCGGTGTTTTCCGGGCCCAGGTCGAGCGCATCACCACCCACCAGCATGAAGCGTGTCGCCTCGAGCGCACGCAGCCGTACCGGGCGCGGCGGCAGCACCAGCATGTCGCCCGGGTTCAGCGGCTCCCCGTCGGCCGTGAGCGAGCCCGACACCACGTACACCGCCCTCTCCTCGTGCTCGAGCGGCACTTCCATGTGCGCGGCCGTGTCGATCTCACCCGCCACATAGAGCGTGCGGGTGCACACCGGCACCGGGGAGGTCTGGCCGAAGGCATCCCCGGCGATCACGCGCAGGTGCACCCCGGTGGCACGGATCTCGGGCAGGCTTTCGGCCGGCACGTGCACGAAGTCGGGCAGGGTGTCCTCATCGGCCAGGGGCAGGGCCAGCCAGGTCTGGATGCCGTGCAGGCGGTGTCCGGCGGCGCGCTCCGCCTGGGGCGAGCGTTCCGAGTGCACGATGCCGCGGCCGGCCACCATCCAGTTCACGTCGCCGGGGCGGATGTCGCGCACCGTGCCCAGGCTGTCGCGATGGGTGATGGCCCCCTCGAAGAGATAGGTGACCGTGGCCAGGCCGATGTGCGGGTGGGGCCGCACGTCCAGGCCCAGTCCCGGCGCAAACTCGGTGGGACCCATGTGGTCGAAGAAGACGAAGGGGCCGACGGCGCGCGCCGCCAGGGCCGGCAGCAGCCGCCGGACCATGAAGCCGTCGCCCAGGTCCTTGGTGTGGGAAGCCAGTCGGATGGAGGCCATGCGTTTTCCTTGGGGTGACCCCGCAAGCCTGCCACAGACGCCGGCTTGCTTCCAGCCTGCGGGTTCTTGGGGTCGGCCGCACTTGGCCGGGCCGCCCGCCCGGGCGCACAATGCCCGGCAACGTCCCGACCACGGAGTGCCCTCGATGAGCGACCCCCTGCAAGGCATCGGCAAACTGGTGCCCGGCTTTGACTTCCTGCAAGGCCTGGTGAAGAACGCGGGCTCGGCGCTGCCGAACTTCGGCCAGTGGGTGGCGCCCACCCTCAACCCCGAGGAACTCGAGAAGCGCATCGAGGAACTGCGCACCGTGCAGTTCTGGCTGGAGCAGAACGCCCGCATGCTGGGCGCCACCATCCAGGCCCTGGAAGTGCAGCGCATGACGCTGTCCACGCTCAAGACGATGAACGTGCCAGTGGAGGCACTGCGCGAGTCGCTGACCCTGCGCATGCCGGCCGCGCCAGCCGAAGCGAGCCCCCCTGTGGCGCCCGCGGCCGACAAGCCGCGCTCCCGTCGGCGCCCGGCCGCCAAGGCCGCATCCAAAGCCCCCGAGGGGACGGTTCCGCCGGTCGATCCCATGCAGTGGTGGGGGGCGCTGTCGCGGCAGTTCACCAGCCTGGCCGCCACGGCCATGAAGGATGCCGCCAGCGAATCGGCCCGCAACCTGGCCGGCAGCCTGGTCAGGCAGTCGTTCACCGCCGCTGAGGAAACCCTGCGCAAGGGCATGGCCACGGCCGGCAAGGCGGCGGGCCAGGTCAAGGCCGGGGCCGCCGGGGCCGCGGGGCTGGCCGCCCGGGCCGGCAAGGCCGCTGGCCAGGTGGCCGTGCAGGCCGCAACACCCAAGAGGAAGGAGAAAGCCGCGCCGGGGGCCCGGACGCGACGCGCGGCCAAGGCGCGCCCGGGCTGATTCAAGGCATCGGATCGCGCTGACGGTGCTGCCAGGCCCCCAGGGCCACCAGGAAGGCCAGGGCGAGTTCCATCACTTCCTCCATCGAGGTCTGCCAGGCCCGCACGTTCGCACTCAGCACGATGCCGTGCTCCTCGGCCAGGATGGCGGGGGCCCGGTCGGCGACCTTGCCCACCACCAGGGTGAGGGCGAACACCACCACCGTGACGGCCACCGGATCGAGCCGTCGCAGACCGCCCAGCAGGACCGGCCCCTGCCGCAGGACGAGATAGGCGCTGGCCAGGGCCACCGGCAAGAGCACCGCCGCGGCCACCACGCGATGCAGCGGCTGGCCATCGCGCAGGAAGAAACTGAACTTGAGCACACTCGTGCCGGTGAAGGCCTTGTGCCAATCCATCTCGCGCGCCGCGAACGCCAGCATGACGATGGCCAGCGAGGTCCACAGCCGCCAGTCGTCTTCCGGCCGCCGCCACAGCACCACCAGGGCGGCCACGGCAACGTAAAGGGCCACGTTCAGGCCTTCGACCGGCCCGTGCTCGCTCATCAGCGCCATCGTGGCCTGCGCAGGCAGGGCCAGCCAGATCACATGGGCAAGCACCAGGAAGGCCAGCGCCACCAGGGGGGCGGCGACCGCGCGGGTGGACAGGGAGAGAGCCGTTCTGTTCATGGACAGCATTGTCTGACGCCGCGCAAAGCCTTGCATTCTTGCGTCCGGCGCAAAACCGAAATGATGCCTGCGCAGGCGGCGATCCGGCCCATGCCCGGCCCGGGGACGTTACAGTGGCGGCAAACGAGGAGACCCCCGATGAACGCTCCGCTGCCCGCCCAGGCCCTGGCCGAAGCGGCTGATGCTCCCGACCGCTCCCGCCGCCAGGCCGAGGTGGTGGCGGCGCTCTCCGAGGTGCTGCCCGCCCACGCCCTGCTCTGGCACCGGGAAGACACCACGCCTTACGAATGTGACGGACTGACCGCCTACCGCGAGCAGCCCCTGGCCGTGGCCCTGCCGGAAACCGAGGATCAGGTGGCCGCCGTGCTGCGTACCTGCCATCGCCTGCAGGTGCCGGTGGTGGCCCGCGGCGCCGGCACCGGCCTGTCGGGGGGCGCCCTGCCCCACCGCCTGGGCGTGACGCTGAGCCTGGCCAAGTTCAACCGCATCGTGCGCATCGACCCCCACGCGCGGACCGCCGTGGTGCAGTCGGGCGTGCGCAACCTGGCCATCAGCGAAGCGGCTGCGCCCTTCGGGCTGTACTATGCGCCCGACCCGAGCAGCCAGATCGCCTGCACCATCGGCGGCAACGTGGCCGAGAACTCCGGTGGCGTGCACTGCCTGAAGTACGGCCTGACGGTGCACAACGTGCTCAAGGTGCGCGGCTACACCGTGGAGGGCGAGCCGCTGGAACTCGGCAGCGAGGCGCTGGATGCCCCGGGCCTGGACCTGCTGGCCGTCTTCATCGGCAGCGAGGGCCTGCTGGGCGTGGTGACGGAAGTGACCGTGAGACTGGTGCCCAAGCCGCAACTGGCGCGCTGCATCATGGCCAGCTTCGACGACATCCGCAAGGCCGGCGACGCGGTGGCCAACGTGATCGCCGCCGGCATCATCCCCGCCGGGCTGGAGATGATGGACAAGCCCATGACCGCGGCCGTGGAGGACTTCGTGCACGCCGGCTACGACCTGAACGCGCAGGCCATCCTGCTGTGCGAGAGCGACGGCACGCCCGAGGAAGTGGCCGAGGAGATCGCGCGCATGATGGACGTGCTCGTCGCCTCGGGTGCCACGCGCGTGGAAGTGAGCAAGGACGAGGCGCAGCGGCTGAAGTTCTGGAGCGGGCGCAAGAATGCCTTCCCCGCCAGCGGACGCATCAGCCCCGACTACATGTGCATGGATTCCACCATCCCGCGCAAGCGCCTGGCCGACATCCTGCTGGCGATTCAGGAGATGGAAAAGAAGTACGGCCTGCGCTGCGCCAATGTCTTCCATGCCGGTGACGGCAACCTGCACCCGCTCATCCTCTTCGATGCCAACGACCCCGACCAGCTGCATCGCTGCGAGCTCTTCGGCGCCGACATCCTGGAAACCAGCGTGGCCCTGGGTGGCACGGTGACGGGCGAGCACGGCGTGGGCGTCGAGAAGCTCAGCTCGATGTGCGTGCAGTTTGCGCCCGAAGAGCTGGAGCAGATGCGCGCACTCAAGCGCGCCTTCGACCCGGCCGAGGGCCTCAACCCCGGCAAGCTCGTGCCCACGCTCAACCGCTGTGCCGAGTACGGCAAGATGCACGTGCGCAAGGGGCTGCTGCCCTTCCCCGAGCTGGAACGTTTCTGACCCGTCCCGCATGACCCCCGACCCCATCCTCGAGCGGCTGCTCGACCAGGTGCGTGCCGCGATGGCCGACCAGCGCGCGCTGGCCATCCATGGCGGACAGACCAAGGCCTTCTACGGCGAACCCTTGCAAGGCGAGCCCCTGGACCTGCGGCCGCTGACCGGCATCTCCAGCTACGAGCCCACCGAGCTCGTGGTCACCGCGCGCGCCGGCACACCACTGGCCGACCTGGAAGCCGCGCTGGCCGAGAAAGGCCAGTGCCTGCCCTTCGAGCCGCCACGCTTTGCGCCCGGTGGCACCGTGGGCGGCATGGTGGCCGCCGGCCTCTCGGGCCCTTCCCGGGCCGCGGTGGGTGCTGTGCGCGACTATGTGCTGGGCGCCACGATGCTCAACGGCCGCGCCGAGGTGCTGAGCTTTGGCGGGCAGGTGATGAAGAACGTGGCCGGCTACGATGTCTCGCGCCTGCTGGCCGGCTCGATGGGCAGCCTGGGCGTGATCCTCGAGGTCTCGCTCAAGGTCCTGCCCGTGGCCCCGGCCACGGCCACCCTGCGTTTCGAGCTGGACGAAGGCTGCGCCATTCAGCAGCTCAATGAATGGGCCGCCCAGCCGCTGCCACTGAATGCCAGCGCGTGGTGGGACGGCATCCTGCTGCTGCGCCTGCGTGGCGCCCAGGCGGCGGTGTCGGCGGCCTGCCGGCGGCTGGGCGGCGAGATCATCCCGACGCATCAGGCCGATCCCTTCTGGGAGGGCCTGCGCGACCAGCGCGACGAATTCTTCGCCAAGGCCCGCGCGGCGGTGCAGACCGGCGCCAGCCTGTGGCGGGTGTCGGTGCCGCAGACCACCCCACCCCTGAAGCTTGCCGGCGAGCAGCTCATCGAATGGGGGGGTGGGCAACGCTGGTGGTGCACGCCGACGCCGGCTGCTGCCGTGCGCGAAGCAGCCCGGCTGGCCGGCGGCCATGCCACGCGCTTCCACGGCCCGGCCGACGGCCCTGTCTTCACGCCGCTGTCGCCGGTGCAGCAACGCATCCACCGCGCGCTCAAGGCCGCCTTCGATCCGCAAGGCCTCTTCAACCCCGGCCGCCTGATGAGCGGCCTCTGACCGCACGGCCCTCGCGCATGCAAACCCATCTCGCCCCCGAGTTCCGCAACACCCCCGAGGGCCAGGAGGCCGAGGCCATCCTGCGCAAATGCGTGCACTGCGGCTTCTGCACCGCCACCTGCCCCACCTACCAGCTGCTCGGTGACGAGCTCGACGGCCCGCGCGGGCGCATCTACCTGATGAAGCAGGTGCTCGAAGGCCAGCCGGTCACACGCAAGACGCAGATGCACCTGGACCGCTGCCTGACCTGCCGCAACTGCGAGTCGACCTGCCCGTCGGGCGTGCAGTACGGCCACCTGGTGGACATCGGCCGCAAGATCGTGGAAGAACGCGTCGAGCGCCCCGCCAGTGAAAAGCTCGTGCGCGCCGCGCTGCGCGAGGGCCTGACGTCGAAGATGTTCGGCCCGGCGATGAAGCTCGGCCAGATGGTGCGCCCGCTGCTGCCCGGCGCACTGAAGCACAAGGTGCCGCCGCGCGACACCCGTGCGCGTGCCCACCAGTGGCCCACGCGCACGCACGCGCGCAAGGTGCTCATGCTCACCGGCTGCGTGCAGCCGGCCATGATGCCCAACATCAACAGCGCCACCGCCCGCGTGCTGGACGCCGCCGGCATCCAGACCCTGGTGGCCGACGGCGCGGGCTGCTGCGGCGCCATCCGCACCCACCTCAACGACCACAGTGGGGGGCTGGCCGACATGCGACGCAACATCGACGCCTGGTGGCCGCTGGTCAGCCGCGGCGAGGTCGAGGCCGTGGTGATGAACGCCTCGGGCTGCGGCGTGACGGTGAAGGAGTACGGCCACGCCCTCCAGCACGACCCCGACTATGCCGAGCGCGCCCGGCGCATCAGCGAGCTCACGCGCGACCTGAGCGAGCTGCTGCCCGCGCTGGTGCCGGCCTTGAAGTCGCGCCTGCATCGGCCCATCGGTGGGCGCACGCTGGCTTTTCACCCGCCTTGCACGCTGCAGCATGGCCAGCAGCTGCGCGGCGGCGTCGAGCAGGTCCTGCGCGAGCTGGGCTTCGAGGTGCAGCTGGCAGCCAGCGAGTCCCACCTGTGCTGCGGCTCGGCCGGCACCTACTCGGTGCTGCAGCCCGAGCTGGCCTACCAGCTGCGCGACCGCAAGCTCTCGCACCTGCTGCCTCTGCAGGCCGAGGCCATCGTTTCGGCCAACATCGGCTGCATCCAGCATCTGCAGACGGGCACGATGACGCCGGTGCGGCATTGGGTCGAGCTCATCGATGACGCGCTGCACGGCAACCCATGAAAAAGGCCCTGCGGGGAGACACCGCAGGGCCGTGAATCGAAGGGACCTTGCGACCCCTTCCCGGGAGCTCAGCGCACGCGGCCGGCGCGCCAGGCGGCGAGCAGCTTCTCGTACTCGATGGTCTCACCCTTGGGTTTCTCGTTGGCCAGCTTGGCCCACGGAGCGCCCTTGTCGCTCAGCCACTTCTTCGGGTCCTCCTTCTTGTTGAGCTTGGGCGCACAGCGGGCCATGCCGGCCCGCTCCAGGCGGGCCAGCACCTGGTCCATCTCGTCGGCCAGGTTGTCCATGGCCTGCTGCGGGGTCTTCTCGCCCGTCACGGCCACGGCCACGTTCTTCCACCACAGCTGGGCCAGCTTGGGGTAGTCGGGCACGTTGGTGCCGGTGGGCGTCCAGGCCACGCGAGCCGGGCTGCGATAGAACTCCACCAGGCCGCCCAGCTTGGGGGCGAGGTCGGTCATGGCCTTCGACTGGATGTCGCTCTCGCGGATCGGCGTGAGACCCACGATGGTCTTCTTCAGCGACACGGTCTTGGAGGTCACGAACTGAGCATACAGCCAGGCAGCAGCGGTGCGGTTCGCGTCATGCTTGGCGAAGAAGGTCCAGGAACCCACGTCCTGGTAGCCGTTCTGCATGCCTTGCTTCCAGTACGGGCCGTTGGGGCCGGGCGCCATGCGCCACTTCGGCGTGCCGTCGGCGTTGACCACCGGCAGGCCCGGCTTGGTCATGTCGGCCGTGAAGGCTGTGTACCAGAAGATCTGCTGCGCGATCTGGCCCTGGGCCGGCACCGGGCCGGCCTCGCTGAAGGTCATGCCCGTGGCTTCCTTGGGCGCGTACTTCTTCATCCAGTCCACGTACTTGGTGAGTGCGTAGACAGCGGCGGGCGAGTTGGTGGCCCCGCCGCGCGCCACCGAGGCACCCACCGGGTGGCAGCCATCGGGCGTGGTGCGGATGCCCCATTCGTCCACCGGCTTCCCGTTGGGGATGCCGATGTCGGCAGTGCCGGCCATGGACAGCCAGGCATCGGTGAAGCGCCAGCCCAGCGAGGGATCCTTCTTGCCGTAATCCATGTGGCCGTAGATGGGCTTGCCGTCGATGGTCTTCACGTCGTTGGTGAAGAACTCGGCGATGTCCTCGTAGGCGCTCCAGTTCAGCGGCACGCCCAGGTCGTAGCCATATTTGGCCTTGAAGCGGTCCTTCAGATCCTTGCGCTCGAAGAGATCAGCACGGAACCAGTACAGGTTGGCGAACTGCTGGTCGGGCAGCTGATAGACCTTGCCGTCCGGGGCGGTGGTGAAACTCAGGCCAATGAAGTCCTTGAGGTCCAGACCCGGGTTGGTCCATTCCTTACCCGCACCGGCCATGTAGTCGGTCAGGTTCATGATCTGGCCGTAGCGCCAATGCGTGCCGATCAGGTCGGAGTCGGAGATCCAGCCGTCGTAGATCGACTTGCCCGACTGCATCGAGGTCTGGAGCTTCTCGACGACGTCCCCTTCCTGGATGAGATCGTGCTTGACCTTGATACCGGTGATCTCCTCGAAGGCCTTGGCGAGCGTCTTGGATTCGTATTCATGGGTGGTGATCGTCTCGGACACCACCGAGATCTCCTTCACCCCCTTGGCCTGCAGCTTCTTGGCCGCTTCGATGAACCACTTCATCTCAGCCATCTGCTGATCCTTGGTCAGCGTGGACGGCTGGAACTCGGTGTCGATCCAGCGTTTGGCCTCCGGCTCGCCGGCCCAGGCGGCCTGGCCGATCGCCAAGGCCACCGCGGCGAATGCGATCGCCTTCAATTGCACTTTCATCACGGGTCTCCTCATGAGCGCGCCCCTCGTTCGTCTGGGTTCCGGCCCGGGGGGCGAGGCGGGCCGGATCCGTTGAATCAGGTGTCGTCTCAGCCCTTGCGCATGATCAGCCCAAGCAGGCCCATCGAGAGCACGAAGCTGATCCACACGGAGGGAGGATCCTCGAGCGAGAACCATTCGACGAAGCTCTCCCCCAGCCCCACCCAGGCGAGGTTCACATAGGCCGCGCACAGCAGGCCGATGAACAGCCGGTCACCGCGTGTGGTGGGGATCGGCAGGAAGCCCTTGCGCATGACCGTGGGCGACTTGATCTCCCAGATCGTCATGCCCACCAGCATCAGCACGATGCAGATGAAGAACACGGCCACCGGGGTGGTCCAGACCATCCAGTCAAACATCTCAGACCCTCCCCATCGCGAAGCCCTTGGCGATGTAGTGCCGCACGAACCAGATCACGATGGCACCGGGCACGATGGTGAGCACCCCGGCAGCGGCCAGTACGGCCCAGTCCATGCCCGAGGCGCTGACGGTGCGCGTCATCGTCGCCACGATGGGTTTGGCGTTCACGCTGGTCAGCGTGCGCGCCAGCAGCAGTTCCACCCAGCTGAACATGAAACAGAAGAAGGCGGCCACGCCCACGCCCGCCTTGATGAGCGGCAGGAAGATGGTGAGGAAAAAGCGCGGGAAGCTGTAGCCGTCGATGTACGCCGTCTCGTCGATCTCGCGCGGCACCCCGCTCATGAAACCCTCCAGGATCCACACGGCCAACGGCACGTTGAACACCAGGTGTGCCAGCGCCACCGCCCAGTGGGTGTCCATCAGGCCCAGCGTCGTGTAGAGCTGAAAGAAGGGCAGCAGAAACACTGCCGGCGGCGTCATCCGGTTGGTCAACAGCCAGAAAAAGACGTGCTTGTCGCCGAGGAAGCGGTAGCGCGAGAAGGCATAGGCCGCCGGCAACGCCACGGTGACCGAGATCACCGTGTTGATCGCCACGTAGATGAGGCTGTTGATGTAGCCCGAATACCACGACGGATCGGTGAAGATCGTGCGGTAGTTGTCCCAGGTGAAATCCTGCGGCCAGAAGGTGAAGCTCGACAGGATCTCGTTGTTGGTCTTGAAGCTCATGTTGACCATCCAGTAGATGGGCAGGATGGCAAAGACCAGGTAGGCGATCAGGAAGAGCGTGCGCTTCTGGAAGCGTCCGGTCGGGTTCATTGCCCGCCCTCCTTCGGCGTGGTGCCCACGCGCTGCATCCAGTTGTAGAGGATGAAGCACAGCAGCAGGATGATGAGGAAGTAGATCAGCGAGAAGGCCGCCGCCGGGCCGAGGTCGAACTGGCCCACGGCCTTCTGGGTGAGGTACTGCGACAGGAAGGTGGTGGCGTTGCCCGGGCCGCCGCCGGTGAGCACGAAGGGCTCGGTGTAGATCATGAAGCTGTCCATGAAACGCAGCAGCACAGCGATCATCAGCACACCACGCAGCTTGGGGAGCTGGATGTAGCGGAAGACGGCGAACTTGCTCGCCCCGTCGATGCGCGCGGCCTGGTAGTAGGCGTCCGGGATGCTGCGCAGGCCGGCGTAGCACAGCAGCGCCACCAGTGGCGTCCAGTGCCACACGTCCATCACCAGCACGGTCAGCCAGGCATCGGTGGCGTCGCCCGTGTAGTTGTAGTCAAAGCCCATCCACTGCAAAGCGGCGCCCAGCAGGCCGATGTCGGTGCGGCCGTAGATCTGCCAGATCGTGCCCACCACGTTCCAGGGGATGAGCAGCGACAGCGCGACGATGACCAGCACGGCCGAAGCCTTCCAGCCCTGAGCCGGCATGGACAGCGCCAGCAGGATGCCCAGCGGAATCTCCACCGCCAGCACGGCCAGCGAGAAGCCGAGCTGGCGCAGCAGCGCACCGTGCAGTTCCTCGTCGCGCATCACCATCGCGAACCACTCAGTGCCCACGAAGACGCGACGCTCGGGCGAGATGATGTCCTGCACCGAGTAGTTCACCACGGTCATCAGAGGCAGGATGGCCGAGAAGGCCACGCAGATGAAGACCGGCAAGACCAGCAGCCACGCCTTCTGGTTCACCGGCTTGAGCTCGTCGTTCATGCCAGCAGCTCCTCGTTCTTGTAGTAGCAGGTGTGCGGACCCACCAGGCGCAGCCACATCGTCTCCCCGGCAGCAGGCACCCGGGCTTCAGGGCTCAGACGCGCCTTCAGGACAGCCTGGCCCACCCGGCTCGTGAGCATCCAGTAGGTGCCGATGTCTTGCACCTGCTCGATGCGCACCGCCGCGGCCTCGGGGTGGCCCTCGGGGGCGGGCTCCACGTATTCCGGGCGCACGCCCAGGACGAACTCGCCGGCCCGACGCAGGGCCTCGGCCTTGTCGTGGGGAGCCGCCAGTCGGCAGTCCCCGACCACCAGCTGTCCATCGTCGTAGCGGGCTTGCAAAAAGTTCATGCCCGGCGAGCCGATGAAATGACCCACGAAGGTGTGTTGCGGGCGCTCGAAGAGCTGGTCGGCCGTGCCCACCTGCACCGCGCGGCCGCGCGTCATCACCACCACTTCGTCAGCGAAGGTGAGTGCTTCGACCTGATCGTGGGTGACGTAGATCAGCGTGAGCTTGAGCTCGTGGTGGATCTGCTTGAGCTTGCGCCGCAGCTGCCACTTCAGGTGCGGGTCGATCACCGTGAGCGGCTCGTCGAAGAGCACGGCCGACACGTCTTCGCGCACCAGGCCGCGGCCCAGCGAGATCTTCTGCTTGGCGTCCGCACTCAGGCCGGCCGCGCGCTGGTTGAGCTGGCCGCTCATCTCCAGCATCTCGGCGATGGCGCCCACGCGCTGCCTGATGCGCTCGGCCGGCACCTTGCGGTTGCGCAGCGGGAAGGCCAGGTTCTCGGCCACGGTCATGGTGTCGTAGATGACCGGGAACTGGAACACCTGGGCGATGTTGCGCTCCTGCGGGCTCATGCGGGTGACATCCCGTCCGTCGAAGGTCACCGTGCCCTGCGAGGGCGTGACCAGTCCCGAGATGATGTTGAGCATGGTCGTCTTGCCGCAGCCCGAAGGGCCCAGCAAGGCATAGGCGCCGCCGTCGCGGAAGCTCATCTTCAGCGGCAGCAGGGCGTAGTCGCTGTCCTGCGTCGGGTGGGGCTTGTAGGCGTGGGCCAGGTCGAGATCGATGCGGGCCATCAGGCATCCCTCCGGGTCAGGCGTTCGGGCGCCACGAGCAGGGCACCCGCCTCGTTGAAGACGTAGACCTGTGAAGGGTGCAGGTAGAGCGTGATCGGCGCGCCCAGGTCGAAGTAGTGCACGCCGGTGAGCTGGGCCACCACCTCGCCCACGGGCGTGTCGACGTGCACGAAGGTGTCGCTCCCCGAAATCTCGGCCAGTTCCACCGTGCCGGGCAGGGCCACGTCGCCCTCGCGGCGCTGCACGCGCAGGGCGCTGGCGCGCACGCCCAGGGTCACGCTGCGCGAACCGTTCGACGGCAGCGGCACGGCCACCTGGACGTTGCCTGGGAGCTGAACACCCAGGGTGGCGGCCTCGCCCGGCAGCAGGTTCATCGGCGGGTCGCTGAAGGCGCGGGCCACGCGGATCGACTGCGGGCGATGGAAGACCTCGGCCGTCGGCCCGTACTGCAACAGCTCGCCCGCATCCATCACGGCCGTGTAGCCGCCCAGCAGCAGGGCCTCGGTGGGTTCGGTGGTGGCATACACCACCGTCGAGTCGCCGGTGGCAAACAGCTGGGTGAGTTCCTCGCGCAACTCTTCGCGCAGTTTGTAGTCGAGGTTCACCAGGGGTTCATCGAGCAGCATCAAGGGCGCCTGCTTGGCCAGTGCACGAGCCAGGGCCACGCGCTGCTGCTGGCCGCCCGAGAGTTCGGCCGGCAATCGCTGCAGGAAGGGCTCGATGTGCAGCTTGGCCGCCAGCGCCTGCACGCGCGACTCGATGTCCTTTTCGCCCCGCAGCTTCAGCGGCGAAGCGATGTTGTCGCGCACCGTCATCGACGGGTAGTTGATGAACTGCTGGTAGACCATCGCCACGTTGCGCTGGCGCACGCCCACGCCCGTCACGTCGGCCCCGTCCACCCTCACGCGCCCGCGCGTGGGGACGTCGAGCCCGGCCATCAGGCGCATCAGCGAGGTCTTGCCGGCCTGGGTGGCGCCCAGCAGCACGGTCACCGCCCCAGGCACCAGGGTCAGGTCCAGGGGGTAGAGGTGGGTCTGTCCCCCCACCTGCTTTTCGATGCCTTCAAGCATCAACTGCATGTCGTCTCCATCGATGTTCTCTGGGTCTTCTTGTGTTGCAGCGCTGGCGGGCGGCTGCTCGCCCGACCGCTAGCTCGCCACGGCCGGCTCCCGGGCCGCGCCCACGGCATGGGTGGCAAACCACTGCACCACGGCATCACGCTGGGCCTCGGTGTAATGCAGGCCCAGCTTGCTGCGACGCCACAGCACGTCGTCGGCGCAGGTGGCCCACTCATGAGCACACAAGTAGTGCAGCTCGGCCTCATAGAGCCCGGGCGCCACTTCGCCGCCCAGGTCCGCCAGGCCGGCCGCCGCACCCAGCACCAGGCCGACACGGGACCCATAGGCCCGGGCAAGGCGGCGGCGCACGCGGGCTGGCAGCCAAGGGTGGCGCTGCGCCAGGGCCTGGTCGAAGCGTTCGAAGTCGGTGTCCGGGCGCTGAGGTGCGCCGATGAACGCGCTCAGGTCCCCGCCGGGCAGGAATCGACCCTCGGTCCAGCCCGAGGGCGTGTGCGCCAGCGGCGGGCACAGCAGGTCGGCCGCTTCTTCGGCGAGCTTGCGGAAAGTAGTGATCTTGCCGCCCCACACCGACAGCAGCGGCGCCTGGGCGGTGTCGAGCTCCAGCAGGTAGTCGCGCGTGACGGCAGACGGGTCGCCCGAGGCGTCGTCCAGCAGCGGACGCACGCCGGCGTAGGTCCACACCACGTCCGCGCGCGTGACCGGCTTGCGGAAGTAGCGGCTGGCCTGCTCGCACAGGTAGGCGATCTCGCTCTCGTCGATCTGGGCGGTGCCGATGGCGCCGTGGTGCTCGACGTCGGTGGTGCCGATCAGCGTGTAGTCGTCCTCGTAGGGGATGGCAAAGATGATGCGCTTGTCGGGGTTCTGGAAGATGTAGGCCATGGGGTGGTCGAACATCTTCTTCACGACGATGTGGCTGCCCTTCACCAGGCGCAGCGACTTGGTGTTCTTCTGGCCGGCGTCGCGGCGCAGGAACTCCTCGGTCCAGGGGCCGGCGGCGTTCACGAGCGCCCGTGCCTGGACATGCACCACGGCCCCGTGCGCCGTCTTCAGTGTGGCCTCCCAGCCCTGCGCGCTGCGGCGTGCCTCGGTGCAGCGCGTGCGCGTGAGGATGGTGGCCCCATGGGCCTGGGCATCGAGCGCGTTGAGCACCACCAGCCGCGCGTCGTCCACCCAACCGTCGGAATACACGAAGCCCTTGGTGTAGAGCCCCTTGAGCGGTGCGCCGGCGGCATGGCGGCGCAGGTCCACGGTTTCCGAACCCGGCAGCACCTCGCGGCGCGCCAGATGGTCGTAGAGGAAAAGCCCGGCGCGAATCATCCACACCGGGCGCATGGCGGGGTCGTGCGGCATCACGAAGCGCAACGGCCACATGATGTGCGGCGCGCTCTTCAGCAGCACCTCGCGCTCCTGCAGCGCCTTGCGCACGAGCGAAAACTCGTAGTACTCGAGGTAGCGCAGCCCGCCATGGATCAGCTTGGTCGACGACGACGAGGTGTGCGAGGCCAGGTCGTCCTTTTCGCACAGCACGACCTTCAGGCCACGCCCGGCGAGATCGCGTGCAATGCCCACTCCATTGATGCCGCCGCCCACGACGAGCACGTCGCAGCGCAGGGGCTCGCCCGGCGCCTCTGTCGGCGCGGCGGTGTCGGGTCGGTCGATGCTGGCGTGGGGCACGCGGTCCAAGGTGGGCTCCTGAGGAAAAGTTCGATTATGTTCGTTTTTGCTCCTCTTTTTTCGTTTTATGCGGAAAGACCGCACAGATCAAGGCCTGGTAAACCCGCATGTCTTTTCGTTTTTGTTCGCTTAAGGTTCGCGGCGCCACTGTCCCCGGACGCGCGGGACAATGCGCAGCATGTCGAGCCTGCCCCTGATGACCCCCAACCCCCGCCAATCCCAGTTGCTGGACGAAGTGCGCCGCCTCGGTTCGGTCTCGGTCGAGGCCCTGGCCGAGCGCTTCGGCGTGACCCTGCAGACCGTGCGGCGCGACGTGAAGATGCTCAGCGAAGCCGGCCTGATCGCGCGCTTCCACGGCGGCGTGCGCGTGCCCAGCTCGACGGTGGAGAACATCGCCTACCGCCAGCGCCAGAGCCTGAACGCCGAGGCCAAGCGCCGCATCGCGCGCGCGGTGGCGCAGGCCGTGCCCGAAGGCTGCTCGCTGATCCTGAACATCGGCACCACCACCGAAGCGGTGGCCCACGCGCTGCTGCGCCACCGCGGCCTGCGCGTGATCACCAACAACCTCAACGTGGCGGCCATCCTCAGCGACAACCCCGACTGCGAGGTCATCGTCGCCGGTGGTGTGGTGCGCTCGCGCGACCGCGGCATCATCGGCGAGGCCACGGTCGACTTCATCCGCCAGTTCCGCGTGGACATCGGCCTGATCGGCATCTCGGGCATCGAGGCCGACGGCACGTTGCGCGACTACGACTACCGCGAGGTGAAGGTCTCGCGCGCCATCGTCGAACACTCGCGCGAGATCTGGCTCGCCGCCGACCACAGCAAGTTCAACCGCCCCGCGATGGTCGAGCTCGGACACATCAGCGAACTCGACCGCCTCTTCACCGACGCACCGCCCCCCGAGCCCTTCCCGGCCCTGCTGGCCGAGGCCGACGTGCAATGCATCATCGCCCCTGAGGACACGCCATGAGCTACATCCTTGCGCTGGACCAAGGCACCTCCAGCTCGCGCAGCATCGTCTTCGACCGCGACGGCCAGATCGTCGCGATGACCCAGCGCGAGTTCCGCCAGCTCTACCCCCAACCCGGCTGGGTCGAACACGACCCGCGCGAGATCTGGGACAGCCAGCTCGCCACCGCGCGCGAGGTGCTGGCCCAGGTGGGCGCGCGCGCCCAGGCCATTGCCGCCCTGGGCATCACCAACCAGCGCGAGACCACCGTGGTGTGGGACCGCGCCACCGGCGAGCCCGTCTACAACGCCATCGTCTGGCAGGATCGCCGCGCCGAGCCCACCTGCGAAGCCCTGCGCGCCGCCGGCCTGGAACCGGTGGTGCAGGCCAAGACCGGCCTGCGCATCGATGCCTATTTCTCGGGCACCAAACTCAAGTGGATCCTCGACCACGTGAGCGGCGCGCGCGCCAGGGCGCAACGCGGCGAACTCGCCTTCGGCACCGTGGACAGCTGGCTGGTATGGCAGCTCACCGGTGGGCGCGTGCATGCCACCGACGTGAGCAACGCCTCGCGCACCATGCTCTTCAACGTGCGCGAGAACCGCTGGGACGAGGAGCTGCTGCGCGCGCTCGACATCCCCGCCTCGCTGCTGCCCGACGTCCATCCCTCCAGCCACCGCTACGGCGAGGTCATCCCCGGCCTGCTCGACGCACAGGGCCCGAAGCACCTGGCGATTGCCGGCATCGCGGGCGACCAGCAGGCGGCCCTCTTCGGCCAGGCCTGCTTCAAGGCAGGGCTGGCGAAGAACACCTACGGCACCGGCTGCTTCATGCTGATGCACACCGGCGAGCGCTTCCAGCTTTCACAGAACGGCCTGGTGACCACCAGCGCCGCACAGCCCTCGGCCACGCCCGAATACGCGCTGGAAGGCAGCGTCTTCATCGGCGGCGCCGTGGTGCAGTGGCTGCGCGACGGCATCCGCGCCATCAAGGCCTCGGGCGAGGTGGAAAGCCTGGCCGACACCGTGCCCGACTCCGGCGGCGTGATGTTCGTGCCCGCCTTCACCGGCCTGGGCGCCCCCTACTGGAAACCCAAGGCCACCGGCGCCATCGTGGGCCTCACCCGCGGCAGCACCGCCGCCCACATTGCCCGCGCCGCATTGGAATCGATCGCCTTCCAGAGTGCTGCCCTGCTGCAAGCCATGAGCCGCGACCTGTCTGCCCCTCGTCCGGCGGGTACGCCGGACGGTCCCCCGGGGGGGCGCGGGCCGGCTTCGGAGCGGCCGGGCGCTCGGCCCGCTGCGCCAACGGCCAGCCTCTCGCAAGTCACCGAGTTGCGCGTGGACGGCGGCGCCTGCGTCAACAACCTGCTGATGCAGTTCCAGGCCGACCTGCTGGGCATCCCCGTCGTGCGCCCCAAGGTCATCGAAACCACCGCCCTGGGCGCGGCCTACCTGGCTGGCCTGCAATGCGGCGTGTACAAGAACCTCGACGAACTCGCCGCCCTCTGGCAGGTGGACCGCCGCTTCCTCCCAACCATGCCGCGCAGCCGCGCTGAGGAACTCATGGCGCGCTGGGAGCATGCGGTGAGGCAGGCGACGTTGGAGTAGTCACCGTCGTCGTTGGGCTTCGCGCAACACCCTCTTCCGAGGGAGGCTTGCACGCGCGGTCGCTGCCTAGACTTGTCGGTCTTGTCCACTTCCCAACAACGGGTCTACGCCATGTTGAAGCTCAACCTCCGCACCTTTGGCGCATTCCTGGCCCTCGGCTTCTGCGTGATCTTGGTCGTCGACCTGACACGCCTGCCGTCCTCCCAAACACTTCACGTGCTCGCCAGGCCCGTGGTGGCCCAAGCGGTGGCCTTTGGGAAGGGAGAGCGTTCCGTCACGGTGAGAACACCAGAGGGGCAACGCCTGTCCCTGCCGTGCAACGTGTCGGGGCCACTCTGCGAGAGCGTGCGCTCCGGGTCGAGCGACCTTCAGTTGGAGGTCGTTCGCCTCTCGGTCTTTGGCGATCACTTCGCGGTGTCGGCGCGAAACCCGAACAGGGTCTTGGTGGATGCCGCTGATGCAGCGCAGCGCCTGTCCAAGGTGCGCACGGAGCGCATCCTCCAGCTTCTGATCGTCGCCACTGTCAGCCTGGGGCTGCTCTGGTTCGCCTGGCTGGAGCGCGAGAGCCGATCTGTCAATCGCCGGAGCCAGAGGATGTCCCGGCAAAGCGCCCCCAAACCGTGAGCATGGAGGGCCGGCGGCTTCAGCCCTGCGTGCGCGCCGCTCTCACCGCACCATCACCGCCGCCGGCAACGGCTTCTCCCACTGGTCGGCCCCGCGGGCGCGGGCGATCTGGGTGCTGAGCGCCGTGGCGAAGCGGCGCAGCCATTGGGTTTCGGCGGGGGTCCAGTTGCGGGTGTGGCCGGTCTGTTCGCAGCAGATCACGCCGTAGATGTGGCCGTTGACGGCAAAGCTCACGTCGAGCAGGGCGCGCACATCGCGCTCGACGAGGGTGTCACGGAAACCGGCCAGGCGCGGATCGGCCCAGGCATCGTCGGAGCGCACGATGCGGGTGCGGGACAGTTCGTCGAAGTATTCGCCGAACTGGGACTCGAGCAGGTCGTCGTAGGGCCGCTCGTGCCAGCCGCCGACCTGATCGTTGGCGGCCACACAGACGAGACGGCGCTGGCCCACGGGGCCGGTGAAGTGCCAGATGCTGACCTCGCTGCAGCGGATCTGGCTGAGCACGTGGGCGGTGACCACCTGGCGGAAACCGGCCAGGCTGAGGCGGCCGCTCAATAGGTCGTCGCGCCAGCCCCGCAAAAGGCTGTCGGCGGCGGCGGTCTGCACGATGCTGCTCCTCCCGTTCTGCCTGAACACACCTGTGCTATTTCGGCACAGGGTGCGCGCGGCTCAAGTCGGGGGCAACCCGCAGTGCAGCATCAGCACGACAGAAGAAGTTGATGTGGGCGCTCGCTCAGCGCAGATCGCTGCCCGGCATGTAGAGCACCCGCCCACCGCTGGTGCGCTGCTGGGCCTCGACACGGCGGCAATCCGCCGGTGGCGGTTGCTGCCCATCAGGTCGGTCGGGCAGCCACAGGCGGCACCGACCCGGCGGGGGCAACTGACCGGGCGGGATGCCGTTGAGGCCATGGGGGCCGTAGCGCACATAGGCCACCTCGCCGCTGCGGCGCGCCGCGGCCGATTCGGCCCAGATCACCACACCGCCCCAGGTCTCGGCATCGGCATGGGCCTTGTTGCATGACATGGCCGGCGGCTGGTGGCTGGCCGGCAGGCCCGGGTACCAGATGGCGCACTGCCCCACCGGCGGCACGTTGCCGGGCGGGACACGGAAGCTGGAGACGCCGCGGATGTCGGGCGTGGCGCAGCCGGCCAGCACGGTGGCCAGGGCCAGCGGCGCCAGCCAGCGGTGCGAAAGCGAAGAGAGAGGAAACATCGGCATAGCCCTTCACTCTAGACGCTGAGACGTGTGGATTCGTAAGCGAATCTTTCGAGCGGGGACTTGTGCGGCCCTCGCCCCTGCTGCCACCACGTTGTCAGGAGCCTGGGCGCAGCATGCTCGCCTCACACAGGCCGGGCCTCGCCGGCGTAGGATGACTCGATGCGACGCGCTGACCGTCTGTTTGAACTGGTGCAATTGATCCGCGGGCGCCGCCTGTCCACGGCGGCGTGGCTGGCGCAGCGGCTGGAGGTGTCCGAGCGCACCATCTACCGCGACGTGGCCGACCTGCAGGCCCAGGGTGTGCCCATCGAGGGCGAGGCTGGCGTGGGCTACCGCCTGGGCGCGGGCTTCGACCTGCCCCCGCTGATGTTCACCGCCACCGAGGCTCAGGCCCTGGTGGCGTCCGTGCGCATGGCCCAGGGCTGGATGGGGCCGCAGCTGGCGCGCGGCGCCGAGGGGGCCCTGAGCAAGATCCTGGCGGTGCTGCCTGGGCTGGAACGGGCCGCCGCGGAAAGCGTGCCGCTGTATGCCCCCGAGGTGGCCATCGACGCCACCACGCGCGCGCACCTCGAATCGGCCCAGCATGCCGCCGAGCAGCGCCACAAGCTGCACATCCGTTATCGCGACCTGAAGGACCAGACGAGCGAGCGTGTGGTCCGTCCGCTGGCCTGCACCTATTGGGGCCGGCTGTGGACGCTCACGGCCTGGTGCGAGTCGCGCGACGACTTCCGCACCTTCCGCGTGGACCGCATCGAGCACCTGGAGCCCTTGAACGAGCGCTTCCGCGACGAGCCCGGCAAGACCCTGGCCGACCTGTTGCGACGCATCGAGACCGAGATGACGGAGCGCAGCGCCGCAGTGGACGCCTAGAACAGCTCGGCCTGGCGCCGCGCGTCGATGAGTCCGGGCAACTCGTCGAGGCCGTCCAGCCCGCGCGTGACCTGCTGCCAGAACTGCGAGAAGGAGCGGCAACGCCGCCCCGGCTCGCCGAAGAGCGAGGGCGGCGCCCGCAACGGCCAGGGCACGGGGCCCAGATGGGGGTCGGCCCAGCCGTCCACGCGGCGCGCGCGGGCCAGCGCCACGGCCAGGCCCTGGGCATCCACCCACCACACGGCCTCGCAGACCGCGCGCAGGCGGTCGCCGACGAAGCGCCAGCGCCGCTCGCTCCAGGGCCAGCGACTGTGGAACGGAGCGGGCCACCAGCCCAGACAGAGCGTGTCCGGCGGCAGGTCGTCCGGCACCGGCCCCAGAGCCCAGGGGTGCATCAGCCACACGGTTCGCCCCTCCACGCACGCTGGGTCGAGGGGGTCGAACAGATCGTCCGGTGGGCGCTTCCGCCAGCTCGGCTCCGCGATGCCTTCGCCACCGGGCCCGGGCACCGGCGCCCCCTGACGGGCCAGCTGGTCCAGCGTCTCGTAGCTCGTGTCGATGACGCTGCCGGGGCTGAGCCAGGGCGAGCCCGGCGGTGCGTAGCGGGCCACGTTGTCGGCGTTGAAGAGGTAGGGCTTGTGGCTGCCGGTGCCAGCCACCCATTGCCAGCTCAGGTGGTTGCTGGCGAGGTCGCCGTCGATCAGGTGGGCGAACAGCCAGTCGGCCCCGGCGCGCCAGTGCACCTTGCGCAGGTGCACCACATAGGACGCCAGCCACATCCGCACGTGGTTGTGCAGCCAGCCGGTGGCATAGAGCGTGCGCACCGCCGTGTCGATGACAGGCACGCCGGTGGCGCCCTCGCGGAGGTCGCGCGGCAACGCGCGCGCATAGGCGTCATCGGGCAGCACCCCGTCATGCAGGCTGACGAAGATGCGTTCGCCTTCGTGGTGCCACACGTGGTGAAAGTAGGCTCGCCAGCCGAGTTCCTGGACGAACTTGTGGTTCAGGTCGAGCCGATGGCGTGCGACGACGGCCGCGAGCACCTCGGGCAGGTGCAGGAAGCCGTGCGTGACATAGGGCGACAGCCGGGTCACCGCACCGTCGAGGTGGTTGCGGCTGCGGGCGTACTCGGCCGGGCGCACGGCCGCCAGGCGCATGCGGGCGGCCTGCAGCGTGGATGGCCACGTATCGCACGTGTCGGGCAGGTCAGCGCTCATGAGAGGGCTTCGTCGGCAAACAGGTCGCGCTGCAGATCGCCTGGTGAGCGGGCCCGGCGCGTGCGGGCGCGCTTCGTCGTGGGAGGCAGGCCGCTCTTGCGCGAGCCATGGCGCGACTGGATGGCATCGGCCTCGGCACGGGCCTCGGGCTGGCGGCGCAGTCCGTAGAGGCGGTCTTTCGCCTGGGCCACGGCTTGCGTGGCATCCACGATGGGCGCCGGGTAGTCGCGGCCGATCACGCAAGCCGCCGCGCGCTGCACCTCGGGGGGTGCCGTCCAGGGCTCGGCCAGAAAGGGCAGCGGCAGGCGGGCGAGTTCGGGCACCCAGCGGCGAATGAACACCCCTTGCGGGTCGTGGTCGCGCGCCTGCTTGGTGGGTGAGTAGATGCGCAGGGTGTTGATGCCGGTGGTGCCCGACTGCATCTGCATCTGGCTCCAGTGGATGCCGGCCTCGAAGTCGAGGAACTGGCGCGCCAGATGCAGGCCCGGCTGGCGCCAGTGCAGCCACAGGTGGTAGGCCGCAAAGCTCACCAGCATGGCGCGCATGCGGAAGTTCAGCCAGCCGGTGGCCACGAGCGAGCGCATGCAGGCATCCACCATGGGGTAGCCCGTCTGGCCTTGGCACCAGGCGTCGAAGCGCATGCGGTCAAAGACCGGTTCGCGCAGACCGTCGCAGGCGCGCGAGAAGTTGCGCCACTCGATCTCGGGCTCGTCTTCGAGCTTCTGCATGAAGTGGCAGTGCCAGCGCAGGCGGCCGGCGAAGCCGCGCAGCGCATGCGCAAAGCGCCGCGAGGCGTCGTCGCCCTCGGCCTGCAGGGCCGCGATGCGCGCCTCGGTGGCCTGGTGCACCCGGCGCATCGACACCATGCCAAAGGCGAGATGGGCGCTCAGACGGCTGCACCCGGTGGCCGCACCCAGTGGGCTGGAGAGCTCACGCCGGTAGCGCCCGCCTCGGCGCTGCAGGAAGTCGTCGAGCGTGGCGAGTGCCGCATCCTCACCGGACTCGGGCAGCGGCACGCGGGTGGGCGCAAGCCCCAGGTGCGCCAGCATGGGCAGCTCGGGCAGGTCCAGCCGGGGGGCGGTGAAGCCTCGCGGCTCGGCGCACTCCGCCGCGTTCATGCGTGCGGCCCAGCGCGCCGCCCAGCCGGTGCGCGAGCGCAGGCGCCGCACCACGCCGGTCTGCGGCCACTCCTGCCACATCACGCCCTGCGCACGGCACCAGGTGGCCACGGCACGGTCCCGGTCGTAGGTCCACCCCGGGCCGGTTTCCTCGTGGCTGAACAGCCGCACCACACCCAGACGCTGCCGCAGGCGCTCCAGCACTTCGGTCATCGGGCCGTGCTCCACCAGCAGCGGCAAGCCCTTGGCGGCCAACCGCGCACGCAGCAGCGCCAGCCCACCCAGCACGAAGGCCACATGGCGGGCATCGCATTCCGGGCTGGCCAACCACGCGGGCTCGATGACGTAGAGCCCCACGGCCGGCCCGGCCTGCGCCGCGGCGGCTAGCGGCGCGTGGTCGTGCATGCGCAGGTCGCGCTTGAACCAGACGAGGGTGGTCATGCGCGCATTGTGGGAAACCTGCCTGTGGAGCCGGCTCTGCGGCGGGCGATGCACCCAGGCCTTGCGGGGGCAAGCGTCGTACGACAGCAGGGTTCTCGATGAACGCTTGCGGCGCGTTCGCCTCACAATGCGCACGACGCTTTCGAGAGGGGCCAGCCCATGCTGCAACTGCATTACTACCCCAGCACCGCCGCGATGGTGCCCCCGAGCGGGCGCACTTCGACAAGTGGCTGATGTGGCTCACCAACACGCTGCAGGTCACGCTCATCATTCACTTCTACCCCAAACGCTGGGCCAGCACACCGGGTGCGGTGGTCTAGCCCAGACGGGACCGCCAGTGCACCACCTGCGGCGTGGGGCCCTTGGCCAGCACCCGTTCGTTGAGCAGCGCACGGCCGAGCGAGCGGTGGGCGCCGCGTGCGCAAGCGCTCATCAGCGTGAGGTCGATGAGATCGCGCTGCGCATGGCTGCCGCCAAAGCGATGCGCCACGGCGCGCAGCGGGGCGAGATGTGTCACGGCCGTGTCCCAGTCCTGTCGGGCGAAGGCGATGAGCCCGCGCATCAGCGGCAGGCCCACCTCCTGGGCCATGGCGCGGTTGAGCCCGGGCTGGGTCTGGGCCTGGTCGATCACTTGCGCCAGCAGGGCTTCGGCACCGCTCACGTCCCCGGCGCCCAGGCGGGCCATGAGGGCATGCGCGTCGTTGAAGGCATAGTGTCCGATGGCATCGGTGTCCCGCGCCCATCGTGCCGCAAGCGCTTGCCATCGTGAGCCCACGTCAGCACCCAGGAGGTGCAGACGCCACAACAGGGCCGCCGCGTCCAGGCGTTGCAGCGTGAGGCCGCCCTCGATCAGCGGGGCCACTTCGCCGTCGTAGACCCGCTGGGCGCCGTCCAGGTCCATCGCTTCCAGGTGGAACAGTGCAAGGTGCCAGGCGTTGTGGCCACGCAGGCCGTTGTCGTCTTCCGACCAGTTGCGGCGCTGCGACTGCAGCCAGGCGCGGCCGTCGTCATGGCGTCCCTGCATCTCCATCACGTGGGTCACGGCATGCACGGCCCAGGGCACGCGGGCCCCACCGTCCAGGGCCTCGCGGCCCACGGCCTCGGCCTGCGGGTAGAGATGGTTCTCCTCCAGGCCGAAGGCGTACATCCCCAGCACATAGGGATAGAGCGCATCGTCGCGCGACCACTGCGGCAACACGCGGGCCACACGCAGCCGCAGTTCACGGGCATCACCGCGATAGAAGTCGAAGAGATGGGCCAGCTGCAGGGCGAGGGGATCGCAGGGGTGGTCCAGCAGCACACGCTCCCACAGCTCGCAGGCGCCCTGCCAGTCGCCGGCCAGGGCCCGCTGCGCGGCACCCAGGTGGGCCTGCTCGCGTTCGTTGCCGTGGCAGCGTGCCGCCTCGTCGAGGGCCTCGCGTGCTGGCGCCAGCAGATGGCGTTCGGTGAGCGAAAGCAGGAAGCCCGCACGCATCACATGCGGCAGCATCCAGCCGGGGTCGGCGGCGCTGGCGGCGTCCAGGTCGCCCAGCGGGTCGCCGTAGAAGGACGACAGGCGCCACAGGGCCTGCTCGACGTGATCCAGCGCCGCCTTGCTGGCGGTGCTCACCGGGCAGCCGCGGCGGTCTTGCATGGCGTCAAGCCGGCGGCATGGGCCAGGGCCGCTGGGCCGGGCGCAGGCGTTCCCAGGCCCGCGCCATCTGGAGCACGCCCAGATCGTCGAAGCGCCGTCCGGCGATCTGCAGGCCGATGGGCAGGCCTTCGGCGGTGTAGCCGGCATTGATCGAGGCGGCCGGCTGTTCGCTCATGTTGTAGGCCAGCGTGAAGGCAATGTGGTCGAAGGGCCGCGTGACGTCGTTCGTCGGACAGGGCAGCTCGGCGTCGAAGGCCACCATGGGCGCCGTGGGCGAGAGCACGTAGTCGTAGGGCTGGGTGGCGTCCACCGTGGCCTTGCGGATGGCCAGGGTCTGGCTGTAGGCCTCGAAGAGGTCTTCGCCGCTCCAGCCGGCCCCGCCCTCGGCCCAGGCGCGGATGAAAGGCAGGATGCGTTCGCGGCGTTCGACACTGATCTTGCGCAGCTCGATCCAGAAGCGCGTGCGCCAGAAGCGGTCCACCCCTTCGATCATGCTGCGGTCGCACCAGGGAGCCAGCGGCTCGACGACGGCCCCGGCGGCCTCGAAGGCCCGGGCCGCCGCCAAGACGGCTTCGCGCACCTCGCAGGCCACCGGCGTGCCCCAGCCAGCGTCGAGGTGCAGACCGATGCGCAGGCCCTTCACGTCACAGTCCAGGTCGTGCCAGGCGATGTCCTGCCAGGGCAGGCTCATGTGGTCGCGCGCATCGGGGCGGCTCAGCGGGCCCATCATCAGCGCTGCATCGGCCACGGTGCGGGTCATGGGCCCGGCCACACGTGCGGGATAGGGTGGATCGATGGGGATGCGCCCCAGGCTGGGCTTGAGCGTGACGATGCCGCACCAGCTCGCGGGCAGGCGCACCGAGCCGCCGATGTCGGTGCCCAGGTGCAGCGGGCCGTACCCGGCGGCCACACCAGCCCCCGCGCCGGCACTGGAGCCGCCAGGGTTCTTGCGCAGGTCCCAGGGGTTGCGGGTGAGCGGGTGGAAGCTCGACAGCCCCGAGGACAGCATGCCGTAGTCGGGCATGGTGGTCTTGCCCAGGAAGACGGCCCCGGCCTCGCGCAGCCGCGCGGCGGGTGGGCTGTCCTCTTCGGCCGGCACCAGCTCGGTGGCCGCCGTGCCCAGGGGCGTGGGCACGCCGCGCGTGGCGATGTTCTCCTTGATCATCACCGGCACACCGTCGAGCGCCAGGGCCTCGCCCCGGCGCCAGCGCGCCTCCGAGGCGCGCGCCATTGCGAGCGCCCCTTCGGGATCGAAGGCGTAGGTGGCCTTCAGGTGCGGCTCCCAGCGCTCGATGTGGGCGATGACGGCGCGGGTCACTTCGACGGGCGAGAGCGTGCCGCGGGCATACTGGGCCAGCAGCTCGGTGGCCGAAAGCTCGTGCAGGACCGTAGGGGTGTCGGACTTCATTGCCAGCGCACCGCTCCCATGTCGTTGGCGAAGATGGGCGAACTGCTCCAGATGCCCTGCAGGCCGCGGCGGCTCACCGCGATGTGGGGCAACTGGAAGAGGAAGGCGTTCACCGCATCAGTGGCCAGCAGGCGCTGCATCTCGCCCAGCACGGCCAGGCGGCCGGCCTCGCTGACGGTTTCGTTGAACTTGGCGAGCAGGCTGCGGAAGGCCTTGGAGTCGTAGCCGAAGTAGTACTCGGGGTTGGCGTAGATGGCGATGTCCAGCGGCTCGACGTGGCTGATGATGGTGAGGTCGAAGTTGCCCTTGAAGGCGCCCGAGAGCCACTGCGCCCACTCGACGTTCTCGATCTTGGCGTTGATGCCCACCTGGGCGAGCTGGGCCGCGATGATCTCGCCGCCGCGCCGCGCATAGGCCGGCGGAGGCAGCGTGAGCGTGACGTTGATCGGCCCTGTCACGCCGGCTTCCTTGAGCAGCGCACGCGCGCGCTCGGGGTTGTAGGGGTACATGCCGGTGAGGTCCACATAGCCGGCATCGCTGGGCACCATGTGGCTGCCGATCGGCGTGCCGAAACCGTCCATCGCGCCGGTGATCAGCGCCTTGCGGTCGATGGCATGGGCCACGGCGCGGCGCACACGCACGTCGTCGAAGGGCTTGCGGCGGTTGTTGATGCTCAGGATGGTCTTGCCCTCGGTGCCGCCCACCTCCACATTGAAGCGCTTGTCGTTGCGGAACTGGCCGACACTCTGCGTGGCCTGGAAGCGCGGGATGGCATCCACATCGCCGGCCAGCAGCGCGGCCACCTGGGCAGCGGGGTCGTTGATGAAACGGAAGGTCACGCGGTTCAGGCGAACAGTGGCCGCATCGCGGTAGCCCGGCCACCTGCTCATCGTGACGGCCGAGCCCTTGGCCCAGGTGTCGAACTTGAAGGGGCCGGTGCCGATGGGGCGGGTGCTGGTGGTGGCTGCGCTCTTGGGGTCGAGGATCACCGCGGTGTTCTCGCCCAGACGGAAAAGCATCGTGCCATCGGCCTTGTCCAGCGTGAGGATGACGGTGTGGGCATCGGGGGTGTCGATGCGCGTGATGTTGTCGAACACCGCCTTCTTGGCCTTGTTGGTGCTGCCCTCGGCCTTGGCGCGCTCGAAGCTGAATTTCACGTCCGAGGCGTCGAAGTCCTCGCCATCGTGGAACTTCACGCCGCGCCGCAGCTTGAAGACATAGCTGCGCCCGTCGGGCGAGATCGTCCAGCTCTCGGCCAGCAGCGGGCCCACGCTGCCGTCCATGCGCACCTTGGTGAGGCCTTCGAGGATGTTGTAGTGGACGATCTCGCCGATGGCCGCCGCCGGCGCGGTCGTGGGGTCCAGCCCCGGCGGTTCCAGCGTCATGCCGATCACGACGCTGTCCTTGCGCGACTGCGCGGAGGCGCCCAGCGCCAGGGCACTCAGGGCCAGGGCGGCCACGAGGCGAAGATGCCACTTCATGGAGACACTCCTCGAACGAACGGGAAGGAAAGCCAGCGCTGCCATTCCACCATGAATGGTGCGGCCGGGCAATCGCCAGCGCACCTCACAGCGTCGGCACCGCCGCCAGCAGCGTGCGGGTGTAGGCCGCCTGCGGCGCATGGAAGACGGCGGCCGTGTCGCCCCGCTCCACGATGCGGCCGTGCTGCATCACCACCACCTCGTCGCAGAGGTACTCCACGACCGCCAGGTCGTGGCTGATGAAGAGGTAGGTCACGCCGAAGTCGCGCTGCAGGTCGCGCATCAGGTTGAGCACCTGGGCCTGCACCGACACGTCCAGCGCGCTGACCGGCTCGTCGGCCACGATGAGCTGGGGCCGCGTCACCAGGGCGCGGGCAATGGCGATGCGCTGGCGCTGGCCGCCCGAGAACTCGTGCGGGTACTTGGCCATGTCGCCTGCGCGCAGGCCCACGGCCTCCAACGACTGCGCCACCCGTGCGCGGCGCTCGTCGGCGCCCACCTCGTCCATCACCGACAGCGGCTCGGCCACGATGCGGCCCACCGTCTGGCGCGGGTCGAGCGAGCCGTAAGGGTCCTGAAACACCATCTGGATGTCGCGCCGCGCCCGGCGCAACTCGGCAGGGGCCAGGCGGTGCAGGTCCCGGCCCAGCAGGGTCACCGTGCCCGCCGTGGGCCGCTCCAGCGCCATCACCAGCCGCGCCAGCGTGGACTTGCCCGAGCCCGACTCGCCCACCACGCCCAGGCTGCGACCGGCCTCGATGCGCAGGCTCACGTCATCCAGCGCCCGCACCTCCTCGGCCGGCCGCCACAGCGACTGGCGCGGCAGGCGGTAGCGTTGGCTGAGGTGGGCCACATCGAGCAGGGGCATGGGCATCCTCACGGGCTCAGGTCGGTCCAACGCACGCAGGCCACCTCGTGGCCCTGCGCCACGGTGTGGGACACAGGGGATGCCTCGCAGACCGGGGCCCGATGCGTACACCGGTCCGCAAACGGGCAGCCGCGCGGCAGGTCCACCAGCTCCGGCACGCGGCCGGGGATGGTTTGCAGGCGTTCGCCGCGCGCCGCGCCCAGCCGGGGGCGGGCGGCGAGCAGGCCGCGGGTGTAGGGGTGCATGGGCCGGTGCAGCACCTCGCCCACCGGGCCCAGCTCCACGCCCAGGCCGCCGTACATCACCATCACGCGGCGCACGTTGCGGGCGATCACGGCCAGGTCGTGCGAGATCAGCATCAGGGCCATGTGGCGCTCGGCCACGAGGTCGGCGATGAGTTGCAGGATCTCGCGCTGCAGCGTCACGTCCAGTGCGGTGGTGGGTTCGTCGGCGATCAGCAGGTCGGGCTGGCAGGCCAGGGCCATCGCGATCACCACGCGCTGGCGTTGACCCCCCGAAAGCTGGTGGGGGTAGGCGTCGAGCCGGTGCGCCGCCTGGGGCAATCGCACCTGCTCCAGCAGGTGCAGCGCCTCGGTACGGGCCGCGGCGGCGTCCAGGCCGCGGTGCAGGCGCAGCGGCTCGGCCACCTGGCGGCCGATCGTGTGCAGGGGGTTGAGCGCCGTCATGGGCTCCTGGAAGACCATCGCGATGCGGTCGCCGCGCAGGCGGCACCAGGCGGCTTCGTCCTGCGCCAGCAGCTCGCGGCCTTCGAAGCGCAGCGAGCCCGACACCCGCGCCCCCTCGGGCAGGAGACCCATCAGCGTGAGCGCCAGCATGCTCTTGCCGCAGCCCGACTCACCGACCACCCCCAGCGTTTCGCCGCGGTCGAGCGCAAAGTTCAGGCCCCGCAAGGCATCGGCCGGCCCGCGTGAGGTGTTGAGCGTCACGCGCAGATCGCGCACCTCCAGCAGCCGGGTGCTCATCGCTGCCTCGCAAGACGGGGGTCGAGCAGGTCGCGCAGCCCATCGCCCAGCAGGTTCAGCCCCAGCACCGACAGCGCGATGGCGACGCCCGGATAGAGCGCCAGTTGCGGCGCCTGGAACATCTGCGTCTGGGCCTCGTTCAGCATGCGCCCCCATGAGGGCTGGGGCGGCTGGGTCCCCAGGCCCAGGTAGGACAGCGCGGCCTCGGCCAGGATGGCCGTGGCGAACTGGATGGTGGCCTGCACGATGATCACCGAGGCGATGTTGGGCAGCACGTGCTCCAGCGTGATGCGCACCGCCCCTTTGCCGCAGGCGCGGGCCGCCAGGATGAAGTCGCGCGCCCACACGGCGTTGGCCGAGGCGCGCGTGAGCCGCGCAAAGACCGGGATGTTGAAGATGCCGATCGCGATGATGGAGGTGAAGAGCCCGGGGCCATAGACCGCCGTGAGCATGATGGCCGTGAGCAGCGCGGGGAAGGCGAAGGTGAAATCGGACAGGCGCATCACGAACTCTTCCGCCCCCCCGCGACGCGCCGAGGCCAGCAGCCCCAGGCCCACGCCGAGCACCAGGCCCATGCCCACCGCCACCACCCCCACGAGGATGGAGTTCTGCGCGCCCACCAGCAGCAACGTGGCGATGTCGCGGCCCAGGCTGTCGGTGCCCAGCCAGTGCGCGGCCGAGGGCGGCTGGAAGCGGTTGGGCACGTCGATGGCGTGGGGTGGGTAGGGCGTCCACACCAGCGACAGCCCGGCGGCGAGCAGCAGGGCCAGCGCGAGCACGGCGCCCAGCATGAAGCTGCGATGCGTCAAGGCCGCCCTCATGCATCGCCCCCTTTCAGCCGCGGATCGATCCAGGCATACAGCAGGTCCACGATGAAGTTGATGAGGATGACCGCGCCGGCCAGCAGCATGATGACGTCACGCACCACGGCAAGGTCGCGGTTGGCGATGGCCTGGAACACCAGGCGGCCGATGCCCGGCAGCACGAAGACGTTTTCCACCACGATGGCGCTGGTGAGCAGGTTGCCGAACTGCAGGCCCATGATGGTGATGACCGGGATCATCGCGTTGCGCAGCACATGGCGCCACAGCGTGGCGCGCCGGCTCAGGCCCTTGGCGCGGGCAGTTCGCACGTAGTCCTCGCGCAGGGTGTCGAGCACGGCCGAACGCGTGAAGCGCGCGAGGATGGCCGCCTGCACGGCCGCCAGCGCCACGGCCGGCAGCATCAGCGCCTGCAGGCCGTCCCACAGACTGCCGCCCTCGTCGTCTGTCCAGCCCGGAAAGCCGCCCGCCGGGAACCACTGCAGGTGCACCGCAAAGACCAGGATCAGCACGATGGCCAGCCAGAAGTTCGGGATGGCCAGGCCCAGCTGGCTGAGCGTCATCACGCCCACATCGCCCAGGCGGTTGTGGCGCGCCGCGGCATACACGCCCAGGCTCAGCGCCACCGCCACCGTCAGGCCCATGGCCAGCAGCGCCAGCGGCAGGCTCACACGCAGGCGCTCGGCAATGAGGCTCCACACCGGCGTGTCGTAGGCGACGCTCACCCCGAGGTCGCCGCGCAGGTAGCCGCCCACCCACTCGACATAACGGGCGAAGGCGGGGCGATCCAGCCCCAGCTGGGCCGACAGCGCCGCCACCTGTTCGGGCGTGGCCGTGGGCCCCAGGCGCACCTCGGCGGCGTTGCCGGGGAGGATCTCCAGCACGGCGAACACCACCACCGACGCCGCCAGCAAGGTGGCGACGAAACTGACAAAGCGCTTGAGCAGGAAGAGGCTCAAGGCCGCCGCGTCACTGGGCCAGCACGGCCGCCATCGCGTTGGCCACGGCTTCGACGTTGTGCTGGTTCAGCCCCGCCACGCACATGCGGCCCGTGCGCACGAGGTAGACGCCATGCTCGTCCTTGAGCCGGTCCACCTGCTCGGGGCTCAGGCCCGTGTAGCTGAACATGCCGCGCTGGGTGATGAAGTAGTCCACATTGCGTCCCGGCAGCTTGGCCGACAGCACGGCATGCAGGCGCTTTCGCATCTCCTGGATGCGTGCGCGCATGGCGTCGAGCTCGTCGGCCCAGGCCTGTCGCAGGGCCGGGGTCTGCAGCACGCGCGCGACGATCTGGCCGCCATGCGTGGGCGGGCTGGAGTAGTTGCGCCGGATGGTCGCCTTGAGCTGGCCCAGCACCAGTGCGGCCTCGTCGGCCGTGGGACAGACCACGCTGAGTGCGCCGCAGCGCTCGCCATAGAGCGAGAAGCTCTTCGAGAACGAACTGGCGCAGAAGAAGCTCACCCCCGCATCGGCCAGCGCGCGGATCGCAAAGGCATCTTCCTCGATGCCGTCACCGAAGCCCTGGTAGGCGATGTCCACATACGGGATGAGCCGGCGCGACTGGATCACCGGGATGAGCTGCGCCCACTGTTCGCGCGTGAGGTCCACGCCGGTGGGATTGTGGCAGCAGGCATGCAGCAGCACGATGCTGCGCTCGGGCATGTCGCGCAAGGCCGCGAGCATGGCCTCGAAGCGCAGGCCGCCGGTGGCCGCGTCGTAGTAGGGGTAGGTGTGGACGGTGAAGCCCGCGCCCTCGAACATCGCCCGGTGGTTGTCCCAGGTGGGGTCACTCACCCACACCTCGGACTGCGGGAAATAGCGCTTGAGGAAGTCGCCGCCCACCTTGAGGCCACCGGAGCCGCCCAGGGTCTGGATGGTGGCGATACGCCCGCTCTTCACCGCGTCATGCTCGGCACCGAAGATCAGGTGCTGCACGGCCTGGCGGTAGTTGGCCGCGCCTTCCATCGGCTGGTAGGGCCGCGCACCGATGGATTGCAGCATCGCCGATTCGGCCTCGCGCACTGCGCTCATCACCGGCAGGCGGCCGGCGTCATCGAAGTAGATCCCGATGCTCAGGTTGATCTTGCCCGGCCGGGGGTCCTTCTGGAAGTTCTCGTTCAGGGTCAGGATGGGGTCGCCGGCATAGGGGTCGACATGCTGGAACATGGGGTCTCCTTCAGAAACGGGGCACTTCAATTATCGGGGGCGGCTGTCCATCAATCGGCCGCGAGCGCCGCCTCGATGTCGCGCTCGATGGCCTCGGGTTTGTCGGTGGGGGCGTAGCGCTTGAGCACCTGACCGTGGCGGTCGACGAGGAACTTGGTGAAGTTCCACTTGATGGCCTTGGTGCCCAGCAGGCCCGGCGCCTGGGCGGTGAGCCACTGGTAGAGCGGATGGGCGTCGGGGCCGTTGACCTTGATCTTGCTCATCATCGGGAAGCTCACGCCATAGTTCACCTGGCAGAAGCTGGCGATTTCCTCGTTGCTGCCCGGGTCCTGGCCCCCAAACTCGTTGCTGGGGAAGCCCAGCACCACCAGGCCCTGGGCCGCATGGGCCGCCCAGAGCTTTTCCAGCCCGGCGAACTGCGGCGTGAAGCCGCACTGGCTGGCGGTGTTGACGATGAGCAGGACCTTGCCGCGGTAGTCGGCCAGCTTCACGGGCCGGCCGTCGATGGCCTGGGCGTCGAAGTCATAGACGGTGCGGGAGTCGGTGGATTTCATGGCGCGAACCAGCCTGGCAACTCGAAGCAGGCATGGTACGCCGAGCCGGGCATCCCCCGAAAGGACGAGGCTTCGCCCCTCGTTTTCGGGCTTGACGCCCGGACGCGGCGGGGCTGAACATTGCAGCATCCGCTTTGCCGGAGCCGGCGCACCGACGGTCAGCGCGCGGCTGCGGCCAGGAGCCCCTGTCTCATGAGCATGCGTTACCGGGTGGCCGTCCAGGGTTTCAGCCCCTTCGAGCGCTCGACCTTCCAGTCCTTCTTCCGCCTGGCGGCGCGCCGGCAGCCGGCGTACGACCTGGTCGAAGACCTGCGCCTGTGCGACCTGGCCATCGCCGATGCCGATCAGGTGGCGGCCATCAGCGCCGTGCGCAGCGCGGGCAAGCTGCAGCGCGCCCTGTTCATCGGCGCCAACGACGTCGGCCCCGGCATCGCCCGACTGCCCCGGCCGATCAACCTGATGAACATCCTGCGCCTGCTCGACGAGATGGTGCAGCCGGGCGCCACGCCGGCGCGGCCCGCCCCGACCCCGCCCGCCTCCCCCACCCCGGCGCCCCCCAGCCTCTCCGTCGAGGCCATGCCTGCGGCCACTTCCGGCCGCCCCGCCGGCCCGGCCGGCACCACCGATTTCAGCGGCAGCAGCGGGTTCTCCAATTCGGTGATGGTCGCAGGCGACGACAAGTTCGACCACATCCTGGTGGTGGACGACTCCGACATCGCCCTGCGCTTCATGCAGACCCGCCTGAAGCGCTTCGGCTTCAAGGTGCATCTGGCCCGCAGCGGCGAGGAGGCGCTGGAGCGCATCGAACGCCAGCAGTTCGAGTTCGTGTTTCTCGACGTGATGATGGAAGGCATGGACGGCTACCAGACCTGCAAGGTCATCAAGCGCCGCATGCCGCCGCCGGGGCGCCAGGTGCCGGTGGTGGTGATGCTCACCAGCCGCGCCGGCCCCGTCGATCGCATCCGTGGCACCCTGGCCGGCTGCGACGCCTACCTCACCAAGCCGCTGTCCGAGGACGAACTGGTGCGGGTGATCAGCGAACACGACGCCGCCTTCCAGCGCAGCTTCGAGAACACGGCCGCCAACTGAGCGTCCCCAGGGCCAGGCTGCGCCCGGCGTTTCCTTGAGCGGTCCGGAGCCTCTACACTGCGCCAGGCAACCCTGGCTGCAGCATCGCTTTCGTGAGTTCCAACGTCTTCTCCGCCCCACCCCCGTCCGCTCCGACAGCCGAGCAGGCCCAGGGCGTGCTGTGCGGCCCCTGGGCGCTGGCCTTTCCTTTCAGCTGGGCGCGCAACCTGATCGAGGACATCGAGCTCTCCGACGTGCCCCATGCGCCAGCCTGGCTGATGGGGGCCGCCAATGTGGACGGAGCGGTCATCCCGGTCTTCGATCTGGCGCGCTGGCTCGATCCGGCCCAAGGCACCGAAGCGGGGCCCGGCAGCCATGTCCTGGTGGGTGGCGAAGGCGACCGCGTGGCCGGCCTGATCTTCCGCGGCCTGCCCACCCTGGTGAAGACGGTGGCCGGTGTGCCGCCGAGTCTGCCGCCCGCCCTGGCCGAATTCGCCCGGGGCGCCGCCATCGACGCCACCGGACGCCCCTGGGCGGTCATCGACGCCCCCGCCTTGCTGGAAGCCTGGGCCGCCGAGCTCAGCCTGGCCTGAACCCCACCGCGAAGCCCATGCCCCCGACCCGGAGCCCTGCATGAACCTGAGCCAGAAGCTGCTGCTCGCGGGCGCCGGCGCCGCCGTGCTGGGGGCCGCACTGGCCTGGACCGCGCTGGTCCTGACCCCCGCCCCCGCGGACACGACCTGGGCCGCCGCCGGGCAGGCTCACGAGGACCGCTCGCGCGACCAGCTCGCCCGCGCCCTGCAGTCCGACATCGACCAGCGGCTGGCCGCCCTGCGTGCCCTGGCCGCCCAGCCTGGCACGGCGCGTGACGTGCAGGGCCTGGCCCAGGCGATGGCTGAACTGGCCGGACCGGCACCGGCGCCCGCCGATGCCGCCGTCCATGACGAGATGCTGGCCTGGCTGGCCACCCGGCTCACGCCGGAGTGGGCCCGCGCCGAGCGGCAGCCCCTGCCCGACCTGGGCCCGGCCGTCCGGTCGCGCGACCGCGCCAGCGCCGCGCTGCAGCAGGCCTATGTGGTCCGCAACCCGCACGGCGGGGGGGAGCGCGAAAGCCTCGACCGCGCCGATCTGACCGGCCGCTATGCCGAGCTTCACGCCCAGGTGCATCCCGCCTGGCGTACGGCGCGCCGCATCCTGGGCTGGGACGACCTCCTCCTCATCGACACGGCCACCGACACCATCGTGTACAGCGTGGCCAAGGATCCTGATTTCGCCACCTCGCTGGTGGAGGGTCTGGGCGCGGCATCGGCCCTGGCCGAGACCTATGCCCGCGTGCGTCGCGCGGCAGATGCTTCGGCCGCAGCCCTGTCGGACGCGGCCCGCTACCTCCCGGCCCCTGCCGAGTGGCAGGTCTTTGCCGCGGTGCCGGTGTTCGACGGCGACCGCCAGGTGGGCGTGCTGGCCGGGCGGGTCCGGCTGCAGGCGCTCACGGCCGCCCTGGCCGGTCTCACCGATCAGGCCTGGCTCGTCGGCCCCGACGGGCTGCTGCGTTCGGTCCCGGCGGCCTGGTCCGCCGCCCCCGCGGCCTTCGCAGACGCCGCCTCGGATGTGGCCGAGGACAAACGCGCCCTGGCACAGCACCGCAACACCCCGGTGGGCGTGCTGCCGCCGCCATCCGCCGGCGCCTTGCCGGGCGTGCCCGTCCGGCTCGGTGCCCAGGGCCCCGTGTGGCAGCTGGTCTGGCAGCCCCAGGCTCAGGCCCCCGGCAGCCGCGCGGAGCCTCGCCTGGCCTGGTGGCCGGCAGCGGCCGGCACCGGCGTGGCCATGGTGCTGGCCGGCGCCGGCCTGGCCGGACTGGGCCGGCGCTGGCAGGCGCCGCTGGCGCAACTGCGCGAGACGCTCGTGCGCGCCGCCCAGGGCGATGCCCAGGCCCGCAGCCGCATCGACACGCCCGACGAATGGGGAGAACTGAGTGCCGCCCTGGACCGCGTGCTCGACGAACGCGGGCGGCGCCTGCAGCAGGCCGCGCAAGAAAACGACAGCCTGAACCGCTCGGTGGTGGCCTTGCTGCAGACCGTCTTCCAGATGTCGAACAAGGACCTCACCGCCCGCGCCGAGGTCACCGAGGACATCATCGGCACGCTGTCGTCGTCGATCAACCAGCTCGGCGACGAGACCAGCCGCACCTTGCACGAGGTGCAGAACATCGCCGAGCAGGTGCGCAGCGCCTGTGAGTTCGTGGGGGAGCAGGCCGTGCGCGTCGATGAGACGGCGCAGGAGGAGCGCGCCGCGCTGGAAGGCATGGCGGCCAGCCTCAACCAGGCCACCTACCAGCTCGCCCAGATGGCCGCGCTGTCCACCAATTCCAGCGAGGCGGCCGAACTGGCCAGTGCCGCCACGGACGCGGCCCTGCAGGCGGTGGACACCACCGTGCGCGGCATGGAGTCGCTGCGCGGGGCGATCGCCGAAACCGAGAAGCGCTTCAAGCGCCTGGGCGAGCGCAGCCAGGAGATTTCCACCGTCGTGAACCTCATCAACGCGATCGCCGAGCGCACCCATGTGCTCTCGCTCAACGCCTCGATGCAGGCCAGCAACGCCGGCGAGGCCGGGCGCAGCTTCGCGGTGGTGGCCGAGGAGGTGCAGCGCCTGTCGGAATCGGCCCGTCAGGCCACCGGCCAGATCGCCCAGCTCGTGCAGAGCATCCAGGTGGAAACCGGCGACACCCTGCTCACGATGAACCGCCTCATCGCCCAGGTGGTCAAGCAGTCCGAACAGGCCCGCCTTGCCGGCGCTCAGATGGCGGAAACGCGCGACACCACGGCCCAGCTCGTGAGCCTGGTGCAGCAGATCGCTGCCTTCTCGCAGGCGCAGAGCACCCTGGCGCACGAACTGCGCCTGTCGGTGGACCAGCTCAACCGCGGCTCGGCCCAGACCATCCTGGCCATCGAGCAACAGACCGAATCGACCGCGACGCTGGTCGATTACGCCCGCCGCCTGTCCGAAGCCGTGGGCCAGTTCCGTCTGCCACCGCCCGAGGATGTCTACTGAGCCGCCCATGAACGCCGACGCCCTGCTCCAGGTGCTGCGCGACGAGTTCGTGCTGGCCGCGCCCGAGGTGGATGCGGCGCTGATGCAATGGCTCAGCAACCCCGACGACCCGGGCCCGGCCGCCGAGGCGGCCACCCTCTTCGACCGCCTCGCCCAGGCCAGCCGCGTGGTGGGCCTGGAGGGGGCCGCGATCGTGCTCGATCTGCTGCGCGACGGCATCAGCGTGTTCGCCACGCTCGAACCCACCGCCCGCCAGGACGCGCTGGGCTGGCTGGCGCAGTGGCAGCCGCCCCTGCAGGCCTACTTCGACGCACCCAGCCACGAAGCGGCCACCGATGCGCTGATCGGCTTCCTGGCCAGCGGACCGGTTGCGCCGGCGCCCGACCAGCTGGCCCTGCTGCGTGAACTGCTGCGCGAGCCGCCGGCCGTGCCCGAGCATCTGCTCGAAGACAGCACCACGCGGGCCGCAGCCATTGATGTCCCGGCCACGGACCCCGGCGACGACGTGTCGCTGGACGTGCCCGAGGACGTGGACGCCGCGCTGTACGACGTCTTTCTTGACGACGCCCCGGCCCAGGTGGCGGCCCTGGCCGAGGCGGTGCATGCGCTGGCCGCCGGGCGCATCGACATCAGCACCCTGCACGAGGCGCGCCGTGTGGCGCACACCTTCAAGGGCAGCGGCAACATCATCGGCATCCGAGGCATCGGCCGCCTGGCCCACCGCATCGAGGACGTGCTCGACCACGCCGTCGAGCGCGAGGGGCGCATCCCTGCGGCGCTGGCACGCGACCTCGAACAGGCGGTGGCCTGCCTGGACCAGATGATCTATGCGCTGCGCGGCGAGGAAGACCCGCCGCGCGACGCCGCGGGCTGGCTGGCCCGCCTGGGCGAGTGGGTGCGTGCCATCCGGGAGGGCCGCGCCGAGACCCTGGCCGTGGACACCCTCCCCGCAGCGCTGGCGGCCGAGCCGGCGCCGCGTGCCCTGCCCGAGGCCCGACCCGAGGCCCGGGCGGCCACGCCATCGCAAGCGCCCGAGGGCTCGGCCGAAGAGCCCGCACGCGCCACGCTGCGCATCGCCGTCGATCGGCTGGACCGGCTGGTGCGCCGTGCCGGCCAGGCCCTGGTCCATCAGGGCCGCGCCGAGGAGATGGTGCGCCAGGTGGAAGACCGCCTCGGCCAGATCGAACTGGCCAACCGCGCCCTGCAGGACCGCCTGCGCGACCTGGAACTGGCCGTGGACCGCCAGGGCCACGACCTGCAGTCGCGCGCCCAGGCCGAAGGGGGGCTCTTCGACAGCCTGGAGCTGGACCGCTACAACGAACTGCAATCGCTCGTGCGCTTCACCGCCGAGATGATCGCTGACGAGGCCGAGCACGCGAAGGCGGCGCGCGCTCAGGTGCAGACGGCCGTGCAGGCCTTGCGCAAGCAAGGGCACGAGCTCGTCGAGCAGCACCGCGAACTAATCGGTGCGCGGCTGGTGCCGGCTCGCCAGGTGATCTCACGCCTGAAACGCAACGTCGCCCAGACCGCGCGCGCCACGCACAAGGAGGTGGACCTGCACATCGAAGGCGAGCAGATGCTGCTCGACACCGATGTGCTGGACCGCCTCACCGAGCCGCTGCTGCACCTGCTGCGCAATGCGGTGGACCACGGCATCGAGCCGCCCGAGGAACGCCAACGGGCCGGCAAGCCGCCACAGGGCACCGTGCGCCTGAGCTTCGAGCGCGACAGCCGCACGGTCACCGTGGTCTGTGCCGACGATGGCCGGGGCCTGGACCTGCCCACCATCCATGCCCGCGCCATCGAGCTGGAGCTGCTGCAGCGGGACGACCCCATCACCGAGGCCGAGCTGGCCCGCCTCATCCTGCTGCCCGGTTTTTCCACCCGCACCGAAGTCACCGAGATCTCGGGCCGCGGGGTTGGACTGGATGTGGTGGCTGATCGCCTGCGCGCCATGAAGGGCCGCATCGACATCGACAGCCGGGCCGGCCAGGGCAGCCGTTTCACCTTGACCGTGCCAGCCACCACCGGACTGCAACATGCGCTGATGGTGGACGTCGCGGGGCACACCTACGCCCTGCCCAGCGAGGGCGTCGTGCTCGCGCTGGCCGCTGGTCAGGGCCAGCTGGCCATGACACCGCAGGGCCTGGTGTTCCGCTACGCCGGACAGAGCTACCGCTACCAGAAGCTCGGCCCCTGGCTGGGCCTGCCCGCGGGCGAGTCGGGCGGCGAAGCCCGACCCGTGGTGCTGGCCCGCGTGGGCAGCGGTGAGATCGCACTCGAGGTGGACCGCATCCTCGACTCGCGCGAGCTCATCCTGCAGGACATCGGCCGCTACCTGCGCCGCGTGCGCGGCGTGGCGGGCGGCGCCTTTCGCGCCGACGGCAAGCTGCTCTTCCTGCTCGACCTCGAAGCGCTGGAGCAGGCCTATGCCTCGCCGGTGCGCCTGGCCGCGGCCGAACGGCTGCGCCGGCGCATGCAGGTCGAGCGCAAGCACGTGCTGGTGGTGGATGACGCCATCTCGGTGCGCAAGACGCTGGCCCAGTTGCTGGGCGATGCGGGCTACGACGTCACCACCGCCCGCGACGGCTTCGACGCGCTCGACGCACTGATCCGACGCCAGGCCGACGTGGTGCTCACCGACCTGGAGATGCCCAACCTCAACGGGCTGGAGCTCACCCGCCGTCTGCGTGAGTCGCGCCTGTGGAAGACGCTGCCCGTGGTGATGCTCACCTCGCGCGCCACCCACAAGCACCTGCGCAGCGCCGAGGAAGCCGGCGTGGACGTCTTCCTCACCAAGCCCTACGAGGACGGCGAATTGCTCGCCGAAGTGCGCCGGCTGGCCTTCGGGGAAGACTGAGCGCCGCCACTGCGCGAGGGCCCCAGCGCCGCCAGCAACGCCGCCGTCACGATCAGCGCGCCGCCGAGCAGCGTGCGCGCCGCCAGCGTCTCGCCCGCGATCAGCACCGACGACAGGGCGGCAAACACCACCTCGGTGAGCATGATCACCGCCGTCACATTGGCCGGCAGGCGCGATGCGCCATGCTGATACGCCAGGTTGCCCGCGAGGAACAGGCTGGCTGCCAGCACCAGCACGGCCAGCCAGTCGGCCCGCGGTGCCGGCGGCCACGGCACCATGGCCCCGGCCCCCAGCGGCCCCAGCATCAGGGCCAGCAGGCCTGACACGCCCACACAGCCCAGCAGCATGGCCAGCGCCCGGCCCTCGTCGCGGGTGACCGGGGCCAGCCGGCGCACCAGCACGCTGTTGCAGGCAAAGGCAAACCCGCCGAGCACGCCCAGCCAGTCGGCCAGGCTGCGCGGCAGGGGCCAGGCCCATCCCTCGGGCTGCAGCACGATGGCCGCGCCCGCCAGGGCGAGCGCCACACGCAGCAGCACGCCCGGTCCGAGGCGTTCACCCAGCCACAGCCGCGCCAGCAGCGCCGTCCACACCGGCATCAGGTAGAACAGCAGCACCACGCGCACCACCTCGCCGATGCTCACCCCCCAGTTGAAGGAGGCGTTCACCACACCCGAGGCCAGCGCCATCGTCCACAGCACCGGCATCTCCCGCAGCTGCCGCAGGGCCTGCGGCCGCCACAGGACGATGAGCGCGCAGCCGATGAGGAACAGTCCCACGTTGGCCCACAGCGGGTGCAGCCCCATGTCGAGCAAGGTGCGCATCGGCCACCAGGACAGCCCCCACACAGCAGCGTTGAACAACAGGGCCAGGGCGGGGCCGAAGGAGAGTCGCAAGGCAGACATCCGACGATTGTCCCTGAGCCAGACTATGATCGCTGCACATCAGAAGCTTCCGGGGAGCGTTGTCCGATGGCCCTCCGCCAATCCGAGGTGACTCTGAGGCGTGTCCTCATCCTGGCCAATTTGCTCGTGCTGGCCCTGCTGAGCGCTGTCATTGCCCTGCAGGCCCGCACTGACCGGGCCCGGGTGGTCGAACGGGCCTATCTCGACGCCGAGAATCTCGCGGACGCGCTGGCCGAACATACGCGCCAGACCCTGGCCGCGCTGGACCTCGGGCTGACCTCCGCCGTCGAGACCATGGGCCTGCTGCAGGCCACGAGCGGTGCGCGCCTGCACGAAGTGCTGGCCGACCGCCAGTCCAGTTCGGCCGGCACCTATGCCTATTTCGTGCTGGACGCGCAGGGCCGGCTGGTCGCGAGTTCGCGCACGCCGCAGCCCGAGCGGGCGGATCTGTCGGACACGGCCGAGTTCCGCGTCCATCGCGAACGCAAGGACGTCGGTCTGTACCTCGGTGCGCCACGCCTGGGCCGCATTGGATATGCGCAAGGCCGCTGGATCGTCAATGCCTCGCGGCGCATGGAGACCCCCGACGGACAGTTCGCCGGCGTGGTGGCCGCCGTCGTGTCGCTGGACCATCTTCGCCGCTTCTACGACAAGCTGAGGCTGGGCGAACAGGGGGTTGCGGGTCTGTTCAGCGCCGAGGGTGTGCTCATCGCGCGCAGTCCCTGGGTCGAGCGCTTTCTGGGCCGGGACTTCAGCGATCAGCCCGTGTACCGGGAACACCTGTCGCGTCAGGCCCAGGGGCGACTGTCAGGCGCCTACGTCACCGACGGCGTGGAGCGCCTGTCGGCCTTCCGCCGGGTCGGTGACTCGACGGCGCTCGTGTACGTCGGCCTGGGCCGCGACGAGGTGTTGCAGCCCTGGCGGGAACGGCTGGCCTTCCAGGTGGCTATCGGCGCACTGGTCGTGTCCCTCTTCTTTGGGGCTTCGATCCTCGCGCACGGCCACTTCACCCGGCGAGACGCCTGGGCCCGGCAGCACTCGGCCCGCCTGCAGCAGATCGCCGAGGCCTGCGCCCACCTGGTGCGGGTCACCACGGTCGAGCAACTCCTGCAGCAAGTCGCCGACGCTGCGCGCACCGTCATCGGCGCGCGGCGAGCGCAGGCCAGCGTCCAGGACGACGACGATCCCGCCCTCCGGGTCACGGCGTCCAGCCCCGCCGGGCAGAGCCCCAGCCCCGACATCCTCGCGTCCGGTCATGGCCTGAACGTGCCGCTGATCTGCCGCTCAGGCCGCATCCTGGGCCAGCTCCATCTCGCCGACAAGGACAGCGGGCCGTTTTCCGACGACGACCGCCACGAGCTTCTTCAACTGGCCAGCGTGGCCGGAGCCGCCCTGGAGAATCTGCTCTCAGCACGAGCACGCGAGGCCGCGCTGGCGCAGGCGCGGGCAACGCAGGCGCGCATCGAGACCATCCTGTCGTCCATCTCCGATGCAGTCTATGCCCTCGATGCCGACTGGCGTTTCGTCTACCTGAACGACGAGGCCGAGCGCCTGCTGCAGCGCCGCCGCACGGAACTGCTCGGCCGGGATGTCTGGGAGGCTTTTCCCGAGGCGCGCGAGACCGTTCTTTATGCCGAGTACCAGCGTGCCCGCACCCACAAGGTCGTGGTCAGCTTCGAGTTCTTCTATCCCCCGCTGGACACCTGGTTCTCCGTGCGAGCCTTCCCCCACGACGAGGGCCTGACCGTCTACTTCCAGGACATCACCCAGCGCGTCGAAACCGAAGCGCGGTTGCGCCAGGCCCAGAAGATGGATGCCCTGGGCCAGCTCACGGGCGGTGTGGCCCATGACTTCAACAACCTCCTCACCGCCATCCTGGGCGCCGCCGATGCCCTGGACGAGCAGGTGAGCGATCAACCGGGGGGGGGCGCGCCCAGGTCGAGATGATCCGCCAGGCGGGCGAGCGGGCCGCCGCGCTGACACACCGGCTGCTGGCCTTTGCGCGCAAGCAACCGCTCGACCCGCGCCAGACCCAGATCAACGAGCTGCTGGCCGACTTCGAGCCGCTGCTGCGGCGCACCCTGGGCGAACACATCGACATCGAGCTCGTCCGCGGCAGCGGCCTGTGGAAAGCCCTGGTCGATCCCAACGAGTTGCAGAACGCCATCCTGAATCTGGCCATCAACGCCCGCGACGCCATGACGAATGGCGGGCGACTGACCATCGAGACGGCCAACATGTCGATCGCGCGCGACTACGCCGAGGTCCACGGTGTCCAGCCGGGACAGTACGTGCTCGTGGCCGTCTCCGACACCGGACCGGGCATGCCGCCCGAAGTCGTGGCGCGGGCTTTCGACCCCTTCTTCACGACCAAGCCCGCCGGGCAGGGGTCAGGCCTGGGGCTGTCGATGGTCTACGGTTTTGCCCGCCAGTCGGGCGGCCATGTGAAGATCTACAGCGAGCCTGGCCACGGCACCACGGTCAAGCTCTACCTGCCACGCGCCGATGCCGCCACGGAGGCCGACTACCGGCGCGTGGAGCGCACGCCGCTGTCCCCGGGCCACGAACACGTGCTGCTGGTCGAAGACGACGACCTCGTCCGCCTGGTGGCGGTGGCCAGCCTGGAAAAGCTCGGTTATCGAGCCACCGTCTGCAGCAACGGACAGGAAGCCCTGGAGCAGCTCAGGGCCGGCCCCCACTTCGACCTGCTGCTCACGGACGTCGTCCTGGCCGGAGGTGTGTCGGGCAAGGAGGTGGCTGCTGCGGCCGCCCAGCTGCGGCCCGGCCTGAAGGTCCTGTTCATGTCGGGCTACACCGAAAACGCCATCGTCCACCATGGCCGCCTGGATCGGGGCGTGCACCTGCTGAGCAAGCCCTTCCGCATCGACGAGCTCGGCCGCAAGCTGCGCGAGGTGCTCGACGGCTGATCAGTGCCGGTCGCTGCGCGCGATCTCGAGCAGGTGCTCGACCTCCTCGGCGTGATGACGCAGGTTGTGCGCATGCCAGCGCCCGATCACCCACATCGTGCCAGCCACCACGAGACCGAAGGCCGTGATCGCCCCGAACGCCGACAGGCCCAGCTTGGTCATGGCCGCGTAGAAGCCCCCCAGCCCCAGGATGCAGGCCTGCTCGTTGAAGTTCTGCACCGCGATGGAGCGGCCCGCTCCCATCAGGTTGTGCCCGCGGTGCTGCAGCAAGGCGTTCATCGGCACCACCAGAAAACCGCCCAAGCCACCCAGCAGGATGAGGAAGGGCGCAGCCACCCAGACGTTGTCGATGAAGTTCATGCCGATCACCAGCACGCCCATCGCTATGCCCAGCGGAATGACACGTGTGGCCAGGTCCAGTCGCATGTAGATCGAGGCCACGACAGCCCCCACCGCCGTGCCCACGGCCACCACGCCCACCAGGGACGACGCCTGGGTGGTGGTGTAGCCCAGGGCCGCCGCCGCCCAGGCCAGCACGATGTAGCGCAGATTGCCCGAGACGCCCCAGAACAAGGTGGTGGTGGACAGCGAGATCTGGCCCAGCCGGTCACGCCAGAGCCGCCGGTTGCAAGTGCGGAAATCGCGCACCATCTCCAGCGGAGAAGCCGGCATGGGCTGCAAGGTGGCGCTGGTGCGCGGAATGAAAAGGTTGAAGATCGCAGCGATGGCGTAGAGCCAGATGATGGCGCCGATGGCCGCCTGGGGCGCAGTGGTGATGCCGGTGTCCACCCCCGGCAGCAGGTCGATGGAGAGCAGCCACGGGCCCAGCACCGGCCCGACCAGCTGGCCGCCCAGCAGCACGCCCAGGATGATGGAGCCGATCGTCAGCCCTTCGATCCAGCCGTTCGCCTTGACCAGCTGCGAAGGCGGCAGCAACTCGGTGAGGATGCCGTACTTGGCCGGCGAATAGGCGGCCGCTCCCAGACCCACGATGGCAAAGGACATCAGCGGGTGCGTGCCGAACAGCATCATCAGGCAGCCCGCCACCTTGATGCTGTTCGAGACGAACATCACCTTGCCCTTGGGAAGAAAGTCGGCGAACGCGCCGACGAAAGGTGCCAGCACCACGTAGAACAGCGCGAACATCGGCACCAGGGCGGCGCGCTGCCACTCTTCCGTGCCGGACAGGATGAGCAGTTCCACCGCCGCGACGAACAAGGCGTTGTCGGCCAGCGAGCTGAAGAACTGCGCCGACATGATGGTGTAGAAGCCTTTTTTCATTCGCTGACTGCTCGCTGCACGCCGGCTTCCGGGCTGCGTGACATCCTTGTCTCCAGGCAAAGGCACCTGACTCCGGATATCGGCGCGGCCGGCCCGGGTCTGAAGCGCTCGGGTTTATAGCATGCGGCCCTGACCCCGTTGCGGCGGGTTCCACCGAACAACCCTCGCCTGGGGGCCCGTCGGCCCGCATCCGATGCGGTGGCTGCGCTGGCAGAATCGACGTGTTCCCGTCCTCTTGCCGCGGCCATGCCCCGTCCCATCCAAGCCCTCATCCACCCCGACGCCCTGGCCCGCAACCTGCAACGCGCCCGCGCAGCCGCCCCAGACGCCAAGGTCTGGGCCATTGTGAAGGCCAATGCCTACGGCCACGGCATCGAACGCGCCTATGCCGGGCTGCAAGGCGCCGACGGCTTTGCGCTGCTGGACATCGCCGAAGCCGAGCGCGTGCGCGCCCTGGGCTGGCGCGGCCCCATCCTGCTGCTGGAGGGCTGCTTCGAAGCCCGCGACCTGGAAGCCTGCTCGCGCCTGAACCTGTGGCATGTGGTGCACACCGAGCAGCAGATCGATTGGCTCGCCACGCACAAGACCACCTGGCCGCACCGCGTCTTCCTGAAGTTCAACTCCGGCATGAACCGCCTGGGCTTCAAGCGCGACGCCTTCCGCACCGCCTGGATGCGCCTGAGCGGCCTCACGCAGGTGGACGAGATCTCACTGATGACGCATTTCGCCGACGCCGACAGCGACCGCGGCATCGTTCACCAGCTGGCCGCCTTCGAGGAAGCCACCGACGGTCTGCCCGGCGAACGCTCGCTCAGCAACAGCGCCGCCACCTTGCGTCATGCCGGCGACCACCCCGAAGTGCGCGCCGACTGGGTGCGCCCCGGCATCATGGTCTACGGCTCCGCGCCCGACTTTCCGGCCCACGCCCCGCGCCACTGGGGCCTGCTGCCCGGCATGACGCTGCGCTCCGAAATCATCGCCACCCAGTCCCTGGAGGCTGGCGACACGGTGGGCTACGGCAGCACCTTCACCGCCCCCCACGCCATGCGCATCGGCGTGGTGGCCTGCGGCTACGCTGACGGCTACCCCCGGCACTGCGGCACCGGCACCCCCGTGCTGGTCGACGGCGTGCCCACCCGGCTGGTGGGCCGCGTGTCCATGGACATGATCACCGTGGACCTCACCCCGGTGGAACAGGCCGGCCGCAACGCCGGCATCGGCGCCGACGTCACGCTCTGGGGGCAGGGCCCCCACGGCAGCCTCCTGCCCATCGACGAAGTGGCGATGGCCGCCAACACCGTGGCCTACGAACTGATGTGCGCACTGGCCCCCCGTGTGCCGGTGGCCGTGCGGGATCTGTGGCCGCAGACCCCATAGTCGGCACGTTCTGGCATGACCCCGATGGCATGGGTGCTGGGCGTGCTCACGAGCCCTTTGTGGCTGGGCTGGCTCTACCTGCCTTGGCGCCAGTGGCGTGACCACGCCTCTGGTCGCTGGCATCCTCGTCCCCTGGCTCGGGTCACCGCTCTGGCCCTGCTGCTGTGGGTCATTCTCCTGTGGCGTGCGCCGCCCGAGCTGGCACTTCAAGCCGTGCAGGCCACTGCCACTTCATCCGCCGCGTGGCGCGCCCTGCCGGCAACAAGCTTCTTGATCCTGGGCCCGGTGTGGGGCATGGTCTGGGTGTGCTGCCCTGAGGCCCTGCGCGACACCCTGGGCGATCTCACCGGCAGCAGACCATGGCCCATCGCTTGGCTTCAAGCGATGGGATGGGGCCTGATGGCCATGGGCGCCGCGGTCTACGGCGTCATGCAGCTGGCCTCCATCTGACGGCAACACCTTCTCTGAGAGTGACCGCAATTCGTCAGCGTGATCGCCGAATCTCCTCGAGCGCCTGGAAGAAATCAAAGGGTGTCTGAACTTCCGGCAGGGCTTCCAGGCGCCTGCGCACGCCCTCAGGCAGATGACGATACGCCGTCGCCTCCCGCTCGATGCGTCGCCAAGCCTCACTGAACAACCGGGCTTCGATGTTGATCGCCGTATCCTGGAGTGCGGTCCCCTGGCGAGCCGCCACGGCGCGGTAGGTGTTCAAATCGATCAGGAGTTGTCCCTTGGCTGGCGCCTCGCATGCTTCCACCGCCCGTTCCGCCAGCACATACAACGCGATTTCCAGTTCTTCGGGGGTCAACTCAAACCGCCGGAGCGCCTCCACCGAAACAGAGCGCCGCTGCATGCTGGTGCATTGTGCGGTGCGCGCCTCCAGGGCTCGGTACGATTGCTCGAAACGTTGCGCCGCCAGTTCCACTGCAGAGTTCGCGAGCGCCTGCGCCGCCGCCAAGCCCAGAAGCGTCGCCACGATGAGGCGCGCCAGTGCAAGGATCGTCGCTCCTGCCATGACTAGGGCTCCACGGGGCAGCCTTGCACGACACCCCGTGCAAACTCCCGCCAGAAAGCCGACTCCTGCCCCTGCGTGTCCAGGGCCGCCATTCGTGCAATCCTCAGAATGACGGCCCGCTCGATTTTTGGCGAATGGAGTGGAGAGCTTCCTGGCTTTTGGGCCCGAAACGGACCCCTGTGACGGTCTGACATGTCATGCGCTTCCTCCTTGATCGATTGCTTCGTTGGTAACCTGTCCGATCGTTGTCCGTTGTGGCTGAGACGACAGTAAGCCGTTGAAACACAGACTCATGAGCTCACCCACAACATCAGCGCATACACCGCCGTGCCCAGCAGCGTAGGCGCTGCCAGCCCGCCGCGCAGGCGCTGGAGAAGGATCACGGCGGCCAGGGCCACGGCGGTGGGCAGGGTCCGGGTCGCGCCGGTGGACAGCCACAGCAGGGGAAAGAGCGAGGCCACCAGCAAGGCCGCGATGGCGGCCGGGCCGATGGCCGAGGACCAGCGGCGAATGAACTGGGAGCGCTGCGCGCTGTGCCGCAGTCCCCACCAGAACGGCAGGGCACGCAGGGCGAAGGTCCCCAGGCCACAGGCCAGCACGGTCAGCAGCAGCGTCCAGCCCGCCTCACTCATGGTCGTCCCCCGCCTGCAGCAGCTGGAAGGCCGCGCCGGCCAGCATGCCCGCGGGAATGGCCACGTGGGCCGGCCCCAGCGCCAGCCCCAGCAGCGTGACCCCCGCCGCCCCCCACAGGGCCGCAGCGCGGCCGCGCACCCCCATCTGCAGCAGCAGCGACAGGAACAGCGCCGGCAGCACGAACTGCAGCGCCTCGCGCAGCAAGGGAACCCGATCGACCAGCTGCGCGCCCGTCTCGGCCCCCAGCCAGGTCCCGGCGATCCAGGCCCCATAGGCCCCGGCCTGCAGGCCCGCCAGCCAGCCCGCGCGTTGCTCGGGAGCCAGGCTGGGCAGGCGCGCTGCCGCACAGGCAAACACTTCATCGGTCAGACCGAAAGCCAGCGTGGAGGGCACCCGGGCTGGCCGGGCCTGCGCCAGCTGCTCGGCCACCACGCGGCCGTAGAGCAGGTGGCGGGCATTGAGCAGCCAGATGGTGGGCACCACCGCCAGCGGCCCGCCCCCCGCCGCCACCAGGGACACCAGCACAAACTGGCTCGCCCCGGCAAAGACGATGGCCGAGATGGCCACCGCCCATTCGGCGTTCAGCCCCATCTGCACGGCCGCCAGGCCGAAGGAGAAGGCCACCGGCACGTAGCCCGCCGCAATGGCGAGGCTGTCGCCCAGACCACGCCACACGAGAGAGTTCATGCGCCGCCCGGTTTGCTGAAGGTGAAGACATGGGTGCCGCCGCCCCAGTCGTCGCTGCCCGTGGTGGCAAACACCCGACGGTGGCGGCGCAGTTCCAGGCCGGCCAGCGCCGCCAGGCCGGCAAAGCGCCGGGGGAAGGTCTTGCGCTCGACCTCGTAGTCGAAACCGGCCACCATGGCCTGCAGCTCCAGCCAGTAAAAGCGCACGAAGGCCCCGATCTCATGGACCGGGCGCTCACGCACGCCGGACTCGCACAGGCGCGCATACAGGTGGCGGCACAGGCTCACCGCCTGGGTAGACTTGCCCTCGGTGGCGGCCACCATCGCCATGGTGATGGAGCGGCGGAAATCACGGTAGAGCTTCAGGTCCAGCCCGCCATCGGATGCCGTTGGTTCACCCACCCAGGCCATGCTGGCCAGCAGGTAGGCGCTGTGGTGCCGCACCAGCGCCAGGTTGCGTTCGTCCACGCTGCCGAACTCGGGCAGGAATTCGTCGGCCACCACCAGCAGCCCCCCCGGCTGCAGCAGCCGCATCGCCTTTTGCAGCATGAAGGCGGTGTTGAAGTGGTGCGAGGCGCCGAAGGAGGTGATCAGCGGGGTCGCGCCGCTGGGCAGGTCGAGTTCGAGGAAACCCCCGTGATGCAGTTCGATGCCTTCGACCCCCTGGGCGTTGCGCTGCAGGCAGGCAAAGGCCTCCTCGTCGGGCTCCACGGCCAGGAAGCGGCAGCCCGGGTGCAGTTCGTGCAGCATCAGCAGTGGCAGGCCCGGCCCCGTGCCCACGTCGATGGCCTGCAGGGATGGCTGGGGCCCGGCGAAACGGGCAATGTCCTGGGCCGCCGCCACCACCTGGCGGGCATAGGCCGGGTGCAGCAGCTCGAAGGCGTCGTACTGCTCGACGTCGATGCGGCTGGAAAACGGCCCCTCGCGCCCACTGCGGCGCGCCGACACGGGGGCGGGGCGCACGTGGTGCAACTGGCGCGGCATGCTCATGCGCCCCCGTTGCAGCAGCACCTCGGCGGCCAGGCCGTTCAGCACCCAGCTCTGGCCGTCCAGGTGCCCCTGGATGTCGGCCACCTCCTGGGGCTTGAGTTCGATGAAGGGCGACTCGGCCAGCCGTGCCAGCCGGGTCGCGGCGGCAGGCAGGACGGCATCGCTCCACGCGGCAGGGGCCTGATCGGGTTCGATGAAGGCCCCGGGCAGCGGCATGGGCACCACGCCGACATAGGGCCCCTGGGCGTCGTCCTCCACCACCGACAGCACGGGCCAGCGCCAGGGGCCGGCGGTGGCTTCCTGCAGCATCTGGCGCAGCGTGACCAGCCCGTCACGCCCGTTGAGTGGCTCGCCGCGCAGGCGCAGGATGCGGGCGCCCAGGCCGTTGGACACCTCCAGCAGGGCACGCTCCATCACGCTGCGCACGCCCTCCCAGGCGCCCGGGGCCTGGGGCCATTCCAGGTAGAGCGTGGAGGCACTCGCCGAATAGGTCTTGGGCGGGTACTCGATCACCACCATGGCCCGCCCCCCCTGTTCGGTGGCCGCGTAGACGTGCGGCACGTGGGCGTCGAAGGCATGGGTGTCGCCGGCGCGCACCATGCGCGGCCGGTCGGCCTGCCCCACCAGCATCGCGCCCGACAGCACGGTGATGCGCTCCTTCACCCCCTCCGGATGCGGGGCCGAGTCCTTGCGGCAGCCTGGCAGCAGTTCGATCAGGTAGACCTCGATCTCGGGATCGTCCGTCGATTTTTCGATCAATCGAACGATCACGCCTTTCCCGGACAGTTCTCCGCCGTCGCTCAGTTCCTCGTTGACCAGATGGCCAAAGGGCACGCCCAGGGCGTTGGCCACGGCCCAGAGGGTCTCGATCGTGGGGTTGCCCTCGCCGTTCTCCAGCTGGGACAGCGTCGACTTCGCCACCCCGCTGCGTTCCGACAGGCCTGCCAGGGTGAGCCCGCGCTGATCCCGGAAGCGCAGCAGGTTCCTGCCGATGGCTGAGACGGTGCTCACGGGCTCCTCCCTGAGAGATGTTGGTTTCCGTTCATTATAACGAACGCATCATTCGTTTCGGCGGAATGCGCCAGAACGTGCTTTCATGGCACGATGACGCCCCACGCTGGGAGTGCGCTCACATGTCCATCGTCCTGTTCATCGCCGGCCTCATTGCCCTGGTGGCAGGGGCCGAAGGCCTGGTGCGCGGCGCCTCGCGGCTGTCGCTGTCGTGGGGCATCTCGCCACTGGTGGTGGGGCTGACCATCGTGGCCTTCGGCACCAGCGCGCCGGAGATGGCGGTTTCCGTCGGCGCAGCCGCCAGCGGCACCACCGACCTGGCCGTGGGCAACGTCGTGGGCAGCAACATCTTCAACGTGCTGTTCATCCTGGGCCTTGCCGCCTTGATCGCACCGCTGGCCGTGCATGTGCAGGTGATCCGCCAGGAAGTCCCGATCATGCTGGCCGCCGGGCTGGTGCTGGTGGTCATGGCGCTGGACAGCCGCATCTCGGTGGCCGAAGCCGCCCTGCTGCTGGCACTGATGGTCGGTTACACGGTCTTTCTCATCGTCCAGGCCCGTCGTGCGCCCCCCCAGGAGCAGAGCGACTTTGCGCCGGACGTGCCCACCAGCCGATGGGACCGGCACTGGAGCGTGCAACTCCTGTTGGTGCTGGCCGGTCTGGCGCTGCTGGTGCTGGGCTCGCGCTGGCTCGTCGAGGCGGCCACCGCTTTCGCCACCGCACTGGGTGTGAGCGAACTCATCATCGGGCTGACCATCGTGGCCGCAGGCACATCGCTGCCGGAGGTGGCTGCCTCCGTCACCGCCTCGCTGCGCGGCCAGCGCGACATTGCCGTGGGCAACGTGGTGGGCAGCAACCTCTTCAACATCCTCGGCTGCCTGGGCCTGGCCGGCGTGGTGGCACCCGGCGGGCTGCCCATCGCCGAATCCGTGCTGAACTTCGACCTGTGGGTGATGATGGCCACCCTGCTGGCCTGCCTGCCCATCTTCATGACCGGCCGCGAGATCGCGCGCTGGGAGGGTGGTGTGCTGCTGGCCTACTACATTGCCTACGTGACCTACCTCATCCTCGCGGCACAGCATCATGCCGCCCTGGCCGCCTATTCCACCGTGATGATGAGCTTCGTGCTCCCCTTGACCATCGTCACCCTGGCGGTGATGGTGGTCCACCGCAAACCCCACTGACGCGAGCGCATGGACCTGCCCAGCCACCAACTCTCGATGACCGTGCTGATGACGCCGGACATGGCCAATTTCTCCGGCAATGTCCACGGTGGCACCATCCTCAAGCTGCTCGACCAGGTGGCCTATGCCTGCGCCAGCCGCTATGCCGGACGCTATGTGGTGACGCTCTCGGTGGACCAGGTGATGTTCCGCCAGCCCATCCACGTGGGCGAACTGGTCACCTTCCTGGCGTCGGTGAACCACACGGGGAACTCCTCGATGGAAATCGGCATCAAGGTGGTGACGGAGAACATCCGCACCCAGGTCGTGCGCCACGCCAACAGCTGCTTCTTCACGATGGTGGCGGTGGACGACGAGGGCCGACCCACGCCGGTGCCCCCGTTCACGCCAGCCACACCCGACGAGAAGCGCCGCTTCGAGGCCGCCTTGCTGCGCAAGCAGTTGCGCCGGGAGCTGGAGCAGCGCCACCTGGGCATCAAGAACGCCTGACAGGAGCTCGCGATGGCATTTCCCTGGCTCGTTGCCTTCAAGGTCATCCCCTGGAAGGATGTCATCGAGGCCACCCCGGCCGTCGTGCGCGGGGCGAAGCAGCTGTGGCACAAGGTGCGTCAGGATGAGGCCGCCCTGGAGGCCGCACAGGCCGCTGCCCAGGGGTCGGTGGGGCCGGACGCAGGCTCGCCCGAGGCCCGCATCGCCCAGCTGGAAAAGCGCGTGGCCGAGATGAGCCAGGAAGCCGTGGCGTCCAGCGAACTGATCCAGGCCCTGGCCCAGCACAACGAACGCCTGGTGGCGGCCGTGGACACCCTGCGCGTGCGCACCCGGGTGCTGATGTGGGTGAGCGCCTTGCTGGCCGGCGGCGTGCTGGCGCTGTTCTTCCTGCGCTGAGAGGGTGCACTGAGGGGCCGCGCCAGGGCCCGGGGCACAATCGCCCCTCATGGCCAAGGACAAGACGATCTACACCTGCCGTGAGTGCGGCGGCACCGCCCCGAAGTGGCTGGGCAAGTGCCCGCACTGCAACGCCTGGAACACGCTCGAGGAAACCTTGGCCGACAGCGCCTCGGGGTCGAAGAACCGCTACCAGTCGCTCGCGCCGGCCGCTCCTGTCACCACGCTGGCCGAGATCGAGGCCAGCGACGTCGAGCGCACGCCCACCGGCCTGGAGGAACTCGACCGCGTGCTGGGTGGCGGCATCGTCGAAGGCGGCGTGGTGCTGATCGGCGGTGACCCGGGCATCGGCAAGTCGACGCTGCTGCTGCAGGCGCTCGATGCCCTGTCTCAGACGCTGCCCACGCTGTATGTGACCGGCGAGGAAAGCGGTGCCCAGGTGGCCTTGCGCGCGCGCCGCCTGGGGCTCGATGCCTCGAAGGTGCGCGTGCAGGCCGAAACCCAGCTCGAGAAGATCCTTGCCACGCTGGCGGCCGAGCAGCCGGCCATCGCGGTGATCGACTCCATCCAGACGCTGTACTCCGAGCAGCTCAGCTCGGCGCCCGGCTCGGTGGCGCAGGTGCGTGAATGCGCCGCCCACCTCACCCGCACCGCCAAGGCCAGCGGCACGGCCATCGTGCTGGTGGGCCATGTCACCAAGGAAGGGGCCCTGGCCGGCCCGCGCGTGCTCGAGCACATGGTGGACACGGTGCTCTATTTCGAGGGCGACACCCACTCCAGCTTCCGCCTCGTGCGTGCCATCAAGAACCGCTTCGGCGCCGTCAACGAGATCGGCGTGTTTGCGATGACCGAGCGCGGCCTCAAGGGCGTGGCCAACCCGAGCGCCATCTTCCTGTCCACGCACAGCGCGCCGGTGGCGGGCTCGTGCGTGCTGGTCACCCTCGAAGGCACGCGGCCGATGCTGGTGGAGGTGCAGGCCCTGGTCGACAGCTCGCCCATCCCCAGCCCGCGGCGACTCTCGGTGGGCCTGGAGCAGAACCGCCTGGCCATGCTGCTGGCGGTGATGCACCGCCACGCCGGCATCGCCTGCTTCGACCAGGATGTCTTCGTCAACGCCGTGGGCGGCGTGCGCATCACCGAACCCGCGGCCGACCTGGCCGTGATGCTGGCCATCCAGAGCTCGCTGCGCGGCAAGGCGCTGCCGCGCGGCTTCCTCACCTTCGGCGAAGTGGGTCTGGCCGGCGAGGTGCGCCCCGCCCCGCGCGGACAGGAGCGGCTGAAGGAGGCCGCCAAGCTGGGGTTTTCGGTGGCCATCGTGCCCAAGGCCAATGCGCCGAAGAAGCCGGTGGAGGGGCTGACGATCCACCCCGTCGAGCGCGTCGAGCAGGCCATCGATCTGGTGCGAACGCTCACTTAAGCCCAGCCCTCGTCTGCGCCGAAGACTCTCCCGCTTGCCCTGCCGGACAAGTCGCAGTAGGGTGGTGCGGCTTTTCGAAAGTGCATTTGTTGCAATGCAACAAACTGCCTAGGATCGCGCGCTTTTGCGACAAGAAGAGGACACAACATGCAACTCATCGTCTCGGCCGGGTTGATCCTGGCCGTCGTGCTGTGGGGGCTGCTGGCACCGGCTTCGCTGGGCGCCTTCTTCAATGAAGCCCTGGGCAGCATCACCCACAACTTCGGCTGGTTCTATCTGTGGGTGGTGCTGGCCTTGGTGGTGCTGGCCATGCTGCTGGCCTTCAGCCGCTACGGCGACCTGAAGCTGGGCGCCGAGGACGACGAGCCCGAGTTCTCGATCGGCGCGTGGTTCGCGATGCTGTTTGCCGCCGGCATGGGCATCGGTCTGGTGTTCTGGGGCGTGGCCGAGCCGATCTCGCATTACACCGCACCGCCCCCGGGCATCGCGCCGGAAACGCCCGAGGCCGCCAATGCGGCCATGCGCTATGCCTTCTTCCACTGGGGCCTGCACCCCTGGGCGGTGTACGCGGTGGTGGGCCTGAGCATCGCCTTCTTCCAGTTCCGCCGCGGGGCACCGGCGCTGGTGAGTGCCTCCACCGACGCCCTGCCCTGGAAGCCGCTGCAGCGGCTGTCGCCCGTGGTGAACGTGCTGGCGGTGGTGGCCACGGCCTTCGGTGTGGCAGCCTCGCTGGGCATCGGTGCGCTGCAGATCAACAGCGGCCTGAACACCGTCTTCGGGCTGCCTGTGGGCCAGGTGGCACAGGTGGCGATCATCGCCGTGGTGACGGCCATCTTCCTGGCCTCGGCCCTGAGCGGCGTGACGCGCGGCATCAAGTGGCTGTCCTCCTTCAACCTCGCGGTGGCAGGCGCGCTCACGCTGCTGGTCTTCGTGCTGGGCCCGACGGTGGCGCTGATCGACACCTTCACCACCACGCTGGGCGCCTACGCGAGCGAGTTCATCCGCATGAGCCTGCGCACCACCCCCTTCCGCGACAGCAGCTGGGTGAGCAGCTGGACGGTCTTCTACTGGGCCTGGTGGGTGAGCTGGTCGCCCTTCGTGGGCCTGTTCATCGCCCGGGTGTCGCGTGGGCGCACGATCCGAGAGTTCGTCATCGGCACGGTGCTCGCCCCCACCCTGGCCGGCTTCGTCTGGTTCTCGGTCTTCGGCGGCACCGCCTTGCACCTGGAGATCTTCCTGGGCGTGCCGGTGGCCGAGGCCGTCCAGGCCGACGTCTCGACCGCCCTGTTCGCGATGTTCGATGCGCTGCCCCTGGGCCTGCTGATGTCGCTGGCTGCGACCGTGCTGGTGCTCGTCTTTTTCGTCACCTCCGGCGACTCGGCCACCCTGGTGCTGGGCATGATGAGCACTCAGGGCAACCCCAACCCGCCGGCCCGGGTCAAGCTGATCTGGGGCGTGCTGGTGGCCGGCATCGCCACCAGCCTGCTGCTCACCGGCGGCGTGCAGGCGGTGCAGACGGCCACCATCGTCTTCGCCCTGCCCTTTGCGGTGGTGATCGTGGGCATGGCGGTGTCGCTGTGGCTGGCCGTGCGCCATGACTGGCGCGAGGAGCAAAAGCGCGAGCGGGCCTTGCGGCAGCGCATGCGGGAGCTGGCGGGCCAGAAGTAGCCGCTGCGGACACTACGCACCAGGGCGGCCGGCGCGGCCGATAGACTTGCCCCCATGAATCCCTGGATCGGCTGGGGCCTGGCGGCCCTGTTCACCCTGCTCGCCTGGCAGCAGTACGGCTGGCAAGGCCTGCTCTTCGCCTTCTCGGCCATCATCTTCTGGCTGCTGCTGCAGTTCAACAAGGCCGTGCGCGTGATGCGCCAGGCCGGCAGTGCGCCGGTGGGCTACATCGACAGCGCGGTGATGCTCAACGCCAAGCTGCAGCAGGGCTGGCCCATGCTGAAGGTGGTGATGATGACGCGCAGCCTGGGCCAGAAGGTGGGCGACGATCCGGAGGCCTACCGCTGGACCGACCCGAGCGGCTCGCACGTGACGCTGGAGCTCAAAGGCGGCAGGCTCGTGCGCTGGACGCTGTGGCGCCCGCAGGACACGGCACAAGACGTCTCGCCGGCCCCGTAAAATCGCGGCTTTACCCCGTTTCCCCAAGGAGCCTTGCATGGGCATGGAAGACCGCGACGGCAAGATCTGGATGGATGGTCAGCTGGTGGACTGGCGCGACGCCAAGATCCATGTGCTGACCCACACGCTGCACTATGGCTGCGGCGCCTTCGAGGGCGTGCGCGCCTACAACACGGTGAACGGCACAGCCATCTTCCGCCTGCGCGAGCACACCGAGCGTCTGTTCAACAGCGCCAAGATCCTGCGCATGAAGATCCCCTACTCCGTGGAGCAGGTGATGGAGGCGCAGCGCGAGGTCGTGCGTGTCAACAAGCTCGAGAGCTGCTACATCCGCCCGCTCACCTGGATCGGCTCGGAAAAGCTGGGCGTGAGCCCCAAGGGCAACACCATCCACCTGATGATCGCCGCCTGGGCCTGGGGCGCCTACCTGGGCGAGGAAGGCCTCAAGCGCGGCATCCGCGTCAAGACCTCCAGCTACACCCGCCACCACGTCAACATCACGATGACGCAGGCCAAGGCGGTGAGCAATTACACCAACTCCATCCTCGCCAACATGGAGGCCACCGAGGACGGCTATGACGAGGCCCTGCTGCTCGACTCGGCCGGCTTCGTCTCCGAAGGCGCGGGCGAGAACCTCTTCATCATCAAGAACGGCGTGCTCTACACACCCGACCTGTCGGCCGGTGCCCTCAACGGCATCACGCGCAACACCATCTTCGCGATCTGCCAGGACCTGGGCCTGAAGCTCGTGGAAAAGCGCATCACCCGCGACGAGGTCTACATCGCCGACGAAGCCTTCTTCACCGGCACGGCCGCCGAGGTGACGCCCATCCGCGAGCTCGACCGCATCGAGATCGGCGGTGGCTCGCGCGGGCCCATCACCGAGAAGATCCAGACGGCCTTCTTCGACATCGTCAACGGCCGCAATCCCAAGTATGCCGAGTGGCTGACCCGGGTCTGAGGTGGCGGTCATGAGCAACAAACCCATCGATGTCGTCGAACTGTCGGCCAAGGACCTGCAGGGCCACGGCGTGGTGTTCTGCCCCAACCCGAAGATGCCCCTGTGGAGCACGCATCCGAAGGTCTACATCGACGTGGCCACCACCGGAGAGGGCAAGTGCCCCTACTGCGGCACGGTCTACCGCCTGAAGGCCGGCGAGAAGGTCCACAGCCATTGACAGCCGTGCTTCGGCCCGCGCCCTGGAGTCACTCGCCATGACGCGGCTGAAGTCCTTCCTGCTCGCCCTGCGCGACATGATCCCGGCCGCGGCCCCCTTCGTGCTGCTGGCCCTGGCGCTCATGGCAGTGGCCTATTGGGCGTTGCAGCCCACCCCGCCCAAGCGCCTGGTGCTGGCCACCGGGACCGAGCAAAGCGCCTACGACGTGCTGGGGGAACGCTACCGCGACGCCCTCGCACCCTTCGGCATCACGGTGGAACTGCGCCGCACGGCCGGCTCGGGAGAGAACCTCGCCCTGCTGCAGCAAGGCGCCGTGGACGTGGCCTTCCTGCAAGGCGGCATCTACCAGGCCCCGCCCGGCGAACCCGACCACGACCCCGGCCTGGTGTCGCTGGGCAGCCTCTTCTTCGAGCCGGTGTGGCTGTTCTACCGCGAGGCTGCGGCGGCCGAGAAGCTCGGGCGCCCGACGCTGGCAGCCCTGAGCGAACTGCGGGGCTGGTCACTGAATGCCGGGGCCGAAGGCAGCGGGGTGAAGCTGCTGTCCGAACGGATTTTCGAACTCAATGGTCTGACCCCGTCAGACCTGCGCCTCAGCCACTTGGCCAACACGCCCGCCGTGGTGGAGCTGCTGGAGGGCCGCATCGACGCGATGGTCTTTGTCTCGGCCCCCGACGCACCGCTGGTGCAGATGCTGCTGCTCACACCGGGCATCCGCCTGTTCAGTTTCGTGCAAGCCGAAGCCTATGCACGCAAGCTGCCCTACCTGTCGGCCGTGACGCTGCCACGCGGTGTGGTGGATCTCGCGCGCGACATGCCCGGCGACGACGTGCGGCTCATTGCCCCCACGGCGACGCTGGCCGCACAGGAGTCCCTGCATCCGGCGCTGGTGCAGCTGATGATGCAGGCTGCCACGCGCATCCATGGCGAGGCCGGCTGGTTCGCCCGGGCCAATGAATTCCCCAACGCCCAGCATGTCGACCTGCCGCTGGCCGCAGAGGCCCAGCGCTACTACCGCAGCGGCACGCCCTGGCTGCAGCGCTACCTGCCCTTCTGGCTGTCGAACCTGATCGACCGCATGTGGGTGGTGCTGGTGTCCATCATCGCGGTGCTGATCCCGCTGTCGCGGCTGGTGCCGCCGCTCTACGAGTTCCGCGTGCGCTCGCGCATCTTCCGCTGGTATGCCCGGCTGCGCGACGTGGAAGACGCGCTGGAGCGCGGCGACACTCCCCCCGACGAACTGCTGGAGGAGCTGAAGGACGTCGAGGACCGTGCCTCCCACATCAGCGTGCCGCTGTCCTACGCCGACGAGCTCTATGCGCTGCGCCAGCACATCGATCTGGTGCGTGCGCGCATCCTGGGTGGCGCGCAGACCGCGGGCTGATCAGATCTTCAGCGGGTCGAGTTCGGCGTAGGCGTGGTTCATCCACAGCTTCAGGCGCTGGCGCTCCATCAGCCCCAGGCTGCTGCCGTCGCCCCCGCTGGTGTTGCGCGCCGCCCAGAAGCTCATGTTGGCGGCATCGATCTTCTGCGCCACCGAATCGTGCAGCTTGCGGATGCTGATCGGCCGGGCACCGAGCGTGATCGCGCGCTCCAGTTCGCCTGAGCTTTCGAGCTGGCTGAAGTCGTCACCGCGCAACTGGTTGAGCACCAGGACGTACTGCAGCCGGCGGCCGAAGCGATCGAGCAAGCGCTTGAGCAGGTCCACCGAATCCTTGCCCGCATCCATCACATGCCAGTAGTGGATGGACAGCTCGGACACATCGGCCAGGTCCAGTACGCCGGATTCGTCCATCCACTTCACCAGCGGCGCATGTGTCTGCGCGGCCAGGTCCACCAGCACACGACGGCCCGGATGATCGATGGCCGACTCGATGATGCTGTCCAGCGCCTCGTAGCGATCGACCATCATCGGCGAGGCATAGCCCCCGTAGAAGCGTGAGAAGGTACCGTGCGAGCGATCGGTGTCGAAGCCGACGAAGGGCAGGTTGTGATCGATGAAGTACTGGGCCAGCAATCGGGACACGAGGGACTTGCCCACGCCCCCCTTTTCGCCACCCACCAAGTGGACCATGGACTTGGGCGCAACCTCGAGGGTCGGGATCTGCGTCATGTGGTGTAGCTCCTTGCGGTGTGAGCCGGTCGGCACCGGGACCCGGGCAGAAGCCCTGGGGGTGCGGGTCTTTTCCGCCGATTGTGCCCGTCCGGCAGCCCCGATGATGCCAGCATGGCCCGCACCATCTTCCTGCACGCCCAGGCCCCCGCCAAGCCGCCGGCTGGCGAGCCCTGCAATGGTTGCGGGGTGTGCTGCGCCGACGAGCCCTGCCCGCTGGGCCAGCTCGTGAGCCGAAGACGCCGGGGGCGCTGTCGCGCGCTGGTGTGGGATGAAGCGCAACACCTCTACCGCTGCGGCATGCTGATGACGCCGACGCGGCACCTGCCTGGGCCGCTGCACGCGCTGGCGCCCTGGCTGGCCGGGCTGACCAGGCGCTGGATTGCCGCCGGGCGCGGTTGCGACTCCAGCGTGCAGGTGACGCCGGGCTGACTCGACAGGGGTGGCTCCGTACAATCGCCCGATCCGGAAGCCGCCATGAACACCTCCCAGGAATTCATCCTCACCCTGTCGTGCCAGGACGCCAAGGGCGTCGTCTACGCCGTCTCCGGCCTGCTGTACCAGGCCGGCTGCAACATCCTCGACTCCCAGCAGTTCGGCGACGTGCAAAGCCCCGATGGCACGGGCCTGTTCTTCATGCGGGTGCACTTCGAGGCCCCCGAACACCTGGCCGATGTGGCCACGCTGACCAAGCTCTTTGCCAACGTGCGCCAGCAGTTCGGCATGGACGCGGCCTTCCATGCCCTGTCGCGCAAGCCGCGCGTGCTCATCATGGTGAGCAAGCACGGCCACTGCCTGAACGACCTGCTGTTCCGCCGCCAGTCCGGCCAGTTGCGCATCGAGGTGCCGGCCATCGTCTCCAACCACCCCGATTTCGCCGAGCTGGCCGCCAGCTACGGCGTCCCCTTCCACCACCTGCCTCTGCCCACCGGTGCCTCGGCTGAGGCCAAGCGTGCGCAGGAGCGCCAGGTGGAGCAGCTCATCACCGAGCACGACATCGACCTGGTGGTGCTGGCGCGCTACATGCAGATCCTCAGCCCCGAGTTCTGCGATTTCCTCAAGGGCCGCGCCATCAACATACACCACAGCTTCCTGCCCAGCTTCAAGGGCGCCAAGCCCTACTACCAGGCCCATGACCGCGGTGTGAAGCTGATCGGCGCGACCGCCCACTACGTCACGGCCGACCTCGACGAAGGCCCCATCATCGAGCAGGACGTGGAGCGCGTGGACCACAGCCTCAGCCCGGAGGACTTCACCGCCGTCGGCCGCGACGTCGAATGCGTGGTGCTGGCCCGTGCCGTGCGCTGGCACGTGGAACACCGCGTGCTGCTGAACGGCCACAAGGCCATCGTCTTCAAGTAACCCCAAGGCCCGCCCATGCCCCGCCCGCTCGCGCCCCTGGCTTCGCCCGACGACACCGAAGCCCAGTTCTACGAGGCCCTGCAGCAAGGCGACATCGACAAGCTGATGGCCGTGTGGGCTGACGATGACGAAGTCGTGTGCGTGCATCCGGGCGGGCCTCGCGTGATCGGGCTGGGTGCCATCCGCGCGCAGTTCGAGGCGATGTTCGCCAACGGCAGCATCCAGGCCCAGCCGGAGAAGGTGCGCCGCGTGCACACCCACGACAGCGCCGTGCACAGCGTGGTCGAGCAGGTGCGCGTGATGACCGAAGACGGCCCGCGCTCGGCACATGTGATCGCCACCAACGTCTACGTCAAGACGGCCCAGGGCTGGCGCATGGTCTGCCACCATGCCAGCCCCGGCACCCCGCGCGAGATGCCGGAAATCTCCGAAGCCCCCACCACGCTGCACTGAGGCCATGCTCGACTACCGCGCCCCGCGCTGGCTGGCCGGGTCGGGCCCGGTCGGTGGCAATGCCCAGACGATCTGGCCCGCACTCTTTTCGCGCCGCTTCCTCGGGCCCCGGCCCGTCTATGCACGCGAACGCTGGACCACACCCGATGGCGACTTCATCGACGTCGACCGGCTCGTGCCACCCGCCCCCGGCCTGCCCGACGACGCCCCGTTGCTGGTGCTCTTCCACGGCCTGGAGGGCTCCTCGCGCAGCCACTACGCCGAAGCCTTTGCCCACTGGGCCCATCAGCGCCGCTGGCACTATGCCGTGCCGCACTTCCGTGGTTGTTCGGGCGAACTGAATCTGGCGCCGCGCGCCTACCACTCGGGCGACTTCGAGGAGGTCGGCTGGATCCTGGAACGCTTCCGGGCAGCCCACCGCGGCCCGATGCTTGCCGTGGGCGTCTCCCTGGGCGGCAATGCGCTGCTGCGCTGGGCCGAGGAGGCCGGCGAGACGGCCTCGCGCACCGTGCGCGCCGTGTGTGCCGTGAGTTCCCCCATCGACCTGGCCGCGGGTGGCGCAGCCATCGGTCGCGGGTTCAACCGTCTGGTCTACACGCGCATGTTCCTGCGCACGATGAAGCCCAAGGCCCTGCGCAAGCTGGCCCAGCACCCGGGCCTCTTCGATCGCGAACGCCTGCTTGCCGCGCGCGACCTCTTTGAGTTCGACGACGTCTTCACCGCCCCGCTGCACGGCTTCCGCGACACGCCGGACTACTGGGCGCGCGCCTCGTCCAAGCCCCATCTGCACCACATCCGCATCCCGGCGCTGGTGCTCAACGCCCGCAACGACCCCTTCGTGCCGGCGTCCAGCCTGCCCGGCCCGGCCGATGTGGGCCCTTTCGTGACGCTGTGGCAGCCGGCGCATGGCGGCCATGTGGGCTTTCCTGCCGGTGCGCCACCCGGCCACGTGATGACCCTGCCGCAGGCCGTGGTCGGGTGGCTGCACGCGCAGCTTTGACCGATCATTGACGCATGGACGACATCGTCAAGGCAGCCCTGAAGAAGTGGCCCAACGTACCCGCCTGCCGCGGCTGGCTGGCCCTGGACGCACGCGGCGAGTGGTACATGCGCGACGACCGCATCCAGGCCGCCGGCTCCTTTCCCGCCGTGAAGGGCAGCCGCATCACGCACGACAAGCTGCGCGAGTTCATCCATCGCAACTACGAAGCCGACGAGGCCGGCCAGTGGTACTTCCAGAATGGGCCGCAGCGCGTGTATGTGGAACTCGAGGCCACCCCCTGGGTGTGGCGCGTGCGCTACCGCGGGGCGGGCCAGGCGCCCGAGGTGGTCAGCCACACGGGCCGGAGCGCCGGGGACGTACAGGCCAGTCTGGTGGACGAAGCCGGACGGCTCTATCTCGTCACGGAGCTGGGGCTGGGCATCGTCCATCCCCAGGACATGCACGACGCCGCCGAGGCCATCGAAGGGGGACTGTGGGTGCCCGAGGCGGTCCGCTCGGACGACCTGCCGGCCCGGCACGGCTACGTGCGCAGCCCCCAGGCGGCCCACATGCGGGCATGACCACGCAGGCGTGAAAAAGCCGGCCCGCGGCCGGCTCGTTCAGTCCAGGGAGGCTGGGCTCACTTCGAGGCGGCGGCCTCGGGTGCCGGGGCCTGCGGCTCAGGCAGGCTGCCACCGGAGTTGTTGGTCATGTACACCACTGCACGACCAATCTCCAGATCGCTGAATTCACCACCGCCCTGGGCGCCCATCGCGCCCTTGCCCTTCAGCGCCGAATTCAGCAGGGCTTCGTAGCCGGTGGCCACGCGCGGCGCCCAGGCACCGGCATCGCCGAACTTGGGAGCGCCCGCCACGCCAGCGTCATGGCACACCGCGCACTGGGCTTTGTAGACCTCCTGGCCTGCGCGCAGCACGCGCGGCGCCGAGGCATCACGCAACTCCACGGTGCCGATGGGCTGCAGGCGCGCAGCGACGGCTTCTTCGGAGAACGCCTCACTGCCGGCGGCCGGCTTGTTGCCCGCCACGACGAAATTCACCAGCAGGATGATGCCGATGATCGGCACCAGGAAGGAAAAAAGCACGGCCAGCACCAACTGCTTGGGCGTCTTCACCGGCCCTTCGTGGGGGGCATCGTGTTCGTCGTGGGAGTGTGCTTTGTCGCTCATGTTGGAGAAATCCTCGGCGGGAACCGGTCGTCGACCACTGCGCCAAAAACCTGTCGATTCCCAGCAGCAGCGCAAAACTCGTCGATTATATGCGGAGAGCCCCAGGCGTCCCGGTGCGAGTCTCGCCCGCTGCTAGAATGCGAGCTTTGGCGCCCGTAGCTCAGTGGATAGAGTATTGGCCTCCGAAGCCAAGGGTCGCTGGTTCGATTCCAGCCGGGCGCGCCACGCCTTTCACCCTGCCGCCAGCGTGCGGATCATGCGCGCGTGGTCCCGGCGATACCTCGCCGCCAGCCTTGCCTTGTCGGTCGCCGACAGGATCTTGCCCGAGACCTGGAAGAACTTCTTCTCTTCCTCGCGCAGATGGTGGTGCACCTCCTCCGAGAGCTTGCGTGCCTGCGTCAGCCAGGCCTCGCCCTTCACATCGAGCCTGGCCAGGGCTTCCACACACTCATCGATCCGATGGTGCTCGGCCAGCGCGTGCCGCGAGGGCTCCAGGCCCATGTCGTCCATCAGGATGGGCGCATAGAGAAAACGTTCTTCGGCCGCCGCGTGCGCGGCCAGTTCCATGCGCAGTTCGTCGAACAAGGCCTGGCGTGTCTCGGGATCCTTGGCGCGCAGCAGGCGACGGCACAGGGACCGCTGGGCTTCATGGCTTTCGCGCAAGGCGCGGTAGATGTTGTCGGTCATCAGCACTCACTCCTGGACATGGCATGTCGCGCATGTTGACGCCACGGCATCGGCCTGGCTGTCGGCCACACGCCCGCCCCGCGTCAGACCACCCCTACAAGCGCCGTGACGCCTGAACGGGTTTGCCCTGACGGGACGCTCGGCCTCGGCTGTCTGAGTTCTGCGCGATGGCATGATGCCTTCATGCGTCAGTTCATCCAGCGCTGGATCCCCACCGAAGACACCTTGCGCGCGCACCCCTCGCTGCGCTGGATGGGCCCCTTGCTGCGCCGGCCGTGGCTGTGGCATCTCAGTCGGCGGCGCGTGGCGCTGGGAGCCGGGCTCGGGGTCTTCTTCGGCTTCCTGATCCCGGTGCTGCAGATCCTCGGTGCCGCGATCTTTGCGGTGCTGCTGCGCGCCAACCTGCCGGTCGCGGCAGCGGCCACGCTGGTGTCCAACCCGCTCACCTACGCGCCCATCTTCGTGCTGGCCTACCGCACCGGGGCGGCGATGCTGGGTGAGGCGGTCGAACCCGGCAAGGCCGAAGCCCTGGTCGAGGCGGCCGACGCCGACGACGACCGCTCCTGGATCGACCGTGCCAAAGCCATCGGCAAGCCGCTGTTCCTCGGGCTGGCAGTGTTCGCCGTGGTCGGGGGGCTTCTGGCCTGGGCGGTCGTCCACGTCCTGTGGACCCTGGCCGTGTGGCTGCGACGTCGCCGGGGCGCTCACCGGCGCCGGCCGCCACCGAACGCTGCCCCGTGAGACACCGGTCACGGACCAAGGGTCTCAAGGCGGGGTGGACCGGGGCCATGGGTTCCGATGGAACGCACCCTGCGTTACCCTTGGTGCCCATGTCAGCGACGCCCCTCCCTCTGACGCGCCGCTCCCACCCGCGCGCTTGGCTGCCCGTCGTGGCCATGGCCCTGGCCGTGCTGGCCGGCTGCTCCTCGGCCCCGCGTGGTGGTGGCTACTACCAGAATGACGGGCCGGGCAGCCGCCCGGCCTCCGAACTGGACCGAGTCCCGGACGCCGTGCCCCGCATCGAACCCCTGGCCAGCGGGCCCAACCGTCCATACGCGGTGCGCGGGCGCAGCTACACCCCCCAGACAGCCGACCGCGCCTACCGACAGCGCGGCCTGGCCTCGTGGTACGGCCGTCAGTTCCATGGCCGGCCCACGGCCAGTGGCGAGCCCTACGACATGTACGCGATGACGGCCGCACATCCGACGCTGCCCATCCCCAGCTATGTGCGCGTGCGCCACCTGGGCAATGGCCGCGAGGTGATCGTGAGGGTGAACGACCGCGGCCCCTTCGTCAGCGGGCGCATCATCGACCTGAGCTACGCCGCCGCCCACCGGCTGGGCTACATCGCGCAGGGTCATGCGGAGGTGGAGATCGAGCGCATCACCCATGAGGAGATCCGGGCCGGACGCTGGCAGCGCGAGGCCGCGCCGACGCCCGAGCCCATCCTCGTGCGCACCACGCCGCCGCCGGCCGCGAGTGCCGGTGGCTACTGGGTGCAGCTTGGTGCCTTCCGCCAGCGCGACGGCGCCGAGAGCTTCATGGGCCAGGTGGGCTCCCAGGTCGAGTGGCTGGCACCGCTGCTGACCATCTTCACCGAGGCCTCGCTGCATCGCCTGCAGGCGGGGCCCTATGCGAGCCGCACCGAGGCCAGTGCTGCGGCACAGCGCATCCGCGACGCACTGCAGCTCGTGCCCACCGTGGTGGAACGTTGACTCAGACGCTGCCTCCCCCGGTGGCGCGCAAGGCCAGCGCACGCTCGTAGAGGGCGTTGCGTGGCACACCGGTGTGCTCGGCCAGCAGGGCCACGGCCTGCTTGAGCGGCAGGGCCTGGATCAGCGCGCGCAGCAGGGGCTCGGCACGCGCCAGGCCGTCGTCATCGCCTGCGTGCAGCGGCGCATGCAGCACCAGCACGAATTCGCCCTTGCGCCGGTGCGCGTCGGCGGCCAGCCAGTTTGGTAAGGCCTGTGTCGTCAGTGTGACGATGGTTTCGAACTGCTTCGTCAGCTCACGCGCCACCGTGAGCGTGCGGTCCGGGCAGGCCTGCGCCAGAGCGCGGGCCAGGGCCTCGATGCGGTGGGGCGACTCGAAGAGGACCTGGCTCATCGGCCGCGCCGCAACCGTGCGCAGGGCTTCGTCGAGTTCGCGCGGCTTCGTGGGAAGGAAGCCGACGAAGCAGAAGCCGCCCGCATGGGTGTCGCCCGCCACGCTCAGGGCCGCGGTGGCGCTGCTGGCGCCCGGGATGGGAACCACGCCCGCGCCGGCCTCCCGCACGGCTGCCACCAGGCGCGCCCCAGGGTCGGACACGGCCGGCGTGCCGGCGTCGCTCACATAGGCCACACGTTCGCCCCGCTGCAGCCGGACGATCACCCCCTGCGCCGCTTCACGCTCGTTGTGCTCGTGCACGGCCAGCAGGGGCTTGTCGATGCCGAAATGGCGCAGCAAGGGGGTGGTGTGGCGCGTATCCTCGCAGGCGATGGCGTCCACGCCATGCAGCACATGCAGGGCCCGCAGGCTCAGGTCGGCCAGATTGCCGATGGGGGTGGCCACGACGTACAGTGCGCCCGCCGGCAGATGCTGGGCACCGGCGGCACGGGCTGCCGCCTCGCGCCACAACGCGGCATCGGAAGCCAGGGAGGAAGGGGAGGACGGTGTGTTCACGACCAAGCACAAAGGAGATGCCGCCGAGCAGCGGGCCCTCACGCATCTGGAAGAGGCCGGGCTGAGGCTCGTCGAGCGCAATTATCGGGTGGCGCGCGGCCCCAGGGCGCGCGCCGGCGAAGTGGACCTCATCATGCGCGAACGGGATGGGACGCTGGTCTTCGTGGAGGTGCGCGAGCGCGCCAGCGCCGACCACGGGGGCGCGGCGGCCAGCATCACCGCGGCCAAGCGGCGGTCCATCATCCTGGCGGCGCGGCATTACCTGCTGCGACTGGGGTCGCCGCCGCCTTGCCGCTTCGATGTGGTGGCCATCGATGCCGGTCGGCTGCGCTGGCTCAAGGCGGCCTTCGACGCCTCGTGACCCTCGGTCAACGCCTGGACACCGAGGCCCGTTTGTCCTTCGACGTTGGAACCTTCTGACCCCTCGGGGGCTCCATGTCGCTGACTTATCATGCCGCCCATGCTTGAACAACGCATCCAGCAGCAGTTCTTCGAAAGTGCCGACCTCAAGTACCAGAGCGCTGACCAGCTCGCGCGCCCGATCGCCGAAGCGGCCCAGGCCATCGTGGGGTGCCTCACCGCGGGTGGCAAGGTGCTGAGCTGCGGCAACGGTGGCTCGGCGGGCAATGCCCAGCATGTGGCTTCGCTGCTGGTGGGGCGGTTCGAACGCGAACGCCCCGGCCTGGCCGCACTGGCCCTGGGCGCCGATGCCACGCACTACGGCGGCTTCGGGGTCGACCCCGCACAGATCTTTGCCAAGCAGGTCCAGGCCCTGGGTCAGCCGGGTGACGTGCTGCTCGCCCTGTCGGCCAGCGGCAGTTCGGCCACGGTGCTGGCCGCTGTGCAGGCCGCACACGACAGGGACATGACCGTCGTCGCCCTCACCGGCAAGGGCGGCGGCAAGCTCAAGGATCTGCTGGCGGAAACCGACGTCCACATCGCCGTCCCCCATGAGCGCCAGGCCCGGGTGCAGGAGGTCCACCTGCTGGCCCTGCACTGCCTGTGCGATGCGGTGGACACCCATTTGCTTGGAGAACAGGATCAGCCATGAAGTCGTCTCACTTCCCCCATCGGGCGCTGCGCCCCCTTGCCACCGTGGTGGCCGCTGCCAGCCTGGCCGTGGCGCTGTCGGCCTGCGCCCCGCTGCTGGTGGGCGGTGCCGTGGTGGGCACCGTGATGGTGGCCAGCGACCGCCGCAGCTCGGGCGCCCAGATCGATGACCAGGCCATCGAGCTGAAGTCCATGAACCGCATCCGCGACGCCTTCAATGAACAGCGGGTGCACGTCAATGTGACCAGCTACAACCGCATGGTGCTGCTCACCGGCGAAGTGGGCAGCGAAGACGACAAGCAGCGGGTCGAACGCATCGTGGCCGGCGTGGACAACGTGCGATCCATCGTGAACGACCTGGCCGTGATGGGCGTCAGTTCGCTCACATCCCGCTCGAACGACGTCATCCTGGGCGGCAAGGTGAAGGCCACCCTGGTCGATGCGCGCGACATCCAGGCCCAGGCCGTGAAGGTCATTTCTGAACGCGGCACCGTCTACCTGATGGGGCGCGTGACCGAGCGCGAGGCCAAGCGTGCCGCCGAGCTGGCGCGCAGCGTCAGCGGTGTGGCCAAGGTGGTGACGGTGTTCGAGCTGATCACCGAAGAGGAACTGGCCCGCCTGCAGCCCAACCGGCCCTCGCCGACGGGCGCTGCACCGAGCCAGTGAGTCACTTCAGGCGGCGGATCAGGCTGGACGTGTCCCAGCGGCCGCCGCCCATGGACTGCACGTCCCCGTAGAACTGGTCCACGAGAGCCGTGACCGGCAGACGGGCGCCGTTGCGGCGCGCCTCTTCCAGGCACAGCCCGAGGTCCTTGCGCATCCAGTCCACGGCAAAGCCGAAGTCGAAGCGGTCTTCCACCATCGTGGGGCCGCGGTTGTCCATCTGCCAGCTCTGGGCGGCCCCTTTGCCGATGACCTCGAGCACGGCCTTCATGTCCAGGCCTGCACGTTGACCGAAGGCGATGGCCTCGGACAGGCCTTGCACCAGGCCGGCAATCGCGATCTGGTTCACCATCTTGGCCAGCTGGCCCGCGCCCTGCTCGCCCAGCAGGGTGACGGCCTTGGCAAAGGCCATGGCCACGGGCTGGGCCTTGGCGAAGGCGGCGGCCGGTCCGCCGCACATCACGGTGAGCACCCCGTTGAGGGCGCCCAGGTTGCCACCGGACACCGGCGCATCGATGAAAGCCAGGCCACGGGCCTCGGCCTGCGCGCCCAGCTCGCGCGCCACCTCGGCCGAAGCCGTGGTGTGGTCCATGAAGATCGCCCCGGGCTTCATGCCCGCGAAGGCGCCCTGATCACCCAGCACCACCGAACGCAGGTCATCATCATTGCCGACGCAGGCAAAGACGATGTCGGCGCCCTGGGCGGCCTCGCGCGGCGTGGGCGCGCTGGCACCGCCGTGCTCGGCCACCCACTGCTGGGCCTTGGCCGCCGTGCGGTTGTACACGGTGACGCGGTGCCCGGCGCGAGACAGGTGCCCGGCCATGGGGTAACCCATCACGCCCAGGCCCAGAAAGGCCACCGTGTGGGGGGCAATGGGGGCGTAGGTCTTGGAACTGCTCATGCTCAGACGATGGTCAGGTGTTCGGTGCCCGCGGCGAGGTCGGCGTTGCGGGCGCGGTTGCTGTTGAGCTTGATCTGCAGCCTCAGGTCGTTGACCGAGTCGGCATTGCGCAGCGCATCCTCGTAGGTGACGGTGTTGCTCTCATACAGATCGAAGAGCGACTGGTCGAAGGTCTGCATGCCCAGTTCGCGGCTCTTCTTCATGATCTCCTTGATCTCGGCGACCTCACCCTTGAAGATGAGTTCCGATATCAAGGGGGTGTTGAGCAGGATCTCCACCGCGGCAGCGCGGCCCTTGCCTTCCTGGCGAGGCAGCAGGCGCTGCGAGACCATGGCCTTGAGGTTGAGCGACAGGTCCATCAGCAGCTGAGCGCGGCGCTCCTCGGGGAAGAAGTTGATGATGCGGTCCAGGGCCTGGTTGGAGCTGTTGGCGTGCAGCGTGGCCATGCACAGGTGGCCGGTCTCGGCGAAGGCCACGGCATGCTCCATGGTCTCGCGGTCGCGGATCTCGCCCATCAGGATCACGTCGGGCGCCTGGCGCAGCGTGTTCTTCAGCGCCTGCTCCCAGCCGTCGGTGTCCAGGCCCACCTCACGCTGGGTGACGATGCAGTTCTTGTGCGGATGCACGAACTCCACCGGATCCTCGATGGTGATGATGTGGCCGTAGGAGTTCTCGTTGCGGTGGTCGACCATCGCCGCCAGCGTGGTGCTCTTGCCCGAGCCGGTGGCGCCCACCATGATGACCAGCCCGCGCTTGGTCATGGCCACTTCCTTGAGGATGTAGGGCAGGCCCAGACTGTCGATGGTGGGCAGGGTCTGGGGAATGACGCGCAGCACCAGGCCCACCTGGCCCTGTTGCACGAAGGCGTTCACGCGGAAGCGGCCGATGCCCTGCGGGGCGACGGCGAAATTGCACTCCTTCGTGCGCTCGAACTCGGCTGCCTGCTTGTCGTTCATGATGGCGCGCGCCAGGGCCATGGTGTGCTGGCCCGTGAGGGGCTGAGGCGACACCTTGGTGACCTTGCCATCGACCTTGATGGCCGGCGGAAACTCCGCCGTGAGGAACAGGTCGGACCCATTGCGCGCCACCATCAGGCGCAACAGGTCGTTGACGAACTTCGAGGCTTGATCTCTTTCCATGGATGCTCCCTCAGCCGCGTGACAGCAGCGCACTCAGGCGTGCGCTGACCTGTCGCAGGCGCAATGACAGACGACGCGCGAGCGAGGCCAGCAAGGCCAGACCCAGTCGCGGTTCCTGCATGATCATCTCGTCGAGGCCCTGGGCGTCGACCACCGCGAGGACACAGGGCGTGAGCGTGGTGCAGGCCGAAAAGCGCGCGCCAGCATCGAGCAGGGACATTTCGCCAAGCATGTCGCCGGGCCGGGCCTCGGCCAGGCGGGCGCGGGCACCCCAGGGCTGGATGCGGTCGACGGCGATGCTGCCCTCCAGCACGATGAGCATGTAGTCGCCCTGCTCGTCCTGCCCGATGATTTCCTGGTTGGCCGGCACCTCGACGAAGCTGAGGTACTGGCTCATGCGCTCGAGGTCGGCCGGGCTCAAAGAAGCCACATAGCGGTCCACGCCCCACAGCCGGGCGAATTTCTCGGCGCCCTGGGCACGGTCGTAGTCGCGCGCGCCGATCTGGACCGCCCGCTCGCGCCAGGACGCATGGGCCTGCTGGTCGTCACGGTCCTGGAACATGGTGGAGAAGAAGCGCGAATCGTCCTCAGGCGCACCGCCTGCGTCCTCCGGTGCGGCGCTGGCCACGCCTTTGAGCTTGTCGATGAACTTCTTCATGGTGAGGAGCCCTGTCGCCTGCCGGGTGCGTCCGGCGTGTCAGCCAGGGAAGTTCTCGGGGAACTTGGCCTTGGCGCGCGCCTCGGCGGGCGAGATCACGTTGCGCCGCACCAGATCGGTCAGGCACTGGTCGAGCGTCATCATGCCCATGCTGTTGCCCGTCTGGATCGCCGAGTACATCTGAGCGATCTTGTTTTCCCGGATGAGGTTGCGGATGGCCGAGGTGCCCAGCATGATCTCGTGCGCGGCCACGCGGCCGGAGCCGTCCTTGAGCTTGCACAGCGTCTGCGAGATCACCGCCACGAGCGACTCCGACAGCATGGCGCGCACCATGTCCTTCTCGGCGGCCGGGAAAACGTCGACGATGCGGTCGATGGTCTTGGCCGCACTCGACGTGTGCAGCGTGCCGAACACCAGGTGACCGGTTTCCGCCGCCGTGAGCGCGAGACGGATCGTCTCCAGGTCACGCATCTCGCCCACGAGGATGGCGTCCGGGTCTTCACGCAGGGCCGAGCGCAGTGCGTTGTTGAAGCTCAGCGTGTGCGGACCGACCTCGCGCTGATTGACCAGGCACTTCTTCGACTCGTGCACGAATTCGATCGGGTCCTCGACCGTCAGGATGTGTCCGTACTCGTTCTCGTTCAGATGATTCACCATGCCGGCCAGCGTGGTGGACTTGCCGGACCCGGTGGGGCCGGTCACGAGGATGAGACCTCGGGGCTTGAGCGACAACTCCGCGAACACCTTGGGCGCGTTGAGCTGTTCGAGGGTGAGGATCTTCGAGGGGATGGTCCGGAACACGGCGCCGGCGCCACGGTTCTGGTTGAAGGCGTTGACGCGAAAGCGCGCCAGGCCCTGGATCTCGAAGGAAAAATCGCACTCGAGCGTCTCTTCGTAGGCCTTGCGCTGGGCGTCGTTCATGATGTCGTACACCATGTCGTGCACCTGCTTGTGCTCGAGCGGGTCGACATTGATGCGTCGCACGTCGCCGTGCACACGGATCATGGGCGGCAAGCCGGCGGACAGGTGAAGATCCGATGCCTTGTTCTTGACCGAGAACGCCAGCAGTTGCGTGATGTCCATGTCCCCTCTGGGCCCCCGTGTGGTTGTGCGCTGTGCATGCGCCTGTGAAGACAGCGGCGTTGTGCCTTAAGCTCGTGCCATTATGGCGACGATCCCCGAGAACATACAACAAGTGAGGGACCGCATCGCGGCGGCCTGTGCAAGCGCGCAACGCGACGTGCAAAGTGTCACGCTGCTGGCGGTCAGCAAGACCTTCGGGCCTGACGCAGTGCGACAGGCACTGGCAGCAGGCCAGAGCCGCTTCGGCGAGAACTATGTGCAAGAAGCGCTCGACAAGATCGCCGCCCTGTCCGATGCGCGGGCGCGGCTGGAATGGCACCTGATCGGACCGCTGCAGAGCAACAAGACACGCCCCGTGGCCGAGCACTTCGACTGGGTGCATTCGGTGGACCGGCTGAAGATCGCGCAGCGCCTGTCCGATCAGCGCCCCGCACACCTGCCGCCCCTGCAGGTGTGCCTGCAGGTGAACATCAGCGGCGAGGCCAGCAAAAGCGGACTGGCACCAGCCGACGTGCCGGCAGTGGCCCAGGCCGTGGCCCGCCTGCCGGGCCTGCGGCTGCGCGGCCTGATGGCCATTCCCGAACCCGCGGGCGACCGGGAGGCTCAGCGCCGGCCGCACCGCGCGCTGCGCGAGCTGCTCGTTCGGCTGCAGGCGCGGGGCCTGGACGTGGACACGCTGTCCATGGGCATGAGCGCCGACCTGGAGGCGGCCATCCTCGAAGGCGCCACGATCGTGCGTGTGGGCACGGCCATCTTCGGCCAGCGCTGATCAGATGGGCAGGCGCGCCGTGTTCTTCACTTCTTCCATGACGGCATAGGTGTGCGTCTCGCGCACACCGGGCAGCGACCACACCACCGTGCCGATCAGTTCACGGTAGGCCTGCATGTCGGCCACGCGGGTCTTGATGAGGTAGTCGAAGCCGCCAGCCACCAGATGGCACTCGAGGATCTCGGGCCGCGTCTGCACGGCCGCCTTGAAGGCATTCATCACATCGGGCGTGGTGCGATCGAGCACCACCTCCACGAAGACCATCATGCCCGCACCCAGCAGGTGCGGGTTCAGCCTCGCCTCGTAGCCCAGGATGTAGCCGTCGCGTGTGAGGCGCTTGACGCGCTCCAGCACCGCCGTGGGCGACAGATGCACCGCCTCGGCCAGCTTGAGGTTGGCGATGCGGCCGTCTTCCTGCAGGATGCGCAGGATCTTGCGGTCGATCTTGTCGAGGCTGCGCGGGCTGTCGTCGTCGGGTTTCATGCGGGAGATTCGGCGGCGCGACCGCCCTGGGATGGTGAATCATCCTAAGGATTTCCCGGCATACTAGCAAGGGATTCAGCCAAGAGCGTTGCAGAGGAGTCACCATGCCCCACCCCATCCACACCCGTTGGATCGAACTGCCGCAGGGCGCGGGCGCCTCGCAGGCGGCCTACCTGGCCCTGCCGCCGGGCGGCTCGGGGCCGGGGCTGCTGCTGTACCAGGAGATCTTCGGCGTCAACGAGCACATCCGCGTGGTGGCCGAGCAGTACGCCCTGGCGGGCTTCGTGGTGTTGGCCCCTGATGTCTTCTGGCGCCAGGCCCCGCGGGTCGAGCTGGGCTACGAGGGCGCCGACATGCAGCGCGCGCGTGAACTGATGAACGGCATGGACCGCCAGCACCTGCTGGCCGACATCGCCCTGCATGTGGGTGCGCTGCGCCAGCGGCCCGAGGTGAGGGACAAGGTGGCCGCCCTCGGCTATTGCATGGGCGGGCGCCTGGCCTACCTCGCCGCAGCCACCACCGACGTGGATGCGGCTGTGGGCTACTACGGCGGCGGCATCCAGGACCAGCTCGACCTGGCCTCGCGCATCCGCTGCCCGCTGATGCTGCACTATGGCGAAACCGACAGCCACATCCCGCTGCAGGCCGTGGACCGGGTGCGGCAGGCGCTCACCGCGTCGGGGTCGGAAGTGTTCGTCTACCCCGGCGCCGGGCACGGCTTCAACTGCTGGGCACGTGCGTCCTACCATGCGCCATCGGCTGCCTTGGCCCACGCCCGCAGCCTGCACCTGCTGGCCACCTCCCTGTTCTGATCTGATCCGGACCCTGCATGAACTCCTCCTCCCCCACCCTCGCTTTCATTGGCGGCGGCAACATGGCCCAGGCCATCCTCGGCGGCCTGATCCGCGCCGGCCACCCGCCCGACCGGTTGCTCGTCGTAGAGCCCTGGGCCGAGCAGCGCGAACGCCTGCAGCGCGCCTTCGGCCTCACGCCCCTGTCTGCCGCCGGTGCCGAGCTGGCACGCGCCGACACCGTGGTGTGGGCCGTGAAGCCCCAACTGTTCAGGGAAGCGGCCGCCCCTTGCGCAGCGCACGTGGGTGGCGCCCTGCACCTGAGCGTGATGGCCGGCATTCGCACCGATGCCCTGGTGCAGGCCACCGGCAGCGCCCGGGTGGTGCGCGCCATGCCCAACACCCCGGCCCTGATCGGCCAGGGCATTGCCGGCCTGTACGCCCGACCGGAGGTCAACACGGCCGAACGCCGCACGGTCGAGGCACTGCTGACCCCCACGGGCGCGAGCCTGTGGGTTGACCGTGAGGCCGACCTCGATGCCGTCACGGCGCTGTCCGGATCCGGTCCGGCTTATGTCTTCTACTTCGTGGAGGCGATGATGGTCGCCGCCCAGGACATGGGCCTGAGTGCGGAGCAGGGCAAGCTGCTGGCGCTGGCCACGTTCGCCGGCGCCGCGGAGCTGGCACGCCGATCGGACGACCCACCTTCGGTGCTGCGCGAGCGTGTCACCTCCAAGGGGGGCACCACCCATGCGGCGCTGCAGTCGTTGCAGGCCGACGGTGTGGCCGAGGCCTTCGTGCGCGCGCTCAAGGCCGCCCAGCAGCGCGCGCGCGAGCTGGGCGACGAGTTCGGCGGCTGATCAGCCCCGCTTCTTCAGCAGCGCGTACAGCAGGATCGCACCGAAGGTGGCGGTCCCGATGCCACCCAGGGCGAAGTCGCCGATCTTCAGCGTGAAGTCGCCCGTGCCCAGCACCAGGGTGATGGCGGCCACGATGAGGTTGGTGTTGTCGGAGAAGTCAACCTTGTTGTCGACCCAGATCTTGGCGCCGGCCACCGCGATCAGGCCGAAGACCACGATGGACACACCGCCCATCACGGCCAGCGGCACGGCCTGGATCAACGCACCGAACTTGGGGCTGAAGCCCAGCAGGATGGCGATCAGCGCCGCCACCACGAAAATGGCCGTCGAGTAGATCTTGGTGGCCGCCATCACGCCGATGTTCTCGGCGTAGGTGGTGACGCCCGTGCCGCCCGAGGCACCGCTGACCATCGTGGCGATGCCATCCCCCACGAAGGCGCGGCCCATGTAGGGGTTCATGTCGCGGCCGGTCATCGCGCTGACCGCCTTGATGTGCCCGAGGTTCTCGGCCACCAGGATCACCGCCACCGGGGCGATCAGCAAGATGGCGTTGAGCTCGAACACCGGTGCCGCGAACCCTGGCATCCCGAACCAGGGCGCATTGGCGATGCCCGACAGGTCGAGTGGCTTGCCCAGGCCGAACCCGTTGGTGAGGATCGCGTAGATGATGGACGCGACGATCAGGCCCACCAGGATGAGCAGGCGTTGCACCATGCCGCGTGTGAACACGGCCACCAGGCCCACGCTCACGAAGGTGAGGGCCTGCATCCAGGCGTCGAAGGGCGTGGGCGCCATGTTCTTCACCGGGATGTGGGCGAGGTTCAGGCCGATCACGGCCACCACCGCGCCAGTGACCACCGGAGGCATGAATCGCTCGATCCAGCCCGTGCCTGCCCCCATCACGATGAATCCGATGATGGCGTAGACCAGACCACAGACGACGATGCCCCCCAGGGCCACGCCCAGGTTGGCGTTCGCGCCGCTGCCCGCATAACCGCTGGCGGCGATCACCACGCCGATGAAGGCAAAGCTCGAGCCCAGGTAGCTCGGCACCCGCCCGCCCACGATGAAGAAGAAGATCAGCGTGCCGATGCCGCTCATCAGGATGGCGACGTTGGGGTCGAAGCCCATCAGCAGCGGCGCCAGCACCGTGGCGCCGAACATCGCCACGACGTGCTGGATGCCCATCGCGATGGTCTGGGGCCAGGGCAGACGTTCGTCGGGCGCGACCACGTCATGCGTGGTCTCGCGCCACTGGGGAAAGAGGCTCATGGAAGGAAGCTCCGTGTTGTTGGTTTTGCAGCCGGGCCATGTGCAGCACGACCGTGCGGGAGTGTAGGAGCAGCAAGCATGCCAAGGCCAGCGCCCCGCCGCGGTGCAGCACAAAAAAAGACGCCTGCCATGCAGCGCACGGCAGGCGGTGGACTCCGTTAAGGAAAGGCGGCCGAGGCTCTCGCTCTCTCTGACCCCGGCCGCCCCCTCTTCCCCCGACGTCCCAGGAAAACGATGTGCTCAGCGGCGACCCAGCTTCAGCGTGAGCTGCGCCGGTTCGGACCGCGATTGAAGCACCTGGTACTGACGCAACCCGCTGGACTCGGTTGGCGCTCGCATCGTGGCGGGCTGCACGGCACGTGGGGCCGGAGCAGTCGCCAGGCGATCCGCCACGTGCCGGGCCAGCACGTTGGACGCAATGGAAGCAACACTGGCGCGGATCATGATTTCGTCAGCCACTGGCTGGGTGCAAAGTCAGTGCACAGAAAGGCCGGGGCACTGGGCACCGGCTTGCCCAGGCGGGCCAGCGCAAGGCTGGGCCAGCTCTGCGAGGGCGAGGCCTCGCCCTGCAGGGGCGTCAGGCGCAGCATGGAGGACAGGCCGCCCGGACGACGTGGCGCCAGGGCCGACGGCGACTGGCCGCGGCCACGGCGCGCGATTTCACCGGACTGGGACCGGCTCGCCGGACGGCGCTTGAAACTGAGCAAGGCCATGGTGGGCTTCCGTTGGACTGCGATGTCGTTCACATCGCAGCTTTCGTGCCAACCCCCATGACGTAACGAAATATGGCCGGCCGTGCACTGCAGACCTCGGTCCGTGCCCTGGACCACGCTGTGGCAACGGTGAGCCGCCCCGGCCGCCCCAACCGATTGACAAGAAATGTCACCCAGCGGCCTGATGGGGTACAGCTTGTGTCAGCCGCGTCGCCGTAGGCCCTGGACGAAGGCCACCACCTCCTGCACCACGGCGTCCTCCTGTAGCAGGCGGCGATGGCCCAGCCCGGAAGTGAGCATCAACCTGACCTGGCCGAGCTGGGCGGCCCATTGGTCTGCCTCCTGGACAGGAACCGTCAGGTCGTCGCGGTCGTGTACCACCAGACAGGGCTGACGCACCCGCGGGGCCACGTGTCGCGGCTCCATCTGTTCGAAGACGATGCCCTCCCTGGATTCGATGTGCGCCACCATCTCCCGACGGGTCGCCTCCGACAGGCCAAAGGCCTGGGCATAGTCCCGGGTGACCTGCACCAGGCTGGCCGGAGAGCCCAGCGTCACCACCCCGTCGGCGCGCAAGCCGCGGCTGGCCGCAAAGCTGCGCGCGGTGGCGGTGGCGGCCGGCGCCTCACTCATGGCGATCTCCCACGCAGCGGGCGACGCCGACGCGGTCGAGAGGCCCCAGTTCCAGCGAGAAGTCTTCATTGCACCGTGGCAGTCGGCTCCATAGCTGGAAGACCATCCAGCCCAACCGCAAAGCCAAGGCCACCCCCAAGGACAGCAGAACGATCAACATCTCGGACTCCTTTTCGCACGATCGTGCGATGTTTTGCCAAAAGACAGCGCCTCGTGGGCGCCTTGGGATCCGCTCAGGCGGGATGAGCCTCCTGAGGCAGGGGAACCGGGCCGCGGTAATCGTCAATCAGGCGCTGATAGGCCCGCCAAGCACGCTCGGCGGCCCGTTCGTCGCGCAGGAACCGGGCGTCGCGCATCAAGGCGATAAACAACCCATCGAGCTCGAAGACCAGCTGCTCGACGTCGGTGTCGGCGCTCAGATGGCCGGCCTCGACGGCTTGCAACACCGATCGGCGCAGCGTGCCGCGCCAGCGCATCACGCCGTCCAGCAGCAAGTCGCGCAACGGCCCGTCGCGGTCGTCAAACTCGAAAGCACCCGCGCAGTAGATGCAGCCGTGGCGGAATTCCACCTCGCGCGCCCGCTGCAGCCACAGACGCATCACGGCGTTGAGCCGGGGCAGCCCGCGAGGCTCGCGCATTGCGGGCACGAACACCTCCTGCACGAAACGCCGGTCATATTCCTCGATCACCGCCGCCTGCAGGGCCTCGCGCGACCCCACCCGCGAGAACACCCCGCTCTTCGACAAGCCCAGCCGCTTGGCCACCTCGCCGATGGTGAGGCTCTCCAGGCCGTCCTGCGCCGCCATCAGCAAGGCGGTGTCGAGGATGGCGGCGCGCGTGAGCTCGCTGCGGCTGGTTTTGGCTTCCATGGCTACAGCTTAGCACGATCGTGCGAAACATCAAGGCTGCGCCAGATCCCGCCAGGTCAGGCCCTGCGGCTGCGGCCCGCACGGGAAGTGCGGCGGATCGGGCTGCTCGCACACTGCCAGGAAGTCGCGGCCCAGCCGGTGCCGGAACTCGCGCAGGCGGTGCACCACGTAAAGGGCCCGGTCGTCCTCGCCACGTTCGTGCAAGGCCTTGGCATAGGCGATCATCAGGCGGGCGTCGATCAGATGCCGTAGCGGCCGCTCGAACCGCTCGAACACCTCCGACGGCCGCGGCGCCGTGGTCACGGCGGCATAGTCGGCATGCACGGCGAACCAGTGGCTGCCCTGACCGATGCGGATGCGCTCAGCGAGTGAGGCCCGCCCCGCCTCGCCCGAGGGCGTGAAGATCTGCACCACCCGCTGGTAGTCCACCATGGCATGCAGCGAGCCGGCCACCATCAGGCCACCCGCGACCGGGAGCAGCCAGCGCGTCCACGCCGGCGCAGGAGCGGATGCACTGGGCCGTGGCGGCGCCCCCAGCCCGACAAAGAGCCCCAGCGCAAAGGCTGCCGGCAGCAGGAAGTAGGCGTACCACAGCGGATACTCCAGCAGGCTGTGCCAGCCCAGCACCGCCAGCATCATCAGCGCCGCCCGCGCGGCGAGGCCCGCCTCCCCCGGCAGCGACAAGGCACCGCGCGCGCGCCACAACACCCAGGCCAGCCCGCCCAGCAGGGCCAGCGCGGCCGGGACGCCCAGCTCCACCATCAACTGCAGCACCAGGTTGTGGCTGTGATCGAAGAAGGCCACCGGCCGATCGGGGAAAGGCGTGAAGGTCCAGGCCGCATTGAAGTTCCCCCAGCCCACCCCCGTCCACGGGTGCGCCCCGATCAGCGCCAGCGTGTTCGACCAGATCGCAAAGCGCGAACTGCTGATGTCTCCCCCACTCTCGAGCCGCGCCTCGCCGAAGTAGGCCGTGCCGCCCACCTCCCCCCAGGCCCACAGCCCCAGCCACCACCCCACCGCCACCACCGGCGCCGCCCAGAACAGGCGCCGCGCCCAGCCGGGCAAACCGCGGTCGACTGCAGCCCACAACGCCAGCCCCACCAAACCCAGCATCCCGGTGCGCGAACTGCTGAGCGCCACGCCCAGCGTCAATGCCGCCATCGCCGCCCAGGCCCAGCGCCGGCGGGCTTCCGACGCCACCAGCGGCAGCACGCACAGGCCCAGGAGCATCAGCGAGGCGAGGTGGTTGGGCTGGCGCAGGTTGCCAAAGGCCCGGCCGGGGGTGGTGGGCTTGGCGATCCAGGTGCCGTCGGCGAGGGTGGGGGTGAAGTACTGTGCCAGTGCGATGGCGACGGACAACAATGCAGCCAGCAACAGGCCAAGGCTTACAGCATGGATTGCTGGAGTTACCCGCAATTCACGCCACCTCGTCCCGGCAAGCCAACCCCATGCGCAAACCACAACAGCTGCAATGACCACCAGGAGAACGTGGAACCCGTCCGTCACCGCGATAACAGCCAGGACCGCCACTGCAATTGCAGTAAGGACGCCGGCAAATGCAGAGAGACGCCATCCGGGTACGAGCATCACAGCACCCCAGCCCGCCAATGCAAGGGCGTTGTTGTAGAGCGAGGAGATGGGCGTGTGCGTGAGGCCGATGCAAAGACCTGGCACCAACAAGGCCGGGATGATCAATCGGCTCAACACTGCAAGGATCGGAGCTTGAACATGGTTGCTCACTGTAGCGTTCCCCCGGACGACGGATGGCGGCTGATACCATCGCGCGGCCACAATCACCGCTCCGTGCCCTCCCGTCGTCAGATGCCGTCCCTGTCACCGCAAGAAGTCGCCAAGACCTATCGCCGCTATGCGCCCCTCTACGATCGCCTGTTCGGGCAGGTTTTGGAGCCCGGGCGACGAGCCTTGACTGAGGAAGTGAAGGGCCTCGCCCCGGCAAGCGTTCTGGAGGTGGGCGTGGGCACCGGCCTCACCCTGGCAGGCTATCCGCCGTCCAGCCAGCTCGTCGGGATCGATCTTTCCCCTGAGATGCTCGCCCATGCCCATGAACGCGCGCGGGCCATGCCGGAGCGCCGTATCGTCCTGCAGTCGATGAATGCGGAGTGCATGGACTTTCCCGATGACAGCTTCGATTGCGTGACCTTGCCCTATGTGCTTTCCGTCACGCCAAACCCAAACCAGCTCGTGAAAGAGTTACGTCGCGTCTGCAAGAAGGATGGCACCATCCTGATCCTGAACCACTTCAGCGGAAGCCGCTTCTGGTGGCTGCTCGAGCGTGCGGTCAAGGCGGTCGCAGACAAGGTCGGCTTCCGATCGGACTTCAGCTTCGAGGAACACATCCTCGCGCACGACTGGCAGGTGATGTCTGTCCGTGCCGTGAATCTCCTCGGGCTGTCCAAGCTCGTTGTGATCCGCAACACCTGACATCCCGAAGAACCGCTGCCCATGTTGTCCCGTCTTGTGTCACGCCGGCCGTGGTTGTTCACACTGGGCGCGGAAGCCCTGGTCTGGTTTGGCGCAGCGCTCGGCTTCCTCTGGGTGTACGCCAGCTTCCCAGGACACACTCTCGCGGCTGCATGGCACCACTTGGGATTGCTGTCGGCTGCGCTGACCGTGTTCGTCGTCGTTCGGGTTGCGTTGTGGAGATGGGTCCCGATCGAAGGGCTTGCCCGATGGCTGGGCAGCTTCCTGGGTGCGCTGCTCCTGCTCCTGTTGCTGGCCTATTACGTGCTGGTGATCGCCGGCCTGCACTCCTGGGGGCGCGTGGTGAGTTGGCCCCTCATTTCCACCTATGCCCTTCAATGGCAACCGTTGGCGTTATCGCAAGGCATCCCGCCCGGGTTGGTTGTGGTTGGCGTGGGTGCGGTCCTCGTGTGTGTGACCGCAGTGATTGCCCTGGGCCCTGCCCGCAAGGATTGGGCGGCAACCCTCGCAAGCCGCGGCAGCCGCAGGTCCCGGCTGCTGCTCGTTGGCGGATTCAGCGTCGGCTGTATCCATCTGCTGACCCACGCTGTGAGCCCCACGGAAGCCTTGACCGCCAAAGAACCTTTCAGCCTGACGCTGTTTCACGATCAGCAGGGCGGGCGCTCCATCCAGGGGCATCGCCTCATTCAATCGGAAGTACTGGACCGCCGGGCCGAGCTGGAGCGCGCTCGCTACGTGCCCTCGCCCACGGCACACCGTCGCAATGTCATCCTGATCGTCGGCGATGCGCTGCGCGCAGACCACATGGCCATCTATGGCTACCCTAGACCGACCACGCCCTACCTGAGCGAGTTGCAATCGAAGGGGCGGTTGCAGCAAGTGGATCGAGCCTGGAGCGTATGCGCCGAGTCCTCCTGCGGGCTAATGGCGATGATTCGGTCTCAGTATGTGCATGAATTCAGCGGCAAGTCTTTCAACCTATTGGATGTGCTCAAGCTGCATGGATACAAAACCCATCTCATTCTGGGCGGCGATCACACGAACTTCTACGGCCTGAAAGAAGCCTACGGTCAAGTGGATCACTACTTCGACGGGTCAATGGCGACGCGCTTCTACATGAATGATGACCGCCTCATTCTTGACAAGGTTGCAGGCCTGCCTGACTGGGGTGGAGAGCCGGTATACATGCAGTTCCACCTGATGTCGCCTCACCCGTTGGGAACTCGCACGCTGGCCCCTCATTTCATTCCATCCGAAAGCTATGCGCCGCTCTCCTTGCTGCAAAGAGTGGATGGACCGCCGCGACTTTCGTCGATCAACTTCTACGACAATGGAGTGGTTCAGTTCGATTCCACCGTACGCGAACTCATCGGTCTGCTCAAAGCGAAGGGCTATCTCTCAGACAGCATTGTCGTAGTCACTGGAGACCACGGAGAGCTGTTAGGCGAGGAAGGGCAGTATGGTCATGCAAAAGGTGTCTCCGAGTCTGTTCTCCGAATACCGCTCTTGTTTCTCTCGTTTCCGCTGGATCAGCAGCAGAGACCCAGCAAGCTGTATTCAGTGGGATCTCAAGTCGATATCGGACCAACGGTACTGCACTCACTCGGCATGCCAATTCCAACGCACTGGTCCGGGGAATCTCTCAAGGACCAACCTCAACGATCGCATTTATTCTTTCAGCAGTCACCATATGTTGGGCTTATCGATACACGCCAAGTCGACCGCCCCATCAAGGCATGGATGAACGTAGAAAAGTTGGGCGAGGGCCTCCAAGCCCTGGCTCTGAGTGTGGGGGCCGAGTCCACAGCTTTGCAAAAGGTAGAAATTGAAAGTATGACCCCGCATTGGCTAAAGACTCTGGCCCCTGCTGTCAGCTCTTTGAGCCCCTAACTGGTCGTCCCTGATTTATTCAAATCCGAGCGCCGACAGAGCGCTGGGCTGAGCCGATGGGAGTGCGAGTGAGCAAAGCACCCAACGCGTCTTGCCAGTTCGGCGACTCATCGACCCCCTTCACGATGGCGGAACTCGCGATCACGAGTGGTTCTTCAACGGCCTGCTAACTGCAAGGCTGCATCGGCACTACAGAGCTCAACATTGCAAGCACGTGGAGCGAGAGGCGGGCTTTGCATGACAGCTTTGAGCCCTTACGACCGGCACTCTGACGGTACATATCGATTGCCGGTCGTGGTTGTGCACACCCAGTCCACTGGCCCTGCAGTATTGACGATCGGTCTGAGCTGAACAACCACGTTTCGCGCCTCGGCGTCCATGGTGACGGTCAAGACTCCATTCCCGTCCACACCACATACCAGCGATGCGATATGTCCTGTACCAGGCCCTAGCGTCGGTACGTCGTCACACGCACGGCCGTCCAGCGCTCCGCCCCGCAGCGAAATGTTCTCGCCGACTTGCCCCTTCATGATGCTGACCATGGCCAGCCCTTCGGAGACGCGCGCTCGCACGGTGTAGTCCTGATACGCGGGCAGAGCTATTGCCGAGAGTATTCCGATGATCGCGACGACGATCATCAGTTCGATAAGTGTAAACCCATGAGCGACTTGTCTTTTCATATGCTCACCTCAGTCAAATCATCGCCCAAAAAAAAGGTGCGTCCTTGGACACACCTTTTTCGGTTTGCAAGGGGGATCGACACTTAAAGTGCCATCCCCTGTGTTTTAGACACGGCACTCACCGGGCACAAAGCGGTTGTTGGCAGCTGCCGACACCGCGCAGGTCCAGGTGATGGGGCCACCACCGGTCGGCACAGCAGGGGTCAAGGTCAGCTCGACGTTCCGGCCGTCAGGGCCCATCGTGATGGTGATCACCCCAGCGTTGCAGGCCACGGAAGCCACCGCACCGGTCGCCCCAATGGCGTCCGCGCCCGCGCAAGCGTTGGCGCCGATGTTGCCCCCTGCGTTGGCGATGTTCTCGGCCACGGTCGCCTTCATGCCGCTTCCCAGACCCAGACCTTCCGTCACACGGGCACGAACGGTGTAGTCCTGATAGGCCGGCAGCGCCACGGCAGCCAGAATACCGATGATCGCCACGACGATCATCAGTTCGATCAGCGTGAAACCCTTCTGGGCAGCGCGCTTCATGTTGTGCAGTTGCTTCATACAGTCTCTCCTAAGAGGTGGGGGGTTGTGCGCATCCCTCTATGCAGGGGCCGTGCCAGCCAGCCCGGCCAGTGTGGGCGTGAAGTAGTCGGCATTCGAGACGCTCGGACGACCTTTCGAGGGACCGAGAGTGTCAGCCCATGTGTCCAGGGCTGACAAAAATGGTCGGCGCTTTGCCTTCGTTTCGCTGATGCGCAAGTGCGTGACGGGATTGCGCTTTGCCGATGATTGCATGAAGGGTACAATGCAATCATCTCAGGCATCTCAGGGGATTTGACATCATGCCTTCCGTCACTGTTCGCAACGTTCCTGAGGCGGTGCACCGTGCCTTGCGCGTTCGTGCGGCCCAGCATGGCCGCAGTGCCGAGGCAGAGATTCGGGACATCCTGGAACAAGCCGTCAAACCGGCCCAGCGCGTGCGCCTGGGCGACGAGTTGGCCGCCCTGGGCCGCAAGGTGGGCCTGACCCCCCAGGACGTCGAAGCCCTTGGGCAGGTTCGCGATACCACGCCGGCCGAGCCCCTGAGGTTTGAATGATCCTGCTGGACACCAACGTCGTGTCTGAAGCGATGAAGCCGCAGCCGGATCCCTCCGTGCGGGCGTGGCTGAACGAGCAAGCCGCTGAAACGCTGTATCTGTCCAGCGTCACGCTGGCCGAGCTGTTGTTTGGCATTCAGGCGCTACCGGACGGCAGGCGAAGGAACATGCTGGGTGTGGCGCTGGACGGACTGCTGGCGTTGTTCCAGGACCGCCTGTTGCCGTTCGATGCCGAAGCCGCGCGCCGCTACGCGGAACTGGCCGTTGCCGCCCGAGGCCACGGGCGGGGCTTCCCCACACCGGACGGCTACATCGCCGCCATCGCAGCCGCTCATGGTTTCATGGTCGCCAGTCGGGATGTGGGCCCCTTTGCCGCGGCCGGGCTGAAGGTCATCGACCCCTGGAAGGGGGGAGCGCCATGAGCGCACTGACCGTTCGCCTCCCCGACGAGAAGCACCAGCGCCTGAAGGCGCTGGCGCAAAGCCGAGGCACCACCGTCAATCGGCTGATCGACGAAATGGCCACACTGATGCTGGCCGAGTTCGATGCGCAGACTCGCTTTGAACTGCGCACGCGCCGCGGTGCCGGGCAGGCAGCCCGAGGGCTGGAGCTATTGAAGAAGGCCCGCGGGGCGTGAGCGGGCCTGTCTTCACGCAGAAGCGGTCCTCAGTCAGGCCGGCGTCACATGCAGGCGCATGCCCAAGGCGCCGAGAACTTTCAGCACCGTCGCAAAACTGGGGTTGCCATCTGGCGAGAGGGCCTTGTAAAGGCCTTCACGGCTCAGTCCGGCTTCGCGGGCTGTCTGCGCCATGCCGCGGGCTCGAGCCACGTCCCCCAGGGCCTTGGCGATGAATGCCGGATCGTCGCCCGCCTCTTCCAGCACGGCTTCCAGATAGAGTGCGCAGTCCTCGGGCGTCCGAAGATGATCCTGCACATCCCAGGGGGTCGTCTTGATCGTCATGGTCACAACTCCTTCACCATGTCCAAAGCCTCGCGGATATCACTGTCCTGCGTGGACTTGTCGCCGCCCACCAGCAACAACACCACGCACCCAGCGCGCCACGTGTAGTAGACCCGGTAGCCCGGTCCGTGGTCGATCTTCATTTCCACCACGCCCGCCGTCAGCACGCGGTGCTGGCCCGGATTGCCCTCTTGCAAGCGACGCAAGCGCACGAGGATGCGCACTTGGGCTTGTCTGTCTCGCAGGGACTCAAACCATCGGCTGTATCGGGTAGTCTGCCGAATTTCGACCGTGCGTCAACTATAGTTAACATCCGGAGGGATGTAAACAATGGGTCACACTTGGCAAAGACCCTCCGGATCACACCAGCGCCGGGTAGTCGATGTAGCCCTGCGCCCCACCCCCGTAGAAGGTCTTCACGTCCCAGGCGTTGAGCGGCGCCCCCTCGCGCAGGCGGCGCACGAGGTCGGGGTTGCTGATGAACAGGCGGCCGAAGGCCACGGCGTCGGCCCGGCCTTGGGCCACCGCGGCTTCGGCCAGGGCCTTGTCGTAGCCGTTGTTCACTATCCAGGCCCCCTGGCCGCCGGCGTGGCGGTAGGCGTGGCGCATAGCGTCGAAGTCGAAGGGGCGGTCGGGCAGTTCGCGCGGGCCGCCGGTGGCGCCTTCGATCACGTGGATGAAGGCCAGGCCCAGGGGGGCGAGTTCGCGTACCACGTGTTCGAACAGGGGCTGCGGCGCGGCATCGACGATGTCATTGGCCGGGGTGATGGGCGACAGGCGGATGCCGGTGCGCCCGCGGCCGATGGCCTCGGCCACGGCGCGCGTCACCTCCAGCAGCAGCCGGGCCCGGTTCTCGATGGAGCCGCCGTAGGCATCGGTGCGCTGGTTGGCGCCGGTCTTCAGGAACTGGTCGAGCAGGTAGCCGTTGGCGGCGTGGATTTCCACGCCGTCGAAGCCGGCCTCATCCACGGCCGCACGGGCGGCGCGGGCGTAGTCGGCCACGATGCCGGGCAGTTCGGACGCGTCCAGCGCGCGCGGGGCCGACACGGGTTCGAAGCCGCCCTGGCCGTCCGGGCCGATCAGGTAGGTGCGGGTCTGGGCCGGCAGCGCGGACGGTGCCACCGGGGCCTGGCCCTCGGGCAGGAGCGAGGTGTGCGAGACGCGGCCCACGTGCCAGATCTGGGCCACGATGCGCCCGCCGGCAGCATGCACGGCATCGGTCACGCGCCGCCAGCCGGCCAGTTGCTCGGGCGTGTACAGGCCCGGCACATCGGCATAGCCCTGGCCCATGGGGCTGATGGCCGTGCCTTCGGAGATGAGCAGGCCCGCGCTGGCGCGCTGGGTGTAGTAGGTGACGTGCAGTTCGTGCGGCACGCCGCGCGGCGCGCGGTTGCGCGTGAGCGGGGCCATCACGACACGGTTGGCGAGAGACAGGTCGCCGGCCTGGAGGGGGTCGTAGAGGGTGTTCATGGCCGCCAAGCGTAGCGGCGATGCGGCCGGCCTGCAGTGAGCGCGGGGCCCACAGGGGCTTGAGACTTCTGCTAGGCCGCCGATCCGTCCGGCGCTTCGCCGAGGCTTTCGAGGTCTGCCAGGTCCTTGAGCCGCCCGCTGGCGCGCTTGTTGGCCTTGAAGTCTTCGAGCGAGATGAAGGGCAGGTCGATCCCATCGATCTGCACGACCTGCCGGCGCTCGCGGGCTTGCCGAAAGTCCACCCCATCGATGCTCGTCAGCAGATCGATGCGCGCCGGGGGATCGCCGAGCTGGATGACCTGACCGGGTGTGGAGAGGTCGTCCAGCGTGATACCCAGTGCGCCGAATCCGAACTGCTGGAGCGCCGCCAGCACTCTGGCGGCGTTGTCAGGTGCATGTCCGATCCAGAAGTCGAGGTCGCCGGTGTAGCGCGGGTGCCCATGCACGGCCAGCGCATAGCCGCCGACGATCAGGTACTCAACCCCGCTGGAGTTGAGCAATCCGGCAAACTCTTTGAAGTCGGAAGTCAGCATCGGGCTTCATCGCCAGGTATTGCAGACGCAAGGCCTCCAGCGCTTCGATGCGCTCGGCCGCCGGCCGGGAGAGCCAATACGCCAAGTCGGGCGATGGCCCGCTGTGCGATGACAGGGAATGGAGGGGCCGCTTGACAACGACGTGCTGCATGGGGGCAGTGTATAGCCCCTGGATCACCCCTCAAAGCTCGAACACCTGCCCCGCTTCCAGGTGGGTGATGCGGTGGCCACCGTCCAGGGCGCGCACCTCGTCGGCAATGCAGGGCATCTCACCGGGCTTGGCGTGGGTGAGGAAGACCGGCAGCCCGGGTGGTGCGCCGTCGAGTTCGCGCTTCAGGCTGCTGGGCGAATGGTGCTTGCTGACCATCGCCAGCTCGCGCTCGCGATCGCTGAAGGCGGTCTCGATCACCAGCATGCCGACCCGGCGCTCGGCCACCCGGGGCCACAGGGCCGGATTGGGCCCGGTGTCGCCGGTGTAGATCCACCAGGGGGTGTCGGGCCGGGGTTCGCCCGCGCACGCGGCATAGCCCACGGCCGGCACGGTGTGTTCGGCGCTCAGCACCTCGATGGTCTTGCCGCCCAGGCTCAGGCGCTGGCCCACCGCCACCGGCGAGAAGCGCAGCACCGGTGCGTCGGCCGATGGGAGGCGGGTAAAGTCGGGCCAGATCACGTCGTTGAGCACATGGCGCCGCAGGGCCTCGAGGGTCTCGGGCAGGGCGTGCACCGTGACCGGGGTGCGGCGCCGGCTGATGACACTGTCGGCCAGCAGCGGGATGGAGACGATGTGGTCGAGGTGCGAGTGGCTGACCAGGATGTGGTCGATGCGGGCCAGTGCGTCCAGGGTGAGGTCGCCGACGCCGGTGCCGGCATCGACGAGCAGATCGTCATCGAGCAGGAAGGCCGTGGTCTTGCAACCGGCGGCGATCGCGCCGGAGCAGCCCAGGACGCGGATCTTCATGACGGAGCGGAACTCCAGGGGGATCAACAGGGACGCGCTGGACGGTGTTCCCACTGTGCAGCACGGACAGCGTGCCAGTGTGCCAACAATCCGCCCCCCGAAGAGGGTGTCCGCAGCGGCGATCGCGTCAGGGGCGTGAGCTTGTTCACGCCGACGCCGGGAACGGCCCCGGCATCGGCGCGGGCTCAGCCCTGGACGAACTGCATCTGGGTGCCGGCCAGCTCGATGACATCGCCGTTTTTCAGGTGAACCGGGTCGTTGCTCACCGGGGCCCCGTTGATGGTGGGCTTCATGGCCCCTTCGACATGCGCGAAGACATAGCCGCCCGGCCGCTTGGTGATGGAGGCCACCTGCACACCCGGCTTGCCCACGGTGGTGACCACCTTGGTGAGACTGACCTCGCGGCCGGCCGCCGCGCCGTTGAGCACCTTGATCGAGGCCGCGGGCACCGGTGCGCCCAGGCCGCCGAAGCCCGAAGGCGCGCCCAGGCCGCCGAAGCCGGACGCCGCCCCGCCCGCCAGGGGCGAGACCGGACCCGTACCCAGAGGCGCCGTGGGCGCGGTGCCCGGCTTCATGACCATGGTCTTTTCGTAGTCGGGCGCGTCGTCGGTGAGGTACTTGATCTTGTACTTGCCGATCTCGACGGTGTCGTTGTTCGACAGCAGCTGCTTCTTGATGGCCTTGCCGTTGATGTAGGTGCCGTTGGTGCTGTTGAGGTCTTCGATGAAGACGTCGGCACCCACCATCTGCAGCACGGCATGCTCGCCGCTGACCGCCAGGTTGTCGATGACGATGTCGTTGTAGGGACGGCGTCCGAGGGTGGTCTTGTCCTTGGTGAGCTGGACTTCCTTGATCACCACGCCGTCGAGTGACACCACGAGTTTCGCCATGCTTGACCTCTAGTCGATAGTCTCTTTTGTTGGATGGAGAGCGAGCGCGCCCGTCGTCACCGTCACCGCCGGAAAGGCCACCAGGAGCGCGCCGCCGAGGCGTTGCCGCCCTGGACACGCACCAGGATGACGGCTATGTTATCCCGTCCACCCGCGGCGTTGGCAGCCGCGACCAGGGCGGCGCCCACGGCGGGCAAGTCGTTGGTGGACTGCAACACTGCCGCGATCTCGGCATCGTCGATCATGTCGGACAGGCCGTCCGAGCACATCAGGATCAGATCCCCCGGCTGCAGGTCGTGCAGGTGGGTCTCGAGCAGGACGGTATCCTCCACACCCACGGCGCGGGTGACGAGGTTCTTGTTGGACGAATAAGCGGCCTGTTCGGGGGTGATCAGGCCCGCGTCGATCTGCTCTTGCAGGAGCGAGTGGTCCTTGGTGATCTGGCTGAGCTTGCCGCTGCGCAGCCGGTAGGCGCGCGAGTCGCCGATATGGCCCACGAGCAGCCGGCCTTCGCGCACGACCGCCACCACCAGGGTGGTGCCCATGCCGGCGTACTGCGGATTGGAGTTGGCCGCGTTGTAGATGGCGCGGTTGGCGTTTTCCACGCAGATGTCCATGGCCCGCCGCACGTCGGTGTCGCTGGCCGAGGCCGAGGCTTCGGTGAGCCAGCGGCCCAGTTCCGACTTGATGAAGGCTGTGGCCATGCCGCTGGCGATCTCGCCGGCGTTGTAGCCGCCCATGCCATCGGCCAGCACGGCCAGGGCAGCCTGCTCGTCAACCGCCACCGAGTCCTCGTTGTTGTCGCGCGCGCGCCCAGGGTCGGTGAGGCAAAAGAACTCGAATGACATGGTGCTGGTCTGCACGGGACCTCAGGAGGACTTGGCCGTCGATGGAAAGGCAAAAGGCGTGCACGGCCCTCTTGCCGGAATCTGGGGACGGATTGTGCCGCGATTTGTAACCGAGCTGTGTCGGTCTCCCTTGGTCGCGGGGGTGTCGTCGTCGGGACGCACGGGGTGATGGGGGTCCGCCATCCTGGATGGTGCGCCGCAGCGCAGGTTGTTTGCCACGCACGTTAGCAGAGCCCCCCCACCAAAACAAGGCGGGCCCGCCAGGGGCGGGCCCACGTCTGGTTGCAGCTGTTGCCCGCCGTTTCGAGGCGCAGCGGGTCAGGCGGCCGGCGCCACGGGGGCACGTCGTGCCGCGATCCACTTGCCCAGTGCCAGCACCAGCAGGGCGCCCGCGATGCCGGCGGCGTACTTGACGACGTCGGTCTGGGCGATCTTGAGCATCCAGGTCCACTTCTCGGGGTCGGCCACGGCGGGGTCACCCACCGCCATGGTGCCGGCGATCCATCCCAGCAGCATGCCGCCCAGGACGATGATGATGGGGAAGCGGTCCATCAGCTTGATCACCAGCTGGCTGCCCCAGACGATGATGGGGATCGACACCAGCAGGCCGAAGATCACGAGGCCCATGGTGTGGTCGCCGCCTGCGCTTTCCGCCGCGCCGGCAATGGCAATCACGTTGTCGATGCTCATCACCAGGTCGGCCATGATGATGGTCTTCACCGCACCCCAGAGCTTGTCGCTGCTCTGGATGTTGGCGTGGTCACCCTCCTCATCCGGGGCCAGCAGCTTGATGCCGATCCACACCAGCAGGGCCGCGCCCACCAGCTTGATGAAGGGGATCTGCAGCAGCGTGAGCGCGAAGAAGATGAAGATCACGCGCAGGCCGATGGCACCGGCCGTGCCCCAGAGGATGCCCGCGGTGCGCTGCTGGGGCGGCAGGCGCCGGCACGCGAGGGCGATCACGACGGCGTTGTCGCCGCCCAGCAGGATGTCGATCATGATGATCTGACCGACGGCGATCCAGAATTCTGGAGTCGTTAACGCATCCATGATGTTGTGTCCTGTGGTTCTTGGATGTGGTTCTGCACCAACGTCTGAGCGCGCGGGCAGTTGACAGGAGTGTAGGGGCGCAGCAGGCGGTGACGCTGCGCAGAACTACGTAGCAGGCATGGCGATGCTGAACGTCGCCTGAAAAAACGAAGGCCGCGTCCGGCGGCCTTCGTCAGCAGCGTGAAGCCCGCTTACAGGATGGACTTGAGCAGCTTGCCCATCTCGGACGGGTTGCGCGTGACCTTGAAGCCGCACTCTTCCATGATGGCGAGCTTGGCGTCGGCCGTGTCGGCACCGCCCGAGATCAGCGCGCCGGCATGGCCCATGCGCTTGCCCGGAGGGGCCGTGACGCCGGCGATGAAGCCGACGATGGGCTTCTTCATGTTGTCCTTGCACCAGCGGGCGGCTTCGGCCTCGTCGGGCCCGCCGATCTCGCCGATCATGATCACGGCATCGGTCTCGGGGTCGTCGTTGAAGGCCTTCATCACGTCGATGTGCTTGAGGCCGTTGATCGGGTCGCCGCCGATGCCCACGGCACTGGACTGGCCCAAGCCGATTTCGGTGAGCTGAGCGACCGCCTCATAGGTGAGCGTGCCCGAGCGCGACACCACGCCGATGCGGCCTTTCTTGTGGATGTGGCCGGGCATGATGCCGATCTTGATCTCATCCGGCGTGATCAGGCCGGGGCAGTTGGGACCCAGCAGCAGGGTCTTCTTGCCGCCGGCAGCCTCCTTGGCCTTCATCCTGTTGCGCACCATCAGCATGTCGCGCACGGGGATGCCTTCGGTGATGCACACCACCAGGTCCAGGTCGGCCTCGACGGCTTCCCAGATCGCAGCGGCCGCGCCGGCGGGCGGCACATAGATCACCGAGACGGTGGCGCCGGTCTGCTTCGCAGCTTCCTGCACGGTGGCGTAGATGGGAATGTCCGAGAACTTCTCGCCCGCCTTCTTGGGGTTCACACCCGCGACGAAGGCGTTCTTGCCGTTCGCATAGGCCTGGCAGCCCAGCGTGTGGAACTGGCCGGTCTTGCCCGTGATGCCCTGGGTGATGACCTTGGTGTCTTTGTTGATGTAGATGGACATGGTTATTGCTCCTGGGCTTACTTCACGGCAGCGACGATCTTGGTCGCGGCTTCGGCCATCGTGTCGGCAGAGATGATGGGCAGGCCGGACTCGGCCAGCATCTTCTTGCCCAGCTCCTCGTTGGTGCCCTTCATGCGCACGACCAGCGGAACCTGCAGGTTCACGGCCTTGCAGGCGGTGATCACGCCCTCGGCGATGGTGTCGCACTTCATGATGCCGCCGAAGATGTTGACCAGGATGCCCTTGACGCTCTTGTTCTTGAGCATGATCTTGAAGGCCTCGGTGACCTTCTCGGCCGTGGCGCCGCCGCCCACGTCCAGGAAGTTGGCCGGCTCGCCGCCGAAGAGCTTGATGGTGTCCATGGTGGACATGGCCAGGCCGGCCCCGTTGACCAGGCAGCCGATGTTGCCGTCCAGGCTGATGTAGGCGAGATCGAACTTGGAGGCTTCGACCTCGGCCGGGTCTTCCTCGTCAAGGTCGCGATAGGCCACGATCTCGGGGTGACGGAACAAGGCGTTGGCGTCGAAGTTGAACTTGGCGTCCAGCGCGATCAGATTGCCTTTGGAGTCGCAGTTCAGCGGGTTGATCTCCACCAGCGAGGCGTCGGTTTCCATGTAGCAGGTGTAGAGCTTCTGGAAGAGATCGACCGCCTGGTCCACGGAGTGGCCGCTCAGGCCGATGGCCGTGGCGATCTTCTTCGCCTGCTCGGCCGACAGGCCGGTCAGCGGATCGATGTATTCGGTGATGATCTTCTCGGGCGTGCTGTGAGCCACTTCCTCGATGTCCATGCCGCCTTCGCTGGAGGCGATGAAGGCCACTTTCTGCGTGCCGCGGTCGGTCACCAGCGAAACATAGTATTCCTTCTGGATGTCGGCCCCTTCCTCGATGTAGAGGCGGCGCACCTTCTGGCCCTCGGGGCCGGTCTGGTGCGTGACCAGCTGCATGCCCAGGATCTTCTCGGACAGGGCCTTGACGTCGTCGAGCGTCTTGGCCACTTTCACGCCGCCGCCCTTGCCGCGGCCGCCGGCGTGGATCTGGGCCTTCACCACCCAGACCGGGCCGCCCAGCTTCTGGGCCGCCTCGATGGCTTCCTGCACGGTGAAGGCGGGAATGCCGCGCGGCACCGGCACACCGAAGTTGCGCAAGATTTCCTTGCCTTGGTACTCATGGATCTTCATGGTGTGTCTCTCTACTTGGAGGTCTGGGGGGTGAGAGGGGAACTGGTGCCGTCGGCGGACGTGTCCGGCCGGTACCAACGCGGGTAGAACTGGCGCACCGCTTCACCGTCGGAGCGCAGCGCATGGCAGCGGTCGATCTGGAAGGGCTGCTGATCGGTCTGGGCCTGCCCATTCTCCTGGGTGTCGAGCACCTCGCCGGCGAAGGCCTGCACCACCGCCGTGGGCAACACCTGGGCCATCTCGGTGAGGTGGGTGCACCCCTGGATACCGCCCAAGCGCTCCTTGACGCCCTGGCGGAAGCGATGCATCAGGTTCAGGCCGACGAGGCGGCCGTAGGCATCGCCATAGGCATTGCAATGGCCGGGGTAGGGCATCCACTCGGTGTGGGCACCGGCGGCCAGGATGTTCATCTGTTCGTCGATCACCAGGCGCAGCGTCATGTCGTGCACCGGATCGCCCGCCTGCCGGATGCCGCCGGCCAGAGGGTAGTCGCGCGTCTTGACGTCCACAAGACGTGCCTCCACCTCCCACAGGCCATGGCCACAGGCATAGACGGCGACGTCGATGCTGCGGCGATGCTTGAGCTGGCGCTCAGGGTGGGCCGGAGGGAGAGCCATGGGCGGGAAGTTTCAGGCTGTTTCGGCAAGCCCATGACTTTAGCATGCTGCGTTGCACCAATTCCCATCGATTGTGCGTCTGGCGAACCGACACCTCGCAGGCATGAAACCGTCGTGACATGCCCATGCAAAGCTTGCATGGGCCGGGATGTCCCATTTGCGACGCGGCGCACTACAGTCCTTTTCGCACCGTCTGCCGGGGTCACGAGCCCTGCGGCAGTCTCCTTCGGTTACATCAGGAACACCACATGAGCACCGCCTTGCCAACCACTTTGTCAGGCCTGTCCTACGTCAACCCCAGCCCGTCCAGCCCCTGGGGCACCTACCTGTCGCAGGTGGACCGCGTCATTCCCTACCTGGGGCCACTGGCACGCTGGGCCGAAACCCTCAAACACCCCAAGCGCACGCTCATCGTCGACGTTCCCATCGAAATGGATGATGGGACCGTGCGCCACTTCGAGGGCTTCCGCGTGCAGCACAACCTCTCGCGTGGCCCCGGCAAGGGCGGCGTGCGCTACCACCCGGCCGTCACGCTGGAGGAGGTCATGGCGCTGGCCGCCTGGATGACAGTGAAGAACGCCGCCGTGAACCTGCCATACGGCGGCGCCAAGGGCGGCATCCGCGTGGATCCGAAGCAGCTGTCGATGAAAGAGCTGGAAAAGCTGACCCGGCGTTACACCAGCGAGATCGGCATCATCATCGGCCCGCAGCAGGACATTCCGGCCCCGGACGTGAACACCAACGCCCAGATCATGGCCTGGATGATGGACACCTACTCGATGAATGTAGGAGCCACGGCCACCGGCGTGGTCACCGGCAAGCCCATCCACCTGGGCGGCTCGCTGGGCCGCGTGAAGGCCACGGGGCGCGGGGTGTTCGTGACCGGGCGCGAGGCGGCGCGCCGCCTCGGCCTGAAGCTGGACGGCGCCCGCGTGGCCGTGCAGGGCTTCGGCAACGTGGGCTCGGCGGCGGCCGAGCTCTTCGCCGGCGCTGGCGCCAAGATCGTGGCCGTGCAGGACCACACCGGCACGATCTTCAACCCCAAGGGCTTCGACATGCACGACCTGATGGCCACCCTGCACGCCGAAGGCGGCGTGGGCGGCTTCAAAGGCGGCGAGCGCATCGACCCTGAGGCCTTCTGGGACGTGGACTGCGACATCCTCATCCCCGCCGCACTGGAAGGCCAGATCACTCCGGAGCGGGCCAACCGGCTGAAGGCGAAGCTGGTGCTGGAAGGCGCCAACGGCCCCACCCTGCCCGAGGCCGATGACGTGCTGGCCGACCGCGGCGTCCTCGTGGTGCCCGACGTGATCTGCAACGCCGGCGGCGTGACGGTGAGTTACTTCGAGTGGGTGCAGGACTTCTCGAGCTTCTTCTGGACCGAGGACGAGATCAACGTGCGCCTGGACAAGATCATGGTCGACGCGCTGCGCAAGATCTGGGACACGGCCGACCGCCTGAAGATCTCCTTGCGCACCGCCACCTTCGCGGTGGCCTGCGAGCGCATCCTGATGGCCCGCCAGGAACGCGGCCTCTACCCGTGATCAGCGCAGCCAGGGGTCGATCACCAGCCCGAGGAACACCGCCAGACCCACCCAGTGGTTCTGGCGGAAGGCGAGGAAGCAGCCCTCGCGGCTGCGGCTGCGGATGAGGCTGTAGTGCCAGAGGATCTGGGCCAGGGCCGCGGCCAGGCCCAGCAGCAGCCCGAAGCGGTAGCCCAGCTGCCAGCACAACACCCCCCAGACCGCCAGGTACAGGCCATAGAGCCCCATCACGGCACAGACGTCGAAGCGCCCGAAGGTGATGGCCGAGGTGCGGATGCCGATCTTCAGGTCGTCATCGCGGTCCACCATCGCGTATTCGGTGTCGTAGGCCACGACCCAGAAGAGGTTGCCCACCAGCAGCGCCCAGGCCAGCCAGGGCACGCTGCCGGTGACGGCCGCAAAGGCCATCGGGATGCCGAAGCTGAACGCCACCCCCAGCACCGCCTGGGGCATGGAGAAGAAGCGCTTGGTGAAGGGGTAGGCGATGGCCACCGCCAGCGCCGCAAACGACCAGGCGATGGTGGCAGCATTGGTGGTGAGCACCAGCGCGAAAGCCAGCAGCGCCAGCACGGCGCCCAGCGCGAGCGCCTCGTGCACCGAGACGGCACCGGTGGTGACGGGCCGCTGGGCGGTGCGCTTCACATGCCGGTCGAAGTCGCGGTCGGCCACGTCGTTGACGGCGCAGCCGGCCGAGCGCATCAGGAAGGTGCCGGCCGTGAAGACGAAGAGCAAGTGCCAGCCCGGGAAGCCCCCGGCCGCGATCCACAGCGCGGCCAGCGTGGGCCACAGCAGCAGCAGCGACCCGACGGGTTTGTCCCAGCGGATCAGCTGCAGGTACAGGTCGAGGCGGGAGGGGGCGAGCGCGGTGTTCACACGCCGGATTATTCCAGCAGGCTGCGCAGCATCCAGGCGGTCTTTTCGTGGATGTCCAGGCGCTGGGTGAGCAGGTCGGCGGTGGGCTCGTCGCTGGCCTTGTCCACGATGGGAAAGATGCCGCGGGCGGTGCGCGCGACGGCCTCGTGGCCTTCGACCAGGATGCGGATCATGTCCTCGGCCTTGGGCGGCTTGGCCGGGGCGTCGGGCACGGTGCTCAGGCCGGCAAACTGACCATACGACCCCGCCGCCGGAAAGCCCAGGGCGCGGATGCGCTCGGCGATCGGGTCGACCGCATTCCACAGCTCGGTGTACTGCGTCATGAACATGGTGTGCAGGGTGTTGAACATCGGCCCTGTCACGTTCCAGTGGAAGTTGTGGGTGGTGAGGTAAAGGGTGTAGGTGTCGGCCAGCAGCTTGTTCAGGCCGGCGGCAATGGCCGCGCGGTCTTTTTCGGGAATGCCGATGTTGACCGGCAGGCTGCTGGATTTGGCTTTGCTCTTGGCCATGGGAACTCCTTGAAGGGATGGATCACTCGGACAGCTTGTGCACGCCCGCCAGTTCGCAGGCGTAGATCGCATTGCGCAGCGCGGCGATGGCCTCGTAGCGCGTGAAGGTGCGCCGCCACACCAGCACCACACGGCGAGTGGGCACGGGCGGCGCGAAAGGCACATAGACCACATGGGCCTGGGGTTCGGGCGGTACGCTGAGCTGCGGCACCACCGTCAGGCCCATGCCGGAGGCCACCATGTGCTTGATGGTTTCGAGCGAGGACCCCTCGAAGCTCTTGCGGATGCCTTCGGCCTCGCTGGAAAAGCGTGCGAACTCGGGGCAGACCTCGAGCACGTGATCTCGGAAGCAATGGCCCGTGCCCAGCAGCAGCATCGTCTCGCGCTTGAGTTCTTCCGAGGTGATGCTCTCGCGCGAAGCCAGCGGGTGGGTCTTGGGCACGGCCACCATGAAGGGCTCGTCGTACAGGGGTGCCACCGCCAGACCGGCATCGGGAAACGGTTCGGCCAGGATGGCGCAATCGAGCTCACCGGTGCGCAGCATCTCGAGCAGCTTGACGGTGAAGTTCTCCTGCAGCATCAGGGGCATCTGCGGCACCTGCTCGATGGCATGCTTCACCAGGTCGGGCAGCAGGTAGGGGCCGATGGTATAGATCACGCCCAGCTTGAGCGGCCCGTTGAGCGGGTCCTTGCCGCGCTTGGCGATTTCCTTGATGGCCGCCGCCTGGTCGAGCACCGCCTGGGCCTGGCGCACGATGTCCTCGCCCAGCGGCGTGACACTCACCTCGCTGGCGCCGCGCTCGAAGATTTTCACGTCGAGTTCGTCTTCAAGCTTCTTGATCGCCACGCTCAGCGTGGGCTGGGAGACGAAGCAGGCCTCGGCCGCGCGGCCGAAATGCTTCTCGCGCGCAACGGCGACGATGTAGCGCAGTTCGGTCAGGGTCATTGCAGGCGCCTCCGAAGATCGAAGGAAAAAGCTATCGGGGCCATGGCGTGATTGTGCGCCCGTTGGCGCCCCCTGGATAGCCTGGGGCTATGCCTTGAGGTACTCGGCCTTGGTGCCCAGCCAGCGGGCGATGTGGGCGCGGGCCACGTCCGGATGGCGATCGAGCAGGGTGGGGGCGATCCGCCGGGCGATCTGCAGCCATTCGACGTCCTCGGCCAGATCGGCAAAGCGCAGCAGCGGCGCCCCCGACTGGCGCGCGCCCATGAATTCGCCCGGGCCGCGGATCTCCAGGTCGCGCCGGGCGATCTCGAAGCCGTCGGTGGTTTCGGCCATGGCCTTCAGGCGCGCCTTGCCGGTGTCGGACAAAGGCCCGGTGTACAGCAGCACGCACACGCTGGCCACCGCGCCGCGCCCGACGCGCCCGCGCAGCTGGTGCAGCTGGCTCAGGCCGAAGCGCTCGGCGTGCTCGATCACCATCAGGCTGGCATTGGGCACGTCCACGCCCACCTCGATGACGGTGGTGGCCACGAGCAGCTTCATCTCGCCGCTGGCAAACAGCGACATCACCGCCGCCTTCTCGGCCACCGACATGCGTCCATGCAACAGGCCCACCATCGTGCCCGGCAGGGCCTCGCAGAGTTGCTGGTGGGTTTCGGTGGCGTTGCGCAGGTCCAGCGCCTCGCTTTCCTCGATCAGCGGGCACACCCAGTACACCTGCCGCCCTTGCGCCACCTCGGTGCGAATCTTTTCGATCACGGTGTCGCGTTTGCCGTCGGCGAACACCTTGGTGACGATGGGTGAGCGCCCGGGCGGCAGCTCGTCGATGGTGCTCACGTCGAGGTCGGCGTAGTAGCTCATCGCCAGCGTGCGCGGGATGGGCGTGGCGCTCATCATCAGCAGGTGGGGCTCCAGCGCCTGGCCCTGCAGCTTGCGACGCAGTTCCAGGCGCTGGGCCACGCCGAAGCGATGCTGCTCGTCGATGAGCGCCAGCCCGAGCTTCGCGAATTCGACCTGCTCCTGGATCACGGCATGGGTGCCCACGACCAGCTGCGCCTCGCCGGAGGCAACGCGCTCCATCGCCTCGCGCCGCGCCTTGCCCTTGAGGCTGCCGGTGAGCCAGGCCACCCGCACCCCCAAGGGCTCGAGCCAGCCGACGAGCTTGCGGAAATGCTGTTCGGCCAGGATCTCGGTGGTCCAGCCGGCGTCGATGGCAATGGCGGCGGCCAGCGCCGCCACCACGGTCTTGCCCGAACCGACGTCCCCCTGCAGCAGGCGGTGCATGGGCTGCTCGCGCGCGATGTCCTGCGCGATCTCCTCGACCACCCGGCGCTGGGCCCCGGTCAGTGCAAAGGGCAGGACGGCCAGCAGGCGTTCGTGCAGGCCTTCGCGGCGGGCTGGCAGTGCCGGCGCGCGCAGCCGCGCACGCTCCCGCTGGGCCTGCAGCTGCGAAAGCTGCTGCGCCAGCAGCTCCTCGAACTTCAGCCGCTGCCAGGCCGGGTGGCTGTGGTCTTCCAGCGCGGCCAGCAACGTGCGCGGCGGCGGGTGATGGAGGAAGTTCAGGGCCTCGCGCAAAGGCGGCAGGCCTTTGGGCACCAGCTCGGCCGGCAGGATCTCGCCGAGGTCGGCCCGGGCCAGGCCGGAGGCCACGGCCTTGCGCAGGTAGGCCTGGGGCAAGGTGGCGCTGGTGGGGTAGACGGGCGTGAGCGTGGTGGCCAGGGGTGTGTCCTCCCCCACGCCCTTGAAGCTGGGATGGACGATCTCACGGCCCAGGAAGCCCCCGCGCAGCTCGCCGCGGGCGCGCACGCGCTGGCCCACGGCCAGGGTCTTCTGATGGTTGGGGTAGAAGCTGAAAAAGCGCAGCAGCACGGTGTCGCTGCCGTCGTCGAGCGTGACCTGCAACTGGCGGCGCGGGCGCAGCACGATGTCGCTGCGCGTGACGAGGCCTTCGACCTGCACCACCTCGCCGTCGCGTGCGTCAGTCAGGCGGGTGAGCCGGGTCTCGTCCTCGTAGCGCAGCGGCAGGTGCAGCGCCAGGTCGATGTCGCGCACCAGGCCCAGTTTTTCCAGGGCTTTCTGGGGGGCGGACTTTTCCTTCTTCGGCGCGGCGCGGACCTCGGACATGGGACAATTCTGCCTTTGCTTTCCCGCTTCACCGTTGGCACGGGTCGGTCTGGCCCTCAACCACCATGCCCCACACCTACACCCTGAGCGACTTCGACTTCGCTCTCCCCCCGGAACTCATCGCCCAGCATCCCACGCCCGAGCGCAGCGCCTCGCGATTGCTCGACGGCCGCGCCTGGCCCCCGGTGGACCGCATCTTCCGCGAGCTGCCGGCGCTGCTGGCCCCGGGTGACCTGCTGGTCTTCAACGACACCCGCGTGATCAAGGCACGACTCTACGGCGCCAAGGCCAGTGGTGGTGCGGTCGAGGCGCTGATCGAACGCGTATTGCCCGGCCACGAGGTCTGGGCCCACCTGCGCGCGAGCAAGTCGCCCAGGGCGGGCAGCATCGTGCGCTTCGCCGGGGCCTTCGATGCCGAGGTGCTGGGCCGTGGCGGCCCCGACGACGGGCTCTTCCACCTGCGCTTCCCCGAGGACCCGCTCGTGCTGCTCGATCGCCACGGCCACGTGCCGCTGCCGCCCTACATCACGCATGCCGACAGCGAAGACGACGAGCGCCGCTACCAGACGGTGTTCGCCGCCAAACCCGGCGCCGTGGCCGCGCCCACCGCGGCGCTGCACTTTGACGAGGGCGTGCTGGCGGCACTGCGCGAGCGCCGCATCGGCACCGCGCACGTGACGCTGCACGTGGGTGCGGGCACCTTCCAGCCGGTGCGCACAGAGAACCTGGCCGAGCACAAGATGCACAGCGAATGGTTCGAGGTGAGCGCCGACACGGTGGCCGCCATCGAACGCACCCGTGCCGCTGGCGGACGCATCGTGGCCGTGGGCACCACCACCCTGCGGGCGCTGGAGTCGGCCGCCATCTCCGGGCAGCTCGTGGCCGGCAGCCGCGACACCGACATCTTCATCACACCGGGCTTCACCTTCCGCGTGGTGGACCGGCTCGTCACCAACTTCCATCTGCCCAAGAGCACCCTGATGATGCTGGTGAGCGCCTTCGCCGGCCACGCGCACATCATGGCGCTGTACCGGCATGCGGTCGAGCAGCGCTACCGCTTCTTCAGTTATGGGGATGCGATGCTGCTGGCGCGCATCTCGGCTCACGATTGAAAGATCTGGCATGACCACCTCCCCCCTCCCCCACGGCCTCCACTTTGACGTCCTCAAGACCGAAGGCCATGCGCGCCGCGGCCGGCTCACGCTCAACCACGGCGTGGTCGAGACGCCCATCTTCATGCCGGTGGGCACCTACGGCACCGTCAAGGGCGTGATGCCGCGCTCGCTGGAGGAGATGGGCGCACAGATCATCCTGGGCAACACCTTCCACCTGTGGCTGCGCCCGGGGCTGGACATCATCCGCCAGTTCGGCGGCCTGCACCGCTTCGAGGGCTGGACAAAACCCATCCTCACCGACAGCGGCGGCTTCCAGGTGTGGTCGCTGGGCGAGATGCGCAAGATCTCGGAAGAGGGCGTGAAGTTTGCCTCGCCGGTGAACGGCGACAAGCTCTTCCTCACGCCCGAGGTGAGCATGCAGGTGCAGCACGCGCTCGACAGCGACATCGTGATGCAGTTCGACGAGTGCACCCCCTACGAGACCAAGGGCCACATCACCACCGAACGCGAGGCCCGCAGCTCGATGGAACTGAGCCTGCGCTGGGCGAAGCGCTGCCGGGCCGAATTCGAACGCCTGGGCAACCGCAACGCGCTCTTCGGCATCGTGCAAGGCGGCATGTTCGAGCACCTGCGCCAGGAGTCGCTGGAGCAGCTCGTCGAGATGGACCTGCCCGGCTATGCCATCGGCGGCGTCAGCGTGGGCGAGCCCAAGGAGGACATGCTGCGCATCATGGCGCACACCCCGCACCGCCTGCCCGCGGGCAAGCCGCGCTACCTGATGGGCGTGGGCACGCCGGAAGACCTGGTGGAGGGCGTGGCCGCCGGCGTGGACATGTTCGACTGCGTGATGCCCACGCGCAATGCGCGCAACGGCCACCTCTTCACCCGCTTTGGCGACCTGAAGATCCGCAACGCACGCCACAAGACCGACGAACGCCCCATCGACGAGACCTGCAGCTGCTACACGTGCAAGAACTTCAGCCGCGCCTACCTGCACCACCTCGACCGCTGCGGCGAGATGCTCGGCCCCATGCTCACCAGCATCCACAACCTGCACTACTACCTGAACCTGATGCGCGAGGTGCGCGAGTCGCTTGATGCGGGCCGTTTCCAGGCCTTCCGCGAGACCTTCCGCGCCGATCGCCAGCGCGGCGTGTAAGCCCCCCGAAAGCCTGGGAAAGTTTCTCTCCGCACCCCCCTCAGGAGAGGCGTGAGGTGTGAACTAGGGCCTGTTAACACATCCGCAGTCCATCAGCGACGAGAACGAAGGTGATGAAGCCGAGGAACATGATGTCGAGCTTTTCGA
>NZ_PSNX01000004.1 GCF_002930615.1 Caldimonas caldifontis | reverse complement strand
GCAGCGAATTGCTCGGGCGTGATTTCCATGCCCCCAAGTGTCCAATGCCCCGACCATCATCGCAATTAGTGTGAACACGCCCTAGAACAGATACCGAGGCGCCGGCAAGGGATACGGAGGCGATCTTGGAGAAGCTGCGACGGTTCATCTCAACAACAGGCTATCGACGAGCTGCGAATGCTCAGGCATGAAGTCCGTTCAGAGTCAAGCCCCTACTCGGCTGGCAAAGCGCCTCGGGCACGCGCAGCAACGCGGTAGATGCCGGCAGTGCTGAATCCATCGAAGCAAGGGTCCACGGCGGCAACTTGCAAGGCGGGGCGGTCAGCCGGACCCGTTCCGGCATCCGCTGCACTTTCCGATCAGGCTGCATGAAGCGCCAAGTGGACCCAGCCTGGCGCCCGTCGCAGCGCGTTAAGTCTCACGCGCAAGCGCCGTGGCAGGCGTGCCGTTCACCGTCACCGCCGGCAAAGCCTTGTTGCCCATGGTCCCGCCTCAATGTGCACCTGGCACGTGCCGCCGCTTCGCCCGCGTGGTCGGTACGGCGGGCGCGCCGTCCAGGCGACTGAGGATGCCGCACTCCGCCAGCGCTCGGGCTCCCGCGCAGCGCGCGCGCAGCGCCTTCAGGTCCCTTTCGAGCTCCCGGAGTTCGCGGATGCGGTGCACCACGTGGCCGATGTGCTCGTCCAGCAGCGCGTTGACCTCGCCGCAATCCTTTGCTGGCGCATCCCGCAACATGATGAGGGCCCGGATCTCGTCGAGCGTCATGTCCAGGTTCCGGCACTGCCGAATGAAGACAAGCCGCTCGGCGTGCTCCGGCAGGTACATGCGGTAGTTGTTGTCCGCCCGCGCGGGCGGTGGCAGAAGACCTTCGCGCTCGTAGAAGCGAATCGTCTCGACGGGGGTTCCGGTGGCTTCGGCCAAGGCTCCGATCTTCATGGCACTCTGACGGGTTGCGGTTGGGAAAGTGCCCAATACTTTACATCCGCTACAGGCTTTACCCATTCGCAGTGGTCATCGAGATGTTGTGGCAACAGCACTTATGTCTGGGCCATCACAGCGTAGGGACGGGTGCGCAAACTCGATCCGGGCCTGGCCGGGCGGTCGTAGAGCGTAACCGGGAGCGGCGCTGCGCCGTAGATAGGTGCGGCCGGTGTCGCGCGGGTAGACGCCTTCCAAACGACTCGATGCTGACGGGAGGCCGAGCGGGCCACGCCGGTGCCTGCTCCGCGGGGAGATCGCGGCACGCGGGGTGGAGCTCCGCCATCGGCCGCCTGCAGCAGCGCCTTGATTCTGCGCAAGTCCCGTTCTCAATGCCCGTCGCCGCCCAGCAGGGCCCTGCGGCCGACAAGGCCGCAGCGTCGAAGGTGGCCGCCCCGAACACCGCCGAGTTCGACAAGCAGCTGGCGCAGGTGCAGGAGCACATGAAGCTGATGCAGGCCCAGATGGAACGGATGCGCGCGACGCAGGATCCCCAGGAGCGACAGAAGCTGCTGCAGGAGCACTGGACGAGCATGCAGTCGGCGATGACGGCGATGCACGGCATGTGGGGACCCGGCGGCGGCATGGCTGCTGCATGGGCGGCCCGGGCATGATGATGGGCGCCCCGATGATGGACTGGGGCCACATGCGCGGCTACTACTCGAACCTCACGCCCGAGCAGCTCAAGCAGCGCCAGTACATGATGGAACAGTACCTGCCGATGCAGCAGATGATGATGAACCACATGATGTGGCATCAGCAGTGGATGAACCCGACGCCGGCGCCCACCAAGTGAGGGCAAGCATGGACGCCAGGTACGGCTTCGGCAAGACCGTTCGGCTGTCGTTCGCGGACGCGCTGGCTCGTGTCACGCTGGCGCTGCAGGCAGAGGGCTTCGGCGTGCTCACCGAGATCGATGTACAGGCGACGCTGAAGAAGAAGCTCGGTGCGGACATGCCACCCTACCGGATCCTCGGGGCGTGCAACCCGGCGCTGGCCCACCGCGCGCTGACGGCAGAGCCCTCGATCGGGGTGTTGCTGCCATGCAATGTGGTGGTGCGCGAAGACCCGTCCGGAAGCGTCCGAGTCGAGTTCATGGATCCCAGCGCCGTGCTCGACCTGGTCGATCGGCCAGAGATCGCGCAGCTTGCCGGCGAAGTGCGACAGCGCCTTGAGCGGGTGATGGCGGCGCTCTAGAAAGGCTGTCAGACGCACGCCCGAGTCATCGGATCGGCACGGCCGCCACCGGTCGTCAGATCCAAGCCGGCTGCGGCCTCCGGGCGGTGATGGCGTCGACGGCGAAGCCGACCAGCGCGCTCACCAGCACCACCAACTGCGCAACCATGGTCTTGGCCGACCATAGGCCCTGCATCTCAGTTCGTGTCTGCCGAGCGGATTCACGGCAAGCCGGTCCAGCTTCCTGAAGGCGGGCCTAGCCTTTGCCGCCGACCACCACAGCCAACACCGCCGCAGCCAACACCGCCGCAAGCGCTGAGTTGGCGACGAAGAATTTGCCGATGGGCATACACGCACAAGTACGCGACAGCAGCCAGTGGCCAGAAGCCAGAACCGACGGAGACGGCGAAGGAGGCTGCCGGAAGCGGCCATTGGCGGCCGACTGCTACTGGCCGAGTCCGGGTACTTGTGTAGTGCCGCTGTGTAGACACTCATCGCCACGTCGCTGGCCCACTCGAGCAGCGCAACTGCCGTGGTCGCCGGGGTCCGACCAGCGCTCTCGCATAGACGTTCCAGTCTGCCTTCGCCACCTCGCGTGTTTCACCCAGGATGGGTTTCGCCGGTCCCCGGTGGATCAGCGGCGGCGACAACCGGCCCGACACAGCCCGCATCCAGCAGGCGCTCCCACTCGGCCAGGGTCAGATCGAGTTCGCGGCCACCCAGGCGCACGCGGAACACCAGCGATCGCCGCTCGACGTGGTGAACGCCAGCAGGAATGCGAAGCGGCACCCCTGCCGCGGTGGTGGCTTCGCAGTCATTGAAGGCATAGCGTTCGACGGTCATGGATAGCGCGGAACCGGTCTGCTGGAGAATTTGATCCGCCCACTATACGAACCGTCAGCCGGCCCGCACGCCCTGCAACCGTGCGGCGCCGTATTCCCGGCCACCGTCGTGGAGGACTCGGAAGCGATTGCCCGCCCAAGCGTCGGCCGAGCCGGTCGCTTGGGCGGGCATTGCCGCGATGAGACCTCGGGTCCGTTGCCGACCGAGGGACCCCGTCCGATACTGATGTGGCTTCCTGCGGACATCGCGTCTGCTCAGCCTTCATCGGTGGCTTTGGTCGCCCTGAAGTCCAGCCCAGCTGGCGTCGCAGTCGTTACCTGCCTTGTGGCCCGTCCGGCACATCCGTGTGCCGGGCCGATTCAGATCCATCCGGATCCGAAACCAGGAGCCGGCCATGACCCTGTGTCGTGGCCCCTCCTCGCATGCGCCGACCACGACCTCTGCGTCGTGACGCGCCCTGCGTTCACCAGCCCGGCCTGATCTCGATCAGAAGCCTGGCCTGACGCACGCATCTGCCCTGGCCCCGTCCTCTCGGACGCGGACCTCTGCAGCTCGCGCACGCACCGGTGCGCGACGAAGCGCCTTGCCTTCCCGGCAAGGCATCCCAGACGGGGAACCCCAGTTCCCCGCCAGGGATGGGCGTTCCCCTTCACCCCTGAAGGAGAACCCCCATGAGTCCCGTTCCCTGGAACCGCGCTGTCGCGCCGGTGTGTGCACTGCTGGGTGGTACCGGGCTTGCCCGTGTGCCCGCCCGGCGGCCTGTCACCCTGCCGGCGCTGCTCCGGTCCCGGCCCTGCACGCCCCACGCGTCCATGCGCATGGTGTGCGAGACCGCGGACCCTCTGGCGTCCGAGCGCTGCACGACGGTGTGCTGACCATGACGGTCGACACCTACCGCAGGCGCATCGCCTCGACGGCCATCGTGCTGGCCCGGGAGGATCCCCTCCTGGTCAAGGAAGTCATCGCCCGGCTCCGCGCCTCGGGCGAGATCGCGGCCGACGACCTGGTCTACCTGGACCGGATCGCCGACCGCTGGATCGGCATTGCCGAGGGCCTGCGCCGAGGCGCCGCTCGCGTGCTCACGACCTGATGGTCGCGGGCATCGAGTCGTCCGTCACGGCACCGCCGGCGGCTCGACCTCGTGCCGATCGAGTCCTCGGGTCTCGGGGATGGTGAACCGACCGCCAGCGATGGCATCGGGACGCCATCACCCGACACCCCGTTTCCCTCGGCTTTCAGCCGTCCTCGCCATCCACCCTCCGGGAGTCACCGTCTCCCGTCGGGGCCGGGGTTCCCTCGCATTCTTGGAGAACCCCATGAGTCATGCTTTCCCAGACAGATCCTTCCAGAGCCCGTCACCGCGCCGCAGCACCATCGACATCGAGGAGCAGCGCGCCTGGGTCGGCTTCTACAGACGCGTCGGCCGTGACGTCGCCCTCGCCGCCGAGGTGATGGCGCAGCTCGACGGCGACGCCGACATGAAGCGCCGCCACCTGGCGCTGTACCTGTCCTGCAAGCAGTCGCTGCGCGTCCACAAGGCGCGCCAGGCCCGCGACAAGCGCATCGGGCAATGGCTGCGCCTGCTGGTCCAGTGGACGCTGCAGCGACCCGCAGCCTTCGTCGGCGGAATCACGCAGAAGGCGTACCACCGCACTGCGGACGTCCTCGACGAGGCCATTGCCGCCGCACCGCCGGCCTCGCCGGCAACATCGAAGCGGGGCGCGCGCCCAGCCGCGGCCCGTGACGCCGACAGCAGGCCCGAACCGGCCGCCGCGCAGGTTCGTCAGCTGCTGGGCGATGCCGAGTTCGCCGACGCGCACGCCCGCTTCCAGCACCAGGCCGGCATGTCCCCGGCGTCGCCGGTCAGTGGCTCCGAAGGCCGCTCCGAGCGTGCCCCGGAACCTCCCGTCGACGGCCCCGCACCCGCCGTGCAGATCAGCCGGCGCTGATCCGAAAACCGAACCCCGGCGCAGCCCCATCGGCTGCACCGGGTTCGATCGCTGACGTGACTCGGCCAAGGACTGACGTCCAGCGGCCTGGGCTCACCGGCACCCCATCCAACCGCCCGCGGGCCCGTCCCGCCAGGGCCGGTGTCCGCCCTCCCAACTTCGAGAGTTCCCCATGCGAGACATCACCCTGAATCCCGAGCAACGCCTGTATGTGATCGCCACCGAAGGTGGCGTGACCTGCTTCGGCTTCGACAACGCCCGCGATCATGCACGGCAGATCGCACAGCGGCTCGATCGTCCCGACCTGATGCCGACCGCCGATGACGCGGGGAGCCTCACCGGCTACGAAAAGTACCTCGCTGCCGTGCGTGCCTGGGGCGAATCCGCCCAGGGTCACAGCACCTACTTCGACCCCGGCACGGACCCTCGCCTGGCGAGGGTGCTGGAGACCTGCCGCCGGGACGGCCGCAAGGTGCGGCTGGTGCTGGGCGACACCGGCACCGGCGCGAGCTGGCTCGACGAGTTCGACGTGGTCGGCACGGTCGGCCGCTCGACCGGCCTGCTGAAGGTGCCCCTGCTCGTCGAGCCGGGCGAGGCGGCCGGTACAGCCATCCTCTGTGCGCATGTGCTGGCACTGATGGCCTGGGACACCGGCCTGCCCCTGTACCGCCACCCGCGCTGGCAGCCGCCGGAACTGCGCATCCGCGCCAGTGATGACGATGTCCGTCCCTGGGCCGTCGTGCTGCACGAGCAGCCCGTGGCGACCTTCGACGACATCGGCAAGGCCGGTGCGTACCTCGCGTTCATGCGCGGGGCAAGCGTCGAGCCGCGCGTGTTCCGCTGAGCCGTCCGGTCGAACGTTCGAGACCCTTCAGTCGGCGCGATCCAGATCCACTCCAGGCCGTCACCCAGCACGCCCCCGGTCCAGCACCGGGGGCGTTCCTGTTTCCGAGACTGCGAACCGGGCGACGGGCGCTCAGCGTCCGGTCAGGGACTGCACCTCACGCTCGATCAGCCAGTGCAGGAAGCGGGTGTCATCGGAGTGGCCCCAGTAATGGGCCTTGCACCGGCGGACGTAGGCCTGCAGGTCCGCGACGCTGCGGATGGACCCCGGCTCGATGGCGGTGATGCGGGCCAGCCGCGTCCGTTCGGGTCGGGTCAGTCGAAGCTGGTTTCCGGTGCGCAGCATGTCGGGTCGGCCTTGTCGGGAAGCCGCGCATCTTCGCGTGCCCGCGCAGGTCTGTGCACATCCACTGCGGCCCGCGACGAAGAGATTTCTGCAGTGACAGCGTAGTGCCTCTGCGGTGTCACTTTTGCAGTCTGCCCGCCAAGACATCCGCGCAGGCCGTGGCCCAGCCACAACGGCGCGGCCACGCGCAGTGCGGTCACGCGAACCGTGCCACCTCCCCGCGTACCGATGCCCGACCAAGGCACGGACCCTGGCGCCCTTTGCGCGGGCAAGCGCGGCAAAGGCTCTGTCGCTGGCACCACCCCGGTTGAATCCACGGCGCCGATGGCGCAGACTTGCCGGGCTCACACCCACTCCCGACAGGAGTGTTTCCGATGCCGACCGAACCGGCGGCAGCGGCGTCGCAGTCGTTACCTGCCTCGGATGATCATCTGAGCCACCGTGCCGGCCACGTTCCGTCGTGTGTCTGCACATCCTTCCCTTGCGGGGACACCAGTCCCCACCGGGAACGGCGTTCCCGTCTCCCTTTTCGCCACGAGAGGAGAACGCCATGAACTTCCACCCTTTCCAGGGTCTTCAAAATCTGCCGGACCTGCCCGATGCCGCCCATGCGTCTCGGGAGGACCTGGTGGCAGAGATGCTGGGCCTGCAGGCCCACCCATTGCCAGGCCCGACGCCGGCTGCGCTGCGCGTCAGCGACCGGGAGACGCCCCACGAGGACCCGGCCACGCAGCAGCTCCTGACGCGCCGACTCGGTGTCGCCCGCGAGCTGCTGATGCGCGAGCTGCGTGACCAGATGGCGCAGGGGCCGGTGATGTCGTCGCCCCAGGTCCTTCGGGACTGGCTGCGCCTGCGCTGCGCAGGCCTGCAGCACGAGGTCTTCCTCGCGCTCTACCTGGATGCCAACCACCGGCTGATCGCCCACGAGGAGGTGTTCCGCGGCACGCTCACCCAGACCTCGGTGTACCCGCGGGAACTGGTCAAGAGCGCCCTGGCCCGCAACGCCGCCGCGATCGCGGTGGCCCACAACCACCCGAGCGGCCAGGCCGAGCCGAGCCGCGCGGACGAGTTCCTGACGCAGACGCTGAAGTCGGCGCTGGCGCTGGTGGACATCCGCCTGATCGACCACTTCGTCGTCGCCGGCGACCAGTGCGTCAGCTTCGCGGAGCGCGGACTGCTCTGACGCCATGTGCGGCCGTCACGCCCTGCAAGACCCAGCCGCGAGAAGGGCGCCGCCGAGGCGGTGTCCCTCCCGCCGATCCCACCCCAACCAAGGATGCCCATGTCGGAGAGAAAACCCCCGACCTGCCCCTGCTGTGCCGGCCACGGCGTGCCCCTGGGCGCGCTCGGTCGCCTGCACTGGTTCCGCTGCCGCGACTGCGGCATGACGTTCGCCCGCGCCGGAAGATCGAAGCGCACGTCCTGTGCGCCCTCGACCGTGACGCGGGCGACCGAATCCCCCACATCTCCCAGTTCATCCCGAGGAGGAAGCCACGATGCATACCCTGCCCGCCACCGGCCTGCGACAGCAGGCCGAGATGCTGGCCAGCCTGTCCCTGAAGCATCTGAGTTCGGCAACGCGCAACAAGCTCGCCGATGACGATCTGTCCGTGAACGCCTACCCGACCGACTGCGGCGGGTTCGTCTATGTCGGGGCACCGAAGTACCGCGTGCCGTCGGAGCCCGATCTGGCCATGCTGTTCGAGGTCGCCGAATCCGCCGGCGTGGCCTGGCTGATGTTCGACCGCGAGGCGGCCGTCATCGACGGGCTGCCCGTGTTCGACAGCGCGGAGCCCGGACCATGAGCCAGCACCTCGCGACGGCGACGCTCGACGGACACCCCGTCGAGATCGTGGCCGGCTTCGATCGACGCCTGGGGGACTACTTTCTCCAGATCATCGACGAGCGCAACGACATGCTCTACACCAGCCTGCAGGAGCCCCTGCTGGACTGGACGGACATCGCGACCCTGCGCGCCAAGGTCGCAGAACTCGGCCTTCGGCTGCCCGCGCAGTTGGTCGACGAGGTCGAGGGCGATGGCCGCCGGCGCGCGGGCAACCGCATCGTTCGCCACCTGGCAGACGGGCCGCCAGTCACGCTGCTGGCGGGCTGACGCTGTCCACGGATCGACCCCGGCGCCGCGCGCCCATCCCGTCAGGGATGGGGCCGGCGCCCTTTCTCTTTGCGGGCCTGTTCCTTCGTCAAACCCACCCCTCGTCCGTCAGGCCGGCGCTGAGCCTTGGAGTCGAGATCGCAGCAGCGCGAATACCGCCGGCACCACGAACAGCGACAGCAGCGGCGCGGTGACCATGCCCCCGAGCATCGGCGCGGCGATGCGGCTCATCACCTCGGAGCCCGTGCCGCTGCCCCAGACGATCGGCACCAGGCCAGCGAGGATCACGGCCACGGTCATCGCCTTGGGTCGCACGCGCAGCACCGCGCCTTCGCGGATCGCATCGAGCAGCACCGGCAGCGTCAGCGGTGTGCCGGCCACGAGCCTGGCCTCCAGCGCGTGCTTCAGGTACAGCAGCATCACCACGCCGAACTCGGCGGCCACGCCGGCCAGCGCGATGAATCCCACGCCGGTGGCGATCGACAGGTGGTAGCCCATCGCCCAGAGGAACCAAACGCCGCCGGTCAGCGCAAAAGGCAGCGTGGCCATGATCAGCACCGCCTCGTCGATGCGACGGAAGGTCAGGTACAGCAGGACGAAGATGATCATCAGCGTCGCCGGTACGACGATCTTCAGCCGCGCGTTGGCGCGCTCGAGGTACTCGAACTGGCCCGAGTAGGCGATGCTCACGCCGGGAGCGAGCTTCACCTCGCGCGCCACCGAGGCGCGCAGGTCGGCCGCCACCGAGGCAAGGTCGCGGCCGCGCACGTCCACATAGACCCAGCCCGAGGGTCGCGCGTTTTCGCTCTTGAGCATCGGCGGCCCGTCGGCCACGACGATCTTCGCCACCGTGCCCAGCGTGATCTGCTGGCCCATCGGCGTCAGCACCGGCAGCGCCGCCAGCCGCTCGGGCGTGTCGCGCCACTCGCGCGGATAGCGCAGGTTGATGGGGAAGCGCGCCAGTCCTTCGACCGTCTCGGCCACGTTCTCGCCGCCGATCGCGCCGCTGACCACCGCCTGCACGTCGGCGATGTTCAGTCCGTAGCGCGCAGCCGCCGCGCGGTCGATCTGCACGTCGATGTAGCGCCCGCCGGTCAGGCGTTCGGCCAGCGCCGACGACACGCCCGGCACCGTCTTGGCGACCCGCTCCACGCCTTGGGCGATGCGGTCGATCGTGGCGAGATCGCTGCCGGTCACCTTCACGCCGATCGGGCTCTTGATGCCGGTGGCCAGCATGTCGATGCGGTTGCGGATCGGCGGGATCCAGATGTTGGCCAGTCCCGGCACCTTCACCGCCGCGTCGAGTTCCTCGACCAGCTTGTCGGGCGTCATGCCCGGCCGCCACTGCTCGCGGGGCTTGAGCTTGACCGTGGTCTCGAACATCTCCAGCGGCGCCGGGTCGGTCGCGGTCTCGGCCCGGCCGGCCTTGCCGAAGACACGCTCCACCTCGGGCACGGTCTTGATCATCCGGTTGGTGATCTGCAGCAGTTCGGCCGCCTTCTGCGCCGACAGCCCCGGCAGCGCCGACGGCATGTACAGCAGGTCGCCTTCGTCCAGCCGAGGCAGGAACTCGCCGCCCAGGCGTGACAGCGGCCAGGCCGTGCTCGCCGCCAGCACCACCGCGATCACCAGCGTCGCCTTCGGCCAGCGCAGCACCCATTCGAGCGCCGGACGGTAGACCGCGATCAGTACGCGGGTGATCGGGTTCTTCTGCTCGTCGGGGATGCGGCCGCGGATCCACGCACCCATCAGCACCGGGATCAGCGTTACCGACAGCGCGGCGGCGGCCGCCATCGCATAGGTCTTGGTGAAGGCCAGCGGCCCGAACAACCGCCCTTCCTGCGCCTCCAGCGTGAAGACCGGGATGAAGCTCAGCGTGATGATGAGCAGCGAGAAGAACAGCGCCGGGCCGACCTCCTCGGCCGCTTCGGTGATGACCTTCCAGCGCGCCTCGCCGACGAGGCTCTCGCCGGGATGCGCGTGCTGCCAGGCCTCGAGCTTCTTGTGCGCGTTCTCGATCATCACCACGGCCGCGTCGACCATCGCGCCGATCGCGATCGCGATGCCGCCCAGGGACATGATGTTGGCGTTGATGCCCTGCCAGCGCATGATCAGGAAGGCCGCCATCACGCCCAGCGGCAGCGCGATGATGGCCACCAGCGCCGAGCGCAGGTGCCACAGGAAGACCACACACACCAGCGCGACGACGATGAACTCCTCGATCAGCTTCGCCGAGAGGTTGTCGATGGCGCGCTCGATCAGCGCGCTGCGGTCGTAGGTGGTCACCACCTCCACGCCCTGCGGCAGGCTGCCTTGCAGCTCTGCAAGCTTGGCCTTCACCGCGGCAATGGTCTGCTGCGGGTTCGCGCCCGAACGCAGGACCACCACGCCACCGGTCACCTCGCCTTCGCCGTCGAGCTCGGCGATGCCGCGCCGCATCTCCGGGCCGACCTGGACCGTGGAGACGTCGCCCAGCTTCACCGGGATGCCGCCGCGCGCGGCCAGCGGCAACGCGCGGAAGTCGTCCAGCGTCTTCAGGTACCCGCTGGCGCGCACCATGTACTCGGCCTCGGCCAGCTCCAGCACCGAACCGCCGGCCTCCTGGTTGCCGGCCATCAGCGCCTCGCGCACCTGCGCATGCGTGATGCCGTAGGCGGCCAGCTTCAGCGGGTCGAGCACCACCTGGTATTGCCGGTTCATGCCGCCCACGGTGGCCACCTCCGCCACGCCGGGCAGGCCCTTCAGCTCGTACTTCAGGAACCAGTCCTGCAGCGCACGCAGCTGGGACAGGTCATTGCGGCCGGTGCGGTCAACCAGCGCGTACTGGAAGATCCAGCCCACGCCGGTGGCGTCCGGCCCCAGCGACGATTTCGCCGCGGCCGGCAGCCGGCCCTGCACCTGGTTGAGGTACTCCAGCACGCGCGAGCGCGCCCAGTACAGGTCGGTGCCGTCATCGAAGAGGATGTAGACGAAGCTGTCGCCGAAGAACGAGAAGCCGCGCACCGTCTTCGCACCGGGCACCGACAGCATCGTCGTCGCCAGCGGATAGGTGACCTGGTTCTCGACGATCTGCGGTGCCTGCCCGGGCAGCGTCGTGCGGATGATCACCTGCACGTCGGACAGGTCGGGCAAGGCATCGACCGGCGTCGTGCGCACGCCCCACAGGCCCGCGGCCGCGAGGAACAGCGTGGCCAGCACGACGAGGAAGCGGTTGGCCACCGACCAGCGGATCAGCGCGGCGATCATCGCGGCGCTCCGGTGCTGCCGTGGCCGGCATGCGGGTCGGTCGCGGCAGGTTCGCGGTCGATCGCGGTGACCACGTGCTCGTCGCCCTTCTGGCGAAAGCGGAAGCGCACCGCATCGCCCGCCTTCAGCCCGCGTGCGAGGTCCGGCCGCGCGAGCTGGAAGGGCATCGTCATCGCCGGCCACTTCAGCGCAGGGACGGCTTCGTGTTCCAGGGTGATCGCCGCCGCGTCGAGCTCGACCACCCGGCCGCGGGTGCTGAACTCGCCGGTCGGCCCCTGCTGCGCGCTGACCGCCGTTGCGGCCGCCGTTGCAGTGGTCGCGGCCGCTTCCGCCGGGGCACGCGCGGTCAGCCCTTGCAGGCTGGCCTCGGAATCGATGAGGAACTGTCCCGAGGCCACCACCTGCTGCCCAGCCTCCACCCCCTTGAGCACGGCCACCCGGCCGTCGACCTCCGCGCCGAGTTCCACCTCCACCGGCCGATACCGGCCCGGCGCGTCGACCACATAGACCAGCGCGCGGCGACCGGTGCGGATCACCGCCTCGCCGGGGACCGTGACGACCTCGGCGCCCTGCCCCGCGCCGAGCAGGCGCACTTGGCCGAACATGCCGGCACGCAACCGCCCACCCGGATTCGGCACCTCGACGCGCACGCGCAGCGTGCGCGTGTCTCGGCTCGCCTCAGGAAGCACGGCCGCCACCTTGCCGCGCCGCACCTCGCCCGGAAACGCCACCAGCCGCAGCTCGGCGGGCTGGCCCGAGACCACCGCCGCGCCCAGCGCCTCGGGCACCGCCGCCTCGACCCACACCGTGCCCAGGCCGTTGATGCGCGCCATCGTCATGCCGGCCGACACCGTCATGCCCTGACGAACCATCAGCTCGGCGATCAGCCCGCCCGACGGCGCCACGATGGTCGTGACCGCCTGCGGCTGCCCGCTGGCATCAACGCGCTCGATGAGCGCCGCCGGCATGCCCAGCAGCGTGAGCCGCGCGCGGGCTGCCTGCGCAAGGGCCGCGTCGCCGGTGGCCCGCACCGCGAGGTACTCGCGCTGCGCCGCCAGCCAGTCTGGGTGCAGCACCTCGGCCAGCGGGGCGCCCGCGGGGATCACGTCGCCCGGCGCACGCGGATGGACACGCTCGACGAAGCCGTTGGCTCGGGCCTGCACGATGCTGACATCGCGCTCGTTGAGCCCGACCGTACCGACCGCGTCCACCGCCGCCTGCAGCACGCGCTTCTCGGCCGTGGAGACGCGAAGGCCGAGCGACTGCACCGCCTGCGGCGACACCGCCACCGCAGACCCGGCGTCGGCACCAGCCTCGTCGGCGTACCGCGGCACGAGCTGCATCTCCATGAAGGGCGACTTGCCGGGCTTGTCGAAGCGCTGCGTCGGCACCATTGGGTCGTACCAGTACAGCACCCTGCGCTCCGGCGCGCTGGCTGCGGTTGCAGCAGCCGTTGCCGGAGCGCCTGCATGGCCACCAGCCGACAGCCATTGCGAGAGCGCCCAGCCTGCGCCGAGGCCGACCAGCAGCAACACCGCGCCGGCCACCAGCGTCTTGGTGGATGAGGGGTTGGATGAAAGGCTCATCGTCTTACTCCGCAATCAGGGTGGACAGGCGCAGGCGCAGGGCGGCGCGCTGCTCGTCGAGGTCGATGGCGCGCAGCTGGGTTTCCAGCACCTGGCTGCGCGCCGTGAGCACGGCCGCGAGATCGCCACGGCCGGCCTGGTAGGCCGCCGTCGCCAGCGCCACGCGCTCGGTGGCCAGCGGCTGCCCGGCGGCCCGCAGCCGCTCGGCCTGCGTGTCGAGCGCCTGCAGCTCGGCCAGCATCGCGTCGGTCTCCGCGGCATGGCGCCGCAGCAGTTCCTCGCGCTCGGCCTCGATGCGTTCGATCTCGCGCCGCTTGGCCTCGATCTGCGGCTGCTGGCGGCGATCACGCTGCCACGGCAGGTCGAAGCTGAGCTGGAACGACACCATGTCGTCGTAGCGTGGTCGCCGGCTGTACGCCACCTCCCACGACCAGTCGCCGCGCTTCTCCGCATCGGCCTCGGCCACCTCGGCCTGGGCCATCGCACGCATCGGCGCATAGGGTGCGAGCTCGGCGTGATGCGGCAGCGCGCTGCGCAAGGCGTCGCCGTTCACGGCCATAGCCGGCGCTGCGCCCTGCAGCGGCGCAGCGGCACGCTCGCCGATCCATCGGCGCAGTTCCACCCGCGCCTTGCGCACGTCCCGCGCCAGCTCGTCGGCCCGGTCGGCGATGGCCAGCGCTTCCTGGCGCGCCATCGTCAACTCCGCGGGCATGGCTGAGCCGGCAGCAATGCGGGCCGGCAGCGTGTCCTGCAGCAGCCGGTTCTCGCGCTGGAGGCCGGCCACCTGCGACAGCCGGGCCTCCGCGAAGTGCACCGCGAGCCATGCCAGGCCGGCTTCGCGGCGCACCGTGAGTTCGGTGGCCGCCAGCACCGCCCGGTCGCGCTCGACGCGGGCCTGCGCGGCCTGCTCGCGCGCATCGCGCTTGGCGCGGTTAGGCATCTCCTGCATCAGCGCGATGCGCTGCATGGTGCCGGCATCGCGCGTCGTGCTCCAACGATCCGGCCCGGCGATCGGCAGGTTCTCGACGCCGACGGACAGGCGCGGATCGGGCAGCGCGGACGCAGCCGGCGCCAGGATCGTCGAACCGGCCAGCGTGGCCTGCTGCGCACGCAGTGCCGGTGCCGCCTGGCGCGCCAGCTCGAGCGCCTCGGCATAGCTCAGCGACGGAGCGTCAGGGGCAGCCCATGCGGCACTGGGTACCAGTGCGGCCAGGCCCAGCACGCACGCCAAGGCCAGGGTGGACGGCTGGCGCCGCCCGGCGTGCCGGCGCAGCACGCAAACGTTGAATCGGGACACGACACTCTCCTTCGGATCGAACGCACGGCGAACGCAAGAGACCCGGGCGCGCCGAGACAGCGCACCCGGACCCGGGTCCGCAGGTCAGTTCCGAAGGACGAGGAAGGAGAGGTAGAGCGGCGGTGACCCGACGGGCGGCCCGTCGGCCACCGAGGCGGGCATGGTGGCCGCCAGCTGGGCGGCATCGGCCACGTCGACGATGCCGACGAGTGCCGCGCCAACCGCCATGGCTGGCGGCGCGTCCAGCGCGGCGACCTGGCTGTTCACCGAGGTCTTGCCGGTCTCGCAGTGGGCCTTGCACAGCTGCGGCTGGTCCGGGTCCATGCTCGTGGGCATGCTGCCCTCGCAATCCGGCATGGCCGCCATCGCGGCAGCCGCGTCGTCCGACGCCGGCGAGAGCTGCGGGCAGGCGTACGCCGCCGTGGCCAGCTGCGTGAACAGCACCAGGGCGATCAGCCAGCCGGACAGCCAGCCGCGATGACGACGCAACGCGCGCATGGAGCGGAGTCTACGTTCCCCCGGCCGTCGCGCCTTGTCCCGCATCAAGCGCTCCGCGCACGCGCCTCAGCGCGTCAGCAGGACGTTCAGGTCGACAGCCTGGCCCGACTTGTTGGTCCACATCCAGCAGTAGTCCTGGTCAAGTGCCACCTGAAGCCGCCCGCTGGCGCCGGCCAGGGCATCGCGGCGCTCCGGGTAACGCACGTCCTTGCCCTCGTGATAGTGGATGTTGAAGTTCAGCGGGCCACTGGCGTCGAAGCGCCAGGCCACCGAATCGGCCCGGGCGAGCTTGCCGCAGACCTCGGCGAACTTGCCCGGGGCCACGCTGACACGGCGCTCGAAGCGGCCCTGTTCGTTCCAGGCGATGTCGATGATGTCGGCCCGCGCTGCGGTGGAGCAGAGGACCGCCAGGATCAGGGCAAGGGAAATGCGATGAATCATTCGCGTACTGTAGAGACAAAGCCGGACCAGAGATGCGACTCACGGGTCGCGCGGCGCGGGCCCCCGGATCGGCCCCGGAAAGGCGGCGCGGGCGTCCTCTGCCATCCGCCGCGTGCACCAAGCGGCGTAGTAGCGACCCACGAGAGCCCCGAGCAGGCGGGCAAGCCCGCGCCCCGGCAGCGCGTAGTCGATGAAGACGACCAGTCGCGAGCCCCCGGTGAACGGCTCGATGCTGAAACCCATCCGGTAGGCGCCGATGACCAGCAGGGCCGGTTCGCCCACGGTCTCCCAGACCTTGCGGTGCGGTGGGGCGTGTTCGGTCACCACCTCCTCGAGCCCGAGCCGCACGCCCAGGACACGACCGCTCATCCGGATGACCGAACCCACCGCCTGGCCGTGACCCGCATCGGTGTCGATCCGCATCGAAGCGCCCGCCGTCATCAGCGACGGCTTCTCCATGTGGCTGGACAGGCGGCGGTGGTCGTCCAGGTGGGCGAACAGGCGCTCGGGCTCGACTGGCAGCACGACTTCGCTGCGATGGTGGAAGGCCAGCGGCGATTCAGCTGCCATTCGGAAGCCTCCGACGAACGAGCGCCCAGGCACCCACGAGCACCAGCGCCGCATAGTTCAGCACCATGAACCAGGGCGTGGTCCATGCGATGCCGTCGAACCCACGCTCGGTGAACGGGTAGAGCACCGGCACCGCGTAGTAGTAGGCCGAGTGCGTGAACACGTCGATCACGATGTGCGACCACCAGCCGAGCAGCGGTAGCCAGAACACACGCCGCACCGCCCAGGCGAGCGCGGTCACGAGCGCAGCCACCGGTGCGCTGTGCATCACGCAGTGCAGGTGGTGCGACCACAGCTCGACGATGGTCGGCAGCCACGGCTCCTGCCCCGGCGAGGCCAGCGCGTAGCCGCGGACCGCTGCCAAGCTGCCTTCACCGAGCGCCCACCAAGCGGCAATCGGCAGCAGATGCATCACGTCCGGCAAGGCCGCGAGAACCAGCGCGGCCGCCACCGTGCCTCGCGACAGTGGGCGGCAACGATGGACAGCCGCCGCCCCCGCAGCGGCCCAGAGCGTGTGCGCGACGATGTCCACCGCGTGGCGTGGGTCAGTCCCGCAGCAGCGCTGCCTTGCGCAGCCGGAGGGCGTTGCCGATCACCGAAGCCGAACTCAGGCTCATCGCCAGCGCCGCGATCATCGGCGACAGCAGCCAGCCGGTGAACGGGAACAGCAGACCGGCCGCGAGCGGCACGCCGAGCGCGTTGTAGACGAACGCGAAGCCGAGGTTCTGCTTCATGTTGGCGATGGTGGCCTGCGACAGCAGCCGAGCCTGCGCGATGCCGCGCAGGTCGCCCTTTACCAGCGTCACCGGTGCGCTGTTCATCGCCACGTCGGTGCCGGTGCCCATCGCCACGCCCACGTCAGCCTGCGCCAGCGCCGGCGCGTCGTTGATGCCGTCGCCGGCCATCGCAACCACCCTGCCCTCGCGCTGAAGCTTCTGCACGAGAGCCAGCTTGTCGGCAGGCTTGACTTCGCCGTGCACCTCGTCGATGCCCAGACGTTTGGCAACGGCGCGTGCCGTGGTCAGGCCGTCACCGGTGGCCATCACCACGCGCAGTCCAGCCGCGTGCAGGGCCGCCAGGGCCTCGGGCGTGCTCGCCTTCACCGGGTCGGACACCGCGAGCAGCCCCGCGAGGCGCCCGTCCACCGCCAGGTGCATCACGCTCGCCCCTTCGGCGCGCAGCGCCTCGGCCTGTGCGACCAGCGGATCGACGGCGACGCCCAGCTGCTGCATCAGCGCGGTGTTGCCCAGCGCGACGGCGCGACCTTCCACCCGGCCCCGAACGCCGATGCCTGTGCTCGACTCGAACTCCTCGGCCTTGGCCAGTGCGAGCCCCTTCGCGCGGGCGGCCTGCACGATGGCATCCGCCAGCGGATGCTCGCTGCCCTGGTCCAGGCTCGCAGCGATGCGCAGCACCTCGTCGGCCGTGAAGCCATCGGTGGGCAGGGCACGGTCGAAGGCCGGTTTGCCTTCGGTCAGCGTGCCCGTCTTGTCGACGATCAGCGTGTCGACCTTGCGGAAGTGCTCGATCGCCGCCGCGTCGCGGAACAGGATGCCGCGCGTGGCCGCGCGCCCGGTGGCGACCATGATGGACATCGGCGTCGCCAGACCGAGCGCGCACGGGCAGGCGATGATCAGCACCGCCACCGCGTTGATCAGCCCGTAGACCCAGCTCGGCTCGGGGCCGAACACGCCCCAGGCGAAGAAGGTGGCCACCGCGATGGCCACCACCGCCATCACGAACCAGCCCGCCACCTGATCGGCCATACGCTGCATCGGCGCCTTCGAGCGCTGCGCCTGCGCCACCATCTGCACGATCTGCGACAGCATGGTCTGCGCGCCCACGCGCTCGGAGCGCATCACGAGCGCGCCGCTGGTGTTGAGCGTGGCGCCGATGAGCTTGTCGCCCGGGCGCTTGCTCACCGGCACCGGCTCGCCGGTGAGCATCGATTCGTCGACCGCGCTGGAGCCTTCGGTCACCACGCCGTCGACGGGCACCTTCTCGCCGGGCCGCACGCGCAGCAGGTCGCCGACATGCACGTGGGTCAGCGGCACGTCGGCTTCGGTGCCGTCGGCGCCGATGCGCCGAGCCGTCTTCGGCGCCAGGCCGAGCAGCGACTTGATCGCCGCCGAGGTCTGCGAGCGCGCCTTCAGCTCGAGGATCTGGCCGAGGAGCGTCAGCGAGATGATCACCGCCGCCGCTTCGAAGTACACGGCCACGCGCCCCATCGCCTGGAACGAGGCCGGGAACACATCCGGCGTGACCGTGGCTACTACGCTGTAGACGAAGGCGGCCCCGGTACCCAGGCCGATCAGCGTCCACATGTTCGGGCTGCGCAAACGCACCGACTGCACGCCGCGCACGAAGAACGGCCAACCGGCCCACAGCACGATGGGCACCGACAGCACCAGCTCGATCCAGCTCTGGGTGGCCATGTCGAACCACTGCAGGCGGTGTCCAACCATGGCCAGCAGCGTGACCACCACCGTCAGCGGCAGCGTCCACCAGAAGCGGCGGCGGAAGTCCGCCAGTTCGGGGTTCTCGTCCTCGTCGAGCGTAGGCAGCACCGGCTCCAGCGTCATGCCGCACTTGGGGCAGTTGCCGGGATGGTCCTGGCGCACCTCGGGGTGCATCGGGCAGGTGTAGATCGTGCCTGCGGGCGAGTCCGGTGGTGGTGAGGCAGGCGGCCCAGCATCCCCCGCCGCGTGGCCTTGCGCCGGCCCGTGCGCGGGGTCGTGCGCAGGGTGATGGTGCGAGTGGTCGTGATGGCCGTGATCGTGGTCGTGGCCTTGGTGGTCACCATGCTTCGGGTGCGCCTGCATGTCCATCGCGTCAGCCTCCGTGGGACCCGTGGTCGGACCCTTGCCGTCCATGAGTCCCGTGGCGCCCGTGTCCGCCGTGCCCATGGAAGAGGTGCATCAGCGGGCAGGCCAGCAACAGCAGGTAGGGCCACAGGCCGGCCACGTGACCCCAGTGCTCGCGCAGCAGGTAGAACACCACGATCAGCGCCACCATCAGCACTGCCACCGTGAGCGGCTTGCGGCTGCGCGGTGTGCCGGCGTCTTGGACGGGATGGTTCATGAGCAGCTCCTCGGTTGGTTGGGCATCCGTGATGCCCGGGCGGTACAGGTCAACCATAGGCCTTGCCCCCGTGTGAAGGTCAAGCGGCTCCGCGCCGGTGCCTCAACGGCTGGCGGCCCGGTTCAGCTCGTCGTGCCGGGCGCGGATGTCGGCCGGCCACTGCGCTTTGATCCACGAGAGCGCGGCGACGATCTCGGCGTCACTGAGCACGCCGTCGTAGGCCGGCATCGCCGACGCATAGTCCTTCAGGTTCGCGGCCTTGGCCACGCCGTGTTTGGTGATGCGGAACAGCAGCTCGTCCGGGTGGTGCCAGGTGTGCCCGCTCGGGTCGTGCGGCGGCGCCGGCAGCCGGCCATCCGGGCCGCGCTCGCGCCAGTTGGGCTGACCCTCCAGCCGCGCGCCGTGGCAGGCCGCGCACTGCGCCGTGTAGACCTGCTGCCCGAGCGCAATGACGGCCGCATCGCCTGGCCGCAGCTGGACTGGCCGCTCCGCGGCGGGGTCCGCTTTCCAGACCACCGCCGCGTAGACGGCGATTGCGGCGACGGCCGCCGCCATGAGCGCGGCGGCCTTCCAGGGCTTGCTGCGAACCGGCATGGCTCAGGGCCGGGCCGGCGGCGGACCCATGCGGTCCATCATCATCTGCATCATGGACTGCATCATCTCCATGCGCTTTTCCATCATCTGATGGCGCGTGGCCATGTCCATCGGGGCGCTCGCCGCACCGGCCGGGCCCATGGCCCGCATGCCTCCCATCCCCATGCCGCCCATGCCGCCAGGGCCCATGCCGCCCATCATCGCCATGCCTTCCTGCATCAGCTTCATGTGGTCGGCCATCAGGGCCTGCCGCTCCTGCGGCGTGCCCGCACGCGACATCTTCTCGTGCATCTCGCGCATCTTGGTCATGTGCGTATCCATCATTGCCATGCGGTATGCGGGCGCGGAGGCAGGAGCCGCCGTACCGGCAGGATGGTGTGCGGCGTGGTCCGCGGCGCCGGGTGCGCTGGGGGTCTGAGCGCAGGCAGTGAGCACGACGGTAGCCGTGCCAGCAAGAACGAGCGATCGAAGCGTGGTCATGGTGAGTCTCCAGTGGTGAACGTGAACGGATTGCCGTCGCAAGACGGCGCATGACGGGGAAGGAGCCCGCGGCGGCAGCAAGCCGGGCAGACAACGCGTGATGGGCCGGCAGCAGCGCGGGCAAGCAGCCACGCGCGCACCAGCCCGGCGCAGGGGCTACCGCGTCAGCCGCAGGAACGCGATGGTCACGGGCACGCCCGGTGGCGGGGGCGCGGCGCGCGATCGCCAGCGGGGCTCGGCCCGATCCGGTGCCTGCGACGGCCAACTGCCCAATGCAGCAGGCGGCGGCATGCCAGAGTCGGCGTTGCCATCCGCCTTCGTGGGCTGGGCCTTCGCGACGACGCTCTGCTCCAAATCGCAGAAGCTGATGCAGGACTGAAGGCCGGCGTCCCGATCGTCCTCCGCTCCCGTGTCCGCCGCAGCGTGGTGCGCCCGGACATCGGCACCGGCGTCGATCCGCCCGTGGTGTTCAGACCGGCGCTCCGCGGCCGCAGACGGCTGCACGAGGCAGGCGTTGGCCCAGCTCGCGAAGGTCGCGAACAGCCAGACGAACAGCATCGCCGCCGCGGTGCGGCGGGGCCGTGGAAGGAGCTTGGCCGTGGACATGAACAGAGTGGCCGACGAGCGATGGCCCGTCAGCGCCCTCATGCTAGGCGCAAGCGCAGCACTGAGGTTGACGCTCGTCAAGCTCCCAGGCCGCTGAAACAGCGGGACCGCGCTGCACGGCTACTTCGCCGGCTCGATGACGGTCACGACATAGCCGCTGCCGGCCTTCTCGGCACGGAACTTCACCTTGTCGCCCACCTTCACCTTGTCGAGCAGTGCGGGCTCCTTGACCTGGAAGACCATCGTCATGCCCGGCATGTCGAGGTTCTTGATCTCGCCATGCTTGAGCGTCAGCTTGCCCGCGTCCTTGTCGATCTTGCGGACCTCACCGTCGGCCATGTCTGCGCTGTTCGCCGCCGCCGTCGCAGGCGTGGCGGCATGGTGCGCGGAGTGGTCATCGGCTTTCTGCTGTGCCAGGGCGGGGCCGCTCAGCAGCGCGGCGACGAGCAGGGTGGAAGCGATGTGGTTCATGAGGACTCCGTGATGGGTGGGGTGGGTGATGGAAGAGAGTGCTGTTGCGATTCGGAGCGATCAGGCCGTGACGTTGATGGTGCCGACCATGCCCGCCGAGTAGTGACCCGCGATCAGGCAGGCGAACTCGAAGGTGCCGGCGCGGTTGAAGGTCCAGACGATCTCGCCGGTCTTGCCCGGCGACACGTGGGCCATGTACGGCTCGTCGTGCTCCATGTTCGGGAACTTGATCATCAGCTCGGCGTGCTTGGCGTTCTCGGCCTTGGTGCCGATGACGAACTCGTGCATTTCCTTGCCCGCGTTCTGCACGCGGAAGCGAAGCGTCTCGCCGCGGCGCACGTCGATGCGATCGGGCGTGAAGCGCATGTTGTCGCCCATGCGGACCTCGATGGTGCGGCGGACAGACTTGGCATCGCCGGCGATGCCCCAGTCCTTCTGTTCCTTGACGACAGGACCGGACTTCTTGGCGTGATGTTCATTGCTGTGCGCGCGGGCGAGCCCGGTGATACCGAGCCCGAGAGCCGAGGCGGCGATCAGGAGATGGCGCTTGCTGCTTTGCATGAGGCTTCCTTGTCGATGTTCAGTTGGAGGAGAGTTTGCTGAGAGGTGCTGGAGTCGGCGGCACCGTCAGTGGCCGCTGTGTCCGCCCGATGGCTTGCGCACCTTGACCTCGACGTCCTGCGCTGGCCTGGCGACGGCAGGCATTGACCCCCGGCCCTCGGCCTTGAAGCGCGCCGGGTCGGGCAGGCTGCCGGTGAACTCGTAGGCCACGGTGCCTGGCGGATGCTGGTACCAGCCGGGATCGGTGTAGTCGCCTCGCTTCTGATCCTTGCGCACCTTCACCACGCTGAACATGCCGCCCATGCCCACGGCGCCGAAGGGGCCCTGCCCGGCCATCATCGCCGCCGTGTTGTCGGGCAGCGGCATCTCCATCTCCGTCATGTCCTTCATGCCGCGCTCGCCCATCACCATGTAGTCGGGGATGAGCTTGGTGATCTGGCGCGCGACGCCGCTGTGGTCCACGCCGATCATCGTGGGCACGCCGTGGCCCATGGCGTTCATCGTGTGGTGGCTCTTGTGGCAATGGAAGGCCCAGTCGCCCTCCTCGTCGGCCAGGAAGTCCATCTGCCGCATCTGGCCCACGGCTATGTCGGCCGTCACCTCGTACTGGCGCGTGCTCTTCGGCGTGGGGCCGCCGTCGGTGCCGGTGATCAGGAACTCGTGGCCATGCAGGTGGATCGGGTGGTTGGTCATCGTCAGGTTGCCCACCCGGATGCGCACCTTGTCCATGTGCCGAACCACGACTGGGTCGATGCCGGGGAAGATGCGGCTGTTCCAGCTCCACAGGTTGAAGTCGAGCATCGTCATGATCTTCGGCGTCGCGCTGCCCGGATCGATGTCGTAGGCGTTCAGCAGGAAGCAGAAGTCGCGGTCGACCTCGTCGATCAGCGGGTGCTTGGTCTTCGGATGCGTGACCCAGAAGCCCATCATCCCCATCGCCATCTGCACCATCTCGTCGGCATGCGGGTGGTACATGAATGTGCCGGGTCGGCGCGCCACGAACTCATAGACGTAGGTCTTGCCGGGTGGGATCCCGGGCTGGTTCAGGCCGGTCACGCCGTCCATGCCGTTGGGCAGGCGCTGGCCGTGCCAGTGGATGCTGGTGAGTTCGCCGAGCTTGTTGGTGACGAACAGCCGCACGCGGTCGCCCTCCACCACCTCGATGGTCGGGCCGGGACTCTGGCCGTTGTAGCCCCACAGGTGGGCCTTGAAGCCGGGTGCCATCTCGCGCACCACGGGCTCGGCCACCAGGTGGAACTCCTTGACGCCATTGTTCATGCGCCAGGGCAGCGTCCAACCGTTGAGCGTGACAACGGGGTTGTAGGGCCGGCCGGTGCCCGGCACCAGCGGAGGCATCGTGTCGGGTTTGGTCTGGATGACGGGCTCAGGCAGGGCCGCCATTGCCACCTTGCTGACGGCCGTGGCCGTCACGGCGGCAGCCGCCACACCGGCACCGTTGAGAAAGCTTCTTCGGGAAACCATGGATTCAGTCCTTGTGTTCGATTCGGGCGAAGGCGGTTCGTCAGTGGCCGGGGTCACCCGCCGGGCCGGCCGCCATCGCGGGGCCTGCCGCGGCCGTGAGGCTGGGCTTGCCGACGAGCGCCATGTCGAGGTCGGCCTGCGCGATCCAGAAATCGCGCAGCGCATCGATGGCGCCGTTGACGCTGGCTATCTGCGAACGCGCATCGGCCAACAACTCGAACACGCCGATCAGCATGCCGTTGTAGCGAAGCAGGTTCTCTTCCGAGATGCGTGCCTTCAGCGGCACGATCTCGTCGCGCTGGTGCTTCGCGATGTCCCAGGCCGAACGGTAGGCGCCGTATGCCTCGCGCACCTCGGAGCGGGCATTGATCGCGGTCTCCGCAGCGCGGTGCAGCGACTGCATGTAGATGCCCTCTGCACGGGCGACCCGGGCACCGCCCCAGTCGAATAGCGGCAGCTCGAATCCGATCTCCCAGCCCTTCTGCGTTGGCGACTCGTTGCTGCTGTTGCGCACCAGGCCCAGCTCCAGCACGTTGACGAAGCGCGTGGTGCGAGTGAGGCCCAGGTTGCGGGCGGTGGCCTCGGCGCCGTTGCGCGCCGCGGTAACGTCCAGCCGCTGGGCGAGCGCGGTGCGCTCGATGTCTGGCAGATCGCGCGGCTGGGTGGGCAGGTCAGGCAGGCGCTCTGGCAGCTTGAAAGCGGTCTGCGTACCCCACACCCCCAGCAAGCGCGTGAGGCGCTCGCGCGCCGCACGTTGCTGCTGCTCGGCACGGGCCAGGTTCAGCGCTGCATCGGCATAGAAGCCCTGCTCGCGCGCCTGCTGGAGCTTGTTGAAGTTGCCCACCTGCGCCATGCGCCGCGCCAGTTCGGCACCAGCCTCCGCGGCCTGCATCACCTGGCGGCTGTAGCGCACCGATTCCTCGGCGGCCACCGCCTGCACCCAGGCCTTGCGCGTGTCGGCTGCCAGGGACAGCACCTGCATCGCCACCGTGGTGCGCACCTGCTCCAGGCGGCGCGCCTCGACGCGCTGCACCAGCGGCATGGCGATCAGCCGGGCAAGATTGAAGTGGAGACCGCGTTCGAGCTCGATCTCGTCACCCTTGGTCAGGCGGCCGAAGCTGAAGCCGGGGTTCGGCAACCGGCCCGCCTGCACGACCTCCGCCTCGGTGATGCCCAGCTCGGCGTAGGCCGCCTGCAGGCCACGGTTGTTCAGCAAGGCGACCTGCACCGCATCGTTCATGGACAGCGGCTTGCCCAGGAGTTCGTCCACGCGCTGGGCGATGCGGTCCAGGTCTTCGGGCTGCCGGGCCCAGGCCAGCTGCACCGGGGCTCCGATGCGCTCGGCCGTGGCCTTCTCGACCTCACCGAAACCGCCATCGGGGCTCAGGGAAGCGCAGCCGGTCAGCACGAGCACCAGGGCAGCCAGGCCCGTGAGACGGAGAGGCGCTGAACGGGCGATGACGTGGGGTGTTGGTGGTTGTCGGGTCATCCTCATCCCCTCAATGCATCTTGTGGCCGCCGTGCGCCGGTGCGGCGCCCGAAGCCGCCACCGGCGCGGGCACAGCGCGACTGGCCGGTGCCGTGGGCGCCGGCTCGGGCTGCTGCGCTTCGCGTGCATAGGCGCGCCAGCCCCCGATGCGGTTCACCGCCTCGTTCGCCTCTTTCCAGTCGATGCGCTTGTCGTCGCCCAGCCGGCGATAGCTGGCCAGCGCTGACGAGTGATTGGCGGCCGGTACGCGGACCTGCGCATCGAGCGGGTCGGCGCGTTCGGTGCGGGCGGCCGCGCCCTGGGACTGGGTTTGCGCTTGAACGAGCGATGCTGCGGTCAGCAGCGCGATGAGGGGGAGGCCTCGACAGCAGTCGAGGCGAAACGGAAACAGGGGCATGGGAACCTCGCGAGAACTCGAACGACGGTCCTGCGGCCAAGGCACGCAGGTGCGCAGGTGAGGATCTGGCGCGATCCGCCGGATGGGGCGAGAGTTCGGTCCGGTGGACCGTTGGTCAAACCGTCAGATGAACCGACGGGCGGGGCGCCAAGGTACCCGCGTCACCCCAGGGCGTCGCGCCGAATCAGGCGAGGACGGTTCGAGGCGGACGGTCTAGGCCGTCAGGTTGGTGCGATGCGACCGGTTCCACCGGCGACATGGGCGCAAGATGCTCTGGGCTCGAAGGCACCGGGAGCACGAAGCTGGCCGGCAGCACCAGCGCGGAACAGCAGGCGGCGCAGGCGCTGCAGGTGAACTTGCCGTGATGCTTGGACAGGCCATTCACACCGCTGGCATCGGCACCGGCGGCGGGCTCGTCTGCGACAGGGTACTCAGGTGACGCGTGCTCATGCACGGCATGATCCGCAGCCATCCGGTCGTGCCCGGGCGCGGTGGTCAGACTGGAAGCCAACGCCGGTGCGTCGGCCATCAGCCCTTGCATCATCCGCTCGTGGCTCGGCCCGCAGAACAGCATCACGGACGCAGCCATGCCCTGCACGGGCATGGCGATCACCATGACCCAGACAAGGAAGGCGCGGAAGACGCGGTTCATATCGTCAGTGTATCGAAACCGGTTTGACGATGCTCAGGCATCAGCGCGGCAATGTGCGCGGTCCGGTCCGGGATGAGGCTGCTCGCTGCCGCTGAGCGACCGCGCCGCGCGAATGATCGGCGGGAGCGCCGGCCAGTACCGGGCCTGTCGCCTCCAGCGTGTCGATGATCGGGCAATCCGGTCGATCGTCGCCGTGGCAGCCGTGGACCAGATGCGCCAGCGCCGCTCGCATCGATTGCAGCTCTGCGAGCTTTGCATCGAGTTCCGCGATGTGTGCCTCGGCCAGGGACTTGACCTGCCGGCTGGACCGCTTGCGGTTCTGCCACAGGTCCAGCAATTCGCGGATCTGTTCCAGCGAGAAGCCCAGGTCGCGCGAGTGGCGGATGAAGCGCAGCATGTTCACGTCGCGTTCGCTGTATTGGCGGTAGCCCGCATCCGTGCGGGTGGACGCAGGCAGCAGCCCGATGCTCTCGTAGTGCCGGATCATCTTTGCCGACAGGCCGGTGGCGCCGGCAGCTTGTCCGATGTTCATGCCCATGGCCTTTGTTCCTCGAGACAGTTCGATCAATCCGTTGCTGCGCCGCGCCAGCGACGCAGGGTCAGCGCATTCGCGACCACGCTGACGCTGCTGAACGCCATGGCCGCACCGGCGATCACCGGGCTCAGCAGGCCGAAAGCCGCCAGCGGAATGCCGAGCACGTTGTACGCGAAGGCCCAGAACAGCCCCTGCTTGATCTTGGAGTAGGTGCGGCGCGAGACGTCGAACGCGTCGGCCACGAGGCGCGGGTCGCCGCGCATCAGCGTGATCCCGGCGGCTTCCATCGCCACATCGGTGCCGGTGGACATCGACAGACCCACGTCGGCGGCCACCAGCGACGGCGCGTCGTTCAGGCCGTCGCCGACCATCGCGACCACCTGCCCCTGGCTCCGCAGCTGCTGCACGATCTCGGCCTTGCCGCCCGGCAGCAGTTCGGCGCGCACCTCGTCGATGCCAAGTTCGCGCGCCACCGCCTGGGCGCTGCCGTGGTTGTCGCCGGTCAGCATCACGGTGCGGATGCCCAGCGACCGCAGCCGTTCGACGGCCGCACGCGATGCCGGCTTGATCGTGTCGCCGAAGGCCAGCAGCCCGAGCACGCGAGCGCCATGGCCCAGGCCATCGCTCGGCGCGAGCAGCCACGAGATGCTGCGGCCCTCGCCTTCCAGGCGCTGAGCGGTCATCAGCAGCGCGCCCGGCTGTGCGCCCGACTCGTTCATGAGCCGCGTGCTGCCGAGCAGCAGGCGCTGGCCATCGACCACCGCCTCCACGCCGCGGCCCGGCAGCGCGCGGGCGTCGCGCGCCGCGGGCACGGCGATGCCTTCGGCCTTGGCCTTCTCCATGACGGCATGGGCCAGCGGGTGGTCGCTGCCCTGCTGCAGCGCGGCGGCCTGCGTCAGCACCTGGCCGACCTGTGCGTCCAGGCCTGCCTCGACCGCCACCAGCGACGGCTTGCCTTCGGTGAGCGTGCCTGTCTTGTCGAAGGCCACCGTGGTGACCGAGTGCGCCACTTCCAGCGCCTCAGCGTCCTTGATCAGGATGCCGCGGCGCGCTGCCACGCCGGTGCCGGCCATGATCGCGGTCGGCGTTGCCAGGCCCAGCGCACAGGGACAGGCGATCACCAGCACCGCCACCGCACTGATCAGCGCCTGCTCCCAATCTCCGCTCCAGGCCAGCCAGCCGAAGAAGGTCAGCACCGCGATGCCCAGCACCACGGGCACGAAGACCGCGCTGACGCGGTCGACGATGCGCTGGATCGGCGCCTTGGCCGCCTGGGCCGACTCGACCATGCGGATGATGCGGGCCAGCGTGGTCTCGGCGCCGATCGCGCCGGTGCGCACCTGCAGCACACCTTCCTCGTTGACTGAACCGCCGGTGACCGTTTCACCCACGGCCTTGGCCACCGGCAGGCTCTCCCCGGTGATCAGCGACTCGTTGACGTGGCTGCGGCCGTCGATGACCTGGCCATCGACGGGCACACGCTCGCCCGGGCGGATCACGACGATGTCACCCACCGCCACCTGCTCGACCGGTGTCGAGATCTCGGCCCCCTCGACCAGCACGCGGGCGACCGTCGGACGCAGCGCGTTCAGCGCACGGATCGCATCCGCCGTTTGCCGCTTGGCGCGCGCCTCGAGCCACTTGCCCAGCAGCACCAGCGTGATGACGGCCGCCGAGGCCTCGAAGTAGAGGTGCGGCATGCCGTGCGCTGCGTGCTTGAACAGCAAGTAGACCGACAGCCCGTAGGCCGCGCTGGTGCCCAGCGCGACCAGCAGGTCCATGTTGCCGGCACGGGCCTTCAGCGCCTTCCAGCCGGCACGGTAGAAGCGCGCACCGAGCCAGAACTGCACCGGCGTGGCCAGTACCAGCTGCACCCAGCCGTCTGGCATCCAGTGAATGCCGAACAGCTGCAGCAGCATCGGCAGCACCAGCGGCAGCGTCAGCACCGAGGCCACTGCCACGGGCCACCACTCAGGCAGGCGGCGCGCTGGCTTGGGTGCTGCGGCGTCCACCACCGGACTGGCCGCGTAGCCGGCCTTGTCGATCGCCGCAGCGAGCGTAGCGAAGGACACACTGCCCAGCGCCCCGACGCTGGCCTTCTCGGTGGCGAGGTTCACCGACGCGGTCGTCACGCCCGGCACCTTCAGCAACGCCTTCTCGACCCGCGCGACGCAGGAGGCGCAGGTCATCCCGTCGACTTGCAGCTCGACACGATGCGTCGGCACGTCGTAGCCGGCCCGGCGCACGGCTGCGGTCACAGCAGACACCAGGGCGTTGCCCGCCACCCCGTCCCTGGCGCGGACCGTCGCTTGCTCGGTGGCCAGGTTGACGGCGGCGCTCTCCACGCCGGGCAGCGTCGCGAGCGCCTTCTCGACGCGCAATACACAGGACGCGCAGGTCATGCCTTCGATCGGCAGTTTGAAGTCCAGCGTGGGCGTTGCGCTTGCGAGGGTGCTCATGGGATCGGTCCTTCCGGACCGTATCGGGTCCGCAGTCGGTTGATGCCGCAGGAGCTTCAGCCTTCCCATCATGGGAATGTCAACCGGCTGCGCTGTCGATCCCGACCTGCAGGTGAGGTCTTGTGGATGGCTGGCTTGACCTTCCCACGAGGGCAAGCCTGAGAGTCAGGCATCCCAACCAGCAGAAGGAGCACCCCATGATTGCATTCGAAGTCCAGGACATGACCTGCGGCCACTGCGCCAGCACGATCACCAAGGCGCTGAAGTCAGCGGACCGGGGAGTCAAGGTCACGATCGACCTGCCAAAGCATCTGGTGCTGATCGAGCCGACCGAGGCCGATGCGCAGCAGCTGCAGGACGCCATCGCCGAGGCGGGCTACACGCCGGTTCGGGCTGAGGCGGCACAGGTTGACCCTGCATCCCAAGGCAGCTCCTGCTGCGGGCACTGCCGCTGAGGCCGCTCCGCCATCGCGACCGATGGCCGAACAACCGCAGGACGGCAAGCATGTCGCTCCGTCCATCGGGATGCGTCCAGGCGCGCCTCCGGTCTAGTGCAGATCGTCGGCGACCCCGGGTCGCTGCCCGGAGACCACGGCCCGGGGATGGCGAGGCTCAGTCACTGGCCGCCATGCAGCCGCTAGCCACCGCCGTCATGCGCCGGTACAACGCCTGAACCTGCGCCATCCGATAGGGGGGAGAGCGGCCACTTGGTTCATGCGCGGCGAACGCCCGCAGACAGGAACGCTTCGCTGTGTTGCATGTGCTGCGGTGGGGAACCAGACGATCAGGCCAAGCATCCAGGCGCAGTCATCGACTCGAGATCGATCACCGCATCCGCCATCGCTGTCAGCTCCGTCGTCTGCGACACGAAGAATTCCCGCGCGTAGCCACCCAGTTCCAGCACCCGCCGCTTCATCGCCATGAACATGCGCTTGCGCTCCGGGTCCAGCGGTCCGTCGGTCTCGTCGGAGAACAGGGTGTCGTAGCGCCGGCCGGTGTTCTGCGCCAAATACAGCGCCACGGCCCGCACCAAGCACTCGTTGATCCAGACCTTCTCGCCGCCGCTCATCGCCGTGACGCTCTTGTCCTCGCCCGACTCTGCGTCGTAGACGCGGATGTCGAAGCCCTCGCGCTGCTCGCCCTTGGCCGTCTCCTGCAAGGTCTCGATGGCCACCGTGAAGCGCGGGCCATAGCAGGCCAGCAGCAGATCGTTCACCAGGCCGGACAAGGTCGGCCCCGCATCGTCGATGGCCAGCGCGATCAGGCCATCGTTGCCCATGCAGCGGGCGAACAGCAGCCAATTGGCAAGTTCCCGCTCCACCCGTGCCGTGCGGGCCGCGGCTGCGTCGCGCCTCCGGCCATGCTCCTCCATCAGGGCCGACAGGGCGGCAAGCGCCTGCGCGTCGCGGACGGCAGCCAGATGCGAGCGCTCCGCCTCATCCAGGACACATTGCCAGCGCTCCACCTGGGCCCGGGCCTGTACGAGCCGCGCAGCATCCGGCGGTGACGGCAGTGCATCGATCGCGGTCTGGAGTCGCTGGATGGCCGCCTGGGTCTGAGCTTCCAGCAGCGAGACACGCTCGGCAACGCGCATCCGGCTGGCGATGATCTGCTGGCGCTCAGCCGCTTCGGAGTCGGTGTCGATCGCGATTTCCGCCCCGGCCGACGGGTCTTGAGTAGGTGGAAGAGCGACGAGTTCGTCCTCCGCTTCGACAAGACCCGCGCGCGCCTGGCCTATCTCCGCCCCGCGCGCAGCCAAGGCGGCATAGGCCGTCTGACGGGCCAGGGCTCGCCTCGACTGGCACTCGGCTCGGCTCAGGCTCTGCGGTGCGCCAACGTTGAGGCTCACCGCCTCTTGCTGGGCCTGCAGTTCAAGCCGAAGACTGTCCCGCTCCGCAGCGAGTTGACGAATCCGATGCAGGGCGCTCGGCGCCAGCGCGGCCGCTTCGCGTGCGTCCGACAAAAGGGTGCATTGACCCTGCATGGGCATGCCGCTGCAGGGCACGCGGTTGCTCAGGGCCAGGCGGCGGCTCAGGTCTTCCGCCTGGAGCGCGGCCTGGCCCGCCTCGCGCTCGAGCGATGCCAGCCGCTGCCCGATCCCTGCGACAGCATCGCGACGACGCGCAAGGTCCTGGACGGCATCGCGAAGCGCCAGCACGCGGTCCTCGCGGCGACGCACCACCTCTGTCGCCAGCGGCAGACGGCGGCCGGCTCGAGCGACCGCGCCCTCGTCCGCCAGCGCCCGCTGCAGGGACCGGATGCGGGCCTCCAGTCGTTCGCGCTGCGCCCTGGCCTGCGCGACACGCTGCGCCACACGACCGTCGAGCCGTGCGAGTTGCTCCGTTGCCTCCCGGTCCTGCGTGCGCAGGTCCTGCAGGGTGCGATCACCCTGGGCACGGGCGCCCGCCAGTTCCTCCACCAACTGCGCTCGCCGGCTCTCGGCAGCCTTGGCCTGCTCCTGCAGGGCCATCAACGACGCCTCTTGCGTTCGCGCAGCTTCCCGTTGTTCATGGGCCGCCTGCCGGCTGGCTTGCGCCGCCTTGACCCTCTCATCCGCGCCCTGCCATCGACGGGCGTCATCCTCCAACCGCTGGCGCTCGGCATCGAACGCGGTCGCTTCAGCGCGCAACGCCGCCAGAGCCGCCTTCAGCTGCCGCGCCGTCTCGCCCGCCTTCTGACCGAGCGCGCGGATGTCCTCCTGCCCCAGCAGATCGGCCAGCAGGGCCTTGATCTCGCCATTGCGGTAGGTGCTGAGTTGCCGCTTCCCCTGTGCCGAGAAGACCGACGTGAAGAAGGTGTCCGCCGGCCCGCAGATGGCCTCGACGCATCGCGCATACGTCTCGACCTTGCCATCGGAGACGGTGCCGTCGGGCAGCGCGGCGGGAGACCACGTGCCGGCGTCATCCAGCATCAGCAGATAGGCCTCGGTCCTGCGGCGGCTCCCGGTTCGGCCGTTCATCCGGATGACCACCTGCGAGCGGTAGCAGCGCCCGGCGTGCGCCCAGTGCAGGTCCTTCTCGTTCTCCGGCATGCAGACCTGGTCGTAGTACGAGAAGCCGCCCGGCCCGGACTGCGCCGCCCGCGACGGCATGGTCAGGTAGGGATGCAGGTTGTCCATCACCGTGGACTTGCCGCGGCCGTTGGCGCCTGCGATGGCGACCAGCGCGGCACCATCGGCCAGCCGCTCCAGATCGAGGGTCAGCTCGTCCAGCCCGAGGCCGTCGCGGATGCCCCGGAAGCCCCGGAGCCTGAGAGAGAGTGGTTGCATGGCATGCCTCCAGCGCCGCTGGGCGGCGCGATGGGTGTGGTGGGAGGTGAAGCAGCCTGGGCGCCCTTCGGCCGCTGTTCAGGCGCCGTTTCAGGCCGTCTCGAAGAGGTCCAGTCTCGGATCCTTCTCGGCCGGGTCAAGGCCACCCTGTGCCTTGGCACCGGCATCGGGGATCGCCAGGACTGCCGCGACGATGTCCTCGGGTTCGGTCGTCGTCACCCGTTCCAGGCACTCCAGCAGCGGCTGCGCGTGGACGTCCGTCGCCGTGGCCCAGGCCCTAACCTTGTCGGCCAGATTGACGAGCTGCGAGATGCCGGGCGCGCGGGTGCGCACCACAGGCACGATCCGCCCCTCGAGCTGCACATCGGCGGCGGCGGACAGGGCGCGCTCGATGGCACCGCGGTCCACCTCGTGCCGGTCCTCGTCGGCCACCGTCCATCGGACCCGCACGCTGACGCCGGCCAGTTCCTGCGCGCTCGCCGCATCTCGCAACTGGTCCAGATCGGGCCGGCCCTCGAACACGATGTCCAGCGTCCGTCTTGCAGGGGTCGGCTCGAGGCGACAGTCCACCCCGCCCGGTCCGAATTCCCACAGCAGGAACCCCTTGTCGCCCTGCTCACCGTGGTGGAAGCGACCGATCGACCCCGCGTAGGCAATGCACTGGCGCCGCTCGCCCTCCCCTTGGGTCCAGGCCTGGTGCCGGTGGATGTGGCCGAGCAAGGTGGCCTGCGCGCCGGTGCTGAGCAGCGCCCCGGTTGTGAACTCGTGGTCGAACCCGGCCATCGGCACGCCGTGCTCTGTCACGCAGCCGAAGACCGTGCCATGCGACACCGCGAGCGTCGGCACGCCGGCAGCACGGGCCACGCCGTGGATGCCGGCGTAGCCCTGCAGCAGCCGGGCCAGCTGCTCGCCCTGGGCCTCGGCGGCAGCGGTGGCGCCGACCGCTGCCGCGACGGCCGCCTTGTTGATCGACGGAATGCAGGTGAACAGTGCCCTGGCGCCAGGCGGCACCTCCGCGAATCGTGGGCCTTCGGACGCGAGCCAGAGGTCGGCGCAAGACGCATCGGTCGCCGACAGGTCCCGAGACGATGCGCTGACTATCAACGCCACCTGACCAATCCGGTCCGCGACGAAGACCCGATGGCGGCTTCCCAGCATCCTGAACACGGACAGCGTGCCGGGCGGCTCGTGCGACCAGGTGCCCTGGAGCATCAGCACAGGGCATTGGTCGGCCAGCCGCCGCACCTGCGCCAGCAGACGCAAGGCCGCAGGCGCATGCAGATCCAGGGCGTGATCGGTGGCATCCCCGGAGATCACGGCCACATCGACGGCGAGTTCGATGGCGCGGTCCACGGCCGCCGAGAAGCAGCGATCGGCCTCCTCCAGGTGGCGCGGCCCGTAGTGCAGGTCGGACAGGTGCGCCACCCTCAAGCGATGCGCCTGAAGGTGCGGACCGTGCGCTCGCGGATGCCGATCCGGGATGCGCGACACCCTTGCGCCCTGCGCACCGGTTCCGCCGGGCCGTTGTCCCGGCGCGCTCACGAAGCCACCTGCTGCAGCACGGCGTTGACCTTGTCCGCGTAGCCCTTCGGATCGTTCCGGAAACGCTCCAGCTCGCCGAAGGCCCGCTGCCGCCCTTGCGGATTGAGCTTCCACCCCGGACCCCAGCGCGTGGCCGCATAGCTGAGCCATGTCTGCGCAGGCACGCCCATCGCGGTCAGCCGCCCGAGCACATGCTCCAGCGTGGGCGGCACGCCGTCCGCCGTGGGATCGCTCGCAGCTACAGGTTCGTCGACGGACTTCGGCCCCTTCCCTGGCGTCGAGGAAGCGCTCCCCCTGTGCCCCTGGAGCACGCGGGCGGCAACATCGGCCTGCAGGAGCACGGTGTCCTGATCGTCCTGCTCCCGCATCAGCGTCGCCACGTCGACCGGCGCTTCCAGTTCCATGATCCACTGCGGCACCCGGACAGGCCGCCCCTGGTCATCGATGTGCGCCACCTCCATCAGCCGCTTGGTCAGGTAGAACGGCGTGCCCTGGCGGTCCAGGAAACCGGCCAGTCGACCACCCCGCAGGAACGCCACGGTCTCGAAGGTGCGGATCGCCGCATTCATCGCGTAGAAGCTTCGCGTGTGCAGCTCGAAGGCGCTGATCGATCGGATGCCGGGGATGAAGAACAGGAAGCGTCCGGTGAGGTTGCACTGCCGCTGCTGGTACTCCGGGCAGGACTCCGGCTGGCACAGCCCGCCGTTGTCCTCGCGCGGAATCGCCTTGCGGCCGCCGAACAGCCGCACCGTGCGGCGCCCCGTCGCGTCCACCGGCACCGGCGCGCGCGTCATGCAGTGGCGCCACCGTCCGTCGGTCGAATACTCGGACCAGAAGCGCTTGTCCTGCGCACCCCAGGTGGCCAGTTCATGTGGCATCACGCTCTGCCAGCGATCGGTCGGGAACACCACCGGGAAGCGGTAGAGACGCCGGCCCTCGCCGCGGTCCTCGCCATGAAGGTCGAGGATCTGCGTTGCCAGTTGGGGATTCGGGAAGTCCTGGGCGCGCACGGTGAACCACGGCACGTTGCGCGGAACGAGCGGGCTCTTGAGCTCAGGGCAGGCCTCGGCCAGCGCACGCTCGATCTGGTCGAACGACTGGCCCTGGTTCAGGCCCTGTTCGTAGATCGTCTGCGCACGCGGCACCTCGGCAGCCCGACGGGTCAGGACCTTGATGCCCGCGCGGATCTTGCCGCCCGCGGGCAGGCGGGGCGTTCCGTTTGTACCGTTACCCAGCAGGGTCGGCAGAGCGGTGGGCCCGCCGTGCAGCACGACGGCGGGCCGGGGATCGGGGGATGTTGAAGAGGCCATCGGCGTTCCTCGGTAGGCGTCGGGGGATTCCGACAAACCATCGTCTCGCCTCAGTCTCGGATTTCAACCTCGGTTGCCGCTCCGACTGACACGACCCGCAGTCCTTCGCGCGGCAGCGATATGCACCTGCTTGCGCCCCGCGAGCGGCCCGTCTCGCTTGGCGGATCATCGGCGTAAAGCCCAGCGACCAAACCGAGGCGACGGCCTCGCGCGACGAGGGCCTGAACATGTCGGCGACGTCAAACAGAGCGATGACGCGCTCAGGCGTGGCGAGCAGCGAGATCGTGCGGTCTGCCTCTTCGCTTGACGCCTTTGACCCGGTGAACCTCGAAGGCCTCATCCTCGACGCCGACTACCTGGGCAGCCTGCAGCGCCGCTTCCCCGGCGCGAAGCGCTTCTGCGGCTATGGGGCCGCCACGCCGGACCTCTCGGCCCCGACCGCGGAGTGGCGCGGGCAGGACACCTTCATTCAGAGGGACGGCATCGTCGACGACTTCGGCACCTTCGACGATCCCTACGCCTTCCACGCGCGACGCGGCTCCAACCTCGGCGGCCTGAATCCGGTCACTCCTGTAGCCGCTACACTCTACCTCCATGCGCCGTTGCCTCGCGATCCTGTTGCTGATCCTGCTGCCCACCCAGATGTCCTGGGCGGCCGTGGCGGATTACTGCATGCACGAGTCAGGTGCAGGCGCCGACCATGTCGGTCATCACGACCATGGCGACCACCGGCATGGGGCCAGCGCCAGCGACAAGTCCAAGGCCGACGGCTCGGCGTCGACCGCGGTCGACTTCGACTGCGGCCATTGCCATGGCCATTGCGCCGGCATGCTGGACTTTCCCGCCGGCCTGAAGGCGCACGCCGTGGGTAGTGCGCCGCCCAGGCTGGCCGAGGCACCCAGTGCCGAGCACCTGCCGGCCCAGCTCGAACGCCCTCAGTGGGCGTGCCTCGCCTGATCGGCGAGGCGGGCTTCTTCCCTTACTGAACCCCGTCCGCGCCTGAGCGCGCTGCCCCGACGCATCGGGCGCAGCCTGGCTCGGGTCGGCGCGACCGCCTGGTCGCCGCTTGAGCGCGCTGCCCCGACGCATCGGGCGCAGCCTGGCTCGGGTCGGCGCGACCGCCTGGTCGCCGCTCGCCGGTCTCCCGTGTCTTCCCCCCAGCACTGGAGCATCGGATGCATCCGAGAACACGAACACATCGACAGACCGGCCGGGCCTCCGGGCTCGGTGGCCTGGCAGCGGCGCTCGTCGCCGCATGGCTGCAATTCGTACCAGGTTCTGCTGCAGCGCAGACGGAGACTGCAGCGGGATTGCATGCCATCGAACCAGTGCCGGGCGAGTGCTCGCCTGACGCCCAACTGGCCGCAGACTTTGGCTGACTGCCTCTGCGACCAGGCGACTTCCGGGTGCAGAGCGACGCGCCCCTCGCGGACATGCAGGCGGCGAGATGAGATCCCGGCTGGCCGATCCAGACGTCACGCTTGGGATGACGTGGATCTGGGTCGGCATGCTGCTGGCAGCGCTCGTCGCCCTTGCTCTCCATCGCTGGCGGTGCCGGCGGCACCCGCGCAAGCCGGCTCCGGCACCACGAAGCTACTCCGCGAGTCTTGGCGAGCGACTGCGAGGGCCGAAGAAGCAACGAGCCAAGGGCCCGCGGCGCGGCAAACCGCCCAAGCGACCGCCGCGTCCTCCGCGAAAGGCCTCCGGCGATCAGCCGCCCGGATAGAGCTCGATCCGTGCACGCCGCGCCTCGGGCGACTCGGCACGCATCTCGTCGATGACCTGCTGCCGGGTCTTCGGCGGCTGGGAGCTCTTGACGGGCAGAGGTGCTCCTCGCTGCAGCAGCAGGAGCGTGCCGTCCTTGCGCGCCGCGTCGACCTCCGCCATCACCTGAGCTCGGGTCTTGGTGCTCTTGAAGTGATCGGGGTGGTAGGTGACACCGGCTTCGCCGGGCGCCGGGTGCCAGACCGAGCTGGCCTGCGCCGCCAGCGGGAAAGACATCGCGATGGCGATGACCGGCAGGGCAAGACGGAGCGTATTCATGACGGGGTCCTTTCAGGGGTTGGAGCAGGTGGTCTGCGAAGTCATGCCCGAAGGCATGTGCCCACTGTAGGAAGCGGCATCCAACGAAGAGGAAACGTGCAGATGACAGTTCGGACAGTGACGACGTGCGCCTGCCAGGAGGTCGGCCTGTGAAGCTGCTGATCGTGGAGGACGAAGCCAAGCTCGCCGACTACCTTCGCAAGGGCCTGGCGGAGGAAGGCTATGTCGTGGAGGTGGCCGGCAACGGCATCGACGGCCTGCACCTGGCCACGGAAGGCAGCCACGACCTGATCGTGCTGGATGCCATGCTGCCGGGCATCGACGGGCTGGGCCTGCTCGCCGCGCTGCGGCAGAGCAAGCAGACCCCGGTCATCATGCTGACGGCGCGCCACCGCGTGGAAGACCGGGTGCGGGGCCTGAAGGCAGGTGCCGACGACTACCTCGTCAAGCCGTTTGCGTTCTCCGAGCTGGTGGCCCGCATCGAGGTGCTGCTGCGCCGCGCATCGGGAGTCGCCCCGGCGCCCGATGCGCTCGTCCTGACGCTCGGCGAACTCGAGCTCGACATGGCGCGGCGGCGCGCGACACGGGCCGGCCAGCGCCTGGATCTCTCGGCCAAGGAATTCCAGCTGCTCACGCTGCTGATGCGCCGCAAGGGCGAGGTCCTCTCCCGCACCGAGATCGCCGAACAGGTGTGGGATGTCAACTTCGACCATGGGACGAACGTCATCGACGTCGCGATCCGGCGCCTGCGGGGCAAGCTGGATCTGCCCTTCGATCGACCCTTGCTGCACACCGTCAGGGGCATGGGCTACGTGCTGGAGGAACGCGGACCATGAAGCGGCTGCACGCGGGGTCGCTGGGTCGCCGGCTGGCACGTTGGCTTGCGCTGCTCGCGCTCGCGGGTCTGGCGATGACATGCCTGGGGATCTACACAGCCACGGCCTTGAGCTTCGGAGATCGCCAGGCGGAGACGCTGCGCCAGAAGCAGCAGCAGGTTCGCCACCTGATCGCCGAGGCGGACGGACTCGACGCCGCAATCCTGACGCACAAGCTCGAAGACGCGATGGTCGGCCGGCAGGACCTGGCGCTGACACTGTCCGACGCGCGGGGTAGGCCGATCTACGCGGGCGCACCGGTTCCGGCGGGGCGCCGGACGGTCGTCGTGCAGTTCGAGGCGGCGTCCCCATCCGGCTCCGTCCTCGCCACGCTCACACTGGACACGAGCGACGACGACCGCGTGCTGTCCCGCCTCGCGCGCACCCTGGTCGCCGCCGCGCTCGCAGGCTCGGTCGTGATCGCCCTGGGCGGTTTCGCGCTGGTGCAGTTCGGACTGCGGCCCGTTCGCGCACTGGCAGAGCAGGTCCAGGCCCTGGCAGCCGACACGTTGCATCACAGGCTCGACGGCTCCGACCAGCCCGAGGAGTTGGCGCCCCTGGTGTCACACGTCAACGACCTCCTTGAGCGGCTGCACCGGGCCTACGCTCAGCTGGAGGCCTTCAATGCCGACGTGGCCCATGAACTGTTCACGCCGCTGTCCACGCTGATCGGAGGAACCGAACTCGCGCTGCGCAAGGCGCGCGACGCCGAGACGCTGCGCGACATCCTCGGCGACCAGCTGGAGGATCTGCAGCGCATGTCGCTCATCATCCAGGACATGCTGTTTCTCTCGCAGGCGGACCGAGGCGCCCAGGCACGTCGCGAGCCCGTGCAAAGCCTGGCGGAGATTGCACGCCCGGTGGCCGATCTGCACGAGGCCGCGCTGGAGGACGCCGGGCTGCGCTGCACGATCGAGGGCGATGCTCGCTGCGAGGTCGATGTCCGCCTGGTACAGCGCGCGCTGTCGAACCTGATCGGGAACGCCACGCGCTACGCTGAACGCGGCAGTTGCGTGACCGTCCGAATCGCCAACCGCGACGACGAGGTCGCCGTCCGGGTCGAGAACCGGGGCGAGACGATTTCCGCCGACCACCTGCCCCGCCTGTTCGACCGGTTCTACCGGGCCGACGCCGCGCGCGCTGGCGGGGACCGCAACCATGGCCTGGGGCTGGCCATCGTGGCCGCTATCGCCCGCATGCACGGCGGCGCCGTCCGGGCCAGTTCGGCCGGCGGCGTCACGGCCGTTGGCCTGGTCCTGCCGGCGCGCGGGCCTGATGCGGTCTGAGGGTCAGAGGCAGCTGCCTGCGATGTCGCGTCCTCGCCCGGCGGCCGGCATGCGATCCAGCCGCTTGGCTTCGGCCAGGGTCAGTCCGCCGGACAGCGAGGCAGACGGCACGACCATGCCAGCACCATCCAGCTTCTTCGCCTGGGCCAACGTGATGCCGCTGGTGGCCGGCGCCGTGGCCGCAGCAGGCGCAGGTGCACGGTCGTCCAGGCGCTTCATGCGGGCGACATCGGCCGTGCAGGTGGGTGCAGCGAAAGCCGCGCCGGCAAAGGTCATCGAGACAAGCGCCATCGTGGCGCGCAGGGTGGACTTCATGGGGTACAGGAGTGGGTTGAGACAGCCACAGTCTCGGCCCGCCATCCCAACAGGTCCTGAACGCCTGGATGACAGTTCAGTCAGATTGGCGGCTCAGCCTTTGGGCGCCTTGCCCAACAGGCGAAGGCCGTTGAGCACGACCAGAAGACTTGCGCCCATGTCCGCGAACACGGCCATCCACATCGTCGCGCTGCCGAAGACGGCCAGGATCAGGAACACGGCCTTGATGCCCAGAGCGAGGGTGATGTTCTGCCACAGCACGGCGTGCGTGGACCGAGACAGCTCCACCGCCTCCCCGATGCGCCGCAGGTCGTCGTTCATCACAACGACGTCGGCGGCCTCCATCGCCGTGTCCGTGCCGGCGGCGCCCATCGCCACGCCGATGTCCGCCTGTGCCAGCGCCGGCGCGTCGTTGATGCCGTCGCCGGTCATCGCCGTCGGGCCCATCTCTCGCTGCAGCGCCTTGATGGCCTCAAGCTTGTGCTCCGGCAGCAGGTTGCCGCGCGCCTGCTCGATGCCGGCTTCGTGGGCCACGGCGCTGGCGGTGGCCTGGTTGTCGCCGGTCAGCATCACGGGCGTGATGCCCAGCGCCCTCAGCGACGCCACGGCTTCGCGCGACGAGGGCTTGATGGTGTCGGCGACGGCAAACAGCGCGATCACCCGCTCGGGCGTGGCCAGCAGCGTGACCGTGCGGCCCGCCTCTTCGTGTCGCTTCAGCTGTGCCTCCAACGCTGGCGAGCACTGACGGCGCTCCTCGATCAACCGGTGGTTGCCGAGGACGTAGGTCACGCCATCGACCTCGGCCTGTACCCCGCGACCGGTCAGTGCCGTGAAGTTGCGAGCCTCGACGCTGTTGGGCCTCAGACCCGCTGCGATGGCCTTGGAGACCGGGTGGTCGGAGTGGCTGGCGAGCACGACCGCGATGTGCTCGGCCACCGCCGGATCCGTGCCGGCCTCCACCACGGACCAGTCCACCAGCCGCGGCTTGCCCTCGGTGATGGTGCCGGTCTTGTCCAGGGCGATGGCCTTGAGCTTGCGCGCTTCCTCGAGGTAGATGCCGCCTTTGATCAGGATGCCGCGCCGCGCGGCGGCCGCCAGGCCGCTGACGATGGTCACCGGCGTGGAGATCACCAGCGCACACGGGCAGGCGATGACGAGCAGCACGAGTGCCTTGTAGACCGCCTGCAGCCAGGTCCAGCCGAGCAGCCACGGGCCGAGCAGAGCCACCGCCACCGCGATGACGAAGACGGCCGGCGTGTAGACGGCCGCGAATCGGTCGACGAAGCCCTGCGTCGGCGCGCGCGTGGCCTGGGCTTCCTCGACGGCATGGATGATCCGGGCGAGGGTCGAATTGGAGGCGGCTGCCGTGACCTCGAACTCGAAGGTGCCCGAGTCGTTGATGGTCCCCGCGAAGACGGGATCGCCTGCACCCTTGTCGACCGGGATGCTCTCGCCCGTCACCGGCGCCTGGTTGATGCTGGTCTGGCCGGAACGGACGATGCCGTCCATCGGCACGCGCTCTCCCGGCTTCACCCGCAGCAGCGCACCCACGGCCACCACGCCCACAGGCTGCGTGGCCCAGCTGCCGTCGGGCTGCCGGACCGAAGCCTCTTCCGGCGCCAGCGCGAGCAGTCCCTTGATGGCGTTGCGCGCTCGGTCGACCGCACGCGCCTCGATGGCCTCGGCGATGGCGTACAGCGCCATCACCATCGCGGCTTCAGGCCACTGGCCGATGACGAAGGCGCCCGTCACCGCCACCGTCATCAGCGCGTTGATGTTGAGCCGGCCATGGCGCAGCGCCGTCAGACCTTTCTTGTAGACGTCGAAGCCGGCCAGCCAGATGGCGACGGCGGCCACGGCCAGGCCGGCGCCCCGCCACACCAGCGTCTCCGGCGCGAAGTAGCCGATGACCTCGGCACAGATGGCCAGCAGCAGCGCCGCGGCCAGCTTGGGCAGCTGGCCTCGTACGACCTCATGATCGTGCCCGTCCCCCGACGAATGACCATCCGCCTTCACGGCCGGCGCGACGGGCTGCGGATCAAAGCCGACCTTTCGAATGGCCGCGAGCGCCGGCTCCACGGCGGAATCGTCGGCGTCGATGGTGAGCAGGCGCTGGCCGAGATTGAAGCGCAGGCCGCGCAGGCCGGACAGGCCATCGACGGCGCGGCGAATCTCAGCCTCCTCGGCGGCACAGTCCATCGTGGCGATCCGGTAGCTGCGCCCTGCCTCAGTGGCCCCGGGGACAGGCGATGGCACGGAGGCAGCACCAGCGGCCGGGCCGCAGGCACCGCAGCGCTCATCCGAGCGGGCCGGGTTCAGGCTGTCGCATGCCGCCGCTTGGTCATGGTCATCGCCGGGCGAGTGAGCATGGCCAGGGACTGGCTTGTTGGAAAGGCGATTCATGGCAGGGGATCCTCGTTGACCTTCCCGCCATTGCAAAGCCTGTAGCAGGTGTAGAGTCAAGCGCTTCCTTCCCTCCAGTCCGGGCAAGAGGTGAACCCATGAAGATCGGCGCCCTGGCCGAAGCGACCGGAACGCCGGTCGAGACCATCCGTTTCTACGAGCGCGAAGGCCTGCTGCCTCCACCCCTGCGCGCAGACAACAACTACCGCATGTACCTGCCGGCCCATCTGGAACGGCTCGCCTTCATCCGCCAGTGCCGCAACCTGGACATGACACTCGACGAGATCCGGGCATTGATCGCGCTGCGCGAGTCGCCTGCGCAGGATTGCGGCGAGGTCAACGCGCTGCTCGACGAACACATCGGCCACGTCGCACAGCGGATCCGCGAACTGCGGGCGCTGGAGAAGGAACTCAAGTCGCTGCGCGCGCGCTGTGCGACTCCCCATTCGCTTTCCGAGTGCGGGATCCTCACCGGCATCGACCGCGCGGCCGCAGCCCCGTTGGCGCCGACAAGGCGCCGGCACGTTCACGGTGCGCACTGAGCGCGGCCTGCCTCGGTCTGAGTGACCGAACTGTCATCTTCCGGTTCAGAAGCTGTTCCGCGCCGGTCTCTAGAGTCCTCAGCCATGCCATCGGGCATGCGGCTGCTCGGCAGCCGATCACATCCAGAAAGGGACTCTCATGCACTCCTCATCCTTCTTGCGCAGCGCCGCCGTGCTACTCGCAACGGCGGTTCCCGCCATCGGCTTCGCTGCGAGCGAGACCTTCCTCAACGGCCAGTCGATCTACGGCCAGCCGGCCGCCGCTTCGAGCGCCGCCCGTGTCGTGGACCTGGCCCAGGTAGCACGACCGAACATCGCCTACGGCGAAACGGTCATCTTCCTCGGTGACGCGGGCCAGCAGTTTGCCTGGACCTTCAATGGATTGGATCGGCGCGGGGTCGATCTGGCAAAGATCGCCCCGGCGGGCTTTGCCACGAAAGGCGCGGTCGCCTACGTCGCGCGCGATCCAGCCAATCGCAACTGAGCACCGTCCGTGCCGGCAATGCGTCCGGGCTTGGCCCGGACGGGTGCACGCGCTTGACTCCGTAGTGGCTTCAGGGTCTGGAATGCGGGACTCGTCAACCTGAATCCATCCCGACAGAGCAATGCCCAATACGTCGTCTCTCCTCCTTCGCCCGACGCCGCTTCTCAATTTCGGCAATCCCTACATCGAGCGCCTGGTCACCGATCGGAACTGGCGAGCGTTGCCGGAGCGCGAAAGAATCGGGGCTGCCTACGACTTCGTGCGCAACGAGATCGCCTTCGGCTACAACGAGGGCGACGAGTTGCCCGCCTCGCGCGTGCTGGCCGACGGCATCGGCCAGTGCAACACCAAGAGCACGCTGCTGATGGCGCTGCTCCGTGCGGCCGGAGTGCCGTGCCGCTTCCACGGTTTCACGATCGACAAGGCACTGCAGCGCGGCGCGATCTCGGGGCTGGCGTATCGCCTGGCGCCCCGACGCATCATCCACAGCTGGGTCGAGGTGTGGTACGAGGGCCGGTGGGTGAACCTCGAAGGCTTCATCCTCGATGCCGACTACCTGGGCAGCCTGCAGCGCCGCTTCCCCGGCGCCAAGCGCTTCTGCGGCTACGGGGCCGCCACGCCGGACCTCTCGGCCCCGCCCGTGGAGTGGCGCGGGCAGGACACCTTCATCCAGAAGGATGGCATCGTCGACGACTTCGGCACCTTCGACGATCCCGACGCCTTCTACGCGCGACACGGCTCCAACCTCGGCGGCCTGAAGCGCTGGCTGTTCGCGCATGTCGTACGGCACTGGATGAACGACAACGTGGCGCGCGTGCGCGCTGGCCGCTGGTGACCTGCGTCACGACAGCCCACGGCCCTGTCTCGTTCCGGTCAACCCTGTAGCCGCTACACTCCACCTCCATGCGCCGTTGGCTCGCGATCCTGTTGCTGGTCCTGCTGCCGCTCCAGTTCTCCTGGGCGGCGGTGGCCGACTACTGCATGCACGAGTCGGGCGCCGCAGCAGACCATGTCGGCCATCACGACCATGCCGATCACCGGCATGGGGCCAGCGCCGGCGACAAGGCCAAGTCCGACGGCTCGGCGTCGACCGCGGCCGACTTCGACTGCGGCCATTGCCATGGCCATTGCGCCGGCATGCTGGACGTTCCCGTCGGCCTGAAGACGAACGCCTTGGGCAGTGCGCCGCCCGGGCTGGCCGAGGCACCCAGCTCCGAGCATCTGCCGGCCCAGCCCGAACGCCCCCAGTGGGCGCGCCTCGCCTGATCGGCGAGGCGGGCTTCTTCCCATACTGAACCCCGTCCGCGCCTGAGCGCGCTGCCCCGACGCATCGGGCGCAGCCTGGCTCGGGTCGGCGCGACCGCCTGGTCGCCGCTTGAGCGCGCTGCCCCGACGCATCGGGCGCAGCCTGGCTCGGGTCGGCGCGACCGCCTGGTCGCCGCTCGCCGGTCTCCCGTGTCTTTCCCACAGCACTGGAGCATCGGATGCATCCGAGAACACGAACACAACGACAGACCCGCCGGGCCTCCGGCCGTGGCGGCATGGCGGCGGCACTCCTGGCCGCATTGGTGAACCTGGCGCCTGGCGTCGCGACGGCCCAGACGGCTGCTGCGCCGAGCCTCAAGGAACTCTTCGAAACGGCCTGGGCGCGCCAGCCCGAATCGCTCTCCCTGCAGGCACGCCGCGATGCGGTGCAAGCCCAACGGCGGGCCGCCGAGGCCTGGACGCCGGAGCCACCGGCGCTCGAGGCCAGCCACAAGACCGACCGCCTCACACGCAACGACGGCGCGCGGGAGCTCGAGGTCGGCGTCGCCGTGCCGCTGTGGCTGCCCGGCGAGCGACGCAACACCAGCGCACTCGCCGATGCCGAGGCCGCCGCCCTCGGCAGCCGGGCCGAGGCCGCGCGTCTGCGCCTGGCCGCCTCGGTGCGCGAGGCCTGGTGGAACTGGCAGCGCGCCGGCGTCGAAGCCGAGATCGCCCGCGCGCAACTCGACAGCGCCCGCCGCCTGGCGGCTGACGTGGCGCGCCGCGCGAAGGCCGGTGAACTGGCACGGGCCGACCAGCACCAGGCCGACGGCGCCGTGGCCGCGGCCGAAGCCGCCGTGGCGCAGGCCGAGGCGGGGACGACGGTGGCCCTGCAGCAGCTCAAGTCGCTGGCGGGTGGCACCTGGGCGCCCATGGCCACCGCGAGCGCCGTGGCCGAGCCCGAGCCCCCGGCCGCCGCCGAGCCACCGCAGCATCCTGCGCTGGCCGAACTGAGGGACCGTGCGACCGTCGCCGAGCGCGCCGCGGCATTGGCCTCGACACAATCGCGCGCCAACCCGGAGCTGACGCTCGCGACGACACGCGACCGCGGCGCGAGCGGGGAACGCTACGGCCAGACGGTCACGCTGGCGGTGCGCATCCCCTTCGGCGCCGGGCCGCGGCACGACGCCCGCGTGGCCAGCGCCCGTGCCGATGCGGCCGAAGCGCAGGCGCAGCTGGCCCTGGACCGCGCGCGGCTTCAGTCCGAACGCGAGTCCGCTGTCGCGCGTGTGCAGGCGGCGCGCAGCCAGCTGGCCGCCGCGGAGCGCCGCGCCACCCTGGCGCGCGAGACCCGCGGCTTCTTCGAGAAGTCGTTCCGCCTCGGCGAGACCGACCTGCCGACCCGCCTGCGCATCGACGCCGAGGCCACCGAGGCCGAGCGCCAGGCTGCGCGCAGCCGCATCGAACTGGCCGCCGCGATCTCCGCCTGGCGCCAGGCGCTGGGGCTGCTGCCGCAGTGATCGCCACCGACCTCGCCCATCACCAGAGTCCACCCATGAAAACTTCATCTCTCCTGGCCGCGTTCGCTGCAATCGCGGCCCTTCTGATGCCCCCGCTGGTTCACGCCGGCGAAGGCCACGACCACGGCGACGCTGCGCCGACGTCCACCGGCCCCGCGTTGCCCCGCTTCACGGCGGTCTCCGAGACCTTCGAACTGGTCGGCGTGCTGAACGGCAAGCAGATCACGCTGTACCTCGACCGCGCGGCCGACAACGCACCCGTCACCGACGCGCAGATCGAGCTGGAGATCGCCGGCGCGAAGCTGAAGGCTGAAAAGCACGAGGACGCCTTCGAGATCGTGCTCGCTGCCGAACCCAAGCCCGGCGTACTGCCGATCACGGCCACCGTCACCGCCGGACAGGAGGTCGACCTCCTGGCTGGCGAACTCGACCTGCACGAGGAGGCGCACGCCGACGAGGCCGCGCATGTGCACTCGTGGAAGGAGTACGCCGGCTGGGGCGCCGGCGCCCTGGCCGCCCTGATCGCCCTGATCCTCATCGGTCGCCGCATCGCCGCGGGCCGCCAGCGCACCACCGGAGCCGTCGCATGACTTCGAACATCCTCTGCACGCGCCGCTGGGCGCTCCCGGCTGTCTTCGCGCTCGCACTGGGCCTTTCGGCGCCGGCCATGTCCGGAGAAGGCCATGACCACGGCGATGCACCGGCCGCACCGAACGCCAACGGGCCGCAACGCCAACCCGACGGCAGCGTCTTCCTGCCCAAGCCGGCGCAGCGCCAGCTTGGCGTGCGCACGCTGCTCACCGAGGCCACCGAGCTGCCGCGCTCGTTCGAGCTGAACGGCAAGGTGGTCATCGACCCCAACGCAGGCGGCAAGGTGCAGCCGCTGAACGCCGGCCGCATCGAACCCGGACCGCGCGGCCTGCCCAACGCCGGTCAGGCCGTGCGCAAGGGCGAGGTGCTGGCCTACGTCGTGCCGTCCGCCGCCCCGATCGAACGCTCGAACCAGGCCGCGCAGCTGGCCGAACTGCGCGCTGCGAAGTCGCTGGCCGACAAGCGCGTCGCGCGCCTGAAGGAACTGGCCGACACCGTGCCCCGCAAGGACATCGAGGCCGCCGAGAGCGAGGCGCAGAGCCTGGCCGAGCGCATCGCCGCTGTCGGCACCGGCCTCGCGTCGCGCGAGGCGCTGGTGGCGCCGGTCTCGGGCGTGATCGCGTCGGCGCATGTCGTCGCCGGCCAGGTGGTCGATGCGCGCGAGCTGGTGTTCGAGATTGTCGACCCGGCGCGGCTGCGCGTCGAGGCGCTGGCGTTCGATGCGGCGCTGGCCGGCAACGTCGGCAGTGCCAGCCTCGCGGTGGGCAACCAGCGCGTGCCGCTCGCCTTCATCGGCGCCGCGCGCAGCCTGCGCGAGCAGGCGCTGCCGCTGGGCTTCCGTGCCGAGGGCAAGGTGCTGTCGTCGCTGGCCGTCGGCCAGCCGGTGCGCGTGTTCGTGCAGGGCAAGGACAAGGTGCAGGGCATCGCGGTGCCGGTGTCGTCGCTGATGAAGAACCCGGCCAACCAGACCATCGTGTGGGTGAAGACGGCGCCCGAGCGATTCGAGCCGCGCACCGTGACGGTCGAGCCGCTGGACGGCGTCAACGTCGCCGTGACCTCGGGCCTGAAGGCCGGTGATCGCGTGGCCACGCAGGGCGCGACGCTGATCAACCAGGTCCGCTGACAGGAGCCGCAATGTTCAAGTGGCTCCTCGACAACAGCCTGACGAACCGGCTGCTGGTGATCATCGCCAGCGTCGTGCTGATGGCCTATGGCGCGTTCACCCTGTCGCGAACACCGGTGGACGTCTTCCCCGATCTCAACAAGCCCACGGTCACGATCATGACCGAGGCCGGCGGCATGGCCGCCGAGGAGGTGGAACAGCTCATCACCTTCCCGCTCGAGACGACGATGAACGGGCTGCCCGGCGTGGAGAGCGTCCGCTCCACCTCGTCGGCAGGACTCTCCTTCCTCTACGTCACCTTCGACTGGAACACCGACATCTTCCGCGCCCGGCAGCTCGTGGCCGAGCGCCTCGCGTCGATGGAGGAAGGCATCGCCGAAGGCGTGGTGCCGCGCATGGGCCCGATCAGCTCGATCATGGGCGAGATCATGCAGATCGCGATTCCCGTCGATCCGCAGAAGATCAGCCCGATGGCGGTGCGCGAGTACGCGGACTGGGTGCTGCGGCCGCGGCTGCTGTCGGTGCCGGGCGTCGCGCAGGTCATCCCCATCGGCGGAGAGGTGCGCCAGTTCCAGGTGCAGCCGAACACGGCCCGCATGGCCGAGCTCGGCATCACGCACGACCAGCTCGAGGCCGCGCTCAAGGGCTTCTCCGCCAACACGTCCGGCGGCTTCCTGGAACTGAACGGACGCGAGTACCTGATCCGCAACCTCGGCCGAACCTCGCGCCTGGACGACCTGAGCAACCTCGCGCTCGGCGCCAACAACGGCCAGCCGATCCTGCTGCGGCAGATCGCCGAGGTCACGTTCGCGGCAGCGATCAAGCGTGGCGATGCCGGCTACGAGGGCAAGCCGGCGGTGATCCTGGGCATCCAGAAGCAGCCGACCGCGGACACGATCGCGCTCACCAGGTCGATCGAGGAAGCGCTGACGGGCCTGAAGGCGTCGCTGCCCGCGGGCATGGAGGCACCACGGGTCACCTTCCGGCAGGCCAGCTTCATCGAGACCTCGATCACCACCCTGCAGGGCAAGCTGATCGGCGCGTCGGTGTTCGTCGCGGTGATCCTGTTCTTCTTCCTCGGCACGCTGCGGCCGACCATCATCGCGCTGACGGCCATCCCGGTGTCGATCTTCATCACCGCACTGGTCTTCCGCTACTTCGGGCTGTCGATCAACACGATGACGCTGGGCGGACTTGCAATTGCCATCGGCGGCCTGGTCGACGACGCGGTCGTCGGCGTCGAGAACGTGCTGCGCCGCCTGAAGGAGGACCGCGCCAAGCACCCCAACAGCCGCCTGCACCCGATCGAGGTGGTGTCGCACGCCACGATGGAGGTGCGCTCGGCGATCCTGTACGCGACCGTGATCATCGTGCTCGTCTTCATCCCGCTGTTCGCGCTGCCGGGGCTGGAGGGCAAGCTGTTCGTGCCGCTGGGCATCGCCTTCATCGTCTCGACGCTGGCCTCGCTGGTGGTGTCGGTGACGGTCACGCCGGTGCTCAGCTTTTACCTGCTGCCGCGGATGAAGAACCTCGACCATGGCGACACCAAGGTGCTGGCCTGGCTCAAGGCCCGTTACCGAAACAGCCTGGAGGGCGTGCTGAACCGGCCGAAGGCGGCCCTGGCCGCGGCGGGCGTGGCCGTGGTTGCGGCCGCCGTGGCGGTGCCGTTCTTCCCGACCACCTTCCTGCCGCCGTTCAACGAAGGCACGCTGCTCATCGGCCTGCGCCTGAACCCGGGCGTGACGCTGACGGAGAGCTCGGCACTGGCGAGGCAGGCGGAGATCCTGGTGAGCCAGGTGCCGGAGGTCACGCACGTCGGACGGCGCAGCGGCCGGGCCGAGCTCGACGAGCACGCCGAGGGCGTGCACGTCAGCGAACTGGATGTCGGCATCGTGCCCACTGCCGAGCTGACCCGATCGATGGACGCGGTGAAGGCCGACATCCGCGCGAAGCTGGCCAACCTGCCCGCGGCCATCGAGATCGGCCAGCCCATCTCGCACCGCATCGACCACATGCTCTCGGGCGTGCGCTCGCAGATCGCGATCAAGATCTATGGCGAGGACCTCGACGCCCTGCGCGGCCAGGCCGACGCGCTGCGAGCGAAGCTGGCGTCGATTCCCGGCATCGCCGACCTGCAGATCGAGAAGCAGGTGCTGGCGCCGCAGATCAAGGTGCGGGTGGACTACGCCGCCGCGGCGCAGTACGGCCTGCCGGCACCTCAGGTGCTGGCCACGCTGCAGGCGCTGGTCGAGGGCGAGAAGGTCACGCAGATCGTCGAGGGCGGTCGGCGCTTCGCGCTGGTGGTCAAGCTGCCGGAGTCGGCGCGTTCGATCGAGGGCCTCAGCCAGATCCTGATCGAGACGCCGACAGGGCGCATCCCGCTGTCCAAGGTGGCGACCATCGAGGACGGCGACGGCCCCAACCAGATCAGCCGCGACGACGGCAAGCGGCGCATCGTGCTATCGGCCAATGCGTCGGGGCGCGCGCTGTCGGAGATCGTCACCGACATCCGCAAGGTCGTGGCGGAGACGAAGCTGCCCGAGGGCTACTTCATCACCCTGGGCGGCCAGTTCCAGGCGCAGGAGGAGGCGTCCCGCCTGGTCGGGCTGCTGTCCATCGTGTCGCTGGTGCTGATGTTCGTGGTGCTGTACAGCCGCTACAAGTCCACGACGCTGTCGGCGCTGATCATGGTGAACATCCCGCTCGCGCTGGTCGGCGCGGTGATCGGGCTGTGGCTGTCGGGCCAGCCGCTGAGCGTGGCCGCACTGGTGGGCTTCATCACGCTGGCCGGCATCTCGGTGCGCAACGGCATCCTCAAGGTCAGCCACTACATCAACCTGATGCGCTTCGAGGGCGAGACCTTCGACACGAAGATGATCGTGCGCGGCTCGCTCGAGCGGCTGAGCCCCGTGCTGATGACAGCCCTGGTGACAGCCTTCGCGCTGGCACCGCTGCTCTTCGAGGCCGAGCGCCCCGGCACCGAGGTGCTGCACCCGGTGGCCGTGGTGATCTTCTCCGGCCTGATCAGCTCGACGCTGCTCGACACCTTCCTCACGCCCGCGATGTTCTGGCTCTTCGGCCGCAAGAGCGCCGAAGCGCTGATGGACGACAAGGACGCCGAAGCGCTCTGACACCCGTTCCCCCACCCAACCCCGCACCCAACCTGAAAGGACTCCCATGAAGATGCACACCCTCATCGCCTCCGTCGCCCTGGCTGCTGCCGGCACCGTCCATGCGGCCGGCGAGAAGCACGACCATGCCCACGAGCACAAGCCGATGCACGGCGGCGTGGTCGTCGAGGTCAAGGACATGGACTACGAACTCGTCGCCAAGCCCACGGCGATCCAGCTGTACCTGCGCGACCACGGCAAGGCGGCCGACGTCTCCAAGGCCAGCGCGAAGGTGACGCTGTTGACCGGCACCGAGAAGCAGGAGGTCGAACTGAAGCCGGCCGGCGACAAGCTGGAGGCCACCGGCAGCTTCAAGGTCGGCCCGGGCACCAAGGCGGTCGCCGTGGTGACGGTCAACGGCAAGCCGGCCACCGCGCGGTTCACCTTGAAGTGACAGCCATGAGCACCCACCGACTCCTGGTGGTTTCCGCGCTCGTCGCGGCCGGCCTGCTGGCCGGCTGCGCGACGCCACCGCCACCCAACCCGACGGCCGAAGTGCCGTACTGCCACAAGACCAACAAGGGACGGATCATCGCCTGCACCAAGGCGCCAGTTCCGAGCCTCGACGCCGACGCGGCAGCCAAACGCTTCACGCCGGATTCCGACGCGCTGACCGTGTACGTGGTGCGGCGCAACTGGGCGGACGGGTCCAACTTCGTCATCGTTCAGGGCGGCAGCGCCGCGGCTGTCGAGACGCTTCCGAACACGATGGTGCGGTTCCGGTTCAAGCCGGGCCGACACCCCATCGCCTTCGAGTTCGACGGCCAGCGCCAGACGACCACCGTCGAGGGACGGGCCGGCGAGGTGCGATTCGTCAGGATCGAAGGGGTGGTCTGGTCGTGGAAGAGCAGCTACGGCTGGGTAACCGAGCCCGAGACTGCCACGCGCGAACGGGCATTCAAGTCACGCCTGGTGGCCGACGTGTCGGTTCGCTGATGGGCGCCATACTGTTCGTGTGACTTCGCCCGAGACCGATCCAGATCCCGCCGCTCGCCCGCTGCCGGCCGGCGTGGGCGCTGCGCTGCTGGCCGCAGCGCTCTTCGGCGCGAGCGCGCCGCTGGCCAAGGCACTGCTGACGGGTGTGGGGCCGTGGATGCTCGCCGGCCTGCTCTATCTGGGTTCCGGGCTGGGATTGATGCTGCTGCGGTTCGTGCGGCGCTCGCCATCGGCGCGCCTGGAGCGGGGTGAATGGCCCTGGCTGGCGGGCGCCGTGCTGGCCGGCGGCGTCGTCGGGCCGGTGCTGCTGATGTTCGGGCTGTCGGGCATGCCGGCCTCGGGCGCCTCGCTGCTGCTCAATGCCGAAGGCGTGTTCACCGCGCTGCTGGCGTGGTTCGCGTTCAAGGAGAACTTCGACCGGCGCATCGCACTCGGCATGGTGGCGATCGTGGCCGGCGCGGTCGTGCTGAGTTGGCCCGGCGAGGCGCGCATCGGCAGTGTCTGGCCGGCGCTTGCGGTCCTCGGCGCCTGCCTGGCCTGGGGCCTGGACAACAACCTGACGCGCAAGGTGTCGCTGGCCGATGCCACCTGGGTGGCGATGGTCAAGGGCCTGGCTGCGGGCAGCGTGAACCTCGTCATCGCCTTGACGCTGGGGGCGAGCCTGCCCGCGCCAGGCGCTTTGCTGGGCTCGGCGGTGCTGGGCTTCTTCGCCTACGGCATCAGCCTGACCCTGTTCGTCGTCGCGCTGCGTCACCTGGGCACGGCGCGCACAGGCGCGTACTTCTCGGTGGCGCCGTTCTTCGGGGCGTTGCTCGCCGTGGTCTGGCTCGGCGAGCCCGTGACGCCGGCCCTGCTGGTCGCGGGCGCGCTGATGGCGCTGGGCGTGTGGCTGCACCTCAGCGAGCGGCACGCCCACCCGCACACGCACGAGGCGATGGAGCATGACCACGAGCATGAGCATGACGTGCATCACCAGCACCACGCGCCCGACGAGCCGGTGCCCGCGCGCCACACGCATCGCCACCGGCACGACCCGCTGACACACCTGCACTCGCATTTCCCGGACGAGCACCACCGGCACTCCCACTGATTGCCGGCCTCACTCCAGCGCCATGAAGACCCTTGCCCTGTTCCTGGCCACCGCGCTGGCCGAGATCGTCGGCTGCTACCTGACTTACCTGTGGCTCAAGCAGGGACGCAGCATCTGGCTGCTGCTGCCGGCGGGCGCCAGCCTGGCGTTGTTCGCGTGGCTGCTGACGCTGCACGAGACCGCCGCCGGCCGCGTCTATGCCGCCTACGGTGGCGTCTACATCGCGGTAGCGCTGGCGTGGTTGTGGGCCGTGGACGGGATCCGTCCGACCCTTTGGGACGTCGCCGGCGTGGCGGTCGCGCTGACAGGCATGGGCATCATCATGTTCCAGCCGCGCTGACGGCTGGCCCTCGCCAGGCGAGCCGGCCTGCGTGCAGCGAAGGTCCGCTGCCAGGATCGGCGATGACCAACGGATCCTGGCCGTGAGGGCGTACGGTCCTCGTGAAGTCTTCGATCCAGGCCTGCGGAGCGTCGGATCAGATCTCGGACTCCACTCGCGCAGTGGCTTCAGGCAGGCGAGGCATCGGGACTTCAGTTGACCACACCCATGAGCGACCGCCCGCCTGTGCGACAGCCCTGCGCTTTTCCTGTGCCGCGATCGGCGTCATGAACGCACTCAGCACGTGCAAAGGCACCGGTTCTGCTCCCACATCCAGCAGGATGGCGTTCGCGAACCCGGCGGCCGTCCGAGCGTCGTATCGCATGGGCTTCACGAACCGCCGTCCCTGCGCCACCAGCGCTCGAACTAGCGGCGCCTCGTGCACACCCTCCAGCGGAATCCACTCCTCGCTGGTCAGCATCAGGCTGGCGAGGTCGATCTCGTAGGTGTGCTCTCGGCGTGCCCGGATCAGCGCCGCCAGCATCAGACGCAGCCCTCGCCCTCCGTCCGAGTCGAGCGCCTCGAAGAGCGGCGCGAAACCGCGCTGCACCCGCGCCCAGGTCCGCGCGTCTGCCAGCAAGGGTGCGTCCGGCATGTGGCGGATCCAGATGCGCGCGCCTGCGGGCGTCGACTCCCAGCCCTTGAACTCGCCCAGAACCACCGCCAGCGGCTGACGCCCGTCATGCGGCTGCAGCACCGACAGCCGGGCACGGCGCCGGTCGGCCTGCTCGGCCTTCGCAGACTCGCTGAAGGCTTCCGGCACGTACAGCCGGTTCGACAGCGGCTCGCCCTTCACCTGGACCGCCTCGGCGGCGTGCATCAGGTACTTGTGAAGCACCGCCTGGTTGCGCTTCCCGGCCATGCCCGGTGACCAGCGGTTGAAGCCGGCCCGCTCGAACAGGAAGTGCATCAGCGCCCGCAGGCTCATCCGGCGACGGGTGCGGCCGACCTCCGACGGCTCGGCAGGCTCGCGGCTCACCCCAGGCCGCCCGGGTACACGCGCCCACGGGAAGTCCACGTGCAGTTCCACCCGTGCCGGATCCAGCTGGACAACGGCATCGCCGACCAGTTCGCCCAGGCCCGACATCGCAGGCCCCGGCTCGTAGCTCGGGCAGGCGGGGTGGTGCCGGTCCCCGGTCTCGGGCATGCGCTTGATCTGGAAGTGGCGATGGAAGGCGACGTACATCTCGACGCCGCCTGCCACGCACAGGCAGCGCGGCCGGCCCGGCGCCTCGTAGGCCTGAGCCAGCAGGTCCTGCAGCTGCGGGTCGTCGGCGTCGACCACGCGCCCACCGATCGCAAAGCGCTGCCCGTCCACCCCCGACTCCTTCCCCGACTCCATCGCCGTTGCAGCCCTTCAGCGGGCGCGCCGTGTCATGCCAGCTCCTCGAGCACCTTGGCCAGCTCGGGTCGCGGCCTCGGCAGCTGCTCGCGCACGGCACTTCGATCGGCGATGCCCAGCACCAGCCCGACCTGGTCCTCGTCGGCGCCGCGTTCGTACATCCGCGACATCAGGGTCAGCCGCGCCGACTGCGTGCACAGACCGGGTATGTCGGCCTGGCGGAAGATCTTGCGGTAGATCTCCAGCAGGGGACGGCAGACGTAGCGGTTCTGGCCCTCGCCGCCGTTCGGCGTGATCGGATAGACCTCGCCCTCAGCGCCCAGGAACAGCGGGCCGTGCCGATCCAGGCCGCGCCACTGCTCGGCGGCGCCGAGACCATGGCCGGCACGGACCCGCTCGTCGAGATAGGCGCCGAGCGCCTCGTCGAGACGGCGGTGGTTGAAGAACAGCGGTCGGTCCCTGCCGTTGATCGCGACATCGGCGCGCACCCTCGACTCTCGCCGCACGCTGCCGTCCTCCAGCAGGTAGTCGCCCACCGTCAGGCGCGCGACCTCCAGCGGGCGCAGACCGGTCGCGAAGGGCAGGTAGTAGAGCGCCAGGTCGTGCAGCGGCCGCGTGGATCGGCTGCGCACGCGGCGCGCCCCGAGATCGACCTCATCGGGATTGAGCACACGGGCTTCGCGCTGGGAGCTCACCTGCGTCGGGTCGAAGTGCTCCAGTGCCTGGAGGATCGCGTCCCGGTGCATGCGAAGGCGCTTCACGAAGGCGGCGCCGCTCTCCTGCAGGCCATCGACGCCCACTGCCTGCGTGAGCTGCACCGCGAGCCCCTTGATGCGCCGGTCGACGGCCGAACGCGACAGCCCCCATCGCTGCGCCACGGTCGCGTAGGGATCGCCGTCGATCACCTCGCGCAGCATCTGGATCGTCTGCAAGGTCTGCCGGCGATCGCCGGCGGCTTCCGGATCGTCTTCCATTGTTGTTACTCCCTGGACGACGGAATCACCGAAGGACGCTGGCCGGGCGCGGCGGTGTGGTCGCTTCGCGCCAATCGCTTCCTCGATGTCGACGGAATGGACCACGCACGGCCCGAGCACATGCATGGCATCCCCACGTCTAACGCGCGAACCTGCGACTCCCGTGTGACCAGTCGTTTCGCGGCCGATACACGCCAGGCCCTGTCGCGTTCACGGCCGCGGCGAGACCTCGCCCGACCGCGTTGCGGCTTCAATGTGCCCGGGCATGCGTGCCGCCTTGTTGCCGAGGCGTTACCGCGTGCAGCGCGATGCGTCCGTCGCCTTTCCAGGTGCGTCATGACGCAACCCCCTGCTGCTCGATCCAGCGGCGGATGTCCTCGGCGCGCCAGACGGTCACGCGCTCGGAGAGCTTCACGGGCTCCGGAAACGTTCGCGCATGCACGCGCCGCCACAGGGTGGACTTGGAGATGGGGACGAAGGACAGCACCTGCGGCTGGCGCAGGAAGCCGGTGTCCGGCAGCGCGGCGCTGGGCGGCGCGGCCGGGGAATCCGCCGACGGGGCGGCGGGAACAGGAACGCGGGGCATGATCGGCCTCTCATCGGCATGCAGCCGGCAAAGGTCATGACCTGCTCTGCGACGACGGCGCTCGGTCAGGAAACGCGCCAGCCGCCCGGGAACGCTCGACTCCTGGACCACCGCGGGCGTTCCGTTCGCGCGGTGGATGAAGATGCCTTCCGAAGAGGGCCCCTGCCGAGGGCCCCCTTCGGTGTGATTCGATCGCCACCCCCTTGGGGGTGCATGCCGGCCGCCATGCGGTGCGGGTCCGCGCGTTCGATGCCGCGGAGGGCCGAGTCCGGCACCGGGGGCGTTCGGTCGCCGAGCCGGGCGCGGCGGGTCCGCCGGAACTGGCCGGCACGCCGGAGGCAGCGTGCCGACGTTGGACGAGGCAGGTATCGACTGCGACGCCACCCGATGCGGGTGGAGGCCCGGGGCGATTCGCCCGTTGAACGGGTGATCGGCGCTACGGTGGCGCCGACTTGCCTCTGCGGGCAGCCCATGGCCTGGACACACGGTAGCGTCCGCACCGCTCAAGGGCAACACGCCCGCGCCGATTGCCCGCGCAAGCGTCGGTGGGTGCCGCCGCTTGGGAGAGACATGGGACGGCCTGCAATTCCACCGCCTACTCCGCCACCGCAGCGACTGCCGTTGGCGCAGGCAGCAACTCCACGTCGCGGCCCGCTGTCGTTGGGGGATCTGCGGGTCCGTCCGGTGCCGTGGTCGTCGAATCGACGGCTTCGCCGGCGGCGGTACCGAGCGCGTCGTCAGGAACTTCGGCATCGTCGGGCGACGTGGCGCGGGCATCGAGCGCGTTCATGCGCCGCCGCAGGCCCGTCGCAAAGCTGCGCGCACCATTGGCGATGTCGCGCACCTGGCGCTTGAGGCCCGCACGCTGCGTGTCCACCGCCTGCGCCGACACCACCTCGTGGATCTCCAGCGTCTGCAGCAGCGGCATCAGCTGGTCGAGCTTGACCAGCACCTCCAGGAATCGGCGGCTGATCGACGACAGCACGCGCACGTCCACGTCCAGCGGCACCGTGTCGTAGGACGCCAGGCTGGTGATGCCATGGGCCTTGAACAGCGCCTCGGCGCCGTCGATAGCCTCGTTCAGGCTGGCGGTCGCGGCATCGATCCTGCCGCGCAACGCCGTCTCGATCCGGCCGATGTCCTCGTGGTCGAGCCGGGTGCGGGCGATGACCGAGATGAAGTGCATGTTCAGCTGCAGGGTGTTGAACATGCGCACGAACATGCGCTTGCCCTCGGCACTGCTGAACCGCGTGGCGATCTTGAGGCTGGCCGCCTCGACGCGACGGAAGTCGACCTTGGCTTCGCGGGCCAGGATGCGGGCGTTGGCGCCGCCCTGGTCCACCTTCACGATCTCGACATTGGCCATGCCCGCGGCTCCTTGTGCTGACAACGGGGTCGATGGCATCTTCCGAACGTGCACGGCCCTTTGCCACACGAAAGCCCCGGCACCTCGGGGCGCTTTCGCGATCAGTTGCTTGGCGACGGGCGTCGGCCCATTGACCGGGCCGAAACGGCGACCTACCTTTGCGCCATGCAGCAGCTGGCCCTGCATCCAGACCCGGCAAGCCTTGGAGATGTCCTGAACTGATCCCCCGCTTGGGTGCCCGTGCAGGTCGCACAGGCACCCGTGGGGACGATCGACTCGCGGTGATGCACGCCCCACCGATGGGGGACACCCGTTGCGGTGTCGCTCCGTCGGGTGCCCCTGTGCATCGCCGTGCCGAGGACCGCGCAAGCAATCAGGCACGCCGGGGCATTCGCTCTCAGGCCGGGCCTTCGAGGCAAGGGCTGCGACCCGGTGCCGAGCGCATCAGCTCGAGCGCCGCACCGACCGCGCCCTTGCCTCCCGGGCTCGTCCCGTTCTCGCCGATGTCCCCCCGATCGGACGCTGACACCGATCACCGCGCTCGCGCGCGCCACTGAACCCTGTCAGCCCTGGAGTTCCAGGCTTCGCCCGCAAGGCGGCCGGAGCCACATCACCCAACCGTCACCCGCATGGGGGCCCACGCCCCCGCCACGGGGTGCACGTGGTCTCTCTTCCCATCCAAGGAGTCCACGATGCACAGCAACAACGCCTGCCGTCAGGCCGGCGCCCCTGTCGGCTCGCCACACACGGCAAGCCTCGACGCACACCGAGCCCGACTCGGCTCGACGACGACCCCGTTCGTCATCGACGCCTCGTTCGACATCCCGGCCGGCCTGGATCTCCAGGACGATGCCGGCGCAGACAGCGCCGCCAGCGCCACCGGCGCACCGGGCAGCACCTGCGAAGAGTGGGTGGAGGAGTGGAGCGAGGACGACATCGTCCTGCTGCACTGGCGCCTGCTGCAGGAGATCCGGCACCTGGCCGACCCGGCCACGCCGCTGGAGGAGAAGCTCGACACCCTGCGCTGGGTGTTCACCGAACGCGAGAAGGACGGCCTGCCGTTCTCGTTCGTGAACTGCCTGCGCGTGGTCGGCTGCAGCCCGCTGTCGCCGATCCCGTACTGCGGACTCGTCGACGCCGAGGAGGTTCGCGAGCGCATCCGTCTTGGGCTGCGGCCCTGGCTGCACGCGACGCTGGCCCGCTACCCCGACTGGGTGCGCGAGGCCGTGGCGACCCACCCCGAATGGGTCGAGGCCCGGCTGACCCGCAATCCCCAGTGGATCAACGAGCAGCTCAAGCAGATGTCCGTGCAGGGCGACCTGTTCGCGTGATCACGCCCACCCCGGGCGCCGTGCCTCGGGCCGCGCCGACCGATCCGGTCAGGCCGCGCCGGCACGCGCCCATCCGTTCGAAGGAACTCACCATGCTCACATTCAAGGAAGCCCTCTGCCTGCTGGCGATAGCCCTCGCCTACGGCATCACCGGGCGCATGGACTACGAAGACGCCCTGCTGATGGAGCAAGTCCGGCCGCAGGTCGGCGCCGACTGCATCCTGCCGCTCGCAGGCGACGACACCCTCCCGGAAGGGGGACCCACCGGGCGCCCGCCGGTGGCCCGCCCCATCGAGGGCACCCGTCCGGAGGCGCCCTGCGTCCCGGACGCTGCGTCGGACCAGCCCATGCGGCTGACCCGGCACTGAGGGGAGCCGCCATGCACACCGATGCACGCCTGGTTCCCGGCCGCGTGCGCCTGCTGTCCGTGCAGGCGCCCGAGGACATCGAGTACCTCGTCAAGGAGAGCGAAGTGCTGACCGGTCGGTCCGGCCGCACCTTCGTCATCGCCGGTGCCGACCGGCTCGTCTACCGCGTCCACTGGCAGCCGCTCACCGAATCCGGTGGCCATGCCGCCGGGCCGGTGGTCGAGCGCCTCGGCCACGACGGCGAGGTCCTGAGTCGCCAGCACCTGCAGCTCTGGGAGTTCCTGGAGCACAGCCTCGTCGAGGCGCAGGCCGCCGGCCAGTTGTTCACCCCTCCGGTCCGCACGACGCCCTGATGGGCACCGATCCGCGCTGACCGGCCCACACACCCCGGCGGGTGCATCCCGCCAGGGGTGCGTCCGCCGGTTCTTCCCCCGATCGGGATGCCCCCGAAGGAGTCAACGATGAAGATCCAAGTCCGAATCAACGAAGAAGGCGCGCTGCGCAACCAGCGCCATGCCTTCAGCAACCGGTTCACCCTGCTGTCCGAGCTGCTGCAGAACGCGCGCCGTGCCGGCGCCCGCCTGATCCGGATCGACCACGATCCGCAGGCACGGATCCTGACCGTGCAGGACGACGGCCACGGCCTGGACGACTTCCAGAAGCTGCTCAGCTTCCACGAGTCGGGCTGGGACGCCGACACCTGCACGCAGGAGCGCCCCTTCGGCGTCGGGTTCTCGAAGTGCCTGTACGCTGCCTCGCGCTGCGTGGTGGCCTCGGGCCGACGCCGCGTCGACATCGACACCGCGGCCGCACTGGCCAAGGCAATGGTCGAGGTCGAGGAGCGCCCCCTGGATGACGCGGTGACAGGCACCCGGGTCGAGCTGCACGGCGTCGACCTGCCGGACCTTGCGCAGCGCGTCGAGGAACTGTGCGCCGGATTTCCGGTGCCGGTGTGGTTCAACGGCGAGCCGCTCAAGCGCGCCATGGCCGAGGCCCACCTGGCCACCCAGGCCAGCGCCATCGGCGCCGTGCACCTCGCGGGCACCCGCGACGGCCGGTACACCCACGACACCTGGGTGTTCCTGCAGGGCTTCTGCGTGCTGCGGCCGGCCTGGTCAACACGCGAGGACGTGAACGTCGTGCACCTGGACTCGCGCCAGTTCATGGCGCGCCTGCCGGACCGCGACCGCCTGATCGACGAGGACGTGCAGCGCCAGCGCATCGACACCGAGCTGAAGGCCTGCTGGCGGCGCACGCTGGAGATCGCCAAGGCCGAACTGCCGCCGCGGCACTTCATCGACACCTACTACCGCGTCATGCGCGGCTGGGGGCACCTCGACCTGCTGAACGACCTCGGCACCCTGCCGGCCGAGCTGTGCAGCCTGGTGTCGGGCTACCCGGTGCAGGTGGAGCATGGCGAGCGCCGCCATCTGACGCCGGTGCCGACCGCGCCCTCGCGCGAGGCCATCGAGTCGGGGGCCGTGCAGCTGGTGGCCCTGGACGACGTGGGCGACGACAACGCGCCGCGCTGGATGATGGCGCGCGCCCGCGACTGGCTGGTGTTCGACTGGATCGGCGTGCATGCCGACCACTGGGTGATGCGCCACGTCCGCTTCCTCGAGGAAGAGGGTCAGCGCGTGACGCCGGTGGGCGAGAAGCTGCGCACGGCGCTGGAGGGCCGCTGGGTCTGGCCCACGGTCATCCTCTGCGAGAAGGTTCGCCTGCGCGTCGGCGACGACGAGACGCTGGTCAGCGACGCCGGGGTCTGCCACGACGGCAATCTGTACATCCCCGACGGCGAGACGACGGGCGCGCCGGTGGAACAGCTGTCCTCGTTCACCGACGAGCACGACCAGTTCCTCGATGCCGACCGCGACGCCGACCGTGACGCGCTGGCCGATCTGCTGCGCCTGCTGCGGGCGGTGGACCCGGTGCAGACGCTGGACTCGCTGCTGCAGTCCCTGCGGCTGGGCAAGTACCCGCTGCTGCACGGCAAGACCTTCCAGCTGACGGTGGGCGTGGGTCTCGCGCCCGGGCACACCGTCGATCTGGTCGACCACGCAGCGGCGGGCGGAGGATCGCATGCAGGACGCTGACTACGCGGCACGCATCGACGCCGTGAAGCAGCGCGCGCACGGCCGCTGGAGCGAGGTGCTGGCTGCGGCCGGCATCGAGGAGCGCATCCTCCGGCATCGCAACGGGCCCTGCCCGTCCTGCGGCGGGACCGACCGCTTCCAGTACACCGACAAGTTCGGCGAGGGCAACTACCACTGCCGGCAATGCGGCCCGGGTGGCGGCTTCAAGCTGCTCCAGGCTGTGCGGGGCGTGGACTTCCATGCCGCCCTGTGCGAGGTGGAACGTTGCCTGGGCATGCTGCCGGCGGCGGCCGCCTGCGAAGCCGGTGCCCCAGCGGCATCGGGGGAGCGCATGCGCCGGCTGGTGCAGCGCATCTGGGACGAGGCGCGGCCGGTGGTGGCCGGCGACGAAGTCGACCGCTACCTGCGCGGACGCGGGCTGACCCTGCATCGGCATCCGCCGGTGCTGCGGTTCCACCCGTCGCTCGGCTACTTCGAGAAGGGTGCTGACGGCAAGTCGCGGCAGATCGCGGCCTACCCGGCCATGCTGGCGCTGATCCAGGCGCCGGACGGTCAGGCCGTGACGCTGCACCGGACCTACCTGCGCGATGGCCGAAAGCTCGACGCCGCCGACGCGAAGAAGGTGCTCTCCGCGGGCATCCACGGTGCTGCCGTGCGGCTGTTCGACGCCGGCGCGCAGCTCGCGCTGTGCGAAGGCATCGAGACCGCCCTGGCGGTGCACCTGGCCACCGGCAAGCCCGTGTGGGCCGGCATCAGCGCGGGCAACCTGGAGAAGCTCTGGGTGCCGGACACCGTGTGCGAGGTCTGCATCTACGCGGACAACGACGCCGGTGGTGACTTCGCTGGCCAGTGCTTCGCCTACGCGCTCGCGCGGCGGCTGAAGCGGGAAGAGAGGACCACCGGCCCGCGCCAGGTGCGGGTGTTCGTGCCGCGCCATGCGGGCACGGACTGGGCCGATGTGTGGTGCCAGCGTGCCACCGGCCCCGACCAGGGCCGGGGGCAAGCGACCGCATCGTCGTCGGCCGACCAGGCCTCGGGCAACCGGGTGGCCCTCGGTGGCTGAGGCAGAGGTCATGAAGCTTGGGGTGCGGCGAGCCACGGCGGGCCGCACCCGCTTTTTCAGCGGCACTGGACGGGTCGGCGCATGCCCTGCGCCACGACCTGCCGGTGCCGGCGAAAAGGTCAGGCGCCGTCGGCCCTGCGGCCGACGCGCTCCCCTCGTCGTTTCCCGACTGGTAGCTGCCAGACCAGGTGACGCCTCCCGGCGCCACGAAGGCAGCCCTGGAGATCCCGCGCGACCGATGGCGACACCCGTGTCACCGAAGTCGCGCCCCTGCCTCGCCGATGCATCGCCAATCCGCCCAGGACACGCTGCATGCGGCGAGTTGTCGTCGTCAACCCACTGCGGGGACCCGTGCCCCGACGTGGGCCGTGCCGTCCCCGCTTCTCACCCACCCCAACCCGACTGGAGAAAGTCATGAAGAGCGGACGTACCCTCGTGAGCCTGGCCCAGGAACTGGAGCGCCAGCTGCACTCGAAGAAGGACCTGATCGTGCCGTCGCAGCTGGTGCATCACAGCACCGGCGACGACGGCCGGACGCACATCATCGTCAACGAAGCCGGCAACCCGGTGCGCTACGGCGTCACGCCGCTGGCGCGCCGCCAGCTGGCCGACAAGCTGAAGATCCCGCACGCGTACTTCGAGCGCATGCGCGAGGAGCAACCGGTGCTTCTGGACCGCAACGTCAACACCTGGCTGCAGAGCGAGGACGACCGGCGCATGCTGCGCACCCTGGACGGCCAGGTGCGCGCGGTGCTGTCGGACCGCTACCGCCGGCTCGACAACTTCGACCTCGCCGAGAGCGTGCTGCCCATCCTGCAGCAGCTGCCCGACGTGCGTTTCGAGTCGGTCGAGCTGACCGAGACGCGCATGTACCTGAAGTGCATCACCTCCCGCCTGACCTACGAGATGGCGCCGGGCGACGTGGTCCAGGCCGGCGTGGTGATCTCGAACTCCGAGGTCGGCCAGGGCACGCTGTCGGTGCAGCCGCTGCTGTACCGGCTGGTCTGCCGCAACGGCCTGATCGCGGCCGACCGGTCGCTGCGCAAGACGCATGTGGGCCGTTCGCTCGGAACCGAGGACGAGGGCCTGCAGGTCTACCAGGACGACACCCTGCGTGCCGACGACAAGGCCTTCTTCCTGAAGGTGCGCGACGTGGTGCAGGCGGCGGTGTCGGAAGCGAGCTTCCGGCAGACGGCGCAGAAGCTGCAGAAGACGCTGAAGATCCCCCTCGTCGGCGACCCGGTGAAGACGGTCGAGGTGCTGGCCCAGCGCTACACGCTCAACGATGTCGAGCGCTCGGGCGTGCTGCGGCACCTGATCACCGAGGGCGAGCTCTCGGGCTACGGGCTGGTCAATGCGGTGACGCACTACAGCCAGGAGATCGACGACTACGACCGCGCCACGGAGTTCGAGGCGCTGGGCGGCAAGCTGATCGAGCTCGGCACCGCCGAGTGGAAGGGCCTGGCCGAAGCGATCTGAGCACGGCCTGAGCAGGCAGTCCGGCACGGCGGCGAGCGGGGGCAACCCCGTTCGCCGACCGTGCCGGCGCCGACGTTGCACGGCGCCCCGACAAGGGCGTCGTTCACGCCGCATATCGCTTCATGCGGTCGCGCTCACGCATTCGCCGGAATTCGCCAGGGCTTGCGAGTGGCAATTCGGTAAGCAGATGCACAGGCCCGCGCCGCCCATTGAAGTCGACCCGTCGCCCACCCTATGCTGGCCGCACAGCGCCAGAGCCACTACTTCAGACACTGCAACACGACCCGCATCCACCGACCAACCCCTCCACCCTGCCCTGCACGGGCTCGTGGTCCCCACGCGAGGACGCACCATGAACCAGGTCCAGCTCTCCGATGTGCAGATCGCCAACCTGACCCTGCTGCTCACCATCCGCGACGGCATCCTCCACGACCGCACGGCGGCGTGCTGCCGCTTCGCGCTCGACGCGATCCAGGCCGAGCGGCTCGGCACGATGAGCGTCCAGCAGCTGATGGCCATCGTGGCCAACCTGGGCGACGCCACGCTCTTCCCGCCGCGCCGCGACCTGGTCAGCCTGCTCGACATACCGCTGCCGCTGGTTCGACCGCTGGCCGCGGTCCACGCCCCCCGCCATGTGACGGCCAGTTCGGCCGCCTGACGCTCAGTTGCCGGGTCATTGGCCATGCAGTCGCGGGTCGATCGCCAACTGCGCGCCCTGGCGCTGGCCAAGGCCTGTGCGGCCTGCGGTGCACGCGTGCGCACCATCGGTCATCTGACGGGCCTGCCGCCCCGCGAGGCGCTGCGCCTGCTCTTCCCGGACCGCATGGCCGTACCTCGAGGGCGCTCGCCGGACTCCCCGGAGTGGTACCACGGCGCCAACCTGCTCCACCGCGCCGAGGCATCGATCATCGTGGCCCTGTACCGCCGTCTGCGAGACGCCGACTTCCCTGCGGGTGAAGCGCTCGTCGGTGCCTACCGCCACTACATCGGCATCTGCCAGCCGCCGCATCGCATCAGCTTCGACCGCGCCTTCGATCTGGCCGCGCACACGGACGGCCTGTGGCTCACCGACACGAGGAGCTTCTCGCTCGTCACCTGCCCGACCTGCCACAGCGAGTTCCTGGCGGCCTTCGGCTCCGTGGCGCGGTCGAACGACCACTGCCCCTTCTGCAAGCTGGTGCAGCGGTACGGCACGGACCCGCGGGTGCAGGGGGCGTTTCCGGTGCAGCCGCTGGCCGCGCCGAGGGCGGAGCAACTGGGGATGCTCGTCCTGCTGCAGTGTTCCTTTGGCTCGTCGACGGGGCAGGTTGGAACCTCCTCCGCGAGCGAATGCCAGCCGTGAGCCAATCGGTTCGCAGCAGGACCTTCACTGTCGGATGGCGATGCGAGATACAGAAGAAGCAACTCGGATCTGGTGTGGACGGCACAGCGTCCCACTTGCATCAGAAGCGAATGCCGCCGGACTTCGGTGTCGCAAACTGGTCCGGCTCCTTGCCCAGCGGGAAAGCGACAACGTACAGAACGCTCACCGGCATCGGCTTGGCATCGGGGTCGGCTCCCCACTTCACCTGCATTTTGCGTTCGGCATAGCGCAATGACACGCCGAGCGCCTTCAGGCCATCGATGCGGGACTGCAGTTCGTCGTACACCTCGAACTTCGTCGACTCGGTGTATAGGTCCGCGCAGTCACGGTACTCCCTGAAGTAGTCCACCAGTCCGGCGAACGCGTCGTCTGCCTCCCGCTCGAGTTCGAACCCAGGCTCCGACAGATCCATCATGTGAGCTTCGGCGAGCTTGGCCAACTGCTTCCCCGTCGTCAGCGGGAGTGCAGTCAAGGTGACGTGTTCGCGATCGAACTTTGCCTTCTGTGCCTTGAGTTCCTCTTCCGTCGGGATCGCGAAAGGCTTGTTCAGTACATCCAGATCCTCGAACTCGAACGCACCGGCCAGAGCCCTTCGCGTGTCCAGGCTGGCCGCCAGGCCCTGTTCGACCCGCTGGATCGTGCGGACGTTGAGCCCGGAGATTTCAGCCAACTGCTCCTGAGACCACTGGCGCATCTCCCGGAAGAGCCGCACGCACAGGCCGAGTTCGGCAGGGGTCAGCAGGCGAGCGGTCGTCACACTTTCGGCGGTGTCAATCACAAGGTTCTCCATGGTAGGACATCGATGGCACGCAGTATCGAAAGCACCGACGGCGCTGACCACGACAGCAGCCCGACAGCAGCCCGCCATGGCGGCGCATGAGCGCGGGCGACGACCGCCCGATGTCGACCGCCAGCGATGTCGGATCAGGCTTGCCGCCGAAGCCTGGTGTCGAAAGCCGCGCCCGAGAGTGATCCTTTCGGGTGTCGGCGTTCAACCGTGTCCATCAACATGGCCGCGGGTGCTCGCCTGCAATCGCCATGCTTTCGTCAGCTTCCCACGAAGCCTTTCCAGCGTCCGACCCGGGCTTCGCCGCCCTGCCCGTCCCTGACGTGCTAGCAGCGGCCGACGGCCTCGTCAGCCGCATCCGCCTGTGCTTCGGTCTGTCCCGCGACACCTTCGACGCGGAGGTGCAGCCGCTGCTTCAGCGCTATGCCAGCTACGTCCACCTGCTGCCGGCCACCGCCGACAACTACTTCAGCACACCTGCCGGCCTGCTGAACCTGGGGCTGGAGGTCGCGTTCTACAGCCTGCAAGGCACCGACGCGCACATCTTCTCCGGACGGTCGACGATCTCGGCGCGCCGCCAGCTTGAACCGCGCTGGCGCCTGGCCACCTTCATCGGCGGCCTGTGCTGCGAACTGCACCGGGTACTCAGCCACCTGATCGTGACCGACGAGGCGGGTGGCGAGTGGCCGCAGTTCCTCGTGCCCCTGGGCGACTGGCTGGCATCGCGCAGTGCCACTCGCTACTTCGTTCGCTGGCGGCCGAACGCCACCGAGTCGCGGGGCCTGGGCGTGTTCGCACTGCCCCTGGTCATCCCGGGAGCCACGCTTCAGTACCTGGCGCAGGACAACAGCGTCATCGTCCCGCACCTCCTGTCCAGCATCAGCGGGCAGCCGGTCTACCGGGACCACAACGTCCTCGACGCTCTGGTCCGCCGTTCGCTTGCGCTGGTGATCGACCGGAACCTGCAGGCCAACGCCGATCGCTATGGCGTGCCGCAGTTCGGCTCGCACCTCGAGCGCTACCTGGTCGACGCGATGCGCCGGCTGGCATCCAGCAGCCCGAGCTGGCTCCCGAACCGAGAGAAGTCGCGGTCCTGGCTGGGGCCCGACGGGCTGTTCCTTCTGTGGCCGCAGGCGGCCCACGATGTTCAGGCACTCCTCGAAGCCGATCAGTTGGCCGGCATCCCGAAGGCGCCTGAGACGATGCTCGATCTGCTTCTGGAGGCCGGGGTCTTCGTGCGGCAGCCGGACGGCGCCTCGACCTGGTTCGTCCTGCCGCCGGAGTTGAAGACCGCTGCGGAGGCGGTGAAGCTGGCATCGCCGGCGATCCTGCTAACCGGCGTCGCGCCGCCGGCCGAGCCACTGGCCATCTCGTTGGTCTGCCCACCTGGCGCCACGCGGACCACCCAGAAGGCGCCAACGACTGCACCGGCGCCAGCTCCCGCACCGCCGCCCGGCACCCAGTTCTCATTGCTCGACGCCACCGAGGTGGCCACATCACCGGCAGCTCGCACATCCCCGCCGCCGCCGGTGTCACAGACCCCGGCACCGCCACCTGCTGCCGTTGCCGACCTGGAAGTCCCGTCGCCGCCCCCTCCGCCCAACCCGCCACCGGCCGCGGCGCCGACCTTCAAGCTGAACGCACCCATGCGCCTAAACCCGGCCGTGCGCGATGCCCTCGCGGCCATCGTCGGCACCCTCAACGGGCCGGGCAGCGCAGCAGCCGCCGCACCCATCGCGGCCGGCCTGTTCGTGCCGCTGGCTGAACTGGAGGTCCGGGGCGTGCAGCCAGCGCTGGCGAGTCGGGCGCTGGCCGATGTCGGCCTGCTGGTGCATGCCAGGGGGGATGGCCCGGCCACCGTCACGGCCGACTTCCGCGGCGAGCCGAAGATCGGGCTGGTAGTTGCCCCAGCCTGCATCGATGGTTTCGACCTTGCCGCCTTCGAGCCGGCCGCGCACGAGGAACCCTGACATGCTGATGCGCCGCTATGAGATGCCCTGGCGGCGCGCCTACGAGGTGTACGCCGCCGCCGTCTGGGCGTCCGCCCTGCTGTTCTTCGCGGTGACCGGCGGGCTGGGCCTGCTCCCGCGACAGCTCGCACTCCCGCTTGCCGCGTTCTGCCTGGCGATGGGCGTCCTGCGGCTGGCGCAGGGCGTTCACACCCTGGTGCTGCGCGCCTCGCTCTCCGGCCGCGGCATCCAGGTGCTGAGCACACGGGCCGTCGCCCGCTGGACGGAAAAGCCTGACGCGGTGTTCCTGGGCTTCGGCTTCGAGTGGCGGCCCGTCCACTCGCAGCGTCTCTACGAACTGGCCAAGGTCGACTACCGGGAGTTCACCGTGGCGCCCCGCCTGCTGCAGGTGCTGGGCTACGACGCGCGCCCGCAACCCGATGCCGAGATCGGCCTGCCCTACATCCATGGCGTCGAGCCGCGCGAGGTGCCCCTGCACCGGCCGCTGCAGAACTTCGAAGGCGGCACCCTGCTGGTCGGCACCACCCAGTCGGGCAAGGGGGTGGCGCTGGCCAACCTGGTGACGCAGGCCGTACGTCGCGGCGACGTAGTCATCGTCATCGACCCCAAGAACAGCCGCCGCCTGAAGCGCGTCACGCAGCGCGCCTGCGAGGACTGGCGCGAGCCCGACACCTTCCTCGAGTTCCACCCCGCCTTCCCTGAAGCCGGCGTGCGCCTGGACTTCACCTTCAACTGGCAGAAGCCCACCGAGATCGCCTCGCGGATCCAGTCAATCATGCCGCCGGACACGGCCGGCGCCTTCTCCGCCTTCGGCTGGGACGCCGTGAATGTGGTCGTGCAGGGCTTGGTCGAACTGGAGGAGCGGCCGAATCTGGTCAAGCTCACCAAGTACATCGAGGGCGGTATCGAGCCCGTGCTGGAAGCGACGCTGCGCCGCTTCTACGAGCGGCTGCTCGGCGCCAGCTGGCGCGACCAGCCGGAAATGAAGAAGCTGCTGCACGATGCGCACCGCGGCAACATGAAGCGTCCGTCGGAGGCAGCCAGTGCGGACCTGCTGGCCCTGGTCGCCTTCTACGAACATCACGTCCCGCAGTCGCAGCGCAACAAGGTGCTTGACGCCCAGGTGCGCACCTTCCGCCACAACCGCGAGCACTACCAGAAGATCACAGCCAACCTGCTGCCGGTGCTCTCGATGCTGACCTCGGGCGACCTCGGCCGCAGTCTGTCGCCCGACCCCTTCGACGCTGGCGATGCACGGCCGATCATGAACTTCGAGAAGATCGAGCGCGCCGGGCATGTGCTGTACATGTGCCTGGATTCCCTGCCCGACCCGTCGGTCGCCACCGCCATCGGCGCACTGGCCCTGGCCGACCTGGCCGCCCGTGCGGGCATGCGCTACAACCTGGGCGGCTACCGGCGCATCTCGCTGTTCGTGGACGAGGTGTCGAACGTCATCAACCAGCCGCTGATCGAGATCCTGAACAAGGGCGCCGAGGGTGGCATCTTCACCACCTGCGCGATGCAGACGCTGGCCGACCTGGCCAAGCGCCTGGGCAGCGAAGACGCGGCGCGCATGGCGCTGGGCAACCTGAACAACCTGATCGCGCTACGGTCCAAGGACCGTCCGACGCAGGACTTCGTGGTCGAGACCTTCGGCAAGACCGCGATCCACTCGGTGCGCGTGGGCCTGAGCAGCGGTGCTGACGCTCACCTGGGCGACTTCTCGTCGAGCTACTCGACGCAGCTCACCGAGAGCTTCGAGGAGATGGTGCCCGCCGACGTGCTGGGCAAGCTGCCCAACCTGCAGTACTTCGCCTCGGTGTCGGGCGGGCGGATCATCAAGGGGCGGTTTCCGATCCTTGACCCGGATGCGGACGAACCCAGAGCAACACGTGCGGCACCGCCCAAGCCGAACCGGACTCCAGCCGCAATAGCGGGACATCCGTCGTGATCCGCATCGTCAGCATCGCCGCCCTGCTCTGCCTGCTGGTGCTGGTGCTCTACCTGCCATCGGCGCATCCGCCAGAACGGTTCCTGGCGCAGATTCGAAGCGAGCACCAGGCGATGGAAGAGATTTGGGGCGAGACGCCCGCGCTGCGTATCCTCGACCGAGCGCTGGGCCTACAGGGCGCGGCACGCGACTCAACATCCATTCCCCCGACCGCCGGCGAGTCGGCGGCCAGCGGCGTGGACGGCGCCGTGGCGCGGGAGATGGCTTCCGTCAACCAGCGGCTGTTCGGGAACAGCTACTTCCGTGCGATCGACGCGCTCGTGCTGCTGGCCGCCTTCAGGTTGTCGGCAATGCTGGAGTGGCTGCCTTGGATGGCGGCCTTCCTTGTCGCAGCGGTCGCGGACGGCGCGATCAGCAGAGTGATCAAGTCGAAGGAGTTTCTTCACCACGATCCTGAGCGCTTCGCGCTGTACACCTCGGTGGCGATCGTGCTGGCCTGTGCGTTCGTGGTTTCGATGGTCGTGCCCATCGGCGTGCATCCGGTCGTTGGGCCGTGCGTCATGGCTATGCTGGGCATCTTGGCGGGACGTAGCCTCGCGCACTTCCACCGGAGGGGATAACCGCCCGCTGGTGGTCCGTGATCTCGCGCCGCGCCTCGAAGCCGGCGCGATCCCGCTCTACGCCGCAAGGCGCACAGCAAGCGTCGGCCGGCTCCGATTGGGACCCTTGGCCAGCACGGTCGAAGTACTCGTCACAGCTGGCGGCAGACACCACTCGCTGTCGTCTCTGTGCCGTGCGTAGGCATCAAGTCAGGGCGGATCACCAGGGGCAGGCCGCAGCGCCCACCACCACCCGGAACCTGACTATTCCGCTCGGGATTGCGTCGTACCTGAAACGCGGCTACATTCTCACTCATGCAAGTGAGTGAACGAAATGTGTTGTCGGTTCGATCGACCATCGGAAGGTCGACGCTGGCAGGCGCGGCGGCGGGTCGCGAGGCCGCTGCCAAGCTTCAGGCCGGGGCAGCGACGCTCGAACATCCCTGGGTCCTGGACTTCGCCGACATGGAGCTTGTGACGGCGAGCGCGTTCCGTGAAGCCGTCTTGCCCATCGTCCGCTGGGCCGCGCAGGATGGCCAGCCCTGCCTTGTCGCCAACCTGAACGAGGTATCCCGAGAAGAGGCACTTCTGGCCGCTTCGACATCCGAAGTGGTCTTGCTCTTCTGCTCGTTGAACGACGGCGCCATTGCCGGAGCGTATGCCCAAGGCCCGTTGGACGCCAAGCTCTCCCTCACCCTCGAACTGACGCTGCGCCTCGGCGAGGCCGACGCGCGTGCGATCAGCGAGGTCTCAGGCGAGAACACCGTCATCACCGCTTGGAACAACCGCCTGGTTGCACTTACCCGAATGGGTCTGCTCACCGAGCGCAAAGTCGGCAAGACGAAGTTCTACTCTCCTGCAGTGAAGGGCATGTCGTATGGGAAATGAGTTTCTGCGAAAGCAGCGTGAAGGCCGGGCGAAAGGCTGGAATCGTCAGCTGCGCGCCAGTGAGCACGACATGCTCGCTTCGCTCGCACCCGGCCAGGAACTTGGGTGCCGCGCGACCGTCTCGGGCGACCTGCCGCCGGTTGGCAGCAAGCTGATGCTGCAGCTGATGCAGGGCGAGATCAAGGTTCGCGACCAAAACGTCTGCATCGGGGAAGTCAGCAATCCCAAAGAAGAACTTCTTCGGGGTCTCGAACGCGGCGCCGGACTCATGGTCGCCGAGGTGCGCTCACAACTGCAATCCTCCGGTTGCATCGATCTGGTCGTGGAGCGTTGACTTGCTGCCGCTGAATGCTGTCCGATTCGCATCGACTTTCAAGGACGTCGGCACCAGCCAGCCACTGCTTGGCTGCGGAAGCTGCATCGACCGCCCCGTCTGCGGCGGACTGCATCTGCGCGACACCGGCGCACTGCTGGTGGACTGCCTGTCGTTCTGCCACTGCGAGGACCGCAGCAAGTGCGACATGGTCTGCCCCAACAAGCCCGCTGAGTACGTGAGGCGTCATGAGGAGGTGGACGGCTGGGACCTCAGCACGATCCCATTGGCACGCGATGTCGACATGCCCCGACTGCCCGAATGGATCCCCCTGCTCCAGGGCAACCTCGTCGGTCCTCGCATCACATCGGTGGACGACTGCGTGGCACTACCGCTGACATACGCCCTCAAAGGTCGCAAGCACGCCACTCGGGCCAGGACTCAGCAGGAACTGGCAAGCGCCTACGGCGTGCGACCGCGGCATGGCTGGGTGCTGTCCGGCGTCCAGGAAGATCCCGCCGTTGAACGGGTCTGGCCGCTGCCCGACATCGGCAGGATCGCGAGACAGATGGTCCACGCGGGTGCGATCTTCGCGACATCGCCGGACTTCAGCACGGTGATTGACTGCCCTCGACAGGACAACCTTCACGCAATGAAGCGCATCGCCTGGGTCTGGTACCACATGACCCAAGGCGGGCTCTGCACGGCCCTTCATGTCAACGGCCGCACCGATCACGACTTTGTGCGCTGGGCGGCTTTCATCCGCAACCAGACTGCCGTCAAGGCCATCGCCTATGAGTTCCTGACCGGCACAGCCACCAAGTTGAGCATCGGACAACACTGTCAGCGGCTGACCGAGCTTGCCAAGCAAGTCGGGCGCGACCTAACACTCGTGGTGCGCGGCAACGCTGAAGCTGCTCGGTCCCTACGCGGAACCTTCAAGCAGGTGGTCATCATCGACTCCACGCCGTACATGCGTGCGATGAAACGCCGCAAGGCCTATGTGAACCCGGGTGGCAAGGCGTCCTATGTGTCGGTACAGGCCGATTCCAGACGCGAGACGCGCGCGCTTCTGAAGCACAACATCCGTGTGCTGCGCTTGGCCGCCACGGCGCCGTTCGAACGTCCGGTCGAAGATCGCCAGGCAAGCTTCGACTTTCGGTCATCACCAGCGCAACAGGACACTGACGACGAATCCCCGCAAATGCCCTTGTTCACGGACTAGGAATTTGGGCCGGTCGGCGGCCTGCACCAGCTCAAGGCTGGCCGAGTCACTGCGAACGCGAACGCAACCGTCCAGCGACCGCACCGACTGGATCACCGACCGGAAGCCCAGCCCTCGGTGCGGATCTCCGGTACGCGACCGATTCTCGATCACGGCCCAGGTCAGCGCCTCCTCGGCGGTGGCTGGTTTTACCGGCAGTGGCGACTCGGCATAGCCAGCCCGAACGCCTCTTCCGCTGTCTGCCACCACCATCCAAGCTTCGCGGTCCATGACCTCGAATGCGCCCAGCCCATCCACTGCATCGCCCGCGTGCTCGTCGATGTTGGTCAGAAGTTCATGCAGAGCCGCCGAGAGCCGGCCCGCAGCGGTCGCTTGCACGCCAACTGCCACAAGCTGCGCCTGAAACGTCTTCGCGAAGTCGTTCGACGCGGCATCCGCCGCGGCTTCGCCGCCGGCGGGTCGGTGGATCGCTCCACAGGATCCTTCGCTCACGAAGAGTCGCGATGAAGCCAACAGCCGACGCAGCAGGCGCCCGCGTGGTGTCGAATCAGCAACAGCGATCCGACGATCGGCCGTGCGGCGCAGCATCAGCAGCTCTACCAGCGCACCCAGGCTCGCACCGGAGGCATCGACCCGCACGGCCTCGCGGGCACGGGTCATCATCTGCGCGGCGTCGTCAGACTGTGCAAATCGCTGCTGGAATGTCACCCGTCAACAGCCTCCGACGCCGAATCGACACCCACGTTCCGAAGCCTCACAGCCCGATCATGGTCGCCGGGCCCAAACCATCATCCCCCCGACTGCGCCCGCTCCAGCAGCCCCGCCACGTCCTTGAACTTGTCGTAGATCACGGGTTTCTCACCCACTGACAGCGCCTTGAAGTGCGCACGGCCACATTCGATCTTGGCGCTCTCGGCGTTTCGCAGATCACTGACGAACAGGCTGCTCTTGGTCTCCACGACGAAGTAGAGCCGATCGCCGTCGGGCGTCGCCACCAGTACGGCCCAGTCGGGGTTGTAGCTGCCCAGGGGCGTCGGCACCTTGAACCAGCCCGGCAGCTTGGCGTAGACCTTGATCGATTCGTTCTTCGACAGTTGGTCCGCGAAGTCGCGCTCGGTGTCGGAGTCGTAGATGACGTGCTGGTAGACCGAACGCTCGGCATCGAGCAGCATGTTCTTCAGGTAGCCCGTCAGCTCCTCGGTCTCGAACAGCTCCTGCGCATAGTACGCCTCGTCGCCAAGCCGCTGGTAGCGGATGCCATCCACGAGGACGGCACGCTTGCAGCGGTTGATGGCGTCGGCCACCGTCTCGATGAACTGCTGCGGGTTGCGCTTGAAGTCGTTGAGCCGATGGCTGTCGACCAGGATGCGGCCGATGCTGCGCCTCGTCAGCTGAGTGCGGTTCTGCAGCTCGGTGAGGATGTCCGGTAGTTCGATGTCGTCCTCGTTGAGCACCACCATGTCGGCGCCTTTGCGTTCCACCGCCGTCACCCCGGCCTCACCGATCTCCATGCCCGCCTTTCGCCACTGCAGGCGAGTCTTGCTGACCGGCGGCGCCTGGATCACGGCGGTAATGCAGTCGCGGATGAGACGTTCATTGTCGAACTGAACCCGGTATGTCGTCTTGTACTTGATGCGGTCCCACAGCGCCTTGAACTCCGGGCTGTCCAGTACCGCACGACGCACAGGCACCTGCCGGCGCTCGTCCGCGTTCTTGATCTCGAGCTTGCCCGACACCCGACGCAACAACTCGAGGATCTGCGCTCGCTGCGCCTCCACCTCCGGCGGTAGCGGCAGATTGCCGTCCTTGATTGCGCGGCGCAGCTCGTCTTTGACCTTGCCGCGCGCATCCACCAGGCCAGTCGCGCGCAGATGCTCGGCGACCACCTTGGAGAGCTCGAAGCCCAAGGGCCTTTGCGTGCCATCAGGCTGCGCCACTGAGACGCCGGCGAACAGATGCTCGGGCACGACGCCGAACTGATAGCCGTCCGCCTCGATCTCCTTCTGCAGGCTGTCGGCGAACTGCTGGTAGCTCTCGTTCGCCACCACGGTGAGCGTGTTCACCTCGAAGCCGCGCACGCGGTGGCCCTGTTGGTTGACGCAAAGCCGCAGGCCTCGTCCGATGGTCTGCCGCCGCCAGCGCTCGGTCTCGCGCGTGCTGAAGTTGCAGATCTGAAAGACGTTCGGGTTGTCCCAGCCTTCCTTCAGCGCGGAGTGGCTGAAGATGAACTTCAGCGGCGAGTCGAAGCTCAGCAGCTTCTCCTTGTCGCGCATGATCAGGTTGTAGGTGTCGTCGTCGGCCGCCGTGCTTCCGCTGGTGTCCTTCACCATCTCAACGGTCTTGCCGGCGATCTTCTTCTTGTCGATCGAGAAGTAGCCGTTGTGCACGTCGGCCGCTGCGGCGCTCAAGTCCACCGAGCCGAACAGGTCGCGGTAGTCCGGGTGCCCGGCCCAGCGCTTGTATTCCTCTTCGAAAATGGTGGCGTAAACGCCCTTCTGGGCGTTGCCCTGGGCGTCGTAGATGCGGTACTTCTCCACCGCATCGATGAAGAACAGGCTCAGCACCTTGATGCCCATCGGGCGGAAGCGTCGTTCCTTGTCCAGGTGCTCCTTGATCGTGCGGCGGATCATCTCCCGTTCGATCGCCAGGGGTTCCACGCCACCCCAGGTCTCGTTGACGCGCAGGTAGTGCTGCGCGCCCGGCACATGCAGTTCCAGCAGCTCATCCTTCTTGGCTGCGCGAATGGTGCCGATCCGCAGATCAGCGTACACGGCCCGTCCCGTCTCCTGCTGCAGATCGAATCCGTCCTGCACCTCGACCTCCTGGCGCTTCACCGTGCCGGCCTTGGTCCGCACGTCCAGCTCCACCGTGGCCACCACGGTGCCGCGCTTGGCCTTTGCACCGAGGAACTTCACATAGGGCTTGTTGTGCGCCTGCTCGACCGTGGCCGCGGCAACCTCGATCTGCTTAACCAGCTTCTGCTCGTAGGCGTCCACGGCGTCCAGCCGATAGACCATGTTGTGCTTGTCGACGTGGGTCGCCGAGTAGCGCAGCGTGCACAGCGGGTGCATGCGGGACAGCGCTTTGCGGCCCCGGCCGTCGATGCCGCCGTCAACGCTTTGCGGCTCGTCCACGATGAGGATCGGACGGGTCTGGCGAACCAGATCGATCGGCTTCTCACCGCCAGTCTTCTCACTGGCGCGGTACATCACGTTCTTGCTCTTCTCGCGGCGCAACGCCTCGTCGGCTTCCTCGGCAGCAGCTTCCTGCTCGTCGCCGAACTTGTTGATGGCGCCGACCGTGATCACCATGATCTGGATGTTCGGGCTGGTGGCGAAGTTGCGCACCTGGCCCAGCTTCGCCGAGTCGTACTGGAAGAACTCGTACCCCTTGGCTCCCGGGTACAGCGCCTCGAAGTGTTCGCGGGTGATCTGCAGCGTCTTGTTCACGCCTTCCTTGATGGCAACCGACGGCACTACGACCACGAACTTGGTGAAGCCGTACCGCCGGTTCAGCTCGAACACCGTGCGCAGGTAGACGTAGGTCTTGCCGGTGCCCGTTTCCATCTCCACCGTGAAGTCCGGGGACAGCTTCGTCGTCGGCGGCAGACCATTCCGCAGCTGCACCTCGCGCAGGTTGGCCTCGATCTCGTCGTCGAGCAGGGTCAGCCGATTGCCGATGCCGCCCTGTTCGGTTGCCAGCATCCCCTCAAGTGCTCCTTGCGCGGCGGCAGAGTCGCTGTCTGGTCGGGCGGCACGCACGGTCACCGTGAACTCGGTCCGGCAGACCTCCTGGCCCCGGAACAGGTCACACACCGACTCGATCGCCGCCGACTGATAGGGCAGGTCCGCCTCAAAGTGCAACCTCACGTGGCCGCCTCCCCGGCCTGTGCGGCTTCCAGCCACCCCTGCTTGGTGAGCACATTCAACGCGATGCCGATCTGCCGCGGCGTGAACTGGCGCTTCCGGTCATTCCAGGCGTAGGTGCGCTCTACCACCTCGGCCGGGGTTCTTCCAGCACTCTCGTGCCTCGCCACCCAATGCACCGTGGCCAGCAACTCCAGGCCGAACGGCGTCTCGAAGCCTTCGACGAGACGTCCCACGCGGTCAAAGCGCTCACGCGTCAGAACATTTGCCTCCAAGAATGCGTTGGCGTCGTCCACCGCACCCGGCACCAGCGTCAAGGGCTTGTCCGGCGCATCGCCGCCGTCGGCATAGCCGGCCACCAGGTGCCCCTCGATCGCCCGCAGCACGTGGCGCAGGTTCTCGGCATAGGGCCCGTAGGGCGCCTTCACGTACTTCAACCGAAGGGGCTCGCCCGCTTCCTGCATGAAGTACATCAGTTTGTGAACCTCCAGCAGGGTGATCGTGGGGTCGAGCAAACCACGGATGTAGCGGCCCATCAGCTCCACCAGTGCCGCTCGTCCGGCCGTCATGGTGGGCACCTCGCGGCTGTGGTGCATCACATCGGACGCCGGCGCCCCCTTCGGCTCGAAGATGCGCACACGAACGTCAGGCAACTCCCTCATCGCGGCTTCGATGCGCGGTCGCACGTCGTTCCAGTCCAGACCGCCCAGCCCGCTGCCCAGCGGCGGAATCGCGATCGACCGAATCCCGCGCTGGCGGATCTCGCGCACCAGCGCCTCGAGACCCGACTCGATGTCCTCGATGCGGCTCTTTCCGCGCCAATGCCGCTTGGTCGGAAAGTTGATGATGTAGCGTGGCGTGGTCAGCTGACCGATTTCGTAGACGAACATGCGGCCGGGTTGCACCTCTTCGCGCTTGCAGGCTGCCTCGTAGGCCTTGAAGTTCTCCGGCCAGGCGTTCTTGAACTGCAGCGCGATGCCTCGGCCCATGATGCCAACGCAGTTCACGGTGTTGACGATGGCGTCCACATCGTCCTTGAGAATGTCGCCGCTGGTGAATTCGATCATCGCGGTCTCCTTGTCAGTAGTACCAGGCCGGCAGCACGGCCACTGGCGGCCGGTGCCCGCCCACGGGCAAGGCGTGCGCCACCTGGGCATTGATTGCCGCAGAGTACACGCCGATGCGCTCGATCAAGTGCCACGGGAAGCTGTGCTCCATGAGGAACTCGGCCTGTTTGCGCTCCTTGACGGCGGGCCACTGCGTGCTGGCCACCGCGCTCCAGTCGATCTCGCCCAACTGAGCCAGGTCGGCCCGGTCTTCGAAGTAGTACGAGCCCGCGTTGGACAGCGTGAAGGCCCACCGCCTGCCGTTGGCCTGAGCCCAAGCGACGGCGTTGAACAAGTCGGCCTCCAGGTGCACGATCGGCTCCTGCCCGCCCTTGTAGGCCAACTCGGGGTTGCGCTTGTGGATCAGGTACAGCATCACCGAGCGCGGGCAGAAGTAGAACGGCGCGCATTGGCCAACGTACAGGCCCGGGTGGCTGTCCAGTGTCAGCTCCGTCAGCCTGCGCTGCTTGATGTTGCTCATGCCGATGACGGTGCCGGGCGGCGCCAGGCGCTGCACTTCGGCGTCGGAAAGCAGCCCTCCAACCACGATGGACGGCAACCGGTCCACATGGCAGATGTGATAAATCTTGGGCCGCGCCGGTACCGGCATGGTCAGAGGCTCCGCACCTTGGCGATGCCGTGCTGTTCGAGGATGGCCGCCAGATTGGTCTTGGCCACGTCGTTCTCGAACGCGCTGTCGCGGAAGACGCAAGTCACGTCGCCCGCTGGGTCAAGTTCCTTCCGCCACTCCACTACCCCGAGGGCAAGTGGCTCGGACTCTCCGGCTGTAATGAGCTTGTCCAGACATGCAATCAGTACGCCGCCTCCAATGGCATGGATTGGCTTGTTCGCGACGACGCGGGTCTGGATTGGGACACACAGATCAAGCCCCAGCTTGAGAAGCAGTTCGTACAGCAAATCGGCATCAGTCCGGTCGGGGTCGATGTGATCTAGATGGTCAAGCAGTGATTGCTCCAAGCCCGCGCTTGTAGAAGCCCAATTCTTCAAGTTCGAGCTATCAAGCTTGAATACACGGAATCCTACGTCGCCGACCAGCGCTGGCTCAAGTTCACGTAGCCTCTGCCCAGCCCTGCGCAATCTCTCCTTCGTAAGCTCTGCAATGGTCAGCGGCTTACCAATCTGGGAGCAGAAAGCAGCACCAACTTTTTGATCCTTATCCTCGGGGCTTAGCCTCTCTGGAAGCTGAACCAATACATATCGACGGTTTTTCCCATCCGCACGATTCAATTCCATCACGGCCTGTGCCGTAGTTCCACTACCCGCAAAGAAGTCCAGGACAAGGTCGCCTGGCTTCGCAATGAATTCAAACAGCGAGCGCAACAGTGCGACCGGTTTCGGGTTCGAAAACAGCTTCTGCACGCCAAACATCGCATTGAGTTCGTTCGATCCTGTTCGGCTATCGAGGTGAACGACACTGGAGAGCTTGCCCTCGTAGTCCTCGAGGTACTCCTTGATCTGAACGATTTGACTGTCATCTTCGCCGAAGAGGATGCGCTTGGCTTCGATGAGTTCGAGCATTCGCGGCTCAGGGTATCGATACCCATTTACGGGAGGAACGCAGGGCCTTTTTGTCGTCGGATGGGGGACGTCATACACATAGCCGCCCGGCTTGGGGTTATGGACCTTTCTACTACCTGTGTAGACCCCGTTCTCATCAACTCGGTCGTAGTGTGTTACCGCAGCAAGCGCTTCACGGTGTACCTTGATGAAGCCGCGAAGCTCGGCCTGAATCGATTCAACGTCAGACCCAAGCATGGCTTTAAGTCGGACGTATTCCTTCAATAGGGCTTCTTTGGCGTCCTCAGATGAGTTCTTCCACACGCCGTCGACAGAATCCTTGTCCCTAGAGTAGCAAAGCAAATACTCGTGCTCAATTGCGATTCGAGTTGGATTGTTGTCGGTAGCTCCCTTCCAAATGATGGTGCCGACGAAGTTCTCTTCGCCGAACACCTCATTGCATGCGAACTTAAGGCTGGCCTTCTCACGATCATCGATGCTGATAAGTACCACACCGTCTGCCCGGAGAAGGTTCCGAGCGATTAGCAGACGCGGGTAGATCATGCTGAGCCAGTCGGTATGAAACCGACCACTCGCCTCGGTGTTGCTGGCAATCTTTCGGCCGCCCTCGACCTGCCCCGTCAGCTCCAAGTAGTTCTTGATGCTGTCCTGAAAGTTGTCCGGGTAGACGAAGTCCTTCCCGGTGTTGTACGGAGGGTCGATGTAGATCAGCTTCACCTTCCCGGCGTAGCTCTTCTGCAGCAGCTTCAGCACCTCGAGGTTGTCGCCCTCGATCATCAGGTTCTGGGTGGTGTCCCAGTCCACGCTCTCGTCGCGGCAGGGGCGCAGCGTCCCGGTGCTGGGCGTCAACGCCAGTTGGCGCGCGGCACGCTTGCCGTGCCAGTTCAGTCCGTACTTTTCGTCGGCGTCGGTCACCGTGGAATCGCCGACCAGGCTCTTGAGCACGTCGACGTTGACAGCCGGCACAGTGCGTCCATCTAGCTGACGCTCGGTCACCAGTTCCGGGAACAGTGCCTTCAGCCGGGCCAGATTCTCGGCACGCAGGTCTGCACTCTGCGATTCGGGCGCGCCGGGTTCGATCTTCTCTACAGCCATCGTTCGGTTCTCATAGGGTCTTCAGTTGCAGGGGCCCACCGATGAGGACCCGCAAAGCTCACATCATCGCAGCCCACGGCGGCTCACCCGCGCGCTCGCCGCTGCCGATTCATCCGCCGCCGACCATCAGCTTCTGGCGCAGCGACTCCATCAGCGCGCTGATGCTGCGCAGTTCCTCGTTCAGCGCCACCTGGCGGGCCAGCTGGCGCTCCTTCATCGCCCGGGCGCGCAGCTCGGCGGCTTGCGCCCGCAGGCCACGAAATTGCTGCAGCGCAGCATGCCTGGCCTCGGCCTGCGCCCGGCTGGTGCTGGGCACGAAGGACCCCGTCTCCTGCGCTGCGTCAAGGGCGGCGATGGTGTCCATCCATCCCTGAACAAGGGCAAACAGGTCGGTACGGGGTTGGTTGGCGAGCGCCAGTGCGGTCCTGAAGGCAGCGCCTCCACCTTCCGGCGGCACTTGCACCGACATCAGGGGGCCATCCAGGACCACTTGCTCCGCTTCCGTCTGCGACCGGCGCAGGTGGGCCACCGACAGGCCTAGGCTGTCATCCACCGTGGTGGCCAGCAGTACCGGATGCGGCACGGCGCGATGCAGCAGTTCCACCAACCGTGCAGGCCGCGTACCAGGGCGGAGCGAGAGGCTCAGAACCGCGGCCTCGCGGTAGTGACGGTGCTCGTCTTCGTGCTCGGGTACCCCGATGAGGTGAGGCTTCAGCGACGCCAGCCAGGTGATCTCGTCGATGCCATCCTGGATGAGCCGCTTGTCTTGCGCCGTGGCGGCGCCATGTTCGACCAACAGCTTCTTGGGCACCCGCTGCTGCACCCGGGTGGAGTCGGGCAGCGCCAGCGCCTGAAGCAGTTGGTCGACCGTCATGCCGCCCGTCAGGCCGTTCCAGCGGAGCCCGCATGATCGGCGGGAGCCTCCGTGCCCGGCAAAACCACGAGGTAGGCCAGCACTTCGAAGTCGTTCATGCCGGCGAACTCACCCTTCAAGGCGTGTGTACCGGCTGGGTCGAACAGGCTGGCCACCGCGCGCTCCGCACTCTTGCCGGCCACCGACGACACGGCTGCAGCGAGCAGCCCTTGAGCTTGTCGCATGTCGGCGCCCTGCCGAGTTTGCTTGCCATAACGCGCCACGGCTAGCGCGTCAGGCAGTTCCCGGCCCATGCACAGCCGCTTGAAGCGATCCAGCGCGTGCTTGGCCTGGGTGTAGGGCAGCAGTACGTTGCCGCCTTCGGACACGTGCACCAGGTAAACCGGCGCCAGCGGATAGCCTGGGTCGACAGCTCGCTCGGCCGCTTGCCCCTCTGCCCGCAGGCAGAAGAGGATGCCTGGCGGAAGGTCCGCCTCGGTCGTCGTCACCACGGCACTGGCGCCCAGGGGCATCGACTCCAGCTTCCCAGGGTGCGCCTTCAAGTAGCGCGCCAGGTCGATGCGGAAATCCGTCAAGGTCAGGTCGGTGATGGACACGCCGCTGGAGAGATCCTCCAGGTCGATCACCGCGTCCTGCAGCTTCAGCAGTTGCTTGCGCCGGTACTCCAGGTCATTCATCGGGTCGCCGGACTGCTGCTCGATCAGGTTCTCTTCGCCGGTGGCCGAGACGTCGAGCAACACCATGCGCCCGCTGACGCGCTGCTCGAGGTTGATGTACTCCTCCAACTCCATGTTCGGCCAGAAGTTCACCAGCTGGATGCTGGTGTTGGGCGAACCGATGCGGTCGATGCGGCCGAAGCGCTGGATGATGCGCACCGGGTTCCAGTGGATGTCGTAGTTGACGAGCCAGTCGCAGTCCTGCAGGTTCTGCCCCTCGCTGATGCAGTCGGTGGCGATCAACAGGTCGATCTCGCCCTCGTCGGCCAGGCTCGCCGGCCGCTCCTTCGATCTCGGCGAAAACGCCGTGAGGATGCTGCCGAGGTCGCGCCGAAGACCGGGCAGCGTGGTCTGGTTGCCGCCGGAACCCGTGACGAGCGCGCCATCCACGCCCAGCTGGTCGCGCGCCCAGCCAGCCAAGTGCTCGTAGAGGTATACGGCCGTATCGGCAAACGCGGTGAAGATGATCAGCTTGCGATTGCCGGCGTTGATCGGATTGCGAACCTTCTCGGCGATGAGTTCTCGCAGCTTCAGCAACTTGTCGTCGCGGCCTGCGTCCACCTGGCGCGCTGCAGCGTGCAGCGTGGCGAGCCGGTTGCGATCCTCGGTGAGATCCTGGCGCCAGCGGGCCAGGTCCAGGTCGCCCAGCAACACCTTGACCTTGCGGCCGACCAGCAGCGGTTCGAACAGCGGATCGTCGACATCGACGTCTGCGATGTCGAGTTCCTCGAACTCGCTGGCCTCACCTTCAGTTCCCGCCTTGTAGGCCGCCAAGCGCGCCAGCGTGGCGTCCACGTCCTTCAACTGCCGGCCGACCGTCAGCGCGAAGGAATAGACCGAGCTCTCCATGCGCTTGAGCAGGTTCACCCGCATCAGGTGGATCAGGCTCTCTTCCCGGTCGACTTGGCGGAAGATGCTCTCGCCACCGCGGATGGCCGTGCTGTACTTCTGGTCGTAGGCGGCAAGCCGCCCTTCCTTCACGTACCGCAGCGGCGCATAGCTTGCGAGCTTCAACCGCCGGATCTCGAGGTTGATCTCCTTGATCGGCCGGAACTCGCCCGCACGGTCGACATCGGCCTTGATGTTCACCGGGGGCAACCGGCTGGGAAACCGGCCCGTCTCTTCAGTGCCGTAGTACTTCTCAATGTGGCGCCGCGAGCGGGCGATCGTCAGGTGGTCCAGCAGCGTGAAGTAGTCGAAGCCGAGCATGTCCACCAGCAGCGACGGGGTCTTCTCATCCTCCGGTAACTCGAGCCATCGGTTGAAGGCCTTTTGCGCCCGGCGGGTGGTGCTGTCGATGCTGGCAATGCCGTGGTCGAAGAGCGCCGTGTCGTCACCCTCCGTGACGAAGGCAATCTGGTTGCGGAGGTCGGCCAGCCGGTTGTTGACGGGGGTGGCCGACAGCATCAGCACGCGGGTCTTGACACCCTCGCGGATGATTCGGCGCATCAAGCGGTCGTAGCGGGTCTCATTGCCCTGCTTGGGCGACTTCTTGTTCCGGAAGTTGTGCGACTCGTCGATGACCACCAGGTCGTAGTTGCCCCAGTTCACGTGGCTGAGGTCGATGTCACCCGATAGCCCGCCCTCGCGGGACAGGTCGGTGTGGTTCAGGACGTCGTAGTTGAACCGGTCAGACGCCAGGACGTTGCGCTGATCATTGGCCTTGTACAGCGTCCAGTTGTCGCGCAGGCGCTTGGGCGCCAGCACCAGGACACGGTCATTTCGAAGCTCGTGGTACTTGATGATCGCCAGTGCTTCGAATGTCTTACCCAGGCCCACGCTGTCGGCAATGATGCAGCCGCCGAAACGGTCCAACTTGTCGATCGCGCCCACGACGCCGTCGCGCTGGAACTTGTAGAGCTTCTTCCAGACCACCGTGTTGCGAATGCCGGTGGCGGCCTTGACGATCCGGTCTTCGTCCAACTCCTGCCCGTCACGCTGCAGGAGGTGAAACAGCACGGCCGCGTACACGCTCGCCGGGTCACGCGGGCTGGCGAGCCCTTCGAGTTCGGCGAGCAAGCGCGCCTTGGCCTCAGCGCGTGCGCCCAGCGCCGCCCACTGCGCATCGAACCACTGCGCGAGCATTTGGCTCTCAGCGGGCGACTCCGACGCCTGAATGAAGGACAGCGGATTGCCTGGGGTCAAACCGAGACCGTCTGTGGACAGGCCGAACGACCCGTGGACCGCTTGAACGGGCTCTCCGGCTGCGTCGCGAATGACCGCGAGGCCTTGGGGAATCTGGCCGGCCGCAGCGCGCACCTCGGCCACGGAACGCAGCCAGTCGGCCATTTGTCGAGCCAGAAAGGCGGTCTGCAGGCGGTTGCGCGCCGGTCGATCCGCCTCGCCTCCGACGAGTGCCAGATCGGCGCCCGCGCCCGGAAAGATGCACCTGCCACTCCCAAGCTGGGTCGCCTGGGACTGAAGCGCTTCGAAGGCAAACAACGACGCGGTGCCTGACATCAAGTCAAGCGACACGCCGCGCGCCGCGTGGGCCAGGATCAGGTCGAGAACTCGGTCGGTGCCTGCGTTTTGAACCAGCCGCATTGGTTTCAAATCTCCCTCTGCGCCACTCTACCCAACTTGAACGGAGACCCCAGAACATCAGACCTCGGACACAAGGGTCGGCTCGGCGTCGAAACCCCCCTCGCAAACGCGCCATTCCGCGGCGCCGCGGCGGCAGCCGGCTCCTACCCTTTCGGTCACGCGCTCGACAGAGCACGGCCTTCAGATCCTGAAGCCACCGAACGAGGACCGCGCCATGTACTCTGCATTGCCCGCTGCCCGCTGCGACGTCGCCACCCAGGCTGGCCAGGCCGGCTCCGGCACCCACGACAGCGAACACCCGGAGACCATCGAGACCCGGCTCTGGCTCGAGGAGCACGACTGGCTGTTCACGGTGCTGCGCAGCGAGGGCAACGTCTCGCCGACCTTCCGCTTCCCGGACCTCATCAGCGCCTGCGTGTCGCTGGTCTTCCTGCACGATGACGCGCCAGCGCGGATCTTCGATTTCCTGGGCACGCAGTTGGTGCTGCGCCCGCCGCTGACGCCCAGGCGCCGCGAGTCGATGTGGCGCCCGCAGTACGAGCTGCTGCTGGCCGTGCAGCGCTCGCCGGCCAACCGCCACCCCAACCCCAAGTTCCAGCTCGACCAGCTGACCACGGCCTGCGTGGCCCTGTGCCGCCAGCACGAGGGCGCCGACGCGCTGGTGCTGCGCCAGGCCCGGCTGAACATGGCCGACCGAGCCGCGCGCGGGCGCCCATTCCGCCCCGGATGAGGCGAAAGGTGACGGCGCGGTGGTGCAGGGGTTTCGCACCTCACGCGCCGCAGGTCGCCTCCCCGTAGACCCGCTCTCGATACCCGCTCCATACCCGCTCCACACCCGCTTCCGACCCTGGCCGCTTCGCCGGGCCTCACCCGTCGCTCGACGCCCTGCAGTCGGCCAGGCCTGGCCGACTGGAACGGCGTCGCCCTGTCCACCAATACGTCACGGGTCGATCCATGCAGGTGCCGCTGTTGTTCCCCGCGCGACGGTCGCCGATCAGGCCGATGCCTGGACCCTGGCTGCTGGCAGCGCTCGCCACCGGCTGGGCGCCGTTGCAGGCCCAGGCCTGCTGGGAGCAGGCGGCGCAGCGCTTCGGGCTGTCGCCCCACCTGCTGGTCGCTGTGGCGCGTGTCGAGTCCAACCTCGACCCACGCGCCGTCAACCGATCGCATCTGCAGCGCACGGGCTCCTACGACATCGGGCTCATGCAGATCAACAGCTCCCACCTTCCCAAGCTGGCGCGGCATGGCATCAGCGAGGCACAGCTCTACGACCCTTGCACGAACATCCACGTCGGCGCGTGGCTACTGGCCGACGCGTTCGCTCGGCACGGTGCCTCCTGGAACGCCGTCGGCGCCTACAACGCCGCCTGCAGCCAGCTCAAGGGCGAGGCCTGCACGGCGGCGCGTTCCAGCTACGCCTGGAAGGTCTACCGCCGGCTGCCTTCCGCCAGCGGCGCGGCTGCACGTCCCGTTGCGGCGACTTCACAGCGGTCTGTGCAGGCGGCGCAACCGGCGCCCATCCTCCTGGCTGCGAGGGTGGCGCCATGACGCGACGTGCGCTTCGGCTCTTGGCCGCGCCTGTGCTCGCGGTGACGGCCATTGGCGCCGCGTCGTCGTGCAGCGCACCCCGAACTGGCGCCCTCCCTTCGCGGCCAGAGGCCGCTCAACCGCCCCCCACTTCGGCGCGCGCCGCAGCTGGGCTGTCGATCGCCCAGCTGGACCACGGCCGCCAGGCTCGGTTCGCCACGTGCGCACCGCCCGCCTGCCCCGCCGTCACGCCGAAGACGCTGGCCGTCGATCCAGCGCGCGCAGCAACGGCTGAAGCGCGAGCCGATCCCACCCCGCGCTCGGATGCAGTCATTGCACAGTCGCTGAGCCCCGGTGAGACCTTGGTGATCGCCGGACCCCAGGCAAAGCTGCCAACTGCGCACCGAACCGCGATCGGGCCCGAGGACGCGGGCGAACCGCTGGTGTCCGAGATCGCCGTGGGCTTTCCGTTCGGGAGCGCGGTGCTCACGGCCGCCGCCCGTGCCTTGATCGATGCCGCGGCCACGGGCGACGGCATCCGGCGCGTCGATATCCGGGGCCGCACCGACAACGTCGGACCTACGGCTGCGAACGACCTGTTGGCCCGCCGGCGCGCTGCTGCGGTCGCGCAGTACCTGCGGGCGCGCCACCCGCACCTGGCTGGCGCGGAGGTGAAGGTCGATGGGCGCGGCGTCTGCTGCTACGCCACGGAGAACGACACCCCAGAGGGCCGTGCGCGCAACCGGCGGGTCGAGATCGCTTTCGAACGTGTTCCCACCGATCTGTAGTGCGCCCTCAGTCGCTCGTCCCTCATCTGCACACCCGGCCCTGCCCGCACTTACCTGAACCCTCTCACCGACCCGCCGATCACCCGCACCCGACCCGACCGCCACCGCCATCCACCTTCGTCTCCCAGCACTGAACCCTCGGAGGACTCCCATGAACACCGCTCTCGCCTCTGTGCATCCCGCCCGTGCCACGGGCTCCCTGACAACCGACGGCGCCGACGACCCCGGTACGGCCCACTTCGCCGGCAACCGCCGCTCGAAGCGCCTGCTGTCGCCGGTCTCGCTCTTCGTGCTGATGGCGCTCGGCCTGTGCGTCGCCTTTCCCGGCTACGCCCTCGACCTGGTCGCCTTCACCGGCATCACCGGCCCGCTCACCTCGGCGCTGACGCAGATCGCGAGCCTGGGTCCCGGCATCAAGGCCCTGGTCGGCTTCGTCGGCTTCGTGGTCGCACTGATCTCGCTGGCCGCACTGCGCAACTTCGGCCCGGTGCTGTTCTATGTCGGGCTGGCCATCTTCGCCGCGGTCGGCCTCGTGATCGCGGGCGCGATCATGGGTGCGGTGATCTGACGCGCGCGCAGCCGACGAGCAGGAGGCCCGCATGCACGCCGACACCTACATCCCGCGCCGCCTGGACGACCAGTGGAAGATCGGCTTCTGGGACGTCGACGTCGCCGCGCCCCTGCTCTTCGGGCTGTTCATGGGCTACATGTCCGGCTCGAAGTTCTCCTTCGCGCTGTGCCTGGCCGCCGGCGCCCTCACCTCGCGCGCCATCGCCCGCATCAAGGCCGACAAGCACCCGGCCTTCGCGGTGCACTGGCTGTACTGGCACCTGCCCACCAGCCCGCTGACGGCGATGCGCGCCACGCCGCCGTCGCACATCCGGCGCATGGTCGGTTGACCCCAAGGCCAAGAGATGAAGCCCCAAGCTCACTTCGTTCGCAGCCCCCGAGGGGCTGCTCAGTCCCTTCGGACGGCCGGGCGGGACTGACATGGACTTCGAACGCCTGAACGGGGACATCAAGGAGATGCGCCGCCGCAACCGCGGCCTGGCGCTCACCGTGGGCCTGCTGGCCGCCGCCCATGTGCTGGCCTTGGTGGTGATCCTCAACCTGCTGGGCACGGTGCGCACCGTTGTCGTGCCGCCGTCCATCAACAAGTCCTTCTGGGTCTCGCGCGACAAGGCCAGCGGCGAGTACCTCGAGCAGATGGGCGCCTTCATCGCCTGGCTGGTGCTGGACGTGACGCCGGCCTCCATCGACTGGAAGAAGGACATCCTGCTCGGCTATGTCGAGCCCGACCAGCACGGCGAGCTCAAGACCCGCCAGGAGCTGGAGGCGGCGCGGCTGAAGCGCATCAACGCCAGCACCTTCTTCATGCCGCAGCAGCTGGTGCCCAGCGAGGACACACAGACCGTCGTCGTCCGCGGCCGGCTGCGCACGCTGGTCAACGGCCTGGAAACGGCCAACGACGCCAAGGCCTACGAGGTGGGCTTCGCGTACAGCGGCGGCCGGATGCACCTGAAGACCTTCAAGGAGGTGACCCATGCCGCGCCGTGACTCCCGGCCGCTGCGCCGTCGCCTCGCTGCACCGGCAGCGACGGTGACGATGGCGCCAGGTTCCCAGACACCCCGCTGGTTCCGCCCGGTCGCCGCATGGACGGCCGTGACATGCCTGCTCGCAGCCGCAGCGCCGGCAACCGCGCTGCAGGTGCTGGACGCCCGCGACGGCGTGGCCGTCGAGGCCGTGCTGTCGATCAAGGAGCCCACACGCATCCGCATCGACGGCGCCGCGATCACGGACGTGTTCGGCAACATCCATTCCAGCAATTGCGGTGGTGCTGCGCCGTCTTCCAGCGGCAGCAACGGCGCACCGCCCGCTGCCGCATTGCCGGCCGTGAACCCCGCGGGGGAGATCGTGCTGGAGTGCGACCGCGACAAGGGCGAGATCTACATCCGCCCGGTCGGCGACTCGCCCAAGCCGGTCAACCTGTTCATCTCGTCGGCGCACGCCACCTACACGCTGGTGCTGCGCAAGGCAGACACCCCGGCCGACACCATCGTCATCCGCGACCCCGGCCAACGGGCACTGCAGGCGATGCAGTCCCCGACCAGCGCCGCGGGCTCGCAGACACCGCTGGGCACCGCCCCCAACCACATCCGGGGGATGAAGACGCTGCTCCTGGCGATGGCGTCCGACCGCGTGCCGCCCGACATCCGTATGGACGAGCTCAACCAGCCCATCCAGCTCTGGGCGGAAGCCAGGTTCTCGCTGATGCGGCGCTACGAGGGCCGGGGTCTGGTGGGTGAGAAGTACCTGCTGCAGAACGTGAGCCAGGCCTTGATGGTGCTGGCGGAGCAGGAGTTCGACCGACCCGACAGCCCGTCGGGTGGGCAGGTGCTGGCTGTGGCTGTTGAGCACCACAACCTGCGTCCGGGCGAGACCACCAACGTCTTCGTCATCCGCCGCGGAGGCCAGTGATGGTGTCGCCCCTGCCCCCCTCCGCAGCCGCCCTTCGCCAGTCGGCCACCCGCCTCGGCGCGCAACTGGCCGAGCGGATGACGCCGCGCCAGCGCCAGTTCGCGCTGCTGGGTGTGATCGTGGCCGCCGGCGTGGGCCTGCTGTGGCTGATCTTCGCGTCCACGGACACCGGCTCGTCATCCGGTGCGCGCAAGCCCGCCGCCGGCGCGCCAGGGCCGGTCACCAACATCGGCGTCATGCCGCCGGGCCAGCAGGTCAACCCGGTGGACCAGTGGGTCGGCACCGCAGGCAGCAAGCTCGCCCAGTACGAGAGCGAGCGCGAGGAGCAGACCCGGCTCAACCGCGACCGCCAGGCCTTCGAGGCCCGCACGATGCAGCGATTCGCGGAACTGGAACAGCGCCTGACCTCGGCGACGCAGGCGGCCCAGGGCGCCGCTGCTCCGGCGCCTGCTGCAGCCCCGGTTCCGCCCGTGCCTGCACCACTCCCACCCGCCTTGCCGTCGGTCTCGGCCGGCACGACGCCGACCGGGCTGCCGCCGGCGGCCAGCCTGCCGCTCCCTTCGACCTACGGCCCGGGCATGGCCGGCCGACAGTTGCCAGCGGGCATGCCGGGGCTGCCGACGGCCGACCCAGCACCGGCGGCGCCAGCCATCAGCCGCGTCACGCTGGTCGATCGCAGCATGCAAGGCAACCCCGGCTCGAGCGGCAGCGCTTCGGAGCGTGCCGGCACACCGGCGGCCGAGCCTCGGACGGTGTCGACCTGGCTGCCGGTGAGCTTCACGCGCGGCACGCTGCTCGGCGGACTGGACGCACCCACCGGCGGACAGGCGCAGTCCAACCCACACCCTGTGCTGATCCGCCTGTCGGACAACGCGGTGCTACCCAACCGCTTCCGTGGCGAGTACCGCGAGTGCTTCGTCATCGCGGCTGGCTATGGCGACATCAGCTCCGAACGGGCCTACCTCCGCACCGAGAACCTCTCGTGTGTCCGCGCCGACGGCGCGACCCTGGAAGTGAAGATCCAGGGCAGCGTCTACGGCGAGGACGGCAAGGTCGGCATGCGCGGGCGGCTGGTCACCAAGCAGGGCCAGATGCTGGCCAACGCCCTGCTGGCCGGCGTGGTCAGCGGCATCGGCCAGGGCCTGGCCACCTCGTCCACCAACGTCAGCACCTCGCCGCTGGGAACGATCACCAGCGCCTCGGGCGCCGATGCCTACCGGGCCGGGCTCGGCACGGGTGTCGGCCGCGCCCTCGACCGGCTCGCCCAGTACTACATCAAGCTGGCCGAGAACACCTTCCCTGTGATCGAGGTCGACGCCGGCCGCGAGATCGATGTCGTCATCACCAAGGGCGTCCGCATCGACGTGCCGATGAGCGCCGCTGCCGCCGCGCCCCTTGCAGTCCGCCCGAGCAACCCGGAGGTCTCCGACGATGCCAACGACTGACAAGCCCTCACCAGGCTTCGCCTTTACCTCCCCCGCCCCGCATGTTCCCGGCCGGCACCGGTGGCAGGCGGCCTGGCTCGTGGCCGGTCTGACGGCCCTTTCCGCAGGCCACGCCGGCGCCACGGCCTCCGATGAGGCTCGGCTGCTGGCCGCGCTGCGCAAGGCGCACCCCGGCACCCAGTTCACGCAGGTGCAGCGCTCGCCCGTGGCCGGCCTCTACGAGGTCTGGATGAACAGCAACGTGGCCTACGTGTCGCCGCGGAATCCGCGCTACTTCATCTTCGGCCGGGTCTTCGACACCCAGACCATGCAGGACCTCACCGGCCCCAGACTGGCTCGCGCGGCCACCATCGCTGCGCAGGCCGGCCGGGCGCCCGGTGCGGGCGTTCCTTCGGCGCAGGCCGACAGGATGCCGGCTCCCGACTCCCTCATTGCCTTCGACCAGCTGCCGCTGGCGGACGCGATCAAGACCGTGCGAGGCAGCGGCGGCAACGAGCACCGTCGCATCGCCGTCTTCAGCGACCCGGGTTGCTCGTTCTGCCGCCGGCTCGAGCCCGAGCTGGCCGGCCTGGACGACGTGACGATCTACACCTTCCTGGTGCCCTTCCAGGGCCGCGCGCGCCCGGTCTCGATCTGGTGCGCGGCGGACCGCGAGAAGGCCTGGCACCAGTTCATGCTGCAGGGCGACACCTCGCTGCTCAGGCCGGCGGGCGACCCGCCAGCCCCGCGTGCCCCGGAGTGCGACAACCCGCTCGATCGCAACCTCGCGCTCGCGCAACGCCTCGCCGTCCAGGGCACGCCCACCCTGGTCTGGGCGGACGGAACCCGAACCGACGGCTACGTCGACCGGACCGTGCTGCTCGCTCGCCTCCAGCAGGTGTCGCAGGTGGCGGGGGGCAAGCCATGAAGCAGTCCGCCGTCGAGTTCCCCGCGGCTCCGACATCGCGTGCTGCCCCAGCCACCGGACTGGCCGCGGCGCCGGTGCTGCTGGCCTGGATGCTGAGCGGCTGCATGAGCATGAGCGGTCTCAGCGGCAGCTCCAGCTATGCCTGCAAGGCCCCGGACGGCGTCACCTGCGACTCCGTCTCCGGCACCTACGCCAATGCTGTGCAGAACAACCTGCCAAGTCAGCGGCGAACGGCCGGTGCCAACCCAGGCATGCCGCAAGCCCCGCGCGCGACGGAGGGCATCGCGGGCGCAGCCGCGGCGGGCGCTGCAGGCGCGTCGGCCTCCCGCATCGCCGTCTCGCCATCGACGCCGCCCTCGCCCACGGCCATGCCGCTCCGGTCGTCGGCCCGCATCCTGCGACTGTGGTTCAAGCCCTGGGAGGACGCCGATCGCGACCTCCACGACCAGGGCTATGTCTACGTCCGGGTCGACGACGGCCAGTGGCTCGTCGAGCACGCGCAGCGGCAGATCCGCGATGCCTACGCACCGTTGCGGCCTCCGCCGCCCGCAATCGCACGTTCTGCCGGCGGCGCCACCGAATCGCGCGACCCCAGGACATCGAACCAGTCCGGTCGGACAGATCAACCAAGTGGTTCGCTGTCCCTGCCCGGCCTGACGCCTCCGGCGGGCCGGCCGCAGATGCCTGTCGATCCGCGTGGCAACGAACCCAACGACTGACCTGGCTCCTCATCCGGTATTCCCTGCGAGGCACGCTCCATGCCAACTCCGTTCGCCCCGACCGCTTCGTCCCGATCCGCCGCCTCTCCTGGCGGCAGCCGCCCCGGCCAAGGCAGCCTGGGCTGGCTGGGCCTGGGCTCGCCTCCGGACACGCCCGCCGAGCAGTTCGCGTCCTGGCTGCCGTACTCGGCCTACCTCGCCGACGAGAAGCTCTTCGTCAACCGCGACAGCCTGGGCTTCATGCTCGAGCTGATGCCGCAGTCGGGTGCCGACGACCGCATGGCCGAGGTGCTGATCTCGCTGTACTCGACCTGCCCGCCAGCCACCGGGATCCAGTTCCACCTGTTTGCCTCGCCGCACGTCCGCGAGCAGCTGCGCCGCTATGCCAACCTGCGCGTCGAGGATGCCGACCAGGCCGACAAGGCCAAGCACTGGGGCCGCCCGGCGCGCAACGACAACCTGTTTCACCGCCTTGCTCGGCAGCGTGTGGGGCACCTGCTGCACGGTGCGCAGCAGTCGCTGACCACCGGCTTCCACTACACGATCCGCGACTTCCGGCTGATGATGAGCGTGTCGGTGCCCGGCGGCGTGGAACAGGCCGGCGACCTGACCCGGCGCGACGAGCTGGTCGCGCTGCGCGAATCCATGGCGTCCACGCTGCGCTCGGCGTCGCTGCCCAGCCGTGTCTGCGACGCCGCGGACCTGATCAACTGGTGTGCGCTCTTCACCAACCCGGACCGGGTTTCCCAGACCGACGCCCCCAACCTCCACTACGACGACGGCCGCGAGATCCGCGACCAGATCGTCGACTTCGACACCATCCAGGACCCGCACCCGGCCGGCCTGACCCTCTGGAAGGAAGGTCACCAGGGATCGCTGGAAGCACGCTTCTACTCGATCAAGTCCTTCCCCGAGCGGTTCGCGCTGTGGCAGATGGGCTCGCTGATCGGCGACCTGATGCAGCCGGCGCTGCAGTACAGCGCCCCGTTCCTGCTGACCATGGGCGTGCACGTGCTCGACCCCAACGTCATGAAGTCCGTGGTCACCGCCAATCACGTGCGCGCGACCCAGAACGCCCGCAGCAAGATGGCCGAGGTGATGCCTGACGTGGGCAAGAAGCTGCAGGACTGGACCGCAGCGGCCAACGCCATCGACGTGGGCAGCAGCCTGGTGAGCCTGTACCACCAGCTGGCGATCTTCTCGCCGCCCGAGAAGGCCGTGTCCGCCCAGGAGACCGCCAACGCGATCTGGCGCGGCCGGGGCTTCCAGCTCAACGCCGATGTCTACATGCACCGGCAGGCGCTGCTGGCCAGCCTGCCGATGACGCTTTCGGAGGCCTTCCACAAGGACCTGGCCAAGATGCGCCGCGTCTCGCGCAAGACGATGGCCAATGCCATCCACCTGGCGCCGCTGATCGCCGAGTGGCGCGGCACGCGCACGCCGGCCCTGGTCTTCGGTGGCCGGCGCGGCCAGCTGATGACGCTGGACATCTTCGACAACGACCTGGGCAACTACAACTTCGCGATCATCGGCGCGCCCGGGTCCGGCAAGTCGGTGCTGATGAACGAGATGGCCTGGTCCTACCGGGCCATTGACGCCAAGGTCTGGATGCTCGACCTCGGCCGGTCGTTCGAGAAGCTGTGCCGCAAGGCCAAGGGCACGTACATCGAATTCCGGCCCGACGTCGACATCTGCCTCAACCCCTTCACGCACATCGTCGACATCAACGAGGACATCGACATGCTGGTGCCCGCCATCTCCAAGATGGCCTCGATGTCCCGGCCGCTGGACGAGGTCCAGTACAAGGCCATCTCGGCGATGGTCATCAAGCTGTTCCGCGAGCACGGCAACGCGCTCACGGTGACCGCGCTGCGCGACGCCTTCAAGGCCGGCACCATCGAGGAGCTGGGCGTGCGCGAGGACCCGCGCATCCGCGACCTGGCCGTGATGCTGAACCCCTACGCCCGCGGCGGCCAGTACGAGCGCTTCTTCGAGGGGCGCAACAACATCGACTTCGGCAACGACTTCGTCGTCATCGAGAACGAGGAGCTGAAGCGCCGGCCCGACCTGCATGCCGTCGTCAACATCCTGCTGCTGCACCAGATCACCGGCGAGATGTACCTCACGCGCAACCGGCGCAAGGTGCTCTTCATCGACGAGCTCAAGCAGCAGTTGGGCGACATCGGCGCCGACGACCCCGTGAAGGCGGCCGTGGTCGAGGAAGCCGCGCGTCGCGCCCGCAAGTACGGCGGATCGCTCGGCACGGCCACTCAGAGTGCCGACGACTACTACGGATCGGCCCAGATGGAGGCGGCCTTCAACTGCTCGGACTGGGTATTCCTGCTGCGGCAGAAGCCCGAGTCGATCGAGATGCTCGACCGCAAGGGGCGGCTGTCGATGGACGAGCCCAAGAAGCGGCTGCTCAACTCGCTGCGCACGGAGCCCGGCGTGTTCTCGGAGGTCTACATCTCCTCGCCGGTGGGCGAAGGCGTGGCGCGCAACATCCTCGACCCGGCGACCCACCTGCTGTTCTCCAACAAGCTGGAGGACAACGCCCCGATCGACGAGCTGCGGGCGCAGGGCCTGAGCATCGACGACGCGATCACCGAGTTGCTGCGGCGGCGCGGGCACGCGGTGTGACTTTCGCAGGGCTCCCATGGACGTCGACGCCAGCGCCAGCCCTCGCCAACCCGTTTCCGGGCCTGTGGGCATGGTGCCCATCCTCCTGCATGCGGCGTTCGCGCTGCTGATCGTGCTGGGCACGTTGGCCGCCTACGACCGCGTGGTGGTGCGCCCGGCCCAGCGCGTCGGCGTGGTCGATGTCGGCGAGGTGTACCGGCAGAAGGAGGCCGAGTTCACCCAGCTCCTGACCCGTGCCACCACCGATGCCGACCGCGAGAAGGCGTTCGCGCTGGCCCGGAGCTTCTCGCAGCGGCTGCCGGCGGCGCTGGAGGAACTGCCCCGCGACTGTGCCTGTCTGGTGGTGCTGAAGAGCGCCGTGGCCGGCCCGACACCGCGGACCGTCGATCTGACGGCACTGCTGCAGCAGAAGCTGGGCCATCCCCAGACCCCCCACAGGAACGACCCCGAGGAGGCCCGATGAAGCGCAGCCTTCGCACCCAGGCCATCGACTTTGCGACGCACATGCGGCGACGCTGGTACCTCTACCTGCCCGTCTTCGCGATCTGGGCCTTCGCCTACACGCGGCTCTTCATCGACCCGACGCCGCGCGTGCCGGTCCTCTTCAACTGGACGGGCAGCCTGCCGTACCGGGTGGCCTGGCTGCAACACGGAGAGCATCCGCTGCAGCGCGGCGAGTTCGTCATCTTCTCGTTTGCGGGCGAGGCGCGAACCGCGTACCCCGGACTGGATGGACAGCCGTTCTTCAAGGTCGTGCGCGGCCTGCCGGGCGACGTGGTGACGGTGTCCGACCGCACGGTGTCGGTCAACGGTATCGTCGTCGGCACGGCCAAGGCCCAGGCCTTCGACCGGCGGCCGCTGGAGCCGATCGCGCCGACGGTGATCCCGCCGGGCCACTACTACGTGCAGGGCACCGGCCCGGACTCGTTCGACTCGCGCTACCGCAGCAGCGGGCTCGTGCGGGCCGAGCAGGTGCTGGGCACCGTGGTGCCGCTGTTCTGAGGGGCTGCCATGGATTCCGACCTGACGCTGCCTTGGCCGGTGCGCCTTCACCCGGTCCAGCTGACCTCCCTGGCCTCGCTGGCTTCCCGTGTCGCCCTGACCGCGTTTGCTGTGGCCTTGCCGGCGCTGGCGCAGACATCGTCCGAGCCGGCTGTCACGGGCGACGTGCCGATGGCCGACTACCTTGCGCTGCTCCAGCAGATCTCCCCGGCGGCGCACCAAGGGGCGCAGGCCTATCTCCAGGCCCACGACCGCCGGTGCCGCCGGAGTCTTTCGAGCCGCGAGTTGCGACAGGCGATGGCGGAAGGGGACGGCGATCCGCTGCTGATGGCGATGATCCGGGCCAGCCACCTCCAGGACGGGCCAGGGCTGACACGGCTGGCCGAGCAGGTCGCATGCACCCGGAAGGCGGCCAGGTGAAGTTCGAGATGCCACTGCCTCAGGCTGGCTGCGCGCGCGCGCCGGCGCGCGTCATTCGGTCGCTGCTGGTGGTCGTCGCCATGATCCTGAGCACGGCCACCCATGCCGTGGACCTGGGGACGATCGGCCCGACCTACGGCATTGCCGAGCCCCACCTGCTGGAGTTCATCCAGCAGCGCCTGCGCGACAAGGAACGCACGGGTGAGCTGCAGCGGCTGATTGACGAGGCCCGCAACCGCGGTGTGGCAGCCGTGCGCCAGCCCGCCCCGGTCGAGGGCGTACGAGGCACCGAGACTGCACGGTCCTGGACCATCGATCCCACCTTTACGCTCGACCGCAACATCGTCGATGCGCAGGGCCGGCTGCTGTTCCCGGCCGGGACGCGCAAGAACCCGCTGGAGGTGGTGTCGCTGTCCAAGCGGCTGCTGTTTTTCGATGCCCGTGACGCGCGACAGGTGGCTCGGGCGCGCGAGCTGATCTCGCGCTACGACGGCAAGGTCAAGCCCATCCTGACCGGTGGCTCGTACCTGGACCTGATGAAGGCCTGGCGCGTGCCGGTGTACTACGACCAGCAGGGGACGCTGACCCGCCGCTTCGGCATCAGGCAGGTGCCCGCCCTGGTCTCGCAGGAAGGCCTGCGCCTGCGCGTCGACGAGGTGCTCGTGCAATGACCACCCTGCCCTCCCTGATCCGCTGGCTTGCCGCACCGAGGATGCCCGCGCTTCGCCGATGGGCCAGCCAGGTGCTTGCCCGCGCGTTGCTGGCTGTCGCCCTGCCCTGGGTGGCGCCCGCGCAGGCCGCCGACGGCCTGACCTGCACCGGCCGCTTCCCCAACCCGATCACCGAGATCTGCTGGAGCTGCATCCTGCCGATCAGCATCGGCAGCGCCACCATCGCCAACTTCGATGGGCAGGAGGACATCCCCAACCCGTCCAACCCGGTCTGCAGTTGCGGCGTGAACCCCACCATCGGTCTGTCGATCGGGTTCTGGGAGCCGGCGCGGCACGTGGAGGCCGTGCGCAAGCCGTTCTGCCTGGCGTCGCTGGGTGGCATCGACCTCGACCCCGGCATCCCGGCGCCGGCGGCGGCACGGTTCACGCGCCCCGAAGGCGATGGCGACGGCGGTAGCTTCTACCAGGCGCACTTCTACGTGAACCCGGTGCTGTACTGGCTGGAGGTCGTGACCGACTTCCCGTGCCTGGAGCGGGGCTCGTTCGACCTGGCCTACCTGACCGAGGTGGACCCGCTGTGGAACGACGACGAGCTGACCCTCATCCTCAACCCCGAGGCCGTGCTGTTCGCCAACCCGGTGGCGGTGGCGGCCTGCGCGGCCGATTGCGTGGCCGCGACCGCAGGTTTCGGCATCGCCGAGATGTTCTGGTGCGCGGGCTGCCAGGGCGGCATCTACCCCCTCGATGGCCACGTGCCGTACCACATGGGCGGGGTGCGAACGGCGGCCCTCATCGCGCAGCGGCTGACCGCCAAGATGCACCGCGAGCTGCTGGCCTGGGGCTGGCATGGCCGGCCGGGCCTGTGCGGGCCCTACTTTCTGCCGGCGATGGACAAGACCGCCTACAAGACCCAGCTGACCTACCCGGTGGCCAACACCGCCAAGGACGGCGGGCGCTGCTGCCAGCCCTTCGGCCGCAGCACCATCGTCTGGGGCGCCGGCAAGGAGTACCCGGTGCGCGGCGAGGACTTCGCGTTCATGCTGTTCAGGAAGAGGAACTGCTGTGTGGGCTACTGACGGGGCATCGCCCATCGGACGGACGCTCGGCGCGGGAGTCGCCGTTCTCCTTCTTGCCCGCAGCGTGCTGGGTGCCCCTGCGACGCCACCCGCGGTGACCGACGCCGACATCGAGCGCGCGCGCCAGCAGCATCGGATGCCGACAGAGTCTGAGCTCGCACGGGTGCCGATTCCTGGCGCAGCTCGCATCGAGAACCTGCCGCAGCCGGTGACCCGCATGCCCATCGACCTCGAGGCCATATCCAAGGGCTTCGACGTGCAGAACGGAGCTCAGGCAGCGGCGATGGCTCCGGGCAAGGCAGGGCCGAAGGTGCTGATCTTCGTGAGCTTCGCGATGCCGGAGCCAACGCTCCAGCGCTTGGTCGACCAGGCAGCGCGGGCGGGCGCGACGCTCGTGCTGCGGGGGTTGGCAAACGGATCGATCCGTGACACGGTGACACAGATGCAGGCGCTGATCGGCAGTCGCCGCGTTGCCGTTCAGATCGATCCGGAAGCGTTCGATCGGTATGGGATCACGAGGACGCCAACGTTCGTCCTGGTCAAGGAAGACGCCGGCAACGTGGCCTGTGCTTTCCGTGCTTGCGGCCCATCGCAGTCGTTCGCGAAGGTGGCTGGCGACGTGACCCTGGAGTATGCGATGCAGTACATGGGCCGACGATCGCCAGGAACCTCAACGCCGCACCGATAGGCATTCGCCATGCTCTGCCGCCTGCGAAGCAGATCAGTCGACCAAGCCAGCGGCTGGCAGGCACGGCCAGTCGAACGCCTACGTGACAGCCTTCTTGGCCGACGAGTCGAACACCTCATCATTGATCGGCGACCGCAACCGATCGTTGTTCAGCAGCTTGAGGAGCAACTCGATGGTGTCCTCTTCAACAATGATCTTCCCACCCTCGATCTTGAGGTCCCACTTCTCCGCCTTGACTACCTTTACTAGCTTGGCCATGTAGTCCGGCTTGCTGTAGTAGCCGGCATTCTTGATGGCAGCAAGTTTGCGAAGGTGATGCAGGTTTTCCCCGACATACTTGCGGATCGGCTCCACATCACTCAGGAGGTCCAACTCCTTGAAAGCGTCCAGGAGTTCCGCACCCTTCTGTTTCATCCCTTCGCGGAAGTTCATCGAGGTCTCGAAGGCCGACTTGCGGCCAATGAAGACGGTGCCTTCAAACGCAATGAAGTCGAAGCGAGGATCGATGACGAAGACCTTCTGATCCTCCGCATCGACAAGCTTGTGGCCGATGAAGTAAAGAGTCTTTCGTGACTTGGCGGCAGCCGGGGTGTTCAGATTGCTGATCTTGCGCCATGCAAATGCACGTTTGCCGTCGATCTCGAACAGCACGACATAGGCCCACGAGCCGAGCAGTTGCGCGTAGTCCTTGACGACGCCATTGTCGAACCCCGCATCAATTGCTGCTTGGACTTTCTCAAAGTCTGTTCCGTCAGAGTCCAGCGTCAGCAATTTCTCGTCTGGGTCGGCCGTATTGAAGTCGTAGGGTTCCAGCGGGAGGTCGCGGTCCTGGAACTGCGCCTTCATGTATCCCTTCAGGCGCTTGGAAAGTTTGGCATCGATGTCTACTCGTAGGACGGAGTAGCTGTAGGGCGGCTGCGCCGGCTTGCGCTTGACCACCCAGAAACTGGAACTCGCCTTGGACAGGTCCAGGGCTTTCAGCTTCTTGAGCCTGGTTGCTTCCTTCGTGCTCATTGGTTATCCCTGCGATCTTCTTGCAACTCGGCGGCTGCGTAAAGGTAATGCGAGAGCCGCTCGATCGTGTACGAAGCGCCGATTTTGAGAGGAACCCGCGTGATGATCATGGCTTGCGTCTCTGTACCTGCGCGTTTGAACGTGCAGTCGATGAGCATGTAGCCCGCTACCGCCAGAATGGGATTGACGAAAACTGTCTGTGTTCGATACGCGACTGCGAACATCATCCCAAGAAATATCGCCAGACTGACAAGCGTCTGCCATTCGCCCAGGTCGATTCGTACGAAGGACAACACATACGGAATGGTGTAGCCGAACATCTCACCCGACTTGTTGGCTGCTTTCGTCACCTCGACGGAAAGCCCGCTCCTGATGCTCCTTATGGCGCCCAACACCATCAAGCTGCTCAGGGCTGCCACTGCGATCAGGACAGCGAACATCCAGGGATGCTGCGGCGTGGGGATGCGATTGACAATCTGCAGGTCCTTGACGGCAAGAATGACGAGCAGAGGCGCATACCCGCTGACGAAGATCAGGAGCGATGCCCAGAAGCGCAACCGCAGAGACGTATCAGAGGATCCCATGTCAAGCGGCAACCGTGATGTCGCAACTATGGCTCAGCGACACTCCGCCACAGGGTGCCTGCCCGATGTCGATGAAGTCACTCTTCGAGTGAATCGCGCGGCTCCTCGCAATCGGTTCACGTCGACCCAGGCCTCGCGAAGGCGCGATGTCCCGCTGCAGGCGACGCCCAGCGAGCGTATCGGCAAACCCACCCTGGCCGCTGCATTCCACGCCTTTCACCGCACAGCTCGAGCAGTTTGAATCACGGGTGCCACCTGTTGCCTCGCTGCACGGTACCTGATCGCGGCACGGCCCGGACCGATCCGGACAACGAACCCTTCGAACTGGTATTTTATACAGCCCATCGCGCCGCTGAGTCGCCTTCTCGGGCCTGACCTCCCTCACCCCACAGGGCGCTCGGTGCGAGTCTGCAGTGCGTTCAGAACATGGCGTACAGGCCTCACCAGACTGCCCAGCAAAGGGCGCTGCTCGCTGGCAATTCGTGGAGGGCTTCGCCCAGCGGCGAAACCCCACTCTCTCACCCACCGTTTCCCCGAGACACCAGCCGTACTGCCCTCGACGATGGGGCGTGCCTCACACCACGCCGCCAGGCCCCTACAGCCACCGCCCTGCCCCGCCGCCGTTGACGGCGAGCCGCGCCTCGCCGTGGCGCCGCCTCGTCGCCTTCATCACCGCCGTCTGCTTCCTGACAACGCAGACCGCCGCCGTGGCCGGCCCGCACGAGGAAGGGGTCGCTGCCGGCCAGGCCGCAAACCCGGTGGCCCGCGGCAACGTCACCACCCCGGGCGCCACCGCCGTGGTGCCGGGCTACACGACCACGCCACCGGAGCGCAGCTACTACCGCCAGCCCAACCTGTCGTCGCAGGGCAGCGCGAGGCTGTCTGCCTGTGCACTGACCCCCACCGACCCTCTCTGCCAGGCGCAGCGTGGCGCCCTCTCCTCGGCAAACACGCCGCGCCCGACGATCGGCGCCGATGACCCTGCCGTGGCTGCCGCGCGTGCAATCGGCCGGACGCCGTCGGCCGAGCTGGGCAGCCTGGCCGCCTACTACAGCGGTTGCACCACCACGATCACCCCGGTGCCCGCCGGCATGCAGCCACGCAGCTGCCTGCGCTACGTCGGCGTCGGCAACTACAGCTGCAGCCGAAGCCTGACCGTCAGCACGACGCGGACCACCAGCTGCAACCCGGGCGACTGGTTCGCCCACGCCGCCTCCGGCCGCACGGGTCTGGACGTGCAGTGCCTGCCTGACCGCGCCGTTACCGCGCAGCACTTCCGCGTCACCCAGGACGGCAATCCGCTCAGCTTCTTCGACGTGGACATGACGACGCCGGTCGTCTTCCCGCAGATCGTGTCGGTTCTCGACACCACCTACTCGATGATCGACGGCCAGCCCATCCGCACGGCCGTCTGGGTGGCCGACAAGAGCTGCAGCGGATCGACCTGCAGCCTGACTGCGATGGTGGCCCCGGAGCGCGCCGAGGTCTGTACCGGTGGCGGCGACTCCGGCTACAGCTGCACCAGCGTCGAGCCCTTCCTCAAGGTCTACGCCGCCTGCCGTGCCGGCACGCAGAGCGGCGACAACATCCAGGACACCGTCTGCCAGGGCGACAGCGGCTGCACCACCACCGCCCTGGACGGCACCAAGTGCTACGCGCCCGCTCCCGGCTGGACGCCTTACGCCGGCATCGACATCACGGGCACCGTGGCCGGCACCTACTGGAACATCGACGCCGACCGGGCCGTGATCGGCTGGGCGCCCAACCCCGCCTTCGGCCCGATTCCGACGATGCGCCTGTCCTACACGCGGCCAGCCACCACCGTCACCGAGACCGACCGCTGGGACGACCAGTGCCCGACCCTGGACGTCGGTGGTCGCTGCACCACGACCTCGCCCGCCGTCTGCACCGATGGCCCGGCGACCAAGGTCGTCGACGGCGTGGCCGTCACCCGCGACTGCTGGGAGTACCGGAGCACCATGTCGTGCAGCGGCGGCGCGTCGGCCGACCAGTGCGCACCGCTGGTGGCAGCAGGCTGCACGCCGCAGTCGTCGACTTGCCGGCAGACCAATGCCGTCACCGGCCTGTGCGAGGTGTTCGAGGACGGCTACAGCTGCCCCGTGCCCGCCGAGACCGTCACCACCGCCAGCAACTGCCCGACCAACGTCTTCTGCCTGAGCGGCAACTGCTTCGACATCGGCGCGCCGAACGACCCCGACTTTGCGCGCAGCATGTCGATGCTCGAGGCCGGGCGCGAGGCAGGCATCTACCTGGACGCCGACCGCATGCAGGTCTTCAAGGGCGAGGAGAACCGCTGCCGCGACCGCCTGCTGAAGAACTGCTGCTACGCCGACGGCGCCGGCGCCGGCATGACGAACCAGAGCATCTTCGGCGGCGGCTCGCGTCTGGTCTTCGACGTGCTGATGAACTCGCAGAACCAGCAGTTCATCTACCAGGGCATCTCGGCGCTGCTGATGGGCGGCGGCTTCAGCGGCACGTTCACGACCTATGGCGTGACGGTGGCGGTCAATGGCGCCGCCCTGCCCGCTGGATCGGTGGCCGTGTATGCCGGCGACAGTCTGGTCGTGGCCTTCGACCCGTGGACGCTGGCCATCGCGGTGATCATCTACATCGTCCTCTCGATGATGTCCTGCAACGAGGACGAGGGGAAGCTGGCGATGAAGGAAGGCGCCAAGCTGTGCCACACGATCGGCACCTGGTGCTCATCCTGCTTCCGGGTCCTGGGCGTGTGCGTGTCCTGCGTCGAGCACACCACCTCGAAGTGCTGCTTCAACTCGATGCTGGCGCGCATCGTCAATGAACAGGGCCGCGCGCAGATCGGCAAGGGCTGGGGCGGTGCGCAGAACGCCGACTGCTCCGGCTTCACCGTCGCGCAATTGCAGGCGCTCAACTTCGCTGCGATGGACCTGTCGGAGTTCTACGCGTCGCTGGTGCCGACCCTGCCGAACGTCAACGCGCTGCAGGCCGGCAGCGCCAGCCGCGTGCCCACCTGCTACTACGGCCAGGGGAAGTGCCAATGAGGGCCATCACCGTTCTGGTCGGCGCCGCATGCGCCTTGTTTGTCAGCACTGCCATGGCTCAGGAACGACTGCAGGTCCGCGATGCCAGGCAGCTGATGCTGTCGGCCCTGGACGCACCCGACGGCAAGGCCCACGGGGTCCTGGTCGGCGAGGTCGCCGACGCGATCTCGAAGCGCTTCAGCGCCACGACGCCGATCTACATCGACGTGAGCACCGAGAAGCGCTACGCCCAGCCCGGCTGCAGTCGCCTGAACGTGCGCTTCTGGCAAGACGGCGTGCAGTTGCCGAACTACGGCGCTGGCGGCGTGCAGGCACCGCGGCGGCAGACCATCGACTTCGGCATCAACTACTGCCGTGACGGCCAGCCGCCGCGGTCGCCCGTCTTGATGGACATGAGGCGGCGCCCATGACGCTGCGCCGCCCTGCCTCGCGCCAAGTTCGGCTCGCACTCTGCCTCGTTGTCACGCTCGGCAGCGGGACGATCGTCCTTGCGCAGCCGCAGGACTCCGGACGGCCGTACTGGTCCGACAACTGGCGCGGATGGCACTTCTACGAGGAGCCGGAGGTCCCGCCGCCCGAACCACCGGCTTCCGCACCGCGGCAGGCCGCAACGCCATCGAGTGCCGCCACTGCACCGCGGCGGTCGCCCGCGAAGCTCCCGGAGGTCGTCGAGTTCGAGCGCCTGCAGAAGGCCCTCGAGGAGCGCCGGCACATCGCCATCATGCGGCCGACCGAAGCCAACGTACGCCGCTACATGGAGCTGGAGGCCCAGGTGGTGTCGCGCGCATCCACCTTCGCCGACGTGGCGCAGCGCATCGCTTGGGCCAGCCCCGAGCTCGACCCCACGCTCCAGGGGCGCCCGGTGAACGCGAAGGCCCTGGAGGTGTTCGACCAGCTTCAGACGGCCCAGCGCAGCCAGTCCATCAGCGCCCTCGGCCGCGACCATGTCCTGTTCTTCTTCTTCCGCAGCGACTGCCCCTACTGCCATGCCTTCGCGCCGACGCTCGAGGCCTTCCAGGCCCGGCACGGCATCAAGGTGGTCGCGATCAGCGTCGACGGAGGCCCGATCCCCGGCTTCGCGGACGCCCGACGGGACAACGGGATCGCCACCACGCTGCGGGTGAGCCAGGTTCCCGCCGTCTACCTCGCCCAGCCCTTCACCGGAAAGATCACCCCGATCGGTTTCGGCGTGCTGTCCGAGGCGCAGCTGGTGGAGCGCATCTCGATGGTCGCGGCTTCACCCGACAGCGCCGCCACACCGTTCCTGGGCGCGACTGGCGGCCTGCAGGCCCAGGCCCGCTTGACCCATCAGCGCTGAGGCGGTGAGCCCGCACCGGCGCAGACCGAAATCCAAAGGAGCCCCCGATGAAGCGTACCGACGGCGACCAGTCCCTGCACCGCGCTGTGGTGGTCGCCCTGTGCTGCGCCGCGCTCGCCGTGGGCCCCGCGCCACTGCGGGCCGGTGACCTGAACGCCGAGGTGAACAACATGTTCAACAGCTTGGGCGCCATCGGCAACTACACCGCACCGGGAGCGTTCCGGGGGCAGACCTTCAACACCTACACCGGGGGCAGCCTGTTCATGCGTGCGCCGAACAAGGTCTACCAGCTTGCCGCGATCCAGTTTCCGAGCGCCCGCGCCGGCTGCGGCGGCATCGACGTCTTCGGCGGCTCCTTCTCGCACATCTCGGCGGCCGAGTTCAAGAACATGCTGCGCAACATCACGGCCGCGCTGCCGGGCATCGCCTTCCAGCTGGCGCTGGAGTCGGTCTCGCCGCTGCTGGGCGGGCTGACCAAGTGGGCCAAGGGCCTGGAGACCTGGATCAACAACGCGCGCATCAACTCCTGCGAGACCGCAAAGGCCATCGTCAGCACCGCCGCCGAGGCGGCGGGCTTCAGCTCGCAGGAGGCCTGCTCCGACCTGGCCATCGAAATGGGCCTGGAGACCGATCGAGATGCCGCGCGCCGCCGCTGCGCGACCGACCGCCCCAGCATCCTGGCCTCGGCCCGCTCCTCGGGCGACGCCAACATCCGCAACAAGGCGCCCTTCGTCGGCAACCTGACGTGGAAGGCGCTGCAGCGCACCGGCACTTACCTAGACGACCAGGAGCGCGAGCTCATCATGAGCATCGTCGGCACGGTGATCTTCTACGCCGAGGATGCCGCGCGCGATCCCGAACCCGTGGCGCCGACGATCACCTCGATCAGCCAGTTGCTGTACGGCCAGGCGGCGGGCACCGGCACCAACGTGACGCAGCACCTGCTCCGGTGCAACAACTACACGGACTGCGACGTGGTGACGCTGAACACCAGCTACACCCACACGCCCTTCACCGCCCGTGTCGAGACCATGATGCGCTCGATCGCCGACAAGATTGCCACGCGCACGGCGATCCCGAACAACTCGGCCGAGGTCGGCTTCGTCAACCAGACCACCGAGCCGGTCTACAAGATGCTCTCGATCGGCGCGACGATCCCCGGCTCGGGGCTGTCCGACAGCCTGATCGCGCAGTACCGCGACGTGATCGCGGCCGACTACGCCTACGTATTCCTGGAGCGGAACCTGCGCGTGGGCATGGCGGCGCTGGACAAGGACTACACCTTGCAGCAGACCCAGCGGGATCGCGCCAACCTGGTGAGGCAGCGGGCCCAGGCCATGCTGCTGCAGCTGTCGCAGGAGAAGAACCTGCTGTACCAGAAGGTCGGCTCGTTCCGGGCGGTGTCCAGCCACCTGGAGCAGCTCGAGCGGCAGCTGCGGTCGAGCATGCCCCAGCACGTGATGGACATGCTGGGGCAGCAGGCGGCCTTCCAGGCCCGCTGACACATCGGTCGGCAGGACCGACTCCGCGGGCACCACGCCAGCAACCCGGAGGCGGGCCAATCCCCAGGAGCGACGCATGTGGGAGATCTACGCCTACCAGAACGCCGACAGCCTGTTCGGCATCTTCAACGCTGCGGCAGCCATCCACGGCTCCGGCGACTACATGGCGGCCGTCGCCGCCGTGGCCTTCTGCGGGTTCATCGCGGCCCTGGTGGCCTACGCCTTCGCGCCCGAGAAGCTGCAGGGCTGGAAGTGGCTGGCCACGGTGCTGCTGGTGTTCTCCGTCCTCATCGTTGGTGGTGGCCAACGTCCCCTTCGGCGTGGCCTTCCTCGGCAGCGTCACCAGCACGGTCGGGCACACGCTCACGGGCCTGTTCGAGAGCTATCGAGCTGGCCAAGCGCTTTGAGGGATTCGAGCGTAAGGTGAAACGCGGAATCGAGATCACTGCCGTCCCCTACATCTGCCCGGCAGGGTTCTGGACGATTGGGTACGGCCATCTCTGCGACCCCAAGCATCCGCCGATCACGGAGGCAGAAGCCGAGGTCTATCTGGCGCGCGATCTGCAGACGGCACTGACGGCGACGCTGCGCTACTGCCCGGTACTGGCCACTGAGCCGGAGGCGCGGCTCGCGGCCATCGTTGACTTCACGTTCAACCTTGGCGCGGGGCGGTTGCAGACGTCGACGCTGCGACGGCGCATTAACCAGCGGGACTGGTCTTCTGCTGGGCAGGAACTGCGGCGATGGGTCTATAGCGGTGGAAAAGTACTGCCGGGACTGGTCACACGGCGTGAGGCTGAAGCCGCTTGGCTGCTCAACGCCGCATGAACCAGAGATTCAACTGAATCAAATCCCGGGCTGCAACTCCACCTGCACCTCTCGCGATTTGCCGGCCCGCTCCACGGACAAGACTACGACATCGCCGACCTTCCTGTCGTCGAGCCGGGCGAGCAGCTTGGCCACATCGTCGATCGCCGTGCCGTCGATGCGAACGATGCGGTCGCCGGGCACGATGCCTTGTGGGGTAATCTCGACCCCAGCGAGCCCGGCTTTGTGCGCTGCCGAGCCGGGGGTGACACGCAGCACGAACACGCCCTTGCTTCCCGTCAGCGCAAGCAGGCGCTGATTGAGCTGTTCGTCCACCTCGATGCCAAGCGCCGGGCGGATGTATTTGCCGGTCTTGATGAGTTGCGGCACTACCCGCATGACGGTGTCCACCGGCACGGCAAAACCGATCCCGGCCGAGGCGCCGGAGGGGCTGTAGATCGCCGTGTTGATGCCGATAAGCCGACCGGCCGAATCGAGCAGGGGGCCGCCCGAGTTGCCGGGGTTAATGGCGGCGTCGGTCTGAACCAGGTGATCAATGGCCGGGCCGCCCGCTTCTCCCGGTAACGAGCGGTCGAGCGCGGAGACGATGCCGGTGGTGAGCGTCCAGTCCAGGCCAAAGGGGTTGCCGATAGCAAACACCTTCTGTCCCACCTTGAGGTCGGCGCTGGTGCCGACCGGCACGGCAGGCGGGCGTTTGAAGCCGACGCCGATCTTGAGTACGGCGATGTCGTGTGCTGGGCTGGCCCCCACCAGCGCGGCCTGGTAGTCGCGGCCATCGGCGAGTTTGACGGTGGCTTCGGACGCGCCCTGGATGACGTGGAAGTTGGTGACGACGTGGCCGGCGTCGTCCCAGATGAAGCCCGAGCCAGTGCCGCGCGGCACGGAGAAGACGTTGCGCGTCCAGACATCGCGTACCAATTGTGCGGTAGTGATGTAGACCACCGAGGCGCGCGATTTCTCGAACAGTTCGATGGTGGCTTTCTCGTCCGCCGCCAGATCGCCACGCGCCGTCACAGTGCGTTCTGCCGCCTCGCGCGGACTGAACCAGGCCTCGATGGCGGGCAGGAACTGCCACAGCAGCATGAGCGCGGCAATACAGGCGGTGATGAAGAGCCAGCGCCGGACGAAGTGGTCCGGCGCGGGACGTTGGTACGGGTCGGGGTAGGCCATGAGAAGTCTCCTGTTGATAGGCAATCAGCGCCACAGCCCGCTCGGGCGCCAGCGCGGTGGGCGCGGCGTCAAAGCGGATTCCGGCAAGAAATGGGGCGCGTGGAGTGGCAACGCTGATGCTGGCCCAGGCGCCAACGTCAGTAGGCGTGAGATGCGTTCTTGCGTGGCCGGATGCGTGCGCAACCAGGAGGGTTCGGGATTGCCCCATCCCGGCCACAACCAGGCGCGCCAGGAGCGGCTGACCCGCTCGATTTTCGCCAGCGCGGACGCAAGCCCCTGCGGGTCGCCAGTCAGTTCCGCAGCGTGGCGGTCAGCGTCGAACTCACGCACGCGAGACAAGCCGAGCTGTGCGAGCAGGGCCAGCTGGGGCGAGGCGGCCAGCAGAAGCAGTCCAGGCCAATTGACCGCCACCGCGCCGGCCAGCAGTGCGGGCAAGCTGAACACAATAGCGATCTGTCCGACCATAGCCAGCAGGCTCGTGAGGCGACTGACGGAATCCGCCAGCCCCATGACACGCAGATCCTCATTGGCGATGTGCGCGACCTCGTGCGCGAGCACACCCGCGAGCTCGCGTGGGCTCAGGCTGCGCAGCAGGCCATCGGTGAGGGCGATCGATGCATGCTGCTTCGAGCCGGTGGCGAAGGCGTTGACGACGGCACTGGGCACGTAGTGCGGCACCGGCGTGGCGGGCAAACCGGCACGGGCGGACAGCTCGCGCAACAGGGCCCAAATCTCGGGGGCTTCGTGCGGGTGCAAAGCCCGTGCGCGGTACAGGCGCAAGGTCAAGGCGGATGCGGCTGCCGGTTCCAGCAACAACGTGCCTGCAACTGCAAACAGCGCGAGCCACAGGCCGCTTTCCCCGAACAGCAGGCTTCCTGCGGTGGCTGCGATCCCGATCAGGGTCAGGACCAACAGCCCAGTCTGCAGGCGGTTGAGCCAGCGGTGTTGCAACAACGCCGCGCGCGGGTCACCGGGATGATGACGGGTCATGCTCAGATGTCTCGGCGACGCGGTCGTCGCGCTCGCGCATCAGCCAGTAAGTGGCACCGAGCGCCAGTGTGGCTCCTGCAAGCGCGGCGATTTTGGCGGGACTCGTGTCGGGGTCGAGGACCACGAACTTGCGTGCCAGCGCGATCAGACCGATGAGGATCACGGTCTTGACCTGGACGATGCTGTCCCGACGCAGCGCCACGCGCACGATGGAATGCTTGAACTCCATCGCAATCAAAAGTGTCATGATCATGCCGAACACGCTCTGGAACACCTTGTGGTCCAGGGGATTGAAGGCATCGAGGACCAGCAGCGTGAATACGATAGAGATGAGCTGGAGAAGCGACACCACGATGATGACGGCAATCACCGCCGACAGCACGAGCGCGATGACCCACTCAAAGCGCTCGTAAAAACTCATGATGGCCCACTGGTCACGCAAGACCTGAAATGGGTTGAGGCGTGTTGATTTCATGAAGATGGACTCCCTGCGAAATTGCCGCTGACGGGACGATGGCGCATTGCACTGATGCTTCGTTCGACTATCTCGGCCGGCATGTCCAGCGCCGACATTGCCTGGTCCGTCAGCCCAAGGGCTGCGGCAAAGGACTGCTGATAACCCAGCAAGGTGGGCACTCCGAACGCAGCCGGCATCACGGCCGCCACACTGCACCCCGCTAGCAATATCAGCGTGACGCTCAGCAGGCCCAGCATCGATCAGCGCCCAACCTGCGCCGTCGCCCAGCGCACGATGTCCTGCGCGCCCATGGCGCCCGCCTGACGCCCAATCTCCCGCCCACCTTGGAACAGGGCCAGCGTCGGAATGCTGCGGATACCGAACTGCGCGGCCAGGTGGGGCTCAGCCTCGGTGTTCACCTTCGCCAGCCTGATACTGGGTTCGAGCTGGCGCGCCGCTTGCTGAAACTGCGGTGCCATCATCTTGCAAGGCCCGCACCACGGCGCCCAGAAATCGACAAGCAAAGGAAGATCGCTGCGCTCCACGTGGCGCCCGAATGTCGCCGTGGTCAACTCGATGGGCTCGCCCGTGAACAAGGGCTGCTGGCAGCGGCCACAGTTAGGTTGATCCGCGAGCTTGGCGGCCGGCACACGGTTGATGGACTGGCAATGCGGGCAGACGATGTGAAGGTGTTCGCTCATGGTGTGGCCCCTTGGGATGTAGAGAGTGAGGTTTCGGACTGGGGGGGCGCCGACTCGCGGGATTCGGACTTCAGCCCCTGGGTCAGCTGACGGATGTCGTTTTCGTCCAGGGTTTCCCGCGCCAGCAGTTCGCGCGCGCAGCGCTCCAGCACCGCGCGGTTGGTATCGAGAATCCGGTAGGCGCGCTCGAACACGCCCATCACGATGTCGCGGATCGCCTGATCGATGCGCGCCTGGGTGGATTCCGCCACCCGGCAACCACCTTGGGCCAGCTCGGGACGTCGAGAAAACGCGGCCGCTGCGCCTCAAACGCGATGTAGCCGAGTCCCTCGTCCATGCCAAAGCGGGTGATCATGTCGCGGGCAATGTCGGTGGCCCGTGCGAGGTCATCGGCAGCCCCGGTGGACAGCTCGCCGAACACGAGCTTCTCGGCCGCACGACCGCCCAGCAGCACGGCGATCTTGTGTTCCAGATCGGCGCGCGTCATCAGGAAGCGGTCTTCGGTGGGGCGTTGCAGCGTGTAGCCCAGCGCGCCGATGCCGCGCGGGATGATCGAGATCTTGTGCACGGGGTCGGTGCCGGGCAGCGCCAGCGCCACCAGCGCATGGCCCATCTCGTGATAGGCCACGGTTTCCCGCTCCTTGGGATTGAGCACTCGGTTCTTCTTCTCCAGGCCCGCCACGATGCGCTCGATGGCGGCGGTGAAATCCTGCAACTCCACGGCGGACGCTTTGCGCCGGGTCGCGGCCAGCGCGGCCTCGTTGACCAGGTTCGCGAGGTCTGCACCCGAAAAGCCGGTCGTCAACGCCGCGACTTGTTCGAGATCGACATCACTGGCCAGGGTAACCTTCTTGACGTGCACCTTCAGGATATCGAGACGGCCTTTCTTATCGGGACGGTCCACCAGCACCTGGCGGTCGAAGCGACCGGCGCGCAAAAGCGCCTGATCGAGAATTTCAGGCCGGTTGGTGGCGGCGAGAATGATGAGCCCCACTGAACTGTCGAAACCATCCATCTCGGTCAGGAGCTGGTTGAGAGTTTGCTCGCGCTCGTCGTGGCCGCCGATGGGGCCTCCTACGCCGCGCGCACGGCCCAGCGCGTCGAGTTCGTCGATGAAGATGATGGCCGGCGCCTGCGCGCGGGCCTGCTCGAACAGGTCGCGCACGCGCGCCGCCCCCACGCCGACGAACATCTCGACGAACTCCGAGCCGGAGATGGAAAAGAATGGCACCCCAGCTTCGCCCGCGACGGCTTTGGCGAGCAGTGTCTTGCCGGTGCCGGGCGGCCCCACCAGCAGCACACCTTTCGGGATGCGCGCCCCGAGACGACCGTAGTCCTGCGGGTGCTTCAGGAAGTCGACGATCTCGACCAGTTCGGCCTTGGCTTCATCGACGCCCGCGACATCGGCGAAGGTGACGCCCGTGTTCTTCTCCATGAACACCTTGGCGCGACTCTTGCCGATGCTCATGAAACCACCGATGCCCTGCTTCTCGGCGAAGCGGCGGAACAGGAAGAACCAGACGCCGAAGAAAGCCACGGCCGGCAGAATCCAGGAGAGCACATCACGCAGCCAGGTGCTTTCCACCACTCGCGCGTAGGACACATCGTATTTCGACAGCTGCTCGGCCAGGTCGGGTTCGACGCGGGTGGCCACGATGGTGGTCTTGCCCCGGCTGTCCGGCGACTTCAGGCGCCCGGTGACCGTGCGGTCCGACACCAGCACTTCGGCGAGGCGCCCCTCGGCCAGCGCCTTCTCGAATTCGCTGTAGGGCACGGGCTCGACAGTCTTGGCCGCCTGCCAGTAGTTCTGCAGCGTCAGCAGCAACAGGCCGGCGACGATCCAGTAGCCAATGTTCCATTGATCTTTCTTTTCCATGGGCAATGTTCCTCGCAAGTCGTGTCGCTAGAGAATGGGGGTGAACAGACGGGCCACCCCGTCGCGCAAGCGGATGGCCAGCGGGCGGGCGCGTAACGCCATGGCCGACATCTCGTTCGATGCATCACGGGCGGCATCAAAAAGGGATTCCAGCCGCGTAGACAGCGCGGTGTCGTACACCTCCACATTGAACTCGAAGTTGAGGCGCAGGCTGCGCGCATCCCAATTGGCCGAACCCAGGCAGCACCACTGGCCGTCTATCAGCATCAGCTTGCTGTGGTCAAACGGGCCAGGCCGTTCGAAGATGCGTACACCGTGCTCCAGCACCTGCCAGTAGTGGGCGCGCGCGGCCCATTGCACCGTGGGATGGTCGCCGTTTGCGGGAGTCAGCACCTCGACGCGCACGCCGCGCAACGCGGCCGTGCTCAGCGCCGCGATCATCGGCTGATCGGGCACGAAGTAAGGTGTCCAGATGCGCACCGAATGCTTCGCCGCGCTCAAAGCGCCCATGAAGGTCCAGCGCATCCTGTCCAGGGCCTCATCGGGACCGGCCTCGATGCCGCGCGCCCAAGAGGTTCCTTGCTCATCAGCCGTTGCGGGCGGTTCGCCCCAGAAACCCTTGCTGAGCCGCTCGCCCGTGGTATCGCACCAATCATCGGTGAAGCACCGCATCAGATGCGCAACCACCGGCCCGCGCAGACGAAAGTGCAAATCGTGACAGGCCTGCTCCGGCGCATCGGGCCGCCAATACGGGCTGAAGATGTTCATGCCGCCGGTGAAACCCGTCTCGCCATCGATCACCAGCAGCTTGCGGTGATTGCGCAGATGCGCGGCATGCAGGCGCGCGGGAATCAACGTCGGGTTGAACGTCGCCGCCGGAACGCCGGCGCGTTGCAAGGCGCGGTAGGCGCTGCGGGGCCTCCAGCGGGCATAGACGTCGTCGATCAGCACCCGCACTTGCACGCCGCGCTCATGAGCCCGGCGCAGCGCATCGACGAACTGCGCCCCGATGCCTTGGCTGTCGAAGATGTACGAAGCCAGCGCGACGCTGTGCCGCGCCGACTCGATGGCAGCGAGCATGGCCGGGTAGGCCTGCTCGCCATCGACGAGCGGCTCGATGCGGTTGCCGCTGGTCAGCGACTGGCCGGTGGCACGTCCCACCAGGTGCGCCAGGCCGGCAAACGGCGCCGATACGGCCTGGGGCATCGTAGGCGCGAGGTCCTGCCGAACAGCAGGATCTGCCCCCGGAAACAGCCGCCGCGCCCGCCGCTGGTAACGGTTGATGCCGAACAGCCCATACAGCAGCGAACCGCCCAGCGGCAACAGCGCGATCAGCAGCACCCACAGCGTGGCCGATCGAGGGTCACGCTTGTAGATGACCGCGTGCCCCGCTGTGGGGATAGCGACCGCCAGCGACACGAGGGTGGCTGCCCATGTCAGCCCGTTGGGGTCGGACACGACAGCCTCCCCATGACTCAAGATTCGCCGCCCGCTGACTTCTTCTTGCGCGCAGGCTTGCTCGCGTCGCTCGGCGGCGTCTCGGCCACGTTCGCGGCATCGGGCTTCTCAGGCTCGGCCGGCTTCGCGGGTGGCTCCTGGCGCTCGAAGACCACCCGTTCGGCCTTGTCGTCCCAGCGGGCGCTGGCTTGATCGGCCTTGCCGATACCGCCACCCAGCATCTCGCGCGCCAGAGCAGTTTCCAGCTCGCTGCGGATCAGCCGCTTGAGCTCACGCGCGCCGAACTCGGGCTTGTAGCCTTCCTCCGCGAAGTGATCGATCAAGGTCTGATCGAAGGTCAGCGTCACGCCCTGGCTGGCGGCGTTGCGGGCCACACGATCGAGCTGCAGGCCGACGATATGGCGGATCTCCTCCTTGCCCAGCGCATGGAAGACGATGATCTCGTCGATGCGGTTGAGGAACTCGGGGCGGAAGTGTCCGCGCAGCACGTCCATCACCTCGCCCTTGGTCTTCTCGTATTCCTCGCCGGCGGCGCCACGGGCCTTCAGCCGACGCTGGATGATGTCCGAGCCCAAGTTCGAGGTGGCGATGATGATGGTATTGGTGAAATCCACCACCCGGCCCTTGCCGTCGGTGAGCCGCCCGTCGTCGAACACCTGCAGCAGGATGTTGTAGACGTCGGGGTGAGCCTTCTCGATCTCGTCCAGCAGCAACACGCTGTAGGGTTTGCGCCGCACCTTCTCGGTGAGCTGGCCACCCTCGTCGTAGCCGACGTAACCCGGAGGCGCGCCCACCAGGCGTGCCACGGTATGGCGTTCCCCGTACTCGGACATGTCGATGCGCAGCAGCGCACCTTCATCGCCATAGATGGACTCGGCCAGCGCCTTGGCGAGCTCGGTCTTGCCCACGCCGGTCGGCCCGAGGAACAGAAAAGTCGCCACCGGCTTGCTGCCTTCGCGCAGGCCCGCGCGCGACAACCGCACGGCATCGGCCACCGCGCGCACCGCTTCGTCCTGGCCCACCAGGCGCTCGTGCAGCCGCTGCTCCAGATGCAGCAGCTTCTCGCGTTCTTCCACCGTCAGCTCGTTGACCGGAATGCCGGTCAGGCGCGAGACGATCTGCGCGACATGCTCGGCCTTGACTTCGGCGCTGCCCGAGGCGCGCTCGCGTTCCCACTCCTCGACGAGCTTCTTGAGTTCAGTCTCCTTGGCCTCGATGCGCCTGCCCAGCTCGGCGGCCTTGTCGTACTGCTTGCGCGAGGCCACATAGTCCTGCTCACGCCGTAGCTGGTGCAGTTCGGACTCCAGCTCTTGCACCGCCACCGGGCGGGCCGTGGCCGACAGCTTCACGCGTGCGGCCGCCTGGTCGAGCAGGTCGATGGCCTTGTCAGGCAAAAAGCGCGCGGTGATGTAGCGGTCCGACAACTCGGCGGCGGCGATGATCGCATCCTCGGTGATGCTGACCTTGTGGTGCGCCTCGAAGGTGTCGCGCAGGCCGCGCAGGATCATCATGGTCTGCGCTACCGTCGGCTCGGGCACCATCACCGGCTGGAAGCGACGCTCCAGTGCGGCGTCCTTCTCGATGTACTTCTGGTACTCGTTGAGCGTCGTGGCGCCGATCAGGTTCAGTTCGCCGCGCGCCATCATCGGCTTGAACACGTTGGCCACGTCCAGCCCGCCTTCGCCGCCACCCTGGCCTGCACCGACGATGGTGTGCACCTCGTCGATGAAGAGAATCAGCTCGCCCTGGTGCTCGGTCACTTCCTTGAGCACCTTCTGCACGCGCTCCTCGAACTCGCCCCGGTACTTGGCGCCAGCCACCATGGCATTGATGTTGAGTTCCACCAGGCGCTTGTCGCGCAGCGTCTCAGGCACTTCGCCGGCCACCATGCGCTGCGCCAACCCTTCGACGATGGCGGTCTTGCCGACGCCGGGCTCGCCGATCAGCACCGGGTTGTTCTTCTTGCGCCGGGCCAGCACTTCGATGGTCGTCTCGATCTCCTGCGCGCGGCCGATGACCGGATCGAGCTTGCCCTCGCGCGCCATCTTGGTGAGGTCGCGCGAATACTTGTCGAGTTCCGGCGTGTTGGTCGGCGTCTCGGCGCGGCCATCCTCGGCCCCTTTGCCGACCACCTTGCTTACCTGCTGGCGCAGCGCTTGCGGCGTGAGGCCGTAACGGCGCAGCAGGTTGGCCGCCAAACCTTCGCCTTCCTCGGCGAGCCCGATCAGGAAATGCTCCGGCCCGACATAAGAGTGGCCGAGTTCGTTGGAGGCCACGAAAGCACGGCTGAGCGCGTCCTTGACCCGGGGCGACACGCCGATCTCGCCCTCGAACGGCTTATCGCCGCGCTTGGCTTCGGATTCGATCTGGCGCTTAAGGTCATCGACCTTGATCTTGAACTGCCCCAGGATGGTCTTGACCACGTCGCTGTCGGATAGCGCCAGCAGCAGGTGTTCGGTATCGACTTCGGCGCGCCCGAACTCTGCAGCGTGTCGGGCGGCCTCCTGCAATAGGGCCTCGGACTGTTCGCTGATACGGCTGGCGAGCCCACTGCCGCGACGGCGCGCGGTGCCCGTACCGGCCGGGGCGGGTTCGCCGAACGAGGCATCGACGACCTCGTCGGTATCGGCCGCCATGGACGGTGCGTCGTCACCGATGCGGAAGAAGTCGCTGCCAAGGAAGTCTTCGAACAGCCCGCTGCGCGAGCCGAACAAGGCTTCCAGCGGTGAGACGGTGCGCTTTTGCTGGCGCACCAGTTGGCGATAGTGATCGTCACACAACAGCATGGTGCTGTGGCGACCATTGAGATTGGCTTCCACCCGCACCGTGGCGGGCTGGCCGCAGACTTGGCATTGTTTTCTGGCCATGCTGATGCTCCTGTAAAGATTGATCTGACGAGGCACCGCCGATCACGGTGCCTCATCTCTTTGTGGTTTTGAGAAAAACGCGCTGCCCCGCGTCAGCCGTTGATCGGGATCGAGCGCCCCTGCTTGGGCGTACTGGCCTCGCGCTTTTCCATCGTGATCGTGAGCACACCGTTCTTGAAAGCGGCCTTGATCGTGTCCTGGTTGGCATCGGCCGGCAGGTTCAGAGCGCGCTGAAAGCTGCCGTAGGAGCGCTCCACCCGGTGGAAACCGCCGTCTTTCGTTTCCTGCTCCTGACGCTTTTCACCGCGCACCAGCAGCACGTCGTTGTCGAGCGTGATCTGGATGTCTTTTTCCTCGACGCCGGGTACTTCCAGGGCGATCTTGTACTGCTTGTCGGTCTCCTGGATGTCCAGCGCCGGCTTCAGCATGCCCGGCCAGTCCGACGGCCAGCGTGGCATGGCCAGCGTCGGGAAACCGAAGCCTCGAAACGCGTCGTCGAACAGGCGGTCGATATCGCGATGCAATTGCAGGATGGGACTGACGGGCCCACCCGCCACCGGCAGGTCATTGCGCTGCACCGGCAGCGAGGCCGTGCTCTGTTGTTCTTCCTGCTCCTTCTTGAACCAGTTCCAGGGAGCCAATTTCTTGAAATCAAAGTCCATGTCACACCTCCAGAAGAAAAATCGAAGACTCTCGCTCACTCCGTTTGCCTGCGGCGACGGACAGCGCGCCCAGGCGACACGGGATGTTTCGCTGACTTTGGCTGCTCATCTGTGCGTATCACCTCCTTCTTTCTGCCTGCTTGGGTCTGATCATTGATCCATCGATCGATTTCACTTTGACGAAACCGCCATGTCCCGCCCACCTTGAAGGCCGGAATTTCCCCGTGCGCGGCGAGCCGGTAGAGCGTCCGCTTGCCGACTTTCAAGTAGGCAGCCAACTCGTCGAGTGTGCAGATCGCCTGCTGGCGCGCTGTCATACCACCCCCACAAGTTCCGTCGTAACGCGGCCTCGCCTGAGGAAATTCTTGCAAGACTTTGCAAGATATTGCGCCTAACATGCCGAAATTCAAGAGTCAACATCCAGCGACCTGAACCGCCCCGGTTTCTGAGGAGGCTCCTTCATTTGAGAAGATGGAGCCAAGATGAGGAAGTCGAAGTTTTCCCCCGAGGTGCGCGAGCGCGCGGTGCGCATGGTGCTGGAGCACCGTGGCGAACATGCGTCGCAGTGGGCGTGCATTGAATCCATCGCTGGCAAGATCGGCTGCACAGCCCAGACGCTGGACAACTGGATCAAGCAGCACGAGCGCGACACCGGCCAGCGCGAGGGGCTCACGAGCGAGGATGCACGGCGCATCAAGGATCTCGAGCGAGAGAACCGCGAACTGCGCAAGGCCAACGAGATCCTGAAGCTGGCCAGCGCGTTTTTCGCCCAGGCGGAACTCGACCGCCGCCTGAAGTCCTGAACGCGTTCGTGGACGAGCACCGCCAGCGCCTGGGGGTCGAGTCGATCTGCCGCACCCTGCAGATCGCCCCTTCGGCGTACCGACGACACGCCGCACGGCTGCGCAATCCAAGCCTGCGCTCGCTGCGCACCCAACGAGACAGCACCTTGCTGCCCCGCATCGAGGACGTCTGGCGCAGCAACCTGCAGGTCTATGGGGCCGACAAGGTCTGGCGGCAACTCAACCGCCAAGGCGTTACCGTGGCGCGCTGCACCGTGGAGCGGCTGATGCGCCAGCAAGGCTTGCAGGGCGTGCGCAGGGGCAAGACGCAGCGAACCACGGTGCCCGACCCCAAGGCGGCGTGTCCGCTGGACAAGGTCAACCGGCAGTTCAAGGCCCAGCGACCCAACCAGCTCTGGGTCTCGGACTTCACCTACGTCTCGACCTGGCAGGGCTGGGTGTACGTGGCCTTCGTGGTGGACGTGTTCAGCCGGCGCATCGTGGGCTGGCGCCAGAGCAGTTCGATGCACACCGAGTTCGTGCTCGATGCGCTGGAGCAGGCGCTGTACGACCGCAAGCCGTCCGAAGGCGATGGCCTGGTGCATCACTCGGACAGAGGATCGCAATACCTGTCGATTCGCTACAGCGAGCGGCTGGCCGAGGCGGGCATCGAGCCTTCCGTGGGCAGCAAGGGCGACTCTTACGACAACGCCCTGGCCGAGACGATCAACGGGCTCTACAAGGCCGAAGTGATCCACCGCAGGGGGCCGTGGAAGACCAAGCAGGCGGTGGAACTGGCCACCTTGGAGTGGGTGTCCTGGTTCAACCACCACCGCTTGATGGGGCCGCTGGGCTACGTGCCCCCGGCCGAGTTCGAGGCGAACTACCATCGCCAACGCGCTGGTCAGGCCGCGACTGCCTGACTCAAACCAACTGGCCTCCGCGATTCCCGGGGCGGTTCAACCTGCTGGGCGATTGATGTGACTCAAATTTCCAGAGAGGGTGTGCTGGGGCAGTCCGATCCGGCGATAGGTAAAGGTTTGATCGGGAGCCTACAAGTGCTGGCGCATAGGAATTTCAAACGGTCTGGTCTGTGAAAAGCCTGGAAAGCCCGACTCAGCCCTGGGTGGGCAGCCGATGCCTGCCTGGATGGCTTGGAACTGGCGCCTGGGCCGTTGCCTTGTCTGGATTCGGCCCGCCCTGACGGCTCGCCTCGCGCTCGTTGGGCCTTGATCTCGGGGTTGACCCTGTGTTTTCCGCCATCCAGTCCGCACGCGGGCGCAGCGCCACCGGCCACTGGCGCCAGGCTGCGCAGCCCTTTGTGATGTGTACGGTGTCCGGGACGGTCGACGCGGCTCAGGCGGCTTCAGTCTTGCCGCGCCTCGCGCGCTCGGCCTCTGGGCGGCGGCTGCGGATCCAGTCCCAGGTGGGTCAGGATCTTCTCGATCACCGGTCGCTCCAGGATGGCCGCGATGATCTTGAGCTCCCCGGCGCCGCAGTTGGGGCAGTGCTGCATGTCGATGTCGAACACGCGCTTGAGTAGCCGCGCCCAAGCAATTCGGTGCGGTCGGTCCGGCCGGTCCGGGTTAGTCTCGGTCTGGACCACGCATTCGCTGGCGGCAACGGCTGCGGTGGCCCGTTCCTCCACCTCGGGCCCTTGCGGCACCACCAGGGACCGCAGCTTGGCGTTGGGCGCCAGCACGCCGTGGAACCTGATGAGATGCAGACGCGGCCGGGGAACCAGCGCCGCAAGCCGCTGCATGAACTCCAGCGGGCTCAAGACCAGATGCGTCGTGCCGTCGCGCCACGGTGTCTTCAGCTTCAGCTCGACCTGCCCGGCGGCATTGACCTGCACCCGTTCGTCGGAAAGCGCCGGCCGGGTGATGTAGCGGCACAGCTGCTCCAGCCGCTTGGGGTCATGGGCTTCGACCCGCACCGCGGCGTGCAGGCTGAATCCGTCGATGTCGGCGCACAGCGGCTGGCGGGCCGAGTCCTCGCGCGGCATCGCGCCTCTCAGGGTCAGCACCTTCTGCCCGGCGCGCGGCCCGAAGGCGATTCGGTAGGTGATGGCCGCGGCCTGCAGCGGCCGCAGCGTGCGCGCCTCCTCGCCGTCGGCATCCGGCTCGGCCAGGTAGGTCTGGCCCATGTCTTCGACCAGCACGCCCCGGCGCGTGAGCATCTTCATCAGCCGGGCGATGACGGTCTGCAGCAGCGCGTGCAATTCGTCGTCGGTGGGCGCATCCGCCTCAATGAAGGCCGGCGAACCATCGGCGTCGCAGCAGTACACCCCGTCCAGTACCAGACAGTGCAGGTGGATGTTGAGGTTGGCGGCCGAGCCAAAGCGCTGGATCAGCGTGACGGCGCCGCCGTGACCTTCGTCAGCCTTGAGCCCCGCCTGCCGCAGCAGATGTCGCGTGACCACGCGCTGCACCACCTGCAGCACCGGCGTGACCAGTTCCGGCTGCGCGGCCAGCAGCACGCGCAGCGGGATCGGCAGCGACAGCACCCATTGCCGCACCGGCACGTGCGGGATGACGTGGTCGACCAGGTGCGCAGCGGTCTGCGACATGCGCCGGGCGCCGCAAGAGGGGCAGAATCCCCGGCGCTTGCAGCTGAAGGCCAGCAGCTTGTCGTGGCCGCACTCGCCGCAGCGTAGCCGCAGGAATCCATGCGCCAGGATGCCGCACTCGAGGAAGGCGTCGAACTCGTCCTTGATGAACCGCGGCAACTCGGCGTCCGTGCTGGCCTCGGTGTGGGCGATGAAGCTGGCCGCATGCTGCTGGACCAGGCGGTACAGCGTGGTCTGCTCCGGTCGGTGGCGTTCGTAGTGGAGCCGGCTGGCCAAGCCGGGTAAGGAACCGGGCTGGCGGGCGGCGTGCACGGCATGCAGAGGACTCGATGGGGACCTCTACCGTCCCAGCATCGCCCTGCACTCGCCATCGCCCTTCGGTCGGGCTTGTGGGTGCAAGAAGATGGCCCTCCACCGGGTGCAGCCGGTTGGGGTGGGCCAGCCCCGGCGGGAGTCCGTCGTTCACCTTAGTGCCGATATCCCCGTGCTTTTGAGGTCGTTCCTGGCCGACGCCATCGTCACATCGCTTCAGGATCCACGCTCCCCCTGGAGCGACGCATGTGGGAGATCTACGCCTACCAGAACGCCGACAGCCTGTTCGGCATCTTCAACGCTGCGGCAACCATCCACGGCTCTGGCGACTACATGGCGGCGGTCGCCGCCGTGGCCTTCTGCGGGTTCATCGCGGCGCTGGTGGCCTACGCCTTCGCGCCCGAGAAGCTGCAGGGCTGGAAGTGGCTGGCCACGGTGCTGCTGGTGTTCTCCGTCCTCATCGTTGGTGGTGGCCAACGTCCCCTTCGGCGTGGCCTTCCTCGGCAGCGTCACCAGCACGGTCGGGCACACGCTCACGGGCCTGTTCGAGACGGCATTCCAGGTCATCCCGGGTGTCGGCGCCCTGCCGAGCGAACTGAGCTACGAGAAGAACGGCCTGATGTTCGGCAACCGCCTCATCCGGGAGACTGGAGGCGTCGCCTTCCAGGATCCGAACTTCCGCACGGACCTGGTCAACTTCATCCACAACTGCACGATGTACGACCTGATCGACGGCACGGTCGATCCGGGCACGTTCTCGAGCTCGGACGACGTGTGGGCGCTGATGGCATCGCCCAACCCGGCCCGCTTCACGACCCTGACCAGCGCCGGCGGCTCGATCACCGTCGACACCTGCCCGAATGCCTACACGAACCTCAACGGTCGGCTTCCCGCGCAGCTGACCCGCATCCAGGGCAAGCTCGCCTTCCAGCTGAATCCGACGCTGCCGGCGGCAGCCGCCAATGCCGCCATCGCCGGGCAGATCCAGCAGGCCTACCTGAAGAACAGCATCGCGACCGCGGCAGCGACAGCGGCCGACCTGATCCGCCAGAACGCAGTGCTCAATGCGATCAACGACACCAGCAACATCATCGGTCAGAAGGTGAACGACCCGGCGGCCATGGTGCTGGCTGTCGGGCGGGCGCAGTCCGTGGCGCAGCAGAACGCGGCCTGGCTGAACGCCGGCAAGGTCGCCGAGCAGGCGCTGCCGGTGTTCCGCAACGTGATCGAGGCCATCACCTACGCGCTGTTCCCCCTCCTCGTCCTGCTGATGCTGCTGACCAGCGGGCGCGAGACCATGCTGGCCTTCAAGGGCTATGCCGCGGTGCTGATCTGGATCCAGCTTTGGCCACCGCTGTACGCCGTGCTCAACTACATGGCATCCATCTATGCCGCCTACGACCTCGCGGCAGCAGCCGACCTTGGCAGCGGCGCCAAGGCTCTGTCGCTGCAGACGGCATCGACGATCTACTCCCGGGCGATCTCCGGCGAGGCCGTTGTCGGCTACCTCGCCATCAGCATCCCGTTCATCGCCTGGGCGGCGCTCAAGCGGATGGAGACCTTTGGCACCGCGCTGGTGGGCGGCCTCTCAGGCCTGCAGTCGATGGTGGCCGGCGCCACGGCAGGTGCCGCCGCGGGCAACCTGAGCATGGGCAATGTCTCGATGGACCAGATCCGGCTTGCGCCGAACCGGACGTCCGCGTTCATGAGCAACTGGCAGAACGACATCAGCGGCAACACCTTCTCGTCGAACATGCTGACCGGCCGGACCGCCGTGAGCCTGCTGCGCAACCAGGGCTACGCGTCCCGGGTCGTCTCGATGCGTGTGAGCGAGCAGGACGTGCAGGACGCGAGCCGCCAGGTCGACGCAGCCCGCAGCGAGGCGGTCGCTGCCAGCACCGAGCGTTCGGCGGTGCTGTCCGAGGCATTCACCAAGGGCTTGGCAAAGCTGAAGTCATCGCGGAGCAGCACGGGGTCGACATCCAGCAGCTTCGAGCAGTTGGGGCAGACGCTGAACCGGTTGGACCAGATCACGAGGAGCGTCGCCGACAGCACGGGGATGAGCCAGTCGCAAGTCGCACGAATCGCTTTCGGCGCCTCTGGTCATCTCGGTGTCTCCACACCAGTTGCCGGCGCTCGAGCAACTGCCAACGCAGAGAAGGGATACCTGGCGGGGCTTTCGGCAGACCAGCAGAGGGTACTGGGCGCCTTGACCTCGGAGCAGTTGGCCGAGTTCAAGCAGTTCGGCGACCGAGTGTCCCGCGACTCAAGCTTCGCGTCGGTTGTCGCATCTGACGCCCGCGAGGCACGTGAACTGTCTTCACGCTTGAACTCGAGCTCTACCCGGAGTTCGCGCGCCGAGGCCGGTCTCTCAGATCGGAGCGCCTATGCGGAGCGCGTGAGCGCAGCCTATGAACGGGGTGAGGTGATCGCGCTCGACATTGCCCAGGACCCGCACAACCTCGCCATGTTCACACGGTACGCCGAGCAGTACGGTGGCACGAGTGCCGCCGCCCGTGCCCTGATGGAGGCCGAGCTTGCTAGGCAGTCACTCGGACCGAACCGGACCCTCTCTGACGGTACTGCCGTGCCGCTGTCATTTGAGTCCCTCAGGACGCAACATGCGCGTCAGGTCAATCAGCTGGCCGAGGGCCCAGATGTCGAGAGCGTGAAACGCACTGGCGATGCTGCAGTCGCTCGCCAGCCCGGTCTGCCATCTGGAGCTGTACCTCCACCGATTGCGCCCGGCACACTCCGTGACGCAGTTTCACGGCGCGGCCAGGCGATCCGCGAAGGTGTTCAGCAACAGAGCGGCGCGTTGAACTCGGCTGCTGACGCCGGGCGAAGCGAGGATGGAACCTTGGTTGCAGGGCAATCACTGCTCAAGCGCGCCGCCAAGCAAGTAGCTGCGGATGCCAAGGAGTCCGCCGAGGGCGCTGCCGACGCAGTGAAGGACCTGCTGAAGCGAAGGTAGTCAGGCCAGCCGGTCCGGATCGTGGATGTGCTGATCCGGCGGCGGCGATGGTGGCTTCATGAGCGGCGGGTGGCCCCTGTCCCGCCAGTAGTTGGCTGCGATGTCGGCCGTAGACGTTCCCATTCCAGGAATATCGTGACCAGTATCGACATCGTTTCGGGTCGCTCGCGCCTTGCGCCGGAACAGCGCACCACCTATTGCGATCCCAAACAGCGCAGCAATGCCTGCCAGCACGACCTGCGTTCCCACTCCGCTGTCAGCCCCAGACGTCCAGCCGACTGCTGCAAATGCAGCAACGACCAACAAGAGAAGGAGGCGTCTCATGGTCTCCTCACAAACGTCAATTGCAGGACGCACAGTGTGAATTACGTGATCGCAAAAAGCGGCTACAGGCTGTTCCGGGACCGAGGCCGCTACGCAGCCGACGCAGGCGCCTTCATGCAGGTGGCGCGCAACCTTCTGTTCGATGCGTCCCGTCTGCAGTCCGATCCTTCTCGCGAGGTCTGCCCAGCGGCTTGGTCTTGAGTTCGTCCAAATAGTCCGCCCAAGCCTTCATCATCTCGCGCCGCTGTTCGATGAACTCCGCCCTGTCGTAGGCAGCGCCCAGCGGGCCGGACTTCCCATGTGCCAGCTGCGCCTCGATCACGTCCGGCGCCACGTTGAGCCGCTCCACCATCACGGTACGGGCCATCGCCCGGAATCCATGGGGAGTCATCGTCTCGTTGTCGAAGCCCAGCCGGCGCAGGGCAACGCGGACCGTGTTCTCGCTCATCGGCCGCTTGGCACTGATCAGGGACGGAAACACGTATCGCCCTCGGCCGGTCAGCGGCATCAGGTCCTTCAGAGCGTCTACAGCCTGGGTGGCGAGCGGAACCAGATGCGGCCTTCCGTTGATCTTCTCCCGCTTTGTCCGCTTCATCTTGGCGGAGGGTATCGCCCACATCCTTGCCTCGAGATCCAGCTCGGCCCACTCCATCTGCCGGATGTTCCCTGGCCGCTGGAAGAGCAGCGCCGACAGAAGCAGTGCCGCCCGGGTAACGGGGTGACCGTGGTAGCTGTCGATCGCGCGCATCAAGTCGCCGACCTGATCCGGTTCGACGATCGCCGAGACGTGTCTGGTCAGCACCGGCTTCAGTGCGCCGCGCAGATCCGAAGCGGGGCTGCGCTCACAACGTCCGGTGGCAACGCCATATCGAAACACCTGCCCGCAGGCTTCCAGCAGAGAGTGTGGCAGTTCGCGCGTGCCACGTGCCTCGACGCGCCGCAGCGTCTGCAGCAGCATCGGTGCGCCGATCTGGGAGAGCGGAAGCTTGCCCAGCCAGGGGAAGATGTCCTTCTCGAGGCGCTCCATCCAGCGCTTGGCGTAGTGATCGCTCCAGCCGACCTTCTTGGTCGCGTGGAACTCACGCGCGGTCACCTCGAAGCTGGCGTTGGCGTCGAACCGGGAACTGAGGCGCTCCACCTGCCGCGTGAGCACCGGATCTGCGCCGGACTGATGTTGCTTGCGCGCATCATCACGTGCGACCCTGGCCTCCTTCAGACCCAGATCTGGATAGGCCCCGAGGGCAAGGCGCTTCTCCTTCCCGTCGAAGCGGTACTTCCAGAACCAGCGCTTGGACCCAGAGGGCGAGACCTCCAGGTACAGACCGCCGGAATCGGCCAGGCGCACGCGGGGCCTACCCGCGTCGCAACTCGCGTTCTTGCACTGCTTGTCGGTGAGCATGGGGGAACAAAACGTCAAATGGCTGCGAACACGCCATTTGTTCCCCCAGATGTTCCCCCAACTTCGCTGCGCTGCCGTGGGACGACAGGAGCCTTCCTGACTCAAGCGACTGTCTAAGTCGTTGATTTAGCGGGAAGTTCGGTCCGGCATGGGACCTGATGAAACGCTGGGATGGGGTGGCTGATGGGACTCGAACCCACGACGACCAGAATCACAATCTGGGACTCTACCAACTGAGCTACAGCCACCGCAGAGCCTGAAATTATAGCCGGGTTCCGCCTGGGTCGTCCAGATGCCCGCCTCGGCAAGGCCAGCGCTCAGCGGGTGAGCGGCTGGGTCTTGACCTTGAAGCGCTGCTTCAGCGATTCATAGTAGGCCTGGGTTTCGGCCGCGCCCCAGACTTGCGCATACTGAGCTTCAAGCTGCTCGCCGCCGGGCCGGGTGTCGCGGCCCAGGACCTTGTTCACGCGCACCACGGCATATCCGGTGCTGCCCAGGTCCACGCCCACCCAGGCCGGCAGTGTGTCGGGCGACGCGGCCAGGGCAGCGCGCAGCACATCCGGGGGCAGTTCACCTGCGTCCAGGCGCGATACCGTCTTGCTCACGCCCAAAGCGGCGCTCTCGGGTGCGGCCTTCCACGCCGCGAGCTTCGACTGGCCCTCCTGGCGGGCCTGCTCGGCCGCCTTGCGTGCCACCACCCGCTCGCGCACCTGCGCACGGACTTCTTCCAGGGGCAGGGTGCGCGCCGGCGAGTGCTCGACGATGCGGGCCGACACGAGTTGCCCCGAGCCCACCTCGATCGCCTGGGTGTTGCGCTTGGTGCTCAGGCTGTCAGGACTGAACAGAGCCTCCAGCAGACGGGCGCTGGCGAGCGGGCCTTCCGCCCCGGGTGCGGGGGTGCGTTCGACGCGCTCGGCCTTGCGCACCGGCAGGCGCAGCGCATCGGCCGCAGGCTGCAGGCTGTCGGGCTGCTCATAGACCAGGTTGCTGAACTGCTCGGCCACTTCGGCGAAGCGCGTCTGCGCCAGCTGAGCGCGCACGGTCTTCTCGATCTCATCGCGCACCGTCTCGTAGGGCTTGCGTTCACCACCACGCACCGCAGTGACGCGGATGATGTGCACACCGAAGTCGGTTTCGACCAGGCCGCTGGTTTCGCCCGGCTTGAGCGAGAAGGCCGCGTCTTCGAAGGGCTGGACCATGGCGCCGCGTCCGAAGAAGTCGAGATCGCCACCGTTCGCTGCGGAACCCGGATCCTGCGAATGCTGGCGCGCCAGTTCGGCGAAGGCCTCGGGCCGGGCCTTGAGCTGGTCCAGCAACTCCTGGGCCTTGGCGCGCGCGGCATCCCGCTGGCCCGGCTCAGCCCGGATCAGGATGTGGCTGGCGCGGCGCTCCTCCGGCGTGGAGTAGCGCGAGATGTTCTCTTCGTAGTACTTGCGCAGATCGTCTTCCGATACCGAAATGCCTTGCTGGACGGCCTCGCTGTCCAGCACGAGATATTCGATCGAGGCGTGCTCGCGGGAGAGAAACTGCGCCGCGTTGGCCGGATCGCCGTAGTAGGCGGCGATTTCCTCTTCAGTGGGCTGGATGCGGGAGGCATAGTCCGAGGCGGCAAACAGCGTCCATTGCACGTCACGCGCCTGAAGGAAGGCATCGATGGCCTGGTCGCGCACGCTGCGGCCCGCCGTGGCGCTCGCCGACAGGGGCGCCATCACCTGGCGCAGCGAGAGATCGCGGCGCAGGCTTTCCGTGAACTGCTGGGAACTGAGGCCCTGGGCCGAGAGGATTTCCTGGTTGACGGTGCCATCGGGCCGGCGCAGGAACTCGAACTGCGGGTCGCTCTGGAAGATGCGGCGCACGCGCTCGTCGCCGGTGACCAGGTGGAGCTTGTCAGCCGCCAAGGCCATGACCCGTTCGCGCACCAGGGAATCCAGCGTGCTCTGCTTCATCTCGGGCGTGTCGAGCATGCCGAGGTCCACACCCGGCATCTGCTGGCGCACGCGTTCGATGGACCGCCGGTGGGCCGCATCCAGCTCGCCCTGGGTGATCTCTTGCCCCGCCACGGTGGCCACCACCTGCCGGCCCTCCCGGAACTGGGTGTATCCATCCAGACCGAAGAACACAAAGGACGGGATGATCAACAACAACAGCACGAAAAACAGGACACGGGAGTTGTTGCGAATGGCGTCGAACATCGAACGGACCTCTTGGGTGGGCGGCAGGCCGGCCGCAGAAAGGGAATCAGCCTTCAGAGACAACAAAGGCGAACCGGGGTTCGCCTTGGAGTCGACTCGGTGGGCCCGGGTTCGCGAGCGTTGCTGCCTGATGCAGCAAAAACCGAAGCATTCTAGCGGAACGCGTTCCGGCCCTTGAACACGGAGACCTGGGTCATTTGGTGGGTGCTGACGGGATCGAACCGCCGACCTACGCCTTGTAAGGGCGCCGCTCTACCAGCTGAGCTAAGCACCCGGGCGGACGCCCCACTCTCAGTTGAGAGCGTCCTTGAGAGCCTTGCCCGGACGGAACTTCGGCACCTTGGCCGCCTTGATCTTGATGGTGGCCCCCGTGCGCGGATTGCGGCCGCTGCGTGCTGCGCGCTTGCCTACCGCAAAGGTGCCAAAGCCCACCAGCGACACGGTGCCCCCTTTCTTCAGGGTGGTCCGCACGCCGCCGATCATGGCCTCCAGCGCGCGGCTGGCCGCGGCCTTGGAGATGTCGGCTTGCTTGGCGATGTGCTCGATGAGTTCAGTCTTGTTCACGAAAACCCCCTCTCAAGGTGTCTCACACAGAAGATATGAATCCCGGCGCCGCGATTGCGCATGACGCTGTGATGGTGGATTTGGCGGCTGGAAAAGCTGCACAACCATTACAGCCAGCACCCTCGACAGTGTCAAGGGCGGATGCGGATTCTATGCGCTTTGCCGTTGCTTCATGAGTGAATGATCCGCGTGAAATCTCGTCTTGACAGGGGTTGTGCGCCTTTCGCCCGCTCGGGCGTCAAGCAACAGACAGGGTTTGCTCGATGGCGCGACCGAGGTCTTGCGTGCTTGCGCTCCCCCCGAGGTCGGGGGTGCGAGGCGCGCCGCTGGCCGGGTCGAGCACCGCCTCGATGGCGGCGAGGATGGCGTCGTGCGCCGTCTTGTGTCCCAGGAAATCGAGCATCAAGGCAGCCGACCAGATCTGCCCGATGGGGTTGGCGATGTTGCGCCCGGCGATGTCCGGTGCCGAGCCATGCACCGGCTCGAACAAGGAAGGAAAGCGCCGATCCGGGTTGAGGTTGGCCGACGGCGCAATCCCAATGGTGCCGGTGCAGGCCGGGCCCAGGTCGCTGAGGATGTCACCGAAGAGGTTGCTCGCCACCACCACGTCGAAGTGATCGGGGCGTTGCACGAAGTGAGCCGTGAGAATGTCGATGTGGAATTTGTCCACGGTCACATCTGGATACTGTTGGGCCATGGCCTCGACTCGTTCGTCCCAGTAAGGCATGGTGATCGCGATGCCATTGGACTTGGTCGCGGACGTGAGCTTGCGGCGCGGGCGCGACTGGGCCAGGTCGAAGGCGAATTTCAGCACGCGGTCCACCCCGATGCGGCTCATCACGGTTTCCTGGATGACGATCTCGCGCTCGGTGCCTTCGTACATGCGTCCGCCAACCGAGGAGTATTCGCCCTCGGTGTTCTCGCGCACGATCATCATGTCGATCTCTCCGGCGGCACGTTGGCTGCCGTCACGGCGTACCAGCGGCGAGCGGATGCCAGGCATCAGGCGGGCCGGACGCAGGTTGATGTACTGGTCGAACTCACGGCGAAAACGCAGCAGCGACCCCCACAACGAGACGTGGTCGGGGATCTTCTCGGGCCAGCCGACCGCACCGAAGAAGATGGCGTCATGGCCGCCGATGCGGTCCTTCCAGTCGTCGGGCAGCATCTTGCCGTGGCGCTCGTAATAGTCCCAGCTCGAGAAATCGAACTCGTCCACTTCCAATGCAATGCCGAAGCGGCGCGCCGCGGCGTCGAGCACGCGCAGGCCCTCGGGCATCACTTCCTTGCCGATGCCGTCTCCGGCGATCACGGCGATGCGGGCCTTGCCCGCCGGTGAGTTCAACGTCATGGGGTCTCCTTGAAAAATTCCAACGCATCCTGGAGCACCTCGTCAGGGCGCTCCTCGGCCAGGTAGTGGCCGCAGTCCAGCGCACGCCCGTCAACCTGTTCCGCCACGTCGCGCCACAGGCGCAGCACATCGAAGCATCGCCCCACCGTGCCGTGACGGCCCCAGAGCACACGCAGCGGCTGCGGCAGCCGGCGGCCGGCCGCACGGTCCTCGCGGTCGTGGGACAGGTCGATGCCGGCCGAGGCGCGATAGTCCTCGCAAAGGGACGTGGCAGATCCGGGGCGCTGCAGTGCCTCCTCGTAGGCCGCCAGCGCCTGGGGGGCAAAGATGGACAGCCCTGCATGGCGCCGACCCATCACCTGGCGAATGTAGAAGCCCGGGTCGGCCTCGATCAGGCGCTCAGGCAGTGGTGCGGCCTGCGTGAGAAAGAACCAGTGCCAGTAGGCCTGCGCAAAGTCCTGGGTCGTGCCTTCGTACATGGCCAGCGTGGGAGCGATGTCGAGCAGCATCAGCCTTTGCACGCACCCGGGATGGTCCGCCGCAAGTCGGTGGGCCACCCGCGCTCCCCGGTCGTGCGCGAGCACGGCAAAGCGCTCATGGCCGAAATGGCGCAGCACCTCCACCACATCCTGGGCCATCGCCCGCTTGCTATGGCGAACGTGCTCAGGGTCCGCGGGCGGACGGGACGAAGCGCCATAGCCCCGCAGGTCGATCGCAAAGACGCTGAAGTGCTCGGCCAGCGCATCGGCCACGAGGTGCCACATCACGTGGGTCTGGGGATGGCCATGCAGCAGCACGAGAGCCGGCCCCTCACCCCCATGACGCACGGCGATCTGCGCGCCCGAGGTGCGCACCTGGCTTTGGGTGTAGCGCTTGAACATGGACGCATTGTGTTCTTCTCACCGAGGCCTGCACAAGAAACAATAAGGCAAGATATTATTTCCTTTGCGGAATCAAACGGAGCGACTGAGTGATCGAGCACCGAGACCTTCAACTGGTGCTGGCCGTGGCCGACCAAGGCAGCCTTGCGGCCGCGGCGCGAGCACTCGACACGGAGCCGCCCGCCGTGACCAAGCGGCTGGCGGCGCTGGAATCCCGCCTGGGCCTGCGGCTCTTCCATCGCACCACCCGTCGCCTGGGGCTCACCGATGAAGGCGAGATCTTCTGTGCGCGAGCGCGCGAGCTGCAGGCCGGGCTGGCCGACCTGGAAACCGAATTGCAGGAGCGTGTGGGGGAACCGCGCGGGCTGATCCGGCTGGCCAGCACGCTGGGCTTCGGCCGGCGCTGGGTAGCTCCGGCGATTGCCGACTTCCAGGCGCGTCATCCGGCGGTGGAGGTGCAGCTCCAGCTCATGGAGCAATGGCCCGATCTGGGCACCGGCAGCTTCGACGCCGCCGTGTGGCTCTGGCAGCCACCCGAAGGCGGGGTGGTGATGCGCAAGCTGGCGGCCAACCGGCGCGTGGTGGTGGCCTCCCCCGACTACCTTCGCGAGCACGGCGCGCCGCAACATCCTGCCGAACTGACGCATCACCACTGCCTGGTGGTGCGCGAGCATGACAGCCGCTATGCCACCTGGCGACTCACGGCGCTGGACCGCCGGCGTCGCCCCGCTGAAGTGGCCGTGCGCGTGAGCGGGCCGCTGTCGAGCAACTCTGGCGAGGTCGTGCGCGACTGGGCGCTGACCGGGCGGGGCCTGATGCTGCGTTCACTGTGGGACGTGCACGAGGCCCTGGCCGATGGCCGACTCGTGCAGGTGCTGCCCGACTACGCCATGCTCGATGCCGACGTGCACTGGGTGGTCCGCCCGCGCGCTGCGGGCGCGCCCCTGCCCTGGCGGCTGCGACTGCTGCAGGATCACCTGGTGGGGTGGCTGGCCGATCCGCCCTGGCTGCGCACCACCAGCCACACGCCCCAGGCGACGATGCCCATGCCGACCAAGGCCAGCGCCGTCAGGGTTTCGCCAAAGAGCAGCCAGGCCAGCACCGCCGTGCACGGCGGCACGAGGTAGAGCAAGCTCGTGAAGGCCGTGGCGGCCCCACGCTGGATCAGCAGGTACATCAGCGAATTGCCGCCCAGGGTGAGCACCAGCACCGACCACGCCATGGCCCCGATGAAATGCGGGTGCAGCACGATGGGTTCGGCTTCCAGCCAGGCCAGTGGCGCGGCAACGGCCAGGGCGGCCATGAGTTGCACGGCATTGCCGGTGCGCGGATCACCTGCCACCACATGGCGCTTCTGGTACAGCGTGCCTGCAGTGATGGCCAGCAGCGCCCACAACGCCAGCGCGAGGCTGACCGGGCCGGCCTCGCCGACACCCAGCTTGTCCCACACCACCATCACCAGGCCGGCAAACCCCAGGCCCAGCCCGGCCCACTGGCGCAGGCTGACGCGCCCTTCCCCCAGTCGATCGACGGCGCTCACCCACACGGCCGTGAGCACGGGTTGCAAGCCCACGATCAGCGCCACCAGACCGGCGCCCATGCCCGCCTTCACGGCGGCCCACACGCCCCCCAGGTAGCCGGCATGCAGCAGCACCCCCACCACCGCCAAGTGGCCCCACTGCGAACGGGTGGTGGGCCAGCGCGCGCCGGCCCAGCGGGCCCAGAGCACCAGGCCGAGCACCGAGAAGGCAAAGCGCCAGGCCAGGAAACTCATGGGTGGCGCATGTGGCATGCCGTAGCGGGCCACCACGAAGCCGGTGCTCCAGATGAGCACGAAGACCCAAGGCGCGGCGCGCAGCAACGCACCCTGGCCCCAGGCGTTCATCGCGACTTCGCCCGGATCTCCGGCAGCGCTTTCTGGAGGTAGTACACCATCGACCAGATGGTCAGGATGGCCGCAAGGTAGATGAGGCCCGTGCCCCACAGGCGCGTGTCGATGAAGCGCAGGATCACGCCGTCATAGAGCAGGAAGGGAATGGCCACCATCTGGGTGCCCGTCTTGAGCTTGCCCAGCATGTGCACCGCCACGCTGCGCGAGGCGCCGATGCTGGCCATCCATTCGCGCAGGGCCGAGATGGCGATCTCGCGGCCGATGATCACCAGGGCGATCAGGGCTCCGACGCGGTCGAGCTCGACCAGCACCAGCAGCGACGCGCACACCAGGAACTTGTCGGCCACCGGATCGAGAAAAGCGCCAAAGGCCGAAGTCTGGTTCATGCGCCGGGCCAGCCAGCCATCGGCCCAGTCGGTGAGCGCGAAGATGATGAACAGCACAGCGGCCGTCAGGTTGCGCGTCGCCCCGTCGAGCGAGGGCAGGTAGAACACCCCCACGATGAGCGGGATGGCCACGATCCGGGCCCAGGTCAGCAAGGTGGGGAGATTGAAGAACATGGGGGCGATTGTGGCTCAGTCCAGCGTACGGGGCTTGAAGCGTCGATCATCCCGGAACAGGAAGGTTTCGGTGATGCGCCAGGGCCGCGGCAGATGGGCCACGCTGCCGAAGGGGGCTGCCCGCCGCACGGCCTCGATGGCCACCTGCGTGGTTTCGCGCGCCTGACCGGGGTAGCGCAGCACCTCGATGCGCCGCACGCTGCCGTCCGCGTTGAGGTCGATGGCCAGCACGGGAATGGCCAGCAGCACATCGGGTGGAGTGTCGAGGTAGATGCCGCCGGCATTGGCGGCCACGATGCGACGCGCGGCGCGCAGGCGGTAGTCGTCCCAGCTGCGTGCACGCGCGTCCACCGGCACCGGCACGCCAGGGTCCACCGGACGCGCCTCGGGCGCTGTCGGCGCGGGAAGCGATGCAGGAGGCGGCGCCGGTGCCCGCGGTGACGGGGAGCAGCCCAGCAGCACGGCGCAGGCCAGCAGCGATGACGTCCACAACAGGTGGGATCGGCGAAGTGGGTGGGGCCTCATGCAAGCTCTCCTCGGTGCAGGCGCGGTGGTTGTGTCAGTGCAGCGCCTTGTAGATCTCCTCGGCCAGCTCGCGCGAGATGCCGTCCACCGTGGCCAGGTCGTCCACACTGGCCTGGGCCACGCCGCGCAGGCCGCCGAAGCGCTGCAGGAGTCTAGCCCGCTTCTTCGGTCCCACGCCGGCGATGTCCTCCAGCTTCGAGCCGCCCGTGCGCACCGACGCCCGCTTGGCCCGCATGCCGGTGATGGCAAAGCGATGCGCCTCATCGCGGATCTGCGCCACCAGCATCAGCGCCGCCGAGTCGCGCCCGAGATAGACCTTCTCGCGCCCATCGGCAAACACCAGCTCTTCCAGGCCCACCTTGCGGCCCTCGCCTTTTTCCACGCCGACGATGAGGCCGAGGTCCAGCCCCAGCTCCTCGAAGACCTCGCGCGCCATGGCCACCTGGCCGCGCCCGCCGTCCACCAGCACGAAGTCGGGCAGCCGCGCCTCGCCCTTGCCCGCCGCCTCGGCCAGCTTGGCATAGCGCCGCGTGAGCACCTGGCGCATCGCGGCGTAGTCGTCACCGCCGGTGATGCCCTCGATGTTGTAGCGGCGGTACTGGGCGTTCTGCATCTTGTGGTTCTCGAACACCACGCACGAGGCCTGGGTGGCTTCGCCGGCCGTGTGGCTGATGTCGAAGCATTCGATGCGGAAACGGTCCAGGTCTTCGGTACTGAGGTCCAGCGCCTCCACCAGCGCACGCGTGCGCGCCTGCTGCGAACCTTCTTCGGCCAGCAGCCGAGCCAGCGCCAGCTCGGCGCCCTTGACGGCCATCTCCAGCCACGCGCGCCGCTGCTCGCGCGGCTGGTGCACGGCGTTGATCTTCACCCCGGTCTGCACCGACAACGCCTCCAGCAGCGATTTGTCCACCGGGTGGCTCACCACCAGCAGGGGCGGCACCCCGCCGTCCAGGTAGTGCTGGGCGATGAAGGCCTCCAGCACCCGGGACTCCACCGATGAGCGTTCGCAAACCTCCTGCAACTCGTCTTCGTCCACCGCCACGGCGGCCGCTTCTTCAACGTGAGTGGGAAAGTAGGCGCGATCGCCCAGGTGACGCCCTCCGCGCACCATCGCGAGGTTCACGCAGGCTCGGCCGCCCTGCACCTTCACCGCCAGGATGTCGGCATCGCGGTCGCTGCCCGTGTCCACGGCCTGCTGATGCAGCACGCGCGACAGCGCACCGAGCTGGTTGCGGATCTCGGCGGCCTGCTCGAACTCCAGCTTCTCAGCATGCGCCATCATCTGCGCCTGCAGGGTGTCCATCACCTCCTGCTGTTCGCCGAGCAGGAAGCGTTCGGCATGCGCCACGTCGCGGGCATAGTCCTCAGGGCTGATGAAACCCACGCAAGGGCCCGAGCAACGCTTGATCTGATAGAGCAGGCAGGGTCGCGTGCGGTTGTTGAAGACAGTGTCTTCGCAGGTGCGCAGGCGGAAGACTTTCTGCAGCAGCTGGATCGATTCCTTCACCGCCCAGGCGCTGGGATAGGGCCCGAAGTAGCGGTGCTTCTTGTCCACCGCCCCACGGTAGTAGGCCAGGCGGGGGAAAGCGTGCGAGGCGATCTTCAGGTAGGGATAGCTCTTGTCGTCGCGGAAGAGGATGTTGAAGCGCGGGTGCAGCGTCTTGATGAGGTTGTTTTCCAGCAGCAAGGCCTCGGCCTCGCTGCGCACCACGGTCGTCTCCAGCCGGGCGATGCGCGTGACCATGTGGCCGATGCGCGTGCCGCCATGGTTCTTCTGGAAATAGCTCGACACCCGCTTCTTCAGGTTTCGCGCCTTGCCCACATAGAGCACGGTGCCCTGGGCGTCGAAGTAGCGGTAGACCCCCGGCAGGCCGGGCAAGGCAGCCACTTCGGCGAGCAGCCTCTCGCGCTGCGCCTCGGACGGGTCGGCGACCGGTGGTGTCTCGGGGCGCGGGTCGGGGCTCTCGTCGGAAGTCATGGGCGCGATTGTGCCGCCCTCACAATGTGGGGATGCATTGGGATCTTTTCTGCCGGGTCATCGACAACTACGGCGACATCGGGGTGTGCTGGCGGCTCGCGGCCGACCTGGCCGGCCGTGGCCAGGCCGTCCGGCTGTGGGTGGACGACCCGTCTGCCCTGGCCTGGATGGCGCCCCAAGGCTGCCCCCGCGTGGAGGTGCGCCACTGGCGGGAACACTGGGATCCGGTCGAGCCTGGCGACGTCGTGATCGAAGCCTTCGGCTGCGACCCTCCCGATGCCTACATCGAGCGCATGGCGGCTCGCACCCCGCCGCCGATGTGGATCAACCTCGAATACCTCAGTGCCGAGGACTATGTCGAGCGCTCACACGGCTTGCCGTCGCCGCGGTTCCAGTCACCCGGCGCCGGATTGGTCAAGCGCTTCTTCTACCCCGGCTTCACTCCCAACACCGGGGGCCTGTTGCGAGAGCCGGGCCTGCGGGCCGAACGGGCCGCCTTCGATGGCACTGCGTGGCTGGCCGCCCGAGGTTTCGTTCGAGCGCCGCATGAGCAGGTGATCTCGCTCTTTTGCTACGACACGCCCCGCCTGCCGGCCTGGCTGGAAGCCCTGGCCGAGCAGCCCACGCTCCTGCTGGTGACACCGGGACTCGCCACCCGCCAGGTGGAGGCCTTGCTGGGCCGGTCCGCCTGCGAAGGCCGCATCGACCGTTTGGGGGCCCTGCGCCTGGGCTGGTTGCCCGCCCTGCCCCAGCCCGAGTTCGACCGTCTGCTGTGGGCCTGCGACCTGAACGTGGTGCGGGGGGAGGATTCCTTCGTGCGGGCCCAATGGGCCGAGCGCCCTTTCATCTGGCACATCTATCCCCAGAGCGACGGGGCCCACGCCCTGAAGCTGGAGGCCTTCCTCGACCGCTACCTGCTCCACGCCCCCACCACCGTGGGCCACCCGCTGCGGGCCCTGTGGCGCTCCTGGAACGGCCTCGCGGCGGACCTTGCGCCGCTGCGACCGGCATCCTGGCCAGACCCGCACGCCTGGCAGGGCCATTCACGGCAATGGGCCGGGCAACTCGCCAGGCAGGCCGACTTGTGCACGCAACTGCTGGCCTTGACGCAAACCCCTGCAGCCCACTCAGGTTAGAATATAGGGCTTTGCGGTTCCTGGATTTCCGGTCGCCATGACAGACCGGAATGCCATCGCGCCTGACGCCAGGACCGACCCGACCCCAGGAACGACCCCCGAGAGGGACTCACCATGAAGATTGCACAGGAAATCCGCGCCGGCAACGTGATCATGCAGGGCAAGGACCCCATGGTCGTGCTCAAGACCGAGTACAGCCGTGGCGGCCGCAATGCCGCCACCGTGCGCATGAAGCTGAAGAACCTGCTGAACAACTCCGGCACGGAGGTTGTGTTCAAGGCCGACGACAAGATGGACCAGATCATCCTCGACAAGAAGGAGTGCACCTACTCCTACTTCGCCGACCCGATGTATGTGTTCATGGACACCGAGTACAACCAGTACGAGGTCGAGGCCGAGAACATGGGCGACGCCATCAGCTACCTGGAAGACGGCATGGAAGTCGAAGTGGTGTTCTACGACGGCAAGGCCATCTCCGTGGAACTGCCCACCTCGGTGGTGCGCGAGATCACCTGGACCGAGCCGGCCGTCAAGGGCGACACCTCGGGCAAGGTGCTCAAGCCTGCCAAGATCGCCACCGGCTTCGAGATCCAGGTGCCCATCTTCGTGGCCCAGGGCGACAAGGTGGAAATCGACACCCGTACGCACGAATACCGCAAGCGCGTCTGAGCGGCACGCTGCTGCGCGAAGAGCCGGCCCCTGGGCCGGCTTTTTCTTGGGCCAGACTTTCCTGGGCCACACTTCGAGCACATGAACACCCAGCCGATCCGGCCCGCCCTCGTCGAGATCCGCGACGGCGTGCCGTTTGCGCCCGCCTTCGGTGACGTCTATCACGCGCGCGCGGGCGCGCTGGCGCAGGCCGGGCATGTCTTCCTGCGGGGCAACGACCTGCCGCAGCGCTGGGCTGGCCGCAGCGACTTCACCATCGTGGAGACCGGCTTCGGCCTGGGCAACAACTTCCTCGCCACCTGGGCGGCCTGGCGGGCCGATGTGCAGCGCTGCGGGCGGCTTCACTTCGTCTCGATCGAGAAGCACCCGCTCACGCGCGACGACCTCGCCCGCGTGCTGGCAGATCACCCGCTGGACGAACTTGCCGAGACCTTGCTCGCGCAATGGCCCCCGCTCACGCCCAACCTGCACCGGCTGGACTTCGACGGTGGGCAGGTACGGCTCACGCTGGCCTTCGGCGACGTGGCGGCCCTGCTGCCCGAGTTGCGGCTGCGCGCCGATGCCTTCTATCTCGACGGCTTTGCGCCCGACCGCAACCCCGAGATGTGGAGCGAACGCCTGATGTCCGCGCTGGGCCGCCTGGCCGCCCCCGGCGCCTCCGCCGCCACCTGGAGCGCCTCGCGCGCGGTGCGCGACGGCCTGGCCCAGGCGGGCTTCATGGTCGAGCGCGCCCCGGGCTTCGGCGGCAAGCGCGAGATGACCGTGGCCCGCTTCGCGCCCCGCCACATCCCACCGCTGCCGGCGGCCGAGGCACCGGCACCTGCCGCCTCTCGCCATGTCGTCGTGCTGGGTGCAGGCCTGGCCGGCGCCAGCGTCGCCCGTGGCCTGGCCGCACTGGGCTGGACCTGCGAACTGATCGACCGCCAGGCGCGACCGGCCGCCGAGGCCTCCGGCAACCCCGGCGGGCTCTTCCACGGCATCGTCCTGCCCGACGATGGCGCCCACGCACGGTTGCACCGCGCCGCCGCGCTGCGCCTGCAGCAGGTCTTGCCCGGCCTGCGCGGCCGGCACCTGATCACAGGCGGTTTCACCGGCCTGCTGCGCGCCGATGATGGCCCCGTGGAATCGATGCAGGCGGTGCTGGACCGCCAGGGCCTGCCACCCGACTACGTGCAGGCGCTGGACACCGTCCGGGCCGAACACCTGAGCGGCCTGCCGCTGGGCCGCCCCGCCTGGTTCTTTCCCGGTGGCGGCTGGCTGCGCCCCAGCGACCTGGTACAGGCCCTGCTCACGGATGTCGGCGACGCCGTGCGCTGGCGGGGCGGGCTGGACATCCGCAGCCTGGCGCGAGTGGCCGACGAATGGGTGCTGATGACAGCCCACGGCACCGTGGCGGCCCGGGCCGAGGTGGTCGTGCTGGCCAACGCCTTCGATGCCCACGCGCTGCTGCCGCAGGGGCCCTGGCCCCTGCAACGGGTGCGCGGTCAGATCACCCGCTTGCCCGCCACGCTGCCGGGCCTGGCGCTGCCCCGCCTGCCCGTGGCAGCCGGGGGCTACCTGCTGCCCGCGCACGAGGGGATGTCCCTGTGCGGCGCCACCAGCCAACCCGGCGATGCGGATCCGACATTGCGAGCGAGTGACCATGGGCACAACCTGGCCCAGCTCGCAAGGCTCGGCGTGTCGTCACCTGCTGTCGATCCGTCCACCCTGGACGGCCGTGTCGGCTGGCGCGCCGTGACACCGGACCGGCTGCCCTTGATCGGCCCGGTGCCCGACACGGGCGCCCTGCCGGCGCTGGGCCGCCGCATCACCCAGCCACGTCATCTGCCCCGTCTGCCAGGCCTGCATGTGTGCACTGGCCTGGGCTCGCGGGGGATCACCTGGTCGGTGCTCGCCGGCGAGATCACGGCGGCCTGGATCGCCGGTCAGGCTTGCCCGGTGGAAGCAGGCCTGCGTGACGCCGTGGACCTGGGGCGCTTCCTGAGCCGTGCAGCACGACGTTCAGCGCTGTGACGGGCCTCAATCGCGGTCGTCTGCAACTTCGTCGGGCAAGAGGCCGCCGGCCTGGGCCTCGGGCAGGGCTTCCACGGTCCTGAGCGCGCGGCTCATCTGGCGCGTGCGGGTCTCGGCCTTGTCCAGCGTGTTGAGCACCGTCTGCGTCTGATCCTTGACGCGGGCCAGCACCTCACCGAACTTGCCGAACTCGGTCTTCACCGCGCCCAGCACTTTCCAGACCTCGGACGAGCGCTTTTCCAGTGCCAGCGTGCGGAAGCCCATCTGCAGACTGTTGAGCATGGCCAGGAGCGTGGTGGGCCCGGCCAGGATGACACGGTGGTCGCGCTGCAGGCCCTCCGTGAGGCCGGGGCGGCGCAGCAGTTCGGCGTAGAGACCTTCGGTGGGGACGAACAGCACGGCGAAGTCGGTGGTGTGCGGCGGCGCCACGTACTTCGCCGCGATGGTGCGGGCCTCGTCGCGGATGCGCAGTTCCAGGGCCTTGGCAGCGGCCTCGGCCGCCTCGCGGTCGGCATCGTCCTGGGCGGCCAGCAAGCGCTCGTAGTCCTCGCGCGGGAACTTGGCATCCAGCGGCAGCCATACCGGCGCGCCGTCGTCGCCCTTGCCCGGCAGGCGGATCGCAAATTCCACACGGTCCCGGCTGCCCGGCACGGTGGCCACGTTCACGTCGTATTGCTCGGGGGTGAAGACCTGTTCGAGCAGCGCGGCCAATTGCGTCTCGCCAAACACGCCGCGGGTCTTCACGTTGGTCAGCACGCGCTTGAGGTCGCCCACGCCCTGGGCCAGGGTCTGCATTTCGCCCAGACCACGGTGCACCTGCTCCAGGCGGTCGGCCACCTGCTTGAAGCTTTCGCCCAGGCGTTGTTCCAGCGTGGCGTGCAGCTTCTCGTCCACCGTCTGGCGCATCTGCTCGAGCTTCTTCTCGTTGTCGGCCGCCAGCGCGGTGAGACGTGCCTCGACCGTGTTGCGCACCTCCATCAGGCGCCGCTCGTTGGCCTCGGACAAGGCGCGCAGCTGCTCGTTGAGCCCCTCGGCAAAGCGTTTGAGCGCCACATCCTGCGCTTCACGCGCAGTCTGGGCCTGCGCGGTCAATGCAGACGAGGTGGATCGCAGGCTGTCGGCCACCTGCTGCTGCATCGCCGCCAGCTGGGTGCGGAAGCTGTCGATCTGCTCGTTCTGCGTGCGTGCCACGTCGCCCTGCTGGGTGAGCAGGGTCTGCTGAAAGAGCGCCAATGTACTGCCCAGTTCCTGGCGCGTGCCCTGGGCACTGCGGCCCAGCTCGTCGCGCAGTTCCCGCTCGACGCGGGCCACGGCCTCACCCTGCAGGCGCGTCTGCGCAAGCAGATCCTCACGACTCGCAGGGACACTCTGTGCCTGCCCGACCACCCGCCAGGCCACCACAGCCAGCATCACGAGATTGGCCGCGCCCAGCGCGGCCAGCCACCACAGATTCAGTTCCATGAGACGATTGTGTCAGGCCGGCACGGCTCAGCGCTTCAGCACCTCGGGATTCACCGGCGTGGGCGGGCGTCCCGCGTCCGGGCCGCAACCGAGCGCGGCAATGAGGTTGTCCACCGCGAGGTTCGCCATGGCCCGGCGTGTGGCCACCGAGGCGCTGGCGATGTGGGGCGTGAGCACCACGTTGGGCACGGTCAGCAGGTGCGGGTGCACCTGGGGCTCGCCTTCGAACACGTCCAGGCCGGCGGCAGCGATCAGGCCGTCGCGCAGGGCCTGCGCCAGCGCCGCATCGTCCACCACGCCGCCGCGGGCGATGTTGGTGAGCGTGGCCGTGCGCTTCATCTGCGCCAGTTCCACCGCGCCGATGGCGTGGTGGGAACTCGGCGAATACGGCACCACGATCACCAGGTGATCGGCCTCGCGCAGCAAGGTGGCCTTGTCCACGTAGCGGGCCCCGCACCGGGCTTCGGTGGTCTCGGGCAGGCGTGAGCGGTTGTGATAGATCACCTTCATGCCAAAGCCATGGGCGCCGCGCCGGGCGATGGCCTGGCCGATGCGGCCCATGCCCAGGATGCCCAGCGTGGCACCGTGAACGTCGGGGCCCACGAACATGTCGTAGCGCCACTTCGTCCACTTACCGGCACGCAGGTAGTGCTCCGATTCGGCAATGCGCCGCGCTGCGGCCATCATCAGCGCAAAGCCGAAATCGGCCGTGGTCTCGGTCAGCACATCCGGCGTGTTGGTGACGACGATACCGCGCGCCGTGCAGGCCGCCACGTCGATGTTGTTGTAGCCCACCGCCATGTTGCACACGGCCTTGAGCTGCGGGTTGGCCGCCAGCAGGGCCTCGTCGATGCGTTCGCTGCCGGTGGCCACCAGGCCGACCTTGCCCTGCAACGCGTTCCTCAGCCCCTCGGGACTCCACACTTCGTCATCGGGGTTGTCCTGCACCTCAAAGTGGGCCCGCAGGCGGTCGACGATGTCGGGAAAGGCGGCGCGCGCCACAAGCACCTTCTGCACGGCAGTCTCCTCTGTGATGGTTTGAGCCATTGTAGGAAGACCGCTCAAGCCCGAAGCTGAGCGTGGGCTGAACACCCTCAGCCGTGGAAGCGGGTGAACTCGTGCACTGGCGCGCGCTCGGTCACCAGGGTGTTCTCGACGGCCTGCGGGTCGGCCTGGCCCAGCGACATGCCGCACACCAGCATTTCCTGCGGTGGCGTACCGAGGTGGTCCATGATGATCCGGTGGAACGGGGTGAAGGCGGCCTGCGGACAGGTATCCAGCCCCCGGGCTCGCGCGGCAACCATGACGTTCTGCAGGAACATGCCATAGTCCAGCCAGCTGCCGCGCTCCATCACCCGGTCGATGGTGAACATCAGGCCCACTGGCGCGTCGAAGAAGGCGTAGTTGCGCCCGTGCTGCTCGTGCATGCGCAGCTTGTCGCCCTTGACGATGCCCAGCAGGCCGTAGAGGTCCCAACCCACCTTGCGACGCCGCTCGATGTAGGGCGAAACCCACTCATGCGGGTAGTAGGCGTACTCGGGCTCGTGCAACTGTGCCTCGGCCGGGTCGTCATACGCGGCACGCAACTTCTCCACAAGCCCGCGCAGCGGCTCGCCGGTGAGCACGTGTACCTTCCAGGGCTGGGTGTTGGTGCCCGAGGGCGCACGCGAGGCCACGCGCAGGATCTCCTCGATCGTTTCGCGCGGCACTGGCGTGGGCAGATAGGCGCGGATGGATCGGCGCGAGGTGATCGCCTCGTCCACGCAGGCGATGGCCTGCGGGGTGCCTAGCGTCATCGCAGCACCTCCAGCGCCGCCACGAGGGGCGCCGGCAGCGGGACCGGCTTGCGTGTGGTGCGATCCACATAGACATGCACGAAATGGCCTCGCGCTGCCGTCAGTGGCTCGCCTTGCGCAAACAGCCCCACCTCGTAGCGCACGCTCGACGACCCCAGGTGCGCCACCCGCAGCCCAGCCTCGACCCTGTGCGGAAAGGCCAAGGGCGCGAAGTAGTTGCAGTGGGTTTCCACCACCAGCCCGATCACGTCCCCGGCATGGATGTCCAGGGCCCCCTTCGAGATCAGGTACTCGTTCACCACCGTGTCGAAGTAGCTGTAGTACACGACGTTGTTGACGTGGCCATAGATATCGTTGTCCATCCAGCGCGTGGTGATGGGCAGAAAGTGGCGGTAGGTCTCGCGGGTTTCAGCCTGGGGTCGGCTCATGCCGGGTCTCCTCGTGGGGGGCCTGGGCGCGCGGCCAGGTCAGCCAGTGCTCGCAGGCCAGTTGCAGGGTGCGCCATTGCAGCGCGACGGTCTGATGGATGTCGTGGCCGTAGCCCCCGGCCATGGTCACCACCACCGGGATGCCCCGTTCGCGCACCGCGCCCAGCACGCGCGCATCGCGCTCGGCCAGACCGGCAGCCGTGAGCTTGAGCCTGCCGAGGCGGTCGCCCTCGTGCGGGTCGGCACCGGCGAGGTAGAAGACCAGCCCCGGCGGGGCCGCGTCATGATGGGTCCACAAGGCTGCCAATGCCTGGTCCAAGGCCTCCAGGTATGGGCCGTCAGTGCAGCCATCGGGCAGTTCCACGTCCAGGTCGCCGGGTTCCTTGCGGAAGGGGAAGTTGCGCGCCCCGTGCAGCGACAGGGTGTAGACGGTGGGGTCGTCGCGGAAGATGGCCGCCGTGCCATTGCCCTGGTGCACGTCGAGGTCGATCACGGCCACACGCAGCAGGCGGCGGTGGTGCCGATGCCATTCGGCCTGCATCAGCCGGGCGGCCACGGCCACGTCGTTGAAGACACAGTAGCCGCTGCCCTTGTCGGCGTAGGCATGGTGGGTGCCTCCGGCCAGGTTGGCCGCCACGCCCTCGGCCAGCGCCGCGCGGGCCGCGGCCACCGTGGCCCCCACCGAGCGCCGGGCACGTTCGGCCATCACCGGCGACCACGGAAAGCCGATCTCGCGCTGCTGGGCCGCGCTCATCGTGCCGTGGAGAACGGCGTCGATGTAGGCCGGCGCATGCGCCAGCGCGAGCTCCCCTTCGCTGGCGGCAGGCGACTCCACCAACCGGACGCGAGGGAGTTCGGCCGCCACCCGATCGCGCAGCAGCCGGTACTTGGCCATCGGGAATCGGTGCCCGGGCGGCAGCGGCAGGACGTAGCGGTCGGAGTAATAGGCCAGCATGGCGCCGATCGTGTGCTGGCGGCATTGTCGGGCGAGAGTCGTTGGCCTGCTCGTCACACCCGTGACATGGCCCCGTCGGACACTGGGGCGTTGAGGGTTGGAATCAATGCTAGAGGAATGCCCCTAAAGTTTGCTGCAGCGCAACAAAAAGGGCTTGCAATGAGACGGAAGAGTCCTATACTTCCAATCATGCTGCACCGCAGCAAAACTTCATCCACCCACCCGAGGAGCCCTCGATCATGATGACCGCTGAACAACTGGTTGCCGCCCACAAAGCCAACGTCGAGACCCTGTTCGGGCTCACCCAGAAGGCTTTCGAGGGCGTGGAAAAACTCGTCGAACTGAACCTGCAGGTCGCCAAGGCGTCGCTGACCGAAGCCGCCGAGCACGCCCAGGCCTCGCTGTCCGTCAAGGACGCCCAGGAACTCCTGGCTCTGCAGGCCTCCCTGCTGCAGCCCAGCGCTGAGAAGGCTGCCGCCTACAGCCGCCATGTGTACGACATCGCCTCGGCCACCAATGCCGAAGTGAGCAAGGTGGCTGAAGCCCAGATCGCCGATGCGCAGAAGAAGTTCCTGGCCGTGGTGGACACCGCCGTCAAGAATGCCCCTGCCGGTACGGAAAATGCCGTGGCCCTGGTGAAGTCGGCTGTGGCTGCCGCCAACAACGCCTTCGAGAGCGTGCACAAGGCCGCCAAGCAAGCCGCTGATGTGGCCGAAGCCAACTTCCAGGCCGTGACCAGCTCGGCGGTGAAGGCTACTCAGGCCCCGCGCGCCAAGCGCAGCGCCTGATACAAGGACTTGCAAGTACTCGAGAACCGGGGTTGAACTTTTCGGGTTCGCCCCGATTCTGAGGGATACCGTGCAGCATGGCTCCACGGTCTCCCTGAAAGGTTGTCTCCTCGGTACCTCTCCAGGTACCTTCAGCCCGGTGGCTTGCCACCGGGCTTTTTTCTTGTGGCAACGCTGAGTCAGCGTGTCTTGGCAGCAATGCGCTCGCGGATCTGCGGCAACAGGGCCAGCGCCGCCTCGCGGCCCGCATCCATGGCCAGCCGGCGCGAGCGGAAATCAGTCCCGGCCAGGCCCGCCAAGGGCGGGCGCACCACCACATCGGCCTCGCGCAACTCGAAGTGGTTGATGCTGCGGCCCATGATCGCAAAGGTCTGCAGCAGCATGCGCATGGCATCACCCAGCGCCCCGCCCTGGGGGGGCGTGGAGATGTCCACCGCGATCACGAGGTCTGCTCCCATCTGGCGTGCAAAGCGCACGGGCACCGGCGACACCAGGCCCCCGTCCACATACTCCTTGTCACCGATGCGCACCGGCTGGAACACCGCCGGCACCGCGCTCGATGCCCGCACGGCCATGCCCGTGTCGCCGCGCTGGAACAGCACTGCCTCACCGGTGGCCAGATCGGTGGCCACGATGCCCAGCGGCAGCTTCATGCGCTCAATGGTCAGCCCGCCGGTCTGCTGGTTCACGTAGCGCGCCAGGGCTTCGCCGCGGATCACCCCGCGCAAGGGGAAGGACCAGTCGGTGATGGCCGTCTCGTCCATGGTTTCGGCCAGGGCGCGCAGTTCGCTGCGTGACTTGCCGGAAGCATAGAGCGCAGCCACCAGGCTGCCCGCGGAAGTGCCCACCACGAGATCAGGCTTGATCCCATGCTCTTCCAGCACCTGGATGACCCCGATGTGAGCAAAGCCGCGGGCAGCGCCACCGCCCAGGGCGAGCCCGATGCGCGGGGGGCGTGGCTCGGGAGTCGGGGCCGGGGCGGGCGAAGGCGGGGGGGCCACCACCACAGGCGGCGCCGTCTGGCAAGCGGCCAGGGCCAGTGGGGCCAGCAGCAGGCTGCGTCGCCGCAGCGCGCTGGGGCGACAGCCATCGAGAGGCATCGGAGCAGGGGCTTTCACAGGCATGGCGTGCGATCTTAGCGGGCTCAAGAGAGTGCTCGATCCTCAGCACTCATCATCAAATAACAGAAAAGAATAATCATCAAATGAATATGTAGTTCCCATATATATAGACGATCCCTACAGTGCAGCTTCCTGCGAAACCTCGAGAGCCGCATGCTTCCGGTCGGGCCCACCCCACCGTAGCGCACCGACTCCCACGGACCCCGAGATGTATCAATACACCGAGTTCGACCGCCACTTCGTCCACCAGCGCGCTGCGCAGTTCCGCGACCAGTTGCAGCGCCACCTGGCAGGCCAGCTGGGCGACGAGGAGTTCAAAGCCCTGCGCCTGCAGAACGGCTGGTACATCCAGCGCCACGCGCCCATGCTGCGTATCGCCATCCCCTATGGCGAAGTGAGCAGCACCCAGCTGCGCACGCTCGCTCGCATCGCCCGCGAGTACGACCGTGGTTATGGCCACTTCACCACGCGCCAGAACATCCAGTTCAACTGGATCCCGCTGGAACGTGCCGCCGATGTGATGGACGAGCTGGCCGCCGTGAACATGCATGGCATCCAGACCTCGGGCAACTGCATCCGTAACATCACGAGCGACGCCTTTGCCGGCATCGCCCCCGACGAGATCGTCGACCCGCGTCCCTACTGCGAGCTGATGCGCCAGTGGTCGACGCTGCATCCCGAGTTCGCCTTCCTGCCCCGCAAATTCAAGATCGCGGTGAGCGGTGCAGCAGAAGACCGCGCCGCCATCGGCTGGCATGACGTGGGCCTGCAGCTGCGGCGCAATGAGGCCGGCGACGTGGGCTTCCAGGTGCTGGTGGGCGGTGGCATGGGCCGCACCCCCCTCATCGCCACGGTGGTGCGCGACTTCCTGCCCTGGCAGCAGATCCTCGTCTACCTCGAGGCCATCGCGCGTGTCTACAACCGCTATGGCCGGCGCGACAACATGTACAAGGCGCGCATCAAGATCCTCGTGAAGGCCGAAGGTCAGAAGTTCATCGACGCCGTCGAGGCCGAGTTCCGCCAGATCCTGGAGCGCGATGCCGACGGTGCCGCCCATATCCTCCCCCAGGAGGAGCTTGACCGCGTCGCCCAGCACTTCGATGTGCCCGCTGGCGTGCGTTACGACCCCCAGGCTGCCAATGACGCACTGGCCGCCGCACCCGTCGATGCCCCGCTGGCCTACCGCCGCTGGCTGGAGCGCAATGTGCACGGCCACCGCTTCCCCGGCTACCGCGCCGTGACGCTGTCGCTCAAGCGGGTGGGACAGGCGCCTGGCGACGTCACCGACGGGCAGCTCGAACGCGCCGCCGACCTGGCCGAGCGCTACAGCGCCGGCGAGGCCCGCGTCACTCACGACCAGAATCTGGTGCTGCCCTGGGTGCATGAGTCAGAGCTGTACGCGCTGTGGCAGGAAGCGAAGGCCGCCAGCTTCGCCACCCCCAACATCGGCCTGCTCACCGACATGATCGCCTGCCCCGGCGGCGACTTCTGCGGCCTGGCCAATGCGCGCTCCATCCCGATCGCTGAGCAGGTGGCGCAGCGCTACCAGGACCTCGACGAGCTCTACGACATCGGCGACATCGACGTGCACATGAGCGGCTGCATGAACTCCTGCGGCCACCACCACACCGGCCACATCGGCATCCTGGGGGTCGATAAAGACGGCGCCGAGTGGTACCAGATCACCCTCGGTGGCTCGGATGGCTCCATCCAGAGCGGCCCCTCGGCCCCCGGCAAGGTGATCGGCCCCTCCTTCGCCGCCGACGAGGTGGTGGACGTGATCGACGCCGTGGTCGAAACCTACCGCGAGCAGCGCGCCACCAATGAGCGCTTCATCGACACCGTCAAGCGCGTGGGACTGGAGCCCTTCAAGAACGCCGCCAACGCGGTGCGCCGCACCACCGGCAAGGTGCTGGCCGCCTGAACAAGGATCCCTCGATGAAGTTCATCCATCCGTCCACTGACCCCTGGCAGCACGCAGCCGATGACGAGGCGGCCCCCTTGCCGGCTGCGCATCGTCTGCTGAGCTGGGCACAGTGGCAGGCTGTACGCGCCACCTGGCCGAGTGATGTGCCTGCAGGCGTGCAGATTCCCAACGACACCGACGTTGAAGCACTGGAGGAGGACCTTCCCCGCCTGGGCCTGGTGGTGCTGCACTTCCCGAAATGGACCGACGGTCGCGCCTACAGCCAAGCCCGTCTGTTGCGCAGCCGCTATCGCTTTGCCGGCGAGGTGCGTGCCGTTGGCGAAGTGCTGGTGGACATGCTGCCTCTTCTCGACCGCAGCGGCGTCGATGCGGTGCAACTGCGTGCCGACCAGGACGAGGCGGTTGCCCGACGGGCCCTCGATTTCTTCAACGGCTACTACCAAGGCGACGTGCACGACAACCGTCCCCTGTTCTTGCGCAAGGCCACCCGCAAGGAAACCGTGTCATGACGGCCATCGAACTCTACGCCCGACCGTCTGCTGACTTCGCCGCACGTCATGCCCATGCCGTGGCCCTGCTGCAGTCGGCGGCCAGCGAGCACCGCGGCCGCATCGTTCAGGCCACCAGCCTGGGCGCCGAGGACATGGTGCTGACCGACCTGATCGCACGCCACACCGTCGGCATCGCGATTGGCACGCTGCAGACCGGAGCCCTGCACGCCGAGACGCTGGCCCTCATTCCGCGTATCGAGGAACGCTACGGGCTGCGCGTGGAGATCCATGAGCCCGACCACGCAGCCGTGGTGCATTTCGTGGGGCGCCATGGCGAGAAGGCCATGTACGAGAGCATCGAGCTGCGCAAGCGCTGCTGCGCCATCCGCAAGCTCGAGCCGCTGTCGCGCATGCTGGACGGCCGTGAGGCCTGGATCACCGGGCTGCGCCGCGAACAGTCGCACCACCGCGCCGAAGTTCCCTTCCGCGACCTCGACGACCATGGGCGCGTCAAGCTCAACCCGCTGGCCGACTGGAGCTGGAACGACATCTGGCACTACATCGCCACCAACGACGTGCCCTACAACCCCTTACATGACCAGTTCTACCCCAGCATCGGCTGCGCCCCCTGCACACGCGCGATCGCGGTGGGCGAGGACTTCCGGGCCGGCCGCTGGTGGTGGGAGGACGAGAAGGCCAAGGAATGCGGCCTGCACGTCGCCCAGGACACACCCCCTGCCGTTTCCATGATCGGAGCCCGCCCGTGAACGCGCCCGCAAGCATCGACCAGCTCCTGCCCGAGCTCGACCACCGGCACCTCGACTGGCTCGAGGAAGAAGCCATCTTCATCCTGCGCGAGGCCGTGGCCGCCTTTGAGCGCCCCGCCCTGCTCTTTTCGGGTGGCAAGGATTCCTGCGTGGTGCTCCGCCTCGCTGAGAAGGCCTTCAAGAACCACCTGGGCAACGGCGTCTTCAAGGGCCGCCTGCCCTTCCCCCTGGTGCATGTGGACACCGGTCACAACTTTCCCGAGGTGATCGAGTTCCGCGACCGCCGTGTGACTGAGATGGGCGAGCGCCTGGTGGTGGGGCACCTGGAAGATTCGATGAAGCGCGGCACCATTCGCCTGGCGCACCCGCTGGAGTCACGCAACGGGCACCAGACCGTGACCCTGCTGGAAACCATCGAGGAGCACCGATTCGACCTCATGATCGGCGGCGCCCGGCGCGACGAGGAGAAGGCGCGCGCCAAGGAGCGCATCTTCAGCCATCGTGACAGTTTCGGCCAGTGGCAACCCAAGGAGCAACGCCCCGAGTTGTGGACACTGTTCAACACGCGCATCCGCCCGGGCGAGCACATGCGTGCCTTCCCGATCAGCAACTGGACCGAACTCGACGTGTGGCTTTACATCGCCCGCGAGAACATCCCGCTGCCCAGCCTGTACTACGCCCACGACCGCGAGGTGGTGCGCCGCAAGGGCCTGCTGGTGCCGGTGACCGAGGTCACCCCGCCCCAGAGCGGCGAAACGGTCGAGACGGTCCAGGTGCGTTTCCGCACCGTGGGGGACATGACCTGCACCTGCCCGGTGGAAAGCCCGGCGGCCAATGCGGTCGAGATCGTGGCCGAGACGCTGAAGGTCACCGTGAGCGAACGCGGTGCTACCCGCATGGACGACCGCACCTCCGACGCGTCCATGGAACGTCGGAAGAAAGAGGGGTACTTCTGATGAACGCCGCCGTTCACACTCAACAGCTCGCGGACCACCGCGCCTTGCGCTTCCTCACGGCCGGCAGCGTCGACGACGGCAAGAGCACGCTGATCGGGCGGCTGCTCTACGACAGCCGCGCCATCCTGGCCGACCAGCTCGACACGCTGGAGCGGAAGGCCGCGGGTCAGCCCATCGATCTGTCGCTGCTCACCGACGGCCTGGAGGCCGAGCGCGAGCAGGGCATCACCATCGACGTGGCCTACCGCTACTTCGCCACCAAGCAGCGCAAGTTCATCATCGCCGACGCGCCCGGCCACGAGCAGTACACCCGCAACATGGTGACGGCTGCTGCCGGCAGCGACGCCGCCGTGGTGCTGGTGGACATCACCAAGCTCGACGTGACGACCCGGCCGGTGGCCCTCCTGCCCCAGACGCGTCGCCACGCCCTGCTGGCGCATCTGCTGCGTGTGCCCAGCATCGTGTTTGCCGTCAACAAGCTCGACGCGGTGAACGACCCCGCCCAGGCCTACACTGCCGTGCGCAACGCCCTGCTCGACTTCGCCGAACAGGCCGGCATCCAGGTCGCCGGCATCGTGCCCGTCTCGGCCCTGCGCGGCGACAACGTGACCCAGCCGCTCGACGCCGACTGGTACGACGGCCCCTCGCTGCTGCAGTTGCTCGAAGCCCTGCCGACAGCCCAGGAGCGCACCGCCGGCCACCTGCTCCTCCCCGTGCAGTACGTCGCCCGCGAGGGCGAAGGCACCGGCAACCAGCCGCGCACGTTGTGGGGCCGCATCGCCCACGGCCGTGTGAAGGCAGGAGATGCCGTGCAGATCCTGCCCAGTGGCGAGACCGCCGTGGTGGCCGAGGTGCGCCGCGCGGGCAGCGTGGTGGATGCCTGCGAGGCCGGCGAATCGGCCGGCGTGGTGCTCGACCGCCAGCTCGACGTTTCGCGTGGCGACTGGATCGCCACGCCCGGCACCGCGCGCACCACCCAGCGCTTCGTGGCCACCCTGGCCTGGCTGGACCCTGAGCCCGCCGTGGTGGGCCGCAAGTACTGGGTGCGCCATGGCAACCGCTGGGTGCATGCGCGCATCAGTGCCATCGACAGCCGTCTGGACATCCATACCCTGCAGGCCACCGAGGCGCATGAACTGGCTGTCAATGAGATCGGCCACGTCACCGTCGAAACCCAGCAACCCCTGCCGGTCGAGCCCTATGCCGACAACCGCGTGGGCGGCGCCCTCATCGTCGTCGACCCCACCAGCAACCGCACGAGCGGTGCCCTGCTGGTGAAGGCGGTCGGCTGACGCGGGTGACGGCCATGGGCACAATCGCCTTCATCGGAGCCGGCCCCGGCGCGGCCGACCTCATCACCCTGCGCGGTGCGCGCCTGCTGGCGCGGGCCGACGTGGTGCTCCACGACGCCTTGACCGACCCGGCTCTGCGTGAACTGGCCCCCCAGGCGCGCTGGATCGACGTGGGCAAGCGCGGCTTCTGCGACTCCACCGGCCAGACCACCATCAACGCCTTGCTCGTGCGCCACGCACGCGAGGTGAATCTGGTGGTGCGACTCAAAGGTGGCGACCCCAGCGTGTTCGGCCGCCTGGAAGAAGAACTGGAAGCCGCCGCGGCCGCAGGGCTGGCCACCGAAGTGGTGCCCGGCGTGACGGCCGCGCTGGCCGCCGCCGCCGGCAGCCAGCGCCCGCTGACTCGCCGCGGCACCGGCCGCAGCGTGAGCCTGACCACCGCCATGACCCGCGCGGGGGAGCTGCGCGCCAGCCGCACGGCCGACACCGAGGTCTTCTACATGGCCGGCCGCCAGCTCGGCGCCCTGTCGCGCCGTCTGCGCGAAGCGGGCTGGCCTGAGGGCACGCCCACTGCCGTCGTGTCACGCGCCGGCTGGCCCGACGCACTGCACAGCGACCACACCGTGGCCACCCTGGCCCAGGCCAGCGTGCTGCATGCGGGCCGGCCGGCCGTGGTGATCGTGGGCTGCGGTGCCCGCCCGGTTCGTCGGGGCCATCCCGCCACAGGCAAGGTCGTCCGGGCCGCGTCGGACGACGCCAATGAGGTTGTTGCCGCCGGTCAAGACGCCCTGGGCCCTCGGCCTTAGAATTCCGACCCACATGCTCGGGCGTCCCGGCGGCTGCGCCGGGCTCCGGCCACTGTTTCCATCCTTTCCCGAGATTCCTTATGACCCACGTCGTGACCGAAGCCTGCATCCGGTGCAAGTACACCGACTGCGTGGACGTGTGCCCGGTGGACTGCTTCCGCGAAGGCCCCAACTTCCTTGCCATCGATCCCGACGAATGCATCGATTGCGCGGTGTGCATCCCTGAGTGCCCGGTCAATGCCATCCTGCCGGAAGAAGATGTGCCGGGGGATCAGCAACATTTCATCGCGCTCAATGCCGAGCTGGCCAAGGTCTGGCCGAGCATCACCAAGCGCAAGCCCGCACTGCCCGATGCCGACGAGTGGAAAGACCGCACCGGCAAGCTCAGCGAACTCAAACGCTGAGCCCGCGGAAATGGAGCCCGTCGCGCCCACTTCGCCCATCGAGACCGACGCCGTCATCGTCGGCGCCGGCCCGGTGGGGCTATTCCAGGTGTTCGAGCTCGGGCTGCTCGAAGTCAAGGCCCACATCATCGATTCGCTGCCCTACCCGGGGGGCCAGTGCATCGAGCTCTACCCCGACAAGCCCATCTACGACATCCCGGCCGTTCCGGTGTGCACCGGCAAGGAACTCACCGACAGCCTGCTCAAGCAGATCGAGCCCTTCGGTGCCACTTTCCACCTGGGCCAGGAGGTCACGGAGCTGCAGCGCCGCGAGGACGGCCGCTTCGACGTGGCCACGGCCAAGGGCACCCGCTTCGTCACGAAGACCGTCTTCATCGCCGCAGGCGTGGGCGCCTTCCAGCCCCGGCTGCTGAAGGTCGATGGCCTTGAGAAGCACCACGACCGCCAGGTCTTCTACCGTGTGAAGAACCCGGCGCAGTTCGCCGGCAAGCACCTTGTCATCGTGGGCGGCGGCGACTCGGCCCTCGACTGGACGCTCAACTTCGCCCAGGACGGCCCGCACAAGGCCGAAAGCGTCATCCTCATCCACCGCCGTGATGGCTTCCGCGCGGCGCCCGCCTCGGTCGCACGCATGAAGGAGCTGTGCGACGCGCTGGAGATGCAGTTCGTGATCGGCCAGATCACCGGCATCGAGGAACAGGGCGACCGCCTGACCGGCGTGAAGGTCACCGGCAGCGACGGCGTGACGCGCGTGGTGCCGCTGGACGTGCTGCTCGTCTTCTTCGGCCTGAGCCCCAAGCTCGGTCCCATTGCCGAGTGGGGTCTGGCACTGGAGCGCAAGCAAGTGGTGGTGGACACCGAGAAGTTCGAGACCAGCATCCCCGGCGTCTTTGCGGTGGGGGACATCAACACCTACCCAGGCAAGAAGAAGCTCATCCTCTCGGGCTTCCACGAAGCAGCACTGGCTGCCTTCGGTGCCGCACCTTACATCTTCCCCGACAAGCGCATCCATCTGCAGTACACGACCACCAGCCCCAAGCTGCACAAGGTGCTGGGCGTCGAGACGCCCACCTTCGACGACTGACGCGCAAGACGCGCCTGGGCCATAATCCGCGATGTTGCGCGGCCTGCCGCGCAACGCTCCGCTAGGGGTGTTGGGCCTGCCAGGGCCCGACTGAGAAAGTCCCTTTGAACCTGATTGAGGTAATCCTCGCGCAGGGAAGCGTCTGAACGGCTGGCCCTTCCGCACTTGCGGGCCCATCCTCCTTCGGCCGACCCCCTGCGTCTTGCCAGAAGAGTTCGCAGATGGCCGCCGCAGTACGTCGTTCTTCCTCCCTCATCCGCCCCGCCCTGCGCCCCGTGGCGCTGGCCTGTCTCGCCCTTCTCGCGCCCATCGCCGAAGCGCAAGAGGCGGCCGAGGCCCTTCCCGCCATCACCGTCACCGGCCAGGCCCCCACGGCCCGCGCCGAGGTGGGTGGCTTCGGCACCTTCCCACTCGCGCGCACGCCGCTGTCAGCCACGGTGATCCCGGAGGGAGAGCTCAAAGACCGCGGGGCCAGCCGCATCGCCGACGCCGTGAGCCTGGATGCTGCCGTGAGCGACAGCTACAACTCCCAGGGCTACTGGGACTTCCTGTCGGTACGCGGCTTCGTGCTCGACAACCGCTTCAACTACCGCCGCGATGGCCTGCCCATCAATGCCGAGACCTCCATTCCGCTGGACAACAAGGCCGCGCTGGAAGTGCTGAAAGGCACCAGCGGCATCCAGGCCGGCACCAGCGCCCCGGGTGGCCTGGTCAACCTCGTCGTCAAGCGCCCTGAGGGCCACGTGCGCAGCGTCGAACTGGGTTGGCGCAGTCGCAACACGGTGGGCGTGGCCGCCGACATCGGTGAGCGCTTCGGCCTGGATGAACGCTTCGGCCTGCGCGTGAACGCCGCCTACGAACACCTCGACTCGCCCCTGCGCAACGACACCGGCCACCGCCGCCTGCTGGCCGTGGCCGGCGACTGGCGCCTCGCCCCGGCCACCACCGTGGAGGCCGAGGTCGAAACCAGCCGCCGCAGCCAACCGAGCCAACCCGCGTTCAGTCTGCTGGGCGACACCCTGCCCGCGCCCACCAACCCGCGCATCAACCTCAACAACCAGAGCTGGAGCCAGCCGGTGGTGATGGACGCGCTCACGGCCTCGTTGCGGGTGCGCCACCAGCTCGACGCCGACTGGCGCCTCACGGCCCATCTGGGCACGCAGCGGCTGGCAATGGACGACCGCCTGGCCTTCCCCTACGGCTGCGATGCCGAAGGCAACTACAACCGCTACTGCAGCGACGGCAGCTTCGACTTCTACGAGTACGTCAGCGACAACGAGCGCCGCCGCACACACGCGCTCAACCTGTATGCCGACGGCAACTTCCGGTTGGGCGGGATGCAACACACCCTCACCGCCGGCGTGCTGTTCAGCCGCTACAAGGCACGCCTGGAGGATCAGATCTACCGCTGGGCCGGCACCGGCACGATCGACGGCGAAACCCAGGTGCCGCCCTCGGATCAGCAGACCGATCCCAACACGAACCGCACCGAGCGTTCCACCGAGTTCTACGTGCGCGACGCCATCGAACTGGCGCCGCGCTGGACCGCCTGGGCGGGCCTGCGCCACACGCGCTTGCACCGCCGTACCGAACGCACCAGCGGCGACCCCGAAGCCACCCGCTACGACCAGTCGGTCAGCACGCCCTGGCTGGCGCTGAGCCACGAGTTCATGCCGCGCCACGTGGTGTACGCCAGCTGGGGCCAGGGGGTCGAGTCGGACGTGGCGCCCAACCGCGCCCGCTACACCAATGCCGGGCAGCCCCTGCCCAGCCTGAAGAGCCGGCAGATGGAACTGGGCCTCAAGGGACAGTCCGACAGCCTGCGCTGGGGCGTGGCCTACTTCGACATCAAGCGGCCGGTGACCTCCGACCTGGGCACGGACTGTTTCGACGACACCACCGGCGACACCTGCACGCGCCAGTTCGACGGCGACGCCCATCACCGCGGCCTGGAGGGCGGGGCCAGCTGGGACATCGGCGCCTGGCGCCTGAGCGGCAGCGCCATGTGGCTGCACGCCCGCCGCGAAGGCGCGGCCGATGCCAGCCTGAACCGCAAGCGCCCGACCAACGTGCCGGCGCACACCGTGAAGGCCGGCGTGGAATACCGCGTGGCCGCCCTGCCCGGCCTGCGCCTGGCTGGGGCCATGGTGCACGAGGGCGACCGCATGGTGCTGGCCGACAACAGCGTGCACATCCCCTCCTGGACCCGCTTCGACCTGGGCCTGGTGCACCAGCACCGCGTGGCCGGCACGGCACTCACCTGGCGCGCCGGCATCGACAACCTCACCGACAAGCGCGCCTGGCGCGAGTCGCCCTTCCAGTACGGCCACGCCTACCTCTACCCCCTGGCACCACGCACCTTCCGGGTATCCTTGCAGGCGGACTTGTAAGCCCGGAAATTTTCTGGCTATAATTCAAGGCTCTGTTCCCCGATAGCTCAGTCGGTAGAGCGCCGGACTGTTAATCCGTAGGTCCCTGGTTCGAGCCCAGGTCGGGGAGCCAAAAAAAAGGAAGGCCCTGCACGCAAGTGCAGGGCTTTTGTCTTTTCCCGCTTCAGATGGTTGTGGTGCCGGACAGGCTGCTGCGGCTCAGGCGGCCGATCAGCCAGTGGGCGCCAATGGCCAGCGCCAGCAGGGTCAGCATGCCCAGCCCCCAGCCCACCCACACGAGCGGCACGATCCAGCCGACCAGAGCCCCGGCTGCCGGCAGGATCGCCTGCCCCGCTTCGAGCAGCCACTGGACCTGCGAGCGCACCAGTTCCAGCCACACAGGGTCGATCCAGACGCCCACCCAGGGCGGCAAGGGCGCCTGCAACACGGCCCCCGCGGCTCGCGCAGCCTCGGCCGAGGCCATCGTCTGAACCGACCATTGCACCAGTTCCGCCAGCACCCAGGCCCCCAGGGTCCAGAAGGCAGCGACCAGGGCCCACACAATCCACACGATACTGCGCATCACCCTCTCCGTCTGAACAATGCTTTACAGCGCTGGGACACCGCAGGCGCGCACGAGTTCCAGAGCATGGGACTGACGACGTAAGCCTCGGCTCCCCCGCTCACCCTTGTTCGTCCAAGATAGGCTTGGTGCGTACACTCGCCTCATGGCACGTCAGACAGAATCATCAGGGCTTCGACCGGCCAGTTTCTGGGCGCTCGCATTGCTGGGAAGCCTGTCTTTGCTGATCGTGATGCCCGCGCCGGATGCTGCCGTAGGCCTGTCCGGATACCTGCCACTTCACATTGCCATGGAGGTGGTCGCAATCGCGGTCGCGGCGATGATCTTCGGAATCTGCTGGGCAACGCAGAAGCATCGGCCCGACGGTCGGTTCCTGGTGCTCGGTCTGGGCTTCCTGGGGGTGGCGCTCCTGGACATGAGCCACACACTCTCCTTTCCAGGCATGCCGACGTTCATCACCCCCAGCGGCACGGAAAAGGCGATCCATTTCTGGTTTGCGGCCCGGTCGATGGCAGCGGCCGCACTGCTGTGGATGGCCTTCTGGCCGCTTCGTTGGGACACGTGGCTCACCGGGCGTTCCCGCTTGGTAGCGCTGTTGGTCTTGCTCGGATTGGTGACCTGCCTGCACTACGTGTTTCTTTTTCACCCCGAGCGTATTCCTCGTACCTTCGTCGAAGGCCAAGGCCTTACCCCATTCAAGGTCGGCTTCGAGTACGGTTTGATCGCCTTGTACTTGGTGGCCGCGGTGGGCTTCCTGACGGCCTCCGCCCAGGGCAGCAAGTACCGCGGGCCCTACTTAAGCCTCGCTTCGTTCACCATGGCGATGAGCGAGTTCTTCTTCACGAAGTACGCCAATGTCACCGACGTCTATAACGTCGCAGGGCACATCTACAAGGTGATTGCCTATGGTTTTCTGTATCGCGGCTTGTTCGTCGAGTCGATCCGGAAGCCTTATGAGCAGTTGGTCGCGCTGGAATCCCAGCAACGGGCCACTCTGAACACCCTGCCTGACCTGTTGTTCGAGATCGATCGCCGGGGTACCTATCTGTCGATTCACGCGGCCGACGCTGACAAACTCGCCGCGCCCGCTCACAACCTCATCGGACGGAACATCCGCGATGTTCTTCCTCCCCAGGCTGCCGAACGCTGCATGCAGGCCCTGGAGGAAGCACAGCGTCTGGGCGCATCGCGGGGGATGCGCATCTCGATCCCCCTGCCACAAGGGCTGCGTCATTTCGAACTGGCAGTGGCCCAGAAACACAACAGCACGCGAGAGGATGACACCTATCTCGTGCTGTCGCATGACATCACCGCTACTGTCGAGCATGAGCAACGAATCGCTTTCGAGGCCCAGCTCAATGCAGCCCTGCTCGACCTTGAAAAACGCAACGAACACGAGTCCGAGCTTGAGTTTCTCCAGCGTGGGGCTGAGCTCGCTGCACGGATTTCGGACAGCGGCGCATCGCACATCTACCTCGTCGGCGAGGGCACTCACACAATTGAACCGGTTGCCGCACAGCACGGGAGCAGCCAGACGTTCCCAGACATTCACGAAGCGCTCGAACGGGCCGTTCGGCAGCGCGAACCGATCGTTGTCCATGCAACAACCGCCCAGCCCCTGCGCGTGGCACTCCTGCCAGCGCTGGACGGCGGGCAGGTCCGGCTGGTGCTCTGCGTCGGCGACAAACCCGAGGCTTACAGCGATTCGCAGCTCCAGGCATTGCACGTGTTGGCTGACGCCATCTGGAGTTACACGAAGCAGCGACGGCAGGAGGCCGTCATCCATCGCCTCTACAAGGCTCTGGACCAGAACCCTTACCCAGTCCTTATCACCGATGAGAGCGCACGCATTGTCTATGTCAATGCGGCATTCAGCGCGGTGAGTGGCTACGGTGTGGCAGAGGCCCTTGGCCGCAACCCGCGCTTCCTCCAGTCTGGACAGACGCCAGCCTCGACCTACGACACAATGTGGCGTCGCCTCGTCAAGGGGCTGCCGTGGCAGGGTGAATTCGTCAACCGACGCAAGGACGGTCAGGTCTACTTCGAAAGCGCTCTCGTCTATCCCGTGCGCAACGCCCTCGGTGAAACGACGCACTATGTGGCGCACAAGGAAGACATCACTGAGCGGCGGGCAGCTCAGGAACGTATCCGCGCCTTGTCGGAGTTCGACGCGTTGACGGGCCTGCTCAACAAGAAGGTGTTCGACGAGCGACTGACCGAGACGATCGCGCGTGCGCACGAGCATCACGACCGGCTCTTTCTGCTGTGGCTGGATCTCGACAACTTCAAGGTGATCAACGAAACCCTGGGCCATGCAGCCGGCGATGAACTGCTCGTGGAGGTGGCCAACCGACTTCGCTCGAGCCTGGGCCCGCCGATCGTGTTGGCACGCTATTCGGGCGATACCTTCGCCGCCATCGTCCCGGGCTTAGACCAGTCAAGTGTGGCGCTGATGGTCGAAGAGGCTTTGCGGCACTTGCAGACGTCGATCACCATCCAGGGCAAGCCGCTGTCAGCGACGGCCTCTGTGGGGATCGCGATGTACCCCAACGATGCCCAGACGGCGGGCGCCCTGGCGTCAGCCGCCGAGATGGCCATGTACAAGGCCAAGCAAGAGGGCCGCAACGGGCTGCGATTCTTCGCGCCCGCGATGCAGGCCCACACGCAGCGATCACTGGAGCTCGCGGAGGCGCTCAAACACGCCGTTCAGCGGGGTGAACTGCACCTCATGTATCAGCCCCAATGCGCCCTGAGCACCAAGCGACTGGTGGGTGTGGAGGCCTTGCTGCGGTGGCAGCATCCCACCTGGGGCATGGTGTCGCCCGCTGAATTCATCCCGATTGCCGAACAGACCGGCGCAATCGTGCCGATCGGGCTGTGGGTGATGGAGCAAGCCGTCCGGCAAATGCGCGAGTGGGACGCGGTGGGACTGAGCGGATTCAGCTTGGCGGTCAACGTATCCGCAGTCCAATTCGCCACCCCCCGTCTGGTGGAGGAGTTCACGCGGATGGTGCATGACCTCAACGTGCCTGCCGAGCGCATCGAGATCGAACTCACCGAAGCTGTGGCCCTGCGTAGCCCAGAGCTTGCGGCCGCGACCATCCAGGGTCTGCATGAAGCAGGTTTCAGAGTGTCACTCGATGACTTCGGAACCGGCTACTCGTCGATGAGCTACCTGAAGCGTTATGCCATCGGCAAGCTCAAGATCGATCAGTCATTCGTGAAAGACCTCGCAAGCAGCGCGAGTGACCAGGCCCTGGTGACAGCCATCGTGAGGATGGCACAAAGCCTGCAGATGACCACCATCGCAGAAGGCGTCGAGACCCAAGAACAGGCGCTCTTCCTGTACTCATGCGGTTGCAATGAAGTCCAGGGGTACTGGTACAGCCCCCCCCTGGACGCAGCCGCCTTCGCTGACTTTGCGCGAGCTTCCCTCGACCCTGCCGGGGTCGAGATGCCCACCCAGTTGCCGTGAACCTCAGGCCTTGCCGCTGCTGGCCTTCGCGTAGTTGGCGATCCCGTTGCTGACCTCGGCCTTGGCCGCCTCCGGACCCTCCCAGCCCTGCACCTTGACCCACTTGCCGGCCTCGAGATCCTTGTAGTGCTCGAAGAAGTGCTGGATGGCCTTGAGGCGCATCGGGTTGATGTCCTCGGGCTTCTTCCAGTGGTCGTAGATGGGCAGGATTTTGGTGGTGGGCACGGCCAGCAGCTTGGCGTCGCCACCCGCTTCGTCTTCCATCTTCAACATCCCGATGGGACGGCAGGTCACCACCACGCCTGGGGTGAGCGGGAACGGCGTGATCACGAGCACGTCCACCGGGTCGCCGTCGTCCGACAACGTCTGCGGCACATACCCGTAGTTGCAGGGGTAGTGCATGGCCGTGGTCATGAACCGGTCGACGAAGATGGCGCCGGTTTCCTTGTCAACCTCGTACTTGATCGGGTCGGCATTCATCGGGATCTCGATGATCACGTTGAACTCTTCGGGCGCCTTGGCGCCGGGGGTCACGTTGTGCAGGCTCATGGCTGATGATGTGATTCGCGAGGGAAAACCCGGATTCTACCGGGGGGGCTTGCGCCGCCCTGACGTCCGGCTGCGGTGCGATTGGCGTCGCGTCCGATGGTAAACACGGGGCGGCCCGTCATTGCGGCGTCGCACGCCTTTGCGTAGCATGGTCCGGCCAACGTGGCAAGCAAAGACCACGGGCCTTCGATCACCATCGGATCACCAGAGGAAGGAGCCCTTTCATGTCCACCGATTTGGCGCTGTATTTTGCGCTCGTGTGTGGCGTGGCCGCCGTCATCTACGGCTTCGTGTCACGCACCTGGATCCTCAAGCAGGAAGCGGGCAACGCCCGCATGCAGGAGATCGCCGCGGCGATCCAGACTGGCGCTGCGGCCTATCTGGCGCGGCAGTACAAGACGATCGCCATCGTGGGCGTCGTGCTGGCGGTGCTCATCGGCATCTTCATCGATGGCGCCACCGCGGTGGCCTTCGTCATCGGGGCGGTGCTGTCGGGGGTCTGCGGTTTCATTGGCATGAATGTGTCGGTGCGCGCCAACGTGCGCACCGCCCAGGCGGCCACCAAGGGCATCGACGCGGCCCTGGCGGTGGCCTTCCGCGGTGGCGCCATCACCGGCCTGCTGGTGGTGGGCCTGGGCCTGCTGGGCGTAGGTGGCCTGTTCTGGTTCCTGATCATGAACGGGCAGGTCAACCCGGTGACGCCGCTGTCCACCGTGCTCAAGCCCCTGATCGGTCTGGCCTTCGGTTCTTCGCTCATCTCCATCTTCGCGCGCCTGGGCGGCGGCATCTTCACCAAGGGCGCCGACGTGGGCGCCGACCTGGTGGGCAAGGTGGAAGCCGGCATCCCTGAAGACGACCCGCGCAACCCGGCGGTGATCGCCGACAACGTGGGCGATAACGTGGGTGACTGCGCGGGCATGGCGGCCGACCTCTTCGAAACCTATGCCGTGACGCTGATCGCGACCATGGTACTGGGAGCCCTGATGATCACGGCCTTCCCGATGCAGGCGGCCGTGCTTCCGCTGGCACTGGGCGGCTTCTCCATCATCGCTTCCATCATCGGCTGCGGCGCGGTGAAGGCCACGCCGGGCATGAAGAACGTGATGCCGGCCCTCTACAAGGGCCTGATCGTCTCGGGTGTGATCGCGTTGGTCGGCTTCTTCTTCATCGTGAGGTGGGTGATGCCGGACGATGCCATCTATGCCAGCGGCACCCAGCTGCGCCTGTTCGGCGCCGCCGCGGTAGGGCTGGTGCTCACGGCGCTGATGGTATGGATCACCGAGTACTACACCGGCACCGACTACTCGCCGGTGAAGCACGTGGCCAAGGCCTCCACCACCGGGCATGGCACCAACATCATCGCCGGCCTGGGCGTGAGCATGAAGTCCACGGCCTGGCCGGTGATCTTCGTGTGCGCAGCCATCATCGCCAGCTACCTGCTCGCCGGTCTGTACGGCATTGCGATCGCCGCGACCTCGATGCTCAGCCTCGCGGGCATCATCGTGGCGCTGGACGCCTACGGCCCCATCACGGACAACGCTGGCGGCATTGCCGAGATGTCCGAGCTGCCCCAGTCGGTGCGCGACATCACCGACCCGCTGGACGCGGTGGGCAACACCACCAAGGCGGTGACCAAGGGCTACGCCATCGGCTCGGCCGGCCTGGCCGCCCTGGTGCTGTTTGCCGACTACACCCACGGCCTGGAAGCTGCCGGCCACCATGTGAGCTTCGACCTGTCGAACCACATGGTGATCGTGGGCCTGTTCATCGGTGGCCTGATTCCCTACCTCTTCGGCGCGATGGCGATGGAAGCGGTGGGCCGTGCGGCCGGCAGCGTGGTCGAGGAAGTGCGCCGCCAGTTCAAGACCATCCCCGGCATCATGGACGGCACGGGCAAGCCCGAGTACGGCACCGCAGTGGACATGCTCACCAGCGCGGCCATCAAGGAGATGATCATCCCCTCGCTGCTGCCGGTGGTGGTGCCCATCCTGGTGGGCCTGCTGCTGGGCCCCGAGGCGCTGGGGGGGCTGCTGATGGGCACGATCGTGACCGGTCTGTTCGTGGCGATCTCGATGTGCACCGGCGGCGGCGCCTGGGACAACGCCAAGAAGTACATCGAGGAAGGCAACTACGGCGGCAAGGGCAGCGAGGCCCACAAGGCGGCTGTCACCGGCGACACCGTGGGCGACCCGTACAAGGACACCGCCGGCCCGGCCGTCAACCCCTTGATCAAGATCATCAACATCGTCGCCTTGCTGATCGTGCCGCTGCTGCCGGTGAGCACGGCCACCAAGGCCGAGTCCGCACCTGAGGCGCCGCCGGTGGTTCAGGTGGTGGCGGCATCGGCCACGCCAGCTGCGGCACTGCCGTCCGCTCGCTGAAGCCCCGGCTCCCGATGAACGCCCGCCTCGCACGGGCGTTTTCGGTATTGCGTCACATGGCCACCCGGTACAGCCCCTCCAGAGCCCAGCGCCTCGTGGTTCAATGGAGCCAACGAGGGATGTCGTGGGAACTCAAGGCTTGAGCAGACCTAAGATCTGGCCGGTGCTGGCATGGGCTTGCGTCTGCTCGTCTGCATTTGCCCAGGCGCGCGACACCACCGTTGCACTGGCCGCGCCGGCCTTGATGCGCCCGCCCGCACTGGTCGCCCCGGCACCCGCGCCCGTGACGGCTCAGCCTGTGCAGCCGTCGGTCCGGAAAAAGGTGTCGCCGCCGGCCAAGGCATCGAAACAGTCTCCCGTCGCCCGGCCTGCACCCGCCCCCCTGCCGGCGCTCAACCTGCAACTGGCCAGCGCTTCGCCCACGTCCAAGCCGATGGGGGCCGCCCGCTCGGCACCGGTGGCCTTGCCCGGCGCGGTGCGCCCGGCCGCTGGCCTGGACCTGCGCGCCCCGGTGTCCGACCGCTGGTGGGTGGATGCCCGCATGGTGGACGACGGCGACCGCCACCCCGAGCCGGGGCTGACGGTCGGCGTCAAGCTCAAGTTCTGAACCGGCCCGGCGGATGCCGGGCTCCGCCTCAACGCCGCGCCGGCGGCACGTCGGTGCAGGTGCCGTGCGCCACCTCGGCAGCCATGCCGATGCTCTCGCCCAGCGTGGGGTGCGGATGAATGGTCTTGCCGATGTCCACCTCGTCGGCGCCCATCTCGATGGCCAAGGCGATCTCACCGATCATGTCGCCGGCATGGGTGCCCACGATGCCGCCGCCCACGATGCGATGCGTGTCGGCATCGAAGAGCAGCTTGGTGAAGCCCTCGTCGCGCCCGTTGGCGATGGCCCGGCCCGAGGCCGTCCAGGGAAAGAGGCCCTTCTTGACCTTGCGACCCTCGGCCTTGGCCTGGTCCTCGGTCAGGCCCACCCAGGCCACCTCGGGGTCGGTGTAGGCCACGCTGGGAATCACCCGGGCGTCGAACGCAGCCTTCTGGCCAGCCGCCACTTCGGCCGCCACGTGAGCCTCGTGCACCGCCTTGTGCGCCAGCATGGGCTGGCCGACGATGTCGCCGATCGCAAAGATGTGCGGCACGTTGGTGCGCATCTGGATGTCCACCGGGATGAAACCGCGGTCGGTCACCGCCACGCCTGCCTTCTCGGCACCGATCTTCCTGCCATTGGGGCTGCGGCCCACCGCCTGCAACACCAGGTCGTAGAGCTGCGGCTCCTTCGGCGCGCCTTCGCCCTCGAAGCTCACCAGGATGCCATCAGCCGTCGCCTGAGCAGCCACTGTCTTGGTCTTGAGCAGGATGTGGTCGAAGCGTGGGGCATTCATCTTCTGCCACACACGCACCAGGTCGCGATCGGCACCCTGCATCAGGCCATCGAGCATCTCCACCACGTCCAGGCGCGCGCCCAACGAGGAATACACCGTGCCCATCTCCAGGCCGATGATGCCGCCGCCCACGATGAGCATGCGCTTCGGGGCATGCTGCAGCTGCAGCGCGCCGGTGGAATCGACGATGCGCGGATCGTCGGGCAGGAAGGGCAGGCGCACCGCCTGCGAACCGGCCGCGATGATGGCCTGCTTGAAGCGGATGGTCTGCGTCTTGCCGGTCTTGTCCTGTCCATCACCGGTGGTCTCCTCGACCTGCACATGGTGCGGATCGAGGAAGCTGCCGTAGCCGCGCACGACGGTGACCTTGCGCATCTTGGCCATGGCGGCCAGGCCCCCGGTGAGCTTGCCCACCACCTTGTTCTTGTGGGCCAGCAGCTTGCCACGGTCCACCGTGGCCTCGCCGAAGCTCACGCCCAGGTCGGCGAAGTGCTTCACCTCGTCCATCACCGCCGCCACGTGCAGCAGCGCCTTGGAGGGGATGCAACCCACGTTCAGGCACACGCCGCCCAGCGTGGCATAGCGCTCCACCAGCACCACCTTCATCCCGAGGTCGGCTGCGCGGAAGGCAGCCGAGTAGCCGCCAGGACCCGCGCCCAGCACGAGCATGTCGCATTCGACGTCGGCACCCCCGGCGTAGCTCGACGCCACAGGGACCGCGGCGGGAGCGGGCGCAGGCGGCGCTGCGGGAGCCGGCGCAGGAGCGGGCGCGGACACGGGCGCTGGCACAGCAGCGCCGGCGCCTTCCGCTTCCATCAGCAGGATGACGGAGCCCTCGTTGACGGTGTCGCCCACCTTCACCCTGAGTTCCTTCACCACGCCGGCGTGCGAGGACGGGATTTCCATCGACGCCTTGTCCGACTCCACGGTGATGAGGCTCTGCTCGGCCTTCACCACATCGCCGGGCTTCACCAGCACCTCGATGACGCCGACGTCCTTGAAGTCGCCGATGTCGGGAACCTTGATCTCGATGACAGACATGCCGCGCTCCTTACAGCATCACGCGGCGGAAGTCCGCCAGGACGGCGCCCAGGTAGGCGTTGAAGCGGGCCGCGGCCGCACCATCGATGACACGGTGGTCCCAGCTCAGCGACAGCGGCAGCATCAGGCGCGGCTGGAAGGCCTTGCCATCCCACTTGGGCTCGATGCTGGACTTGCACACCCCCAGGATGGCCACTTCAGGTGCGTTGATGATCGGTGTGAAATAGCGCCCCCCGATGCCGCCCAGGGACGAGATCGAGAAGCAGCCGCCGCTCATCTCGGCCGGGCTGAGTTTGCCTTCTCGCGCCTTGGCCGCCAGCTCGCTCATCTCCTTGCTGATCTGCAGGATGCCCTTCTTGTCGGCGTCCTTGATCACCGGCACCACCAGGCCGTTGGGCGTGTCAGCTGCAAAACCGATGTGGTAGTACTGCTTGAGCACGAGTTGCTCGCCGTCCAGGCTGGCATTGAACTCGGGGAACTTCTTCAGTGCGGCTACCGAGGCCTTGATCAGGAAGGCCAGCATCGTCACCTTGATGCCGCTCTTCTCGTTTTCCTTGTTGAGCTGCACGCGGAAGGCTTCGAGCTCGGTGATGTCGGCATCGTCGTGGTTGGTGACGTGCGGGATCACCACCCAGTTGCGGTGCAGGTTGGCACCGCTGATCTTCTTGATGCGTGAGAGGTCCTTGCGCTCGACCGGGCCGAACTTGGTGAAATCGACCTGCGGCCAGGGCAGCAGGCCGGGGAAGGCCCCACCCCCCGCGGTCGCAGCGGGGGCCGGTGCCTTGGCTTTCTGAGCCTGGGTCTGCACAGCCCCACTCATCACGCCCTTCACGAAGGCCTGCAGGTCGGCCTCGGTGATGCGCCCCTTGGGACCGGAGCCGCTCACTTCGCCGAGCGGCACCCCGAGCTCCCGCGCCAGACGCCGGATGCTCGGCGAGGCGTGCGGCAGCGTGCCCTGCGAGGCCGTGGGCTGGTGCGCTGGCAGGGCCGGTGGTGCGACGGGCGCGCTGGACGCTGCCGGGACGGGAGCTCCTGCCGCAGCCGCCACGGCAGGAGCCGGCGCCGGTGTGGGCGCCGGCACTGAGGCCGGGGCCGCAGTACTTGCTGCAAGCTCGACCTGCGCAATCGGCGTGCCCTTGGACACCTTGTCGCCTACGGACACCAGCAGCGCCTTGAGCACCCCGCCGTGCGACGACGGGATCTCCATCGAGGCCTTGTCAGACTCGACGGTGATCAGGCTCTGCTCGGGGGCAATGGTGTCGCCCGGTTTGACCAAGAGCTCGATCACCGCCACGTCGGCAAAGTCACCGATGTCGGGCACCACCACCTCGACCACCCCCCCCGATGCGGCGGGCGACGGAGCAGGCGATGGCGCGGAGGCCGGCGCTGGGGTCGGTGTGGGCGCGGGAGCAGCCGCCGCGGGTGCGGGCGCAGGTACGGGCGTGGGGGCGGGTGCAGCCGCCTCGGCCTCCACCACCAGCAGCACGCTGCCTTCGCTCACCTTGTCGCCCAGTCTGACCCTGAGCTCTTTGACGACGCCGGCATGCGTGGCCGGGATCTCCATCGAGGCCTTGTCGGACTCGACGGTGACCAGGCTCTGCTCCACCGCGATGGTGTCGCCGGGCTTGACCAGCAGCTCGATGATCTCGACGTCTTTGAAGTCCCCGATGTCGGGCACCTTCACTTCGACCAATGCCATGTTCTTGTCCCCGTTCTTGCTGCTCAGGCGTACAGCGGGTTGATCTTGTCGGTGTGGATGCCGTACTTCTGGAGGGCCTCCGACACGCGCGACAGGGGCAACGTGCCCTCTTCGGCCAGCGCCTTGAGCGCCGCCACGACGATGTAGTGCCGGTTGACCTCGAAGTGCTCACGCAGCTTGCTGCGGAAGTCGCTGCGGCCAAAGCCATCGGTGCCCAGCACCTTGTAGATGCGCCCGCGCGGCAGGAAGGCACGGATCTGGTCGGCGTAGCTCTTCATGTAGTCGGTCGAGGCGACCACCGGGCCGGCATAGGGTTCGAGCTGCTGGGCCACGAAGGGCACCCGGGGCGCTTGGGTGGGATGGAGCAGGTTCCAGCGCTCGCAGTCCTGGCCGTCGCGCGCCAGTTCGTTGAAGCTCGGGCAGCTCCAGACGTTGGCCGACACGCCCCAGTCGCGTTCCAGCAACTCCTTGGCGGCGATGGACTCGCGCAGGATGCTGCCGCTGCCCAGCAGGTTGACCTGCGGCGGCATCTTTGCGCCCTCTTGCAGCAGATACATGCCTTTGATGATCTGCTCTTCCGTGCCGGGTTTGAGGCCGGGATGAGCATAGTTCTCGTTGAGCAGGGTGATGTAGTAGAAGACGTTCTCCTGCCGCTCCACCATGCGCTTGAGGCCGTGCTGCATGATCACCGCCACCTCGTGGGCGAAGCTGGGGTCGTAGCTCACGCAGTTGGGGATGGTGCCGGCCAGGATGTGGCTGTGGCCATCCTCATGCTGCAGGCCCTCGCCGTTGAGCGTGGTCCGCCCCGAGGTGCCGCCCAGCAGGAAGCCGCGCGCCTGCATGTCCCCTGCCGCCCAGGCCAGGTCGCCCACGCGCTGGAAGCCGAACATCGAGTAGTAGATGTAGAACGGGATCATGATGCGGTTGTTCGTCGAGTACGACGTCGCCGCAGCGATCCAGCTGGCCATGCCACCCGCCTCGTTGATGCCCTCCTGCAGGATCTGGCCAGCCTTGTCCTCCTTGTAGTACATGACCTGGTCCTTGTCGACCGGGGTGTACTTCTGGCCCTCGGGGTTGTAGATGCCGATCTGTCGGAACAGGCCCTCCATGCCGAAGGTGCGCGCCTCGTCCACCAGGATGGGCACGACACGCGGCCCCAGAGCCTGGTCACGCAGCAGTTGCGTGAGGAAGCGCACGTAGGCCTGGGTGGTGCTGATCTCGCGCCCTTCCGCGGTGGGCTCGAGGATGGCCTTGAAGGTGTCCAGTGAGGGCACGGTGAAGCTCTCGCTGCTCTTCGGACGGCGCTTGGGCAGATAACCGCCCAGGGCCTTGCGCCGATCGTGCAGGTACTTCATCTCTGGCGTGTCGTCAGCCGGCTTGTAAAACGGAATCTTGGGCAGCTCGCTGTCGGGGATGGGGATGTTGAAGCGGTCGCGGAAATAGCGGATGTCGTCATCCGAGAGCTTCTTGGTCTGGTGGGCGGTGTTCTTGCCCTCGCCGGCCTTGCCCATGCCGTAGCCCTTGACCGTCTTGACCAGCAGCACCGTGGGCTGGCCTGCGTGGTGGTAGGCGCGGTGGAAGGCGGCATAGACCTTCTGGGCGTCATGTCCGCCGCGGCGCAGCGCCCAGATGTCGTCGTCGCTCATCTTGGCCACCAGCTCCAGCGTGCGCGGGTCACGGCCGAAGAAGTTCTTGCGCACGAAGGCTCCGTCGTTGGCCTTCATCGCCTGGTAGTCGCCGTCGAGCGTGTCCATCATGATCTTGCGCAGGGCGCCATCCTTGTCGCGCGCGAGCAGGGCATCCCACTCGCGGCCCCACAGGAGCTTGATGACGTTCCAGCCTGAGCCACGGAACTCGCCTTCCAGCTCCTGGATGATCTTGCCGTTGCCACGCACCGGGCCGTCCAGACGCTGGAGGTTGCAGTTGACGACGAAGATGAGGTTGTCGAGCTTTTCACGCGCCGCCATGCCGATGGCGCCCAGGCTCTCGGGCTCGTCCATCTCGCCGTCACCGCAGAACACCCAGACCTTGCGCTGGGAGGTGTCGGCAATGCCGCGCGCATGCAGGTACTTCAGGAAGCGGGCCTGGTAGATGGCCATCAGCGGCCCCAACCCCATGGACACCGTGGGGAACTGCCAGAACTCCGGCATGAGCTTGGGATGCGGGTAGCTGGAAATCCCCTTGCCATCGACTTCCTGACGGAAGTTCAGCAGCTGGTCTTCCGTGAGGCGGCCTTCCATGAAGGCTCGGGCGTAGATGCCCGGTGCGCTGTGGCCCTGGATGTAAAGCAAATCGCCGCCATGCTTGCCGCCGGCATCGGTGTCGTCGGCATGCCAGAAGTGGTTGAAGCCCACCGCAAACATGTGGGCCAGAGACTGGAAGGAGCTGATGTGGCCGCCCAGGTCGCCGCCGTCGGCCGGATTCAGGCGGTTGGCCTTGACCACCATGGCCATCGCGTTCCAGCGCATGTAGGCGCGCAGCCGACCCTCCAGCTCCAGATTGCCCGGGTTGTGGGCTTCCTCCGAAGGTTCGATGGTGTTGACATAGCCCGTGGTGGCCGAGAACGGCATGTCCACACTGTGCTGGCGGGCCTCCTCCAGCAGTTGTTCGAGCAGGTAGTGCGCACGATCCGGGCCTTCGCGCTCGATCACGGCCGTCAAGGCATCGAGCCATTCGCGGGTTTCCTGGGCATCGGCATCCTGGGCGGCGGTACCGGCGGGAACTTGGGGCATCGCAGACATGCTTGTCTCCTGCTTATCGATTGACGGCGCAAGTGTTGCACAACTTGGGCAGCTTTTCAAATTGCGCGAGTTGATTTCATAATATGGATTGACGACGAACGACCGTTCCTTTTTGAGGCGCTGCGGCGCCCCTCCTGAACGCGACTGTCGCGCAGCCGACGGCCCCCCACAAGGGGCCTGCCCCGGATGAATGGAACGTCGCCCCTCGATAATCCGTCCATGTCTTCGCCGCACTCCGAGTTCCGCCTGAGCACGCACGAATCAGGCTCCAGCCCCCACAGGCGTCGCCTGTTCAAGGCGTGGTGGCGCCGCCAGTCCCCTGCCCGCCAGGACCGCTTCGCCACCCTGGGGCCGCTGGTGTCGGTGCTGCTTTTCATGGCCGCCATCATTGCGGCCTTCTGGTACCTGCGCGTCGAGGAGATCGATCGCGAGCAGGAGTCGATCAAACGCGATACCGAGGTGGCTCAACAGCAGGTGCGGCTGCGCCTGATCGAAAACCAGGAGCAACTGGTGCGGCTGGCCCGGGAGGTGGCCACCGGCGCGATCGACCCGGACGAGTTCGTGGGGCAGGCCACCACCTTGGCACGCGAACGACCGGAGCTCGTCAGCCTGGCCTGGCTCACCCCGGAACGCCAGCGCATGGCTGCCCATCTGTCGCCCAGCCACAGCTTCATGGGCAGCCGCTACACGCACCCCCCGTCGCCGGCCGCCTCTGATCCGGCGACGCCGAAACGCAGCGAGCCGGAATGGACCTTCGAGACGGCGCGGGAGCTGCGGCTGCCCGTCTATTCCCGTCCTTACACCACCGAAGCCGGTCTGCATGTGGTGCAGGTACAGGTGCCGCTGATCGATCGAGCCACTTTTGCCGGAACGGTGGTGGCCGAGTACTCGGTCGAGGCCCTGCTGCGCTACTTCGTTCCAACCGAAGTGGCCAACCGGCACGGCATGATGCTGCTGGACGCCGAGGGACGGGTGCTGGCCAGCACCGTGTCGCGTCCCCCGTCTCGCGAACTGCAGCGCTCCGAGCTCTATCACGACATTCCCGTCGCACCCGTGGGCAACGGTCTGATCCTGCGCGGCGTGGGCTACCGCACGTCCGTCGGCCTGATCAGCAACACCCTGTTCTGGATGGTGGCAGCGCTCAGCGCGCTGACGGTGTGGATGCTCTGGGGAACCTGGCGCCACATGCGTCGACGCCTGCAGGTGCAGCAGGCCCTGGTGGCCGAAACCAACTTCCGACGGGCGATGGAGAACTCCATGCTGACCGGGATGCGGGCCATGGACCTGGAGGGCCGCATCACCTACGTCAATGCGGCCTATTGCTCCATGACCGGGTTCTCCGAGGCCGAGCTGATCGGCCGCATGCCGCCCTTCCCGCATTGGCCCCCGGACCGCATGGAGGAAAGCCGGCGCCTGTTCGAGCAGGAACTGCAAGGTCGCAGCCCGGCCGGTGGCATCGAGGTGAAGGTGCTGCGCAAGGACGGCACGCAGTTCGACGCACGCATGTACGTGTCGCCGCTCATCGACGCCAAAGGCCATCAGACCGGCTGGATGACATCGATGACCAACATCACGGAGGCCAAGCGCATCCGCGACCAGCTCTCTGCGTCACACGAGCGCTTCACCACCGTGCTGGAAGGTCTGGATGCTGCCGTGTCGGTCGTTTCGGTGCAGCAGGGGGAGCTTCTTTTCGCGAATCGCTCCTACCGTCTGTGGTTCGGCACCGACGCCAAGGGCCACGGCCTGCTGGCTGGCGCCCGCAGTTCGGACGTCTCCCCGGCACAGCCGGAAGAGGATGACGAATCGGTGGACCACTTCGGCGGCCTGCCCACCCAGGAACTCACGGAAACCGGTGCGGACCCGCGCGAGGTCTACATCGAAAGCCTGGGCCGGTGGTTTGACGTGCGTTCGCGCTACCTCCAATGGACCGACGGTCGCCTGGCCCAGATGCTCATCGCCACCGACGTCACGGCCCGGGTGCGTGCCGAGGAACAAGCCGCCCGCCAGGCCGACCAGGCCCAGATCACCAGCCGCCTGGTCACGATGGGCGAGATGGCCTCCTCGGTGGCGCACGAACTCAACCAGCCGCTCACGGCCATCAGCAACTACTGCAACGGCATCATCTCCCGCGTGAAGGCCGGGGGCATGAAGGAGGAAGATCTGCTGGCCGCCCTGGAGAAGACCTCCCGTCAGGCCCAGCGTGCCGGCCAGATCATCCACCGCATCCGCGCCTTCGTGAAGCGCAGCGAGCCCCAGCGCCAGCCCTCGCAGGCCCGCGAAATCGTCGAGGACGCGGTGGAGCTGGCCATGATCGAACTGCGCCGACGCAACGTGAGCATCCACACCTACGTGGCCCAGCGCCTGCCCCAGCTGATGGTGGACCCCATCCTGATCGAGCAGGTACTGCTCAACCTGCTGAAGAACGCAGCCGAAGCCATCGACAACGCCAACCTCCCCCCCGCACGGCGCAACATCGAGCTGCGCGTCGTGCCCCGCCACACACCCGACGAAGGCGGGGTGATCGAGTTCAGCGTCACCGATTCCGGCCCCGGGCTGAAGGAGGAGGTGCTCGGGCGCATGTACGAGGCCTTCTTCTCCACCAAGTCCGACGGCCTGGGCATCGGCCTGTCGCTGTGCCGCTCCATCATCGAGTCTCACCATGGCCGGATCCGCGCCGAGAACTTATACAATGGGCCAAGCGTTGTCGGCTGCCGGTTCAGCTTCACCCTGCCGGTAGAGATTTCCAACCCTAGCTGATTGCCTCCATGAGCCTGATCCCCAAGAAAGGCACCGTCTATGTTGTCGATGACGACGAGGCCGTGCGCGACTCGCTGCAATGGTTGCTTGAGGGCAAGGACTACCGGGTCAAGTGCTTCGACTCCGCTGAATCCTTCCTCTCCCGCTTCGACCCGCGCGAGGTCGCCTGCCTGATCGCCGACATCCGCATGGATGGCATGAGCGGGCTGGAACTGCAGGACCGCCTGCTGGAGCGCCGTTCCCCGCTGCCCATCGTCTTCATCACCGGGCACGGCGACGTGCCCATGGCCGTGAACACCATGAAGAAGGGCGCGATGGACTTCATCGAGAAGCCCTTCAAGGAAGAGGAACTCGTCTCGCTGGTGGAGCGCATGCTCGAGCAGGCCCGCTCTCTCTTCGCGCAACAGCAGGAAGCCGCCAGCCGCGACGCCCTGCTCTCGCGCCTGACCACCCGCGAGGCCCAGGTGCTCGATCGCATCGTCGCCGGCCGCCTGAACAAGCAGATCGCCGACGACCTGGGCATCAGCATCAAGACGGTGGAGGCCCACCGCGCCAACATCATGGAAAAGCTCAACGCCAACACCGTGGCCGACCTGCTCAAGATCGCCCTCGGTGCGCAGGCCAAGACCTGACACCTCCGCACTGTCCAAGGCCGCTTGCACAGCGGCCTTTTTCGTTTCTGGCACCACTTTGCAAGGGATCCCCTCATGACCGCCCAATTGATCGACGGCAACGCCCTCTCGAAACAGATCCGCGCCGACGTGGCCCGCCGGGCCGCCGCCCTGGGCGCGCGAGGGGTCACCCCCGGCCTCGCGGTGATCCTGGTGGGCGACAACCCCGCCTCCCAGGTGTACGTGCGCAACAAGGTCAAGGCCTGCCAGGACAACGGCTTGCACTCGGTGCTCGAGCAGTACCCGGCCACGCTGTCCGAGGCCGACCTGCTGGCGCGCGTGCAAGCCCTCAACAACGACCCGGCCATCCACGGCATCCTGGTGCAACTGCCCTTGCCGGCCCACATCGACGCCCACAAGGTCATCGAGACCATCTCGCCGCTCAAGGACGTCGACGGCTTCCACGTGGCCAGCGCAGGGGCCCTGATGGTGGGCCAGCCCGGCTTCAAGCCCTGTACGCCTTACGGCTGCATGAAGATGCTCGAATCCATCGGCTGCAACCCCAAAGGCAAGCACGCGGTGGTGATCGGCCGCTCCAACATCGTGGGCAAGCCCATGGCGATGCTCCTCTTGCAAGCCAGCGCCACCGTCACCATCTGCCACAGTGCGACCCCCGACCTGGCCCACCACACCCGGCAGGCCGACATCGTCGTGGCGGCCGTGGGCAAGCGCAACGTGCTCACCGCCGACATGGTCAAGCCCGGCGCCGTGGTCATCGACGTGGGCATGAACCGCAACGACGAAGGCAAGCTGTGCGGCGACGTGGACTTCGACGGGGTGTCGAAGGTGGCTTCGGCGATCACCCCCGTGCCCGGTGGGGTCGGCCCGATGACCATCACAATGCTGCTGGTGAACACCCTGGAGGCTGCGGAGCGCGCGGCCCAGGCTTGAGACGAAGGCTGTGCGATGAACAACCCCCTGCTCGACTTCTCCGACCTGCCCCGCTTCGACGCCATCCGGCCCGAGCACGTGACGCCGGCAGTGACCGACCTGCTGGCTGCGGCCAACGAGGCCCTCGAGCGCGCCGTCAGCGAGGCCGTGCCGGCCGACTATGACGCCCTGTCGGCCGTGCTCGACGTGGCCACCGAGCGTCTGGGCCGGGCGTGGGGGGCCGTGGGGCATCTCAATGCCGTGGCGGACAGCCCGGCCTTGCGGGCCGCCTACTTCTACACCCGGCTGGGAGCCGACGAGCGCCTGTACGCCAAGTACAAGGCGGTGGCCGCGAGCCCGGCCGCGCAGCAGCTGCGAGCTTCGCGTCGCAAGGCCCTGTCGAACGCGATGCGCGACTTCGTGCTGTCGGGCGCCGAACTGCAGGGCGAGGCCAAGGCCCGCTTTGCCCAGATCCAGGAGCGCCAGGCCGAGTTGTCGCAGAAGTTCTCCGAGCATGTGCTCGACGCCACCGACGGCTACGCCTATTACGCCAGTGAGGAAGAAATGGCGGGCGTGCCGGCAGACGCCCGGCTGGCCGCGCGCCAGGCCGCCCAGGCCGAAGGCAAGGACGGCCACAAGCTGACGCTGCAGTTCCCGAGCTACTTCCCGGTCATGCAGTACGGCGAGAACCGGGCCCTGCGCGAGCGGCTCTACACCGCCTACGTGACCCGCGCCTCCGACCTGGGCGATGCGGAACATGACAACTCCGCCCTGATGACCGAACTGCTGGCCCTGCGCCAGGAAGAGGCGCGGCTGCTGGGCTACCGCAATTTCGCCGAGGTGTCGCTGGTGCCCAAGATGGCCGAGTCGCCGCGGCAGGTGACCGAGTTTCTGCGCGACCTGGCCCGCCGCGCACGGCCCTATGCCGAAAAAGACCTGGCCGAGCTGCGCGAGTTCGCCCGCGCCGAGCTGGGCATGGGCGAACTGGCGGCCTGGGACCTGGCCTTCGTGTCGGAAAAGCTCAAGGAAAAGCGCTACGCCTTCAGCGACCAGGAGGTGAAGCAGTACTTCACCGAACCCAAGGTGCTCGAGGGCCTCTTCAAGATCGTCGAGACCCTGTTCGAAGTGGCCATCCGGCCCGACACCGCCCCGGTGTGGCACCCCAGCGTGCGCTTCTTCCGCATCGAGCGCGGTGGGCAACTCGTGGGGCAGTTCTACCTCGACCCCTATGCCCGCCAGGGCAAGCGCTCCGGCGCCTGGATGGACGACGTGCGTGGCCGATGGGCCCGTCCGGATGGCCGACTGCAGACGCCGGTGGCCCACCTGGTGTGCAACTTCGCCGAAGGGGTGGGCGGCAAGCCTGCCTTGCTCACCCACGACAGCGTGCTCACCCTCTTCCACGAGTTCGGCCACGGCCTGCACCACATGCTCACCCAGGTGGACGACATCGGCGTGGCGGGCATCTCCGGCGTGGAATGGGACGCGGTGGAGCTGCCCAGCCAGTTCATGGAGAACTTCTGCTGGGAGTGGGACGTGCTCAAGCACATGACCGCCCATGTGGACACCGGCGAGGCGCTGCCGCGCGCCCTGTATGACAAGATGGTGGCGGCCAAGAACTTCCAGAGCGGCCTGCAGACGCTGCGACAGATCGAGTTCTCGCTGTTCGACATGCGCCTGCATGCCGAGCCTGGCAGCGAGGCGAACATCCAGAAGGTCATCGACGAGGTCCGCGCCGAGGTGGCCGTCTTCCCTCCGCCGGCCTTCAACCGCATGCAGCACAGCTTCTCGCACATCTTTGCGGGCGGCTACGCTGCCGGCTACTACAGCTACAAGTGGGCCGAGGTGCTCAGTGCCGACGCCTACAGCGCCTTCGAGGAGGCCGGCGTGCTCGACGTGGAAACCGGCCGGCGCTACCGGCAGGAGATCCTGGAAGCCGGCGGCAGCCGTCCGGCCGAGGAAAGTTTCACGGCCTTCCGAGGCCGCGAACCACGCATCGACGCTTTGTTACGCCACCAGGGCATGGCCTGAGCTAGCATCTTTTGTTGATGAACAAGGAGGACGCATGAAGCGACCCGTTCAACGGCTGGTTGGGGGATGCATGCTGGGCCTGCTGGCCACCACGGCACCCTTCGCTCAATACAAGGTGGTCGGCCCTGACGGCAAGGTCACCTACACCGACCGGCCGCCGGTGCAATCCAATGACGTGCGTCCAGTGGGGAACCGAGGTTCGGGTCCGTCGGGCGGGGACCAGACCGCCCTGCCCTTCGAGTTGCGCCAGGTGGCCTCGCGCTTCCCGGTGGTGCTGTACACCTCATCCGGATGCCAACCCTGCGACGCGGGACGCAACCTGCTGCGCCAGCGGGGCATCCCACACACGGAACGCACCATAGCGTCCAACGCCGACACCGAGGCGCTGACCCGGCTGGCCGGCGGCAGTGAAGTCCCCGTCCTCACCGTGGGCCGCCAGACCCTGCGCGGCTACTCCCCCAGCGAATGGAACGGTTACCTCGACGCCGCGGGCTACCCCAAGCAGTCTCAGCTGCCGGCAACCTACAGCTTCCCGGCGGCCACGCCGCTGGTGGCCACCACGACCCCAGCCCAGCCGGCACCGGATGCGGCGGCTCCCGCCGCGCAAGCCACCAGTCCCTCGGTGCCGCCGCCGCCCGCGGGCAACGCGCCCCCCGGCTTCCGGTTCTGACGCGCCCCCTCAGAAATTGAGCTGGCGCACGCCTTCGGGAGTGCCCAGCAGACACAGGCTGGCACGGTGCCGTGCAAAGATGCCCACCGTGACCACCCCCGGCCATTGGTTGATGTCGGCCTCCATCGCCAGCGGCTCGGTGATGCGCAGGCCGCTCACGTCTACGATCAGATTGCCGTTGTCGGTGATCACCCCTTCGCGCAAACGGGGGGTGCCCCCCAGTGCGGCGAGGCGGCGCATCACCTGGGCCCGCGCCATCGGGATCACCTCCACCGGCAGCGGAAAAGCCCCCAGCGTGTCCACCAGCTTGGAGGCATCGGCAATGCACACAAAACGCTGCGCCAGATCGGCCACGATCTTCTCGCGCGTGAGCGCGGCGCCGCCGCCCTTGATCATGTGGCCGCGATGGTCGATCTCGTCCGCGCCATCGATGTAGACCGGCACCGATTCGACCTCGTTCGCGTCGAAGACGGGAATGCCGTGCGCCACGAGACGCTCGGTGCTCTTGACCGAACTCGACACCGCCCCGGCGATGCGGTCCTTGATCTTCGCCAGCTCGTCGATGAAGCAGTTCACCGTCGAGCCCGTGCCCACCCCCACGATGCTGCCGGGCACCACGTGGTCGATGGCCGCTCGCCCCACGAGGGCCTTGAGTTCGTCTTGCGTCATGGAATCGATGGGCAGCGGTGCCCGCGTGTTTGAGACAATCCCGCGATTATCCCGGACCGACCGCCCATGTCCCTCTTGCCCTACGCCCTCGCCCGCCCTTTTCTCTTCGGCCTGGACCCCGAGCACGCCCATGAGCTGACCCTGGCCGCGCTGGCGCGCACGCAGCGCACGCCGCTGTCCTGCGTCTACGGCGAATCGCGCGTGGACGACCCGGTCACCGTGGCGGGGCTGCGCTTTCCCAACCGCGTGGGTCTGGCCGCGGGGCTGGACAAGAACGGCCGCTGCATCGATGGCCTGGCGGCCATGGGCTTTGGCTTCATCGAAGTGGGCACCGTCACGCCCAAGCCTCAGCCGGGCAACCCGAAGCCGCGCATGTTCCGCCTGCCGCAGGCCGATGCGCTGATCAACCGGCTGGGCTTCAACAACGACGGGCTGGACACCTTCATCGCCAACGTCCGTCAGGCCCGCTTTCGCAGCAGCGGCGGCATCCTGGGCCTGAACATCGGCAAGAACGCCAGCACGCCCATCGAGCGTGCCGTGGACGACTACCTCATCGGCCTGGACGGCGTCTTCCCGCATGCCGACTATGTGACGGTGAACATCTCCTCGCCCAACACCCAGAACCTGCGTGCGCTGCAGTCGGACCAGGCCCTGGACGACCTCCTGGGTGCCCTGCAGGCGCGCCGCCAGGCGCTGGTGCACGCCCAGGGCCGCTCGGTGCCGATGTTCGTGAAGATCGCCCCCGACCTGGACGAGTCCCAGATCGACGTGATCGCTGCGACCTTGCAGCGCCACGGTATCGACGGCGTGATCGCCACCAACACCACCATCGCCCGCGAGGCCGTGGCCCACCTGCCGCACGGTCAGGAAGCAGGCGGCCTGAGCGGACGGCCGGTGTTCGAGGCCAGCAACCGCGTCATCGCCGCCCTGCGTGCCGCCCTGGGCCCGGGCTACCCCATCATCGGCGTGGGCGGCGTGATGAGCGGGGAGGATGCGCGTGCGAAGCTCGCCGCCGGCGCCGACCTCGTGCAGATCTACACCGGTCTCATCTACCGCGGCCCGGGGCTGGTGCGTGAGGCGGCGTTAGCACTCAAGTCGCGCTGACTCCCTCTCGAACGCCTCTAGAGGCGGCGCGGGTCGAGCGACAGCAGTTCGCGCACGAAGTCCAGCAACAGCAGCTTGAGCGGGCCGAAGCCTTCGTGAGGCTCGAGCGTCACCTCGTCCATGTAGAGCCGGCGATTCACCTCCAGCTGGATGGAGTGCCGGTGCTGGGACGGCAGACCATGGCGTCGCACGATCTCCACACCCTTGTAGGGATGGTTGATGTGGACGCTGTGCCCCTGGGCCTGCAGGTAGTCCGCCATCCAGCGCGTGAGGGCCGGGTGGGCCGTCGTGCCGTCGCGGTCACCGATCACGAAGTCCGGATGCTCCATGCCGGGGAATTCGGTCGCATGGGACGCCGCCACCCCAGGCATGGAGTGGCAGTTGATATGGATGCAATAGCCGTGGCGCTGGTGCGCAGCCTGCACCTGCTGCGCCAGGGCCTCGTGGTAGGGGCGCCAGCAGCACTCGATGCGACGCTGAACCTCTTCCACCGTCAGCTGGCGGGCATACAGCGGCACCCCGTCGTCGGTGAGCCGCCACACCAGCCCTTTGCCCAGGCGAACCTTGGCACCCGCCTCCAACGGGTCGGGCCAGGGCGCGTCGAGCAGCGTCTCGTCCAGCTCCGTGAGGTTGCGGTTGACGTCGAGATAGCTGCGCGGGAAATGGGCCTCCACCCAGCCCACGCCCAGCCCGGGCGCAAAGTCGTAGAGCTTTTCGACGTGGGTGTCCTCGGCGCGACGCAGCACGGCCAGGTCGCAGGCATGGCCGAAGTCGTCAGGGTACCAGGTGCCGCTGTGCGGGGAATCAAGCACCACCGGGGTGGTGCCGGGTCGGCTGGTGACGTAACGCATGGCCCTATTGTGGCGCGGGGGGCGGCGCCGATCACCCTGTGGCAACTACGCGGTTGGCTCCTCGCGTCCCAGAAAGAAAGAAGGGCCTAGCATCGCTGCTAGGCCCTTGATTCAGTTGGTGGGTGGTACAGGGATTGAACCTGTGACCCCTGCCGTGTGAAGGCAGTGCTCTACCGCTGAGCTAACCACCCGGGAACCGGTTCCGGAAGCCTGCGGTGCAGTTCTCCCGAAAAACCAAAATTATGCCATAAGTTTTCGCCAGAGTGTCTTGCCCTTGGAAGATTTGTCGAGGTCTTCCAGCAGCTTCTCGTGCGCCACGGCTTCGGCCTCGGTCGGCGCCAGCACCGGCAGCGTGAACTGGCGCAGGTCGATGCGAGACACCTGGACTTCAGCGGTGCCACCCTCCTCGGCCTCGATCACCAGCGACTCCTGGCCGCGGGTCATCTGGATGTAGACCTCGGCCAGCAGACCCGCATCGAGCAGGGCGCCGTGCAGGCTGCGGTTGGAGTTGTCCACCTCCAACCTGCGGCACAGCGCGTCGAGGGAGTTGGACTTGCCCGGGAACATCTCGCGGGCCATCAGCAAGGTATCCGTCACCGTCAGACGGTGTTCGGAAAAGCGCGGACGCCCCAGGCGGCGCAGCTCCGCATCCATGAAGCCGAGATCGAAGCTGGCGTTGTGGATCAGCACCTCGGCACCCTCGAGGTAGGTCATCAACTCGTCCGCGATGGCAGCAAACACCGGCTTGTCGGCCAGGAACTCGTCGGTCAGGCCATGGATCTTCACGGCGTCCTCGTGATTGGCGCGCTCGGGGTTGATGTAGAAGTGCTTGTTGTTCCCCGTCGGGCGTCGGTTCACGAACTCCACGCAGCCGATCTCGATGATGCGGTCGCCCGCCTCGGGGTTCAGCCCGGTGGTTTCGGTGTCGAAGAAGATCTGGCGAGTCATGCCGGGATTATCGGCCGGGCCGCGCTCAGTGATTTTCCTTGGCGTGGTTGATCGAGTACTTCGGGATCTCGATCGTCACATCCTTTTGCGCCAGGATGGCCTGACAGGACAGGCGCGACTGAGGCTCCAGGCCCCAGGCGCGGTCGAGCATGTCTTCCTCGCTCTCGTCGGGCTCGTTGAGCGATTCATAGCCCTGGCGCACGATCACGTGGCAGGTGGTGCAGGCGCAGCTCATCTCGCAGGCATGCTCGATCTCGATGTCGTGGTCGAGCAGGGCTTCACAGATCGAGGTGCCGGCAGGTGCCTCGATCTCGGCACCCTCGGGGCAGTACTCGCTGTGCGGCAGGATCTTGATGACTGGCATGGAGGTCTCGTGGGTCTTTGTCAGAGCTCTTCGAGCTTGCGGCCGGACAGGGCCTCTCGAATGCTGCGGTTCATGCGCTCGGCGGCAAAGGCTTCGGTGCCCTCTGCCAGCGCCTTGGTGGCGGCCTCGATGGCGTGATGATCGTCGCCGGCAGCGGCTTCGCGCAGGTGCTGCATCTGGGCCTCGATGTCCTGAAGTTCGGCTGGCGACAGCAGGTCACCGTCCTTGTCCAGCGCCGACTGTGTGGCCAGCAGCATGCGCTCGGCCTCGACGCGGGCCTCACGCAAGGCGCGGTCTTTCATGTCGGCCTCGGCCGTGGCAAAACCTTCCTGCAGCATGCGGGCGATCTGGTCGTCGCTGAGGCCGTAGCTGGGCTTGACGCTCACTGTCGCTTCCACACCCGAGGTCTCTTCCCGGGCCGACACCTGCAGCAGGCCATCGGCATCCACCGCGAAGCTCACGCGGATGCGCGCAGCCCCCGCCGCCATGGGCGGGATGCCTCGCAGTTCGAAGCGCGCCAGCGACCGGCAGTGTTCCACCTGCTCGCGCTCGCCTTGCACCACATGGATGGCCATCGCGGTCTGGCCATCCTTGAAAGTGGTGAAGTCCTGGGCCCGCGCCGTGGGAATGGTGCTGTTGCGCGGGATGATGCGCTCCACCAGCCCGCCCATGGTCTCCAGCCCCAGCGACAGCGGAATCACATCGAGCAGCAGCAGTTCGTCGGCACCCGCATTGCCGGCCAGGGCATGTGCCTGGATGGCCGCTCCCAAAGCCACGACCTCGTCGGGATTGAGGTCCACCAGCGGCTCTCGGCCGAAATAACGGCCCACAGCCTCGCGCACCAGGGGCATGCGGGTGGAGCCCCCCACCATCACCACCCCTTGCACCTCCTCGATGGGGGCCCTGGCATCGCGCAGCACCTTGCGCACCGTGGCCAGGGTGCGATCGACAAAGGGCTGTGCCAGGGCGTCAAGCTGCGCCCGGGACACTGGCACGGCCAGATCCCGGTCACCCACCGGGCATTGCATCACCGTGCGATCGTCCGCCGACAAGGCTTCCTTGGCCCGGCGTGCCGCCACCAGCACCGAACGCTTGTCCTGCGCCGAGCGGGCCGCCAGACCGGCCTGCGCCAGCGCCCAGTCGGCCAGGGCGTGGTCGATGTCGTCACCGCCCAGGGCCGTGTCGCCAGCGGTCGCCACCACCTCGAACACTCCCTGCGACAGGCGCAGCAGCGAGATGTCGAAGGTACCACCACCGAGGTCATAGACGGCGTACAGACCCTCGGAGCCATGCTCCAGGCCATAGGCGATGGCCGCGGCCGTGGGTTCGTTGATCAGGCGCAGCACGTTCAGACCCGCCAGCCGCGCCGCGTCCTTGGTGGCCTGGCGCTGCGCATCGTCGAAGTAGGCCGGCACGGTGATCACCGCGCCGAAGACGTCGTCGTTGAAGCTGTCTTCGGCGCGGTAGCGCAGGGTGGCGAGGATCTCGGCCGAGACCTCCACCGGCGACTTCTCGCCATCGCGCGTGGCAATGGCCACCATGCCGGGCTGGTCGATGAAGTGGTAGGGCAGCTTCTCGCGCCCTTGGATGTCGGACAGACGCCGGCCCATGAAGCGCTTGACCGAGACGATGGTGTTCTCGGGGTCTTCGGCCTGGGTCGCCAGGGCCTCGTGGCCGATGGCGCGACGCCCCTCGCCCAGGTAGCGCACGGCCGAGGGCAGGATGACGCGGCCTTGTCCGTCGGGCAGGCATTCGGGCGAACCATGGCGCACGGCAGCCACGAGGGAGTGAGTGGTACCCAGATCAATGCCCACCGCCAGACGCCGCTGGTGCGGGTCGGGCGATTGGCCGGGTTCGGAAATCTGCAGGAGTGCCATGCGCCCTATTGTCCCAGGGTGTCGAAACGCCGCTCCACCTCGTCGGCAAAGCGCTCGATGAACATGAGGGCTCTCACCTGGCCGGCGGCGGCAGTAGCATCGCCCCGATCGTCCAGCAGGGCCTGCAGCGCAGCGAGCCGCTGTTCACGCTCGGCCTGCACCTCGTCGGACAGCGCCTGCAAAGCGGCCTCGTCGTGCGCGTCGTCCAGCGCCTCGCGCCAGGCCATCTGCTGCATCAGGAAGTCGGCCGGCATCGCCGTGTTGTGGTGGGCGTCGATCGGTGCTCCGCGCAGCTCGCACAGGTAGGCGCCCCGGCGCAGCGGATCCTTGAGGCGGTGGTAGGCCTCGTTGACACGCACCGCCCACTGCATGGCCACCCGCTGGGCCGCCGGGCCTTCGGCCGCAAAGCGGTCGGGATGCACGCGGGCCTGCAGCGATTTCCAGCGCGCGTCCAGTTCTGCACGGTCGAGTGCATGCCGCTGCGGCAGCTCGAACAGATCGAAATCATTGGCCTGGAGATTCATGCACCATCCACGGAAACAAGACAAGGGCCGCGCCGCCATTGGCGGGACGCGGCCCGAGGATCGACTTCAGAAGCGGGCTCAGATGCGGAAGGATTCCCCGCAGCCGCACCGGTCCTTCTCGTTCGGGTTGTTGAACTTGAAGCCCTCGTTCAGCCCCTCACGCACGAAATCGAGCTCGGTACCTTCCAGGTAGGGCAGGCTCTTCGGGTCGATCAGGATCTTGACGCCGTGGCCTTCGAAGACATGATCCTCGGGTGCCACCTCGTCGGCGTACTCGAGCTTGTAGGCCAGGCCCGAGCAGCCGGTGGTCTTCACGCCCAGGCGCACCCCCACCCCCTTGCCGCGACGGCTCAGGTAGCGGGTCACGTGGCGGGCTGCCGCCTCGGTCAGGGTCACGGCCATGGCGTCAGTGAGTCTGCTGGGCGGTGGTCGAAGCGCCGGCCTTGGCCTTGTAGTCGCTCACCGCCGCCTTGATCGCATCCTCGGCCAGGATGGAGCAATGAATCTTGACCGGCGGCAGCGCCAGTTCCTCGGCGATCTGCGTGTTCTTCAGGTTCATCGCCTCGTCGAGCGTCTTGCCCTTGACCCATTCGGTCACGAGTGAGCTCGATGCGATGGCCGAACCACAGCCATAGGTCTTGAAGCGGGCATCCTCGATCACGCCGGTGGCGGGGTTCACCTTGATTTGCAGCTTCATCACATCGCCACAGGCGGGAGCGCCCACCATGCCGGTGCCCACATTGGAGTCGCCCTTCTCGAAGGAACCCACGTTGCGCGGATTCTCGTAATGGTCGATGACTTTGTCGCTGTATGCCATGGTCGCTCTCCTACTGCTCTTGTTCGCTCAATGCGCTCGATCAATGGGCGGTCCACTGGATCGTGCTGAGATCCACGCCGTCCTGGTACATCTCCCACAGCGGGGACAGTTCACGAAGCTTGGCCACCCGGTCCTTCAGCGTGGCCACCGCGTAATCGATCTCTTCCTCGGTCGTGAAACGGCCGATGGTCATGCGCAGGCTCGAATGGGCCAGTTCATCGCTGCGGCCCAGGGCGCGCAGCACATAGCTGGGCTCCAGGCTGGCCGAGGTGCAGGCCGAGCCCGAAGACACGGCGATGCCCTTGATTCCCATGATCAGCGACTCGCCCTCGACGAAGTTGAACGAGGCGTTCACGTTGTGCGGCACGCGCTTTTCGAGGTGGCCGTTGATGAAGACCTGCTCGATGTCCTGGATCCCCTTGAGCAGGCGCTGCTGGAGCATGCGGATGCGTTCGAGTTCGGTCCCCATCTCTTCGCGGGCGATGCGGAAAGCCTCGCCCATGCCGACGATCTGGTGCGTGGGCAGCGTGCCCGAGCGCATGCCGCGCTCATGGCCGCCGCCGTGCATCTGGGCTTCCAGGCGCACACGCGGCTTGCGGCGCACGTACAGGGCCCCGATGCCCTTGGGGCCGTAGGTCTTGTGCGAGGCCAGGCTCATCAGGTCCACCGGCAGACGGGCCAGATCGATTGCCACCTTGCCCGTGGCCTGGGCGGCATCGACGTGAAAGATGATGCCGCGCTCGCGGCAGATCGCCCCAATGGCCGCGATGTCCTGGATCACGCCGATCTCATTGTTCACGAACATCACCGAGGCCAGGATGGTGTCCGGGCGCAGCGCATCCTTGAAGCGGTCGAGATCGAGCAGGCCGTCTTCCTGCACATCGAGATAGGTCACCTCGAAGCCCTGGCGCTCGAGTTCGCGCATGGTGTCGAGCACGGCCTTGTGCTCGGTCTTCACCGTGACCAGGTGCTTGCCCTTGCCCTTGTAGAACTGGGCGGCGCCCTTGATCGCCAGGTTGTTGGATTCGGTGGCCCCGGAGGTCCAGACGATCTCGCGCGGGTCGGCGCCGATGAGCTCGGCCACCTGGGCCCGGGCCTTCTCGACGGCTTCTTCGGCCTCCCAGCCCCAGGCGTGGCTGCGCGAGGCCGGGTTGCCGAAATGCTCACGCAGCCAGGGGATCATCGCGTCCACCACGCGAGGGTCCACCGGCGTCGTGGCGCCATAGTCCATGTAGATCGGGAAATGCGGGGTCATGTCCATCGTGTGTGCTCGAAACCCGGGGCTCTGCGGCCCCTGTCGGCAGGAAAAGGCTTACTTCGAGAAGGCGTTGCCCAGGGCAAACACCGAATTCGGCGCGTTCACCTTGATCGGCTTGACGACCGGCTGGCTGGAAATGGCGCGCTTGACCGGCTGCTCCTCGATCGACACGCCGCGGGCGAGCTGGTCTTCCACCAGCTTGCGCAGGGTGATGGAGTCGAGGTACTCGATCATCTTGGCGTTCAGGCTCGCCCACAGGTCGTGCGTCATGCAGCGGCCCTGGTCGTCACCCATGCAGTTTTCCTTGCCACCGCAGCCGGTGGCGTCGATGGGTTCGTCCACGGCCACGATGATGTCGGCCACGGTGATGTCCTCGGCCTTGCGGCCCAGCGAATAGCCGCCGCCGGGGCCGCGGGTGCTTTCGACCAGTTCATGGCGACGCAGCTTGCCGAACAGTTGCTCCAGGTACGACAAGGAGATCTGCTGACGCTGGCTGATGGCGGCCAGGGCCACCGGCCCTTGATGCTCGCGCAGGGCGAGGTCAATCATGGCGGTGACGGCAAAGCGGCCTTTGGTGGTAAGACGCATGTCGAACTCCTTGTACTGTCCACCCCTGGGGGTGATCGGTTGAACCCAAAACGGCTTGTGGCCCGGGTTAACCCTCGGATGAATCCGAGTGATTTACTCGATTATGCCTGAAGCCTAGTTTTTTGGTCAAGTTTGGGTCCGGAAGTTCCCTAGGGTCGATGAGGCCAGCGCCCACCGATCCGCCCCCTCTTGCGGTCACGACCGCAGCGGCACGATGTGGTCGCCGCCGGCGGCGCCGAAGGCCTGTTCCTTGAGCAGTGCCAGCTGGTCGCGCACGCGGGCGGCCTTCTCGAATTCGAGATTGCGCGCGTGCTCGAGCATCTGCTTTTCCAGCTGCTTGATGCGCTTGCCCAGGTCCTTTTCAGACAGGGTCTCGACTTCGGCCGCAGCCTGGGCGGCCTTGAGGTCGTCCTTGCCGGATTTCTCGGAGTAGACCCCGTCGATCAGCTCCTTGACCTGCTTGACCACACCACGCGGGGTGATGCCGTGGGCTTCATTATGGGCCAGCTGCTTGGCGCGGCGCCGCTGCGTCTCGTCGATGGCGCGCTTCATCGAGTCGGTGATCTGGTCGGCATAGAGGATGGCCTTGCCGTCGAGGTTGCGCGCCGCCCGGCCGATGGTCTGGATGAGCGAGCGCTCCGAGCGCAGGAAGCCCTCCTTGTCGGCATCGAGGATGGCCACCAGCGACACCTCGGGGATGTCCAGGCCCTCGCGCAGCAGGTTGATGCCCACCAGCACGTCGAAGGCGCCCAGGCGCAGGTCGCGGATGATCTCGACACGCTCGACGGTATCGACGTCGGAATGCAGATAGCGCACCTTGACGCCGTTGTCGGCCAGGTAGTCGGTGAGCTGCTCGGCCATGCGCTTGGTGAGCGTGGTGATCAGCACGCGCTGACCGGCTTGCACCCGCAGACGGATCTCGCCCAGCACGTCGTCCACCTGGTGGGTGGCCGGTCGCACCTCCACCTCCGGGTCGATCAGCCCGGTGGGGCGCACCACCTGCTCGACCACCTGGCCCGAAGTGCGCTGTTCGTAGTCGGCCGGGGTGGCCGACACGAACACGACCTGTCGCATCTTGGTCTCGAACTCCTCGAACTTCAGCGGCCGGTTGTCCAGCGCCGAGGGCAGCCGGAAGCCGTACTCGACGAGCGTGGTCTTGCGGGCGCGGTCGCCGTTGTACATGCCGCCCAGCTGGCCGATGAGCACGTGGCTCTCGTCCAGGAACATGAGCGAATCGGGCGGCAGGTAGTCCACCAGCGTGGGCGGCGGGTCGCCGGGGCGGGCGCCAGAGAGGTGCCGGGTGTAGTTCTCGATGCCTTTGCAGTGGCCCACCTCCTGGAGCATCTCCAGGTCGAAGCGGGTGCGCTGCTCCAGGCGCTGAGCCTCCACCAGCTTGCCAGCCTTGACCAGCTCATCGAGCCGCTGGCGCAGTTCTTCCTTGATGGTCTCGATGGCCGCCAGCACGCGCTCGCGCGGCGTCACATAGTGGCTGCTCGGGTAGACCGTGAAGCGCGGGATCTTCTGGCGGATGCGGCCGGTGAGCGGGTCGAAGAGCTGCAGCGACTCGACCTCGTCGTCGAAGAGCTCGATGCGGATGGCCAGTTCGGAGTGTTCGGCCGGGAAGACGTCGATGGTGTCGCCACGCACGCGGAAGGTACCGCGCGAGAAGTCGGTCTCGTTGCGCTGGTACTGCATGCGGATGAGCTGGGCGATCACGTCGCGCTGGCCCATCTTGTCGTGCACGCGCAGCGTCATCACCATCTGGTGGTAGTCGCTGGGATTGCCGATGCCGTAGATGGCTGAGACGGTGGCCACGATGACCACGTCCCGACGCTCGAGCAGGCTCTTGGTGGCCGACAGGCGCATCTGCTCGATGTGTTCATTGATCGAGCTGTCCTTCTCGATGAAGAGATCGCGCTGCGGGACGTAGGCCTCGGGCTGGTAGTAGTCGTAGTAGCTGACGAAGTACTCCACCGCATTGCGCGGGAAGAATTCACGGAACTCGCTGTAGAGCTGGGCCGCCAGCGTCTTGTTGGGTGCGAACACGATGGCCGGCCGCCCCAGGCGGGCGATCACATTGGCCATGGTGAAGGTCTTGCCCGAGCCGGTCACGCCCAGCAGGGTCTGAAAGCTCAGGCCGTCGCGCACCCCTTCGACCAGGGCCTCGATGGCCGCGGGCTGGTCACCCGCCGGCGGATAAGGCTGATAGAGCTGGAAGGGCGAGTCGGGAAAGCAGACGAAACGCGACTCGTCCGGGCTGTCCACGGCGGTGGCGACTTCGGCGTTGTGGGCAAGGCTCACGTCGTTCATGGGCAACCTAGAATGCGGGTTTTCCCCTGCTGCTGGGTGGCAGGGCAAGTTTGCGAGCGTAGCCCAGATCGGAATTTCCCTCTACTGACAAGGACAGAGCATGTCTTCCCTCTTTGCCGCCGTCGAGATGGCGCCCCGCGACCCCATCCTGGGGCTGAACGAGCAATTCAACGCCGACCCGAATCCGGCCAAGGTCAACCTGGGCGTGGGCGTCTACTACGACGACAGCGGCAAGCTGCCCCTGCTGCAGTGCGTGGCCGCCGCGGAAAAGCAGATGCTGGAAGCCCCCAAGGCGCGCGGCTACCTGCCCATCGACGGCATTGCCGCCTATGACAAGGCCGTGCAGGGGCTGGTCTTCGGCGCCGACAGCGAGGCCGTGAAGGCCGGGCGCATCGCCACCGTGCAGGGCCTGGGCGGCACGGGCGGGCTGAAGATCGGCGCCGATTTCCTGAAGAAGCTCAACCCCAAGGCCCGGGTACTGATCAGCGACCCGAGCTGGGAGAACCACCGCGCGCTCTTCGAGAACGCCGGCTTCGAGGTGGGCACCTATCCCTATTACGACGCGGCACGCCGCGGTGTCAACTTTGACGGCATGCTGGCCGCGCTGAAGGCCGCCCCGGCGGGCACCATCGTCGTGCTGCATGCCTGCTGCCACAACCCCACCGGCTACGACCTCACCCCCGCCCAGTGGACCGAGGTGATCGCTGCCGTGAAGTCGGCTGGCCTGGTGCCCTTCCTGGACATGGCCTACCAGGGCTTTGGCGACGGCATCGCCGAAGACGGCGCAGTGATCGGCCAGTTCATGGCGGCCGGGCTCGACTTCTTCGTCTCGACCTCGTTCTCCAAGAGCTTCTCGCTGTACGGCGAGCGCGTGGGGGCGCTCAGTGTGGTGTGCGAGAGCCGTCAAGAAGCCGACCGCGTGCTCAGCCAGCTCAAGCGTGTGATCCGCACGAACTACTCGAACCCGCCCACCCATGGTGCCCAGGTGGTGGCCACGGTGCTGACCACACCCGCCCTGCGCCAGCTCTGGGAAGAGGAACTGGCCGGCATGCGCAAGCGCATCAAGGAAATGCGCACAGCCCTGGTCGAGCGCCTGAAGGCTGCCGGCGTCACGCAGGACATGGGCTTCATCACCCAGCAGCGCGGCATGTTCAGCTACTCGGGCCTGAGCCAGGCGCAGATGCAGCGCCTGCGCAGCGAGTTCGGCGTCTATGGTGTCGATTCCGGCCGCATCTGCGTGGCTGCGCTCAACAGCAAGAACATCGACTACGTGGCCGGCGCAATCGCCAAGGTGATCTGACCTCCCCAGCCCCCGCTTGGGGGTGCATAGGCCCCGGCTGATCCCCGGGGCCTTTGTCCGCTTGGGTGTCACCTTGGTGACACCCAAGGCCCGATGCGCTGAATTGGTGCGATTTCACCGCGTTTGTGCGCGTTTGCCCCAAGGATCGGAGCAGGCACGATCGGTCCGGTATGCCTAGAATGATGCAGCGCAACAACCCACGTTGCGCCATCCAGGCCACCCGCCAACATCCTGATCGAAGAGGGCCGCATGCTGTACCAGATCTACGAGACCCAACGGGCTCTGCTCAGTCCCTTTTCCGAGTTCGCCAGCGCCGCTGCCAAGCTCTACAGCCATCCGCTGTCGCCGTTCACCCACGTGCCCCTGGCCGACCGCATGTCGGCCGGCCTGGACCTGATGCACCGGCTGTCCAAGGAGTACGAGAAGCCCGAGTTCGCCATCCACACCGTCAAGGTCGATGGTGTGGACGTGGCGGTGCAGGAGCAGGTGCCGCTGACCAAGCCCTTCTGTCGCCTGGTGCGCTTCAAGCGCTTCACCGATGAAGGTGCGCTGCTGGAGAAAATGAAGAAGCAGCCGGTGGTGCTGGTGGTGGCGCCGCTGTCGGGCCATCACGCCACACTGCTGCGTGACACGGTGCGCACGCTGCTGCAGGACCACAAGGTGTACATCACCGACTGGATCGACGCGCGCATGGTGCCGGTGGAGGCCGGCCCCTTCCACCTGGACGACTACGTCGAGTACATCGAGGAGTTCATCCGCTTCATCGGGCCGGACGTGCATGTCATCTCGGTGTGCCAACCCACCGTGCCGGTGTTCGCCGCCATCTCGCTGATGGCCAGCCGCGGCGAACGCACACCGCGCTCGATGACGATGATGGGCGGCCCCATCGACGCCCGGCGCTCGCCCACCGCGGTGAACAACCTGGCGATGAACAAGAGCTACGAGTGGTTCGAGCACAACGTGATCTACCGTGTGCCGCCGAACTACCCCGGCGCCGGTCGCCGTGTCTACCCCGGCTTCCTGCAGCACACCGGCTTCGTGGCGATGAACCCGGACCGCCATCTGAGCTCGCATTACGACTACTTCATGGACCTGATCCGCGGCGATGACGAAAGCGCCGAGGCTCACCGAGCCTTCTACGATGAATACAACGCGGTGCTGGACATGCCGGCCGAGTACTACCTGGACACGATCAAGACCGTGTTCCAGGACTTCGCGCTGGTCAACGGCACCTGGCGCGTGCGCGGCGAACTTGTGCGCCCACAGGACATCCGCACCACGGCCCTGCTGACGGTGGAGGGCGAGCTTGACGACATCTCCGGCGCCGGCCAGACCCAGGTGGCGCACGAGCTGTGCACCGGCCTGCCCAAGGAGGAGCAGCCCCACTTCACCGTGCCCGGCGCCGGCCACTACGGCATCTTCTCGGGCAAGCGCTGGCGCAAGCTGGTGTATCCGGTGGTGCGCGACTTCATCCAGCAGCACGAGCTGCACCCTCTGGAAGCCTCTGCGGCGTCAGCCCGCAAAGCCCCGGTCACGCGCCGCAAGACCACCTCGGTGACGTGAACCCGGTCCGCGCCGAAGACATCGACGCCCTGTTGCCGCAGACGCAGTGCACGCGCTGCGGCTACCCCGACTGCGCCCGCTACGCCCAGGCCATCGCTGCGGGACAGGCCGACATCAACCAGTGCCCGCCAGGAGGCGCCGAAGGCATCGCCCGCCTGGCCGCCCTCACCGGCCGCCCCGCCCAGCCCCTGTCAGCCGCGCACGGTGTGGAGGGCCCACGCCTGCTGGCCGTCATCGACGAAGCCTGGTGCATCGGCTGCACGCTGTGCATCAAGGCGTGCCCCGTGGACTGCATCATCGGCACGCACAAGCAGATGCACACGGTGATCGACGCCCAATGCACGGGGTGTGAGCTGTGCGTGCCGGTCTGCCCGGTGGATTGCATCTCCCTCACGCCGGTGACCACGGCCACCGGCTGGGCCGCCTGGAGCGAACCCCAGGCCCGCGAGGCCCGCCACCGCTACGACTGGCACCAGGAACGGCTGGCCCGGGATGCCCGCGAGCACCAGGCCCGGCTGGAGGCGAAGGCCCAGCACAAGCTCGAGCACCTGGAAACCGAGACCCGGCTGACCGACCCGGCGCAGATCGAGCGCAAGCGCTCGGTGATCGAGGCGGCCCTGGCCAAGGCCCGACAACGGCGCAGCGGCTGAAGCCCTGCCGAGGCACAATCGCGGCCCATGAAGCCGCAAGACGTCGACGCCTTCTTCGCCACCCTCCAGGCCGCCAACCCGCAGCCCAACACCGAGCTGGAATACACCAGCGTGTTCGAGCTGCTCACCGCCGTGCTGCTCTCGGCCCAGGCCACCGACGTGGGCGTGAACAAGGCCACGCGCAAGCTCTTTGCCGTGGCCCACACGCCGCAGCAGATCCTGGCCCTGGGCTACGACGGCCTGTGCGGCTACATCAAGACCATCGGGCTGTACCGCAACAAGGCCAAGCACCTGCTGGAGACCTGCCGCATCCTCGTGGAACGTCACGGCGGCGAGGTGCCGCGCACCCGCGAGGCCCTTGAAGCCCTGCCCGGCGTGGGCCGCAAGACGGCCAACGTCGTGCTCAACGTGGCCTTCGGCGAGCCGACGATGGCCGTGGACACGCACATCTTCCGTGTGAGCAATCGCACCGGTCTGGCGCCGGGCAAGACGCCGCTGGCGGTGGAGATGAAGCTGCTGGAACGTGTGCCGCCGCGCTACCTGGTGGACGCCCACCACTGGCTGATCCTGCACGGGCGCTATGTGTGCCTGGCGCGCCAGCCGCGCTGCTGGCAGTGCCAGGTGGCGCGCTACTGCGACTTTTCGCCCAAGACACCGGCGCCGGCAGCGCGCTGAGCGAGCTCCAACGCCTTGCCATGCGCCGGCGCAGCCGGCCAGCGTGCCGCCGTGGCCGGCAACGGCCGTCCCTGCGCCAGATGCCAGGCCGTCGTGATCCAGCCCCCATGCGTGACGACATAGCGCCGCTGCCCTGCGCATTCGGCCAGGAACTCGGCACAGCGCTGCGCAAGACCGTCCAGACTCTCGCCGCCGCCCGGACGATGGAACCGCAGGTCCTCGCACCAGGCATCGATGGCATCCATGGGGATCTCTGCCCAGGCCCGTCCATCCCAGTCGCCAAAGTCCAGCTCGCGCAGCCGGTCGTCGATGTGGTGGCGCCAGCCCCAGGACGACAGGCACTCGCCCACGGCACGGCAGCGCTGCAGTGGCGAGGTCCACACCTCCCGCGGGCCAGCCTCGCGTCGGGCCCACAGGCGGATGCGATGCGCCAGGCGACGGGCGCGGCGTGGGTCGACGGGCAGGTCGGTGCGCCCCAGGCACAGACCCTGCGCCCCCTCAGGTCGAGGATGGCGCCACAGGCGCACGCTCAGATCCATCGCAGGCTTGCCACCAGGGCCAGGTAAAGCGCCAGCTCCGAGAGCTGCTGCGCCGCGCCCAGCCCGTCGCCGGTGTAGCCCCCGAGTCGGTGGCGCAGCCAGCGGCCGCACCACAGGCCGGCCAGCGCGGCGGCGGCCAGGGCAACGGCCAGCACCCATGGCGGCAGGAAGAACGCCGCCCCCATCGCCGCCAACGCCGCCCAGCCCAGCGCCACGGCCCAGCCGAGGCCGGACAGCTGCGTGGCCAGGGGCTTGGCCTTGGCATGCTCCGGGTCGCCGCCATAGGGCAGCGCCCGGATCAGGCCGACGGACACGGTGCGCGAGACGGTGTGCCCCAGCACCAGGGCCACCGGCACCCACGCGATGGGCAGGCTCGCCAGGCTGGCCGCCTTCAGGCCGAGCATCATCACCAGGCCCACCGTGCCATAGGTGCCGATGCGTGAATCCTTCATGATGGCCAGCGCCCGCTCGCGACTGACCGCACCGCCCAGGGCATCGCAGGTGTCGGCCCAGCCGTCTTCGTGGAAGCAGCCGGTCATCCACAGGCTCGCCACCATCGCCAGTCCGACGGCCATGACCGACGGCAGCAGCAGCGCGGCCAGCAGGAACACCGCGGCACTGAAGGCGCCCACCAGCGCCCCCACGAGCGGGAAGTGCCGCGCACTGGCCTGCAGCCATTCGGGCGCGTAGCCGACGCGGGCCACCCAGGCACGCGGCAGCGGGATGCGGGTGAAAAACTGCCAGGCGATCGCGACCAGCCGCAGTTCGTGGCCGAGTCCGTTCATGAACGGTCGCTCACCCCGGCCGACTCGAAGCTGGCCATCTCGGCCAGCAGCTTCACGCTGGAGACGATGAGCGGCCAGGCCAGAGCCGCGCCCGAGCCCTCGCCCAGGCGCAGGCGCAGGTCCACCAGCGGCTCGGCGCCCAGATGATCGAGCATGCGGCGGTGGCCGGACTCCTCGGAGCGATGCGCGAACACGCAGTAGTCGAGCACCTGGGGTGCGAGGGCATGGGCCACCACCACGGCCGCCCCGGTGATGAAGCCGTCCACCACCACCAGGCGCCGCTCGTGGGCGGCCTGCAGCACCGCGCCGGTCATCATCGCGATCTCGAAACCGCCCAGGGCAGCCAGCGCGTCCAGCGGCGACACGGCCGCCGCGTTGGCCTGCAGGGCACGTTCCAGCACGGCGCGCTTGTGCGCCAGTCCGGCATCGTCGAGCCCGGTGCCACGGCCCACGCATTCGGCCAGCGGCACTCCGGCCACGCGCGCGAGCAGCAGCGCCGCGGCCGAGGTGTTGGCAATGCCCATCTCGCCCAGTAGCAGCACATTGCCGGGCAACCCCCGCACCACCTCGATGCCAGCCTGCAGCGCGGCCCAGCACTGTGTGGACGTCATCGCGGGCCCGGCGCTGGCATCGGCCGTGCCGGGGCCGATCTTGCGGATCAGCAACCCCTCGCGCGGGGCAAAGTCATGCGCCACACCGGCGTCCACGACGCTGAGCGCCAGGCCGTGCTGGCGTGCCAGCACACTGACGGCGGCCCCCCCGGCGAGGAAGTTCTCGACCATCTGCCAGGTGACGTCGCTGGGAAAGGCCGACACCCCCTGGCGCGCCAGACCATGGTCGCCCGCGAAGACCACTAGCTGAGGATCGCGCAGGGCGGGCGCCTCGCTGGCTTGCACGAGGCCGATCTGCAACGCCAGGCTTTCGAGCCGGCCGAGCGACCCCAGCGGCTTGGTCTTGCGGTCCAGCCGGTGCTGCAGGCGCTCGCGCAGTGGAGCATGCTCGATGGGTTGGATGCGGGGCAGGTCGGCAGGGGTCATCTGCGGCTTTCGGGCAAGGGTTTCAATGTCAGGGGCAGCCCCGCCACCATGAGGGTGACACGGCGTGCCTGTTCGGCCAGTTGCTGGTGCAGCCGTCCCAGGGCATCGACGGTGCGGCGCGTCTCGGCCCCCAGGGGCATGACGCCCAGGCCGATCTCGTTGGAGACGAAGAGCACCCGGCCGGCCAGGCCCGGCAGCACCGCGAGCAACGCATCGGCCTCGGCCTTCGCGTCGCGCGCCGGCACGCCCGGTGGCGGACACAGATGCTGAGCCAGCCACAGCGTGAGGCAATCCACCACCACGCAGCGGCCTTCGCCAGCCTGCGCCTGCAGGGTGATCGCCAGGGCGAGATCGGCATCGGGCAGCTCCAGGCTGGCCCAAGACGCCGGCCGGCGCGCGCGATGCTGGGCAATGCGCTCGCGCATCTCATCATCGCCCGCCCAGGCGGTGGCGATGTAGGTGACACGAGCACCGTCGCGCTCGGCCTCGAGGGCCAGGGCTTCGGCGTGACGGCTCTTGCCCGAGCGGGCGCCGCCGAGGATGAGATGGATGTCGGGGACGGACCCCATGCCAGGCTCCCGGGATTGAGTGCGCCTCAGGGCCACGGGTCGGACCCGCAGCGAGCGGCATTGTAGGTGGCCACCGGGCGCAGGGAGCGGCCTACAATGGTCTGCACAAGGACGGCCTGCCCATGTCTACCATCGATGAACTTGCGGATCGCATCGAGCGCCTGCTGTTGCGCCACGAGGAACTCAAGCGCACCAACGAGTTGCTGCAGCAGCAGCTCGGTCAGGTGAGCCATGAGCGAGACAGCCTGCGCCAGCGCCTGAACACGGCCCGCGCGCGCATCGATGCCCTGCTCGAGCACCTACCGGCCGATGCGAACAGCCCCACGCGCGAAAGCGAGGAGCGCTCATGAAGCAGATCGAAGTCACCATCATGGGCCAGAGCTACATCCTGGGCTGCGCCGACGGCGGCGAAGCGGCTTTGCTCGAAGCCGTGAACGCCGTCGACCGCGAGATGTGTGCCATCCGTGACGCCGGCAAGGTCAAGGCGCGCGAGCGCATCGCTGTGCTGGCCGCACTGAACATTGCCTTCGAATTGGCCGCCCGGCCTGCTGCTGCGGCGCCTGTCGCAGCCCCTTCGGCCCCGGGCGAAGCCTCACACGGCGACGACCCAGCCCTGCGTGCGCTGGTCGCGCGCCTCGACGAGGCGCTGGGCCAGGACGGCCGCCTGTTCTGACGCCGGGACGGGCGTAGAATGACGACGTCCGTCGCGTTCGCGGGAGTTTTATATTTCCTTGAACCGATGCTCATTGAGCTTGGGCCTGGAACATTGCCTGGTGGGTGTGATCGTCTCGCGTCAGACGAACCCGAAGCCTTGCTGACCTCGCCCACCTGAATCCCCTGGGTTCAGGAATGCGGCTCTCGGCTCGCGGCGGACACCCCGCCCGCCGTTCCCTCGCCCATGCCGCAAGAACAACAACAGTACTGGCTCATGAAGAGCGAGCCGGACGAATGTTCGATCGATGACCTCGCCGCTGCCCCCGGGCAGACCGTGCCATGGACCGGCGTGCGCAACTACCAGGCGCGCAACTTCATGCGCGATGCGATGCGCATCGGCGACGGTGTGCTCTTCTACCACTCGTCCTGCCCGCAACCGGGCATTGCCGGCCTGGCCGAGGTGGCTGGCCCACCCTACCCCGACCCCACGCAATTCGACCCGGCGAGCCCCTACCACGACCCGAAATCGCGCCCCGAGGCGCCGCGCTGGCTGCTGCGCGACGTGAAGCTGGTGCGCAAGACCCGGCTGCTGTCGCTCAAGGAGATGCGTGCGCGCCCCGAGCTGGCCACGATGCGCGTGCTCCAGCCGGGCAACCGTTTGTCCATCACCCCCGTCACCCCTGAGGAATGGCGGGCCGTCCTTGCCTTGCTGGAGGTGTCTTGAATCTCGAATGGCTGTTCATCGTCGAGCTGCTGGTGCTCGGCTGTTTCACCGGTTTTCTGGCAGGCCTGCTGGGCATTGGCGGGGGGATGCTGCTGGTGCCCTTCCTCACTTTCCTGCTCACGCAGCGCGGCGTGGACGGGCAGTTCGCGGTCAAGATGGCGATTGCCACCTCGATGGCCACCATCCTGTTCACCTCCATCTCGAGCGTGCGGGCCCACCACAAGCGGGGCGCCGTGCGATGGGATCTGGTGCGTGGCCTGGCGCCAGGCATCGTGCTGGGGGGCCTGCTGGCGGGTGCGGGTGTCTTTGCGATGCTCAAGGGCCAGTGGCTGGCCCTCTTCTTCGCGGCCTTCGTGGGCTTTTCGGCCACACAGATGCTGCTGGACAAGAAGCCCAAGCCCACGCGGCAGATGCCCGGCGCGCCCGGGCAGGTCGCGGCCGGCGGTGTGATCGGCTTCCTGTCGGGCCTGGTGGGCGCCGGTGGAGGCTTCGTCTCGGTGCCCTTCATGACCTGGTGCAACGTGACCATCCACAATGCCGTGGCCACGAGCGCCGCCCTGGGCTTTCCCATTGCCCTGGCCAATGTCGCAGGCTATGTGATCGGTGGCTGGTCGCTCACCCCGGCTCTGCCGGGGGCCTTCGGTTTCCTCTATCTGCCGGCGCTCGTGCTGATCGCCGCAGCCAGCGTGCTGTTCGCCCCGCTGGGTGCCCGTGCGGCGCACGCGATGAACGTGAAGCAGCTCAAGCGCGCGTTCGCCTTCCTGCTCTACGGGCTGGCAGCCTACATGCTCTACAAGGGACTGGCCGGCTGAGGCCGGCGGCGCGCATCAGGCGGCCACCCGCTCCGGCGGGAAGAAGGGAATCGCGGCCAGCACCACCCCGTTGCCACCGCGCTGCTGGGCGGTGGCCAGGGCGCGCTCGGCCAGGCGCAGCAGCCCCGGCAGTTCGTCGCTGGTGTGGGGAAAGCTGGCCACCCCCATCGACACCGTGAAGCGCACGTCCTGACCGTCCTGCATGACGATCTGGGCCTCGCACTGGCGGCGCACGCCTTCCATTCGGGCATGGGCCGTGGCCAGGCCCACCCCGGACAGCAGCACCGCAAAACGGTCGATGCCGATGCGGCAGGGGGCATCCATCGCCCGGGTGTTGCCCCGCAGCAGCTGACCCAGCGCCTGCAGGCAGCGATCGGCCGCCTGCTGGCCATGGCGTGCCACGAGGTCCTCATGGTCATCGACCTGGATGGCCACCAGGGCGAACTCCCGGTGCTCACGCGCTGACAGGTCCACTTCGCGGCGCAACTGCTCATCGAAGTGGCGCCGGTTGTAGACCCCGGTGAGCGCATCCCGCACGCCCTGATCCTTGAGCTCCTGGCGCAGGTCCTCGTTCTGGCGCTGCTGCTGCTCCAGCAGGTTGAGCGCATGCCTGAGCTGGGCCTGGGTGCGGCGCAGTTCGCTGAAATCGAGCCACAGGCCGGCCAGGCCCACGCCCTGCCCTTCAAGCGGCACGGCCAAGCGGGTGCACACCAGATCGCGGGAGGTGAGTTTCTCCTCGCGCTGCAGCGGCAGGCGCTGGGCACGCGCCGCATCGTCGCCGTCCTTCAGGACCGCAGCGGCCTCGGCATCGAGGAGCTCCTCGTCGGTGTGGCCCAGGACTTCCTGGACGGAGTGGCCCAGCACCGCCGCGGCCGCCGCATTGACGAAAAGGTAGCGCCCCTGTGCATCCTTCGCGTAGACGCCGGTGGGCAATTGTTCGCAGGCCGCCTGCAGCAGCTGCACCAGGCCTTCCGGCCCGAGACCACTGGCCTGCGCCTGGGCCAGCACATGGGCAAGCGGCTCACCGGTGGCGGAGAGGGGGCTGTCTGGCATGGACGAGTGGGGCGGCCGGGGCCGCACGAAGCCGGCGATCAGGTCGGTCATGAAGCTGGGTACTGCTGATGAGCGGGGATCCCGCCCTTTGGGGGATTGTGACCCCTTCCGGAGCATCCGGGCCAGTCCGGACCCCCCCTATTCGCGGCATGGGCGTGGCACGGCTCACACCAGGAGCCGGTCGAGGCTGTGCTCATAGCGCTCGGTGAGCTGGTCCAGCCGCTCCAGCAGGATCTCGCTGGCCCTGGCCACCGCGACCCGCCCCTGCGTCGCGCCTGCCTGGTGAGCGCCGTCGAGCAGGGTGACCCAGCTCTGATGGGCCGACGCCAGAGCTGCGCGCAGTTCGCCATCGGCCAGCGGCAGCCCCTCCAGATAGGCCTGCGCTTCTTCGAAGGCCTTCTGCGTCGCCACGGCGTCGGCCAGGGCGCCCTGGCCCGCAGACCCCGGCAGAAGATGGGCGAGCAGCACCTGTTTGGCCAGGCGTTGTGACAGCATGCGCTGGCGACCCGCCACATTGATCACGTGCAGGGTCGCCGCCGCAGAGGCCTGCTCCAGCACCGCGGTGAGGCGTTCGGCCTGCTCCAGCAATTCCTGCGCCAGCGCGTCGATGTCGGCAAGGGTCGCCAGCCTCGGCTCGGTCTCGATGCTGGGGCGCAGCTGGGACCAGGTGCCCTGCACCGCCGACAGCAGATCGCCGAAGCTGGGCGCAGACAGGCTGCGCCCCAGAAACGCCAGGTTGTCATCGATGCGTCGCGCGGACTGCGCCAGCCGTTCGAGGCTGTCATCGGGCTCGATCCCAGCCCCTGCGAGGGCATAGAGCTTCACCAGTCGCTGCGACAGCATGCGCAGCTGGCCTGCGCGGTTCACCGCCTCGCCGTGACGGGCGGCATCGATGAGTTGCAGCGACACCTGACCGACGCGCCGGTTGCCCTGCATCGACGCGCGACGCAAAGCCCGGAATGCCTCGTCTTCGCTCATGCGGGTCGCGCGCATCAGCAGCCCCTTGGCGCGGTCCACGAGCTTGCGTTCCTCGAAGCGCTGCCGCAACTCGTCCAGCGTGCGGCGCAACGTACCTTCTCGGTCGAAGCGCAGTCGGGCGAGCTGCCACTCCACGCGCAGCCGGGACCGGTCGTAGTTCTGCACCACACAGCCATGGACCCCCGCCTCCAGGGCCAGGGACAGCCGCTCCACATCACCGTCCGACGTGAACAGGAGCACAGGCAGGGCCTGTGTGTCTCGCAGCTGGTTCAGGCTGCGAAGTGCTGGCTCGTCCAGTCGCTCGATCCACGCCACCACGCCGACGGGTGCCAGGCGCACGGCATCGCGCACCAGCGTGTGGCAGTCGCAGGCACCAAGGACGTGAAAGCCGACCGCCGTCAGGTCGGCGGACAAGGCCTGCGCACGCGCCTCGTCCTCGCTCAGCACGAGGACGGCGTAAGGGCGGGACACGGCAGCGTTCAGAGGACAGCTCCCAGGACATCATCACGGGGCCGCAAGCATAGACCAGGCCGAGCCGCCGCACGGGATGCGCCTGGCACGCTTGTTGCTGCAATGCAGCACCGGGGTGCAACGCCGCACCCAGACCGTGCATCGCACCGACGGTCATGCGCATGATGCCGTGCGCAATGCTGTGCCTCCCATCCCGCCGTCTCCTGGCCGCGGGTTCACTGAGGCTCGCCATGTCCGGCTCCACGACCTTCCTGAAATCAGGCCACTGGCCGACGCTGTTCGCGTCCTTCCTCTATTTCGATTTCTGTTTCGCCATCTGGGTGCTCAATGGCGCCATGGGCCCGTTCATCGGCGAAAGCTTCGGGCTGAGCCCGGCGCAGCAGGGCTTCATGATTTCCGTGCCCATCCTCGCCGGCGCGTTGATGCGCTTCCCGCTGGGTGTGCTGGCCCAGTACATCGGTCGCAAGAACGCCGCGATGGTGGAAATGGGCCTGATCGTGCTGGCGCTCACCTATGGCTACTTCTTCGTCAACAGCTACGACAGCGTGCTGGCCATGGGCGTGCTGCTGGGCATCGCCGGCGCGAGCTTCGGTGTGGCCTTGAGCCTGGGCAGCGGCTGGTACCCGCCGCGCTACAAGGGCCTGGCCATGGGCATCGCCGGCGCTGGCAACTCCGGCACGGTGCTGGCCGTGATGTTCGCCCCGCCGCTGGCCACTCATTTCGGTTGGCAGACCGTCTATGGTCTTGCCGCCTTCACCATGCTGCTGCCCATGGCGGTGATGTGGTGGGCAGCCAAGGAGCCGCCGGATCGCGAGCACCAGACCTTCCGTGAACACATCTCCTGCCTGTTCGAGAAGGACGGCTGGGCCTTCAGCCTGATCTACATCGTCACCTTCGGTGGCTTCATCGGCCTGGCCAGCTTCCTGCCCACCTACTTCTACGACCAGTTCAAGGTCACCAAGGTCGAAGCCGGCCAGCTCACGATGCTCGCCACACTGATGGGCTCGGCCGTGCGGGTGCTGGGCGGCTACGTGTCCGACCGCGTGGGGGGCGTCACCACGCTCACCGGCGTGCTGGCCATCGTCAGCGTCACGCTGGTGCTGTGTGGCCTGGCGGGCAGTTCCGTGGTGATCACCACCCTGCTCTTCATGCTGTGCTTTGCGGCCCTGGGTGCCGGCAACGGTGCGCTCTTCCAGCTCGTGCCGCTGCGCTGGCCGATCACCACGGCCGTGGCCGGTTCGATGATCGGCGAGGTAGGTGCCCTGGGAGGCGGTTTCCTGCCCAATGCCATGGGGCTGTCGAAGCACTACGCCGGCACCTACTTCTGGGGCTTTCTCTCGTTTGCCTTGCTGGCGATCGGGATGCTGGTGATGCTGCGCATCGTGCAGATCCGCTGGACGCGTACCTGGGCGGAAAAAGGCGGACGGGCCCGTGTGGTGCCCGCGCCGACCTCGCCGCCAGACTACGGACGCGCGCACATGCGCGGCGTGGCGAAGTAGAGGGAGGCGGTCATGGCCGACTCATCGTGGCAGGAACAGCAGCCACACGATCAGCAGCGCGTTGAAGAGCAGCGACACGACCAGCGCGATCTTCCACAGCACGGCCGGATCGCGCGCCACCAACGGTGTGCTGCCGTGTGCCGGCAACGGGCGCGAGGCGCCGCGCTCGAGGGCGAGCGCAAATTCCTCAGCCGTCTCGAAGCGCAGCTTGGGGTCGCGCGCGACGGCCTTGAGCAGCACGTGATCAAGCCAGATGGGCACGTCGGGCCGCACCTGCGAGGGCGCACGCGGATCGCGGCGGAACCGCGCGAGTTGGTAGGGCTCGATCTCGCCATACGGCAGGCGCCCCGTCAGGGCCTGGTAGAGCGTGACCCCCAGCGCGTAGAGGTCGCTTCCGGCGTCTGCGCGGACCGGGTCGTCGGGCTGCCATTGCTCGGGGTTGATGTAGCTCGGGGTGCCGGCATGCAGACTGCGTGCCGCCTCGGGCTCGCGGCCCGAGACGGCCACGCCGAGGTCGAGCAGGCGCCACTGACCATCGTCGCCGCGGTGCAGGTTGGCCGGCTTGATGTCGCGATGGATCACCCCCTGCCGGTGCAGGCGGCCCAGAGGCTTGAGGACGGCGCGACCGGCGTCCACGACCTCGCTCACGTCGAGGCGGCGACCGTCCTCGATGAGCTGCTCCAGCGTCTGCCCGCTGTGCCAGTCATAGACGACGTAGAAAGCGCTCGGGTCCTCGAGTTCGTGCACGCGCACCAGGCCGGCCTGCCCATCACGGGCGACACGGCTGCCAAGCCAGGCCTCGTGCGCCAGCATCGCCCGCTCCTGCGGATCGCTCGCCCGTGCCTCGTGGAGGGCCTTGATCGCCACCAGGGCCTGCGTCGCCACGCTGCGCGCCTGATAGAGCCGATGCACACCGTTGTCGGCCAGCATCGCGGTGATGACGTAGCCATCCAGCAAGTCCCCCACGCGCAGCTTCGGCGGCACTGGCAATTGACGGCCGCGCAGCAACAGATCCTCCAGACGCCCCGCCGCAAGCCCGGCCACACGGATCACCAGGGCCGTGGCGTTGTCGCGGCTGCCGGCCTTCAGGGCTGCCTCCACCAGCGCCTCGCTGGCGGCCTGAGCCGAACCTTCGCGTGCCCGCGCGGCCAGTTCGCGCCGGCGCAGCACGCCATGCACGCCGTCGGTGGTGAGCACGAACACGTCGCCCCGGTGCAGTTCGCCCTGGCTGTAGTCGACGCGCACATGATCGTCCAGGCCGATCGCCCGCGACAAGGCGTGACGCAGGTCGGGGTGATCGAAGCTGTGATCCTGGCTGAGCTGGATGCACTCGCCCCCACGCAGCAGCCAGGCCCGGGTGTCGCCCACGTGCGCCAGGGTGTAGCTGTGTCCCCGCAGCACCAGCGCCGTGAGCGTGCACATGGCGGTGCCTTCGCCGCTGCGGCGCCGGTTGTGGCCGGCCAGCCAGGCGTTCTGCGCGCTGATGAGCCGATCCAGCGCCACCGTGGTGTCCCAGGTTTCCGGCACACCGTGAAAGTCCTGCACGAGGCTCATCACGGTGGTCTGCGCGGCCAGTCGCCCCTGCCCCCCGCTGGACACGCCATCGGCCACGGCAGCGATCAGCCCTCGCGCCTCATCATGGGGCGCCGGACGCACCACCGCGGCGAAGTCCTCGTTGTCTTCCCGCGGGCCTCGGGCACTGGCATAACCGATGTCGACCTCGAAGCTCATGAACTGGCGGGCCCTGGGCCCCAGGCAGTGAAGGCACGGCACTGTTCCCCAAAGTGCGGCATCTGGCAAGCCCCGACGCGGTGCATGCGGCCTGAGGCTTGCACCTTTCTTGTTGGCACCTCCCTTGCTATTTCGGCCAAGGGGGCCTTTCTCACGGAGCTCGGCACATGAAGAAGATGAAACTGGTGATGGTGGGCAACGGCATGGCCGGCGTGCGCACCCTGGAGGAACTGCTGAAGATTGCGCCCGATCTCTACGAGATCACGGTCTTCGGTGCCGAGCCCCATCCCAACTACAACCGCATCGCGCTGTCGCCGGTGCTGGCCGGCGAGCAGACGCTGGAGGAGATCATCCTCAATCCGGAGTCGTGGTACGAGGAAAACGGCATCACCCTGCACCTGGGCAGGAAGGTGGTGGACATCGACCGCAGCCGCCGCATCGTGCGCGCCGAGGATGGCACCGAGGCCGCCTACGACCGCCTGCTGCTGGCCACCGGCTCCAACCCCTTCATCCTGCCGGTGCCCGGCAAGGAGCTTGACGGCGTGATCGCCTACCGCGACATCTCCGACACCAACGCCATGATCGAGGCCGCCGCCAGGTACAAGCACGCAGTCGTGATCGGCGGTGGCCTGCTGGGTCTGGAGGCCGCCAACGGCCTGATGCTGCGCGGCATGCAGGTGAGCGTGGTGCACATCGCCCCCTGGCTGATGGAGCGCCAGCTCGATGAGGTAGCCGGCAAGCTGCTGCAGAAGTCACTGGAAGAACGCGGGCTCAAGTTCCTGATCGGGGCCCAGACGCAGGCGCTGATCGGCGGCAAGGACGGCCGGGTGATGGCGGTGCAGTTCAAGGATGGCACCGAAGTGCCCGCCGATCTGGTGGTGATGGCCGCGGGCATCCGGCCCAACACCGAGCTGGCCGAGAAGATCGGCATCCACTGCCACCGCGGCATCGTCGTCACCGACACGATGCAGACGGTCACCGACCCGCGCATCTACGCCGTGGGCGAGTGCGCGGCCCACCGTGGCATCGCCTACGGCCTGGTGGCCCCGCTTTTCGAGCAGGGCAAGGTCTGCGCCACGCACCTGGCGCAGTTCGGCATCGGCCGCTACCTGGGCTCGCAGGTGTCCACCAAGCTCAAGGTCACCGGCATCGACCTCTTCTCGGCCGGCGACTTCATGGGAGGCGAAGGCACCGAGGAGATCGTGATGAGCGACCCCTACGGCGGGGTGTACAAGAAGCTCGTCATCAAGGACGACAAGCTGGTGGGCGCCTGCCTGTACGGCGACACCGTCGATGGTTCGTGGTACTTCAAGCTGCTGCGGGAGGGTCGCACCATCCACGACATCCGCGACCGGTTGATGTTCGGCGAATCCAACATCGGCGACACCGGGCACGAAGGCCACAACAAGGCCGCGGCCATGGCCGACGGCGACGAAGTCTGCGGCTGCAACGGCGTGACCAAGGGCGCCATCTGCAAGGCCATCAAGGACAAGGGCCTGTTCACGCTGGAGGAGGTGCGCAAGCACACCAAGGCGAGTGCCTCCTGCGGTTCCTGCACCGGCCTGGTCGAGCAGCTGCTGATGTTCACCGCCGGCGGCGACTACTCGGCCACACCGAAGAAGAAGGCGATGTGCGGCTGCACCGACCACAGCCACGAGGAAGTGCGCCAGGCCATCCGCACGCCGCTGGCCGACGGGAGCAAGCTGCTCACCATCGACGGCGTGATGCGCCACCTGAACTGGCGTACACCCAACGGCTGCTCGACCTGCCGTCCGGCGCTGAACTACTACCTGATCTCCACCTGGCCCAAGGAGGCGCAGGACGATCCTCAGTCACGCTTCATCAACGAACGCAGCCACGCCAACATCCAGAAGGACGGCACCTACTCCGTGGTCCCGCGCATGTGGGGTGGCGAAACCACGGCCGACGAACTGCGCCGTATCGCCGACGTGGTGGACAAGTACAAGATCCCCACCGTCAAGATCACCGGCGGCCAGCGCATCGATCTGCTGGGCGTGAAGAAGGAAGACCTTGTCAACGTGTGGAAGGACATCGGCATGCCCTCGGGCCATGCCTATGCCAAGGCCCTGCGCACCGTGAAGACCTGCGTGGGCAGCGAGTGGTGCCGCTTCGGCACCCAGGACAGCACGCAGATGGGCAAGGACCTGGAGCGGGCGCTGTGGCGCATGTATGCGCCGCACAAGGTCAAGCTGGCAGTGAGCGGTTGCCCCCGCAACTGTGCCGAGTCCGGCATCAAGGACGTCGGCGTGATCGGCGTCGATTCCGGCTGGGAAATCTACGTCGCCGGCAACGGCGGCATCAAGACCGAGGTGGCGCACTTCTTCACCAAGGTGAAGACCGCCGAGGAGGTGCTGGAGGTCAGCGGTGCCTTCCTGCAGCTCTACCGCGAAGAAGGCTGGTACCTGGAACGCACCTGCCACTACGTGGGCCGCGTCGGGCTGGACTACGTCAAGAAGAAGGTGCTCGACGACGCCGAGGGCCGCAAGGCCCTGTGGGCGCGGCTGCAGTTCTCTCTGGACGGCGAACCCGATCCCTGGTTCGAGTTCGACAAGGCCAAGGTCGATACCCGGCAATTCGATGCGCTGAGTGCCTGAGCAAACGGAGTCCCACATGAGTCAATGGAAACCCATCTGCCGCGTCGACGACATCCCCGTGCTGGGGTCGCGCCGCGTGCAACGCCCCACCGGATGCGCGGTGGCCGTCTTCCGCAATGCCGAGGACCAGGTCTTCGCGCTGCTGGACCGCTGCCCGCACAAAGGCGGCCCCCTGAGCCAGGGCATCGTCTTCGGCACCAGTGTGGCCTGCCCGTTGCACAACTGGACCATCGGCCTGGACGACGGCTGTGCCAGGGAGCCCGATCAGGGTTGCACGCAGGCCTTCACGGTCAAGGTCGAGGCCGGCCAGGTCTATCTGGACGTGGACGAACTGAACTCCCTGGCCCTCGACGAGGTGAAGGCGGCGGCATGACACAGGCGGCGGTCCGGGAGATGCGCTCCACCTGCCCCTACTGCGGGGTGGGCTGCGGCGTGATCATCGAGTCTCAGGGGGAGCAGATCACCGGCGTGCGAGGCGACCCGGATCACCCGGCCAACTTCGGCCGCCTGTGCACCAAGGGCAGCACCCTGCACCTGACTGCCAGCACGCCCGTGGCGCTGCAGACCCGGCTGCTGCAACCCCAGCGACGCACGCAGCGCGGCGAGGTGCCGCATGCGGTGAGCTGGGACACCGCCCTGACAGACGCCGCCGACCGCTTCGCCGACATCATCGACCGCCACGGCCCCGATGCCGTGGGCTTCTACATCTCGGGCCAGCTGCTGACCGAGGACTACTACGTCTTCAACAAGCTCGCCAAGGGCCTGATCGGCACCAACAACGTCGACACCAACTCGCGCCTGTGCATGAGCAGCGCCGTCGCAGGCTACAAGCTCACGCTGGGGGCCGATGCCCCACCCTGCAACTACGAGGACATCGACCACGCCGAGGTGATCTTCATCGCGGGCTCCAACACAGCCTACGCTCACCCCATCCTTTTTCGGCGCATCGAGGATGCCAAACGCGTCAACCCGCGGCTCAGGATCATCGTGGCGGACCCACGCCGCACCGAAACGGCCGAGTTCGCCGATCTCTACCTGCCCATCCAGCCCGGCACCGATGTGGCCCTGTTCCACGGCATGCTGCACGTGCTGCTGTGGGACCACCTGATCGACCCGGCCTACATCGCGGCCCACACCACGGGCTTCGACGCTCTCAAGCGCCGCGTGATGGACTTCCACCCGAAGGAGGTCGCCCGGCTGTGTGGCATCGAAACCGCCGCACTGATGGAAGCGGCCCACTGGTTCGGCCAGTCGAAGGCCACACTGTCGCTGTACTGCCAGGGGCTGAACCAGAGCAGCAGCGGCACGGCCAAGAACGCGGCCCTCATCAATCTGCACCTGGCCACCGGGCAGATCGGCAGGCCGGGGGCCGGCCCCTTCTCGCTCACCGGCCAGCCCAATGCCATGGGCGGGCGCGAAGTGGGGGGGCTGGCCAACCTGCTGTCGGCCCACCGTGACCTCGCCAACCCCGAACACCGCGCGGAAGTGGCGCGTCTGTGGGGTGTGACGGACGTCCCGGCCACACCGGGCAAGACGGCGGTCGAGATGTTCGAAGCGGCCGCGCGCGGCGAGATCAAGGCCCTGTGGATCGCCTGCACCAACCCGGCCCAGTCCATGCCCGACCAGGCCACCGTGCGCCGGGCGCTGCAGCGCTGCGAGTTTGTCGTGGTGCAGGAAGCCTTTGCCACCACCGCCACCTGCGCTTACGCCGACCTGCTGCTGCCGGCCACCACCTGGGGCGAAAAGGACGGCACCGTCACCAACAGCGAACGTCGCATCAGCCGCGTGCGCCCCGCCGTGGCCGCCCCCGGCGAGGCCCGGCACGACTGGTGCGCGGTGGTCGATTTCGCCCGCCGCCTGGAGGCCCGTCTGCCCGAGCGTCTGAACGGCCGGCCCACCCTCTTCCCCTACGACACGCCCGAAGCCATCTGGAACGAACACCGGGAAAGCACGCGCGGCCGCGACCTGGACATCACCGGCCTGAGCTACGCCGAACTCGAGCGCGCGCCGCAGCATTGGCCCTGTCCCGAGGGTCAGGCCCCGCGCGCCCGTCTCTACGAAGACGGCCGTTTCCCCACACCGGATGGGCGCGCGCGCTTCGCCGACGTGGCCTATGCACCGCTGGCCGAACCGCGTGATGCCCGCTACCCCTTCAGCCTCACCACCGGACGGCTGCGCGACCACTGGCACGGCATGAGCCGCACCGGTCTGCTGGGGCGCCTGTTCGGCCACGTGAGCGAACCGGCCGTGCAATTGCACCCGCAGGACATGGAACGCCGCGGGTTGAAGGACGGCGACCTGGTGCACCTGACCTCGCGGCGCGGCTCCATCGTGCTGCCGGCCCAGGGCAGCGCGCAGGTGGGTCTGGCGCAAGCCTTCGTGGCCATGCACTGGGGCGAAGAGTTCGTCTCGGGCTGCGGCAGCACCGGCGAACGCCTGACCGGTGTCAATGCCTTGACCACGCCCGCCTTCTGCCCCAGCTCCAAGCAGCCGGAGCTCAAGCACACCGCCGTGAAGGTGCTCAAGGCGGAATTGCCCTGGACGCTGCTGGGCGCCGCCTGGCTCCCGTCCAGCCAGGCCCATCGGGCGCTCGCGGCCCTGCGGGCGCTGATGCCGGTCTTTGCCTATGCCACCTGTCTGCCCTTCGGCCGGGAGCCCAACGACCGTGGCGTGCTGGGGGTGCTCTTTCGCGCCGCAGCCTACGAGGCCCCCGGTGAGGCCGTCCTGGCGCAGATCGAGGGCCTCCTGGGCCTGAGCGGCGCCGAAGTGCTGCGCTACGCCGACCGGCGCAAGGGCCAGCGCCGCGCGATGCGTCTGGCCCCGCGGGGCAACGGCAGCCCGGAGGCCCGGCTGGACGCCTTCGTGCTGGCCGGCGACACCCGTGCCGAGGGCTGGATCAAGGCCCTGCTGCAGGACGAATTGCCCGCCCAGGCCTATGGCCGTGCGCTGCTGGCGCCGGGCGCCCAGCCCCCTGCGGCTGTCGCAGCCCGCAGCCGCCAGGTCTGCACCTGCCTGAACGTGACGGAATCCGAGATCCTGGCCACGCTCTCGCAATGCCGCGGCAGCGCCGAGGAGCGCCTGGCCCGCTTGCAGGCCGAACGACGCTGCGGCACCCAATGCGGCTCCTGCGTGCCCGAACTGCGCCGCCTGGTGCGCACCGGCCTGCAGGCGGCGTGACAATGACGACCCGCCCCGCACGGACCGCCCGACGGACAAGCTCATGAGCATCGCCCCCTACATCAAGGACATCGGCCGCGGCAAGGAAGGTGCGCGCTCTCTCACCCGCGAGCAGGCCCACGACCTCCTGTGTCAGGTGCTCGATGGCCGCGTCAGCGACCTGGAGCTGGGGGCCTTCGCCATTGCCATGCGCATCAAGGGGGAGTCGGTCGACGAACTGGCCGGCTTCCTGCAGGCCGCACGCGAGCGTTGCATCCCACTGCCGAGCGGGCGGCCCCTGGTGCTGCTGCCGTCCTACAACGGCGCCCGCAAGCTGCCCAATCTCACGCCGCTGCTGGCGCAGATGCTGGCCCAGGAGGGGGTCGCCGTGCTCGTCCATGGGATGCCCGAGGACCCGACCCGGGTGACCACCGCCCAGGTCTTCCAGGATCTGGGCCTGCCCCTGGCCACCGGCGTCCAGGACATCGAACGCGCCTGGGACCGACAGGAGCCGGCCTACATCCGCACCGAGCACCTGTGCCCGCCCCTGGCCCGTCTGCTCGACGTGCGCTGGGTCATCGGCCTGCGCAACCCCGGCCACACGGTGGCCAAGCTGCTCGACGCCGGCGATGGCCTGCGCGTGGTGAACTACACCCACCCCGAGTACGGCAGCATGCTGACCGACTTCCTGCAGGCCACGGCGGCCAACGCGCTGCTGATGCGTGGCACCGAGGGAGAGCCCTTTGCCGACCCGCGCCGCACCCCGCGCATGGACGTGTTCCTGGCCGGCCAGCCGCGACCGGACCTGAGCGTGCCGGCACGCGAGGGTGTGCTCACGCAGCTCCCGCTGCTGCCGGCCACTTGTGATGCGGCGACCACGGCGCACTACATCCAGGCCGTGGTGAGCGGCGAGAAGCCGGCGCCGGCGCCCTTGCAGCAGCAGGTGGAATGCCTCTTGCAGGCCCTGGCCCAACAGCACCATTCGGACGTCCCACCCCATGCACGCTCAGCCTGACACACCGACACCGCCCACCGTCACCCTGGTCGGCGCCGGCCCTGGTGACCCCGACCTGCTGACCCTCAAGGCCCTGCGGGCGATCCGCCGCGCCACCGTCGTGCTGGTGGACGACCTGGTGGGTGAAGGCGTCTTGCGCCATGTCCGTCGCTCGGCACGCGTGGTCCCCGTCGGCAAGCGCGGCGGCTGCCGCTCCACGCCCCAGGACTTCATCGAACGGCTCATGATCACCGAGGCGCGGCGCGGGGAGCGGGTCGTGCGCTTGAAGGGTGGCGATCCCTTCGTCTTCGGGCGGGGGGGCGAAGAGGCCGAGCACCTCCGTGCGGCCGGCCTGCGGGTGGAGGTGGTGAACGGCATCACCGCCGGGCTGGCCGCCTGCACGGCCCTGGGTGCCCCCCTCACCCACCGCGAGCATGCCCACGGTGTCATCTTCGTCACCGGCCACGCCAGGGACGGGCAGTCCGAACTCGACTGGGTGCAGCTGTCGGCCACCGCCGCCCAGGGCTTCACGCTGGTGATCTACATGGGCGTGGCCCGTCACGCGCACATTGCCGAGGGGCTGCGCACCCACCTGGGCGGCGCCATGCCGGTGGCCGTGGTGCAGCACGCCAGCCTGCCCCACCAGCGCCACGCCGTCACCACGCTGGACGCCCTGGCCGATACCGTACGACGCGAGGACCTGGGCAGCCCGGCGGTCATCATCGTCGGCAACGTGCTGCAGGGCCTGGCGGCCCTGCCTCGGCCCGCAGCTGAAGGCCTTACAGCGGTTGCCGCTTGAACACCGCCAGTGCCGCCCCCATCGCCATCAGCACGCCACCAAAGACCCGGTTGAGCCAGCGCATCGCCCGTGGCGTGCGCAGCACCCCTTGCAGACGCGCCGCCAGCGCGGCATAGCCGTGCATCACGATGATGTCGACCGCACACATCGTGGCCGCCAGGATGAGCAACTGCAGCAGCAGCGGCCGCCCCGGATCGATGAACTGGGGCAGCACCGCCACCATGAAGACGATCCCCTTGGGATTGGTGGCGTTGGTGAAGAGCCCGATGAAGAAGCGCTTGCGCGCCGGCAGCGGCGGCAGCCGCACGGCCCCGGGCGCCACCGCCCCGCTGGCACGCCACTGCTGGAAACCCAGCCACACCAGGTAGGCGGCGCCGGCCCACTTCACCACGGTGAAGGCCGTTTCGGACGCCACCAGCAAGGCCCCGAGACCGGCGCCGGCGATCAACAGCACGATCGTCAACCCGGTCTGCAGCCCGGCAATCGTCACCGAGGTGGCGCGCACGCCGTACGACAGGCCGTGACTCATCGACAGCACCGCACCCGATCCGGGCGACAGGGCGATCGCCCAGCAGGCGAAGAAATAGGCCCACCACACATCCAACTGCATGTTCGACTCCCGGCCCCACGGCGGTGCGGGGCCTGCCCCGATGGTAGCGTGGGCCCTACACTGCGCCCCGTGCATTCCTTTGACGTGATCGTGATCGGTGCCGGCGCGGCCGGTCTGTTCTGTGCCGGCATCGCAGGGCAGTCAGGCCTGCGCGTGCTCGTGATCGACCATGCCGACAAGGTGGCCGAGAAGATCCGCATCTCCGGCGGGGGGCGCTGCAACTTCACCAACCGCGACGCCGGACCGGCGAACTTCCTGTCCGAGAACCCGCACTTCTGCCGTTCGGCCCTGGCGCGCTACACGCCCCAGGACTTCATCGCCCTGGTGCAGCGTCACCGCATCGCCTGGCACGAGAAGCACAAGGGCCAGCTCTTCTGCGACGAGTCGTCGGAGGACATCATCGGCCTGCTGCTGCGCGAGTGCGATGCCGGCGGCGTCACCCGCTGGCAGCCCTGCCGCGTGGCCGAGGTGCGTCATGGCGCTGCCGGTTTCGAATGCGACACCGACCGCGGCACCGCGCGCAGTGCCCGCCTGGTCGTGGCCACCGGAGGCCTGTCGATCCCCAAGATCGGCGCGACCGACTTCGGCTACCGGCTGGCGCGACAGTTCGGGCACCGCATCGTCGAGACCCGTCCGGCCCTGGTGCCGCTCACCTTCGACGGCGCCGTGTGGGCGCCCTTCGCCGCGTTGGCCGGCGTGGCCTTGCCCGTGCGCATCGCCACAGGGCCAGGCAAGGCGCAAGGCCGGTTCGACGAGGACCTGCTGTTCACCCATCGCGGCCTGAGCGGCCCGGCCGTGCTGCAGATTTCCAGCTACTGGCGGCCTGGCGAGCCCCTCACCATCGACCTCCATCCCCACGGCGACCTGGCCACCTCCCTGCGCCAGGCCAAGGCCGGTTCGCGCCGGCAGCTGGGGACGGTCCTGGCCGAGCACTTGCCGCAGCGCCTGGCCGACGCCTGGCTGCAGGGGGTGGGCCAGGATGGGCACCGCCCACTGGCCGAGACCCGTGACCGCGACCTGCAGACCCTGGCCCAGCGCTTGCACGCCTGGGAACTGCGGCCCAGCGGCACCGAGGGCTATCGCAAGGCCGAGGTCACGGCCGGTGGGGTGGACACCCGCGAACTCAGCTCACAAAGCCTGGAAAGCCAGCGCCTGCCTGGGCTGCACTTCATCGGCGAGGTGGTCGATGTGACCGGTTGGCTGGGCGGCTACAACTTCCAGTGGGCCTGGGCCAGCGCTGCGGCCTGCGCACGCGCCATGTCAGCCTCCCGGCCTTGAGAGCGTCCACTCACCTGCATCTTTGCAAACCGGCCAGTGGCTGGCTATAATCGCGGTCTTTGCTGGCAAACCTGCGCAATCCGTCTGCTTTCGCGGCCTTGGCCGTACACCAAGGCGTTGGCGCTTCGCAAGAAGCCTGACACGGAGCGCCAAGATCTAGGATCCGAATTCTCGATGACTACCATTCGCGTCAAAGAAAACGAGCCGTTCGACGTGGCCCTGCGCCGCTTCAAGCGCACCATTGAAAAGCTGGGCCTGCTGACCGAGCTGCGCGCCCGCGAGTTCTACGAAAAGCCCACCGCCGAGCGCAAGCGCAAGAAGGCCGCCGCCGTGAAGCGCCACTTCAAGCGCGTGCGCAGCATGCAGCTGCCCAAGAAGCTGTACTGAGGCCCAGCCGACCCAGCGCCGCGGCTGCCCTGGGCAGCCCGTCCTGACACAAGCCCGCTTGGGGACGCCCGGCGGGCTTTGTGCTTTCCGGGCCGTCCCGCGGCATACTTTCCACCTTCTCCACCGAGATCATCATGAGCCTGAAGGACCGCATCTCCGACGACATGAAGGCCGCCATGCGCGCCAAGGACAGCGAGCGCCTGTCCACCATCCGCATGCTGCTGGCCGCGATGAAGCAAAAGGAGGTCGACGAGCGGATCACTCTGGATGACACCATCGTGGTCGGCATCGTCGACAAGCTCATCAAGCAGCGCAAGGACGCCGCCAGCCAGTATGCCCAGGCAGGCCGTGCCGATCTGGCCGACAAGGAGAATGCCGAGATCGCCGTGCTGGAGGCCTACCTGCCTCAACGGCTGAGCGGCGAGGAGATCGCTGCAGAGATCAGGCGCATCGTGGCCGAAGTGGGAGCCACCGGCCCTGCCGACATGGGCAAGGTCATGGCAGCCGCCAAGGCCGCCCTGGCCGGCCGCGCCGACATGGCCCTGGTGTCAGCCGCCGTCAAGCAAGCCCTCAGCCGTTGAACTGCCGTCAAGGAGCCCCCATGTCCCTGCCCATCCAAGCCATCGCCGCCGACGTCTGCGTGGCCCCCCAGCTCGAGCCCTCGGCCATGGCCGAAGCCGCCGCCGCGGGCTTCAAGAGCGTGATCAACAACCGCCCCGACTTCGAAGGGGGCCCCGACCAGCCCACCAGTGCCCAGATCGAGGCCGCCGCCCAGGCCGCCGGGTTGCAGTACGTCTACCTGCCGGTGGCCTCGACGGGTCAGACCCCCGAGCAGATCGAACAGGCCGCGCAGGTGCTGGCCAGACTGCCGCGCCCGGTGCTGCTGTTCTGCCGCTCCGGGGCACGCAGCGCCCGCCTCTACCAGGCCGCCACGCAAACCTCCTGAGCCCCCCGGTCTGGGGAGGCACTCCCCATGGTGGTGCGCCACGGCGCCAGAAGCGGCCAGCCCTGCTGGGCCGTTGCTAGGGGTCTTCCCTAGATTCATCGCAAACACGCTGGGTGTTCAGGCGATATTCAGTTCATGCTCCTTACAGTGCGCGGCGGCACCTCTGACCCGGGCCGCCCGGCATGCCCGCCGGACCCGTCCGCCGTCCCGCCCGTGCCGCTCAACGCATGCCACCTCACCCGGCCGCCCGTGTCGCAGGCGGACGGCCGGTGAGGCGGGCCTGTCCAGCCCCAAGTCCATGGAGTCCGTGTGAACATCCTGCTCAGCTTGTCTCGAGCGATCGACTGGATCAATGAACAGATCGGTCGCCTCATCATGTGGTTCGTCTTGGCTGCCGTGCTCATCAGTGCCGGCAATGCCGTGATCCGCAAGACCCTGAACACCAGTTCCAATGCGTGGCTCGAGATCCAGTGGTATCTCTTCGCCGTCGTGTTCATGATGGGCGTCGGCTACGTGCTGCTGCACAACGCGCACGTGCGCATCGACTTCATTGCCTCGAAGTTCTCCAAGCGCACCAACGCCGTCATCGACATCTTTGCGATGGTGGTCTTCATCATTCCGCTCAGCGTCATCCTCATCAACCTGTCCTGGCCCCTGTTCATCAACGCCTGGCACAGCGGTGAGATGTCCCAGAACGCCGGCGGACTGATCCGCTGGCCGGTGTACTTCCTGATCCCGGCCGGCTTCGCCGTCTTGCTGGCCCAGGCCGTGTCCGAGCTGATCAAGCGCGTGGCCTTCCTCACCGGGCACCGCAGCGAACCGTTCTCTCACGCCGACCACAAGTCCGAAGCACAGCGCCTGGCCGAAGAACTCGCCCGGGAAGCCCAGGCCCACGAACAAGTCCCCGCCAAAGCCCAGTCATGAGCGAATTCCTCATCAACAACTTTGTCCCCATCCTTTTTGCGGGACTGCTGGTGTTCCTGCTGTGCGGGATCCCCGTGGCCTTCGGTCTGGCGGCCACCGGTCTGCTGTTCGGCTTCATCGGCATGGAACTCGGCCTGTTCGGGGCCAACCTTTTCCAGGCCCTGCCCCTGCGCGTCATGGGGATCATGCAGAACGAAACCCTGCTGGCCATCCCCTTCTTCACCCTGATGGGGATCATCCTGGAACGATCCGGCATGGCCGAAGACCTGCTGGAAACCGTCGGCCAGGTGTTCGGGCCGGTGCGTGGCGGCCTGGCCATCGCGGTGATCCTCGTGGGGGCTCTGCTGGCCGCCACCACGGGCGTGGTGGCCGCCGCAGTGATCTCGATGGGTCTCATTTCGCTGCCCATCATGCTGCGCTACGGATACAACCGGACCATCGCCACCGGGGCCATCACCGCGTCGGGCACACTGGCGCAGGCCGTGCCACCGTCGCTGGTGCTCATCGTCATGGCCGACCAGCTGGGCCGGTCTGTGGGAGACATGTACGCCGGGGCACTGCGTCCGGCCATGATGCTGATCGGCCTGTACATCCTCTTTGTCATTCTGGTGGCGATCTTCCGGCCGAAATGGGTGCCTGCCCTGCCAGCCGAGGCACGGATCTACCGTGAGGACACCGGGCGCAGCGGCCATTTGTCGCTGATCGTGCTGCTGCTGGTGTGCTCCGTGGCCGCTGTGGCCTGGGCCCAGGTCCACGCCTCCATCATCAACCCGCTCGTGGGACGCCCCTTCGAGGGCGCCCCGAAAGATGAGGTGGTCATCCTGTCGATGACCATCGCCTCGCTGCTGGCCTTCACCCTTGCCCTGCTCAACAAGCTGTTCGGCCTGCATCTGTTGTCCAAGCTGGCGCAGCAGGTCACCTTCGTGCTCATCCCACCGCTGGTGCTCATCTTCCTGGTGCTGGGCACCATCTTCCTGGGCGTGGCCACCCCCACGGAGGGAGGAGCGATGGGTGCGGTAGGGGCGCTGATCATGGCCGTTGCGCGCCGCCGCCTGTCCTTCCCGGTGCTCAAGCAGGCGCTGGATGCCACGGCGCGACTCTCGGTGTTCGTGCTGTTCATCCTGATCGGCTCCACGGTCTTCAGCTTCACCTTCAACGCCGCAGATGGCCACATCTGGGTGGAGCATCTGTTCGACAAGCTCCCTGGCGGCCAGCTGGGCTTCCTGATCTTCGTGAACGTCCTGGTGTTCATCCTGGGCATGTTCATCGACTTCTTCGAGATCGCCTTCATCGTGATCCCGATCCTGGCGCCTGTGGCCGACAAGATGGGGATTGATCTGATCTGGTTCGGCGTGATCATCGCGATGAACCTGCAGACCTCCTTCCTGACCCCTCCTTTCGGCTTTGCGCTGTTCTACCTGCGCAGCGTGGCTCCCAAGGCCGACTATCTCGACCGGATCACCAACAAGCTGATCCCCGCGGTACGCACGCCGCAGATCTACAAGGGCTCGATCGCCTTCATCATCATCCAGCTGATCATGGTGGCAATCATCATCGCCTTCCCGCAGTTGGTGACCGGTGGCATCACCCAGCAGGAGAAACTCAGTGCCGACGAGGTGATGCAGCGGCTGCAAATGCCGATGGATCCTGATTTCGGCGCCGACACGGAAGAAGAGGAACAAGAGGCACCCGAAGGGGCTGAACCCTCGGCAGAGCCTGCCTCCGTGGGCGAAGAAGAAGATCCGGCCAAGGCCCTGGAAAGGGCTCTCCAACCCGGGCGCTAGCCGCCGGGCAGGCATGAAAAAACCGCCGGGGCTCCCGGCGGTTTTTCTTTTGGTGCAGGCGCCTCAGGCGCCCACCGCTCCAGGCCTTACAGCTTGGCGCTTTGCATGTAGCGGTCGAACTGGGCTTCCGTGAAACGGAACCACAGGTTCTGGTCGCGGCGGAAGTTCGCGTAGTCGCTGTACACCTTCTTCCAGTTCGGGTTCTTGGCCGACAGATCGGCGTAGAGCCCCATGGCCTCCTTGAAGGCTGCATCGAGCACCGCCTTGTTGAAGGCCACCACCTTGGTGCCGGCCGCCACGAGCTGCTTCAGCGCTTCCGGGTTGCGGGCGTCATACTTGGCCTGCATGTCGGTGTGCGCGTAGGCAGCGGCCGCCTCGATGATGGCCTTGTACTCGGACGACAGCCCTTCATAGGCCTTGGTGTTGACGTACAGGTCGAGCTGCGGGCCACCTTCCCACCAGCCGGGGTAGTGATAGAACGGCGCCACCTTGTTGAAGCCCAGCTTCTGGTCGTCGTAGGGGCCCACCCACTCGGCCGCATCGATCGTGCCCTTTTCCAGCGCCTGGTAGATCTCGCCACCGGGGATGTTCTGCGGCACGCCGCCCAGGCGCTCGATCACCTTGCCCGCAAAACCGCCCACGCGGAACTTCAGGCCTTTGTAGTCGGCCACGGTCTTGATTTCCTTGCGGAACCAGCCGCCCATCTGGGCCCCGGTGTTGCCCATGGGGAAGCTGATGATGTTGTATTGGGCATAGAACTCGCGCATCAGCTTCAGACCATTGCCCTCGTACATCCAGGCCGTCATCTGGCGAGAGTTCAGACCGAAGGGGATGGCGCAGGCCAAGGCGAAGGTCTCGTCCTTGCCGAAAAAGTAGTACGGGGCGGTGTGGGCCATCTCGACCGTGCCGTTCTGGATCCCATCGACCACACCGAAGGCGGGCATCAGCTCGCCGCCGGCATGGACCGAGATCGTGAACTTGCCGCCCGACATTTCGCTGACCTTCTTCGAGAAGGTTTCAGCCGCCCCATAGATGGTGTCCAGGGCCTTGGGGAAGCTGGAGGCCAGGCGCCAGCGGATGTTGGCCTGGGCCTGCACGATGGCCGGGGCAGCGCCCGCGGCCAGCACCCCCGCCAGACCGGTGTTGCGAATGAAGGAACGACGCTCCATGTATGACTCCTGTAGGTCAAGATGACGACGAGAAAAAGCCGCGCACAAGGCGACAAGCGTGCGCGAATTCTAGGAGTCGGTATTCAGCTTCCTGACAGGGTTTATCCCGTGCGCAACATCACGTACGGGCAAGCCCTTGTTCGATTGTCAGATTTCTTTCAGTTTCAATGCCGATCGTGTGATGTCCGAGGCCGAAAAAAAAGAGGCCTCGCCAGGCGAGGCCTCCGGGAGACCGTGGCGCCGCGTGGGCGCCACCGCTCACAGCTTGGCGGATTGCATGTAGCGGTCGAACTGGGCTTCCGTGAAGCGGAACCACAGATTCTGGTCGCGACGGAAGTTCGCGTAGTCGCTGTACACCTTCTTCCAGGTGGGGTTCGAAGCGGACAGCTCGGAGTACAGCGCCATCGACTCCTTGAAGGCTGCATCGATCACCGCCTTGGGGAAGGCCTTGAGCTGGACCTTCTGCGCCACGAGCTGCTTCAGCGCCACCGGGTTGCGGGCGTCGTACTTGGCTTGCATGTCCACATGCGCATACGTGGCTGCAGCCTCCACGATCGCCTTGTACTCGGCGGACAGAGACTCGTAGGCCTTGGTGTTCAGGAAGAAGTCGATCTGCGGGCCACCTTCCCACCAGCCGGGGTAGTAGTAGAAGGGCGCGACCTTGTTGAAGCCCAGCTTCTGGTCGTCGTAGGGGCCCACCCACTCGGCCGCGTCGATCGTTCCCTTTTCCAGCGCCTGGTAGATCTCGCCACCGGGGATGTTCTGGGGCACGCCGCCCAGGCGCTTGATCACCTCGCCGGCAAAGCCGCCGATGCGGAACTTCAGGCCCTTGTAGTCGTTGACGGTGTTGATTTCCTTGCGGAACCAGCCGGCCATCTGCGCACCGGAGTTGCCGCCGGCGAAGTTGATGATGTTGTACTGGGCGTAGAACTCGCGCATCAGCTTCAGGCCGTTGCCTTCGAACATCCACGCCGTCATCTGGCGCGAGTTCAGGCCGAAGGGGATGGCGGCCCCGATGGCGAACGTCGGGTCCTTGCCGAAGAAGTAGTAGGGCACCGTGTGGCCCATCTCGACCGTGCCGTTCTGCAGGGCATCGACGATGCCGAACGGGGGCATCAGTTCACCGCCGGCATGCACCGACACCTGGAACTTGCCGCCCGACATGTCATGGACCTTCTTGGCGAACACCTCGGCGCCGCCGTAGATGGTGTCGAGGGCCTTGGGAAAGCTGGAGGCGCAACGCCAGCGGATGACGGGCTGGGCGTGGACGGCCGGGGCAACGCCCGCGGCCAGCACCCCGGCCAGGCCGGTGGTGCGGATGAAGGAACGGCGTTCCATGAATGCTCCTGTGTTGGTGTGCATGAAGCCCGAAGGCGGCGCGATTCTAGGAAGACGAAGACGCGCCGCAGACCCAGGCGATTCCCATTGGAGGAATCACGGATGCAGGCGATTTTTTCAGGATGCGCTCAGGCTTTTGTGGTGCACTGAGAACCCGGCGACAGCAGATGTTCAGCCTTCTGTCAGGATCCTGCGATCTTCATGCGATCGACCAGCACGGAGCCGATGGTCTTGGAACCCAGGGTGTAGGCGTCTGCCCCCACGGCCACGATCCCCTTGAGCATGTCGCGCAGATTCGACGCGATCGTGACCTCCTCGACGGGGTGAGCAATGCGCCCGCCTTCGACCCAGAAGCCGGCAGCCCCGCGCGAATAGTCACCGGTCACGTAGTTCACCCCCTGCCCCATCAGTTCGATCACGAAGAGGCCACGGTCCAGCTTGCGCAGCATGGCGTCGAGATCGTCGCCAGGCTGCGTGAGCCTGCTGGTCAACCGGAGGTTCTGAGATCCTCCCGCATGACCGGTGGTGCGCATGCCCAGCTTGCGAGCCGAGTAGCTCGACAGGAAGTAACCCTGCACCACCCCCGCGTCCACCACACGCCGGGGCTGGGTCCGCACGCCTTCATCATCGAAAGGTGCACTGCCCTTGCCGCGAGGAATGTGCGGATCCTCCGCCACATCGACGTGCTCGGGGAAGACCTGTTGGCCCAAGCTGTCCACCAGGAAGGAGGCCTTGCGGTACAGGGCCCCACCACTCGTGGCCTGAACAAAGCCCCCCAGCAGTCCGGCCGCCAGGGTGGACTCGAACAGCACCGGGCATTCGCAGGTGGGAATCTTGCGTGCATGCAGGCGAGACAGGGCGCGCTCAGCCGCATAACGGCCCACGGCCTCCGGAGAGGCCAGCTCGGCCGGGTCCCGCATCGAGGAGTACCAGGCATCTCGCTGCATGTGGGCCCCACGCCCAGCGATGGGCGCCACCGACAGGGAGTGGCGCGAGCTGGCATAGCCGCCCCGGAAGCCCCGCGAGTTGCCGGCGAAGAAATGCGATTGCTGCGCGGACACGCCCGCGCCCTCTGAATTGGTGATGCGCTTGTCCACAGCGAATGCGGCCGCCTCACAGCGCAAGGCCAGCTCTGCCGCGCCCGCCGCATCCAGCGCCCAGGGGTGGAAAAGGTCGAGGTCGCGCTCCGCAGCCTCACCCAGGGCCAGGTCGGCCTCATCGGGCAGGCCGGCGGCGGGATCTTCGGCCGTGAAGCGGGCGATGTCGTAGGCGGCGCGCACCGCCTGCTCGATTGCCGCGGGCGAAAAGTCCGACGTGCTGGCGTTGCCACGTCGCTGGCCGATGTAGACGGTCACACCGATCGACTTGTCGCGGTTGCGCTCGACGTTCTCGATCTTCCCCTTGCGCACCGACACCGACAGGCCGGCACCTTCGGACACCTCCACGGCCGCGTCACTGGCGCCCATCTTGCGGGCCGTCGCCAGGCTGAGCTCCACCAGCTCGCGAAACTGATCGCGGCTGTAGGCAAAGCCACTGTGGGCTGACTGGGGTGAATGAGTGGGGGGCATGGGTGCAATCGGTGGGAGTGTCGGGAAGTGGCGAAAGAGCGGGCTTATGATAGCGACCCCTGCGATGTCGTCCCGACACCGGGGTTGCCCTCCACCGACCCATGTCCGCTGCCTCCCGCCGCCCCGAAAGCGCTGATCCCCCCCCGCTCGATGAGCGGCCCAGCAAGACGCGCCTGAAGCAGGCCATGCACGAACTGCAAGACCTCGGGGAAGACCTGGTGCGCCTGCCCGACAGTCGCTTCGAGCGGCTCGAACTGCCCGAATCGCTGGTGACGGCCGTTCAAGACTACAAGCGTACCCGTTCACATGAGGGTCGTCGCCGGCAGATGCAGTACATCGGCAAGCTGATGCGTCAGATCGACCCCGAACCCGTGCGCGAGGCCGTGGCCGAGATGAAGCTGGGCCGCGCCGTGGACAGCCTGGCGCTGCATGAGGCCGAGCAGTGGCGCACCGAGCTGCTGGCCGATGAGGCGGCGCTCACGCGCTGGATGGCCGATCACCCCGACAGCGATGCCCAGCAGTTGCGCAGCCTCATCCGTGCCGCCCGCAAGGATGCCGCCGCCACCCCCGAGCAACGCAGCGGCCGCGCCTACCGCGAGCTGTTTCAATACCTGAAGGGCCACCTCGTGGCAGACGACGCGGCCCCCGACGAAGTGAGCTGATCCATGAACATGAGCGCTTTCGACCCGGTCCGCATCGGCGTGGTGTCGGTCAGCGACCGCGCCTCCAGCGGCGTTTATGAAGACAAGGGCATCCCGGCCCTGCAGGAATGGCTCGGCCGCGCCCTGCGCAACCCCATCACCTGGGAAACGCGCCTGATCCCGGACGAGCGCGCGGGCATCTCGGCCACGCTGCGCGAGCTGGTGGACGAGCGTCGCTGCGACCTGGTGCTGACCACCGGCGGCACCGGGCCGGCCCCGCGCGACGTCACCCCCGAAGCCACGCTGGACGTGGCCGACAAGGAGATGCCCGGCTTTGGCGAACAGATGCGCCAGATCAGCCTGCGCTTCGTGCCCACGGCCATCCTGTCGCGGCAGGTGGCCGTCATCCGGGGCCAGACGCTGATCATCAACCTGCCGGGCCAGCCCAAATCGATCGCGGAGACCCTGGAGGGCCTGAAGGACGCCGAGGGCCGGCCCGTGGTGCACGGCATCTTCGCCGCCGTGCCCTACTGCATCGACCTGATCGGCGGGCCCTACCTGGAAACCGATGAGGCCGTGTGCAAGGCCTTCCGCCCCAAGAGCGCGATCCGGCCTGCGGGGCCTACTTGACGAGCTGATTCAGCGACTCGGCGTCGAACTGCTCGGTGGTGTGAGCGTCGCTCGGGATGCACTCCGGGCGCTGGGCCTGGGCGAGCTTCTCGATGGCCTGCCACAGCAGCGCGATCTGGTGCTCATGGCCGGCCGCGTTGTCCACCAGGCCCTTGAGCGCAAGCGACACGGGGTCGTCGCCCTGGGTGACACCGTAGGCCGAGAACGCAGGCGGTGACGCCGCGCCCCCTTGCGCGTCCTTCTGGATGATGCGCGCAGGAATGCCCACCGCCGTGGCTCCGGGAGGCACCGGCTTGAGCAGCACCGCGTTGGAGCCCACGCGGGCGCCGTCGCCCACCGTGAAACCGCCCAGCACCTTGGCCCCGGCGCTCACCACCACCCCCTTGCCCAGCGTCGGGTGCCGCTTCTCGCCCTTGTAGAGCGAGGTGCCCCCCAGCGTCACGCCCTGGTAGATGGTGCATTCGTCGCCGATCTCGGCGGTCTCGCCGATCACCACGCCCATGCCATGGTCGATGAACACCCGCCGGCCGATGGTGGCACCCGGGTGGATCTCGATGCCCGTGAACCATCGTGCCAGGTGAGAGATGAACCGGCCCAGCCAGCGCCAGCCCCGGATCCAGCAGGCATGGGCCCAGCGATGCATGACCAGCGCGTGCAGCCCCGGGTAACAGGTGAGCACCTCCCAGGTCGAGCGCGCGGCGGGGTCGCGCTCAAGGATGCAGGCGATGTCTTCTCGGAGGTGCTCGAACATGGTGGAAGGGTCTGGTATCGACCGGCAACCAGTGTAGCGGCGCAGCGCGGGTGGCGCAGGCGCGCTTTGCCGGGGCCCTGAGCCCGTCGGGGTCAGCGCGGCGGGCGGCTCCGCTCCTGCATGGCCTTGGCGATGCCGCGCAGGATGTGCACCTCCTGCGGCGTGAGCTGGGCCCGGTTGAAGAGCTGGTTCAGGCGCGGCATCAGCTTCTTGGGCGCCGCCGGGTCGAGAAAGCCCAGGTCCACCAGGGCCGACTCCCAGTGCGCCAGCAGCCCCTGCACCGCCTGCCCGTCGGCGCGCGAGGGGTCGGCCGCGCGGGGGGCCACGTCGAAGCCGCCCAGGGCCTGGCGCCATTCATAGGCCAGCAACTGCACCGCCTGGGCGAGGTTGAGCGAGCCGTAGCCCGGTGCGGTGGGGATGCTCAGCACCGCGTGGCAACGGTACACATCCTCGTTCGACAGCCCATAGCGCTCGGAGCCGAAGACCAGACCCAGGGCGTGGTCCCCAGCGGCCAGCTCGCCGAACAGATCGCGCGGCGCCCGCGTGGGCGGGCCGAAGTCGCGGGGGGTCATGGCCGTGGCACAGGCGAAGGTCACCCCGTCCAGCGCCTCGGCCAGGGTGCCGACGATGCGGGCGCGCACCAGGATGTCGGCCGCGCCGCTGGCCATGGCCACCGTCTCCTCCTGCACCAGCACGTCGGCAAAGCGCGGCTGCACCAGCACCAGGTCCGAAAAACCCATCACCTTCATCGCCCGCGCCGCGGCCCCCACGTTGCCCGGGTGGCTGGTCTGGACGAGGATGAAGCGTGTGGAATCCGGCATGGTCGAAGGAGCAGAGCGATCGGGCGCCGGCATGGGGCGCGGGTAGAATCTGCATTATCTTTCCGCCCGGCCCCGATGCTGGGCGGCGTTCTTTCTCGCCGCCAGTCCCGTTGTCTGCGTCCGCACAGGTTTGCCCATGTCCCAAGCGCTTCATCCCATGCTCAACACGGCCATCAAGGCCGCCCGCGCTGCCGGCGCCATCATCAACCGGGCCTCGCTGGACCTCGACCTGCTGCGCATCAGCGCCAAGTCCTCGCCGAATGATTTCGTCACTGAGGTTGACCACGCCAGTGAACAGGCCATCATCGAGACCCTGCTGACGGCCTATCCCGGCCACGGCATCCTGGCAGAAGAATCGGGACGCGCCCATGGCAACAAGGACAGCGACCACGTCTGGATCATCGATCCGCTGGACGGCACCACCAACTTCATCCACGGCTTCCCGGTGTATGCGGTCTCCATCGCCTTGTCGGTGAAGGGCCAGATCCAGCAGGCCGTCGTCTATGACCCGGCCCGCAACGATCTCTTCCATGCCTCCAAGGGCCGCGGAGCCTACCTCAATGACAAGCGCATCCGCGTCTCCAAGCGCGTGCGCATGGCCGAGTCGCTCATCGGCACGGGCTTTCCCTTCCGCAAGGGCGACAACTTCAAGCGCTACCTGAAGATGTTCGAGGAGATGAGCCAGGCCTGTGCGGGCCTGCGCCGCCCCGGCGCCGCCGCGCTCGACCTGTGCTACGTGGCCGCCGGCTACTACGATGGCTTCTTCGAGATGGGGCTGAGCCCCTGGGACGTGGCCGCCGGCTCCCTGATGGTCACCGAAGCCGGTGGCCTGATCGGTAACTTCACGGGCGAGAGCGACTTCCTGCACCAGCGCGAGGTGGTCGCCGGCTCGCCCCGCATCTACGGCCAGATGGTGCAGATCCTGGCGCCCTACTCCCGGGTGATCAAGGACGAAGGCGAGGAAATGCCTGCCGCGGCACCGGAGGCGCCCGCGGTCGTGAGCGCGCTGGCCGCCGCCATCGCCGCGCCGCAGCCCAAGAAGGGGCCGGTGCGCATCCGCAAGAACGAAACCGAGCCCAAGGCCACCCGCAAGGACGACGCGCCGATGTGAAGGCCGCGGGCCGATCGCCGATGCAGGATTTCAGCCAGCACACGCCGATGATGCAGCAGTATCTGCGCATCAAGGCCGACTTCCCCGACACGCTCGTCTTTTACCGGATGGGCGATTTCTACGAGCTCTTCTTCGACGATGCCGTCAAGGCCAACCGCCTGCTCGACATCACCCTGACCACACGCGGCCAGACCGCCGGCCAGCCGGTCGTGATGGCGGGCGTGCCGGTGCATGCGGTCGAGAACTACCTGGCCAAGCTCATCCGCCTGGGCGAGGCGGTGGCGATCGCCGAGCAGGTGGGCGACGTGGCCACGGCCAAGGGGCCGGTGGAACGCAAGGTGGTGCGGGTGGTCACGCCCGGCACCGTCACCGACACCGAACTGCTGGCCGACAAGGCCGACACCCTGCTGCTGTCCCTGCACCGCAAAGGCGCCACTTACGGGCTGGCGTGGCTGGGCCTCACCAACGGGCAGCTGGGCCTGACCGAATGTTCGGGCCGTGAGCTGGCCACCTGGCTGGCCCGGCTGAACGCTGCCGAACTGCTGGCCACCGGCGACGAGCTGCCGCCGGCCGTGACCCAGTCGCGCATCGCGCTGACGCGCCGGCCGGCCTGGCAGTTCGACCCCGCCCTGGGCCAGCGCAAGCTGTGCGAACAGCTCAAGGTGGCCAGCCTGGCCGGCTACAACGCTCAGGACCTGCTCGTGGCCCATGGTGCTGCTGCGGCGTTGCTGAGCTATGCCGAGCACACCCAGGGCCAGGTCCTGGCCCACGTGAGCGAACTGCGTGTGGAGCGCGCCAGCGACCTGCTGGAGCTCCCGCCCGCCACCCACCGCAACCTGGAACTGACCCAGACCCTGCGCGGCGAGGACAGCCCCACGCTGTTCTCGCTGCTCGACACCTGCCGCACCGGCATGGGCAGCCGCGCCTTGCGCCACTGGCTCACTCACCCCCAGCGCGACCGCACGGAGGCCACGCGCCGCCACGAGGTCATTGCCGCCTTCATCGACCACGGCGTCGAGCCGCTGCGCGAGGCCCTGCGGCACGTGAGCGACGTCGAGCGCATCACCGCCCGCGTGGCCCTGCGCCAGGTGCGTCCGCGCGAGCTGGCCGGCCTGCGGGCCACCCTGCAGGCCCTGCCCGGCTTGCGCGCCACGCTGCCGGCGTCACCCACCCCCTTGCTGGCCGACCTGGCCGAGGCACTGGTGCCACCGCCCGCCGCGGCAGACCTGCTGACCCGCGCCATCGCCGAGGAACCGGCCGTGCTGCTGCGCGACGGCGGCGTCATCGCCCCCGGCTTCGATGCCGACCTGGACGAGCTGCGCGCGATCAGCCAGAACTGCGACGGCTACCTGATCGACCTGGAAGCGCGCGAGCGTGAGCGCACCGGCATCGCCAATCTGCGCGTGCAGTTCAACAAGGTGCATGGCTTCTACATCGAGGTCACGCAAGGTCAGGTGGACAAGGTGCCCTCCGACTACCAGCGCCGCCAGACGCTCAAGAACGCCGAGCGCTACATCACTCCCGAGCTGAAAGCTTTCGAGGACAAGGCCCTGTCGGCCCAGGAGCGCGCGCTGGCCCGAGAGAAGCTGCTCTATGAGCAAGTCCTGGACGCACTGCAGCCTCACGTATCAGCCCTCACCCGCCTGGCCCGCGCGCTGGCCTCGCTCGACGCCCTGGCCGCCCTGGCCGAGCGGGCCAGGACGCTGAACTGGTGCCAGCCCGAGTTCGTGCGCGAACCCTGCCTGGAGATCGAACGCGGGCGCCATCCGGTGGTGGAGGCCCGCCTGCTGGAAACGGGCACCGGCCCCTTCATGCCCAACGATTGCCGGCTGGATGCGCGCAAGCGCATGCTCATCATCACCGGCCCCAACATGGGCGGCAAATCGACCTTCATGCGCCAGGTGGCGCTGACCGTGCTGCTGGCCGCCATGGGCTCCTATGTTCCGGCCGAGCGCTGCCGCCTGGGGCCCATCGACGCCATCCACACTCGCATCGGCGCGGCTGACGACCTGGCCAATGCCCAGTCCACCTTCATGCTGGAGATGACGGAGGCCGCGGCCATCCTGCACGGCGCCACCGAGCACTCGCTGGTGCTGATGGACGAGATCGGCCGGGGCACCTCCACCTTCGATGGCCTGGCCCTGGCGGGCAGCATCGCCAGCCATTTGCACGACCGCAACCGCTCGTTCACACTCTTTGCCACGCACTACTTCGAGTTGACGGAGTTCCCGGTGAAGCATGAACGGGCGATGAACGTGCATGTTTCGGCCGCCGAATCGGGCGAAGACATCGTTTTCCTGCACGAGATCCAGCCCGGGCCAGCCAGCCGCAGCTACGGTGTGCAGGTGGCCCGACTGGCCGGCATGCCCGCGAGCCTGCTGCGCCAGGCCCGCGCCACGCTGGAGGCGCTCGAATCGCAGCAGCGCGACAGCCAGGCCCAGATCGACCTGTTCGCCGCCCCGGCGGCCGTCGCAGAATCGGTTCCGCACGTCTCGGCCGTGGAGGAGGCTCTGGCGGCCATCCAGCCCGATGCCTTGTCGCCACGGGAGGCCCTCGATGCGTTGTACCGTCTGAAAGAGCTTCAACAAGGCAGACCCACATGACCTATTGCGTGGCCATGCGCCTGAACGCCGGCCTGGTGTTCCTGTCCGACTCGCGCACCAACGCGGGACTCGATCAGATCTCGACCTTCCGCAAGATGACGGTCTACGAGCAGCCGGGAGATCGTTCCATGGTGATGCTCTCGGCCGGCAACCTCGCGATCACGCAGTCCGTGCGCCAGCTGTTGCGCACCGAGACCATCGACAGCCCGGAGGGCCCGGTGTCGATCTGGAACTGCAAGAGCATGTTCGACGCCGCTCGCATCGTGGGCGCCACCGTGCGCAAGGTGTATGAACGCGACGCCCAGTCGCTCAAGAACTTCGGCATCGAGTTCAACGTCAACCTGATCTTCGGCGGCCAGATCCGCGGCGAGACGATGCGGCTCTTCAACGTCTACGCCGCGGGCAACTTCGTCGAGGCCGGCATGGACGGGGTCTGCTACTTCCAGATCGGGGAGTCGAAGTACGGCAAACCCATCATCGACCGCGTCATCACACCCAACACGCCGCTGGAACAGGCGGCCAAGTGCGCACTGGTGTCGATGGACTCCACGTTGAAATCCAACCTTTCCGTGGGGCTCCCGCTGGACATGCTGATCTACGAGGCCGACTCCCTGCACGCCTCGCGCATCATCCACATCGACGAGAGCAACAGCTACTTCCGCATGATCCGCACCACCTGGGGCCAGCGGCTGCGCGAGGTGTTCGAGTCGATCCCCAACCCGGCCTGGGGCCCCGACGCCACGGAGCACACGCTCAGTCAACCACCCGCCCAGCCCGAACAGCAGACCCTGCACCCCATCCGCAAGGTGCAGGCGCCCGACGCATGACCTCCGCCATGACCCGTCACATCGTCTTCTCACACGCCAATGGGTTCCCGGCCGGCACCTACCGCCTCCTCTTCGAGGCCTGGCGTGAGGCCGGCTACACCGTGCATGCGGTGGAAAAGTACGGTCACGATCCGCGCTACCCGGTGACCAGCAACTGGCCCCACCTGCGCAATCAGCTCATCCACTTCATCGAGCGCGAGGTGGGTGAGCCGGCCTGGCTGGTCGGCCACTCGCTGGGCGGCTACCTCAGCCTGCTGGCGGCGGCCAAACGCCACGACCTGGCCCGTGGCGTGGTGCTGCTCGACTCCCCGGTGGTCTATGGCCTCAAGGCCCAGGGCGTGCGCCTGTTCAAGGCCGCCGGGTTGATCCACACCGTCTCGCCCGGACGCATCTCGCGCCAGCGGCGCACGAGCTGGGCAAGCGAAGAGGAGGCGCACCGACACTTCGCGGGCAAGCCCAACTTTGCGGTCTGGAACCCGGACGTCCTGCGCGACTACATCCGCGCCGGCACGCAGCCCCTGGGGGGCCGACGTGTGTTGAGCTTTCGTCGCGAAGTGGAAACCGCCATTTACAACTCCTTGCCGCATCACCTGCACTGGCTGCTGCGTCGCCATCCATTGCCCTGCCCGGTGGCCTTCGTGGGGGGCACCCGCTCGGCCGAAGTGAAGCAGGTGGGCCTGCGCGGCACCGAGCAGATCGTGCACGGCCGCCTGCAATGGATCGAGGGCGGACACCTCTTTCCGTTCGAGAAGCCCGAAGAGACGGTGCAGGCCGTGCTCGCCTGGCTGCGCCGCTTCGAGGACGAAACGGCCAGCCGCACCGAGCCCCGCGCTGCCTGAGCCCGGGCGGCTTGGCATAAAATGCCGCTTTACCACCACAGCGCAGGCGACAAGCCTGCGCTGCCCACAATGACCAAGTTTGTCTTTGTCACTGGCGGTGTGGTGTCCTCGCTGGGCAAGGGCATCGCTTCGGCCTCACTGGCTGCGATCCTCGAATCGCGCGGCCTCAAAGTCACCCTCATCAAGCTCGACCCGTACATCAACGTCGATCCCGGCACGATGTCGCCCTTCCAGCATGGCGAAGTGTTCGTGACCGACGACGGGGCCGAGACCGACCTCGATCTGGGCCACTACGAGCGCTTCATCACCACACGCATGCGCCGGGCCAACAACTTCACCACCGGCCAGATCTACAAGAGCGTGCTCGAAAAGGAGCGTCGGGGTGACTACCTCGGCAAGACGGTGCAGGTGATCCCGCACGTGACCAACGAGATCCAGGAATTCGTCAAGCGCGGCGCCGGTGTCGGCACCCCTGATGCCGTGGACGTGGCCATCGTCGAGATCGGCGGCACGGTGGGCGACATCGAGTCGCTGCCCTTCCTGGAGGCCGTGCGGCAGATGAGCCTGAAACTCGGGCCCAACAACACCGCTTTCGTGCACCTGACCTACGTACCCTGGATCGCCGCGGCGGGTGAACTCAAGACCAAACCGACCCAGCACACAGTGCAGAAACTGCGCGAGATCGGCATCCAGCCCGATGCGCTCCTGTGCCGCGCCGACCGCCGCATCCCGGATGATGAGCGCGAGAAGATCTCGCTGTTCACCAACGTGCCCGAATACGGCGTGATCTCGATGTGGGATGTGGACACCATCTACAAGGTGCCCCGCGTGCTGCACGAACAAGGGCTGGACCAGCTCATCTGCACCAAGCTGCACCTGAGCACCCGCCCGGCCGACCTGTCCAAGTGGGACCGTCTGGTGCATGCCGTCGAACATCCGCAGCGCGAGGTGACCATCGCGATGTGCGGCAAGTACGTCGATCTGTCCGACTCCTACAAGTCGCTCAACGAAGCCCTGCGCCATGCCGGCATCCACAACCAGGCGCGTGTGAAGATCGAGTACGTCGATTCCGAGGAGCTCACGCCCCAGAACGTCGAGCGTCTGGGCAAGTACGACGCCATCCTCGTACCCGGCGGCTTCGGCAAGCGGGGCGTGGAAGGCAAGATCCTGGCCGCGCAGTACGCCCGCGAGCACCGCATCCCCTATCTGGGCATCTGTCTGGGCATGCAGGTGGCCACCATCGAGTACGCCCGCCACAAGGCCGGACTGGCCGGCGCCAACAGCACGGAGTTCGAACCCCAGGCGCCCCATCCGGTGATCGCGCTGATCGACGAGTGGCAGGATGCCGACGGCTCCATCCAGAAGCGCGATGCCAACTCCGATCTCGGCGGAACGATGCGCCTGGGCTCGCAGAGCTCGGACGTCAAGCCCGGCACGCTGGCACACGAGATCTACGGCGACGTGGTGACCGAGCGCCACCGCCACCGCTACGAGGCCAACGAGAAATACCTGCCTCAGCTCGAAGAAGCGGGCCTGGTCATCTCGGCCATCACCCAGCGCGAGAAGCTCACCGAGATCGTCGAGCTGCCGCGCGACGTCCACCCGTGGTACATGGGGGTGCAGTTCCACCCGGAGTTCAAGTCCACCCCCTGGGGCGGCCATCCGCTGTTCAACTCCTATATCAAGGCGGCGCTTGCGCATCAGGCCGAGCGCCAGCCGGCCTGACACGCCTCACCATCGAAGGAAGCGCCCATGCCTGCCGCCTACCTGATCGTCGAGATGAACATCACCGACCCGACGCGCTACCAGCAGTACATGGCCGAGGCGCCCGCCGCGGTGAAGGCTGCCGGTGGCGAGTACCTGGTGCGCGGCGGGCGCCACGAAGCCCTGGAGGGCGACTGGCAGCCTCACCGGGTGGCCGTCCTGCGCTTTCCCTCCTACGAACAGGCCAAGGCCTTCTATGACGGCGAGGCCTACACCCGCATCCGGGCGCTGCGCCACGGCGCCACCGACTACTTCAACATGGTCCTGGTCGAGGGCGTCGCAGCCCCGGTCTGACCGTCACCATCAACTGCCGAAAGGAACACAATGAGTGCCATCGTCGACATCGTCGGCCGCGAGATCATCGACAGCCGTGGGAACCCCACCGTCGAATGCGACGTGCTGCTGGAGTCCGGCGTGATGGGTCGTGCGGCTGTGCCGTCCGGCGCCTCCACCGGCTCGCGCGAAGCGATCGAACTGCGCGACGGTGACAAGGGCCGCTACCTCGGCAAGGGCGTGCTCAAGGCCGTGGAGCATATCAACACCGAGATCTCGGAAGCCGTGATGGGCCTGGATGCCTCGGAACAGGCCTTCCTCGACCGCACCCTGCTCGACCTCGACGGCACCGACAACAAGAGCCGCCTGGGTGCCAACGCCACGCTGGCCGTCTCGATGGCCGTGGCCCGCGCCGCCGCAGAAGAATCCGGCCTGCCGCTGTACCGCTACTTCGGCGGCTCGGGCGCCATGCAAATGCCCGTGCCGATGATGAACGTCATCAACGGCGGCGCGCATGCCAACAACAACCTCGACCTGCAGGAATTCATGATCCTGCCGGTGGGCGCCCCCAGCTTCCGCGAAGCGATCCGCTACGGCGCCGAGGTCTTCCATGCGCTGAAGAAGATCATCCATGACAAAGGCATGAGCACTGCCGTGGGCGACGAGGGCGGTTTCGCCCCCAGCGTGGCCAGCCATGAGGCGGCCATCCAGCTGATCCTGGAAGCCATCGACCGCGCCGGCTACACCCCCGGCGAACAGATCGCCCTGGGCCTGGACTGCGCGGCCAGCGAGTTCTACAAAGACGGCAAGTACCACCTCGAAGGCGAAGGGCTCACCCTCAGCGCCGAGCAGTGGACCGACATGCTGGCCGCGTGGTGCGACAAATACCCCATCGTCAGCATCGAAGACGGCATGCACGAAGGCGACTGGGACGGCTGGAAGCATCTCACCCAGCGCCTGGGCAAGCAGGTACAGCTGGTGGGCGACGATCTCTTCGTCACCAACACCAGGATCCTCAAGGAAGGCATCGACAAGGGCATCGCCAACTCCATCCTCATCAAGATCAACCAGATCGGCACCCTGACCGAAACCTTCGCAGCCATCGAGATGGCCAAGCGCGCGGGCTACACCGCCGTGATCTCCCACCGTTCGGGTGAGACCGAAGATGCCACCATTGCCGACATCGCCGTGGGCACCAACGCCGGCCAGATCAAGACCGGCTCGATGTCGCGCTCGGACCGCATCGCCAAGTACAACCAGCTCCTGCGCATCGAGGAAGACCTGGGCGACGTGGCGTCTTACCCCGGCCGCTCGGCGTTCTACAACCTGCGCTGAAAACCGATGAGCGCACGTTTCATCACCCTGGGGCTGCTGGCGCTGCTGGCCCTCGTGCAGGCCGAGCTGTGGCTCGGCAAGAACGGCCTGCCCCGGGTGATGGAACTGCAAAGCCGGCTGGATGATCAGCAGGCCCGCAACCAGGACGCACGCCTGCGCAACGACCGACTCGCTGCCGAGGTGCGCGACCTCAAGGAAGGCCTGGAGATGGTCGAGGAGAAAGCCCGTCTCGAGCTGGGCATGGTCAAGCCCGACGAGATCTTCGTCCAGGTCATGCCTCGCTGATGCAGGCGCTGCTCGAGGCCGCGGCGCCGCTGCTGGCATCTGCCTTCACGCTGTGGGGCGCTCCGGTCACCTGGCTGGAGATCGTGGCCTTCGTGCTCGCGCTGGCCATGGTGGCTTGCAACATCCGCGTCATCCACTGGGGCTGGCCCCTGGCGGCCGCGAGTTCTCTGCTCTACTTCCTGCTGTTCTGGAACTACAAGCTCTACGGCGACGCCGGGCTGCAGATCTTCTTCGCCGTGGTTGCCCTGTGGGGTTGGTCGCAATGGCTGCGTGGCCGCCGCACCGACGGCTCGGCCCTTGACGTGCGCCATCTGAGCCCACGCGGGCGATGGCTGGCCGTCGCGGCCGTGGCCTGCGCCTGGCCTGTGCTGGGCTGGTGGCTGGATGCACACACCGACACCGACGTCCCCTACTGGGACGCCTTTCCCACGGCGGCCAGCGTGGTGGGCCAGGTGCTGCTGGCCCGCAAGTTCGTCGAGAACTGGCCGACCTGGCTGGTGGTGAACCTCGTGGCCCTCGTGCTGTTCGCCTACAAGGGATTGTGGCTCACGACCCTGCTCTATGCCCTGTTCGCTGCGCTGTCGATCGTGGGCTGGCGGGCCTGGCAACAGCGCGCCACGCAAACTGCCTGAGGCCCCCGATGATCGTGGCACTGCTGGGCGCCGAAAGCACGGGCAAGACCGATCTGGCACATGCGCTGGCCCGGCGCGCCGGCAATCAGGGTCTGCGCGCCACGGCCGTCGAAGAGTATCTGCGCGAGTTCTGCGAGCATCGCGCGCGCACACCCCGGCCGGATGAGCAGACCCACATCGCCGAGGAACAGACCCGACGCATCCGCATCGCCGCCGCCCACCATGCCCTGGTGCTGGCGGACACCACGGCACTGATGACCGCCGTCTACAGCGACCTGCTCTTTGACGACCCTACCCTGTACGACGCCGCGCTCGCGGCCCATGCCGAATGTCACCTCACCCTGGTGACCGGCCTGGACCTGCCCTGGACGCCCGACGGCATCCAACGTGACGGCCCCCATGTGCGAGTGCCGGTGGACACACGGCTGCGCACCCGACTGCAGGACGCGGGTGTGCCCTTCAGCGTGGTGTATGGGCAAGGCCAGGATCGCGTGGAGGCAGCCTGGCGCGCCATCGTCAACGCCCTGGCCGCGATGGGGGGCAACCCTCGAACAGCGGAAGATGCGCCGGCTAATCTGCAGCCCTGGTGCCGGGAGTGCCTGGTGCCCGAATGCGAGCACCAGCTCTTCCGCCGGCTCGTGAGGGATTGAGCTACTGGACGGCCACCGGGCCCGGTGGATGATCGCGGTCGGGCGTGAACAGCCCGCCCACATCGACCGGATCGAAGTGGTACCGCGCCCCGCAGAAGTCACAGTCGATCTCGACCCGCCCCTGCTCGGCCAGGATGCCGTCGATCTCCGCCCGCCCCAGGCCCCGCAGCATCTGTCCCACACGCTGGCGCGAACAACTGCACGCGAAACGCGGGCCCTGCTCGCCCGTGAGCGGCTCGAAGCGACGCACCGCCTCCTCCCAGAACAGTCGCCGCAGCACGGTGTCGGCGTCCAGGCTCAGCAACTCCTCGCGCGTGAGCGTGGAGGCCAGGTGGGCGATGCGGTTGTAGTGCTCGTTCAGGCCGATCTCGTCCTCGCGCGAGTGGGCACCGCCCAGATTGCCCTCCCCCTCGATGGGCAGGCGCTGGATCAGCAGGCCCGCTGCCACCTGGTCATTGGCTGCCAGGATGAGCTTGGTGTCCAGCTGTTCGGACTGCAGCATGTAGTGTTCCAGCACCTGGGACACCTGCTGCAAGGGCTCACGCCGGTCGCCATGCAGCGGGACCACACCCTGGTAGGGTTGCTGGCCCGGCAGTCGGTCCTTGGGGTCGAGCGTGATCGCACAGCGGCCCTGGCCCCTGACGTTCACCAGAGCCTCGAGTTGCGCCAGCGGCGGCACGTCACCCACCACCTTGGCCGTGGCGCGCAGACTCAGGTCGGGCTGCACCTCGGTCACCGCCAGGCGCACCGGCCCATCGCCCATGATCTGCAGGATCAGCGATCCGTTGAACTTGATGTTGGCCTGCATCAGCACACCGGCCGCCGTCATCTCACCAAGCAGCTGGCGCACCGGCTCGGGGTAGCCGCCCGCGGCTTCCCGACGGCGCAGCATGTCGGTCCAGGCGTCGGTGAGGCGCACCAGCATGCCCCGCACGGGCAGCCCTTCGAACAGGAATTTGTGCAGTTGCGACATCAGCCGATCTTCTTCAGGCCCGCACGGAAACGGCGGGCGTTGTGGACATAGTGCTGCGCGCCCAGACGGAAACGTTCGACCTGCTCGGGCGTGAGCTGCTTGACCACCTTGGCCGGCGCCCCCAGGATCAGGGAGCCGTCAGGAAACTCCTTGCCCTCCGTCACGACCGAACCCGCCCCGACCACGCAGCCTTTGCCGATGCGCGCATGGTTCAGCACCACCGCCTGGATGCCGATCAAGGCGCCATCGCCGATCGTGCATCCATGCAGCATGACCTGGTGCCCGACGGTCACGTCCTCGCCGATGGTCAGCGGCACACCGAGATCGGCATGCAGGACCGAGTTGTCCTGGATGTTCGAGCCCCGGCCGATGCGGATGGGGGCGGTGTCACCGCGGATCACCGTGCCGAACCACACGCTGGTGTCCTCGTCGAGATGAACGTCGCCGATCACCTGGGCCGAATCGGCCACCCAGGCGGTGTCGTGGACAGTGGGGGTCAGCTCATCGAGCTGGTAGACGGCCATGGACTGCTCCTGAAGAAGGGATAATTTTAGGTTCCATGACGAAATCCATTCCGGCTGCTTCCCTGCGGCACCGTGCGCTGCAGGTGCTTTGCCTGTGCGACCCTGCAGAGAAGGCCAGCCAGGCCCGGGCCTTGCTGTCCGACGCCCAGGCAGGCGTCGACATCGGGCGCGATGACGCGCTGCCGCCCCTGCCCGGTCTCCCGGGGCGCCCTGAGCGGCCCGCGCTGGTTCCTCCCGGCGAGGTGCCACGGCGCTCGCCGCACACCGTGCAAGGTCGCGCCGCCTTGCTGCACGCCATCGCGCACATCGAGTTCAATGCGATCAATCTGGCGCTGGATGCCGTCTGGCGATTTACCGGCCTGCCTGACGCCTACTACCGCGACTGGCTGCGCGTGGCCGGCGAGGAGGCCCTGCATTTTTCCTTGCTGCGCGAGCACCTGCGCCACCTGGGGCACGACTATGGCGACTTCGAGGCCCACGACGGCCTGTGGGCCATGGCCGACAAGACCCGCGACGACATCGTGGCCCGCATGGCTCTGGTGCCACGCACGCTCGAAGCCCGGGGGCTGGACGCCACGCCGCTGATCCAGGCCAAGCTCGCAAAATCCGGCGATACGCGCGCGGTCGAGATCCTGGACATCATCCTGCGAGATGAGGTGGGCCATGTCGCCATCGGCAATCACTGGTATCGCTGGCTGTGCGAGCGCGAGGGCTTGGACCCCATCGCCCACTACGAGACGCTCGCCCAACGCCATGGGGCGCCGCGGCTGAAGCCGCCCTTCAATCTTGGCGCCCGGCGTCGTGCCGGCTTCACACAGGCTGAACTGGACTGGCTGGAGCGGCCGCTCTAAACGATCACACGGGGAAAGTCCGTCCGACGAAGACCGGCGGCAGCAGGCTTACACTGCGCCCTACGCCGGCGTCGCAGGGGCGACGCCGCAACCCATTTTCCCTTTCGAGGACCTCATGACTTCGCTGAACACCCGTCGTTTCCTGAAAGTCGCCGGCCTGATCGCCGCCGGCCTGTGGCTGGCCGCCTGCAGCAAGCAGGAACCCGCCGCCCCCGCGGCCGCGCCGGCCGCCGCCCCCGCCAAGGTGTACGTGGTGGGCACCGATGCCGCCTACGCCCCCTTCGAGTCGCAGAACGAGCGTGGCGAGATCGTCGGCTTCGACATCGAGGTGGTCAGCGCCATCGCCGCCAAGGCCGGCATCGAGGTGCGCTTCGTCAACACGCCCTGGGAAGGCATCTTCAATTCGCTGGCGCAAGGCGACCGTGACCTCCTGGTGTCGGCGATCACCATCACCGAAGAGCGCCGCCAGTCCATGGACTTCACCGCACCCTACTTCGATGCCGTGCAGTTGATCGCCGTGCGCCAGAACAGCCCGGTCACCAAGTTCGAGGACCTCAAGACCCTGAAGGTGGGTGTACAGACCGGCACCACCGGCGATGAAGTCGTCACCCAGCTGCTGGGCAAGGACAACACCAACGTGCGCCGTTTCGAGTCCACCCCTCTGGCGCTCAAGGAGCTTGAGTCGGGCGGCGTGGATGCCGTGGTGGCCGACAACGGTGTGGTCAATCACTATGTGGCCAACAACAGCACCGCCGCGTTCAAGACCGTGAGTGACACGTCCTTCGAGCCCGAGCAATACGGCATCGCCGTGCGCAAGGGCAACACCGAGCTGCTCGACAAGCTGAACCAGGGCCTGGCCGCCATCCGCGCCGACGGCACCTATGACGCGATCTACACCAAGTACTTTGGTGCGCCTGCCGCCGCCCCCGCCGCGTCGAACTGACCGCTGAACCCGCATGGATCTGCGCTGGGAAATCCTGGCCGGCTACGGCCCCTTGTTCGCCACCGGCCTGTGGATGACCATCAAGCTCACGCTGGTGGCCATCAGCGTGGGCATGCTCTTCGGTGTGGTGCTGGGACTCATCAGCAGCTCGGCCGACGCCCCGCCACCCAAGGCTTGGCCGCTGCGCTGGGGGATGGTGGCGGCGCGTGGGCTCACGCTGGGCTATGTCACCTTCTTCCGCGGCACGCCGCTGTTCGTGCAGATCCTGCTGGTGCATTTCGCGCTGATGCCCACGCTGGTCCATCCCGACAACGGCCTGCTGCTCAGCGGCACTGCGGCGATCCGTTTCCGGCAGGAGCACGGGGCCTTCTTCTCGGGCGCCCTGGCGCTGACGCTGAATGCGGCGGCCTACATTTCCGAGATCTTCCGCGCCGGCATCCAGAGCATCCACCGGGGCCAGACGCAGGCAGCCTACAGCCTGGGTCTCACGCACGGTCAGGCCATGCGCAGCGTCGTGCTGCCCCAGGCCTTTCGCCGCATGGTGCCCGCCTTCGTGAACGAGGGCATCACCCTGATCAAGGATTCCTCCCTGGTGTCGGCGATCGGCCTGGCCGAACTGGCCCTGGCTGCGCGCACTGTCGCCGGTGCTTACGCGCGCTATTGGGAGCCGTACTTGGCCATCTCGGCGATGTATCTGATCCTCACGCTCACGCTCTCGCTCCTGGCCAAGCGCCTCGAAGCCCCCGAGCACCTTCGCGGACGATGACTCAGGCCTCGAAGAAGTAGCGCTTCAGGCCTGCGAGGATCATCTCGACCGCAATGGCGGTCAGCACCAGCCCCATGAGCTTCTCGATGGCCGCCACCATCGAGTCGCCCAGCAGCTTGCGCAACCGATCGGCCGCCAGCAGCACGAGGCCGCACACCAGCATGGCGGTGGACAGTGCACCCACCCATTCCAAAAGCCGCTCCGGCTGGCGCGACGCCAGCAACAGCACCGTGGCCATGGCCGACGGCCCAGCCAGTAAGGGCACGGCCAGCGGGAAGATGAAGGGCTCGCGCCCCGTGCCCGCGGCGTAGATCTCACCGCCTGACGCAAAGATCATCCGGATCGCGATGATCAGCAGGATGACCCCGCCCGCCACCTCCAGGGAACGTTCGGACAAATGCATCAGCTTCAGGAAGGCGCCGCCGGCGAACATGAAGCCCAGCAGGACGAAGAACGCGATGAGCACCTCGCGCACGGCCACTCGCGTGCGCCGCTCGGGCGGCACGCCTTTCAAGACCGAGATGAAGATGGGCAGGCTCCCGAAGGGGTCGAGCACCAGGAGCAGCAGGATGAGCGCGGAGAGGAAGTTGTGGTCCATGGCCGGATTGTGGGGGAGCAGACCAGTGTTGCGCTGCCGCGTCAGTCACCTCACATCTGAAGCAAGCCCGGGGGGTGGCCTCCTAAAATGACGCTCTTGTGACAAGAGGCCGCCTACCCGAAGGCCTGCACAAACTCTCTCTTCGCACCTCAAGGAACTCCATGAAGAAACTTCACCTCGCAATGGCCGCTGTCGCGGCCCTGAGCGCTGGCGCTGCCATGGCTCAGAGCAACGCCACCATCTACGGTCGGATGAACCTGTCGATCGAGCGCCAGAAGGACGGTGGTGTCAGCAACACCGTCATGCAGAACAACGCTTCGCGCATCGGCTTCAAAGGCACCGAGGACCTCGGCGGTGGCCTGAAGGCCGGGTTTGTGCTGGAGCACGGCTTCAACGCTGACACGGGTGCGGCCTCCGGTGCCATGTGGGGTCGCCAGAGCGAGCTGAACCTGTCCGGCGGTTTCGGGATGGTGCGTCTGGGTCGCTACACCAGCGAAGCCTACTTCGCCACGGCCGACTATGTCAGCATGCACAACCACGACACCGGCACCTCCGCCGATGCCCTGTATGCCTACATCGACCGCGACAGCAACAAGCTGGCCTACCGCACGCCCGACCTGGGTGGCCTGACCCTCGAAGCCGCAGTGTCCCTGCGCGAGAACGTTGGCAACTACGCCTATGACGTCGCGGCCAACTACGACATGGGAGCTCTGCAGCTGGGTGCTGGCTACCAGAAGGACGGCGACGCCAACCAGTTCGCCCTGCGTGCTCTGTACACCATGGGTGACTTCACCTTCGGCGGCTACGTGCAGCGCGACGAAGATGTGTACGGTCCGGGCAGCCGCACCAACCTGCGTCTGTCGGGCATGTACACGATGGGCGCCTCGGAGTTCCACCTGAACGTGGGCCGCGCCGGTGACTACAGCGACCTGGACGACAGCGCCGCCACGCAGTACACGCTGGCCTACGGCTACAACCTGAGCAAGCGCACCAAAGCCTACGCTTTCTACACCAAGGTGTCTGCTGACAGCGCCAACCCCTACGTCGGCGATTTCAGCTCCTTCGCCCTGGGCCTGCGCCACAACTTCTGATCGCGCTCCGCGCCCGATCTCGAAAGCCGGCCTTCAGGCCGGCTTTTTTCATCCCCGGGGGTGATGCTGCGCGTGCAGAAGCCGCAGGCGCTCGCGTGCCACGTGGGTGTAGATCTGCGTGGTCGAGATGTCGGCATGCCCCAGCAGCATCTGTACCACCCGCAGATCGGCCCCGTGATTGAGCAGGTGGGTGGCAAAGGCGTGGCGCAGCGTGTGCGGCGACAACGGCTGTGAGATGCCGGCCATGCGTGCATGCTTCTTCACCAGCGTCCAGAACATCTGCCGCGTCATGCCCTCGCCGCGCTGTGTCACGAAAAGGTCCTGTGACGCCCGTGGACCGAGGATGACGGGCCGGGCCTCGGCCAGGTAGCGACGCAGCCAGCCGTGGGCTTCTTCGCCGAAAGGCACCAGGCGCTCGCGCGAACCCTTGCCGCGCACGCGCAGCACCCCTTCGTCCAGCGCCACATGCACGGTCTTCAGAGTGACCAGTTCGCTCACGCGCAGGCCGCTGGCGTACAGGAGTTCCAGCATGGTGCGATCGCGCAGCCCCAGCGGGGTCTCGAGGTCCGGGGCCGCGAGCAGGGCCTCCACCTGGGCCTCGCTCAGCGTCTTGGGCACCCGCAGGGGCTGGCGAGCCGCGTCGAGCTTCAGGGTCGGGTCGGTGGCGATGAGGCGCTCGCGCAAGGCCCAACGGAAGTAACGACGGAACACCGTGAGCTGCCGATTGGCCGTGGTGGCCTTGGTGTGGGCCCGGTGCACGGCATAGGCGCGCAGATCGGTCTCGGTGGTGGCATCCAGCGATTTGCCGGATTGCGCATCGAGCCAGCGGGCGTAAAGGGTGAGATCGCGCCGGTAGGCGGCCAGCGTCAAGGCGGACAGGCCCTCCTCGACCCACAGGGCGTCGGCGAAGCGGTCGATGCTGGCGAGGCTGTCTGGCAGTGCGGTCATGGATCCAAGAAAAAAGGCCGTCGCCCGAGGCGACGGCCTTGCGTTCGCGACGCTGCGAAAGCTTACTCCAGCTTGAGCTTCTGCTTTTCCACCACCTGCTTGTAGACCTCGAACTCGGCCTTGGTCTGGGCGGCGAACTGCTCGGGGGTGTTGCCCACGATCAGCGAGCCGGTGGCTTCGATACGACGGCGCACATCCGGATCCTGCAGGGTCTGGCGCACCGCCGCATTGACCTTGTCGATCACTTCCTTCGGCAGGCCCTTCGGGCCGTGGATGCCGTAATAGGCCATGCGGTTCACGGGCTCCAGGCCCACCTCCTTGAAGGTCGGCACGTCCGGCAGCACGGACAGACGCTCCGGCGCGGCCACGACGATGGGGATCAGGCGCCCGTCCTTGATGAAGGGCAGTGCCGAGGGCAGGTTGTCGAAGATCATGGGCACCTGGCCCGCCACCGTGTCATTCAGCGCGGGGCCTGCGCCGCGGTAGGGGATGTGGGTGATGAAGGTGCCCGACAGCGACTTGAACAGCTCCATCTGCAGGTGGCCAATGCCGCCCGTGCCCGAGCTGGCAAAGCTGTACTTGCCAGGGTTGGCCTTCAGCAGCGCGACGAAGGACTTGTAGTCCTTGGCCGGGAAGGACGGATGCACGGCGATCACGTTGGGCGTGGCCGCAATGTTGATGATGGACGTGAAGTCGGTCAGCGGGTTGTAGGGCGTCTTGGGGTTGATCGCGGGATTGGACGCCGTGGTCGAGACCGTGGCCATGCCCAGCACATAGCCGTCCGGCTGGGCGCGCACGATCTCAGCCGCCCCGATGAGGCCGCCACCACCGCCACGGTTGTCCACGATCATGGTCTGGCCGAAGGGGCCCTGGATCTTCTCGGCGATCACACGGGCGATGATGTCGGTGGTGCCTCCCGGCGCAAACGGCACGATCAATCGCACGGGCTTGGAGGGGTAGGCCTGGCTCCAGGCTGCGGCGCTGAAGGCCAGGGCAGCTGGGAGGGCGAGGGCGGCGATCAGGTGTCGGCGCTGCATGTGGGTCTCCTTGTGTGGGACGATGGGACGGAGGGTTTCCGCAAAGCACCCGATGGTACGGGCACCCGTGATCGACGTGAATCGAATCGCTGCCTATCCTGTGCGAGATGCGCGCGTCGGCGATTGTGGGAACTACGCATCGGGTCTGCCCTGGGGAACGGTCGAGCGCTGGCACACTCGACGACACCGCTCAACGCCCCGCCCATGTCCGACATCCTGCTCCTGCTTCCCGAATTTCTGCTGATCGTCTGCGGCTTCGTGCTGTGCCGCTACACGGCGCTGAACCGGGGGGTGTGGGACGCCGTGGAGCGGCTGGTGTACTACCTGCTGTTTCCCGTGCTGCTGTTCAACTCCATCGTGCGCAGCCCGCTGGAGTTCCAGACCACCCTGCCGCTGGCCGGTGCCGGCCTGGGCATCGTGGCCGTGGGCATCGCGAGCGCCTACGCCCTGCGGCACCTGCCAGGCGTCGATCCGCCATTGCATGCCTCCGGGGCCCAGGTGGCCTTCCGCTTCAATTCCTACGTAGCACTGGCACTGGCCGACAAGCTTGCCGGCCCTGCGGGCGTGACCTGGACGGCCCTGCTGGTGGCCCTGGCCGTGCCGCTGTGCAACTTCGGGGCGGTGTACCCGCTCGCGCGTCATGGGGGCCATGGCTTCTGGCGTGAGATCGTGCGCAATCCGCTGATCGTGGCCACGGTGGGGGGGCTGATCGCCAACCTGCTCGGCCTGCGCCTCGTGGATCCGCTGGCCTCGACCCTGCAGCGCATCGGCCAGGCGGCTCTGCCGCTGGGGCTGATGGCCGTGGGCGCCGGCCTGAAGCTGGGCGGACTGTGGGCCGGCCCAGGCCTGGCCGCCGGCCTGCTGGGCATCCGCCACCTGCTGCTGCCCGTGGTGGCGCTGGCCCTGGTGCACCTGCTGGGTGTGCCGGTTGCGCAGCAGGCTGTCGTGGTGGCCTTCGCCGCCATGCCCACGGCCTCCAGCGCCTACGTGCTGGCCGTGCGCATGGGTGGCAATGGCGGCTATGTGGCGGGTCTGGTCACCGTCTCGACGCTGCTGGGCATGGTGTCCATCCCGCTGTGGGTGGCAGTGCTGCGCTGGGTCCAGGGCTGATCAGGCTACGCGCTGCGCCAGCGCCCAGTCGATGTGCTCGCGCACGAGGGGACTGGCCGACTCGCGGCGTGCCTGCAACGCAGCACACAGGGCTGCATCGCCCGTTTCGCGCCAGGCGTTGCCCAGGGCCACTGCCAGGTTGCGCAGCCAGCGCTCGTGGCCGATGCGGCGGATCGGGCTGCCCTCGGTCGCCTTCAGGAAGCGGGCCTCGTCCCACATGAACAGGTCCACCAGCGTGGCCGCCGACCAGGGCTCTCGCGCGTCGAAATCAGGCAGCACCGAACGCTGGGCGTACTTGTTCCATGGGCACACCAGCTGGCAGTCGTCGCAGCCGTAGATCCGATTGCCCATGGCAGCGCGAAACTCCTCCGGAATCGTGCCTGCATGCTCGATCGTGAGATAGGAGATGCAGCGGCGTGCGTCGAGCCGGTAGGGCGCAACGATGGCTTGCGTGGGGCACACCTCGATACAAGCCGTGCAGGAGCCGCAATGTGCGCCGGCGGGCTGTGTGGGCGGCAAGGCCAGGTCGACGTAGATCTCCCCGAGAAAGAACATCGACCCCGCCTCGCGCGACAGCACCAGGGTGTGCTTGCCTCGCCAGCCCTGGCCGCTGCGCACCGCCAGTTCGGCCTCCAGCACCGGAGCGGAATCGGTGAAGACGCGGTGGCCGAAGGGCCCCACGGCCTGCGCCAGCCGCTCGGCCAGCGCCTGCAGGCGGCTGCGCAGCACCTTGTGGTAGTCGCGCCCTCGGGCGTAGAGCGACACGCTGGCCTGCGCGGGTGCGTGGTGCAGGCGCTCCCATTCGATGGCCTGCCAGCCCTGCGGCAAGGCACTCGGCAGGTAATCCATGCGCGCGGTGATGACGCTCACCGTGCCAGGCACCAGCTCCGCAGGCCGGGCGCGCTTGAGCCCGTGCGCGGCCATGTAGTGCATCTCACCGTGAAATCCGGCCTTCAGCCAGGCCAGCAAGCCGGGCTCTGCGGTGTGCAGGTCGACATCAGCCACCCCGATCTGGGAAAATCCCAGCCCAAGGGCCCAGCGCCGCAGCTGATCGAGCAAGGCGGTGGGGTCGATGACACGGTCCTGATGCATTCGACAATTCTAGGAAGCTCCTCATGCCGGTGGCCCGATGAAGCGGCCTGTGAGGCCTTCGCAACCGCTCTCGCGCAGCGACCGGAGTTGCGGGATGCCTTCATCGAACTGCACGGCCCGCTGGGCGCGGGCAAGACGACCTTCGTGCGCCACCTGCTGCGCGCCCTCGGTGTGACGGGGCGCATCAAGAGCCCCACGTATGCCGTGATGGAGCCCTACGCCCTGCCAACCGGCGAGGCCTGGCATTTCGACCTCTACCGCTTCAGCGACCCGCGCGAATGGGAAGATGCCGGCTTTCGCGACATCCTCACGGGCCCTGGGCTGAAGCTGGTCGAATGGCCCGACCGGGCCGCGGGGCTGCTGCCGGTCCCGGACTGGCGCATGGAACTCCAAGCCCGTGACGACGATCAACGCGACGTCATGATCACGGCCTACACCCCTCGCGGTGCCGCGCTGCTCGGATGAAGCGGCGGCACTTCATGCATCGAGCCGGCAGCCTGGTGCTGCTGCTGGGCGCCAGCGACATCGCCTTTGGCGCCACCATCGTGGCCGTGCGCGTGTGGCCCGCTCCCGATTACACCCGCATCACGCTGGAGAGCGATACACCGCTGCAGACCCGCTATTTCACCGCCAGCGGACCGGACCGCCTGGTCGTGGACATCGAGGGACTGGAGCTCAGCCAGACGCTGCGCGACATCGTCGGCAAGGTACGCTCGGACGACCCCTACATCGACGGCGTGCGTGTCGGCCAGAACCAGCCCCGGGTCGTGCGGGTGGTGATCGACCTCAAGCAGGCCATCGTGCCTCAGGTCTTCACGCTGGCTCCCGTGGCCGACTACCAGCACCGCCTGGTCTTCGACCTCTACCCGACGGTGCCGCCCGACCCGCTGATGGCGCTCATCCGTGAGAAGGAGGAGGCCGAAAAGCGGGCCCAGGCCGCACTGAACGACGCCTTGGGCGAGTTCATCGGGCGCATCGGCCAGGGAGGGGCAGCGCCCCCGGCCACTCCTCCCGTGGCAGCGGCACCTCCAACACCCGCGCCGAATGCCCCTGTGACCCGTCGCAGCGAGGTGGACGGCACGGCCCGCAGCCGCATGGACCGTCTCATCATCGTCGCCCTCGATCCGGGGCACGGTGGCGAGGATCCGGGCGCCATCGGCCCGGCCGGCACCCGCGAGAAGGACGTCGTGCTGGCGATCGCACGTCGCCTGCGCGATCGGATCAACGCCCAGCCCAACATGCGCGCGATGATGACGCGCGATGCCGACTTCTTCGTGCCGCTGCGGCAGCGCGTCGAGAAGGCCCGGCGCGTGCAAGCCGACCTCTTCATTTCGATCCACGCCGACGCCTTCACCAATCCGAACGCTCGCGGCGCCTCGGTCTATGCCTTGTCCGAACGGGGGGCAACCAGCGAGGCCGCCCGCTGGATCGCCAACAAGGAAAATGCCGCCGACATCGTGGGGGGCGTGAACGTCAAGCACAACGACACCCAAGTGATGCGCGCGCTGATGGACATGTCCACCACGGCTCAGATCAACGACAGTCTCAAGCTGGGCAGCGCGGTGCTGGGCCACATCGGCAAGGTCGGGCACCTGCACAAGCCGCGCGTGGAACAAGCCGGCTTTGCCGTGCTGCGGGCACCCGACATCCCATCCATCCTGGTGGAAACCGCCTTCATCTCCCACCGCGAAGAGGAACAGAAACTGAGAACGGTGGCCTATCAGGAGCAGCTGGCCGACGCGCTGATGAACGGCATCCGCCGCTACTTCGAGAAGAACCCGCCGCTGGCGCGCAATCGTCAGGTCTGAAGACGACGGGCACGCAGCACGGCCAGGCCCAGCAGGGCCAGCCAGCCATAGGCAAAGGCTCCGCCGCCTCCTCCCCCTTCAGAAACGCGCAGCGTGATGACGTGAGGTCCACTGGTAACACCCGATTCGTCAGCCGCCTCGACAACAATTCGCCATTCCCCAGCGCGTGGACTGGACCACTCAAGCAATCCAGATGGACTGACCGACAGCCCTGAGGGCCCTTCGTTGCGCACGAAGCTGATGACATCGCCGGTATCCGGATCCTCAGCCTCAAGCTGAACACTAAGCGCAACACCCTTCGTCGCCTCAAGTTCAGAGGGCCCCAAGATGCGAGGCGGATTGCTGACGACCAACCAGCGTTGAGAGGTGGTCATGCGCAAGTTCATGTCGGTCACATTGACTTCGAACAGCAACTGCGATTTCGCCGCGGGTGTGGAAAAACTCAGAGTCCGGGCGTCGCGGCCCGTCAATGTCACGGCAGGCCCCTCCACCTGTCTCCAGGTATAGGTGTACGGAGCCGTTCCGAACGCAACCTCGGCTGAAAGCTGCACATCCGTATTTCCCGGCACCGCCGTCTGGGGTCCCGATATGGTCACCACGGGGGCACCAGAAATTACCGCGTTCACGGCAGCATCTGCATCGACCATGCCGGCACCGCAGCGCCCAGACATCGCAGCGCAGTAGCTGTCGGCCGGGTGCGTGCGTGCTGTGCCCGTGAGCAAGCCCGTGATTTCCCCTGGCGTGAGCGCGGCGTTCAGCGATTTCAGCAACGCAGCTGCGGCAGCGACATACGGGGTCGCGGCTGATGTTCCACCAGTCCAATCCAGGTCGCGCCTAATGGTGGGGCCGCGTAGCCCTGCGTCGCCCAGAACAGCGATGGGAAAAGTATTGCAGGAGGTCGTTTGCCTTATGCAGGGGCCGCCCCCGGGTGCCGTCAACGTCACGCGCGCGCTTCGGTTTGAGTACTCGGCAAGATCACCAGAGGCCGTATGGGCACCGACGGCAATCACCCCATTGCATCCTGCCGGCAGACCGACCGCCTCCACGCCTTCGTTTCCAGCGGCTGCAACAACCACCACACCTCTGGAGATCGCAGCATTCACCGCAGCCTGCAAGTATCCATGGTCGGCGCAGCGCAATCCCGGGGCTGAACCCAAGCTCAGGCTGATCACCGATGCGGGCGTGGAATTGCCAGGAACTCCTGCGACAGCCTCACCCGCAGACCACGCGATCGCATCGGCCACGTCCGAGAGCCATCCTCCACAGCGCCCTAGAGCCCGCACGGCCAGGACACGCCCCGCTGGGAGTGCTCCCGAAATGCCCCTGCCGTTGTTGGAGACTGCTGCCGCGATGCTGGACATCATCAGCCCATGCCACGACGAATCCTCATTCCTGGACGTGCAGTAGTCGCCAGGGTCCGAAGGGTCCGCATCCCGTCCATTGCCGTCACCCGCAATGGAAAAGTCGCTGACAAAGTCGTATCCGTTGATGACTTTCGTCGAGAGGTCGTCGTGTTGCAGGATTCCCGTATCGATAACGGCCACAACCGCTCCACTGCCTTGCGCGAATCTCCACGCATCAGAGAACGCTGCTGTACCCTGAGACCCCAGCAGGCGCGCGGAGAGCGCCCATTGCTGCGAGAAGTAGGTGTCGTTCATGCTGACCGACTGTCGCTGCACCCAGACGTCCGGCGCCGCGTACTCGACACCATCCTCGGCGGTCATGCGCGCAGCAATCTCTCGGGCCCGCTCGATTCCTACGGCCTCGCCGAGCGAATACACCTCGGCGCCATCACGAAGCCGATGCGACATTCGTAAAGTCGTACGTGCTGCGCGAGATGCAATCTCATCGCGCATACGCCTCACGTCCGGAGAGGCCGACAGCCCCTGGGCCCGGACGTCAGCCCGGGGCTCCTTGAACTTGACAATGATCCGTGTAGTGGAACCCACTGTCGGTTCGGCAGGCTGCCCCCAGGCAAATGGCGCTGCAAGGCCGCAAGCGGCCCAGAACAGGGCGCGAAAGTTCAGGCGCGTCGACAAGAGCGTCACCAGGGAGGCAGTCAAACAGCCATTGTCAGCGGCTCGCGGTTTGGGCGCATCCCGCATTTCCCCAGACTCTGTGGAGGAGTTGGCTCTATTGAGCAACGGCTTCGGCCAGCAGGACCTCATCCAGCCGCCCGCCGCGTCTTCCACGCCCCGTACATCGCGATCAGCCCCGGCACGATGATCAGCGCCCAGATGATCTTCTCCAGGTTGTTCTGGACAAAGCTCAGGTTGCCGAAGAAATAGCCGGCCAGCGTGATGCCCACCACCCAGATGAAGGCGCCGATGATGTTGTAGAGCGTGAACTTGGCGCGGTTCATCTCGGCCACACCCGCCACAAACGGCGCGAAGGTGCGCACGAAGGGCAGGAAGCGCGCCAGGATGATGGTGATGCCCCCATAGCGTTCATAGAACTCATGGGCCTGGTTGAAGGCGCGCTTGTTGAAGAAGCGCGATTGCTCCCACTGAAAGACCTTGGGCCCGAAATAGCGGCCGATGGTGTAGTTGACCTGATCGCCGGCGATGGCCGCGATCAGCAGCAGGATGATCGTCAGATGCAGGTCCATCAGCCCGGCCCCGCACATCGTTCCCACCACGAAAAGCAAGGAATCGCCGGGCAGGAAGGGCATGACCACCAGACCGGTTTCCACGAACACGATCAGGAAGATGAGCGCGTACACCCAGGTTCCGTAGGCGGCCACGAAGCTCGCCAGGTGCTCGTCGATGTTGAGGATGAAATCGATGAGGAAGGTGATCAGTTCCATGCGCCGGGATTATCCCTGCCGGGACTGCCCCGCCCGCCTTGCCCTCCTACAATCCCCGTGAATGAATGCCCCTTCAGCCCCCCCACGCCGCCCCATCCGTGAACTGCCTGACGAACTGATCAGCCAGATCGCCGCGGGCGAGGTGGTCGAGCGCCCGGCCTCGGTCGTGCGCGAACTGGTGGACAACGCGCTGGACGCCGGGGCCACCGAGATCGCCGTGAAGCTGCTGGCCGGCGGCGTGCGCGCCATCGTGGTCGAGGACAACGGCGCGGGCATGCCGGCCGAGGAGATGCCCCTGGCGCTGCGCCGCCATGCCACCAGCAAGATCGCCTCGCTGGCCGAACTGGAGCAGGTGGAAACCATGGGCTTTCGCGGGGAAGCCCTGGCGGCGATTGCCTCGGTGGCCGACGTGGCCCTGTGCAGCCGGCCGCCCGAGGCGGCACATGCCCATCGGCTGGACGCCCGTTCGGGGGAACTCAGCCCGGCAGCCCGCGGGGTGGGCACCAGTGTGGAGGTGCGCGAGCTCTTCTTCAGCACGCCCGCACGCCGCAAGTTCCTCAAGACCGACGCCACCGAGCTGGCCCATTGCCTGGAAGCGGTGCGCCGTCACGCCCTGGCCCGCCCGGACGTGGGCTTTGCGGTCTGGCACGAGGGCAAGCTGATCGCCCAGTGGCGCCGCGCCAGCGGTGAGCAGCGCCTGCGGGATGTGCTGGGCGACGACTTCATCGCCCAGAGCCGGCCGGTGGACGCCCGCGTCGGCCCGCTGCGCATCTTTGGCCGAGCCGGCCTGCCCGATGCAGCGCGGGCGCGGGCCGACCTGCAGTACTGCTACGTCAACGGCCGCTACGTGCGCGACAAGCTGCTCGCCCACGGCGTGCGTTCGGCCTATGAAGATGTGCTGCACGGAGCGCGCCAGCCCAGCTACGTGCTCTTCCTCGAGATCGCCCCTGATCGGGTTGATGTGAACGTCCATCCGACCAAGATCGAGGTGCGCTTCCGCGATTCCCGCGAAGTGCATCAGGCCCTGCGACATGCGGTCGAGGACGCGCTTGCCTTGTCGCGGGCCGGTGCGCCCCCTGAAGCCACCCCGGCGTTCCCTCCGGCCTCACCCACAGCGGCTCCTTCCCTCGCGCCGCGCTGGACGCCCCCCCCTCAGGTGCAGTCCAGCCTGGCACTGCAGCAGGCCGCCGCCTTGTTCGCTCAGGAAGCACCGCCGGCCTGGCCCACGAAGGACGCGCCCCCTTCCTCCGCCCCGGCGACCGAGGACTGGGACCCCGAGGCCTGGCCGTTGGGCCGAGCCATCGCACAGGTGGCTGGCATCTACGTGCTGGCCGAAAACGCCCAGGGCCTGGTGATCGTGGACATGCATGCGGCGCACGAGCGCATCGTCTACGAGCGCCTCAAGCAGCACCTGCAGGGCCAGCGCATCGAGTCGCAACCCCTGCTGATCCCGGCCACCTTCGCAGCCACACCGCAGGAGGTGGCCACGGCCGAGAGCTGCCACGAGGCCTTGCTCACGCTGGGGCTGGAAGTCACCCCGCTGTCACCCACCACGCTGGCCGTGCGCTCGCGACCGACGGCCCTGGCCGATGCCAACGTGGTGGAGCTGGCACGCAGCGTGCTGGCGGAGCTGGCCCAGTACGACGCCAGCAATGTGATCCAGCGCGCCCAGCACGAGCTGCTGGCCACCATGGCCTGCCATGGGGCCGTGCGCGCCAACCGCCGCCTGACGCTGGACGAGATGAACGCCCTGCTGCGCGACATGGAACGCACCGAGCGGGCCGACCAGTGCAACCACGGCCGGCCCACCTGGCGCCAGCTCACGGTGCGCGAGCTCGACGCGCTCTTCCTGCGCGGGCGCTGAACTTTTCCGGGGCATCCGGGGTCGGTGGTGCTCATGATGAGTCTGCGCCGCTGGATCCAACTCTCGTCTGCCGCCCTGGTGTGTTTCGCCCTGCTCGCCGGCTGTGCGGCGCTCGACACGCAGCAGCGGCGCTGGATCTTCCAGCCCAGCAGCGACACCTGGCGCGGCGCGTCCTACGCGGCCGAGGGCATGGACGAACTGTGGATCGAGTTCGATTCGCGCCTGGAGGGCGACCGGGCCCGGCTGCATGCCTTGTGGCTCCCTCAGGACCGACCCGATGCGCCGGTGCTGCTCTACCTGCACGGCGCCCGCTGGGATGTGCGCAGCAGCGCGCCGCGCATGCGCCGCATGCACGACCTGGGCTTTGCGGTGCTGGGCATCGACTACCGCGGCTTTGGGCAGAGCTCCGGCGACCTGCCCTCCGAACGTCTGGCCTACGAGGATGCCCGCGCCGCCTGGGACTGGATGGCCCGTGAGCACCCGCAGGCCCGGCGCTTCATCTACGGCCATTCGCTGGGCGGCGCCATCGCCACCCACCTGGCCTCGGAGGTGGACGATGCCGCCGGGCTGCTGGTCGAGGCCAGTTTCCCCTCGATCCGAGACGTGGTGAGCACCTTCCGCTGGGGTTGGCTGCCGGTGGGGCCACTGATCACCCAGCGCTTCGAAGCGGCCGAGCACATCGCCCGCGTGACAGCCCCCGTGCTGGTGGCCCATGGCAGTGCCGACCGCTTCATCCGTCCGGAGCTGGGTCGCCAGCTTTACGAGCGCGCGCCCGAACCCAAGCGCTGGCTGCTGGTGGATGGCGGCAGCCACCACAACACCAGCGCCGTTGGCCAAGACGCCTATCGCGTCGCGCTGCGCGAGCTCTTCGGGTTGGGGTCGGAGCAGGACGTGGTCCAATCGCGTCTGGAACTGCCCTCCCGCCATGACGTCCCGCCCCAAGCTCTCGCTGCCCCGCAGCCCGTCGTCCTCACCCGCTGAGTCGCCGCGCCGGCGCAACCGCCCCCCCGTGCGCGGCACGGGCTCGGCCCCGCGCTCGCGTGCCCGCCCCGCCCCGGCAGCGGCCCCCGCCGCCCCGCTGCCGGACGAGCCCAGGCTCGACCCCAAGCACCGACCCAGACCGACAGCATCCGCCTCCGCCCCAGCGCCCGCGACTCAGCCGGGCGAACGCCTGTCCAAACGCATGAGCGAACTGGGCCTGGCCTCACGGCGCGAGGCCGACCTGTGGATCGAGCGAGGCTGGGTGCGCGTGGACGGACAGGTGGTGGATACCCTGGGCGCGCGGGTGCTGCCGCACCAGCGCATCGAGGTGGACCCAGCCGCCCGGCACGAGCAGGAACAGCGCGTCACCATCCTGCTGAACAAGCCCATCGGCTATGTGAGTGGCCAGGCCGAAGACGGGCATGAACCTGCCGTGGTGCTCATCACGGCCGAGAACCACTGGAACCAGGATCCGAGCCCGCTGCGCTTCGGCCGCCATCACCTGCGCAAGCTGGCACCCGCGGGCCGGCTCGACATCGACTCGACGGGACTGCTCGTGCTCACGCAGGACGGCCGCATCGCGCGTCACCTGATCGGTGAAGACTCAGCCGTGGAGAAAGAGTATCTGGTGCGCGTGGAGCACGCGCAGGCAGCGCACGCCGGCCCGCCGTCGCAGACCTTGCCGCCCGAACAACTCGCCTTGCTCCGCCATGGCCTCAGCCTCGATGGCCATGCGCTCAGGCCGGCCCAGGTGAGCTGGCAGAACGAACATCAGCTGCGCTTCGTGCTGAGGGAAGGCCGCAAGCGCCAGATCCGGCGCATGTGCGAGCTGGTGGGGCTGAAGGTGGTGGGCCTCAAGCGCATCCGCATCGGCCGCGTGGTGCTGGGTGCCCTGCCGGCCGGACAGTGGCGCTACCTGGGGCCGCACGAGCGGTTCTGAAGGCCCGCAAAGCTACTTGCGCAGGCCCATCACCACCAGCACCAGGCCGGCGGCGATCGCCACACCGCCGGCCCATGACGGGACGCGCTCCTCCTTGCGCACCTCGGCCTTGAGACTGCCCACCTGGAAGACGGTTTCGTTCTGCGTGAACGAGAGTCCCTGGAAGAGCACGACCCCACCCAGCACGATCAGGGCGGCGCCAACGATGGCGTAGACGGTTTTCATGTTGTCTGTCTCCGGACGACGAGGCCACACGGCCTCTCAGGGTCGCGACTCTACACGCTCGGCCAGGGCCCGGGCCTGGTCGGTCCAGGGTCCGCCCAGGGCAAGTGCCTCCTGCGCAGCGGAGCGGGCGCGCTCTCGCTGACCCAGCTCCAGCGCCACCATGCCCAGGTTGATCCAGGCCGCCGCACTCGCGTGGCGCCGTGCCGCGGCCTCGAAGGCATCCGCGGCCTCGGCCCGGCGTCCCACGCGGTACAGGCTGTTGCCCTGCCCCACCATGAGCGTGAGGTTGTCCGGCCAGCGCGTGCGCGCGGCCTCGTAGGCACGCAATGCCGCGGCCGGCTCGGCTTGCCGCTCGAAGGCCACCAGGGCCTGCGCCATGTCGGCTTCCGTGGCCGTGCGCGGCAGGCGCCCGGGCGCCAGCGTCACGAACGACCAGTGACCGGACCTCGCCCAGGTGTGCTCGAAGGTCCGCATCGACAGGCGGTGCCGCGCATCGTCACCGGAGCGCAGCAGCATCTCCGACAGGTCCAGGTCGTAACCCACCGCCACGGCGTAGTGCCAGGCAGGGGCCATGGCCAGGCCCAGGTTCTGCAGCACCAGCACGGGATGCCCAGCCGCCAGTTCGGTGCACAAGGCTGCCAGGGTGGGAGGCAGCGGGACGGCCACGGCCCCGGCCCCCCGGGCTGCCGCCAGCATCTCGATCTGCAGCGAACCGTGGCGCCCTGGCAGATAGACCTTGGGCACCAGGTCGGCCGGCGTGACAGCAAAGCCCTGGGCCTGCAGCACCGTCGCGAGGCTTTCCGGACCGCACAGGTCGGGCCCGGTGCGCGGGAAGAACGGCGTCTCGGCCAGTTCGATGCGGCGTGGCAGGTCAGCGCCGGCGGCCCCATGTCGCAGGGCTGCCGTCTGGCTCGCGCAGCCAGTCAGGCCGACGGCCATCACGGCCGCACCGGCGAGCCAGGTGCGGCGCGACAGGGAATGTGTCAACGAACCGATCGGGTGAAGGGGAAGACCTTGGTCAGCCCCAGGATGTCGGTCACCAGCAGCAACACGAAGATGAACACCAGGGCACCCAGCACGCCGGCCCCCGCGGGCGCTTCGTCGATCTGGGCCACCAGTCGCTGAGCTTCCTCGTCGCTGAGGGCATTCACACGGGCACGAGCCTGCTCGGGCGTGACACCCCACTGCTCGAGCTTGGCCACCAGTTCGGGGCGGTCCAGTGCCGCCGCCAGGCGCTCACGGGACGCATCACCCTCAGCGCTGCGCGCCGCCACAGCCTGCTCCTGGGCCACCTGCTCGGTGGTGATGAGCGTGAGCTGACCCGGCTGAGCCAGGGTCACGGTGCACAAAGCCAGAGAGACAGTGAACGCAACGACTCGTTTGAACAGGGACATGAGTGACTCCTTTGATTTTTGACCATCATGCCGCTTCCAAGCCGGCGTGGAAACGGTCGGACGTCGCCATTCTGCGATGAAATTTTCCCATTCTCACCCTGGAGCCCCAGCAGACTGTTTACAAATGTGATCACACCTCGGGTAAGTCCCGGGTCTGCTACCCTCCGCCGGCTTCCCTGACTGATCTGCTGTCTTGTCCTCGACCCCTTCGCCTGCGCATGCCCCTGCCCCGCCCCCCACCGGCGTGGTGGTGCTGGCCTTGATGCTCCTGCTGGGCACCCAGCCGGTATCGACCGACCTCTACCTGCCCTCGCTGCCCTCGCTGCCCGGCCTGTTCGGTGTGCCGCTCACCACGGTGCAGCTCACGCTGAGCGTGCTGGTGATCAGCTTCGGGGCCGGCCAGCTCGTGCTCGGGCCCGTGGCCGACCGCTTCGGGCGCCGCCCCGTGCTGCTGGGCGGCCTGGCGCTGTACACCCTGGCCAGTGCTGTAGCGCTGGGGTCGCCCCACATCGCCTGGCTGATCGCCTGCCGGGCGGGGCAAGGGCTCGGGATGGCGGCCTGCGTGGTCTGCGCCCGCGCGATGCTGCGCGACCTCTACGACCCGGCCCAGGGGGCTCACGTGATGGCGCGCGCGGCCACCTGGATGGGGATCCTCCCTGTGGCCGGCCCCATCCTGGGCGGCTACCTGGAAACCACGCTGGGCTGGCGAGGCGCCTTCGGGGTGCTCACCCTCTTCGGCGCAACGGGCCTGGCCGTGATCGCCCTGCGCCTGCCCGAAACCTTGCGCCAGCCGAATCCGGCCGCTCTGCAGCTGCGCCCCCTGCTGCACAACTGGCGCGTGGTGCTCACGCACCGGGGCTTCTGGGCCTACACGGCGGTCTCCAGCTTCACCTATGCCGGGCTGTTCTGCTTCATCGCCGGCTCATCCTTCGTGATGATCGACGTGCTGGGGCTGTCGCGGCGCGAGTACGGGTTTGCCTTCGCCTTCGTCACCTCGGGCTTCCTGATCGGCTCGGCCCTGTGCCGCCGTCTGGTGCCGCGCCTGGGGATGGTGCGTTCCATCCGCGTGGCTGCCTTCGTTTCGCTGGGCGCCGGCGTGGCGATGGCCGGCCTCGCCCTGGCGGGCGTGCATCACCCGCTGGCGCTGATGGTCCCGGCCTTCGTCTACACCCTGGCCCATGGGATCCACCAACCCTGTGCGCAGGTGGGCGCCGTGGGGCCCTTCCCCACGCGCGCCGGCGCCGCCACGGCCTTGTCCGGATTCCTGAGCATGGCGCTGGCCTTCGGCATGGGCTACTGGATGGGCTGGAGCTACGACGGCACCGTGTATCCCCTCACCTTGACCATCGCCTTCTGGTGCTTCGCGCTGGCCTTCGCAGCGCTCGTGGGGGTGGGGCGGCATGGTCACCCCACACCGGCCACGGCGCTCGAAGCCCGGGACAATACAGTGCGATGAGTGCTGCCTACCTGTGCCTCGCCGGGCCCACCGCCTCGGGCAAGACCGCCGCCGCCCTGGCCCTCGCCCGGGCCCTGCCCATCGAGATCGTGAGCGTGGATTCGGCGCTGGTCTACCGCGGCATGGACATCGGCACCGCCAAGCCCAGCGCTGCCGAACGCGCTGCTGTGCCCCACCATCTCATCGACCTGATCGACCCGACCGAGGCCTATTCCGCCGCACAGTTCGTCGCCGACGCCACCCGGCTGGTGGGCGACATCCGCGCGCGCGGGCGGCTGCCGGTGCTGGTGGGCGGCACCCTGCTCTACTTCAAGGCCCTGTTCGATGGCCTGGACACCCTGCCGGCAGCCAACGCCGCCATCCGCTCGCAGATCGACGCCCGCGCGGCCGAACTCGGCTGGCCGGCTCTGCATGCCGAGCTGGCCCAGATCGACCCGGTCACTGCGGCCCGCCTGTCCCCCAATGACAGCCAGCGCCTGCAGCGTGCGCTGGAGGTGTGGATGCTGAGCGGCCGGCCCCTCTCGCAATGGCACACCGGCGCTTCGCGCGCGCCGCAGGACCGCCCCACGCTGATCGCCCTCGAACCCGAGGATCGGACCTGGCTGCACCACCGCATTGCAGAACGCTTCGAGGCCATGCTGGCGGCGGGGCTGGTGGACGAGGTGCGCGCCCTGCGGGCACGCGGCGACCTCAGCCTGGAGCGTCCCTCGATGCGCTGCGTGGGCTACCGGCAGGTGTGGGAGATGCTCGACGGCCACTTCCCGCCGCAGACGCTGGCCGAACGCGGGATCGCCGCGACACGCCAGCTCGCCAAGCGCCAGCTGACCTGGCTGCGCAGCATGCCCTGGCGCCAGCGCGTGGCCTGCGACCAGCCCGATGCCGTCGCGCAAGTGGTGGCCCTGGCCCAGGCGTGGGCGCAGGAGAACCTGCCATGAGCGAGCCGATCCTGCGCCTGGTGGGCCTGGCCAAGCGCTATGGCGATACACCCGTCTTCGAGGGCGTGGACCTCGAGCTGCGACCCGGCCGCTTCATCGCCCTGCTGGGCGAGTCCGGCGTGGGCAAATCCACGCTGCTCAATTGCATGGCCGGGCTCGACACGCCCACGGCAGGCCGTGTCGAGCTGATGGGGCAGGACCTTGCCGCGCTGGACGAGGCCGGGCGTGCACGGCTGCGGCGCACGCACCTCGGCTTCGTCTTCCAGGCCTTCCATGTGCTGCCCCACCTGAGCGTGGCCGACAACGTGGCCCTGCCGCTGCTGCTGCTTGGGCGGAACGACCCGCAGCGGGTGCGTCAGGCCCTGGCCGATGTGGGCCTGGAGGGCCTGGCCGAGCGCCTGCCCGCGCAGCTGTCCGGCGGGCAACTGCAACGCGTGGCCATCGCCCGCGCCCTGGTGCACCGGCCCGCCCTGCTGCTGGCCGACGAACCGTCAGGCAACCTTGACCCGGACACCGCCGCCCGGGTGATGCAGGCCCTGGCCTCGCAGGTGCGCGAACACCAGGCCGCCTGTGTACTCGTGACCCACTCGCAGGCGGCAGCGGCCCACGCCGATCGCGTGTTCAAGCTCACGCCGCACGGGCTGCGCAGCCTGACCTGAATCCCTACCATGCATGTGGGTTTTGCTCGTCGACGTTGACGAGCATCAAGCCGGGTTTGCGGGTTGCTCCCTAGAGTTCGCGATCGTTCCGAACTGACCGCCACGCGCGGCCCTTGCCATGCCCATCGAGCTCTACCACCAGAAGGGCCACCAGTGCCTGATGTTCAGCGACACCACGGTCGAAGACAACGAGGCCGTGCAGGCCAACCAGTTCTTGATCGTGGACAACGACACCGGTGCCATCATCGATCCGGGCGGCAACCTGGCCTACAGCGAGCTCTACCTGGGCATGACGCGGCACTTCCCGCCGCATCAGCTCTCGGCCATCCTGGCCTCACATGCCGACCCCGACATCATCGCTTCCCTCGATCGCTGGATGACGGCCACCACCGCACCGGTCTACATCTCCCGCGTGTGGGAGCGCTTCGTGCCGCACTTCTGCAAGCCGGGCAAGACGGCCGGCCGGGTGATCGGCATTCCCGACCCGGGTCTGCGCATCCGGGTGGGTCGCGGCGAACTCTGGGCGCTGCCGGCGCACTTCCTGCACGCCGAGGGGAACTTCCAGTTCTACGATCCCACCAGCCGCATCCTGTTCTCGGGCGACCTGGGAGCCTCGATCGGCAAACAGGTCGATCCCCGCCGGCCCATCACCTCGCTGGCCGCACACATCCCGGCCATGGAAGGCTTCCACCGCCGCTACATGGTGTCGAACAAGGTGCTGCGCCTGTGGGCCCGCATGGTGCGCACGCTGGACATCGAGATGATCGTGCCCCAGCACGGCGCCCCGATGGCCGGCGCAGCGGTGCGGGAGTTCATCGAATGGGTGCAGGACCTGTCGTGTGGCGTCGACCTGCTGGGCGATGCCCACTACACGGTGCCCACCACCTACGCCTGACCCGTCGATTCGACGATCGCAAGCTCCGGGAGCAGCTCCTGCACCGGGGCACCGCGGACGCGGTTGCGGCCAGCCCGCTTGGCTTCATAGAGTGCCTGGTCGGCGTCGCGGATCAGCGCGTCCACACTGGCATGACTGGCGTGCAAGGCCGCCACGCCCAGGCTCACGGTGGCCGTGACGGCCTGCCCTTGCCACTGCACCACCAGGTCCTGCACCTGATGGCGGATGCGCTCGGCGATCGCCAGCGCACCGGCCAGGTCGGTCTGGGGCAGCAGCACGATCAGCTCCTCGCCGCCGAAGCGGGCCAGCACGTCCGTGCCACGCAGCGAGGCGCGACATTGCAGCGCCATCTCGCGCAGCAGATGGTCTCCGCACTGGTGTCCGTGGGTGTCGTTCACCTGCTTGAAGTCGTCTGCATCGAGCAGGATCAGGGCCAGGGGCATGTGATGGCGACGTGAGCGCAGCCATTCGAGTTCGGCCCGTTCCATGAAGTGGCGACGGTTGTAGCAGCCCGTCAGCTCGTCGGTGACCGCCAGTTCGGCAATGCGCTGGCGCGAAGCCTCGAGCTGGAAGATGAGGCGCAGCACACCGTAGCCCACCACCGGCCCCAGCAGCAGGACACACGCCGAGGCGATCACCATGCCCAGCCCGAGCGACCCTTGACCGGCCAGACGGATCATCACGTAGGTGATGGCCAGGGACACGACCCAGACCAACATCACCAGGACCACCGTCGCCCTGGGCAGGCCCAGGGCAAGCACGACGCGGCGCAGCCGATCGGACCTCGGGGAGGTTTCCGGCAGCGTGACACGTGGCGGAGTTGGTAAAGGCACGGGCGATGCGAGTTGCGCGCAACTTTGCATAATCGCACGCAACTGATCCCAAAATCTGCCGCCGGCCCGCCGTTACCCCCCCCTGAATGAGGGGGTCGCTGGACCGGCGCGAGGCCCCTTCCTGGCAAGGCTTTCCGGCCCCGGCCGACAATGTCTGAGTGACAACCGCTGCCCCATCGCCGTCCTCGGCCAATGGTGAAACGGCGGGCAGCCCCCTCCCCACCCTGCTGCGCCGCCTGTCCTGGCCGGAATGGCGCCATCACCCCTGGCGCCATGGCATGGCATGCGTGGCGGTGATGCTGGGCGTGGCACTCGCCTTTGCGGTGCACCTCATCAACCAGTCGGCGCTGGGAGAGTTCAGCGCCGCCGTGCGCTCGCTCAACGGCGAGCCTGACGCCCAGCTGCGGGCCCTGCAGGGGCCTCTCGATGAGGCCTGGCTGGGCCGGGTGGCCCGCCAGCCCGGCGTGGCAGCCGCCAGTCCGGTGATCGAGCTGTCCACCTACGCCCGCCGCCCCGAGGGCCCACGGGTGGCCCTGCGCCTGATCGGCCTCGACCCGCTCCTTGCGCCCGCCCTGTCGCCCGACCTCGTCCCCCGGCTCGCCGAGGGCCAGGACCGCCTGGCCCTGCTCGCGCCGGACACGGTGTCGCTCAATGGCAGCGCCCGGCAGGCCCTGGGTGTGCGGCCCGGCGAGACGGTGGAGGTGCAGCATGGCCTGGCCTGGCGCCGCCTGCTCGTGGTGGGTGACGTCGCTGCCGCCGGCCCCCCCGTGGCCGTGATGGACATCGCCGGCGCGCAATGGCAGTTCGACCGTCTGGGCGGCCTCAGCCGCATCGATCTGCGCCTGGAACCCGGCGTGGCGCTGGCGACCGTGGTGCGCGAGCTGGCCCTGCCCGCCCCGCTGCAGGTTCACACCCCGGATCAGGCGGCGCAGCGCGTGTCGAACATCTCACGCGCCTACCGCGTCAACCTCACGGTGCTGGCCCTGGTGGCGCTCTTCACCGGGGCCTTTCTGGTGTTCTCGGTGATGTCGCTGTCGGTGGCCAAGCGCGTGCCCCAACTGGCCTTGCTGGGAGTGCTGGGCCTGGACGCACGGCAGCGCCTGCGCCTCGTGCTGGCCGAGGCAGCCGTGCTGGGCGGCCTGGGCAGCGCGCTGGGACTGGCGCTGGGCACCGGACTGGCGGCCTCGGCGCTGGCCCTGCTGTCCGGCGACCTGGGCGGCGGCTACTTCCCTGGCGTTGCGCCTCGCCTGCAGTGGTCGCCTGGCGCCGCACTGGCCTATGGTGCGTTGGGGGTGGCGGCCGCGCTGGCCGGCAGCTGGCTGCCGGCCCGCATGGCGCAGCGCCTGGCCCCGGCCGAGGGGCTCAAGGGCTTGGGGCTCGCCACCTCCGGGGCGCCACGGCCGCACCTTGGCCTGGCGCTGATCCTGGTCGGCGCGCTCGCCGCCCTGCTGCCCCCTGTGGCCGGGCTGCCGCTTTTCGCCTACCTCGCCGTGGCGGCGGTGCTGCTGGGCGGCATGGCCTGCGTCGCTCCGGTGGTGCGCGGCCTGACGCGCCTGGGCCTGCCCCTGGTGCGCCGCCATGCTGGCGGCCTGCTGGCACTGCAGCGGGCGCGCCATCAGAGCCACACGGCCACCGTGGCCGTGGCGGGTGTCGTCGCCAGCCTGAGCCTGGCCGTGGCGCTCACGACCATGGTGGCCAGCTTCCGCTCGTCGGTGTCCGTATGGCTCGATGCCGTGCTGCCGGCCGACCTCTATGCGCGCACGGCCGGCAGTGCGGCAGCGGCCGAATCGGCCTTTCTCGACCCTGCCTTCGTCGACGCGGTGCGTGGCGTGCCGGGCGTCGCTCGCCTGGACACCCTGCGCCTGCAGAGCCTGCAACTCGATCCCCGGCGTCCGAGCGTGACACTGATCGCCCGACCGCTGGACCGCCCCGAGCAGGCCCTGCCGCTCACCGGCGAGCTGCGGCCTGCGCGGGCCGGCGCCGTGTCCAGCTATGTCAGCGAGGCCATGGCCGACCTCTACGGGGCCCGCCCGGGCACCTGGCTCGAGTTGCCGCTGGCGCCCCAGCAACCCGCCGTGCGCACCTGGGTGCGCGGCCTGTGGCGGGATTACGCCCGCCAGCACGGCAGCGTGGTGATCGACAGCCGCGACTTCCAGCGACTGAGCGGCGACGTGCGCGTGAACGACCTGGCCCTGTGGCTGGACGAGGGCGCGCGCACCGGCGAGGTCCAGGCCGCCATCCGTGCGCTGGCGCCGGATCCGGACGGGCTGGAGTTCGCCGAGCCGCGCGAGATCCGCGCCCTGTCGCTGCGCATCTTCGACCGCAGCTTTGCCGTGACCTACTGGCTGCAGGCCGTGGCCATCGCCATCGGGCTCTTCGGCGTGGCGGCCAGCTTTTCCGCCCAGGTGCTGGCACGGCGCAAGGAGTTCGGGTTGCTGCAGCATCTGGGCTTCACGCGCCGCCAGGTGCTGGGCATCGTCGCCGGCGAGGGGCTCGTGTGGAGCGGTGCCGGCGCGCTGCTGGGCCTGGCCCTGGGGATCGGCGTGAGCGTGATCCTCGTGCACGTGGTCAACCCGCAGAGCTTTCACTGGACCATGGACCTGTTGCTGCCCTGGAGCCGGCTGACTCTGCTGGCGGCTGCGATGGTGGCGGCCGGCCTGCTGACCGCGATGATGGCCGGCCGCGCCGCCGCCTCGCGCGAGGCAGTGCTGGCCGTGAAGGAGGACTGGTGATGCACAGGCGAGCGGTGCTGATGGCCCTGGCAGCCTCGACGCTGCGCGCCCCGGTTGCGCTGGCACAGGGCCAGGTACTGCCTGGCACTGCCCTGCACTTTCCGCGCGACCACGGCGCCCACCCGGACCATCGCACCGAATGGTGGTACATCACCGGCGAAGTCCATGCACCGGACCGGCCCCTGCCCTATGGCTTCCAGATCACCTTCTTCCGCTCGCGCAACGACCGCGCCGGCGACAACCCCAGCGCCTTCACACCGCGCCAGCTGCTGTTCGCGCATGCCGCCGTGACCGACCTCACCGGTCGCCGCCTGCTGCACGACCAGCGCATCGCCCGCCAGGGCTTCGGCCTGGCGGAGGCCTCCGAGGCCGACACGGACCTGCGTCTGCGCGACTGGACGCTGGCCCGCCAGGGCTCGCCCGGCCGCAGCCGCTACACCGCCCGGCTGCCGTCCCGCGAATTCACGCTGGAGCTGAGCTTCGCCCAGACCCAGCCCGTGCTGCTGCAAGGCGAGGACGGCTACTCGCGCAAGGGCCCCGAACCCGCCCAGGCCAGCCACTACTACACCCAGCCGCAACTGGCCACCACCGGCCGGCTGCGCCTGCACGGCCAGGATCTCAGCGTCACCGGCCGCGCCTGGCTCGACCATGAGTGGAGCGAGGCCCTGATGCACCCCGAAGCGGTGGGCTGGGACTGGATCGGCATGAACCTCGATGACGGCACGGCGCTCACCGCCTTCCGGCTGCGCCGGCGCGACGGCAGCGCGCTGTGGGCCGGCGGCAGCTGGCGCCCGCCGGGTCAGCCCACGCGCAGCTTCGGCGCCGACGAGGTGGTCTTCCATCCCCGGCGACACTGGACCAGCCCCGCCACGGCGGCCCGCTACCCGGTCGAATGGGACGTCGAGACCCCCGTCGGCCGCTTCCGTGTGCACACCCTGCTCGACGCCCAGGAGCTCGACAGCCGCGGTTCCACCGGCGCCATCTACTGGGAAGGCCTGAGCGAGCTGCGCGACGCCCGGGGGCGGCGGCTGGGGCGCGGCTACCTCGAGATGACCGGCTACGCCTCGGCCCTGCGGCTGTGACCCCGCGCGCCTACACTCGCCCCATGTCGTCCACCCCCGTTGCCTCCACGCCGTTGCCGCTGCGCAGCGACGAGCCGGCCAAAGCCCGGTCCGTCGCCGGCCTGCGTGGCCTGGGTCCCTTCGTGCGGCCCTATGCCGTGCCCATCGCGCTGGCCGGTCTGTTCCTGGTGCTGGCAGCCCTCACGATGCTGGCCTTTCCCTGGGTGCTGCGTGCGCTCATCGACCAGGGCCTCGTCGGCGCCGAGCCGGGCGAACGCCTGGTGGCGCTGCGCGAGCACTTCGCCTGGCTCTTCGTGGTGGGCGTGGGCCTGGGCGTCTTCTCGGCCGCACGTTTCTACATGGTGAGCTGGCTGGGCGAGCGCATCACCGCCGACCTGCGCACCGCGGTCTACGGCCACGTGCTGAGGCAAAGCCCGGAATTCTTCGAGACCACGCAGACCGGCGAGGTGCTCTCGCGCCTGACCACCGACACCACGCTGGTGCAGACGGTGGTCGGCTCCAGCCTGTCGATGGGCCTGCGCAACACCGTGATGGGCCTGGGCGCGCTGGTGATGCTGGTGATCACCAACCCGCAGGTGATGAGCTATGTGCTGGGCATCATGCTGCTGGCCCTGCTGCCGGCGCTGATCATCGGGCGGCGCGTGCGCAAGCTCTCCCGCGCCAGCCAGGACCGCGTGGCCGACACCAGCGCGATCGCCGGCGAGGTGCTCAACGCCATGCCGGTGGTGCAGAGCTACACCGCCGAGGACCGCGAGCGCGAGCGCTTCAGCCAGGCCACCGAGCGCGCCTTCGGCACGGCCGTGCGCCGCACCCGCATGCGCGCGCTGCTCGTGGCCTTCGTGATCATCGCCAACTTCGGTGCGCTGCTGTGGTCGCTCTACGCCGGCACGCGCGCGGTGCTCGAGGGCCACATCAGCCCCGGCCATTTGGCGCAGACGGTCGTGCTGGTCACGATCCTCATCGGCTCGGTGGCCGTGCTGTCGGAGGTGTGGGGCGACCTGCTGCGCGCCGCCGGCGCCACCGAGCGCCTGATGGAGCTGCTGGCCACGCGCTCGCCGATCGCCGACCCGGCCCGTCCGGTGGTACTGCCACCCACGCAGGGCGGCTCCTCGGTGCGCCTGATGGGTGTTCGCTTCCACTACCCCTCGCGGCCGCGGACGCTGGCGCTGGACGACGTCACGCTGGACGTGCGCCCCGGCGAGACCGTGGCCCTGGTGGGCCCCAGCGGCGCCGGCAAGAGCACGGTCTTCCAGCTGCTGCTGCGCTTCTACGACGTCCAGCAGGGCCGCATCGAGATCGACGGCGTGGACGTTCGCGAGGCCTCGTTGGCCGAATTGCGATCGCGCATCGGCATCGTGCCGCAGGACAGCGTGATCTTCTCGGCCAGCGCGATGGACAACATCCGCTACGGCCGCCCCGGCGCAAGCGACGACGAGGTCATCGCCGCCGCGAAGGCGGCCCATGCCGACGGCTTCATCCGCGCCCTGCCCGAAGGCTATGCCAGCTTCCTGGGCGAGCGCGGCGTGCGGCTGTCCGGCGGACAGCGCCAGCGCCTGTCCATCGCCCGGGCCATCCTGAAGAACCCGCCGCTGCTGCTGCTCGATGAGGCCACCAGCGCGCTCGACGCCGAAAGCGAACGCATGGTGCAGGCGGCCCTGGAGGCCGCGATGGCCAACCGCACCACCCTGGTCATCGCCCACCGCCTGGCCACCGTGCAGCGTGCCGACCGCATCGTCGTGATGGAGCACGGGCGCATCGTCGAGACCGGCACGCATGGCGAGCTGGTGGCACGCGGCGGGCTGTACGCCCAGCTCGCGGCGCTACAATTCGAGAGCGCATGAATCATGCGCATGATTCATGGGGATGACGATGCTTCGTTTCGATGATGCCCCCAAGCGGCCCACCAACCTCAGCCTGAACGCCAAGGTGCTGGATGCCGCCCGCGACCTGGGGCTGAACCTGTCGCAGACGGTCGATGAGTTGCTGGCGGCAGAAGTGCGCCGCCGCTACTGGGAGCGATGGAACGAAGAGAACCGCGCTGCCATCGACGCCTACAACGACCGCATCGCCCGCGAAGGGCTGCCGCTGGCGCGCTACCGCAGTTTCGCCAAGGGCCGTTGAGTCGTGGCCCGCTTCGATGTCTACGCCAACCCTGAGCCGGGCGAGCGCAAACACACGCCTTACCTGCTGGACGTGCAGAACGACTTCATCAGCGCCCTGGCCACCCGGGTGGTGATCCCGCTGAGGCGAGAGTCCGCTTTCGGCCCGCCGGCGCGCGACCTCAACCCGGTGCTGGACGTCTCCGGCGAGCGCATCGTGCTCGACACCGCGGCGCTCGGCGCCATTGCCTGCACGGAACTCAAGAAACCCCTGGCCAACCTGGGCGAACACCGCCTGGCGATCCAGAATGCGCTCGATGCGCTGTTCGGAGCCTATTGACGTGACCTTCCCCCGCCCGATCCGCTCGCAGTACGAAGACTTCATGCGCCACGTCTACACGCACGGCGTGGCCAAGACCGACCGCACCGGCACCGGCACGCGCAGCGTGTTCGGTCACCAGATGCGCTTCGACCTGAACGAAGGCTTCCCGCTGGTCACCACCAAGAAGGTGCACTTGAAGAGCATCATCCTGGAACTGCTGTGGTTCCTGCGCGGCGACAGCAACGTGCGCTGGCTGCAGGAGCGCGGCGTCACCATCTGGGACGAATGGGCGCGCGAGGATGGCGATCTCGGGCCGGTGTACGGTGTGCAGTGGCGCTCGTGGCCTACGCCCGACGGTGGCCACATCGACCAGATCGCCGAGGTGGTGCAGCAGCTCAAGACCAACCCCGACTCGCGCCGCATCATCGTGAGCGCCTGGAACGTGGCCGAGCTGTCGAAGATGGCCCTGATGCCCTGCCACGCCTTCTTCCAGTTCTACGTGGCCGAAGGCAAACTCAGCTGCCAGCTCTACCAGCGCAGCGCCGACATCTTCCTGGGCGTGCCCTTCAACATCGCCAGCTACGCCCTGCTCACCCACATGCTGGCCCAGCAGTGTGATCTGGGCGTGGGCGACTTCATCTGGACGGGCGGCGACTGCCACATCTACAACAACCACTTCGAGCAGGTCGAGCTGCAGCTCTCACGCACGCCGCATCCCTACCCTGTGCTGAACATCAAGCGCCGGCCCGACTCCATCTTCGGCTACGAGTACGAGGATTTCGAGGTGCTCGACTACCAGCACCACCCCGCCATCAAGGCCCCTGTCGCCGTCTGAGCCTGCCACCATGCTGACCCGCCGCCAGCTCGGCGCGCTGGTGCTGCTCACGCTGATGTGGGGGCTGAACTGGCCGATGATGAAGTTCTCGCTGCGCGAACTGTCCCCGCTGTACTTCCGTGCGGTCACGATGACCGGTGGCGCCTTGCTGCTGCTGGCCTTCTACCGCTGGCGTGGCGTGCGCTTTGCGCTGCCCCCGGGCGAATTCGCGCGCATCGCCTGGCTCGCGCTGCCCAACATCCTCGGCTGGCACCTCTTCTCGATCCTGGGCGTGCAGGAGCTGGCCTCGGGCCGCGCGGCCATCCTGGGTTTCACGATGCCGATCTGGACGGTGCTGATTGCCGCCCTGCTGTTCGGCGAGCGCCTCAGCCCACGGGTCTTTCTCAGCGTGGTATGCGGTGCCGCTGCCGTGGGCCTGCTCGTGGCGCAGGAGTTCACCGCCCTGGCCGGCCGGCCCGTGGGCATTGTGTGGATGCAGATCGCCGCCTTCAGCTGGGCCCTGGGCACCGTGCTGATGCGCCGCACCAAGAGCACCGTGCCGACCGAAGCGCTCACCGTGTGGATGATGCTGATGGGCTCCGTCCTCTTCTGGGTCATCGCCCCGCTGATGGAGCCGGCCCCCACGTGGCAGTTCAGCGCGCCGATGTGGTGGTCGCTGGTGTGGGGCGCCACCATCAACTACGGCTTTGCGCAGATCATCTGGTTCGGCATGGCGCGCAACCTGCCGCCCGCGGCCAGCGCGTTTTCCATCATGGCCGTGCCGCTGATCGGCACCGGCTCGGCCACCTTCATCGTGGGCGAGGTGCCGCACTGGCAGGACCTGGCCGCGGCGGTGCTGATCGTGGTGGCCATCGCCAGCGCCTTGTTACCACGTCGCGTGCCCGTGCGATGACGACCGGCCCGGCTCGCGCCACAATGCAGGCATGAGCCAAGCCCTTCCGCCGGACCGCCCGCAGATCGCCCTCATCGCCGCCGTGGCGCGCAATGGTGTGATCGGCCGCAACAACCAGCTCGTGTGGCATCTGCCCGAAGACCTGCAGCATTTCAAGCGCACGACCATGGGCTGCCCGGTGCTGATGGGCCGCAAGACCTACGACTCCATCGGCAAGCCCCTGCCAGGGCGGCGCAATGTGGTCATCACCCGCAACATCCACTGGGAAGCACCGGGCATCGAGGAAGCACCGTCCTTCGAGGCTGCGCTGGAGCTGCTCAAGCACGCCACCAAGGTCTATGTGATCGGCGGCGCCCAGGTCTATGCCGAAGCCCTGCCCTGGGCCGACGAGCTGGTGCTCACCGAGATCGACCACGACTTCGAGGGCGACACCTACTTCCCACCGTGGGACCGCTCAGCCTTCGCCGTGGTGTCACGCGAAACGCACACCTCGCCCGAAGGCTGGGACTACCACTTCGTGACCTACCAGCGGCGAGCGCCGCCGGTGCCGGACGAACCCTGATCACGGTCTGGCGCCGCGCCGCCATTGGTCCACCGCTCCTCCCAGGACCAGGGCCAGCACCAGCATCAGCGCCATAGCGGCCAGCAGGGCGTCGGCCTGCTGCGCAGGTGCCGGTTGCAGGCGTTCGCCCCGCACCGGCACCCAGGGGTTGGGGGCGGCCGGTGGGGGCGCAGGGCTGGGCTCAGCGCCTGATTCAAGGACGGGCGGTATCTGAACGGTGTCCTGCGCGAGGGGCTGGCCCCTCGACGCCTCGGCAGCCGCCGAAGCCAAGGTATGGTCTACCCACATGCGCACGCTCGCCAGTTCCTGCGCGAGCGGAGCCTCCTGCGTCAGGTCGCGGTAGAGCCTGGCCAGTTCGCGCTGCGTGGCGGCATCCGGCGCCCAGTGGCCGTGGCGCTGGGCCTGGATCAGGCGTTCCACCACTTGCGCATAGGCTTGCGGATGGCTGCGCAGCCACTCGCCCACACCCAGGCCCAGGCGGTCCTTCACATACACCTCATGCAGGCTCTGCCAATGGTCGGCACGCACCACGTCGTCCACCACACTTTGCCAGCCCCAGGTGAACTGCACCGCCTTGAGCACTTGCAATGTGCCGGCATACCCCTCGTCCTTCTGTGCCGCCACCCAACCGGGATGCAAGTAGCGAGACTGCATCTCCTGCGCCACGCTCTCTGTCGCGGTCTGCGCATAGGGTTCATCGGCGTTGTGCAACTGGCTGACAAAGAGCAGCAGCGCGTCAGCGCGCCCGACCCGGCGGGCCGCAGCGGCCAGGCCACCCAGGTACTGGAAAGGGTCATCCGAGCTCACCATGCCGTAGAGGTGCGAGCTACGCGACAGCATCGCCGCGTCGGTGCGGCGCAACTGGGCGCCCAGCGCGAGGGCACCCACGGCTTCATCGACATCCTCCAGCGGCAGCCCCTCAAGGTAGGGGTGGCCCATACGGTGCAAGAACAGATCGCCCAGACGTTCGTCGTGCGGGCGCAGGCGGTCGTCCTGCACGGCCTCGCTGAGGCCGGTGCCATAGTCGCCCACGGCATTGCCGAAGACACGGGCACGTCCCAGCCGCTGCGCCTGTTCCTGGGCCACGCCCTGGCGGACGAGTTCCGCGGCCACCTCGCGGCTGTGGCGGGCCACCACACCTTGCGGTTCGGCTCGGCTCACCAGGGCCACCGCCTCATCGACGAGCGCCATCAGCGCCGGGAACTGGTCGCGGTAGGAACCGGTGACGCTGAGCAGCACATCCACACGCGGGCGCCCCAGTTCTGCGGCCGGCACAAGCTCCACACGCGTGGGCCGCCCGGCGGTATCCCACACCGGGCGCACGCCCAAAGCGACCAGCGCTTGCGCTTCCATGATGCCATGGTGGCGCAGTGTTTCGCCGGCCCACAGTGACAAGGCCAGTCGCTGAGGTGGTCGGCCGGGGTGCGACTTGCGCCATTGCGCAAGCCACTGATCGAACAACAGTTGCGCCATGGTGTAGGCCTGGCGTGTGGGCAGGCGGCTCGGGTCCAGACCCGTAAGGTTGCGCCCAGTGGGCAGGCTGTCGGGGTTGCGCAGCGGATCGCCCCCATAGGCAGCAGGCACGAAGCGCCCTTCCAAGGCCGCCAGCAGTCCATTGATCTCGTTCTCGGCGGCATAGATGCGGTCTAGAGCCTGTGCTTGCTCAGCCAGCCGCCGCAAGGCCTCGCGATCGATGGCATGCACGGCTGCGCGATTGGGCACGGCCGTCTCGGCCTGGGTCGGGCGCAGATCCAGTGCACTGGCCGCCTGCACATCGCTCAGGGCTACCTCCAGCCAGCGCATCGGGCGCGAAGCTTCCACCTGGCGGTGATCGATGAGGAAGGTCTCATCCACGTCCTCACCCAGGGCGTCGAGCAACGGTGTGCGCAATGCCTGTAAAACCATCAGGCGCCGCGCAGCTTCATCGGGCGCTTGCCCAAACACGGCCAGCCCGCGCGGCTGGCTACTGTGAGCGATCTGGTCCAGCCAGGGGTGCAGCACTTCCAGGAATTCCTCCAGCCGGTCCCGCACTTGTTCGACCGTCCACTTCAGGTCATGGTGCAGACGGGCTTCGACGATCAAGGCCACCAGTTGCTCGCCGATCTGCCGCTTCGTCGGACCTTGGTCGGCCATGGCCCAGTCGTGCATCAGTTCGTGCAGCAACGCCATCGTTGGCGACAAACCCGTGGTGGCAAGCACCGGCGTGCGGTGGCTCACCAGCAGTGCGCGGCCGCGGCGTTTGGCGGTAAGGGCCTCCCCCAGGTTGTCGACGATATAGGGATAGACCACGGGCACATCGCCCAGCGGAAGCATCGCATCGTCGAGCACGTCCAGCCCGCGCGACTTGCCCGGCGCCCACTCCTGGGTGCCATGGGTGCCAAAATGGATCAGCGCATGGGCACGCTGGGCCCACAGGTACACCGCCAGGTAGTGATGCGATACCGGCTCGCGGCTGCGGTGCATGAAAGGATTCTGGCCATGGCGCAGCGTCTCTTCGCGGGGAGGCTGCGGCAACACCGCCAGTCGGCCACGCTGCAAGCGCGGGATCACGAACACCGGCTCTCCCTGCCAGTCCACCACGTAACGACTCTCAGACGGCTCACCCCAGCGTGCGGCGATGCGCTCACGCACTGCCTCGGGCAGCGTGCGCCACCAGCCCAGATAGTCCTTCACCGGCAATGCAGCCGCCTGATCGTTGCGCAACATCGCCGTCAGGTCCGCTCCGGGGTAGTAGGCGCGCATCAGCGGGCGCAGGCCCGCGATCCATTCGGCTTCCCGTGTGATGGGCACGTCGTAGCCCGCCTCGGCCAGACGGCCGCTCACCATCTCCAGGCTGCGCGGCACGTTCAGGAAAGAAGCTCCGAAGTTGCTGCCACCTGGCGGGTAGTTGTAGACCATAGCCACAAGTTGCTTGTGGGCAGCGGGCGTGTCGTTCAGTGCGATGAGTCGTCGGGCCTTGCCCACCACCGAGCGGGCCTGGCGCTCGATCAACTCGACGCGACGGCCGCGGTCGGCGTGTGCGGTCACCACCACGGGGTCAATGGCCCCGGCGGCTTCGGGCTGCACCAGATAGAAGGGCGCATCGGCGAGCTTCAAGCCAGTGGGGTCGGCTTCCCAGGCAGCCGTGTCGCCATGCCGATAGGGTTGAGTAGCCAACACCGGTGCAGACCATTCCTGAAACAACGATTGCAACGCTGCCGAATGAGAGCTGATCTGATGCAGCACCAGCACGCGCGGTGGTGCCGCTTGGAGCAAGTCGCGCAAGCCCTGCGCATCAAGCTGCTGGCCGAAGACGGCGTAAGCGAACAGGCCCTGGGCCTCGAAGAGTTGCAGCCACTGGTCCAGCCAGTCGGTCTGCCCATCGATGAAGTGATGCCGATGCACCAACAGCGCCACGGACGAACGCCCCTGCATCTCAGGCATCACTCGTTGCAAGGCGGCGATATCCTGCACGATGCCGCTGGCGCGAGGATGGTAGATCCCGCTCGAGGGCCAGGCCTGTGGCGGCGGCAGATCCAGTGCGGCCAATGCCTCCTGCGAATGCCCGGAGGCTACCCAGGCCTCGGCAAGACGCATCGCGTGGCGCAGGTTGGCCGCGCCACCGGCGCGCAGGTAGGTGACCATGCGTGCGAGCCCATCGCCGCCTGAGTCGGCAAGCGCTACACCAGGCGGAAGAATCCACACCACGCGGTTAGGCTTCTTTCGATCGTATGCCTCGAACAAATCGCCGAACTGCCGCTGAATCCTCGCGTGCACCGTCACATGCGGCGCATCGATCCACACCATGTCCGCGCGGGACAAAGCCGCAGTCATGGCCTCACGACGGGCAGTCACCAAAGCCGGCTCCTCCTGCAACGGATGGTCGAGCCAGTGCACCTGCCAGCCTTGCTCCATGGCGATGCGCTCCACCAGCGCTGTGCGCGAGGCCGGCGTGACATCCAGCGTAACCCACAGCAGCGTGCGCGCCTGCACCAAGCTCCACATCAGTCCGGCCACCAGCATCACGGCCCAACGACAGGCACGCAGGGCTTTCACCGAGCCGGCTCCCCTGAAGCAGCCGAAGCCTGCTCGGGCACATAGACGATGCTGCCGTCGCGCAAGCGATACGCCACCCCCGCCCGCACCCCCTCGCCTTCCCCTGGGGTGCCCGTGCCTTTCAGGCGCACCTCACGCTCGCCCTCGCGCACCACGATCTCCCCCACCCCTTGGATGTCAGCCAGTGGCGCCCCCGGGTGCACCGCGCTGACCGCGATCATGAGAGCTACCACCAACACCAGAAACACATCGACGAGGTTGATGGCCGAGAGCATCGGATCATCGTCTTCCTCGTCGACCCCCTTGAGATGTCTCAGGGTCATGCCCTCCCCCCACGCGCCCGCTGGACCGCCAGCAACTCGGCCAGCAGCCAGCGGCGACGAGCCGAGTAGAGCACCAAGCCCAACGAAGCCGCCGTGAGCGCCAGCACCACACCGGCGAAGGCACCGCTGAACACCGACAGTGCGGCTTGTCCCTGTCCATTGGCCACCTCCTGAAGGGCCGGCCCCAGCGGGATCATTGTGGCAATCAGCCCTAGCATAGGGGTGACCCGGCTGAGCAGGCGCAGCGGCTCCATCCGCCCCAGGGCCTGCAGTTCCAGCTCCTCCAGCGTGAGCGATTCCACCCCGTGCAGCAGGGAGAAGCCCGGCACGCGCCGGCGCTGCCAAGCCTCGATCATCACCACGCCCGACATCCACAGCGCATAGGCAAAGGCCAGCGCCAGCAGCAGCAGCACCGGCGTGAGCAACCACTGCACGATGTGCAGAAAACCCAGCTCCAGCATGGTCCCCCCCTTCAGAATGTCAGCGCCGGAAAGCGAGGGCGTACGGTCACGGTCTTGCGCCCCTTGGGTGACACCAGTTGCACGCGCAGTTGCTTCAACCCCGGATGGTCGAAAAATGCCGTGAAGGACACCGCGTTCAGGGCCTCGGGTCGGTCGCAGCGAAACTCAGCGCGGTAGACGATGTTGGGGATGTCGGCCTTAGCATCCAACGTCGCCGGATCGGGATGAACCTCGTGTCGCACAGCCTGGCAGCTGGCTTCAGCCGTCGGCTGCAGCCAGCTCGACGGGTTCTGGAGCCTTCTCGTGAAAGCTCTCCATACCTCCTCCTGGGCCGCCCCCTGCGGCGGGTAGTCGTAGCCGAGGAAGGACTCCAGCGGGACGTCGAAGGTGGCTGAGAGGATGGCGCCTTCCATCATCAGCCGCACGGCGCCATGTCCATGGCTGTGGGAACCATGGGCCTGCGCGGCCGATACGAAGATGAGGCTGGCACCGACCAGCGCAACACAGGCACGCAGGCGCGGCGCGACGCTCGTGCGCGAGAGAAATTCAGACATGGCAATCCACGGTGAAGACCGCTCTCACCGCCTTCCCCGACGGTGCATGAGCCTCACGACCCGGCGTCACCGCCGAGCCACCTTGTTGGCCGGTATCCGGGCTGGTGGAAGCAACCTTCATCGCCTTCCCAGTGATGCAGACGACACATCACCAGTGGCTTGCAGGATGAAAGCGGAAGAGCGCGGTGAGATGCGCGTCCTTCGTCCACTTACCGTTGCGGGGGCAGCGCTGGTTAGACTGGGCCTGCAGGCCCTCATCCCCCAGCTTCCCGTTGAACTGCGACACGTGAGCCGCGCCGCGAGCACCAACTCCTACATCCTAGCAGCTTGAGCTGGGCCGATCCGCAGGGGTCCAGAAGCCGCGCACACGTTCCGACACGCAGCCCTGCACACGCTCGACCAGCACTTCCAGGCGGCGGCTCAACTCCATGCGCCTGCGCAGGCCCGACAGCGCAGCATCCAGCATGCGCTGGTCTTCGCGCGCCCATGCCAACGCGGTCTGCCGAACGATCAATGCTGCGCGCAGGCGCACGACCTCTGCCTGCAGACTCTTGATCTGCGCGGCCTGTTGCCGCAGTTGCACGCTGCAGCGTGTTTGCACCTGCCCGTATAACGCCACAAGAGCGCGGTGCTCCTGCGCCAGTGTTCCCACCTCGACCATGGCTGACACTCCTCTGTCCATCAGGCCCCGAAGCGCCGGGGCGGCCCTGCGTCATCATGGGATCATGGATTATTTGCAAACGATTCTCATTTGTGTTTATACTGCGGTCAAGTCATCGCCCTGCCGCTTGCAGGGCCCAGACGCCGGTCATCGTGGGGCGATCCGGGGCTGCGGCCCTTGATCGTTTTGGCCAGCCAAAGGTGGGTTCGGCCCACCTGGTAGCCAGGCATTTTTTTGACTCCACGATCAGCAGCTCCGTCGGCTGATCCATGGGGCTCCACGCGGGGGGGGTTCAACCCTCAGACGGGCCAGCCCGGCCGTTTGTGACAGCCTGCGCCAGGGCCTGCCAATCCAGCAGCTCCACCGCACGGTAGTGGCGCCGGACCCAGCCACGCGCCTCGAAGTCGCGCAGCACCTCGCTCACGGTCTGGCGCGACAGCGACAGCATGGCCCCCAGCTGCTCCTGGTTCACCGGCACCGTGCGGTGCGCGAGGCCCTCGGCCAGCATGCCGTGGCCCTGCGACAGCCCCAGCAGCCGCCGCGCGATGCGCGCCGCGGCACCGAGCTGGGTCAGGTCCTCCAGGCCGGCGAAAAGCGCCCTCACCTTCTCGGCCAGCAACTGGCCGAGGAAGCGCCACCACAAGGGGTCCTGGGCGGCGAGGCGTTCGAGCGCCGGTCGGGGCACCAGCAGCACGGCGGCCGATGACAGCGCCTGCGCATCGTGGGTGCGCGGCCCGCCATCCAGGCAGGCGATCTCGCCGAACCACTGTGGCGACTCCAGCACACTGAGCATGGCCTCCCGGTCGCCGACCGCCGCCGCACCAATGCGCACCGCGCCCTCGAGCACGCAATACAGGCCGGCGTTGTCGTCGCCGCGGCGGAACAGCATCGCCCCGGCCGGCAGGCGGCGCAGCACGGCGTGGGCCAGCAACGCGTCCCGGTGCGCGGCCGGCAGCGACGCGAACCAGCGCCCGCGCTCCAGCAGGGCGCGGTAGGTATCGGGGCGCGGATCCTCGGCCATGGTCAGGCCCCGAGTATTCCAGAGCCCGGCCGCCACGACAGCCAAACGTCGGCTGGCCGACAGTCCCGGCGGCTGCGTCGGCCGAAGATGCGGGGCCTTGATCCACATCACCCCAGGAGACCCCGATGAAGACCCTTGTCGACCAGCTGGCCCAGTACGGCGCCTACCACCGCGACCGGCGCAACATCCTCACCCACTTCGTCGGGATCCCGATGATCGTGGTGGCGGTGACCGTGCTTCTGGCCCGTCCCACCGTGACGCTGGGCGGTCTTGCGGTCTCCCCGGCCCCGCTCGTGGCGGCCCTCACCACGCTGTATTACCTGCGGCTGGACCTGCGCTACGGCGTGGTCATGGGCGTGCTTCTCGCGCTGTCGGTGGCCTTCGCGCACGGCGCCGCGGCGGGTGCCACCGCGACCTGGCTGGCCACCGGCGTCGGCCTCTTCGTGGTGGGCTGGATCCTGCAGTTCATCGGCCACTACTTCGAAGGCCGCAAGCCTGCCTTCGTGGACGACCTGATGGGCTTGATCATCGGCCCGCTTTTCGTGGTGGCCGAAGCCGGCTTCACCCTGGGCCTGCGCCCGGAGGTCCAAGCGGCCATCGAGGCCCGCTGCGGCCCGGTGCGCAGCGTCTAAACTCGGCGTCCCGTGTCCTCCCCTGGTTCAAGATGCAAGTCGCCACCTGGAACGTCAACTCCCTGGCCGTGCGCCTGCCCCAGGTGCTGGACTGGCTGAGCCAGCACCAGCCGGAGGTGGTGGTGCTGCAGGAAACCAAGCTCACCGACGACAAGTTCCCGCACGCCGACTTTGCACAGGCGGGCTATGCGGCGCAGTGGTTCGGCCAGAAGACGTACAACGGCGTGGCCCTGCTGAGCAAGGCGCCCGCCGTGGATGTGGTGCGCAACATCCCGGGGTTTGCCGACGAGCAGGCGCGTGTGATCGCCGGCACGGTGGGCGAGCTGCGCGTGATTGGCGCCTACTTTCCCAACGGCCAGGCCCCGGGCACCGACAAGTTCGAGTACAAGATGCAGTGGATGCGTTCACTGCGCGACTGGGTGCGTGACGAACTGGCCCGCCACCCGAAGCTGGTGCTGATGGGCGACTACAACGTCGCCCCCGAGGACCGCGACGTGTACGACCCCATCGCCTGGGCCGGCCAGATCCACTGCACGCCCGAGGAGCGCGAGCAGTTTCGCCTGCTGCTGGCGCTGGGGCTGCACGATGCCTTCCGGCTCTTCGAGCAGCCTGAGAAAAGCTGGACGTGGTGGGACTACCGCAACCTCGCCTTCCGCAAGAACCAGGGCCTGCGCATCGACCACATCCTGGTCAGCGAGGCGCTGAAGGCATCGGTCACTTCATGCACCATCGACAAGGCCCCTCGCAAGAACGAGCGCCCCAGCGACCACGCGCCGGTGGTCGCCGTGATCTCCTGACGGCCGGGTCGCGCATGGGCCTCAGTCGTCGAGGCCAAGCTCCTGGATCTTGCGGGTGATGGTGTTGCGCCCGATGCCCAGCTTCTGCGCGGCCTCGATGCGGCGCCCCCTTGTGAGCTCCAGGGCCGTGTGGATGAGCTGGGCCTCGAAGCGCCGGGTCAGGGTGTCCCACACGTCGGGCTGACCCGCGTCGAGCAGCTGGCGCGCCTCCCGCTCGAGATCCTTGAGCCAGTCGCCCGTGGCCGCCGGCCGCGCAGTCGCGTCCAACACGGGATGCACGGCCGCCGTCGGGTCCACCCCGGGCGTGGTTCCCGGAACATCGGGCGCCGGCATCTGTGGTGGGGTCACCGACACCGGCGGCTTGGGCGACAGCGTGGCCTCGCCCAGCAGCTCAGGCGGCAGATCCTTGTCCTCGATGACCTGGGCCGGGGCCATCACGGTCAGCCAGTGGCACACGTTCTCGAGCTGGCGCACGTTGCCGGGATAGTCAAAGGACACCAGCCGTGCGAGCGCCGAATCGGAGATGCGCTTGGCCTCCACCCCCAGTTCCTTCGCGCTCTTTTGCAGGAAGAAGCGCGCCAGCGAGGCAATGTCCTCGCGCCGCTCGCGCAGTGGCGGCAGGCGCAGGCGGATCACGTTGAGGCGATGGAAGAGGTCTTCGCGGAACACCCCCTGCTTCACCCGGTCTTCCAGGTTCTGGTGGGTGGCGGCGATGACCCGCACGTTGGCACGCATGGGGTTGTGGCCGCCCACGCGGTAGAACTGCCCGTCGCTGAGCACGCGCAGCAGGCGCGTCTGCAGGTCGAAGGGCATGTCGCCGATCTCGTCGAGAAAGAGGGTGCCACCGTCGGCCTGCTCGAAGCGGCCGCGACGTGTGGTCTGTGCGCCGGTGAAGGCGCCACGCTCATGGCCGAAGAGTTCGCTCTCCAGCAGGTCCTTCGGGATGGCCGCGGTGTTGATGGCCACGAAGGGGCCGCTGGCGCGCGGGCTGTGCTTGTGCAGGGCGCGGGCGACCAGTTCCTTGCCCGACCCGCTCTCGCCGGTGATGAGCACCGTCACGTTGCTCTGGCTCAGCCGGCCGATGGCGCGGAAGACATCCTGCATGGCCGGCGCCTGGCCCAGCATCTCGGGCATCTGCGCCAGGCGCTCGTCGCGCACCTCCTCGCGCAGGCTTTCGTCCACTGCACGGCGAATCAGCTCCACCGCCTTGGGCAGGTCGAAAGGCTTGGGCAGGTACTCGAAGGCCCCGCCCTGGAAGGCCGAGACGGCGCTGTCCAGGTCGGAGAAGGCCGTCATGATGATGACCGGCAGCCCCGGATGACGCTCCTTGACCTGGGCCAGCAGGTCGATGCCCGAGCCCCCGGGCATGCGGATGTCGGACACCAGCACCTGCGGCTCGTCGTCGTCGAGCGCCGCGAGCACGTCGCGCGGATTGGTGAAGCTGCGCACCGGAAGGTCCTCGCGGGCCAGGGCCTTTTCCAGCACGAAGCGGATGGATTGGTCGTCGTCAACGATCCAGATGGGTTTCATGGGCTGCTGCCTGTCGTCCTCGCCTGTGGACTTTCGGCCTGAGCCCCACCCGGAGGATCGCTCAGGGCAGGGGGATCAGGATCTTGAAATCCGTGTTTCCGGGCTCGCTTTCGCATTCGATCGTGCCATGGTGCTGCTGCACGAAGGTCTGCGCCAGCGTGAGCCCCAAGCCCGACCCGCCATCGCGCCCCGACACCAGCGGGAAGAAGATGCGATCGCGGATCGACTCGGGCACGCCCGGGCCGTTGTCCTGGATATGCAATTCCAATGCCAGACGATACCGCTGTTTACCGAGTGTCACCTGTCGGGCGATGCGGGTGCGCAGCACGATGCAGGCATCGCCCGCTGCGATGCGTGGCGTGAGGGCCTGGGCCGCGTTGTGGGCGATGTTGAGCACGGCCTGGATGAGTTGCTCGCGGTCGCCGCGGAACTCGGGAATGGAGATGTCGTAGTCGCGCTGGATCTTCAGGCCGCGAGGGAACTCGGCCAGGATGAGCGAACGCACCCGCTCGCAGACCTCGTGCACGTTCACGTCGCCCACCACATGCGGTTTGCGATGGGGGGCCAGCAGCCGATCGACCAGGGCCTGCAGTCGGTCGGCCTCGTGGATGATGACCTGGGTGTACTCGGTCAGCTCTCGGGACTCGACCTCCATCTGCAACAGCTGCGCCGCCCCGCGGATACCGCCCAGCGGGTTCTTGATCTCATGGGCCAGGTTGCGGATCAGCTCCTTGGTGGCCTGGGCCTGGTCGAGCGCCCGCTCCTCACGGTCCTGCCGCGTCTGCTGCTCGATCTCCACCAGTTCCACCAGCACCTGCTCGGGCTCGTCCGTCTGGGTCACGATGACGTGCACCGGCAGCAGGTCGGTGCCGGTGGCGCCCGGCGGGCGGCGCAGCTGGGCCTCGAAGCGGCTGATGGAAAACTCGTTGCGGGCCACAGCCACGACCGTGTCGGCCACGATGTCGGGTTCGGTGAACCAGTCGAACAGCGAGCCGCGCAGCATGCTGCGCCGGGACAGGCCGAGCACGGTCTCGAAGGCGGCGTTCACGAAGCGGCAGCTGCCGTCGGTGCGCACCAGGGCCACCATCGTGGCCAGGTGATCGAAGGCCGCGAAGCCCGAAGGCGTGGCCGGCGCGTCGTCGGCGCCCTCGGCAGGCCCGGAAGAAGTCGGGGGGACCACCACCCGCCCTGCGCCGAGGCTCAGGGCGCTGCGGCCGGCAGGCGCGCCAGCTCGCGGCGGATGGAGGTGATGTCGGCTTCCTTGCGGGCGATCTCGGCCTGCAGGTTGGCCACGCGGTCGAGGTATTTCTGGTAATTGCGCTCGTCACCCCGACGCTCGGGTTCGCCGTTGTTGTATTCCTTGCGCAGCGCCGCCAGAGCCTCTTCCTCGCGACGCAGTTCCGCTTCGAGAATGCGGCGCGCATCGCTGTCGCGCGCGCGTTGCTCGTTCGGGTCCACCCGGCTCCCAGCGGGGGCCGAAGCGGGCGCTGCCTGCGTCCCGGCGGGCCGGGCCGCAGGCGTGGGCCGGCGCGTCTCGACGATGGTGACATTCCCGCCTTCGACGACCCGGCACCCCTTGGCTTCCGCCTCCTTGGGTGTGAGTGAGTTCGTGAAGTGATTGCCCGGGCAACGATAGACGGTCTGGGCCCAGGTGGATCCGCTGGCCAGCAGGCAGGCGAGCATCGCCAGGGAACTCAGGGTGGGGGCTCGGGACATGGAAGGCAAGAAGTACACACCAATCTTCGTAGACCCCCGCAGTGCGCAAGGGTTCACTGACGAGCCAAGGCCGTCATGCCGCCAGTATCGGCCATATGCGCCACGATGGTCCAGCCGCCACAGGCCGGAAAGCAACAAAGGGTGGCATTTGCCACCCTTTGCCTCCTGTGTGGCGCCCTCGCGGCGCCATCAAAAGCCTTACAGGCTGTAGTACATGTCGAATTCCACCGGGTGGGTGGTCATGCGGAAGCGGGTCACCTCGGCCATCTTCAGTTCGATATAGGCATCGATGTAGGCGTCGGTGAACACGCCCCCCTTGGTCAGGAAGGCACGATCCTGGTCGAGGTACTCCAGCGCCTGGTCGAGGCTGTGGCAGACGGTCGGGATCTTCGCGTCTTCCTCGGGCGGCAGGTGGTAGAGATCCTTCGTGGCGGCCTCACCCGGATGGATCTTGTTTTCCACGCCATCCAGGCCGGCCATCAGCAAGGCCGAAAACGCCAGGTAGGGGTTGGCCATGGGATCGGGGAAACGCGCCTCGATGCGGCGGCCCTTCGGGTTGGCCACGTAGGGGATGCGGATGGAGGCCGAGCGGTTGCGGCTGGAATAGGCCAGCTTCACCGGCGCCTCGAAGCCCGGCACCAGGCGCTTGTAGCTGTTGGTGGTGGGGTTCGTGATGGCGTTCAAGGCACGGGCGTGCTTGATGATGCCGCCGATGTAGTACAGCGCAAACTCGGACAGGCCACCGTAGCCGTCGCCGGCGAACAGGTTCTTGCCATCCTTCCACACGGACTGGTGCACGTGCATGCCCGACCCGTTGTCGCCCACGATGGGCTTGGGCATGAAGGTGGCCGTCTTGCCGTAGGCGTGGGCCACGTTCTGGATGATGTACTTCTGCAGTTGCAGCCAGTCAGCGCGCTGGACCAGCGTGCTGAACTTCGTGCCGATCTCCATCTGGCCGGCGTTGGCCACCTCGTGGTGATGCACTTCCACCGGGATGCCCATCTGCTCGAGCAGCAGGCACATCTCGGAGCGCAGATCCTGGCCCGAATCGACCGGGGGGACGGGGAAGTAGCCGCCCTTGACGGTAGGACGGTAGCCGGTGTTGCCGTGCTCGTATTCCTTGCCGGTGTTCCAGGCGGCTTCTTCCGATTCGATCTTCACGAAGCAGCCGGACATGTCGACGTTCCAGCGGATGCTGTCGAAGATGAAGAATTCGGGCTCCGGGCCGAAGTAGGCCGCGTCACCGATGCCCGAGGACTTCAGGTAGGCCTCGGCACGCTTGGCCAAGGAGCGGGGATCGCGCTCGTAGGGCTTGCCGTCGCCCGGCTCGATCACGTCGCAGCTCATGAAGAGGGTGGGCTCTTCGAAGAACGGATCGATGTTGGCCGTGTTGGGGTCGGGCATCAGCAGCATGTCCGACGCTTCGATACCCTTCCAGCCGGCAATCGAAGAACCGTCGAAGGCGTGACCCGACGTGAACTTGTCCTCATCGAAGGCGGAAATGGGCACGCTGACGTGCTGTTCCTTGCCGCGGGTGTCGGTGAAACGGAAGTCGACGAACTTGACTTCGTTCTCCTTCACCATCTTCATCACGTCGGCGACGGTCTTGTTGGCCATCAAGAGCTCCTAGGGGGATGGTTTGTCAGGGGAATGGATGGCTGGCTGATGCCAACCGGGCGAGGGCAATTTAGCAGAAAGCGTGCCAGCTCTGACACATTCCGGTGCACGCGCAAGCCTGACGTGCGCCGAGATGACGCCGAGGCGCCGTCTCACCCGGCTCGGTGGGGGCTCGATGGGTGCCCGACGGGTATTTGCACCACTGTAGTGCGTTCAACCGCACCATTCAAGGGCGACCGGCAGCGGACCCTCGCACCATCTCGGGGCCCAGACTCTGCCCCTCTGCACGCAACCCTGCCAGCAACTCGGCGTAGGCAGCGGTGACGACGGCGGGGGGGCCCTTCACCCCCAGTTCGATGTGGCGACCATACTGGGGGTGATCGACGCTGGGCAGGCTGAAGACCTTCACGTCCGGAAAGCGCGCTTCCAGGGTTTCCATCAGCGGCGTGAGTCGGGCCTCCATCGCGCCAAAGACGATGACCGAGCGCTCCTCGTGCGGCCGGGCATGGAAGAGCGTGCGGTAGCGCTCGTCGAGCACCCATTCCATCATCGGCCAGGCCATCACCGGAAAGCCGGGCACGAAGTGGACATGCCCCACCGAGAACCCGGGGATCTTGTTGTAGGGGTTGGGAATGATGGAGGCCCCTTCCGGGAAGACGCCCATGTTCAGGCGGTGCACGTTGTCGGGCCGGTCCGGCTCATAGGGCTGCCCCTGTTCGCGCGCGACGTCGCGCATGCGCTCCTCGATCAGCGCCTTGGCCTGCGGGTGCAGGGCCAGCGGAACCCCCAGGGCGCGCGCCGCGCATTGACGGGTGTGGTCGTCGGGGGTGGCGCCGATGCCCCCGCACGAGAACACCACGTCGCCGCTGGCGAAGGCTTCCTTCAAGGCAGCCTCCAGGCGTTGCGGGTCGTCACCCACATAGCGCGCCCAGCGCAGTGCCAGGCCCCGCTCCGACAGCAACTCCACCAGCTTGGGCAGGTGCTTGTCCTGGCGTTTGCCGGAGAGGATTTCGTCGCCGACGATGATGAGTCCGAAGTCCATGGTCGATCAGGTCGCTGGGCCACCGCTCACGACGGTGAGCCCGGGGTGGGGGGAGCTTCGAGCATTTCGGTCGCTCGCAGCGCCTGTTCGGGTGGCGCCGCAGGCTCGTCCGGCGGCAGGATCTGACCTTCCTGCTGGCTGCGCCATCGCTCCAGCGCTGCCAGGGCATAGTGGGTGAACCATAGCGACGAGAACGCGAACACGAGGGTGTAGAGCCACACCGACACCACCATCAGCAGTGGTGCCAGGATGAAAGCCACCGCTCCCAACGCCCACAGCAGCGCCGGTGCGGCTCCGAGGTAACCACACAGCAAGCCCATGCCCAGCAGCGGCCAGCGGTGCTGACGCAGCAGCGCCCGGCGCTCTGCCCGCTCGGCATGATCGGCCAGGGCGTCGAAGGCCATCACGCGGTAGGTGAGCCAGCCCCAGATGAGCGGGGGCAGGACCAGCGCCAACGGCGGAATGAGCCACAGCGGCAGGCTGATGACCAGCGCCACCAGGGCCACGGCCGTGTGCCCCAGCATCCACAGCATCGAGCGCCAGAAGGACTCCCCCTCACGGCGGGCCAGCCGGGGAAAACGGCGCGCGCTCACCAAGCGCACGAGCGCCGGCGTCATCAAGGCCGAGACGGCCATGAGCGACACCACCACGATCACCGGCACGGCCAGGGCCACCACGACGAGCGGCGCCATCACCGCCCTCAGCCCCGTGGCGCCCATCGATTCCAGCCACAGCGTGAAGGAGTTGATCAGGGCCCAGTTGCGCAGCCAGGCATCGACCGCGTCCACCGCTGTCTCCCAGTAGAACCAGCCCAGCACGAAGCACAGACCGGCCGTGAGCACCAGCGGCGCCAGGGACAGCAGGATCACCCGCGGATGCAGGCAGTAGGCCAGGGCACGCCAGAAGGCATCGAGCAGCAGGGTCATGATGCGGTGTCTTCGTCGTCCATCAGCCGCGCCCATCCCTCGGGGCCCAGGCGACGCAGCGTGGCCATGTTGGCCTCGTAGATGAAGGCCGGGTCAGGGAAGGCGGCCACCGCACGCTCGATGCTGTCCTCGCGCAGCAGGTGCAGCGTCGGGTAGGGCGAGCGGTTGGTGGCATTGGTGATGTCGTCGGCCTCGGCGTCGCCGAACTGGAAGTCGGGGTGGAAGCTGGCCACCTGCAGCACGCCTTCGAGATCGAGGTCTTCCACCAAGGCCTGCGCGTCACCAAGGAAGTCGTTGAAGTCGAGGAAGTCGCCGAGCACCTGCGGGTGGATCAGCAGCGTGGTGTCCACCGCCGCCGGATCGGCGTGCGCAAGATGCAGCAGTTCCGCGCGCAGTTCCTCCAGCAGCTGCGCGGGTGTCGTGGCCGTGCTGACCACCCAGCGGATCTGGCCCTTGGCGTGCACCGCCTTGGCGAAGGGGCACAGGTTCAGCCCGATCACGGCGCGCTCCAGCCAGCGGCGGGTGTGCGCGATCACGGTGTCGGCGGTCGGCGGATGGGAGGGCATCAGTAGCGGGTCTCGGGGCTGTCACTGTCGTCGCCCGACGCATGCCGGAGCACCCGGCGGATTTCCGAGCGCATGGCCCGCAGGTCGAGCGGCTTGGCAATATACCCGTCCATGCCGGCGAGCAGGCAGGCACGGCGATCGGCCTCGCTTGCATGGGCCGTGGCAGCAATGATGGGAAACACCGGCAACTCCCCGGCCACCTGCGCGCGCCGCAGCCGGCGCGTGGTCTCCAGCCCATCGAGCCCGGGCATCTGCACGTCCATCAGCACGGCATCCGGCGGCTGGCGGGCACAGAAGTCCAGGGCCTCCTGCCCCCCGGGCACCACATCCACCTCGAAGCCGAGCAGGCGCAGCATCTCTTCGGCCAGCAGCTGGTTCACGATGTTGTCTTCCACCACCAGGAAGCGCGCCCCCTGCCACTGCATCAGCGGGAGGGCCATCGCGTTGGCAGGCCGCTCCACCGGCGGCGCCGCCGTGGAGCGGTGGCTGAGGGTGAGCTGGTACAGATCGCCAGGGCTCAGCGGGGCGATGTACACCTTGAGCCCCAGCGCCTGGCCTTGTTCGGGGCTGATTGCGCCATGGTCTTCACCGCCGTGCGGGGGCACCTGCACGACGATGTCGCATGAAGGCGGCAGTTGGTCGCGCAAGGCCTGCAGTCGTGATGGCGGCGGGCAGTCATGTTCGCTGAACACCACCAGGCGCGGCAGGGTCATGCCGTCGGTGTGCAACAGGGCTTCGTCCAGCGTTGCGAAGCGCCTAACCTGCCAGCCCAGGCGGGAAAGGCGCGCCGGCAGCGGGTCGCCACGGGCCCCACCCACAACCCAGGCCCAGGCTCCACCGGCCTGTGGCTCGCTCGGAGCTTCAGACCCTTCTGCCGGCGCCGCCCGCAGAGGCAGCACGACCTCGAACGTGGAGCCCTGACCCGGCGTGCTGCGGGCCTGCACCGTTCCCCCCATCAGTTCACACAGGCTGCGCACGATGGACAAGCCCAGGCCTGTGCCTCCCACCGTGCGCGACACGGACGAATCGCCCTGCTCGAAGGGGTGGAACACCCGCTCCAGGGTGTGCTCGTCCATGCCCATGCCGGTGTCGGTCACCTCGATGCGCACACCACCGCCGGCCGTCGCCGACCGGGTCACGTCCACGTGAAGGCGGACCTCGCCCGCCACGGTGAACTTGAGGGCATTGGACAGCAGATTGGTGACGATCTGTCGCACCCGCACGGGGTCGCCGACGACCCGCAGGTCGCCGCCCGAGCAATCGAAGAACAGGGCCAACCCCCGCTCGTGTGCCACAGGCCAGAGCGAGCGCACCGTCACGGCCATCAGTTCGCCGATGTCGAACTCCACGTCGTTCAGGCTGAGCTTGCCGGCTTCTGCCTTGGCGAAGTCCAGGATGTCGTCGATGATGGCCAGCAGGGTCGCTCCGGAAGACTTCGCCAGTTCGAGGTAGCGCCGCTGGGTGGCCGTCGTGGCCGCACGCCACGCGAGGTCGGTCATGCCCATGATCCCATTGAGGGGGGTGCGGATCTCGTGGCTCATGTTCGCAAGGAACAGCGACTTCGCCCGGTTGGCCCGCTCAGCCTCCGCGCGCGCGGCCTCGAGCCGCGCGGTGCGCTCCTGCACCAGCGCCTCGAGCTGGCTGCGATGGGTGCGCAGCGCCTCCGTCGCCTCCACCTCGTCGGTCACGTCGGTCACGGCCCCCGCCAGGATGGCCGGCTTGCCCGTCTCATCGGGCCAGGCGCGCGCCCGACACCGCAGCCACCGCCAGCTGCCATCGCGGTGCAGCACCCTCACCCGGTACTGCCACTGTCCGCCCTCGCGCAACGCACGCTCGTAGGGCACGGTGAAAGTCTCCATGTCATCCGGATGGATGCGGGCATTCATCACGTTGCGATCATTGGGCAGCTCGTGGTCGGCAAAGCCCATGATCTCCTTGTAGCGAGGGGAATACCAGCTCTGGTTGGTGCGCAGGTTGCGCTCCCAGATGCCGTCCTGGGTGCTCTCCATGACGCGCCGGTAGCGCGCTGCGGTGGCGCGCTGGGCGTCCTCGGCCTGCTTGAGCGCCGTGATGTCGGACGCAATGGCAAGGTAGCCTGCGAAGCGGCCCTCCTCGATCAGCGGAGTCGCGTCCACCCGACGCCACCATGGGCGCCCGTCCGCCAGGCGCAGCTCGAGTTCGGCGGTGAACGGCTCCCGTGCCGCGAGCGCTGCCTGCACATGCGGCTGGGGCGCGGCGTGGCCGAAGGAGGTGAGCCACAGCCACCAGGGGTGGCCACGCAACAGACCGATTGCAGGAGACCGAGCCCAGCTGTCGTTGAACCAGATCACCTGCCCGGCTGCATCGGACACCAGCGCATAGGCGGCGCTGCGCTGCAGCGCGGCAGCAAGCAAGGCAGGCGTCACCGACTGGCAGGCCCCGCCGGGAAGGGCGGCCTGAGAATCGGGGGACGGCTCGGGAAGGTCGGTCACAACGGACAGGCGGGTGACACCCGCGGGACATGTCAAACGTCAAGCAATCCTTGTAGCACCGTCCGGGGCGGCTTGTCAGGCCCAGTGGCCGTGGCGCGACACCCCTTTGGAGGGGGCGAAGATGCAGGGCGCGCGAACAGCGCACGGCAAAAGGCCCTAGACTGACCGTCAGACTCTGCTCTGTTTTCATGACACGGACCGACTCCCCTTCCCGCCGCCCCCGTGTGGTGGTCATCGGCTGCGGCTTCGGCGGCCTCGAAGCGACCCGGGCCCTGGCTCGCGCAGACGTCGAGGTCACGCTGGTGGATCGCACCAACCACCACCTGTTCCAACCGCTGCTCTACCAGGTGGCCACGGCCGGGCTGTCCGCTCCAGCGATCTCGGCGCCGATCCGCCACATCTTGCGCCGCGAAATCCGGCGCGGACGGGTCACCGTGCTGCTGGGGGAGGTCGTGGACATCGACGCGACAGCGCAGGCCGTGGTCCTGGACGATGGTGCGCGCTTGCCGTATGACCACCTCATCGTCGCCGCGGGGGCGACGCACAGCTACTTTGGCCGCGACGACTGGGCCACCCATGCGCCCGGCCTGAAGACCCTGGCCGATGCCTTCGAGCTGCGCAACCGCGTGCTCAGGGCCTTCGAACAGGCCGAACGCCACCCCGAACTGCGCGAGCAGGCGCTCACGTTTGCGGTGATCGGGGGCGGCCCCACGGGTGTGGAGATGGCCGGCACCATTGCCGAGATCGCGCGCCACACCCTGCCCGGCGAGTTTCGCCGCATCGATTCGCGCCAGGCCCGCGTGGTGCTGCTGGAGGGGGCCGATCGGGTGCTCACGGCGATGCCTGCGGTCCTGTCGCAAAAAGCGTCCGAACAGCTCGTCCGCCTGGGTGTGGAGGTGCGCACCGGCTGCCGCGTGACCGACATCGACGCCGAGGGCCTCTCCTACGAGACCCGGCAGGGTGATGAGGTTGTGCGACATCGTCTGGACACGCGCACGGTGGTGTGGGCCGCCGGGGTGGCGGCGTCCCCCTTGGGACGATGCCTGCGCGAGGCTGCGGGCGCCGAGCTCGATCGGGCGGGTCGCGTCATCGTGCAGCCCGACCTGAGCCTGGCCGGCTACCCCGAGATCCAGGTGATCGGCGACCTCGCCGCGGCGATGAGCCACCCGGCAAAAGGCCCCCCCACCCCAGTGCCGGGCGTGAGCCCTGCGGCCAAGCAGATGGGGCGCCTGGCCGCCGCCAACGTGCTGCGCCGCCTGCGGAGCGAGGCGACCCGGTCCTTCCGCTACATCGACTACGGCGCCCTGGCCACCATCGGCCGCAAGGCGGCGGTGGCCGACGTGGCCGTCCCGATGCTGGGCAGCCTGCGCTTTTCAGGCTGGGCGGCCTGGGTCTTCTGGCTCTTCGTGCACATCTACTTCCTGATCGGCTTTCGCAACCGGCTGATGGTGCTCACCGACTGGGCCTGGGCCTACTGGACCTTCCAGCGCCATGCCCGGGTGCTGGTGGAACGCCCCACCCCACCCACCCCGCCGGCCACTCCTGCGAGGGCCTCATGAACGTCACCTTGCACACGCTGCAGCAAGCCCTGGATGACGCTCGGGCGGGACGCTGCACCCCCACCGACCTTGTCGCACGGTGGCGCCAGCATGCGCCCCGCCTGTCCGCCCTGCCGCCGGTGTTTGCGCAGGCCCTCGACCAGTTGCTGCTGCCGCTGGAGTCAGGCAGCCTCTTCACCGAGGAAAGCTGCTCCTTCAGCCAGCACGACCTTTTCGACAACCTGCAGGTCTGGCTGGACAAAGCAACAGCCCGCCTGGCGGCGGGCTGACACTGGCTCGGCCGACGGGCCTCAACGCGTGATCGGTTTGTAGCGCAGGCGGTGCGGGCGGGCGCCCTCTTCGCCCAGGCGTCTCTTCTTGTCTTCTTCGTATTCCTGGTAGTTGCCGGTGAAGAAGTACCACTGGGAATCGCCTTCGGCGGCCAGGATGTGGGTGCAGATGCGATCCAGGAACCAGCGGTCGTGACTGATCACCAGGGCCGAGCCGGCGAACTCCAGCAAGGCCTCTTCCAGCGCGCGCAGGGTTTCCACGTCGAGATCGTTCGAAGGCTCGTCCAGCAGCAGCACGTTGCCGCCTTTGGCCAAGGTCTTGGCCAGGTGCAGACGGCCACGCTCACCGCCGGAGAGGTTCTTCACCAGCTTTTGCTGGTCGTTGCCCTTGAAGTTGAAGCGGCCGAGATAGGCACGCGAAGGCATCACGAACTTGCCCACCACGATGTTGTCCAGGCCGCCCGACACATCCTCCCACACAGTCTTGTCGCCTTCGAGGCTTTCGCGGCTCTGATCGACAAACGCCAGCTTGGCCGTCTTGCCGATGAGCACTTCACCCGCATCCGGCGTCTCCACCCCCTGGATCATCCGGAACAACGTGGACTTGCCCGCACCGTTGGGGCCGATGATGCCCACGATCGCGCCCGCCGGCACCTTGAAACTCAGGTTGTCGATGAGCAATCGATCACCAAAGCTCTTGGTGACGTTCTTGAACTCGATCACCTCATTGCCCAGGCGCTCGGCCACGGGAATGAAGATCTCGTTCGTCTCGTTGCGCTTCTGGTATTCGACGTCGCTCAACTCCTCGAAGCGAGCCAGGCGAGCCTTGCTCTTGGCCTGCCGACCCTTGGCGTTCGAGCGCACCCACTTGAGCTCCTCCTTCATGGCCTTGATGCGGGCGTCTTCCTGCTTCTGCTCGACCTCCAGGCGGCGCTCCTTCTGGTCCAGCCACTCGGAATAGTTGCCCTTGTAGGGAATGCCCATGCCGCGGTCGAGTTCGAGGATCCACTCGGCCGCGTTGTCCAGGAAATAGCGATCGTGGGTGATGGCCACCACGGTGCCGGGGAAGCGCTGCAGGAACTGCTCCAGCCACTCCACCGATTCGGCATCCAGGTGGTTGGTGGGCTCATCCAGCAAGAGCATGTCGGGCTGGCTCAGCAACAAGCGGCACAGCGCCACACGGCGCTTCTCACCGCCCGAGAGATTGCCGATCACCGCGTCCCATGGCGGCAGGCGCAGTGCATCGGCGGCCAGTTCGAGCTGCAGGTCGGTGTTTTCGGAGCCGGCTGCCGCGATGATGGCCTCCAGCTCGGCCTGCTCGGCAGCCAGCTTGTCGAAATCGGCATCCGGTTCGGCGTACTCGGCATAGACCTCATCCAGGCGCTTCTTGGCCGCCAGCACGCCACCGATGCCCTCTTCCACCGCCTGGCGCACCGTCTTCTCGGGGTCGAGCTGAGGCTCCTGGGGAAGGTAGCCGATCTTGATGCCCGGCATGGGCACGGCTTCGCCCTCGATGTCCTTGTCGATGCCGGCCATGATCTTGAGCAGCGTGGACTTGCCTGAGCCGTTCAGACCCAGCACGCCGATCTTGGCGCCGGGGAAGAAGGACAGCGAGATGTCCTTGAGGATCTGCCGCTTCGGGGGGACGATTTTCCCGACGCGGTTCATCGTGAAGACGTATTGGGCCATGGTGAATCCTGTGGCGTGTGCAGCAAAAAGCAAAGCGCGGATCAGCCGCGCGACAAGCGCTATTGTCGCCGCAACCTGCCGCGCCCGTTTCCACCATGTGCAAGAGCCCGCCCTGCCAGCGGAAGATGCCACTTGCTGATAGGGTGCGGGTTTTGCCGATGCGTCGCCCGCTCATGCCCCGCCTGCTCCTGCTGTTCTCCTTCATCAACCTCATCATCGGCACCGGGGCCTTCGTGATTGCCGGCATCCTGGAATCGGTGGCGGCCTCGCTTTCGGTGAGCGTGCCCGCAGCCGGCCAGGCCGTCACGGCCTATGCCATCGCCACCGCCGTGCTGGCCCCGCTGGTGCTGGTGGCCACGGGACACTGGCGCCGCAAGCGGGCCATGCAGCTCGCCCTCACGCTCTTCACGCTGGGCAATCTCCTGTGCGCGGTGGCGCCAGACCTCACGGTCCTGCTGCTCGGGCGGGTCCTGATGGGTCTGGGGGCCGTCTTCACGCCGATTGCCGCAGGCATCGCCGTGGCCAGCGTGGAGCCGGCTCGCCGCGGGCGCGCCTTGTCGGTCGTCTTCCTCGGCATCAGCATGAGCTATGTGGTGGGCATCCCGCTGGGGGCCTGGCTGGGCCTGCAATGGGGCTGGCAAGTGCCCGTGGCCGCCGTGGCGGCGCTCTCTGCCCTGATGCTGCTGCTCGTCACGCGCTGGGTGCCCCGCGACATCGACGCCCCGGGCGCCAGCTTCCGCGGCCTGCCCGAACTGCTGCGCCAGGGCCGCGTGCTGTGGCCGCTGCTGCTCACCCTGCTCTACTTCATTGCGATCTTCTGCGTGTTCTCCTACATCGGCCCGGTCCTGCAGGCGCTGGTCCCGATGTCGGGCGAGCGGCTGTCGATCACGCTGATGATCTTCGGCCTTGCCGGGGTGGCCGGCACCCTGATCGGCGGCTGGGCCAACGACCGCTTCAGCCCCCGCCGCACCCTGGTGGTTCAGCTCAGCATCCTGGGCTCGATGATGCTGCTCGTGCCCTTCACACAGGGTCACTACGTGGCGCTGCTCGCCGTCTTCGTCGTCTGGGGCGTGGCGGGCTTCGGGATGATGACCCCGCAGCAGTCGCGCCTGGCCGAGGCGGCCCCCGCGCAGGCCCCCATCCTGCTGTCGCTCAACACCTCCATGCTCTACCTCGGCACCGCCCTGGGCGCGGCCATCGGCGGGGCCGCCAGCACCTCGCTGGGCTTTGACAAGCTCTCCTGGATCGGGGTGCCCCTGGCCTTGGCAGGCCTGCTGACGCTGGCGTTCGGACGCCCCTCCCCGGCCCCGACGGGCGCTGTCACGAAGCCGTGACACGGTTGCGGGTACAATGCTGCACTGCAACGTCGATACCAGTCCAGGCGTTGCAGTCGCTTCCGACCTTTCCCATCCGTCTGCCTTCCCGACTGGTGCCCTCCACGTGAGCGGTAACAGGCCGATCCCGGCTCCCTTGCGGGGCACACCTCCACATGCGATTTGACGACCTCGGCCTGGCCGAGCCCCTCCTGCGCGCCGTGCGCGAGCAGGGCTATGACACCCCCACCCCCATCCAGCAGCAGGCCATCCCCGCCGTGATCAGCGGCGGCGACCTGCTGGCCGGCGCCCAGACGGGGACCGGCAAGACCGCCGGCTTCACGCTGCCGCTGCTGCACAAGCTCTCGCAAGGTGCCGCGCCACGCGACAGCAAGGGCCGCGTGGCCATCCGTGCACTCATCCTCACACCCACCCGCGAACTGGCGGCCCAGGTGGAGGAAAGCGTGCGCACCTACGGCAAGTACCTGCCGCTCAAGAGCATGGTGATGTTCGGCGGCGTGGGCATGGGCCCCCAGATCGATGCGCTGCGCCGTGGCGTGGACATCCTCGTGGCCACGCCCGGCCGCCTGCTCGATCATCACCAGCAAGGCACGCTCGACCTGAGCAAGATCGAGTACTTCGTGCTGGACGAGGCTGACCGCATGCTCGACATGGGCTTCATCCACGACATCAAGAAGGTGCTCGCCATCGTGCCGAAGCACAAGCAGAGCCTGCTGTTCTCGGCCACCTTCTCCGACGAGATCAAGGCGCTGGCCGAGCGGCTGCTCAACCAGCCCCAGGTGATCGAAGTGGCGCGGCGCAACACCACGGCCGAGACCATCGCACAGAAGATCCACCCGGTGGACCGCGACAAGAAGAAGGAACTGCTGGCCCACCTGATCAAGCGCAACGACTGGCACCAGGTGCTGGTGTTCACGCGCATGAAGCATGGCGCCAACCGGCTGGTGGAATTCCTCGTGAAGGAAGATATCACTGCCATGGCCATCCACGGCAACAAGAGCCAGGGTGCCCGCACCAAGGCCCTGGCCGAGTTCAAGAGCGGCGAACTCCAGGTGCTGGTGGCCACGGACATCGCAGCCCGCGGCATCGACATCGACCAGCTGCCGCACGTGGTGAACTACGAGCTGCCCAATGTCCCCGAAGATTACGTGCACCGCATCGGCCGCACCGGCCGCGCCGGCGCCCAGGGCGAGGCCATTTCACTGGTGTGCGTCGATGAGGAAGGCTTCCTGCGCGACATCGAGAAACTCATCAAGCGTCAGATCCCGCGTGAGGTGGTGCCCGGCTTCGAGCCCGACCCGAACGCCAAGGCCGAACCCATCCAGTTGGGTCGCATGACCCTGCATGGAGGTCTGGGTGGCGGGCGCGGCCGCAGCGGTGGTGGCCGTGGACAGGGGGGCAACGCACGTCGGGACGGTGGGGCTTCACGCGCTCAGGCACCGGCCCGTCCCAGCCACCATGCACCCGCCGCCGTGAAACAGGCACACACCCAGCCGGCGCGCACGGCGCCCGCTGCACCTCAGGGCCAGGCCCGCCGCCCGTCCCAGGGCGCCGCCCTGCTGGGTGGCAAGCCGCCGCGGCGCTGAGCCCACAGCCCGAGCGCGCTTGACGGACATCAAGGGCGCTCAGGGCACGATCCCGCTAGCATGGCTCCTCCAAGGAGACTCCATGCACATCCAGTTTCTCGGCGCTGCCGACGCGGTCACCGGATCCAAGCACCTCATCGACACCGGCTCGCACCGGATCCTGCTCGACTGCGGGCTGTTCCAGGGCTACAAGAACCTGCGTGAGCGCAACTGGGCCCGGCTGCCCGTCTCGGCCCGACACGTCGACACCGTGGTGCTGAGCCACGCCCACCTCGATCACAGCGGCTACCTGCCGGCACTGGTGAAGCAGGGCTTTCACGGCCGCGTGTTCGCCACCCCCGCCACCTGCGACCTGGCCGAGGTGCTGCTGCTCGACAGTGCCCATCTTCAGGAAGAAGATGCGCGCAGGGCCAACCTGCACGGCTACTCGAGGCACAGTCCGGCTGAGCCCCTTTACACCGCCGAGGATGCACGCCGCGCCCTGAACCGGCTGCGCCCCTTGCCGTTTGGTGAGGAGATCGAACTCCACCCGGAAGTGACCGTGGAGTACACCTCCGCCGGCCATCTGCTGGGAGCGGCGTCGGTGACCCTGCGCTGCAAGGGCCAGACCATCGTCTTCTCCGGCGACCTGGGCCGCCAGCATGACCTGCTGATGCCACCGCCCGAGCCGGTGCGCGAGGCCGACGTGCTGCTGGTCGAGTCCACCTACGGCAACCGCCTGCACCCCACCGACGACGTGCTGGAAGCCCTGGGTGAACTGGTTCGCAGTGCCCTTCAGCGCGGCGGCTCGGTGCTGATGCCCACCTTTGCCGTCGGCCGCGCGCAGGCCCTGATGCTCGCACTGCACCGGCTCAAGCAGGCCGGCAAGATCCCCGCGAAAGTGCCCATCTTCCTCGACAGCCCCATGGCCGCCGCGGCCACCCAGCTCTACGAACGCCACAAAGACCTGCTGCGCGTCTCGCCCGAGGAGGTGGCGCACATGTGCGACGGCGTCACGCTGGTCGAGAGTCCGCAGGAATCAGAGGCCCTCACACGCTCGACCTACCCGCGCATCGTGCTGTCGGCCAGCGGCATGGCCACCGGCGGTCGGGTGCTGCATCATCTCAAGGTGATGGCACCCAACCCACGCAACCTGGTCATCTTCCCCGGCTTCCAGGTGGGCGGCAGCCGGGGGGCCAAGATGATCGCAGGCGCCACCGAGGTGAAGATCCATGGCGAATACGTGCCCATCAAGGCCGAGGTGCGCCACCTCGAGGGCTTCTCGGGCCATGCCGACGCGGGTGAGCTGATGGACTGGCTGCGCCATTTCCACAAGCCGCCACGCCACACCTATGTCGTGCACGGCGAACCCGAGGCGGCCGATGCCCTGCGCACCCGCATCAAGGAGGAACTGGGCTGGCGCGTGAGTGTGCCTGACCACCTGGCCCGGGTGGATCTGGCCTGACGTGCAGGCTGTGGACATCGCCGAACTGCCCTCTCAATGGCTGGGTCTGGCCGTGGCCCTGGGCTGCGGCCTGCTGATCGGTCTGGAACGCGAGCGCCGCAAGGGCCAGGGGCCCACGCGCCAGCCTGCGGGCATCCGCAGCTTCTCGCTCGCTGCCCTGGCCGGCGCCCTGGCCCAGGCCTTGCAGCAACCCGCTTTGGTGTTTGCCGGCGCACTCATGATCATCGCGCTGGCAACCGTCGCCTACCTCAAGAGCCGCTCCGACGACCCGGGGCTGACCACCGAGCTAGCTCTCTTCGCCACCTACCTCGTCGGGGTGCTGGCGGTCGCCTCGCCGGCCCTGGGCGCCGCCTGCGGAGCCGGCGTCGCCGCGTTGCTGGCCGCACGGGGCTGGCTGCACCGCGTGTCCACACAGTTGCTGAGCGAGCAGGAGGTGCAGGACCTGTTGCTCCTGGCCGCGCTCGCGCTGGTCGTGGTGCCGCTGCTGCCGGCGAGGCCCCTGCCCTGGCTGGGCGGTATCCAGCCACGCTCACTGGGTCTGCTGGTCGTGCTCATCCTCGCCTTGCAGGCCATTGGCCACGTCGCCACCCGCTGGCTGGGGCCACGTCTCGGCCTGGCCGCCTCGGGCTTCTTCTCGGGCTTCGTCTCCAGCACGGCCACCGTGGCCACTATGGGTGCGCGCCATCGCGCCAGGCCCGACCAACCTGCTTGGCATGCCTCGGCGGGGGTGATGTCGGGTGCAGCGACCTGGCTGCAGGCGCTGCTGATGTCGGTGGCACTTGCCCCCGCGGCCGGTGCCGCCCTCGCCCCCAGCGCGCTGGCCGGAGCCTGCACCGCCCTGGGCGCAGGGTGGGTGCTGCTGCGCCTGTCCCACACCTCGGCAACCGCCGATGCCTCCGATGACGTCCGCCCGCTTCGCCTGCGCGAGGCGGCCATCGTCGCGGCCGTGCTGGCCGGCGTGGCCTGGGTCGTCGCTCAGGCGCAGCAGCATTTCGGAACCACCGGTCTGTTCGCGGGGGTCGCGCTGGCAGCTCTGGCCGATGCCCATGCCCCGGTGGTGTCGGGTGCCGCCCTCTTCCAGGCGGGTCGCGTCGATGCGAGCACGCTGCTGGCCTGCATGCTGCTGGCCATCGGCGTGAACACCGCGAGCCGCTGCGTCGTGGCATGGCTCAGCGGGGGCTTCGCCTACGCCTGGCGTGTAGCCGCCGGGCTGGGCAGCGCTGCTGTGGCCGCGGGCGCCATGGGATGGATGACGCTGGCGGCTGGTGTCTGAGTCCGCTCACCACGGGATGCGCCGCCCGGCGTGGTCAACGAACTGAGCGCGCCCGGTCGGGCTGAGCGTATCCAGCACGGCCAACAGTCCCGACACGGCCTCGTGCGGCTCCATCGCCCCTTCCACCACGAAGGGCTGGCTCAGGCGCGAGGTCACCGTGCCCGGCTGCAGCGCTGCCACCACGGCCAGCGGTCGCTGCCGCGCCAGCTCGATGGCCGCCGTCTGCAGCAGCTGGTTGAGTGCGGCCTTGGCCGCACGGTAGCCGTACCAGCCCCCCTTGCGGTTGTCCTCGATGCTGCCCACGCGGGCGGAGAGCTTGGCCCACATCGAACGCTCTGCGCGCGCCAGCAAGGGGCTGAGGTGGCGCAGCAGCAAGGCCGGGCCGATGGCATTGACCGCAAGGCTCGCTGCAAGTGCCTGCGCGTTCACATCCTGGAGACGTTTCTCGGGACCTCGCCCATCCAGCGTGAGCGCCCCCGTGGCGTCCACCACCAGATGGAAGGGGCCTGCCAGAGCCGACGCGAGGGCTTCGATGCTGGCAGGGTCGCGCAGGTCCCAGGGCACTGGCGACGCCCGGGTCACGGGCACCACGCTCGCGCATCGCGGGTCCTCCTGGAGAGTACGCACGAACGCCGCACCAATCGCACCGGAGGCGCCGATCACCAGAGCACGGTAGCCATCGGGCAGGGACTGCATGATCGCCTTCACTCCCGGACCTGGGCTTCGCGTGTCAGATGCTGCACCCCACGCTGCAAGGCGGGCCTCAGCGGGAGGAAGAGCCGGTAGGCCAGTTCTGCGAACCATGACAAGGGCGGCACAGCAGTGAGCCACCCCAGCACGCGGCATCCGGGAAGCGCGTGGCACACATAGACGGCCAGGACGGCGCCGAGGAGCTTGAACACGATGCCTCCCGCGCCTTCAGCACCGGCCGGAACGCCGGCTGCGCGGCTGCAGCTTGTCCAGCTCGGCCAGCTGCTGCTTGAGCAGCAGCACCAGGGTGCGTGCATGCTCCGCCGGCAATTGCAGGCAACTGCTGGGCACGGCATCGCCATCGTCGCTCGACGGCCGCGCGCGAGGCTGCACCAGCAGATCGGTTTTCAGTTCGATCACCCCCTTGTCGTGCCTCACCGACTTCAGGCGCTGGATCTCGATGTCATAGGTCTTCACGCAAAGGCTCCTGCAAAGGGTTGGGTGGGATTGTCGCGGAGTCCCAGCAGCAAAGGCTGGGGCTGCCGCCGGACGGCACAGTTGACCTCACCCCCATGGACTCGCTGCTCACTGGCTCGGTCCGTACCCTGGCCCAAGCGGTCTCGAGCCTGACCGATCCTGCGACCGAGGGCCCCTTGCGCGGCGGTTTCACTCCTTGTGCGCGAGCGCCCGCGCTTTCAGGCATAATGCTGGTTGTGCGCCGCAGCAATGCGGCGCTTCGTTCATCCCCTCTGACCTTTTCAGGCGCGGTGCCCAACGGGCACCCCCGGGCCGCAAGCCCGGTGTCTTGAGTCCCGGTTGGCGGCGATGCCGTCGCAATCCACCGACTCGAGGCCTGAGGCCCGCACCTCCCGTGCAGGCCCCTGCCCCCTGACCTGCGACTTTTTCCAAGAACGCCCGGCGTCGGTGCCAGCGTTGTGCCTGTCTTGCCGTGGCTTTGGGCCACCGGGGCAGGTCTTGCCTTGAAAAGAACTGACATGACTTTCGAATCCCTGGGCCTGAACGCTGCCCTCCAAAAAGCCATCACCGAAGCCGGCTACGCCGAGCCCACCGAGGTCCAAGCCCGTGCCATTCCCGCTGCGCTGGAAGGCCGTGACCTGATGGTGTCCTCGTCCACCGGCAGCGGCAAGACGGCAGCCTTCGTGCTGCCGGCCCTGGAAGGCATCCTGGCTGCACGTGGCGACAACACCAAGCGTCGCGAAAAAGGCAGGGTCTACGGCCCGCGCGTGGTCGTGCTGACGCCCACCCGCGAGCTGGCCATGCAGGTCTCCAAGGCCTGCGTCACCTACGGCCGCCATGTGCAGGGCCTGCGTGTGGCCACCATCGTGGGCGGCGTGCCTTACGCGGCACAGCTCAAGGCCCTGCGTGGCCCGCTGGACATCCTGATCGCCACCCCCGGCCGACTGCTCGACCACCTGGGCACCGGCGCGGCCGTGCTCGAGAACGTGCAGATGCTGGTGCTCGATGAAGCCGATCGCATGCTGGACATGGGCTTCATCGACGACATCCGCGCCATCGCCGAGACCATCTCGTCCGACCGCCAGACGCTGATGTTCAGCGCCACCTTCGCCGGCCATGTGGGCGGCCTGGCGCAGCAGCTCACCCGCGAGCCGCGGCGCATCGACGTGGCGTTGCACACCGACACGCACGCCAACATCGAGCAGCGCCTGCACTGGGCCGACAGCCTGAGCCACAAGAACGCCCTGCTCGACCACATCCTGACCACACGCGAGCTGGACCAGGCCGTGGTGTTCACGAGCACCCAGCGTGACGCCGACATCCTGGCCGACCGCCTGGGCGAACTGGGCCACGCCGTGGCCGCGCTGCACGGGGGCATGCCGCAAGGCCGCCGCAACCGCGTGCTGCAGGGCCTGCGCCAGCGCCAGCTGCGCGTGCTGGTGGCCACCGACGTGGCCGCGCGCGGCATCGACGTGCCCACCATCACCCACGTGATCAACTACGGGCTGCCGATGAAGGCCGAGGACTACGTGCACCGCATCGGCCGCACCGGCCGCGCCGGTCGCGACGGCCTGGCCATCACCCTGGCCGAGCGCCGCGACACCGGCATGATCCGCCGCATCGAGCGCTTCACCACGCAGCGCATCGAGGCCGCCACCATCGCCGGCCTGGAGCCCAAGGCGCCGCCGCCGGTGGAGCGCAAGAAGCCCGAGGGCTGGAAGCCTGGCATGGGCAAGGCCGGCTTCAAGCCGCGCGGTGACCGCCGTGGCGAGTTCGCCCCGCGCGACGTTGCGCCGCGCGAGCGTGCCCCCTTCGAGGGCCGCCATGGGCGTGACGACGGCGGCCGGGGCCACCCGGGTGAGCGCCGTGGGTTCAATGAAGCCCGTGGCAGCTTTGCTGACAAGAAGCCCTGGGGCGAGAAGAAGGCCTGGGGCGAAAAGAAATCGTTCGGCGACAAGCCGGCCGGCGGCAAGCCCTTCGGCACCAAGCCGCAAGGTGCGAAGCCCGTTGGCAGCAAACCCTTTGGCGGCAAACCCTTCGGTGCCAAGCCCCAGGGTGGCAAGCCCTTCGGCAAGCGCCGCGATTACTGATGGAATAGCGGGTGGCGCATGGCTTCGTCCATGCGCAACACCGGGCTCACACAACAGTCGGCCGCCTCGAACGCGGCCGTCCACTCGGCCTGGCTGCGTGTGGCAAACACCGCAGCCACGGCCTCGCGCAGGGCCATCGCGTCCTCACCACCCACAGCCTGGCCCAGTGACCAATGGCGCTCACCCCACTCCGGGTGGCCCAGCACCTCGCAGGCCGCGCGCCAGAACTTCAGCTCCAGCGCCCCCACCGCCATCCAGCGCCCATCGCCCGTGCGATAGACGTTGTAGCAGGGCACACCGCCGGTGAGCAGGTCCTGCCCAGGCGCCGGCGAACGCCCCGAGGCTTCCACGGCCAGCCGCGCCAGCAGGTTGTGCTCGTGCACCACATGGGTCATCGACACATCCACATGCCGGCCGCGGCCCGTGCGCTGGGCCGACAGCAGGGCCGCCAGGATGCCCGACACCGCTGCCTGGGTACCGCCAAATAGATCCCCGATCTGGAAATTGGGAATGGCCAGCTCACCCTCGCGCGTGGCGATCTGGTCCAGCACGCCGGCGTAGCCGATGTAGTTGAGGTCGTGCCCCGCCTTGCGCGCAAAGGGCCCGGTCTGTCCATAGCCACTGATGGAGGCCATCACCAGCCGTGGGTTGGCCGCCTGGAGCACCGGCCAGCCCACGCCGAGCTTGTCCATCACCCCAGGGCGGAAGCCCTCCACCAGCACGTCCGCATCGCGCGCCAGGGCCAGCAGTTCCTCGCGGCCGGCTGGCTGCGCCAGATCGATGCGATGCAAGCGCTTGCCCTCGTTGAGCAGACGGAAGAAGAGGCTGGGGCGCCCCAGGGCCACATCTTCGGCCGAGCGCATCATCGCGCGGGCATCGTCACCTGAGCCGGGCGCTTCGATCTTCAGGACATCGGCGCCCAGGCGTCGCAGATGCAGCGTGGCGAAGGGACCGGGCAGCAGCCGGGTGAGATCGAGCACTCGCACGCCCACCAGGGGCAGATCGTCGGCCGCCTCGCTCACTCGAAACGGCCCTCGCGCAGCCATTTGGTGGCGACCCATTTTTCACCGGCCAGCACAGGCGCGCCCCCGTGCAGGGTCTGGGTGGACGGGTGCGGCAGCGCGTAGCTGAAGAACACCGCACTGCCCTTGACCGGGTTCACCGAGAGCTTCACGTCGGGGAAGGTGGTGGCGCCGCCGGCCTCGGGCGTGTTGAGGTACATCACGAGTGTGCCCACACGCTGGCCGCCACGCTTGAGGATCGTGGGAGTGCCCGGCTGGGCCGGGTCGAAGTAGTCGTAGTGCGGCTTGTATTCGGCCCCCGGACGGTAGCGCAGCACCTGCAGTCCTTCGCCGTTCTCCACCGGCCAGTTCAGGAGCCGCGCGATGCGCCGCTCGATGCGATCGCACAAGGGGAATTCGCCGCGCTGGAAGAACATGCCGTCGCTGGTGCGTGCGGCGTTGACTTCGCTGGTGCCGGTGTCGGTCTTCACCGTGAGCGAACGCTCCAGCCGCGTGGCCGCCAAGGCCATCAGCTCATCACATTCCTGGTGGCTGAGGACGTTGGCCAACACCACCACGCGGGGCTGCTCGAGGCTGAAGACCACCTGCACCTGGGCGTCGCCGAGGTCGATGACATTGGGCTCACCATGCAGCAAGGGGGCAGGCACGGGCTTGTCATAGAGCGCCGCCGTGCCGCGTTCGTAGATGGCCTCGGGGTCGATGCCCCGATCGGCCAGGAACTTCTCGAGCGTCTGCTCCAGCGCCTGCAGGGCCACGTCCTCCTGCCATCCACTGGCCGTCATGGACTTCAGCACGGCCTCCGGGCCGTGCCCGGCTGTCACCTGCTCGGTGATCCACTGTCGCAGTTCCGGGGTGATCGTCTGGCTCATGGCGGCCCCCTTGTTCCTCATGCGCTTCATTGTGCTACGGCTGCTCCCGTCGACGGAAGACCAGCCGGTCGCGCTCGGACGCGCCCGGGTCAAAGGCGTAGCCCTCGCGGTTGAAGCCCTGGAGTTGTTCGGGCAGGAGTGCCTGCGTTTCGATCGCATGACGCACCATGAGCCCGCGCGCACGCTTTGCATGAAAACTGATGATCTTCCACGCACCGCCCTTCCAGTCCTCGAAGACGCAATGCACCACGCGGGCTCTGAGCGTCTTGAGATCCACCGCCTTGAAATACTCCTCGGAGGCGAGGTTGACCACCACAGGCGACGCATCGGCCTGGAGGCGTCTGTTGAGGTAGTCGGCAATGCGCGACCCCCAGTACGCGTACAAGTCCTTGCCACGCGGGGTGGCCAGGCGTGTCCCCATCTCCAGCCGGTAGGGTTGCAGACGGTCCAGCGGTCGCAACGCCCCATACAGCCCACTGAGGATCACCACATGCTCCTGCGCCCAGTCGAGCTGTTCGGGCTTGAGCGTGCGAGCCTCCAGCCCCTCATAGACATCGCCGTTGAAGGCCAGCACGGCCTGCTTGGAATTGGCCGCCGTGAAGCGGGGCGACCAGGCCGCGTAGCGCCCGACGTTCAGCGTGGCCAGCGCGTCGCTGATCGACATCAGCTGGGCGATTTCTGCCGGCGTCTTCTGGCGCAGGTGGTCGATGAGCTCGGCAGCCTCGTCCACGAAAACAGGGCGGGTGTGGGTGGCCACATGGGCCGGGGTGTCGTAGTCGAGCGACTTGGCAGGCGACAGCAGGAACAGCATCGGGCAAACGGCAAGGGCGTAAAGTGGAGAAGGTTACCAGCCTGCTCGTGATCCAGATGACGGCCCCGAATACTTGTCCCTGCGGCACCGGCCGCGCCTACGCCCACTGCTGCGGCCGCTGGCATGGTGGCCCCCTGCATCTGCAAGCCCCCGATGCCCAGGCGCTGATGCGATCTCGCTACAGCGCCTATGTCATGGGTTTGCACGACTATCTGCTCGCCACCTGGCATCCAGGCACCCGGCCGACGGCGCTGGAACCCGATCCGCCGGGCCTGCGGTGGCTGGGCCTGGACGTGAGGGGGCATTGGCGCGATGACGCCACCCACGAGCGCGTGGAATTCGTGGCCCGCCACAAGCTGGGTGGACGCGCACACCGTCTTCATGAGCACAGCCGGTTCGTCCGCGAAGAGGGCCGCTGGTATTACGTGGACGGTGATATCGCCTGAGTCGATCGCTCATCGCGCGACGGCGTGGGGTGGACCCGCTCGGCGCACGACAGCTCCAAGACCACGGTGAACACGGTCCCTCGTCCGGGTTCGCTGTCCACGGCCACCTCGCCACCCATCAACGCGACCAACTCGCGCACGATGGCCAGCCCCAGACCTGTCCCCCCGGGCGACGAGCCCGGAGCCTGGGCGAATCGCTCGAACAGGCGGTCCCGCACCGCGGGGTCCACGCCCGGCCCTGTGTCTCGGACACGCAGCACCAGCCGGCACCGACCTGGTCCGGCTGGCTCGGGGGCGTCCAGCTCCAAGGAGACCGACCCTTCTCGCGTGAACTTGATGGCATTGGACAGGAGGTTCGCCACCACCTGCCTCGTGCGCATCGGATCCAGCATCACGGGGTCAGCCCAGGCTTGCTCGCCCACGACGTTCAAGCTCAGCCCCTTGGTCTGAGCGGCCGGTCGGAACTCATCGGCCAACTCACGCACCAGGCGTTGCACGCTCACCGGCGACTCGTGCAGTGTGATCTTGTGGGCTTCGAGTTTGGCGGCGTCCAGCAGGTTGTTGAGCAACTCCACCAGGCGATCGGCCGACCGCCCCATGGCTTCGACCAAGCGCTGGGCCTTCGGGCTGAGCGGCTCATGCCGCAGCAGCGACAAGCCTCCGGAAATGCCGGCCAGCGGCGTGCGCACCTCGTGCCCCATTTCGGCAAGAAAATCGGCCTTGGCCGCGGTGGCAGCGCGGGCCGCATCGCGCTCGGCCTGCAGCTGGCGCTCCACCACGCGGCGCGCCTGCACATGCTGCTGGAGGCGGCGATTGAAGACCAGGCTGACCCCCAGCCCAATGACGAACACCACCAGCAGCGGCACCCCGACCCCCAACACCTGCGACCAGCTCAGCCCGGCGTGGAACTCGGTGCGCAGCCAGGTGTTGGCCAGCGCAGCGCGTTCGTTCTCGGGGATGGCATCCAGCCCGCGACGCAGGGCTTCGGCCAGTTCGGGGCGGTCGCTGCGCACGGCGAAGTAGAGTTCACTGGGACGCCCCTCCACGGTGCCCGACACCTGCAACTGCCCAAGGAAGCGGCGCTTGATCAGGCTGGCCGCCACTTCGAGGTTGGTGATCATCGCGTCGGCCTCGCCCCGCGCGACGGCGAGCATGGCCGCCTCAACCGTGTCCACCTCGACCAGGCGCACGGCCGGCGCCTCGCGCTGGATCACCGGGATCAGGTAGTGCGCACGGTCGATGGCCAGCGTGCGTCCCGACAGCGACGCCACATTCGGCCAGCCCCCGTCCAGCCGGCTCACCAGCACCGAAGGTGCCGAGTAATACGGCCCCACGAAGCTCGCGAACTCCAAACGCGGCCCGGTGCGGACGGTGGACAGCATCACGTCGATCCGGCGTTCGCGCACCCCCGAAAGGCCCTGTTCGAACGTGCGCTGAGCTTCCAGGCGATAACGCAGCCCGGCATTGTCGGCCGCGCGCCGGAAGAGCTCGATCGCAAAACCGGCGGGCTCACCATCGTCACCCAGGGCATTGATGGGCCCAAAGCCCTGGTCGAAGCCCACACGCAGCTCACCGCGTTCGGCCAGCTTGCGCCTCAGCGCCTCGTCCACGGCGGGCGCACGCTCTGGCGTCAGCGCCAGGTAGCGTGGCTGCCAGGCCGCGACGAGCTGGTCCATCCAGCCCGGGTCGATGGCACGCAGCGCCTCATTCAGGGCTGCGTGCAGCGGCGCCGCCGTTCGTGGCACGCCGAAGTGCAACTGGCCCTGACCGAGCACCACCCGGCGCAGAACCTGCAGGTTGTCGATGCGCTCGACCTCGATCACCCGGTGGGCGGGGGCCAGCGCACCCAGGTAGACATCGGCCTGCCCCTCGGCCACAGCCCGGATCGCCGCTCGCGTGTCATCCACCTCCACCAGCCCCACACCTGGGTGGCGGGTCAGCAGATACTCGTGCGCCGCATAGCCACGCTCCACCGCCACACGCCGTCCGCCGAAGTCATGGGTTTCAGAAAAGTCGGTCACGCCACGCCGCCCGATATAGGCCATGGGCAGCTGCACATAGCTGTCGGTGAACAACAGTTCCGCTTCGCGCTGCGGGGACCGGGCCAGCGAGGGCAGAACGTCGACCTCGCCCGCGCGGGCCGCTGCCATCACCGAGGGGAAATCGCGGAAGGTCCGCACCTGCACCGACATCTGCAGCATGCGCGCCAACGCCTGGGTCAGCTCGCCGGACAGCCCGGTGTAGCGTCCGTCGCCGTCCACCCAGTCGATGGGCTGCCAGTCCTGCACCACCCCCACGCGCAGTGCGCTGCGACCGTCACGCCAGGCGATGAACTCAGGCGGGGGCGACACCCGCGGCAGCGTCTGCAACTCGGGCAGCGGTTGGGTCTGCGCATGAAGCGCAGGTGAGACGGCCGCCAGCGCAGCCAGGCTGATCCACTGAACGTAACGACCCAGACCGGAAAGCCAGCCGCGGGGCGCAAAAGCCCTCGCGAGCACATCCTGAACACCAACTGCCCAGTGAGCCAGGCCGGCCATGCGGCATCCCCTGCAGATCGAAGGTGGGCCCGCCATCCTGTCATGCAGCGGGTCTTGCGTGAAACCATTGTGCAGCCCGACGCCTCGCTGCACCATGGTCTGCGACCCGCGGCGTGCGCATCACGCGCAAGGTCAGCGAGGACTTTGTCACAAATTGGCACAATTCGCCGCATGCCCCTGGATTCCGACGCCTGCAAGGTCCTGCACCTCGACGATCACCTGGTGGCGATGGACAAACCGGCCGGACTGCTCGTGCACCGCTCGCCCATTGCCCGTGCAGACACCCGCTTTGCCGTGCAGATGCTGCGCGACCACCTGGGCTGCACCGTCTACCCCGTGCACCGTCTGGACCGCGGCACCTCGGGCGTGCTGCTGATGGCCCTCGATCCCGACACGGCGCAGGCGCTGTCGCGCCAGTTCGAGGCCCATGCCGTGCGCAAGCACTACCTCGCGCTGGTGCGCGGCTGGCCTGCAGCGCACGGCGAGATCGACCATCCCCTGCGCCGCATCGACGAGGGGGCCCCGCGCCACGACCGCGGCCGTGCCACCGACGCCCAGCCGGCGCTGACCTGCTTCCGTCGGCTGGCCCGGCTGGAGTGCGACAGTCCGCTGCCGCCCCACCCCACCGCCCGCTATGCCCTGGTGGCCGCCGAACCCCGCAGTGGCCGGCAGCATCAGATCCGCCGCCATTTCAAGCACCTGAGCCACCCGCTCATCGGCGACGCCACCTACGGCAAGGGCGACCACAACCGGTGGTGGGCGGCTCGACTGGGCGTGGCCCGACTCTGGCTGCACGCCGCCGCCCTGCACCTGACACACCCGGTGACCGGCGAGCCCCTGACCTTGCGGGCCCCAGCGGGTCCCGAGTGGCGCACCCTGCGCGCCGACCCGGGCTGGGTGGAAGACGATGAAACGGCCCTGGACAGTCTGCTGGGCCGCTGAGACCCCTTCAATCCAGTCCCAGCAAGCCCCTCGCCAGCTGATGCACGCGCTGGCCGGGCTGCGCGAGCGTCTCCACCACGCTCAGGTGGTGTGTGTGCGGGATGGCCTCGCACACCGGCACAGCCTTTGGGCCCCAGCGATCCCGGATGAGCTGGTTCTGGCGCAGAAACTCCTCGCTTTCCTGCGCGCCCACGGTGGCCAGCAAGGGCACCGACGGCGCCGGGAAATAGGCCGGGCTCAGACGGGCCACGGACTGCGGCGTCAACAGCAGGTCCGATTTCAGGAAAGGGGTGTGACGAACGGGATCGAGGTCGAACACCCCTGAGATCGCGAGCGCCCCCTTGACCAGATCCGCCGGCAGTCCTGCCTCCACCTGGCGCCAGCGACACGACACCATCATCGCCGCCAGATGCCCGCCCGCCGAATGCCCGGCCACGATGATGCGGTTCGGGTCGCCCCCATGATCTGCCGCGTGCTGCCAGGTCCACACCAGGGCACGCACCATCTGCATCACGATGATCTCGATCGTCACACGAGGGCACAGGTCGTAGTTGGGGACCACCACGCAGGCCCCTGCGTCCACGAAAGCCGGGGCGATGAAGGAGTGGTCCGCCTTGTCCAGCGAACGCCACCAGCCGCCATGGATGAACACCAGCACCGGCGCACCGGGTTGGCGGGCCGGAAAGACGTCCAGCGTCTGCGCCGCCCCCGGGCCGTAGGCACAATCCAGCACGGGCGACAGACGCGCGCGCGCCTGGGCCGAGTCGCTCGCCCAGCGGGCGAAGATCTCCGCATGCTCTGGAATCCGGGCGCGGTTGTTGTACTGAACATCGAGCCACTGCGGGTCGTAGGCGGGGGTCATGCACATGCTCCTTGCGAGGGTTTGCGTCGGGTCGTGGTCAGCTTTCTATACTGACCGGCTGCTTTGCACCAGAGGAGCACCGCCATGAACATCACCGTGCTGGGCATCGGCCTGATGGGCCTGCCCATGGCCCAGCGCCTGCGCGAGGCCGGATTCGCCGTCACGGCCTGGAACCGCACGGTCGAGAAAGCCATGCGCCTGGCCTCGCACGGCGCGCGTGTCGCACACACGGCGGCGCAGGCCGTGCGCGAGGCCGACGTGGTGATCACCATGCTGGAGAACGGCGACGCTGTCGAGGCCGTGCTCTTCGGTCAGGGCGTGGCCCAGGTGCTCAAGCCCGGCACCCTCGTGATCGACATGAGCTCGATCAAGCCGGCCCAGGCCCGCGACCACGCCCGACGCCTGGCCGAACAGGGCTGCGCGCACCTCGACGCCCCCGTCTCGGGCGGCACCGTGGGGGCCGAGGCTGGCACGCTGGCCATCATGGCCGGCGGCGACGCCGCCGATTTCGCGCGCGCCCAGCCCGTGTTCGCCCCGCTGGGCCGCGCCACCCATGTGGGCCCGCACGGCGCCGGGCAACTGGCCAAGCTGGCCAACCAGATGATCGTGGGCATCACCATCGGCGCCGTGAGCGAAGCCTTGCTGCTGGCCGCCAAGGGCGGAGCCGACATGGCCCAGGTGCGCGCCGCCATCCGGGGCGGCTTTGCAGAAAGCCGCATCCTGGACGTGCACGGCCAGCGCATGGTGGACCGCGACTTCGCCAAGCGTGCCGCGATGAGCGTGCAGCTCAAGGACCTGCGCAACGCCCTGGACACGGCTGATGCGCTCGACTTCCAGGCCCCCATCACCAGGCTCTTCGCCGAGCTCTACGCCGACGGCATCGACCACGGCCTCGCCGAGTACGACCATTCCGCCCTTTTCGTCGAGCTCGCCCGGCGCAACGGCATGAAATGATTTGCTAGAATTGCGGGTTACATCGGGCCGATAGCTCAGCTGGGAGAGCGCTGCGTTCGCAATGCAGAGGTCGGGAGTTCGATCCTCCTTCGGTCCACCAAGACGCCAGGCCAACCTCACGGTTGGCCTTTTCTTTGGGTGGTGCCCATGTCGCATCTGCTTGCCGCAGGCACATCGTGTTGCAATGACGTCTGCCGATGAGGTTAACCTGCGGGGTTGATCCTCTTCCCCTCGCACGACCTCTTCGACACCGCCCATGCTGGGACGTCCCAAACCCGTTGTCTTCGACCCTTACGGCCGCCGCCGCTCGCGACGCATCCCTCCCTGGCTGGCCTGGCTGCTCGCTGGTGCCGCGCTGGGCGTGGGCGGCGTTCTTTATGTCCAGTCTGAACACCTGCCACCGCGCCTCACGGCCAGCCAGTCGCAGGCCCTGCGCAGCGACTATGAGACGGCCGAGGCCGAGCGCCAGCGGCTGAGCGCCGAGCTGGCCGACACCACCCAGCGCCTGCAGAAGGCCGAGGCCGAGCGCCAGAAGCTGGCGCTGGACTTGTCGGCCGCGCAGGACACCGTGGCACGGCAGCGCGAAGACTTGCTGGCCTTGGCCGATGCGCTGCCGCCCGACCCGCGCGGAGGGATGGTCGCCGTGCGGGCCGCACGGTTCACCGCCTCGCAAGGCCGACTGACCTACGACGTGGTGCTCACCCGGGACGGCAACCCCCGGCCGATGAACGCGGCGGTCCAGTTCGTGCTGGCCGGGGTGGACGACAAGGGCCTGGAAGGCCGGCGCAGCCTGGAGGCTGTGCCGGTGACGTTGAATCGGGTGGAAAGCCTGCGCGGGCACGTGGCCCTGCCCGAGGGCTTCACCGCCCGCCAGGCCACGGTCCGCATCACGGACCGCAGCGGCGCTCAGTTGCTGGGGACGCGCGTCATGAACGTGCGCTGACCGGCACGCCGGTCTCGGCGCCCTCAGGCTGGCGCCGACGTGCGGATGAGGTGGTCGAAGGCGCTCAGCGCCGCCTTGGAGCCCTCGCCCGCCGCAATGACGATCTGCTTGTAAGGCACGGTCGTCACGTCCCCGGCCGCGAAGATGCCTTCGGCGCTGGTGTGGCACTTGGCGTCGATGATGATCTCGCCGTAGCGCGACAGCTCCACCGCCGAGCCCTTCAGGAACTCGGTGTTGGGCACCAGGCCGATCTGCACGAACACACCCGCCAGCTCGAGGTGATGCTCGGCGCCGCTCACGCGGTCCTTGAAGGTGAGGCCGTTCACCTTCTGGCCGTCGCCGGTGATCTCGGTGGTCTGGGCATTGGTGTGGATGGCGACGTTGGGCAGGCTCTTGAGCTTGTTCACCAGCACGGCATCGGCCTTGAGCTGGTCGGCAAACTCGATCAGCGTGACGTGCTCGACCACGCCCGCCAGGTCGATGGCCGCCTCGACGCCGGAGTTGCCGCCACCGATCACCGCCACCTTCTTGCCTTTGAACAGCGGGCCGTCGCAGTGCGGACAGTAGGCCACACCCTTGGTCTTGTACTGCTCTTCGCCCGGTACGTTCACATTGCGCCAGCGCGCGCCGGTGGCCAGGATCACGGTGCGGCTCTTCAGCTCGGCGCCGTTGGACAAGCGCACGGTGGCCAGACCGCCCTTCTCCTGGGCGGGCTCCACGGATTCGACGCGCTGCAGGTTCATCACGTCCACGTCGTACTCACGCACGTGCTGTTCCAGCGCCGCCGCGAACTTCGGGCCTTCGGTGTGCGGCACCGAGATGTAGTTCTCGATGCCCAGCGTGTCCAGGGTCTGGCCGCCGAAGCGTTCTGCCACAAGCCCCGTGCGGATGCCCTTGCGTGCGGCGTAGATGGCCGCTGCGGCACCGGCCGGCCCTCCCCCGACGATCAGCACGTCGAAGGGTGCCTTCTCGGACAGCTTGGCCGCATCGCGCGCGGCCGCGCCGGTGTCGATCTTGGCCAGGATCTCGCCCACCTCCATGCGGCCGGAGGCGAACTTCTCGCCGTTGAGGAAGACCAGGGGCACGGCCATGATCTGGCGTTCCTCGACCTCCTTCTGGAACAGGCTCCCGTCAATGGCCACGTGGCGGATGCGCGGGTTGAGCACGGCCATGAGGTTCAGGGCCTGCACCACGTCCGGGCAGTTGTGGCAGGTCAGGCTCATCCAGGTCTCGAAGACGAGCTCGGTCTCGGGCTTCAGCGCGCGGATCTGTTCGATCAGCTCGGCCTCAATCTTGGGCGGATGGCCGCCCGCCTGCAGCAGCGCCAGCACCAGCGAAGTGAACTCGTGGCCCATGGGGATGGCGGCAAAACGCACGCCCATGTCTTCACCAGCACGGGTGATCTGAAACGAGGGTCGGCGCGTGTCCTGTCCGTCCAGGCGCAGGCTGATCTTGTCCGACAGGGCGGTGATTTCCTCGAGCAGCTCGCGCATCTCGCCCGATTCGGGGCGCTCGTCCAGCGAGGCGATCAGCTCGATCGGGTGCTGAAGGCGCTCCAGGTAGGCCTTGAGCTGGGCTTGGAGGTTGGCGTCGAGCATGGTGGCTTCCTTCTTCGTATCCATCCGGTGCATTACAGGCGTGGTCGTTCCGACCCCGTTGACAGCACCGAGCGCCACGAGAAGGCAGCGATGCTGTCAGCGAGGCCCGAATTCCGGTGTTCGGCGGGCCTGGGTGGGCAAGGCGCCCACCCGAGGAGCTTCACAGGCCGGCATCACGCCGGCCCTGAGCTTCAACATGGAAGATCGATCAGATCTTGCCGACCAGGTCCAGCGACGGGGCGATGGTCTTGGCGCCCTGTTGCCACTTGGCCGGGCAGACCTGGCCGGGGTTGGCGGCCACGTACTGGGCGGCCTGCAGCTTGCGCAGGGTTTCCTTCACATCGCGGGCGATGGCGTTGTCGTGGATCTCGGCGGTCTTGATCACACCCTCGGGGTTGATGATGAAGGTGCCGCGCAGGGCCAGGCCTTCCTCGGGGATGTGCACGCCGAAGGCGTTGGTCAGGGTGTGGGTGGGGTCGCCCACCAGCGGGAACTTGGCCTTGCCCACGGCGGGGGAGGTTTCATGCCACACCTTGTGCGAGAAGTGCGTGTCGGTGGTGACGATGTAGACCTCGGCACCCAGCGACTTGAAGGTGTCGTAGTGATCGGCGGCGTCTTCCACTTCCGTGGGGCAGTTGAAGGTGAACGCGGCCGGCATGAAGATCAGCACGGACCACTTGCCCTTCAGCGACGCCTCGGTGACCTCGATGAACTTGCCGTTGTGGAAAGCCTGGGCCTTGAACGGCTGGACTTGCGTGTTGATCAGGGACATATGTGCTCCTTGTGAGTCATGAAGGGAAGGGATAACCCGTATGGTAGGTGCATTGCAGCATTTTGCGCATGCAATCAATCAATAGTCTTGATTGTTTACGCCTATTGATAGGCTTTGCACCTTTTTTTGCTCCCATTTGATTCCAACATGCACTGATTGGTTCAGGAATTTCAGGAGCTGGCACCGTTTCGCCAGGGCTTGAGCATCTGCTGCACCCGCACATCGACAGCCTGGCAGGCCTCGCCCGTGAAGAGGGCCGCCAAGGCGTCGAGCAGTGCACGGGTGCGCGCCGGCATGAGCCGCCGCCCGGGGAACACCGCCCAGGCCACGGTGGCGGGCAAACGCCAGTCGGCGAGCAGGGGCTGCAGTTCGCCGCTGCGCACGTAGGGCTCGGCGAAATGGTCGGGCACGGCGGCAATGCCAGCCCCGGCGCGAGCCAGGCGCATCAGGAGTTCGGGGGAGTTGATCGTGGCCCGCCCAGGCGGGATGCCCTCCCAGTGCACCTCGCCACGGGTGAGCACCCAAGGCGCCGGCTCGCCGGTGCGGGTGAGCAGGCGCAGGGCCTCGTGCTCCATCAGGGCCTCCGGCTCGGACGGGTTGCCCTGCCGGGCGATGTAGGCCGGCGAGGCGTACAAGCCCACCGACAGCACGGCCAGTCGGCGCGCTGTCAGTGAGGCATCGTCGGCCAGATCACCCATGCGGATGGCAAGATCGAAGTTCTCGCCAATGAGGTCCACGCGCCGCGGGGTGATGTCCACCTCCAGCGTGATGGCCGGATGGCGGGCAATGAAGTCGGCCAGCAACTGGCTCAGGACGAGGTTGGCGAAGTCTCCAGGCATGGACACCCGCAGACGCCCGCTCGGCTCCACCTGGCGGTGCTGGGCCAGCGAGGCCGCCGCCTCCACCTCGTCGGCCACCTGGCGGGCATGAGCCAGCACGTGGTGGCCGAAGTCCGTAAGGGTGAGCTTGCGCGTGGTGCGCAGCAACAGGCGCTCGCCCAGGTCGGCTTCCAGCGCGGCCAGCCGGCGCGAGACGGTGGACTTGGGCAGACCCACCCGCTCGGCCGCCCGGCTGAAACTGCCCTCGTCGGCCACCCGGGCGAACAGCAGCAGATCATCGGCTTGCAGCTTCATAACGCCTCACTGTTCCAAAAATGGATCAATCTTATCCATTAGATTATCTTCCTCATGCCATTTGGGACAACTAGAGTTCGCTTCATTGCAACTCTTCTCCCGGACACGACCATGAACATCCTGCAAGTCAACTCCAGCGCCCGCGTCGATGGCTCGCACTCCACTCGCCTGGCCAGCGCCCTGGTCGAGCGCCTGATGGCAGCCCAACCGGGGGCCCGCCTGACCGTGCGTGACCTGGCCCGCAATCCCCACCCCGTGCTGGACGAGGCGGCCCTGGGGGCCCTCTTCACGCCCGCCGAGCAGCGCACGCCCGAGCAGGCGGCCCGCGTGGCCCTGGACGATGCGCTGATCGCCGAGATCCAGGCGGCCGATGTGGTGGTGCTGGGCGTGCCGATGTACAACTTCGGTGTGTCGGCCCAGCTGAAAAACTGGATCGATGCCATCGCCCGCGCCAAGGTCACCTTTCAGTACACCGAGAATGGCCCCGAAGGCCTGCTGAAGAACAAGACGGTCTATGTGGTGCTGACGCGCGGCGGCATCTATCGCAACCAGCCGTCCGACAGCCAGGTCCCTTACCTGAAGACCACCCTGGGCTTTCTGGGCATGACCGACGTGCGCTTCATCTACGCCGAAGGCCTGGCCATGGGCCCGGAGGCCGAACGAAAGGGGCTGGCTGCGGCCCAGGCCGAGATCGAGGCCGCGCTGGCCTGACACTCGCCTCATGTGATGTCACAAGGAGAACACCATGACCGCCACCCTCACCGCCCACCGTCAGGATGGGGTCGAGCACCCGCGCAGCGTCGAGCGGCTGGTGGCGGGCATGGCCACCTCCGACGGGGCAGGTGTGAAGCTCACACGGGTGCTCACGCAGCCGCTGCAGCGCCGCCTCGACCCCTTCCTGATGCTGGATGCCTTTGGCACCGACAACCCCGATGACTACATCGGCGGCTTCCCCGACCATCCGCACCGCGGCTTCGAGACGGTGACCTACATGATCGCCGGGCGCATGCGCCACCGCGACAGTGCAGGCCACGAAGGCCTGCTGCAGAACGGCGGCGTGCAGTGGATGACCGCCGGGCGCGGGGTGATCCACTCCGAGCTGCCCGAGCAGGAGGAAGGTCGCATGGAAGGCTTTCAGCTTTGGCTGAACCTGCCGGCGCGCGACAAGATGAGCGCACCTTGGTACCGCGACATCCAGAGCGCCGAGATCCCCGAGTTCACGGCCCCAGGGCTGACGGTGCGCGTGATCGCCGGCGAGAGCCAGGGCGTGAGCGGCGCCGTACAGCGCGAGGCCACGCAGCCGCTGTACCTCGACCTGCACCTCGCGGCGGGCACGCGCTTCGCGCAGCCGCTGCCAGCCGAACACAATGCCTTTGTCTATGTGTACCGCGGCCAGGTGGCCGTGAACGCGACTGAGGTGCCGGCCGGACGCATGGCCATCCTGCGCAATGAGGGCGACGGCGTAGCGCTGCAGGCCGGACCCGACAGCCGTGCCCTGCTCATCGCCGGGCGGCCGCTGAACGAGCCCATCGTGCAGTACGGTCCCTTCGTGATGAACACGCAACAGGAAATCTTCCAGGCCGTGGAAGACTTCCGCGCCGGCCGCTTCGGCGCCTGAGGCGCCCCCCGTCAGGCCGCGACCTTGGGTGCGGCCTTGCGCCGCACCGGCAGCTTCACCGGCGCTTCGGCGCTGGGATCGGGCAGGGCCATCACCTTCTCGAGCAAGCCGTGCAATTCATCCAGGGCTTGCGCGCCCAGCTGTGACTCGATGGCCTTGTAGCGCTCGTCGATGCGGTCCAGCATGCGCTGCACCAGGCGCTTGGCCTTGGGCGTGAGCTCGACGATCACCTTGCGCTGATCGGTGGAGATGCGAAAACGCCGCACCCAGTCATCGCGCTCCATGCGCTCCAGCACGCCGGTGAGGCTGGGGCCTGGGATGCAGGCGGCTTCCGCGATCTGACCGATCTCCAGCTCGCCCCGGTCCGACAGCACCCGGATCACCCGCCACTGCTGCTCGGTCACACCGGCCAGCTTGAGGTTGGGCCGGAAGTAGCGCATCACCGACTCGCGGGCACGCAGCAAGGCATCGGGCAGGTTGCGGTGGGCAATGGCGGGAGGCATGGTCATCCTTGGGAGAGGAAGGTGAAGCAAGTGTTTCACATATTCTAAGGATGCCTCATGGTTATAAACAAATACTTCACAAGGCATGCGGCAGCGCAGCATGCGCGCTTTGCGCACTGGGCTGAGAAACTTCCCTTGAGCGATCCAGTCGGACAGAATTTGGCCGCGCAGCCCCTGCCGCGATGTCGATTCACTTGCCAAGGATGCCCATGACCGAAGCGACCCGCCCCGACTCGAGCGTCTTCACAGCCTGCATCGGAGGTCGGTCATGAGCGCCATCCCCCCCACCACCACACCGCTGGCCACCGGTACGCCAGTTGCCGCAGGGCCGGGAGAGGTGCTTCGCCTGCGCGAGGCCATTGCGATCATCGTCGGCGTGGTGATCGGCGCCGGCATCTTCAAGGCACCCTCGCTGGTGGCCGGCATGACCGGCGATGTGTCCTGGATGTTCTTCGCCTGGGTGCTGGGCGGGCTGGCTTCCTTGATCGGCGCGCTGTGCTACGCCGAACTGGCCACGGCCTACCCGCATGCCGGCGGCGACTACCACTACCTGCAGCGCGCCTATGGGCGCTCCATGTCCCTGCTGTTCGGCTGGGCGCGTCTGTCGGTCATCACCACCGGCTCGATCGCCCTGCTGGCCTTCGTGTTCGGCGACTACATGACCGCGGTGCTGCCCCTGCCCTATCTCAGCGCCCCCGCCAGTTCGGCCGTGTATGCCGCGGCCTCGGTGCTGGTGCTCTCGCACATCCACCTGCGCGGCGTGAAGGCGATGTCGTCCACTCAGGTGTGGCTCACGGCGCTGGAGATCCTGGGGCTCGGCCTCATCATCGTGGCAGCCCTCACCCTGCCGGCGGGCAACGGCGCTGCCGCGGCAGCCGAGCCGGCCGCCCCGCACACGCCCTCGCTGGCGATGTTCGGCCTGGCCATGGTCTTCGTGCTGCTGGCCTATGGCGGCTGGAACGAAGCGGCCTACATCAGCGCCGAGGTGCGGGACAAGCGCCGCAACACCGTCAAGGCCCTGGTGCTGTCCATCCTCATCATCACCGGCCTGTACCTGGCCGTGGTGTGGGCCTACTGGCAGGGTCTGGGGCTGGAGGGCATGGCCAAGTCCAATGCCGTGGCGGCCGATCTGCTGAAGGTGAGCTTCGGGCCCACGGGTGAACTGATCATCTCGCTCATGGTGGCCGTGGCGGCACTCACCTCCATCAATGCCACCATGATCGTGGGGGCCCGCACCAGCTATGCCCTGGGCCGGGACTGGCACGCCCTGCGCTGGCTGGCCGACTGGGACCAGCAACGCGGCGCCCCGCTGCATGCGCTGCGCCTGCAGTGTGTCGTGTCATTGCTGCTGATTGCCATCGGCGTCTGGGCGGGCGGTGGCTTCAAGGCCATGGTGGAGTTCACCGCCCCGGTGTTCTGGCTCTTCTTCCTGCTCAGCGGCATTTCGCTTTTCGTGCTGCGCGTCCGCGAGCCGCAGGCCGAGCGCCCCTTCAAGGTGCCACTGTACCCGGTGCTGCCAGCCATCTTCTGTCTGGTGTGCGCCTACATGCTGTGGTCGGCCTTGTCGTACGTGAACAGCCAGACGCTGGGCGGGTGGAACGCGGCCTGGATCAGCGTGGTGGTGCTGGGCATCGGTGTGGTGCTGGTGGCGCTGATGCGCCGCCCCCGGGACGAAGGATCACAGCCATGAAGCCCTTTTCAACGAGCCATTGAAGCCACTACGGGCCGCCGGGGCCCATCGGGCGTGGGGCGCACAAGACGCGGCACGCCTGGACGATCACCCAGGCGCTCAAGAGGCTTCGGTGCACTGAGGCTCAGAGGGCCGCAGCCAGACGCGTGCCCTGGTCGATGGCGCGCTTGGCGTCCAGTTCGGCCGCCTCGTCGGCGCCCCCGATGAGATGCACGCGCATGCCCGCCGCCCGCAAGGGGTCCACCAGTTCACGCAGCGGCTCCTGGCCGGCACACAGCACGATGTGGTCCACCTCCAGCCAGGTCGGGTTTTCGCGCTTTTCGCCATGGCTGATGAGCAGGCCGCGGTCGTCGATGCGCTCGTAGTTCACCCCGCCGATCATGCGCACGCCCTTGTGCTTGAGCGTGGTGCGGTGGATCCAGCCGGTGGTCTTGCCCAGGCGTTCGCCCAGCTTGCCGGCGCGGCGCTGCAGCAGGGTGACCTCGCGGGCCGGCGGCGACACGCGGGGCTGCACGCCTTCCACGCCCCCGCGGGCCTGCGCCGGATCACCGACCCCCCACTCCTCCAGCCACTCGGAAAGATTCAGCGTGGGCGAATGCCCGTCGTGCACCAGGTGCTCGGCCACGTCGAAGCCGATGCCTCCGGCCCCCACGATGGCCACCCGCCGCCCCACGATGGCACCGTGGCGCAGCACGTCGATGTAGCTCAGCACCTTGGCGTGGTCCTGCCCGGGGATGCGCGGGTCGCGCGGGCGCACGCCGGTGGCCAGCAGCACGTCGTCATAGCCAGCCCCGGCCAGGGTGTCGACGTTCACCACGGTGTTCAGATGCAGGCGCACACCGGTGAGCTCCACGCGGCGGCGGAAGTAGCGCAGCATCTCGTGGAACTCCTCCTTGCCCGGCACGACCTTGGCCAGGTTGAGCTGGCCACCGATCTCGCCGGCAGCCTCGAAAAGATCCACCTCGTGGCCGCGCTCGGCCAGGGTGGTGGCCGCCGACAGCCCCGCCGGGCCGGCGCCCACCACGGCCACCCGCCTGCGCGCCGGTGTGGGGCGGATCACGAGTTCGGTCTCGCGGCAGGCACGCGGGTTGACGAGGCAGCTGCTGAGCTTGTTGACGAAGACGTGGTCCAGGCAGGCCTGGTTGCAGGCGATGCAGGTGTTGATCTCGTCGGCCCGGCCCTCGCGCGCCTTCTTCACGAACTCGGCATCGGCCAGCAGCGGCCGGGCCATCGACACCATGTCGGCGCAGCCGTCGGCCAGGATCTGCTCGGCCACCTCGGGTGTGTTGATGCGGTTGGTGGTGACCAGCGGCAGCTTCACCGCACCGCGCAGCTTCTTCGTCACCCAGGCGAAGGCACCGCGCGGCACGCTCGTGGCAATGGTGGGAATGCGCGCTTCGTGCCAGCCGATGCCGGTGTTGATGATCGTGGCGCCCGCGCGTTCGACCGCCTGCGCGAGCTGCACCACCTCGTCCCAGGTGCTGCCGCCCGGCACGAGGTCGAGCATCGACAGGCGGTAGACCAGGATGAAGTCGGGCCCCACCGCCTCGCGACAACGCTGCACGATCTCCACCGCCAGTCGCATGCGGTTCTCATAAGGGCCGCCCCACTCGTCATCCCGGTGGTTGGTGGCCGCGGCGAGGAACTGGTTGATGAAGTAGCCCTCGCTGCCCATGATTTCCACGCCATCGTAGCCCGCCTCGCGGGCCAGCACGGTGCAACGCACGAAGGCGCGGATCTGGCGCTCCACCCCGCGCGCGCTGAGCTCACGCGGGGTGAAGGGCGAGATCGGCGACTTCAACCGCGAGGGCGCCACCGCCAGCGGGTGGTAGGCATAGCGGCCGGTGTGCAGGATCTGCAGCGCGATCTTGCCGCCCTCGGCGTGCACGGCTGCGGTCACCTCGCGATGGCGCCTGGCCGCGCCGTGCGTGGCCAGCCGGCCTGCGAAGGGCTTGGCCCAGCCTTCCACATTCGGCGCAAAACCGCCGGTCACGATGAGCCCCACCTCGCCGCGCGCCCGCTCGGCAAAGTAGGCCGCGAGCTTGTCGAACTGCCGCCCGTCCTCCAGGCCCGTGTGCATGGACCCCATCAGCACGCGGTTGCGCAGGGTGGTGAAGCCCAGATCCAGGGGCTGAAGCAGGTGGGGATAGGCGGACGTGGTGACGCTCAAGGCGGACTCCTCCCGGACGGGGCATGACCACGAATTATCGAACGATCGTTCGAAAATAGGCACCCCTCGATCGTGATGTTTTCCCGCATGCCCATGTCAGCATGACGGCTTTGTATAAATTAGATACATTTCGGTTACGCAGCAACCGATGAGTATCAAAATTGAACTATGAAGTCATAACTGCCCAATGGGATCTCGGCCTGGTGGCCCTGTCCTTTGCCGTCTCGACCCTCGGAGCTTTCGCCGCCCTGTCGACCGCGCCCTCCATCCGCACCCGGGATGGGCGGCTGAGCTGGTTCAATCTGTTCGTGACCGGCGTCGCCCTGGGGGGTGTGGGCATCTGGGCCTTGCACTTCATCGGCATGCTGGCCTACCGCCTGCCCATCGGGGTGGGCTATGGCCTCTGGGAGACCGCCGTGTCGCTGCTGGCGGCGGCCGTGGTGTCCGCCGCTGCGCTGGGCTACATCGCCTCAGCCCCCTTCACCTGGCGCCGCCTGGCGGTGGCCGGCCCCCTGGCCGGGCTGGGTGTGGCCCTGATGCACTACCTGGGGATGTATGGGATGCGTTTCGGCGGCTACCTGGAGTGGGATTTCGCGCGCGTCGGGGCCTCGATCGCCGTGGCCGTCTTCGCCGCCACGGCGGCCTTGTGGCTGGCCTTTCACGTGCGCAGCCTGGTTTCTCGTCTCAGTGCCTCGGTGGTCATGGCGGGCGCCGTGGGCGCCATGCACTACACCGGCATGTCAGCCGCCACGGTGGTCTGCACGGTGGCCGACCGATCGGCGGTTCCCCCCGGCACCCTGCATCCGCTTGAGCTGCCGCTGACCGTGACGCTGGTGGCGCTGACTGCGGTGGCCCTGATCCTCTTCGATCGACTCATGCAGCGTCTGGCGCCCGCGGAAGCTGCTCGCGCTGCGCGGTAAAGGCACCCAGCCGCACCCCGTGCTCAGGCATGGGCTTCACCAAGTGGCCCGAAGGCCGCTCGGGCTGCCCGAGCGGGTCTGAGGCCTGAAGGATACGGGGCTGCAACGGTATCATGGGGCACCCGTCGCCCGCCGCATGCCCCGAACGCTACGCGCCCAGCTGATCCTCGCCAGCGCTGCCACCCTGGTGCTGATGTCGGTGCTTTTGCTGTGGGGGGCGCAATCGGCCATGAAGGCGGCCCTGCAGGAGCAGTTCGACCGACAGCTCGACGTGGCTCGCCCCTTGCTGGTGGCAGCGCTGGCCCCGCTCATGGCCGCACGCGACCATGCGGCGGTGAACGAGGTGGCGCGCCAGAGCGTTTCTTCGCACGGGCTGGCCTTCCTGGAAGTGCTCGATGCGGAAGGTCGTATCGTGGCGGCCACGTCCCGGCCTGCAGGTGACAACGGCACCACGGCCACCGAAGCCACGCTCGAACTTGAAGGCCAGACCTATGGGCAGGTCCGCTTCGGCGTGCACACCGAGGGGCTGAACGCCGCGCTGTACAAGGTGACGCGCAACAGTCTGCTCATCGGCGCTCTGGTGCTGGGCGTGGGCCTGATCCTGATGGTGGGCCTCACGACCTGGCTGACAGCCCACCTGCGGGCGCTCGCGCAAGCCAGCCGGCAATTGGCAAAGGGCGATGCCGTTGGCCGCATTCCCTCCGGGACCGGGCCGAGCGAACTGCGCCAGCTGGCCGAGGCCTTCAACCAGATGACCGAAGCGCTGCAGGATCGACTGCAGGCCCTGGAAGACAGTGAAAGGCGCCAGCGCTCGCTGGTGGACGAGCTGGAAAACCTCAATGCCCGGCTTGAGGAACGAGTGGCCCGGCGCACGGCGGAACTCGAGGCCGCACGTGATGCGGCCGAGCAGGCGAACCGGGCGAAGTCCGATTTCCTTTCGCGCATGAGCCACGAACTGCGCACCCCGCTCAATGCGATCCTCGGATTTGCCCAGGTGCTGCGCGCTCGCTCGCAGGACCTGCCAGTCCACGCGGCCGAACCGCTGCGCCACATCGAGGCGGCCGGCTGGCACCTGCTGGAGATGATCAACGAGGTGCTCGACCTGGCGCGTATCGAGTCGGGCCACATGAGCGTCTCGCTCGAAAGCGTGGACCTGGCCGAGTTGCTGCGTCAGGCGTTGCAGGCTGCCGAGCCGGTGGCCCGGCGCAAGGGGGTGAAGCTCCAGGCCGACCTGGCCCTGCCGGCGCCATGCTGGGTGCATGCCGACCGCACGCGCACACGCCAGGTGATGGACAACCTGCTGTCCAATGCCGTGAAGTACAACCGCCCGCAGGGCGAAGTGACCGCCCGACTCGAGGCCGGTGCCGATGGTCGCGTGGCGGTGTCCATCACCGATACGGGCCGCGGCCTGTCAGCCGACCAGATCGAACGGCTGTTCGAGCCGTTCACGCGCTTCGTCGCGCCCGGTGAGGGGATCGAGGGTACAGGCATCGGGCTGCTCATCACCAAACGCCTGGTGGAAGCCATGGGGGGCCAGCTCAGTGTGCACTCCCAGCCCGGTGTGGGCTCGTGCTTCCGCTTCGAACTGGCCGGGGCCTCGGCACCGGCGCCCGCCGTGCCTGCTGCTCTGGTTGCCCACGAGGCCCCCGCCGTCGTCCCACGGCGCACCCGCACCGTCGTGTATGTGGAAGACAACCCCTCCAACGTGGCCGTGTTCCGCCAGGTGCTGGGACTGCGGCCCGGCATCGAGCTGCTCACGGCCGGAGACGGCGTCACCGGCCTGGCCCTGGTGCGCGCCCACCGGCCGGATCTCGTGGTGATCGACATCGACCTGCCCGGCATGGACGGGCTGGAACTGTGCCGGCGCCTGCGCGCCGACCCGCAGACCGGCCACATCCCGCTGGTGGCGCTCAGCGCCAACGCCATGCCGCGCGACATCGAACGCGGCCGTGAGGCCGGGTTCGCGGCCTACCTCACCAAGCCCATGGACGTGCCGGCGCTGATCGCCCAGCTCGACCACCTGCTCCTGGACACCTGAAGCCTTGCAGGGAGCTCACCCCATGCTGAACGCACCGCATCGCCGCTTCTGGTTGCAGTCCCTCTGTGCGGCCCTGGCGCTGCAGGCCTGGCCTTCGCTCACCCGGGCCCAGGGCAGCCCGCTGCGCATCGGCCTGGCGCCCTACCTGCCCGCCCCGCGGCTGATGCTGCAGTTCCGGCCCTTGCGCGAACACCTCGAAACCCATCTGGCGCGGCCGGTCCAGTTCTACACCGCGCGCGACTTCCGCGCTCTGGCTGAAGACACCCGTGGCCATGCCTTCGACGCCGTCATGCTGCCCGCTCATCTGGCCGCCCTCGCCCTGAGCGACTGGGGCTACCAGCCCCTGTCGGGCACTCTCGCGGCCACGCAGGTGCTCATCCTCGTGCGCAAGGACGGCCCGGTGCACACCGCCGCCGACCTGCGCGGCCGCTCCATCGGCACGCTGGATGCCCTGTCCCTCGTGGCCAGTGTGGCCCTGCGCTGGCTGGGCGAGCAAGGGCTGGAACTCGGCACCGGCCCGCAGGCTGTGCGGGTGTCCGTGCAGCCCACCATCAGCAGCGCGCTGCACGCCCTGGCCCGTGATGAGGTGGCCGCCGTGGCCGCCGGCGAAGCGCAGCTGCGCGGGCTGAGTGCCGACACGCCGATCGACCACCGGCGGCTGGTGGAACTGCGCAACATCCCTGGCCCTGTGTTCGTGGCCGCCCCCACCCTTCCCCTTGCCGACCGACGGGCCCTGAGCAGTGCACTGCTCGCCTTCCAACCCGACACCAACGCCCCCAGCACCGCGGCCAACACCCGCCACCACACGCTGGACCCGGCCGCCCTGGCCGACCTGCAGGCCTATGTGCAGGTGGCGCGCAGGCTGATGAACGAGGGCGCACGGCCAGGCTCGTGACTTGACCCTTGTCAAGCATGGCCGGCATTCGCTGCCCGGCAGCGTGCCCACGCGCCCACAATGCGGGCATCCCCCCGTCACGCCGCGCCGATGGACCCGAAGCACCCGTTCAACATCACCTACTTCCTGATCGCCCTGGTGGGCGTGCTCTTCCTGCAGAGCCTGTGGACGCAGCACCGCACGGTGCAGCCCTTGCCCTACAGCGAATTCGTGCGTGAGCTGAAGGCGGGCAATGTGGAAGAGATCGCCATCACCAGCACGGCCATCCGCGGGACGCTCAAACGACCCTTGGCCGATGGCCGCACGCGCTTCGTCACCAACCGTGTGGAGCCCGAACTGGCCGACCTGTTGAGCCAGCATGACGTGCGCTACACCGGCGTGGTGGAAAGCACGCTGCTGAAGGACGTGCTGGGCTGGGTGCTGCCCATGCTGCTCTTCCTGGGCGTGTGGTTCTATCTCATCCGCAAACTGCAGGAACGCGGCGGACTGGGCTCGGGCCTGATGCCTCTGGGCAAGAGCAAGGCCAAGGTGTACGTCGAGGCCGACACGAAGGTGGACTTCAATGACGTGGCCGGCGTGGACGAGGCCAAGGCCGAGTTGCAGGAGATCGTGGGCTTCCTGAAAGACCCTCAGAAGTATGGCCGCCTGGGCGCGCGCATCCCCAAGGGGGTGCTGCTGGTGGGCCCGCCGGGCACGGGCAAGACCCTGCTCGCCCGTGCGGTGGCTGGCGAGGCGGGTGTGCCCTTCTTCTCGATCAATGGCTCGGAGTTCGTGGAGATGTTCGTGGGCGTGGGTGCCGCGCGCGTGCGCGACCTCTTCGAGGAGGCGCGCAAGAAGGCACCAGCCATCATCTTCATCGACGAGATCGACGCGCTGGGCCGTGCACGCACCGGCCTGCCCTGGGGCGGGCATGACGAAAAGGAACAGACGCTGAACCAGCTGCTGGCCGAACTCGACGGCTTCGACCCGCGTTCGGGCCTGGTGTTGCTGGCCGCCACCAACCGGCCCGAAACCCTGGACCCGGCCTTGCTGCGCGCCGGCCGCTTCGACCGCCAGGTGCTGGTGGACCGCCCGGACCGCGTGGGGCGCGTGCAGATCCTGAACGTGCACATGCGCAAGATCAAGGTGGCCCCGGGGCTGGACCTGGCCCAGGTGGCCGCGCTGACGCCCGGTTTCTCGGGCGCCGACCTGGCCAACCTGTGCAACGAAGCTGCTCTGCACGCCACGCGCCATGAGCGCGATGCCGTGACGATGGACGACTTCACGGCCGCCATCGAGCGCATCGTGGCCGGCCTGGAAAAGCGCAACCGGCTGCTCAACCCAAAGGAGCGCGAGGTGGTGGCGCACCATGAGATGGGCCACGCCCTGGTGGCGATGAGCCTGCCGGGCCAGGATCCGGTGCAGAAGATCTCCATCATCCCGCGCGGCATCGGCACCCTGGGCTACACACTGCAGCGCCCGATCGAAGACCGCTACCTGATGACGCGCACCGAGCTGGAGCACAAGATGGCGGTGCTGCTGGGCGGCCGCGCGGCCGAGCATCTCATCTTCGGCGAGCTGTCCACCGGCGCGGCGGACGACCTCGCGCGCGTGACCGACATCGCCCGCAGCATCGTGATGCGATACGGCATGGACGAGACGCTCGGACCGGTGGTGTACGAAGCTGAGCGGCCCACTTTCCTGCACGCAGAGGGCACGGCCGGTGCACGTCGTGACTTTGCCGAAGCCACCGCGCGGGAGATCGATGTGGCGACGCGACGCCTCGTGGAAGCGGCCTTCCGCCACAGCGTGGAGATCCTCACCCGCCTGCGTGAACCGCTGGAGCGCGGCGCCCAGGCCCTGCTGGCGCAGGAAACCCTCACCGAGCCCGAACTGCGCGCCTTGCTGCCGGCGCCCACCGACCCGGCGCCCCGCCCCTGAGGCCGCCTCAGGCCCTGCGCCTTTGCTGCTTGGCCGCGTACATGGCCGCGTCGGCGCGGTGCATGGCCTGCGCCACCGTGTCGCCAGGACGCGCCTGTGACACGCCCACGCTGATGCTCACCCGCAGACCCGGCGACAGGCTGTGCCAATCGTGGGCCATCACGGCCGCCTCGATGCGGTCACACACCTGCCGCGCCACGCGCTCGTCGGAATCGAGGAAGGCAACCACGAACTCGTCACCGGCCAGACGCGCAGGCAGATCGTTCTCGCGCACGTGGCTGGAAAGGATGCGCGCGATGGCGCACAGCACCTGATCGCCCACCTGGTGGGAGTGGCCGTCATTGACCTGCTTGAAATGGTCCACGTCGATGAGCGCGATCGAGGCCGGCCGGGCCGCATGCGCTCGGCTGCGCAGGCGCTCGCTCATGCGCAGCTCGAAGTGTCGTCGGTTGGCGATGCCGGTGAGCGCATCCTCCAGCGACAAGCGCTCCAGCTGTTGCGACGAGGCTTCGAGCTGCTGCAGCGTCTGCTCGTGCTCGCGCAGCTCGATCTGCCACTTCACCACACGCGAGCGGCTTTCCAGGCTTTCAGCGCGAATCAACTCTTCGCGTCGGCGCAGCAGCTTCAGGTCCTCCAGAGCGCCACGGGCATCGCCCTGGAACTCGTGCAGCTGGGCCAGCAGCAGGTGCCCAACGCAGGCCAGCTGTTCATGCTCGACCTCGATCGCGGTGTCCACCATCAGCGCCGCACACTGCACTGCATGGCCCAGGCGGGACTGGTCCCAGGCGAGTTCACACTCCAGCCACAGCTCCAGCACCTGCAGCCAGGTCTGCCCGGCCAGTTCGTCCGACCAGCGGCGCGCCTGGGCCAGTTCACGCTGGGCCAGGTGAGCCTCGCCACGCCAGCAGGCTTCGAGACTGGCGAACATCGACAGCAAGGCCCGGTGGGTCGCCAGCAGGCCGGGCTGCACGCCCTCCGCACCGGACAGATGCGCCTGCTGCACGCAGCGCGCCAGCAGGCTTTCGAAGCGGGAGGTGTCGGGCAGACATCCCTTGAAGAAGCGCTCGAACCCCAGCCTCAGGGCTTCGGCATGCGTGCGCTGCAGCAGGATCTGCAGCGGTGAGACGGGCGGATCGGCGCGCGCAGCCAGTTGCTCGGCCTGCTCGAAGGCTTCGGCGGCCTGGTCGAAGCTGCGACTCCAGGCATAGGCCTGCCCGAGCGCATTGCTGGCCACCACCCGCTGTGGCCCCGGCGGCAGCGCCTCGACCAGCCGCACGGCCAGCAGGGCGGCCTCGACGGCCTCTTCATGGCGGCCCAGCACACTGGCTGAACAGGCCAGGGTGGACAGCGCGCCCGACTCGCCCGGCCCGTCGCCGAGCATCTGGTAGAGATGGGCGGCCCGCTGGCTGGTGCCATGCGCCCGCCGAAAGCGCGACGCCAGCCAGTCACAGTAGGCCAGGCAAGCCAGAGCCTGTGCCTCGCTGGGGCGGTGCTGGCAGGCTTCGGCCCCCACCAGTGCGCGCTGGGCCAGCACACGTGCGCGATCCGGACGCCCGGCTTCCAGGGCGTGGTGGGCCCGGGTCAGCAAGGACTCCAGTTCGTGGGGCGACAGGGGATCGGAAAGGGCCGTCTCGGTCATCACTTCAGGTATCGGCGCGGTGGCGCCCGGCTTGAGGGCCGGGTCACAGCAACACCGCTCAGGGCCTGAAGTGTGCGGGAAAGTGGCGTTCAGGTGCTACTGCGCACGATCACTTCGTAGCCCAGGCGCACACAATGCCGGGGGGGGCTTTCGCCACGCACCAGTTGCAGCAGCATGCGGGCACCTTCCGCGCCCACCTGCGAGCGCGGCGTGCGCACCGTCGTCAACGCCGGCAGCATCTGGTCGCTGCCCGCCAGATCATTGAAGCCGGCCACGGCCAGCTGGGCCGGGACCGACACGCCCAGCCGCTGGGCGGCCAGCAGCCCGCCCTGGGCGAGGTCGTCGTTGTTGAAGAAGACGGCATCGGCATCGGGACGCAGGCGCAGCAGCTGCTCCAGCAGGCGCGCACCCAGGGCGATCGAGGATCGCTCGGGGCTGAGCAGTTCCAGCGCCGGGTCGTAGCAGCCGGCTTCCCGCAAGGCCCGTCGATAGCCTTCGGCCCGCTGCATGGTGCGTGGATCCAGCTGAGCCGCGATGAAGGCCACACGCCGGCGTCCGCGCGACAGGAGGTGGCGGGTCAGGTCGGCTCCCGCGTCGGTCTGCGAGAAGCCCACGCAGTACACGCCAGGCGCGTCGGTGGTTTCCATCAGGTGCACACAAGGCACCCCGCTGGCGGCGATGAGCCGCCGGGCGGCCTCGGTGCGGTCGAAGCCCGTGACCAGCAGCCCGGCCGGCCGGTGCGCGAGGTAGCTGCGCAGCAGCTGCTCCTCCTCCAGAGCGTCGTAGTGCGTCACGCCGATCAGCGGCTGGTAGCCCGCCGGGAACAGCACCCGGTGGACAGCCTCCAGCAGATCGACAAACAAGGCGTTCGACAGCATCGGCACCAGCACCGGGACCTGGGTGCTGCGCTGCGAGGCCAGCGCCCGCGCTGCGGGGTCGGGCACGTAGCCCAGGCGCTGCACGGCCGCCTGCACGCGCGCCACCAGCTCGGGCGCGACGCCACGCTCCTGCCGCAGGGCCCGCGAGGCGGTGATGGGGCTGACCTCGGCCTCGCGGGCCACATCCTGCAAAGTGACGCGGCCACTGGAGCGGCGCTTGCGCGGGGAGGATTCCAAGGGTTATCCCTGAGTGAAGGTGTTTGATCGTCGGCTAGGATAGCGCTACCAAGTTTCACCGACAAGTCTTCCTTTCCTTTGTTGGCGGCACCCTGGCCGCCAGCCCCCAAACCTCCGATCTCGCTGGTTCCATCCCCTCCGTTCAGTCTTTATGGATAGCGCTACCAAATCAAGCCCATCCCTCCATGCCGCGCTGGTGGTGATGGGAGTGGCGGGCTGTGGCAAGTCCAGCCTGGGCCGCGCCTGCGCCGACGCCCTGGGCTGGCCGTTGCTCGAAGGCGACGACTACCACGCCCCTGAAAGTGTGGACAAGATGCGTGCCGGCACGCCCCTCACCGATGCGGACCGGGAGGGCTGGCTGGCGCGGCTGGGTCAGATGCTCGCCGACCGCCCCCAAGGCGCCGTGCTGACCTGCTCGGCCCTCAGACAGCGCTACCGTGACCAGCTGCGATCGGCCCGGCCGGACCTGCGCTTCGCCTTCCTCGATCTGGACGAACCCACCGCCCGCGAACGGGTGGCGGCCCGGTCCGGTCACCTCTTTCCGCCCAGCCTGGTGGCCAGCCAGTTCGCCACGCTCGAGTCGCCCGTGGGAGAGCCGGGCGTGCTGCGCCTGGACGCCACCGCCCCGCTGGACCAGTTGCGCGACCAGGTTCTCGCCTGGCTGCGCGCCCCCTTGGAGACCGCCGCATGAACCCGGCCCCCGCTCCCGCATCGTCCCACTGGGCCTTCACCGCCCTGCGCCGCCTGGCGGAGGCCGCCATGGCGCTGAGCCTGCTGGGGATGGTGCTCGCCGTCTTCCTCAACGTGGTGCTGCGCTACTTCTTCAACACGGGCCTGGCCATCTCCGAGGAGTTGTCGCGCCTGCTGTTCGTCTGGCTGGTGTGCATTGGCGCCATCCTGGCCCTGGCCGAAGGCAAACATCTGGGCTTCGACATGGTGACCAGTCGCCTGCGCGGACTGCCGGCCACGCTGTGCCGATGGCTGACGCGTGCGCTCATCGGCGTGGCGCTGTACTACCTCGTCACAGGCTCGTGGCAGCAGGTGCTGGCAGGCATGAACTCTCGCAGCCCGGTGATGAACTACCCGCTGGCGCTGGCCGCGGCCGGCACCCTGGTGATGGGGGGCTGCATGGCCGTTCTGCTGGTCATCGAGTGCGTGCGCGCCCTGCGCCACGGTGAAACGACGCAGGAGCCGGCATGACCATCGCCATCTTCCTGGCCGTCTTGTTCGCCAGCATGACGATCGGCGTGCCCATCGCCTTTGCGTTGATGCTCACGGCGCTCGCGCTGATGGTCCACCTGGACTTCTTCGACGCCCAGCTGCTGGCGCAGAACGTGCAGGCCGGCTTCGACAGCTTCCCGCTGCTGGCCGTGCCCTTCTTCATCCTGGCCGGCGAGCTGATGAACGCCGGGGGCCTGAGCCGGCGCATCATCGACCTGGCACGCGTGTTCGTGGGCCACATCCAGGGCGGTCTGGGCTATGTCGCCATTGCCGCCTCGGTGATGCTGGCGTCGATGAGCGGCTCGGCCATCGCCGACACCGCCGCCCTGGCCACGCTGCTGCTGCCGATGATGCGCAAGCACAACTACCCCGATGGCTCCAGCGCCGGGCTGATTGCCTCGGGCGGCATCATCGCGCCCATCATCCCGCCGTCGATGCCCATGGTCATCTATGGCGTGACCACCAACACCTCGATCAGCAAGCTCTTCCTGGCCGGCATCGTCCCCGGGATCCTGATGGCCGCCGCCCTGGTGCTGGTGTGGCGGCGTATCTCCGGCAAGGCCGTGCTGCCGGTGGCCGAGAAGGCCCCCTGGAGCGAGCGCCGCCGCGCTCTCGCCCGCAGCCTGTGGGCCCTGATGCTGCCGGTCATCATCATCGGTGGCCTGCGCTTCGGCTTGTTCACGCCCACCGAGGCCGCCGTGGTGGCCGCCGTCTACGCCCTGCTGGTGGCCACGCTGGTGTACCGCGAACTCAAGCCTGCGGGCATTTACCAGGTCTTCGTGGCGGCCTCCAAGACCACCGGCGTCGTGATGTTCCTGTGCGGCGCAGCCACCGCGGCCTCCTACATGATCACCCTGGCCGACCTGCCCGGCGATCTGGCGCGCAGCTTCGGCCCGCTGCTGGAGCATCGCGTGCTCTTCATGCTGGTGGTGGCGCTGTTCCTGCTCGCCATCGGCATGGTGATGGACCTCACGCCCACCATCCTCATCCTCGGCCCGGTGCTCGCCCCGCTGGCCGCCCGTGCCGGCATCGACCCGGTCTACTTCGGCTTCGTGTTCATCTTCGTGGGCAGCCTGGGCCTGCTCACGCCCCCCGTGGGCACCGTGCTCAACGTCGTGGCTGGCGTGGGCCGCCTGCGCATGGAACCCGTCGTGCGCGGCGTGATGCCCTTCCTGGGGGTGTACTTCGCACTGCTGCTGCTCGTGATCCTCTTTCCCCAGATCGTGCTCACGCCGCTGCGATGGCTGAGCTGAATTTTCCTGGCGACCCCGGTCGCGTTTTCGACCCTTTCCCATCAAGGAGACTTCGCATGAAACTCAAACTCGCTGTCGCCGCCCTCGGTGTGGCCCTGCTGGCCGCCGGCCAGGCCTGGGCCCAGGACATCAAGCCGCGCATGATCCGCTTCGGCTACGGCCTGAACGAAGACTCCAACCAAGGCCGTGCCGTCAAGCTCTTCGCGCAGGAAGTGGAGAAGGCCTCGGGCGGCAAGATGCGCGTGCGCGCCATCGGTGCTGCAGCCCTGGGCTCGGACGTGCAGATGCAGCAGGCCCTGATCGGCGGCGCCCAGGAGATGATGGTGGGCTCGACCGCCACGCTGGTGGGCATCACCAAGGAAATGGCCCTCTGGGACACGCCCTTCCTGTTCAACAACGGCGCCGAAGCCGACGCCGTGCTCGATGGACCGGTGGGCCAGAAGGTGATGGACAAGCTGCAGGAAAAAGGCCTGGTGGGCCTGGTGTACTGGGAGAACGGCTTTCGCAACCTCACCAACAACAAGCAGCCGGTGACGAAGCTGGAAGACCTGAACGGCATCAAGCTGCGCGTGATGCAGAACAACGTCTTCCTGGACAGCTTCAAGAGCCTGGGGGCCAATGCCATCCCCCTGCCCTTCTCGGAACTCTTCACCGCGCTGGAAACCCGTGCCGTCGACGGTCAGGAGAACCCCTACAACACCATCCTGTCCAGCAAGTTCTACGAGGTGCAGAAGTACCTCACGGTCACCAACCACGTGTACAGCCCCTGGATCGTGCTGGCGAGCAAGAAGTGGTGGGACGGCCTGAGCCAGGCGGAGCGCAAGGTGCTGCTGGACGCGGCCGTGAAGAGCCGGGACTTCGAGCGCAAGGACACGCGGGAGGAAGCCGCCAAGGCCCTGTCCGAACTGCGCGCCAAGGGCATGCAGATCAATGAACTGTCGCCCGCCGAAGCCAACCGCATGCGCGAGAAGCTGACGGCCGTGCATGCCAGCATCGCCGACCAGGTGGGCCGCGACCTGTGGGCCGAGACCCAGGCCGCCCTGGCCAAGGTGCGCGGCGGCAAGTAAGTCCGGCACCCGTCTGCCACGCCCGCGGCCCGCGCCGCGGGCGTTGTCGTTTGTGCAGCCTCAGCCAGCTGTCAGCACTCGCTGCTATTCTGTCGGGCTCGCGGCATCCTCCCTGCCCCAACGTGATGAACCCCCTGATCAAGCGCTGGACCCAGTACTTCGTGCGGGGTCTGCTGGCCGTGCTGCCCCTGGCCCTGACGGTCTATGTGCTCTACGTCTTCCTCGCGTGGACGGACAGCATGGCGCGCTGGCTCACCTACCCCTTCTTCGGCGACACCTACATCCCGGGCCTGGGCCTGCTGCTGGCGGTCATCGCCATCGGCGGACTCGGGTTCGTCATCTCCCAGCCGTCGGTGCGCCACCTGATGTCGCTGGTGGAGTTCCCCTTCACCAACCTGCCGGTCGTCAAGAGCATCTACTCCTCGCTCAAGAGCTTCGCCGACTACTTCTCGCCGCAGCACAAGCAGACAGCGCAGCAGGTGGTGGTAGTGCAGTTTCCGAACGGGCAGATGGAGATCATCGGCCTGGTCACGCGCAACAGCCTGGACGGGCTGCCCGAAGGCGTGACCAAGGACAACCGTGTGGCGGTCTATCTGCCCATGGGCTACATGATCGGCGGCTACACCGTCTTCGTACCGCGTGAGTGGGTGACGCCGATTGCGATGTCGGTCGAAGAAGCGATGCGCTCGGCACTCATTGCCTGGATGGCGCGTTCGCCCGCGCCGCCGCCGCCGAACCCCTGATGCGCGCGGGGCTGCTCAGCCTGGCCGTGCTGGCCCTGCCGGCCTGGGGCCAGGGCGGGGCCCCCTCCACGCCGTCGGCGCCGGCGCTGGAGGCCGTGGTGATCACCGGCTCCAGAGACGCCACGCCACGCCAGGCCCTGCCCGCGGCGATCGACACCGTACCCGCCGAGGCCATCGTTCAGGACCAGCTGCGGGTGAACATCTCCGACGCCCTGGTCAGGGTGCCGGGCCTGGTGGCCAACAACCGGCAGAACTATGCGCAGGATCTGCAGGTGTCCATCCGCGGCTTCGGTGCACGCGCCAGCTTCGGCGTGCGCGGGGTTCGGCTGCTGCAGGACGGCATCCCGCTGACCACCCCTGACGGCCAAGGCCAGACCGGCCTCTTCGACCTGGACGGTGCCCAGCGCATCGAGGTGCTTCGTGGACCGCTGGCGGTGCTGTACGGCAACAGCTCGGGGGGTGTGGTGCAGCTCTTCTCCGACCTGGATCCGGGGGACCCTCACTTTGGCGGCGGGCTGTGGCTGGGTGAAGACGGCAGCTGGCGCAGCCACCTGCAGGCCCGCAGCGATCTGGCCGAAGGTCGTGGCGTCGTGGCGGCCAATGTGGCGCGCTTCGAGACGCAGGGCTACCGCGAGCACAGCGACACCCGGCGCGACGGCCTCAACCTGCGCGCGCGCGCGGTGCTGGGCGAGCGCAGCACCCTCACCCTGCTCGTCAATCACCAGAACCAGCCCCAGACCCAGGACCCGCTCGGCCTGACCGAGGCCCAGCTGCGCGACAACCGCCGCCAGGCCGGGACCAATGCCGTGGCCTTCGACACCCGCAAGACCGTGCGGCACAGCCAGGCGGGCGCCGCCGTCTCGACCGACCTCGACGACGGTCAGACCCTGCGGCTGAGCGTCTATGGCGGCACCCGCACCGTACGCCAGTACCTGGCCTTTCCGGGCTCGGGGGTCACGGCCTCCGGCGGCGTGGTGGACCTGGACCGGACCTTCGGTGGCGCTGGCCTGGAATGGCAGGCCCGTGCCGGCGACTGGCTGTGGATCGCCGGACTGGACCATGATCGCAGCCAGGAGCGTCGCCAGGGCTTCGTGAACGACAACGGTACCGCCGGCGACCTGCGCCGCGACGAGGACAACACCGCCCGCAACACCGATGCCCGGCTGCAGGCTCGCTGGACGCTCCAGCCCGGCTGGACCCTGGTGGGCGGACTGCGCCACTCGCGCGTGGCCTTCGACATCGATGACGCCTACATCACCGCAGACAACCCCGACGACAGCGGCGCCCGGCGCTTTCGCAGCACGAGCGGCATGCTCGGGCTGAACGTGGAGTGGCGGCCCGGCTGGGCGGGCCATGTGAGCGTGGGCCGGGGCTTCGAGACACCCACGCTTGCCGAGGTGGCCTACCGTCCCGACGCCCAGCCGGGCGCCAACCTTGCGCTCGACGCGGCCCGCCACACCACCTGGGAAGCCGGCCTGAAGGCCGCGCTGGCGGCGGGCCACTCCGCCAGCCTCACGGTCTTCGATACCCTCGTGCGCGACGAGATCGTGATCTTCAACAACGTGGGGGGCCGCAGCACCTTCACGAATGCCGGGCGCACGTCGCGCCGCGGCATCGAAGCGGCCTGGCAGGCCCGCTGGTCGCCGCAGTGGGACAGCAGCGTCGCGATCACCTGGCTGCGCGCACGCTTCGAGGACTTCACGACCGGCACCAGCGACTACAGCGGCCAGCGCCTGCCCGGCGTGCCCGAGCGCACGGCCTTCGCAGCGCTCACCTGGCGACCGGCCCCCGCCTGGCGGATGACGGCCCAGTGGCGTGGGGTCTCGCGGGTGTGGGCCAACGACGCCAACACGGCCTCGGCGCCGGGTTACGGGGTGGTCAATCTCAGCCTGGGCCACGAAAAGCGGCTGGGGCCGTGGCGGCTGGACGCCTTCGCCCGGGTGGACAACGTGGGCGACACACACCACGTGGGTTCGGTGATCGTCAACGCCAACAATGCGCAGTTCTACGAGCCCGCCCCGGGGCGGCGCGCCAGCATCGGACTCAGCCTGCGCCGCGACTGGCCCTGAGGGTGGGGTCTCCCGCCGCGCCGCCTGCGGGCCACCAGCCTTCCAGCTGCTGACGCTCCGAGTCCTGGAAGAGCTGCTTCATCTCGGCCTCGTCGTCGGCATGCAGCTGCGCCACCTCCCGGAAGCTGTCATGGACCTGCTCGAAGGCGGTCACCACCTCCGGGTCGAAGTGGCTGCCGCGACATCCGGCGATCACCGCCACGGCGGCATCATGCGGCAAGGGTTCCTTGTAGCTGCGCCGGCTGATGAGTGCGTCATAGACCGTGGCCAGGGACACCAGGCGCCCGGCCAGCGGGATGGCATCGCCTGCGAGCCCGCGCGGGTAGCCGCTGCCATCCCAGCGCTCCAGGTGGGTCAGCGCCACCTCCTGGGCCATCGCGATGAGTTCGCAAGGTTCGCCCAGCTGGGCCTGGGCGCGCGCCAGCAGTTCGTGCCCACGTGTGGTGTGGGTCTTCACGATCGCAAACTCCTCAGGCGTGAGCCGTCCGGGCTTGCGCAGCAGGCGGCGCGGAATCTCCAGCTTGCCCAGATCGTGCAGAGGTGTGGCGCGCACCAGCAGCTCCAGCCGGTGGTCGTCGAGTTCGCCAGCACGTCCCGTGACGCGCCGCCACGAGCGGCCCAGCACCCGCACGTAGCCCTGCATGCGCAGCAGATGGCGGGCCGTCTCGTTGTCGCGACGCTCGGCCATCAGCGCCAGGGTCCACAGCAGGGCATCGCGCTCATGGGCGGTCTCCCGGGTTCGGCGCTGGAGTTCGGCGTCGAACTGGCGGCTGCCCTCGCGCAAAAGCGCCGATACCTGCTGCAACTGCAGCCGCGGCAGCAACCGCGCGATCACCCGGCGCTCGCTCCACGGAGGCTGGATCACATCGGCCACCCCCTGCGCCAGCCAGGCATCCACCTGAGACTGAGCCCCTTCATCAGCCAGGGCCACCAGCGGCACCCGCCGCCACTGCGGTGACTGGCACGCCGCCATCAAGCGCTCCTGCCCGGCCATTCCCGTGGCGTCCACCAGCACAAGATCGGCCGGGCCTTCGCCTGGCCATTGGACCCGTGCATGCGGTGCCAGCCAATCCCGCACCATCTGCCACAGGCCACCGGCATCTCCCACAACGGCCACGCAGGGCCGAGGGTGTTGGGGCTCGTTCATGTTGTGCTCCTGCGCGCATCCTGCCTCCGAAGCCCTGCTGCCCGCAAGCCCAGCGGCGTGACCGGCCCCACCCAGCCAGGGGGGGCCCCCCGCGCGGCCGATCGAAAGGCACCGGCCGGTCGTTCGCCAGGGCTGACCCCATCGGCCCCGATGTCCGAGGCATTCACTGGGGTTAACACCAAGTTTTGGATCAAGTTCGAGGCCGCTGCGCCGATATCACGGGAAGCTGCCTTTCCTCACCGAGCGCCCATCATGCGTGTCAATCTGCCCGTCACTTCCCGCGAGTACCCCATCGCAGCCGGCGAGACTCTCGTCTCGACCACCGACCTGCAGGGACGCATCCTTTACTGCAACCCGGCCTTCATCGAGGTGAGCGGCTACAGCCGCGAGGAACTGCTCGGGCAGCCGCACAACATGATCCGTCACCCGGACATGCCCGAGGAAGCCTTCCGCGACATGTGGGCCACCATCCAGGCCGGGCTGCCGTGGAAAGCCGTGGTGAAGAACCGCCGCAAGGACGGCTCGCACTACTGGGTGGTGGCCAACGTCACCCCGCTCATGGACGATGGCAAGCCGGTGGGCTTCATGTCGGTGCGCACCGTGCCCGCGCGGGACGAGGTCCAGGCGGCCGAAGCCCTGTATGCCCAGATGCGCGCCGAAAAGGCTGCCGGGCGCCTGGTGCATGTGTTGCATCGCGGCCGCGTGCTGCGCAACACCTTGGCCGGCCGGCTGGCCCGGGCCACCGAACTGGGGCTCACGGCGAAGGTTTGCGCCGCCACCGCGGCCGCAGTGGGCGGCGGCTTTGCACTGGGCGTGAGCTTGAGCCCGGCCGGCCTGGGCGGACTCCCTCTGTCGAACTGGACATTCGGCGGGGTGCTGGCCGGCGCACTGGCGCTGCTGATGCGCCAGTACCTCAAGCACCTGCTGATCCACCCCATGAACGAGATGCTGAACGTCGCCAACCGCATGGCCGCCGGCGACCTCACCCAGCGCATCGACCTGGGTCGCCACGACCTCATCGGGCACTTCGGCCAGGCGATGAACCAGCTCAACGTGAACCTGATGTCCATCGTGCGCGATGCGCGCCGCGAAGTCGAGCGCATCCAGGCGGCCGCCACCGAGATCGCCGCCGGCAGCCTCGAACTGTCGGCGCGCACGGAATCTCAGGCCAGCAGCCTCGAGGAGACCGCCTCGTCGATGGAAGAGATCACCGGCACCGTGCGCAACAGCGCCGACTCGGCGGGCCAGGCCGCCGACCTGGCCCTGGAGGCGCGTCGCATCACCGAGCGCAGCAGCGACGCCGTCAACCAGGTGACCCACACGATGCAGGCGATCAGCCAGTCCTCGCACCGCATCGCCGAGATCATCCAGGTCATCGACAGCATTTCCTTCCAGACCAACATCCTGGCCCTCAACGCCGCGGTCGAGGCCGCGCGCGCCGGCGAGCAAGGCCGTGGCTTTGCGGTGGTGGCCGGCGAAGTGCGGGCCCTGGCCCAGCGCACCACCTCGGCCGCCAAGGAGATCAAGTCGCTCATCGAGGAGTCGGCTCAGCGGGTGGGAGCCGGCGAACAGCAGGTTGGCGCGGCGCGCTCGACGATGGACGAGGCCTTGCAGTCGGTCGAGCGGGTCCAGGCCCTGATCGCCGAGATCAGCACGGGCGCGCGCGAGCAGCTCAACGGCATCTCGCAGGTCAATGAAGCCGTGACCCAGATGGACAGCATCACCCAGCAGAACGCCGCCATGGTGGAGGAGCTCTCGTCCTCGGCGGCCGACCTCAAGGAGCAGGCCCAGACCGTGGCCGCCGCCGTGGGCGTCTTCCGCCTGGAGCGGGGAGCGCAGGCCCACACCCCGGATGCCGTCAGCCTGCGCAAGCAGATGAAACGCCGGGCCGCAACGCAGCTCCAGGCGGCCTGAGTCGCACTACACTGCGGACATCCCCGCCGACATGGCCCGCCCCCGGCGGGCCATGTGCGTTTCAGGAGCCCGCATGCCTCTTGCGTCGTCAGCGTCCATCCGTTTCGGCCTGGCCGGCCGCGTCACCGTCATCACGGGCGCCGCCCAAGGCATTGGCCAGGCCTGCGCCGAGCGTTTTGCCCGTGAGGGGGCGCCCGTGGTCCTGCTCGATGTGGACGACCCTCGCGGCCAGGCGCTGGCCGACCGGCTGGAGGCTCAGGGAGCCGAGGTGATGTACAGCCACTGCGACGTGGGCGACAAGGCCCAGGTGGACGCTGCCCTGACGGCCGCCCTCGGGCGGTTCGGCCGCATCGATGTCCTGGTGAACAATGCCGGCATCTTCCGCGCCGCCGACTTCCTCGACATCACCGAGGCCGATTTCGACGCCGTGCTGCGCGTCAATCTCAAGGGCGCCTTCCTGATGGGCCAGGCCTGCGCACGCGCGATGGTGCGCCAGGGCACGGGTGGCGCCATCGTCAACATGAGTTCGGTGAACGGCGTGATGGCCATCCCCAGCATCGCCAGCTACAACGCCAGCAAGGGCGGCGTGGACCAGCTCACGCGTGTCATGTCCCTCGCCCTGGTGGACCATGGCATCCGGGTGAACGCCGTGGCCCCCGGCACCATCGCCACGAAGCTCGCACGACAGGCCGTGCTCGGCAGCGACGAGGCCCGAGCGCGCATCCTCAGCCGCACCCCGATGAAACGCCTGGGCGAGCCGGCCGAGGTGGCCGATGCCGTGGCCTATCTGGCTTGCGATGCAGCCAGCTACATCACCGGCGAGATCCTCTACGTCGATGGTGGCCGGCGAACCCTCAACTACACCGTGCCGGTGGCCTGAGCCGGCGACGTCCTGCCCATGAGCAGCGGCTGGTCCCTCGTGTACGTGGCCGACCCCATGTGCTCGTGGTGCTACGGGTTTGCGCCCCAGCTCGCGCGCGTGCGCGAAGCCTTCCCTCAGCTGCCGCTGCAGCTCGTGATGGGTGGTCTGCGGCAGGACGACCGCCCCATGGACGACACCCTGCGCACCCACCTGCGCCGGCATTGGGGCGAGGTGGCCAGCCGCACGGGGCAGGCCTTCGACCTGACCTGGCTGCAACGTGAGGACTTCATCTACACCACCGAGCCGGCCTGTCGGGCGGTCATCACCGTTCGCGAGCGTGCGCCCCAGCGCTGCCTGGCGATGTTCTCGGCCATTCAGCAGGCGTTCTACGCTGAGGGCCGCGATGTGACGCACACCGACGTCCTGTGCGCGCTGGCCGAGGCGATCGGCCTGTCGCGGCCTGAGTTCGAGCCGGTCTTCACCAGCCCGGAGCTTCGCGAAGCCACGCTTGACGACGTCGCCATGGTGCACCGCTGGGGCATCGGCGGCTTCCCGACGCTGATCGCTGCACGCGCGGGCGAAGGCCAGGTCGTGGCGCCAGGCTATGTCGAGGCCCGCGTGGTGATCGAGCAGCTGCGGCGCCTGGGCGTGTCCTGAGAGACCACGGGGCCTTGGCGGAGGTGGCACACTCGGAGCACCCCTTTTGGATGCAACCCCACCATGAGAATCCTCCACACCATGCTGCGCGTGGGCAACCTGCAGCGCTCCATCGACTTCTACACCAAGGTGATGGGCATGCAGTTGCTGCGCACCTCAGACAACCCCGAATACAAGTACTCGCTCGCCTTCCTGGGCTACGGCAAGAACCCTGAGCACGCCGAGATCGAGCTCACGTACAACTACGGCGTCGAAAAGTACGACCTGGGCAGCGCCTACGGCCACATCGCCATCGAAGTGCCCGATGCCTACGCCGCCTGCGAAACGATCCGCGCCAACGGCGGCAACGTCACGCGCGAGGCCGGCCCGGTCAAGGGCGGCAGCACCGTGATCGCCTTCGTGACCGACCCCGACGGCTACAAGATCGAGCTGATCGAACGCAAGCCTGCGGCCTGATCAGGCCCGCAAGGCGCTGGCCTCGCGTGCCAGCCGCGTGATGCGCGCCCAGTCGCCCGCGCGGATGGCATCGGCGGGGGTCAGCCACGAGCCACCACACACCTTCACGTTGGGCAGCGCCAGGAACTGCGGCGCCGTCTCCACCGTGATGCCGCCGGTGGGGCAGAACACCACATCGTGGAAAGGGCTGGCCCAGGCCTTCAGCAGCGGCAGGCCGCCAGCGGCCGTGGCCGGGAAGAACTTCAGGAAGTGCAGGCTATCGGCATTGGCGGCCATCACCTCGCTGCTGGTGGCCACGCCGGGCAGCAGCGGCAGGCCGGCCTCGCGGCAGGCGCGGCCGATCTCGGGCGTGTAGCCCGGGCTCACGGCAAAGCGGGCCCCGGCGTCCAGTGACGCCTGCACGTCGGCATGCTTGCGCACCGTGCCCACGCCCACGATGGCGTCGGGCACATTGCGTGCGATGGCTTCCACGCACCGCAGGGCCACCGGCGTGCGCAGCGTCACCTCCAGCACCTTCACGCCGCCGTCCACGAGGGCGCGCGCCAGCGGCACGGCATCCTCGACGCGGTCGAGCACGATCACGGGAATCACGGGGCCGTGGTCGGCCAGTTCCAGGGGGTTCATCATGGGCAGTCCTTGGGTCACAGCCAGGTGCACGCGCCTTCTTCGGCGGTCAGGACGTTGCGGCGCATGCCGGCAAAGAGTTCGCGGCCCAGGCCGCGGCCGTGGGCCTGGGCCAGTTCGGCCGGCTGGGGCGCCACCTCGCGCGCGGCCCAGGTGGCTTCGTCCACCAGCGCCTCCAGCGTGCCGGCCACTGCGTCCAGGCGGATGAGATCGCCATCACGCACCTTGCCCAGCGGGCCGCCGGCCACCGCCTCGGGGCTGACGTGGATGGCTGCGGGCACCTTGCCCGAGGCCCCGCTCATGCGCCCGTCGGTGACCAGCGCCACCTTGTAGCCCTTGCCCTGCAGCACGGCCAGCGGCGGCGTGAGCTTGTGCAGCTCGGGCATGCCATTGGCCCGCGGGCCCTGGAAGCGCACCACGGCCACGACGTCGCCCTGGAGTTCACCCGCCTGGAAGGCCTGCAGCAGGGCCTCCTGGCTGTCGAAGACGCGCGCCGGGGCCTCGACGATGTGCCGGTCTTCGGGAACGGCCGAGGTCTTGATGACCGAGCGACCCAGGTTGCCGCACAGCAGCTTGAGGCCACCCGTCGGGCTGAAGGGTCGAGTGGCTGGCCGCAGCACGCTGTCGTCGCCACTGACGGTGTTCAGGTCCTGCCAGCCCAGACCGGCCTCGGTGCGCACGGGCACACGCGTATAGGCCGTCAGACCGCTCTGGGCCACGGTGGCCACATCGGCATGCATGAGGCCGGCATCGATGAGCTCGCGGATCACGAAGCCGGGCCCGCCCGCAGCCTGGAAGTGGTTCACATCGGCGCTGCCGTTGGGGTACACCCTCGCCAGCAGGGGCACCTCGGCCGACAGATCCGAGAAATCGTTCCAGTCGATGAGGATCCCCGCGGCGCGTGCCACGGCCACCCAGTGGATGAGATGGTTGGTCGAGCCGCCGGTGGCCAGCAGGGCCACCATCGCGTTCACGATGACCCGCTCATCCACCAGCCGGCCGATCGCCGTGCGCTCCGGTGTGCGCAGGCAGCGCAGCGCCGTGCGCACCGCCTCACGGGTGAGTTCCTCGCGCAACTCGGCATGCGGGTGGATGAAGGCCGCGCCCGGCACGTGCAGGCCCATGGCCTCCAGCAGCATCTGGTTGCTGTTGGCGGTGCCGTAGAAGGTGCAGGTGCCGGCCCCATGGTAGGCAGCCGATTCGGCCGCCAGCAACTCGGCGCGCCCGACCAGCCCCTGGGCATACTGCTCGCGCACCTTGGCCTTGTCGCTGTTGGACAGACCTGAGCTCATCGGCCCGGCGGGCACGAACACGCAAGGCAGGTGCCCGAAATGCAGGGCGCCGATCAGCAGGCCCGGCACGATCTTGTCGCACACGCCCAGCAGCAGGGCCGCGTCGAAGACGTCATGCGACAGCGCCACGGCCGTGCCCATCGCGATGGTGTCGCGCGAAAACAGGCTCAGCTCCATGCCCGGCTGGCCCTGCGTCACGCCGTCGCACATGGCGGGCACGCCGCCGGCCACCTGCACCGTGGCCCCCAGACGACGCGCCTCGTCGCGGATCACGGCCGGAAAGCCCTCGTAGGGCTGGTGAGCCGAGAGCATGTCGTTGTAGGCCGTGACCACCCCCAGATGGGGCGCCTTTTCGGCCACGACGCGGAACTTGTCGGAGGCCGGCAGTGCAGCGAAGGCATGTGCCACATTGGCACACCCCATGCGGTCAGCGCCACGGGGGCGCTGCGCGGCCCAGTCCACGCCGTCGAGATAGGCTCGCCGCGTGGCGGTGCTGCGCTCGGCAATGCGCTGGGTGACTTCCTGGAGGACGGATTTCATCGGGGAGCGGCGCGCCCGAGGCGCGCGGTTGTAACCTATACCCCGATTCTTAAGTAACTTGGTTACAGCGTCAAATCAAGACGCACCCACCCCGCCCCCAGGGTGGATTCATTGCAGGTGCAGTTCGACGCGACGTGCCTCGCGCGGATCGCCATCGCCCAGGGTCAGGGCGGGCCTGCGCAGCACCAGCTGGGCGGGCGGCACACCGTCGGCTTCCAGCGCATGGCGCACGGCCAGGGCTCGCTGCTTGGCCAGCTCAGCATTGACCGCGGCGCTGCCACTGGCATCATGGAATCCTGAGATGTAGACCGTGTCGCCGCTGCTGCGCGCACGCTCGGCCACCGCGCTAAGCGCGGACACCGCCTCGGGCGACAGGCTGGCCTGGCCCAGCTCGAAATAAAGGCGCAGGGCCGGCTCGCCGATCAGGGCCACCTCTTCTGCCGCTTCGCCCACGTCCTCATGCTGCGCGGCTGGCGCGGCCGGGCCCGACAGGGTGCGCACAGTGGCAAAGCCGATCACACCGGCCACCACCAGGCCCACCACCGTGAACACCACCCACAGGCCGACACGGCGGGTGTCGTCGTTGTCCTGATCCGACATGGAAACTCCCTGGAAGTTGAACTTGCGGTACAACATCACGCCAAGCGCTGCATTGTAGGCAGGGCCGACGCACCTTCCGTGAATCCCTCCGCCCCACCCCCACCCGATCTGGGCCACGTGCCCGTGCTGCGCGACCCCCAGGTGATGCTGGAGCAGACCCTGGCGCAGTGGCCGCCCGGCGGTGATCTCTGGGTCTTCGGCTACGCCTCCCTGATCTGGAACCCCGAGATCGAGCACGACCAGCGGCACCCGGCCCGGGTGCACGGCTACCACCGCCGCCTGAGCATGTGGTCGCGCATCAACCGAGGCACGCCGCTGGAGCCTGGCCTCGTGTTCGCGCTCATGCCTGGTGGGGCCTGTCAGGGCATGGTCTTCCGGGTGCCGCGTGCCATCGCCCGGCGCGAGCTGGACAAGTTGTGGCAACGTGAGATGCCCACCGGCGTCTACGACCCGCGCTGGCTGCCCTGCCGAACGGCCCTGGGCACGGTGCGCGCGCTGGCCTTCACCCTCAGCCGCAACAGCCCCAACCACACCGGGGCGCTGGATGAGGCCCGCCTGCTGCACATCTTCCGCCATGCCAGGGGCCGCTATGGCACCACGCTGGACTATGTGGTGCGCACGGAAGCCTGCCTGCGCGAACACGGCATCCGCGACCGCGCGCTCAGCCAGCTGCTGGGGCTGGCACGCCGCAACGGCCTGCTCGGCCCCTAGCAGATCAGGACGACAAGCGCTGCTCGCGCTGGACAGCCTGTGTACCGGCAGACGGCGGCAACTGCGCCTGGGCTGCAGCCAGATCGCCCCGGGTGTCGATGTCCAGCAGCACTCCAGGATCGTCCACCTCGACGGCCGCGGCAGGGTAGCGCGCCAGGATCCGGCGTGCGCCCTCGTCACCGCTCAGCACGGCCAGTTCGGAATACAGCTCCGCAGAGAAGGCGACCGGATGACCGCGCTGCCCCTGGTACTGCGCAAAGGCCACGGCGTGATGCGTCAGGGCCGACGCCACGGCACGCAGGGTGGCTGGCTTCACCAGGGGCATGTCGCCTGGCAGGACCAGCCATCCCGACGCATCGCCGCGCGCGCGCACGCCTGCGGCGATGGAGTAGCCCATGCCCAGCCGCTCGCCATGGTCCGGGCCGGCTGCCGGCACCACGATCACGTCCTGCGTGGCCACCCAGGTCTTGACCATGTCGCGCAGCGCGCTGGTCGTCACCACCACCAGCCGCAAGCGGCTGGCAATGACCTGCCGCAGCGTCGCGCCCAGCACGGTGGTATCGCCCAGGGCTTGTGTCAGCTTGTGACCGTGGCCCTCGAAGCGCGAGCCGGCCCCCGCCGCCAGGACGATGACCACGGGCGCTGCCGCCATGAAATTTCCTCCGTCTTTGAATGGGCGCGGGATCGGGGCCTGCGCTGCCCTCTATGGAATCGCAGGGCGAAGCCGGACGCCACTGGGGTCTGTCCGAATGGGGTGAGGACCTAGGGACCGACCCGCTTGGGGTCCGTGCCGATGGCGAACCGGGATTCCAGGCCCTGCCTATACTGCCTCACATGGACAAGCAACTCGCCGATCTTCGCAAATCCTACGAACGCGCCGAGCTGGATGAACACCACGCCGACGACGACCCTCTCAGACAGTTCCAGCGCTGGCTGGAGGATGCCCTGGCCGCCGAACTGCCCGAGCCCAATGCCATGACGCTGGCCACCGTGGGAGCCGACGGCCGGCCCTCCACCCGCGTTGTCCTCATCAAAGGCTGCGACGAGCGAGGCATCGTCTGGTACACGAACTACGAGAGCCGCAAGGGCCGCGAACTCGCCGTCCACCCCTACGCCGCGCTGCAGTTCCACTGGGTCGAGCTCGAGCGTGTGGTGCGCATCGAGGGGCCGGTGGACAAGGTCAGCGAAGCCGAGTCGGATGCGTACTTCCAGTCGCGCCCGCTGGACTCACGCATCGGGGCCTGGGCGTCGCCGCAGAGTCAGGTGATCGCATCGCGCAGCGTGCTGGTGGCCAATGCTGCTCGCTACGCCGCAAAGTTCGCGCTGCACCCGCCGCGCCCACCGCACTGGGGGGGCTTTCGGCTCGCGCCCCAACGCTGGGAGTTCTGGCAAGGGCGCAAATCGCGATTGCATGATCGGCTGCAATACCGGCAGGACGCCGACGGCCACTGGATCAAGGAGCGGCTCGCCCCCTGATCCTGCGGTTTCAGCCCGGCAGCAGCTGGTCGAGCGCTGCCAGGAACCGCCGGATGTCGATGGGTTTGGTCCAGTAGTCATCGAAGCCCGCCTCGCGCGCACGGCTCACATCCTGCGGCATGGCATTGGCCGACAGCGCGACGCACCGCAAGCCGGCGGTCAGCGGATCGCTGCGCAGGCGGCGCAGCACTTCGTGACCGTCGAAGTCAGGCAGGTGCATGTCCACGAGCACCAGATCCGGCCGCAGTTCCCGGGCCAGCGTGACCCCGGTCTGGCCGTCCGCGGCCACGTGGAGGGCCACTCCAGGGCGCAGTGCAAGGAGTTCGCGCACGAGCAGCACATTGACCTCGTTATCCTCGATGTAGAGGAGGCTGCCGACACGCTGCTCGGCGCCAGGTACCAACGGGGCGTTGCCCATCGCCTCGACGCGGGACACCTCGGCCGACGCCCCGGCCTCCGGCAACCAGACCTCGAAGACGCTGCCCACACCCGGCGTGCTGCGCACCTCGATGCGCCCACCCATGTGTGACACCAGCTGGCGCGCAATCGACAGACCGATGCCGGTGCCTTCGATGCCCTCGCGGTCCGCCCCCAGACGATTGAAGGGTTCGAACAGCGCGTCGAGCTGTGCGGCACTCAGGCCGCGCCCGCTGTCCTGCACAGCCAGCACACGCCATCCCGAGAGTGTCCGGGCCTCGATCTCCACGTGACCTCCCGGGCGGTTGTACTTGATGGCGTTGGACACCAGGTTCATCAGCACCTGTCGCAAGCGCTGCCGATCGGCCACCACCGTGCAGCTCAGGTCGCCCGGGCGCAGGCTCACGTTGTGCGTGCGCGCCAGCGGCGCCATCAGACCCAGCACATCGCCGACCACGTCGGACCACGCAAGGGTCTCGGGGACGAGGTCCACCATGCCCGATTCGATGCGCGCCAGATCGAGCACATCGTTGATGAGCGCCAGCAGATGCCGACCGGCCGCATCGATGTGATCGACGCGCTGGCGTTGGCCGGCGCTGAGCAGATCCTGGGTATCGGCCTGCAGGACCTGGGCAAAGCCCAGCACGGCGTTGAGTGGGGTGCGAAGTTCGTGGCTCATGCGTGCCAGGAATTCCGACTTGGCGCGGTTGGCCTGCTCGGCGGCCGCCTTGTCGCGCAAGGCCTGCTCGGTGCGCTTGAGTTCGGTGACGTCCCAGTTGACCCCCAGCATGCGCACGGGCCGTCCTGCCGCATCGCGCAGCACCTTGCCACGTGTGGCCAGCCAGCGTTCGGTGCCATCGGGCCAGACCACACGGAACTCGAAGGCCGTACGGTCCACGGCCCCATCTCGTGCATCGTCGTAACGCGCCCACATTGGGGCGCGGTCCTCGGGATGGACGCAGACCATGCGCAGTTCTTCGACCGGCCGCGGGTCGTCCGGGCTGAGCCCTCGCAGGCGGTACATCTGCTCGTCCCAATGACTGCTGCCTTCGATCAGATCGCGCTCCCAGGTGCCGATGCCCGCCTCCCGGGTGGCCAGCGCCACGCGCTCACGCGCCTGCTCCAGGGCCAGCTCGATGCGCCGGCGCTCAGTGATGTCCAGCGCCACCCCCAGGACGGCGATGGCATGCCCGCCCTCGTCGCGCTGCACGGCACGCCGCGTCAACAGGGTGCGATACTCCCCTTGCGGATTCCTGTAGCGGGCCACCACGTCAATGGCTTCGTCACCGTCCAGTGCCCGCTTCACCGCGTCACCCAGCGCCCCTCGATCCTCCGGGTGGACACGCTCGCGCACCGTATCGATCGGATGGGCCGCTGCACCGTCGAGTCCCAGCACGGCGGCGGCCCGCTGGTTGAAGCGCATGGTGTTGGTGGCGAGGTCGTGCACCCAGATGATGAGCTCGCCGAGTTCCACGGCCATCTCAAACTGAGCCGTGAGCTTGCGCATCTGCAGCCCCAGCTCGAAGCCCTCGGTGTCATCCACCAGCACGCCGATGACCCGGTCGGGGCGACCGGCTTCATCCGCCAGCACCCGCCACAGCGAATGCACCATGCGCACCCCCCCGGTGCGTGGCATGAGGCGATAGTGCAGGTGATAAGCCCCCGGCGACGTGATGCTGGATTGCCACGCCTGCAGCACCTTGTCACGATCCTCAGGGTGGACGAGCTGGCGGATGGTATCGATGTCCGGTGCCTCGGCCTGCGGCGGCAGGCCATAGAAGCGGAACATGTGTTCGTCCCAATGGACGCTGCGCCCATCGAGACTTCGCTCCCACACGGCCAGTCGGCCGAAATCCTGGGTCATGGCCAGGCGCTGCGCCAGGCCGGACTCCGCCGGCGCCGGCACGGCCCTGACAACCCGACCCAGCCATCCCGACGCGCCCTCTTGAGCAGGGTGCCAAGGCTGGAGGTGAAGCAGGCTCCCTTCGGTCCCCGCACGCCCTTCGCTCAGGACCAGGGGGCCGATGGCATTGCCACGCTGCCGCGCCGCATCGAGCAGGACGCGGTCCGTCTGAGGCAGACGCCGGGCCAGGTCTTCGAGCGTCGTGCATGCCGCCCCGGCGAGGCCGCACCAGCGGTGCCACGCCGCATTCCCGTACACGATGTGACCGGAAGCGTCTGCCAGGAAGAGTCCGTCACTGGCCAGATCCAGCAACTCGCGCGCTGCCCGATCCACGGAAAGCGGGTTCGGGAGGTCAGGGCGTGGGCGGGCGGAGGTCATGGGCGGGTGCCCGCAACCGGGCGCCCCCAGTGTAGCCAGACACGCGCCGCTGCGAACAGCTACGCCCGCCCCACATCCGCGTGGTTCAGCGGGCGGGCCGCGCCTCCGTCAGGCGGTAGAACAGGCCGTAGGGATCGTTGTCAAGCACCGCAAGGCGGCCTTCGACGACCACGGGTTCAATGCCATAGCGCACTGGCGTGGCGGCCCTCACCTCCACCAGGCCTTCGGGCCCAGCAGGAATGCAGAAAGAGCAGGTGGTGGGCACCGACGACAGGATGAAATGATGCTGCCGCTCTGCGGCATCCAGCGGCATCATGAAACCCTGCACCTTCACGATCTGACGGTCCAGCGCGCGCACCGCCGCGGGAAAGATGGGACGGATGCGGGTGCGCTCGGGCTTGGTGGTGACCGAGCTGAGCAGCTTCCACGACACGACGTCCTCGCGCTCCTGCAAGGGAGGGATGGGGCTGTCCGGGCTGTGAAAACCCGGACCGCTGCCCAGCGGGGCCCCTGAGGCGCCACCGCCCAGGGGCGCGCTGAGCTGCGCCCACGACCGGCCCACCCCAAGCGCCAGGGCGGTGGCCAGGAGGGATCGACGGCTGGTCATCGCAGGCTCAATGCACGTGGCGCATGCCACAGTGCTTGCCGATCGCCAGTCCCTTGCAGGCCGCCTGCAGCTCCTTCACGCACACCTCCTCGCTCTTGCCGGACTCCAGGCAGCGGGCCGCCGCCTCATGCGCCGCAGCCATGGCCCGATGCCGTTCGATGTCCTTCTTCACATGGTCTGACAAGGTCGCGCCCGGCTGGGCCGCCGCAGCCGCGGCCGCCAGCATCAGCACACTCCCCCACGCAGACCAGGACAGGCGTCGCAGACTCATGACGAACAACTCCCTTCACTTCAATGGTTCACGAACGGCGTAAACAAGATTGGAGCAAGAACTGCCTCCAAGGTTCAGCGCGGTGCCTGCAACAGGCGGGTCACGTCCAGACGATAGGCCTGCCAGGCCGGCAACGCCGCGCTGACCCCGGCCAGCGCTACCGTGGCCACGACCACCGCCCACTGCCCGCTGGCCCAGGCCCAGCCGGTCAGCGCGACAGATTGCCGAGCTTCCAGCCACCACCCTAGCAAAGCTGTCAAGCCGTGGCCAAGACCGAGCCCGATGGCCAGCCCGCCGGCCGCAAGCCACAAAGCCTCGGCCACCACGACGGCTGCCACACGGGAAGGGGGTGCTCCCAGCATCCGCAGCATGGCCAGATCGCCCGCGCGCTCACGAACGGCGTGGTACAGGCCGATGAAGACCGACAGCCCGGCCACCGCCAGCAACACCGCCCCGAAGCCACGCAGCACTTCGGTGCCCACGCCCACCATGCGCAGCAGGCGTGCCGTCTCCAGGGCCGGAGAGGCTGATTGCAGCCCCGCCTCGGCATTGATGAGCCGGGGCAGGCTCACGGCTGCCAGTGGGCTGCGATAGCGCAAGAGCAAGAGCGTCACCTCGCGCTCGGCTTCCAGGTAGCGACGATCGTCGTCGTCCATCGCGGTGGCGGCCTCATGCACCTCCCAGACGGATTCGGTGGCAGTGAGGATGAGCCGGTCGATCACGCTGCCCGTGGGCGCCAGTACCCCCACGACGGTGTACGGCGACTCACCGTGCGGCTCGCCGTCGCCGCCCAGCCCGTGGACACCCACGAAGCGTTCGCCCACGGCCAGACCGGTGCGTCGAGCAGCCTCGGCACCGACCACTGCCTCCAGCGGCGCCGCCCATGGCCGCCCTTGTGCAAGCCGCGCACCACGATCGTCCAGATAGGCCGGCTCGGTGCCCACGATGCGGTGCCCGCGGTAGCTGTCGCCCAGCGAAATCGGGATCACCGAGGCGACCAGCGGATGGGCGCGCCAGCGCTCGATCGACTCGGCTGGAATGTTGCCCGTGGGCACATCCAGGTGGAAGACACCCGAGAGAATGATCTGCATCGGGCTGCCCTTGGCGCCCACCACCAGGTCGATCCCCGCAAGATCGCGCTTGAGCGCGTCTTCCAGCTGCTGGCTCACCAGCAGCACCACACTCACCGCCGCCAGGCCCAGGGCCAGCAGCAGCAGGTTGAGCACGGTCACGAGCGGACGTGCCCAGAGATAGGTCCACGACAGGCCGGCAAGGTTCACAGGCACAGCTCCACCGGCGATGCGGCCGCCAGCGTGTCCATCACCCGACGGTCGTGCGTGGCCACCACCAGCGTGGCGCCCCGCGCCTGCGTCATGCCTTGCAAGAGGCTCAGCACGGTCTGAGCCGCATCGTCGTCCAGGCTGGCGGTGGGTTCATCGGCGATCACCAGCCGCGGACCGCGCAGCAGGGCTCTTGCCAACGCCACCCGCTGGGCCTGCCCCCCGCTCAGCTCATGCGGCCGCCGCCCGGCCACTTCGGCCACTCCCAGCTGGTCCAACGCGGCCAGGAGGGCCTCACGGTCCATGGAGCGCTCAGCGGCAGCCCACCCCACCAAGGCCAGGTTGTCGAGCACGCTCAGGCTGTCACTCAGATGCAGGCGCTGGGGCAGCACCCCCACGTGCCGGGCCCGCCAGGCATCGCGCTCCCGGGGGCCGAGCGAATGCACCGCCACACCGTCCACGTCGAGCCGCCCCTCGGCGGGCGTCAGGAGGGCAGCCAGCAGCGCCAGCAGCGTCGACTTGCCCGAGCCCGACGCCCCTCGCAACAACAGCAAGCCGCCGTCGGGGAGTTGCAGGTCAGGAAAGCGCAGCAGTGGGCCGCGCGCGTAGCGATAGGCCAAGCCCTCCCAGACAATCATCCGCGGCGCACCTTGTCCGCAAAGGTCTGGCGGAACTTCTCGACCTTGGGCGCCACGACGTGAGCGCAATAGCCCTGGTTCGGGTGGTTCAGGAAGTAGTCCTGATGATAGGGCTCGGCCGGCCAGTAGTTGTTCACCGGGGCCACCTCGGTGACGATCGGGTCCTTCCACACACCGGCCGATGTCAGCTCAGCGATCATCGCGCGCGCCACACGCTCCTGGTCGGCGTCGTGCACATAGATGCCCGACCGATACTGCGTGCCCACGTCATGGCCCTGCCGGTTCAGCGTGGTGGGATCGTGGATCACGAAGAAAATTTCGAGGATCTCGCGCAGGCTGATGCGCGCCGGGTCGAAGCGCACGCGCACCACCTCGGCATGGCCGGTGTCGCCGGAGCACACCTGCTCGTAGCTGGGGCTGTGCCAGCTGCCGTTCGAATAACCCGACTCCACGTCGAGCACGCCTTCGACACGGTCATAGACGGCCTCCAGGCACCAGAAGCAGCCTCCGGCCAGGGTGATCTCTTGCACTTCGGACATTGCCAGGCTCCCGCCGGTCGTGCACCGGCTCCGTGGTCCCTGCGGAACAAAGCGCCATAGCTTACCGAAGCCCCTCGTGCCGCCGGTCGATACCTTGTCTGAACTTCGGGGGCTTTCCTGCACAATCCTGGCGTTCCACCGACCGGATCCTGGCCCATGTCCGACAGCTTCGCACCCTACCTGCCTTATCTGCTTGCCGTCGTCCTGCCACCCGGCGTGTTCATCGTCCTGCTGCTGATCGGGCTGCGCCAGCTGCGCCCCCGGCGCGGCCTGGGTCTGGTGATCGTCTTCGTCGCCTGCGTGGGCCTGTGGCTGGGGTCCACCACCGGATTCGCCTGGGTGGCCCAGTCCTTTGTGCTCAAGGCCCCTCCGGCCCTGGGCCCCCTCGACCTGGAAGCCTTGAGAGAACAAGGCAAGGACCAGGCGAAAGGCGACCCCAAGGTCGCCATCGTCGTGCTGGGGGGCGGCCTGATTCCGCGATCACCCGACTATCGTCTGTCCGACCTCTCCCCTGCCGGGCTGCAGCGCCTGCGCTACGGCATCTGGCTGTCGCGCACCACCGGCCTGCCCCTGGCCTACAGCGGCGGCATCCCCTGGGGCCTGCCCTCCAGCGCCACACCGGAGGCTCGGGTGGCCGAGCGGATCGCGCAGGAAGAATACGGCGCCAAGCTGAGATGGGTCGAGGACAGCGCGCGAGACACGCGCGAGAACGCCGGGCGCACGATCGCCCTGCTCCGTCAGGCGGGTATCCGCAAGATCGTGCTCGTCACCCATGTGTGGCACATGCCGCGCGCCCAGCGGGCATTCACCGATGCGCTTGCCGGGACGGGGATTCAGGTGCAGCCGGCCCCGATGGGCCTGCTCAACCCGAGCCGCTCTGCCCTGGAGGCCTGGCTGCCCAGCGTCGAGGGCCTCATCGAGAACCGACTCGCCTGGCGCGAATGGCTGGGTCGGCTCGCAGGCCAATGAGCGCACGCCACCAATAGAAACCCCTCCGCGCCGACTGGCCGGAGGGGCGGTGGCTGACGCCACGTTTCGGGGCTCCGGAGGGAAGAAGTCCGGGGCTCCTTCGCGCAGAGACTGCGCATTGGAAACACCTGCGTCCTTGCAGGCCCTCCCAAGATACCGAACGCGCGGGGGCTTCGCCAGTTCTCATTTCCAATGAACCCCGGCCGCTTCATTGGCGGCCTCATTGGCAGCCTCATGGCGCGCCGCGCAGACAACCCCTAGCGCGCAAACAGGCGCTCGTACAGCGCCCCCATGCGGGCCTGCACCGCCGGGTCCATCGTGATCAGCCGCCCCCATTCGCGGTCGGTTTCGCCCGGCCACTTGTTCGTGGCGTCAAGGCCCATCTTGCCGCCCAGTCCCGACACCGGCGAGGCGAAATCCAGATAGTCGATGGGGGTGTGTTCCACCAGCGTGGTATCGCGCCCTGGGTCGGCCCGGGTGGTGATGGCCCAGATCACGTCCGTCCACGAACGGATGTCCACGTCCTCGTCGGTCACCACGATGAACTTGGTGTACATGAACTGACGCAGGAAGCTCCAGAGCCCGAACATCAGGCGCTTTGCATGGCCGGGGTAGGCCTTGCGGATGCTGATGATCGCCATCCGGTAGCTGCAGCCCTCGGGAGGCAGGTAGAAGTCGACGATCTCCGGAAACTGCTTGCGCAGGATGGGCACGAACACCTCGTTGAGCGCCACGCCCAGCACGGCCGGCTCGTCGGGTGGCTTGCCCGTGTAGGTGGAGTGATAGATCGGCGATTCGCGCATGGTGATGCGCGAGAGCTCGAACACCGGGAACCAGTCCTGCTCGTTGTAGTAGCCCGTGTGGTCGCCATAGGGACCTTCCAGCGCATGCAGGTAGCCGCCCTTCTCTTTCAGCGGGATGCCGTGCGCCGAGGTGCCTGTGTACCCCGGCGGTGCCACCGGGATGTGGCCTTCCAGCACGATCTCGGCGCTGGCCGGCACCTGCAGCCGGGTCTCGCCCTCGCCCACGGCCGTGTCCACCACCTCGGTGCGCGACCCACGCAGCAGGCCGGCAAACTGGTATTCCGAGAGGGTGTCGGGCACGGGTGTCACCGCCCCCAGGATGGTCGCCGGGTCAGCCCCCAGGGCCACCGCGATCGGAAAGGGCTGGCCCGGGTTGGCAAGCGCAAACTCACGGAAGTCCAGCGCCCCGCCCCGGTGGGCCAGCCAGCGCATGATCACCTGCCTGGGCCCGATCACCTGCTGGCGATAGATGCCCAGGTTCTGCCGCGCCCGCGGCTGGGGCACCGACTGCGGCCCACGCGTCACCACCAGGCCCCAGGTGATGAGCGGCGCCACATCGCCCGGCCAGCAATGCTGGATGGGCAGGCGTGCGAGGTCGATCTCGGCCCCTTCCCACACCACGGCCTGGCAGGCCGCACGGCGCACCGTGGCCGGCTTCATGTCCCACAGTGCCTTGGCCATCTGCACCAGGCGGCCGGCATCCTTCAGCCCCTTGGGCGGTTCCGGCTCCTTCAGGCTCGCCAGGACGTGACCGATGTCACGAAGCGCCATCACGTCGGACACCCCCATTCCAAGGGCCACCCGCTTGGGGGTGCCGAACAGATTGCCCAGCACCGGCATGTGGTGCCCCACCGGCTGCTCGAACCACAGGGCCGGCCCTGCGGCTTTGAGGACCCGATCGCACAGCGCCGTCATCTCCAGGTGAGTGGACACTGGCTCCCTGACGCGCAGGAGCTCGCCCTGACCCTCGAGGCCGCTCAGGAAGTCACGCAGATCTCGGTATTTCATACCTATCAGTTATTAGACATAGATTTCTTTGGCTTGACTGGTTATTTCGAGCCTTCCTAGAATCCGGCCGTCTCTTGAAATTCAGGGATTACCCGCACCGCCATCCGGTGCAACGCTGCCAATGCCATCAACCGCCCACCTGGGCCCAGCCTCTTGCATGGGCTCTGTTTTCCGAGGTGGCGGGGCATTATCTCCGCGGGCCAGGCCGGGTTCACACACCAGCCACGGATCCCCGCGGACGGAAAGGAGTGACATGACAGCGATCCAGAACCTGCGACGCTCGGCGTCGCACACGCTGCAGTCCATCGGCCGCTCGGCGTCCGTCTTCGCACGCGACGTCGGCCAAGGCATGCTGGACGTGAGCCACAACGGCCTGGCCCTGCTGGGCCTGCTCGTCGTGGGCGCCGCCCTGTTCGGTTTGGGCCGCCCGGAAGTCCGCCACCAGCTCGAGGTGCGCACCCTGGGCTGGCTGCTCGAGCGTCAGGAAGCCCGGCTGAGCGAAGATGAGAGCCTGATGGCCGCCTTGGCGGAGCCGAAGGCCATCCTGCGAGCCACAGCCGCCGATCCCGGCGACCTTGACAAGGAGCAAGCAGCCGTCGCCCAGTGGATCTCGCGCCGCTACCGGGTGGCGCCCGAGCCCGTGGCCCGCCTCGTCAAGGAAGCCTGGGAAGTGGGCGAGCGCACTCGCCTGGACCCGACGCTGATCCTGGCTGTCATGGCCATCGAGTCCAGCTTCAACCCATTTGCTCAGAGCCCCGTCGGCGCACAAGGGTTGATGCAGGTGATGACGCGCGTCCATGACGACAAATATGAAGCCTTCGGCGGCACCCACGCGGCTTTCGACCCCGTGAGCAACCTGCGCGTGGGCGCCCAGATTCTGCGGGAGTACATCAATCGCGCAGGCAGCCTGGAAGCGGGCCTGAAGTGGTACGTGGGCGCAGCCAACCTGCCGGATGACGGCGGTTACGCGGCCAAGGTCCTGTCCGAACAGAACCACCTGCGCAACGTCGCCCAGGGCCGTTTCGTGCCGGTCACCATTCCTCAACTGGTCCGCACCAGCGCCCCCAGCGCCCCCAGCGCCCCCGAAGCGGCCGCCTCGGCTGCGGAAACCAACGCAGCGAACGAAGTCGAGTCCCGCACCCGGGTCGCCCAGGCTTCCTGAGCCCCACGCGCGACAGCTCACACGCCCCGCGCCGACCACTTGGCCCGGGGCGTTTCTCCATTACACTGATGGCGTTGCACAACTGGCGATAAGGCCCGCCCCACATCGGGGTGCGCGCCCGAGGTGGTGAACCACCGGGAAGTGCAGCCGGCTCCTGGTGAGCCGACCCGCCGTTCGCCTGGGCAGCCCTCCGATCACGCGCACCGCCGCGGGCGTGCTGCCACACCCGATGCCTGTGCTTCGAGGGACTTCATTCAGCTGAAGAGGACTGCCATGTTCGATCGCACCGTTTCCACCATCGCCAACGTCGACCCCGACCTGTGGGCGGCCATCCAGCAGGAAAACCTGCGCCAGGAAGAGCACATCGAGCTCATCGCCTCGGAAAACTACGCCTCTCCGGCCGTGATGGCCGCACAGGGCAGCCAGCTCACCAACAAGTACGCCGAAGGCTACCCCGGCAAGCGTTACTACGGTGGCTGCGAATACGTCGACATCGTCGAGCAGCTCGCCATCGACCGCCTGAAAGCGCTCTTCGGCGCCGAACATGCCAACGTGCAGCCCAACTCCGGTTCCCAGGCCAACCAGGGGGTGTTCTTCGGTCTGCTCCAGCCCGGCGACACCATCATGGGCATGAGCCTGGCCGAAGGCGGTCACCTGACGCACGGCATGCCGCTGAACATGAGCGGAAAGTGGTTCAAAGTCGTCAGTTACGGCCTGAACGAGAAAGAAGAGATCGATTACGAGGCGATGGAGCGCCTGGCTCACGAACACAAGCCCAAGCTCATCATCGCCGGCGCCTCGGCCTATAGCCTGCGCATCGACTTCGAGCGCTTTGCCAAGGTGGCCAAGGCCATCGGCGCCTATTTCATGGTGGACATGGCCCACTACGCCGGCCTGATCGCCGGCGGCGTCTACCCCAATCCGGTGCCCTTTGCCGACGTGGTGACCTCCACCACCCACAAGAGCCTGCGCGGCCCGCGCGGCGGCATCATCCTGATGAAGGACCACGTCGCCAAGGCCATCAACAGCGCCATCTTCCCCGGCATCCAGGGTGGCCCGCTGATGCACGTCATCGCCGCCAAGGCCGTGGCCTTCAAGGAAGCGCTCTCGCCCGAGTTCAAGGCCTACCAGCAACAGGTGGTCAAGAACGCCCAGGCCCTGGCCGAGACCCTGATGGCCCGCGGCCTGCGCATCGTCAGCGGCCGCACCGAAAGCCATGTGATGCTGGTCGACCTGCGCCCCAAGGGCCTGACCGGCAAGGAAGCCGAGGCGCTGCTGGGCCAGGCCCACATCACCTGCAACAAGAACGGCATTCCCAACGACCCGCAAAAGCCCATGATCACCAGCGGCATCCGCCTGGGCTCGCCGGCCATGACCACCCGCGGCTTCACCGAAACCGAGGCCGTGGCCACCGCCCACCTGATCGCCGACGTGCTGGACAAACCCCAGGACGAAGCCAACATCACCGCGGTGCGCGCCAAGGTCCACGAGCTGACCCGCCGCTTCCCGGTCTACCGCTGAACCCGCCCCCGCCTGCCATGCGCTGCCCCTTCTGCGGCCACGAGGAAACCCAGGTCGTCGAGACGCGGGCCTCCGACGAAGGCGACGTGATCCGGCGCAGGCGGCGGTGCACGCACTGCGACACCCGCTTCACCACCTATGAGCGTGCGGAAGTCACCATGCCGGCGGTGGTCAAGAAGGACGGTAGCCGCGCCGAGTTCGACCCCGTCAAGCTGCGTGCCTCGATGATGCTGGCCCTGCGCAAGCGGCCGGTGAGCCTGGAACAGATCGATGCCTCGCTGCAGCGGATCGAACAAAGGCTGCGCTCCTCCGGCCTGCGTGAAGTGGCCAGTGCCAAGCTCGGTGAGTTCGTCATGCGCGAACTAAAGAAGCTAGACAAGGTGGCTTATGTCCGTTTTGCTTCGGTGTATCGCAGTTTCGAGGATGTGGACGAGTTCAGCCGGTTGATCAAAGAAATCTGATCGCACGCCTCTCACGGAAAACGGGCCGCGGGGGCCCGTTTTCCGTGAGAGGACATTCATGTGAGAGCTTCAGCGCCAGCACTCTGCCATGGTGGCGGTCCCACCCGTGACATTCCTTTGCCCAGCGCTGTTGACCGTGAATGTCCCGCAACGATCCCCCACCATTGATCCAGTCGGTATTGCTTGTAGGGTATAGGCGGTTGCCGAGACACCGTCCGCTAGTTGTATGGTGTATCGGGCGCTCCCTCCACCCGGGGGTGGGGACTGGCGCAGATACTCAGGTAACGCCACTGCAGCACCCGCCCTCGTTTGATCGTAACGATCGTTGGCGGCATAGAAACGCTGCATGAACTGAGCCGCCTCCAGCAATGCGGTGCGCGCTTCGGCCCTTTGGCCTCGTCGGACGTACTCTGTATAACTCGGGTAAGCGATCGCCGAAAGGATGCCGATGATGGCCACGACGATCATGAGCTCCATCAGTGTGAAACCCTTGATCGGCCTGGCCGGTATACCTTGTGAACGCCTTGTAGTGCTCATGATGTCTGGCATTGGACGAGGAGGTTACTGCGGGAACTGGAACAGTTGACGCCATGACCGTTGCGCTGCGCCGGTCGAGAGGCAACCCAAAGTGCTTCCAGAGGTCCCCTGGATGCTGAAAAGGCGCTTTCCAGGCTGAGCACAAGGTGGTTCGTCCTCATCACAACCTGGCGTACCCGGCGTGCATGTCGGGGTGGACGGAGTTGTGCGGTCGTAAAGCAGGCTGTCACGCCCATCTGCCTCGGTTCTGTAACCGCTCACAACCTCGTCACGACTATCCACAACGCCGTCGCCATTGGTGTCAAACACCGGCTCGGTCGGCATTGCACCATTCAGCGGATTGATCAGCAGGTTGAATCCCACACCGCTGTTCACCGCATCACAGGGGTCGGGCGGCTGATCCGAGTACGGTGACATCGTCTCAAAGAGAGCAAATCCTCCAAGGACCATCTGCGGGGTGACCAAGTTACGATGCCCGCCAACGATCGTCAGGGGCAGCGACCACCCACGATGCTGACTCCAATCCAATGTCGTTGAATTGACCAAGTAGAACGTTGCCCCCCCTGCGCCGGCAATGGTCGTGCTGGAGAAGTTCTGCTGAACAATGGACGACGGCAAGGTAATCGGCCCTTGGGCAGCATCATTCGACCAGACCCATCCCCCCCCGGTCCCCTGAATGAGTTGTTGCTTATCCCACAAACCGTAAAGTGATTGGGGCTGAGAAGACGACTCGTCACCCTCTTCGTAAAGCTTGCCTGTTCCGACGAGCACCATGTAACCACCTCGCGGATGGATCACATACTCGGGGGCGGCGACGATGGGCTGCGGGTTATTGGACGCGTCGACCGCCGTGTAGAGCGGTTGCCCACCAAACGCCACACCCCAGGCAGTTGCATTTGTGTTCGACAGGTCGAACTTCCACACGTTTCCTCGGAGGTCTCCCGCGTAGGCACCAACCACGACGCGATTGGCATCGCGGATCAGTCGTACGCCGCCGAGGCCATTGGCCCCACCCACACCCGTGTCAATTCTGCGGATCAGCTGTCCGGTCTGAAGGTTGATGACAAAGAGCTGCGCACGACCGGCCGCGCTGAATGGGCCATTGCCGAACACTGCAGCCCATTGGCCATTCTTCATCAGACCCACCTGTACCGGTGCCATCACGTGCCCAAGTTCGGGGTCAACGGTGCGGTCAAACTCCCACAGCACGTTGCTAGCGCCCATGGCAGTAGGATTAGTGACGTCGAGTGCGAACACCGACGGGGTACCTGCACCAGTGGTACCAACCAGCACATTGCGCCAGGCCCCGCTCCAATAGGCATCACTCTCAGTCAGAGGACCATCAACATAGTAACGGTGCCCGTAAGAATTGGACGCCAGCGCGCTAAGCCCCGGCAAAAGAGCGCGAGGAATAAAGGCAAACACCTCGCGACCTGCCGGCTGAGTGGTCGCGTTCACTCCCGGGGTATCGGCAAAGCCGTGCAGCATCCCAGCGTTACCGCCGATGAAGACAACGCCGTTGCGCTCACGTTTCGCAGCAACGAAGCTGCGGTAGTCGCCCCGCCCAGGGGTTCCGACTGGGAGAAAGTTGTACTGCATATCCACCAGCCCTTTGACAAAGACCGGCTGCGAATTCACGAAGTCGCCCAGACGAGCACTGCGACGGCGATAGGTTGAGCCCTCCTGCGAAGCATCTCCTCGAAGGTAGTTGACGAGAGCCTCGGAGGCACCAGCCCCCATCTCCGCACGCATCGCAGCCGTGAGGCCTGCCCATGTGAATGGCACTGCCCGAGGAGCCTCGTTACGGGTCCCCGCGACGATGTTGCGGCTGCCGTGCGCAGGCAGGGACTGTTCAGCATTCCAAGCTGCGGTTAGTTGCTGGCCGTTTGCGTCGAGGTTGTAGGCCGTCAGGTTGCCGGTCCAATCGCCCGTGCGATAGACGGGCACATACTTGCGATTGCCCGCCTCCAGCGCAGCACCGGCCGTTGCCACACCACCCTCACTCGCTTCTGCATCGTTGATCTCTGCCAAGATGGAAGAAAGTGCGTTGGAGAACTCTACGGGGTCGCGAGCGCTGAGATAACGCCCACGACTGTTCACCGCAGCGTGCCACAAGTCATCGAGGGTCGTCGGACCATCAGCAACAGGTGCAGGCCACCCCAGGGAACCAGCCTGTAAAGCCGGCCAGTCTCCCGGAAAGTTGCGCGTCCCCGTGAGCCCCAGACCCACCGTGAAGTTGACCATATGTTGCCAGAAGGCCGGATTGGTATCCGATGGGCGAATGCGGTTCGGGAGGTCGGGGCGCAGGTCCCTGTTCCAGTAGTACATGGCTACGTCAGCCAGAGTGTTGCTGTGGCCGTCCGAGTATGGTGCCGCCGGGCTGTATGAATAACTCTGATTGCCTGGACCCGTGATCGTCGGACCATTGCTTCCATCCACGTTGCCCCGGGCCGCCGCCGTGCTGGCGGCATCTCCGTTCCAGTAGCCGTCCGTCATCAGGATGTGATAAGAGCGGCGGCACTGCAGGTGAGACGTGGCGGCAACACCGTCGTCAGTCCCTGGCGTATTGCCCCAGGGCCCTCTATTGTCTGCTCGGGAAAAGTACTGTCCCACGTCGTCCATTGCACGGCGCAGAGGTGTGCCGCCATTCGCCGGAGCACTGTGCAGCCAGTTGAAAAAGGCCGTCCTGTCAGCCCCCTGGAAATTACGCACCCCGCGAACAACAGTTCTGGTGCTAACGCCATCCACCACAGTCGCTGGCTGGTTGATCAGCCCGTAGCCCACGCGGAGCTCCGTACCCTGTTCGGAAAAGGAGCGGCTCGTTGCGGCAATCGAAAGGAAAAGCCTGGTGCGGTAGTAAGTAAACCAGTTGGCGAAGTTCTGCAGTTCCTGCTCTCGGGTGCAAGAGCGACCCGTGCCCGACTGCACACAATCAGTACGCCCTGCCCCTCGGGGGATATCTGTTGCAGGCAAGTCAATCGCAATGCGTACACGAGTGAAGTTTGCAGCCGTAGTGAAGTTGCCACCGTTATGCACGTAATACGTCGCCGGCGCGAATCGCTCGCCGGTGATGTTGTGGCAATTCAGCGCAGTACCATTATCAACAGCAGTTGAGTTCGCGGTGCCGTCATTTCTCGACTTGCACCAAAGCTGGCTGGTGGTGTATGTGATCTCTCCTGTGCCATCTTCATTGATCAGGCGAACCGCCCGCCCGTTGTTAACAGCTGTCGTTCGCGCTGCGGCGGTACTGACATCGACTCTGTTGTTGGGATTCGTCCAAGCCGCTCGTGGGTTGGCATTGGGCAGCTGAGAGCCGTCCGAGTTGTACCAGGGTTGGTAACGGATCTCCGGGTTGTAGTAGATCGTGTTGTAGGCTGAAGATCGCATCCGGGCCGACATCAAGTCAGTCCCTGCATTGTTGGCCGCCGCGCGCGTGGTGATAGGTCGGGCCGTGTAACTGCCGCCGGGGTTGTCCCCTGGGTGAAAAACCCACTCCCAACGCTGATTCCCGGTCGGACCAATGCTATCAGGCATGTAGCGCCAAGCCATTGAACCAGAGTCGTCAAGAGTGAACATGACGTTGGGTACCGCGGGCGTTGAAGAACGCGTCAAAAGCGGCAACTGAGCCGGTGTCGCCACGACAGACGTCGCATACGCAAAACCCAGTACCAGTGCAACCCCTTTCAGGGCCGGCAAAATCATATTTAGCGACGCTTTGCAACTGAACTCAGTGCTCATGACACGCTTCCCTTCAAAAACGCTCCGGGCTTTCTAGAGGCAGAGATCTCAAAACTGACGAATGATGGACTGCAACCAAACCTCAGAGCCTGCGGCTGAGTTACCCCCCACCCGCTGGAAATCAGGGCTGAATCCACGCGCGGTGACCTGATAGGCAAGCTCAGGGCGAGGCTTGTCGCTGAGAGAAGGAAACTCCACTCTTTCAACAATGCATTGAGGTGGCGTAACGTAGTTCACTTCTCCGCCCAGCACAGCTGCGGGCACCGTGTTAGCCATGACGGCCCAGTTGGCCGCGTTGTTCCAACGATCAGCTTCGTCAAAATTCACCACGGGCTGAACCTGGAAACCGGGCGGCACCGGCTGCGCCAGCGCCTGCTGTTCGCACCAGCGCAAGGCCAGTTCCGCAGCCTGCATCGCCGTGTTCTGAGCTCGCATGTTGTGGCTCACGAGGTCACTGAACAAGGCAGAGCGAATCGCCACCGCAGAGCTAACCCCGATCACTACCAGCAAGATCAGGGCTACCACCAGAACGACGCCCCGGTTCTGTGAACGATTCGCGCCAAGCTGTCTGCGCACGATCAACGGACGTGATAAGGAATTCATGCGTCGCATCTCCATCACGGAGCCACCGTGATCCGGTTGCGCAGGCTGACGGTGGTGGACATGGCCCGGCGGATGCGACGGTCCGCCGCACCTTCGACATCGCCCTCGCAGTTCTGAAAGGACATCGGTTCGTCTGCAGCGTTATCAGCAGAACGCATCAGCAAGCAGACCCGTACGCTCGTCACATGGCACCAAGGATCAGGCTGCTCTCCCGAACTGACGCTGCAACGCGCCGGGAGCGGATTCGGTGCGGGAAAGGCCGCCTCAAGCTGCTCGGCGGTGAGGTAACGCACCGTCGAACCTTCCCAGGCTGCGTTATCAAGAGCGTCGCGGGTAGGAGCCATAACGCCGTAAAGCACCTGCATGTCCTCGACGTTGTCCACAAGAACCTGTGGCGCTGCGCCCCCACTGCCCCTGCAATAGAGGGCTGGATTGCCAGTTTGCGGGTTGTCTCGAATGAAGAATCGGTTGTCAACCAAAATAAAAGGAGGCTCTCCAGGCAAAGCAGATGGCGTCAACACATTCAGCTGTGTACCGAGACAGTCGGTAGGGTTGCCGCCAGCCGGTACTGTGTTAAAAATGTCACCTTCATAGCGAATGCTTAGGGCGTGTGCTGTGCCACCGCCGCATGTCAGCGCATCGAAGTTCGCTGCAACGTCAGTAAAACCGTCGGAGCACCCTTTCAACGGAGCACCGTCGAACCGAGCAGCAAGGGGGGCCGTCGGCTCCGGATTGATCCTGGGGGCGGCAAATCCGGCCATGCGCAGCTGACCGGCAATCAAGTTGAGCGCCACCTGCCCTTCCTCAGCCAACTGAGCCTGAGCGTCCTGCTTGCGCCCGGTCATACCCGTCCCAGAAACTGTTACCAGCACAGCACCGAGGACCACCACCCCTATCGCAAGGGAAACAAGGATCTCGATCAGTGAGCGCCCCGCTGCGGGGCGATGAATAATCCCACGCTTCATAGAACGACCCTCAGCGGCAAGCACTGCGGCGCAGGATTGGCGGCGCCAACGCCGTCGGGACAAGGTACCCCACCCAATGCCCCGGCGTCGGCGGTCTCCGGATCCATCCACAGCACCCAGACCGTCAACGCCACCACATCGGCAACGCCGACATCTCGCGTCACGAATAACCCCCCGCCGGGCAAAGCGAGGCGCAATGTGTTCCTCATCTCTGCCAAGTCAATAGCAGCAATCTCCGCAGGGGTGCATCGGGTGGCATCCGCACAGGCCGGCACGGCGACAGCTGGTGGTGTCGCGTTGTAGGGGTCCATGAAGACATACTGAGCAGCCCCCCCACTGTTCGCACGCATCCGGTCCGAAAGGTCATAGGCCAGCTGTGTCGCGACACCTCGAAACTGAGACATCTTTCCGTACTTGAACGACATGGCGTGCAGCCCTGCCATGGCCAGCATCCCAAACGACAGCAGCAGAATGGCAACCAGCACCTCCAAGAGACCCGCCCCCCGCTGACGACGAAGAACCGAACCCGACTTCAGTTCGCGCATACAAGCCCCTCTGCAAGGCGGGTGGCCCCCGTGAAGTTGGTACACATCATCTTGCTCAATCTCTCGTAGTTCGGATCCCCCTCCGGAATGTTGGGCCTGAGGAGAAAACTACCCGCCACTCCAGGAGCAATACCGCTAGGCAAAAACGTCAAGAAAGCCGATCCGGCGCGCGTGATGCCCCCACTGTTCCCGTAGCCTTGCTGAACACGAATCACAACATCGCCATCGTCGACCTGCCCGCGGGTCTCACGGTCAACAAACACCAGCCAACCTGAGGACCAATCGCCCCCGTTTGAACAGGTCGGTTGGGCCGCGTTCGCGTCCCCCGTGCGACATACCGTCACAGGAATACCGCGCTTGATGGCTTCAGTCCTCGCTAGCCGCAAAGCACTTGCCAAGTCACTCACATGAGCGCTAACGGCCCGGTTTGCCGTGAAACTGCGGAAACTGGGAACGCCCACAGCCACGAGGATCGCTGCCAAGGCAATCACAACCAGGGCCTCGATCAGGGTGAATCCGGAAGAGGGAGTGGGTCTCATGGCGGCCTTTTCTCTTTGGTTGCACTGTAGCGGTGTGATGGAAGGCGCCACAATGGCGACTCGACAATAGGCTCAGACGGACCGACGAATGGCGAGTGCCCCCTTACCTGCCCCCACTCCTCGTGCATCAGTTCACGAACTGAATGCCCGCTGGGGCACTAATGTCGACCTGGCAGGAATGCGCGAAGCCTTGTCCCTGGCCACCCAAGCCCAGTGGCTGTGCCCCCCCAACCCCGCCGTTGGCTGCGTCATCGTCCTGCCCGACGGGGGCGTGATCAGCGCTCACACCCAGGCCACCGGGCAGGCACACGCCGAGGCTCAGGCGCTCCGGATGCTCGCGGCTCAGGGGCAATCGGCCCGGGGCGCCACGGTCTATGTCACGCTGGAGCCTTGTTCCCACCATGGGCGCACGCCGCCCTGCGCCGATGCCCTGGTGCGCGAGGGGGTCGCCCGGGTCGTGGTGGCAGTCGAGGATCCGAACCCGCTGGTGGCGGGACAGGGCATCGAGCGGCTGCGCGCGGCGGGCATCCAGGTGGACGTGGGCCTGCTGGCTGACGAAGCACGGGAGATCAACCTGGGCTTCTTTTCGCGCATGCAGCGCGGTCAGCCCTGGGTACGCCTGAAGGTGGCGGCCTCGCTGGACGGGCGCACCGCCCTGGACGACGGGCGCAGCCAGTGGATCACCAGCCCGGCCGCCAGGGCCGACGGCCATGCCTGGCGGGCCCGGGCCGGGGCGGTGCTCACCGGCATCGGAACGGTGCTGGATGACAACCCGCGACTGGATGTGCGCGAGGTGGACACGCCGCGCCAGCCCTTGCGCGTGATCGTCGATTCGCGGCTGGAAACACCCCCTTCGGCGCGCATCCTGCCGCCCCCGGGCGACGTTCTGGTCTATCACGCGGAAGATCACCCGGCCCGCCGCGCGGCCCTGGAAGCCGTGGGGGCTGAACTGGTCTGCCTGCCGGGCGCGGGCGGCAAGGTGGACCTGGGCGCGATGCTCGCCGACCTGGCCCGGCGCGGGGTCAACGAATTGCATGTGGAAGCCGGGCACAAGCTCAACGGCTCCTTCGTGCGCGAAGACCGGGTCGACGAGTACTTGATCTATCTGGCGCCCAAGCTCATCGGGCAGGGGCGGGAGATGATGCGCTTCGGGCCGCTCGACGGGCTCGACGACGCGCCAGCGCTGGAGTTTCTCGACGTGCAGCGGGTGGGCCCGGACCTGCGGCTGCGTGCCCGCCCGCCAGGGCGGGACCGCTTCTAGCCCCGGGCGCCGGCAGGGTCCAAGCCACCCTGCGACAATCACACCCATGTTCACCGGCATCATCAGCGGTCAGGGCCGCATCCTCGAGGTCACGCCCCTGGGCGACAGCGCCGCCCACGGCAAACGCCTGCTCATCGAAGCTCCCACCGGTTACCTGGACGACGTACAACTCGGCGACAGCATCGCCCTCAACGGTGCCTGCATGACGGTCACGAGCATCGATCCGGGCGCGGCGCAGTTCACGATCGACATCTCGGCCGAGAGCCTGGCCAAGACGGCCGGACTGGACACCCCGGGCTGGGTCAACCTGGAGAAAGCCTTGCGTGCCAACGACCGCCTGGGCGGCCACCTGGTGAGCGGTCACGTGGATGGTCTGGGCACGGTCACGCACTTCGTGCGCGTGGGCGAATCCTGGGAGCTGCGCCTCCTTGCACCGGCCGAACTGGCCCGCTTCCTGGCCTACAAGGGCTCGGTCACGGTCAATGGCGTGAGCCTCACCGTCAACCGGGTTCACGATCGCCCCGAGGGCGCCGAGATCAGCATCAACCTCATCCCGCACACCGTGGAGCACACCACGCTCGGGAGGCTCTCTCCCGGTGCGAGGGTGAATCTCGAGATCGACCTGATCGCCCGCTACGTCGAGCGCATGCTGGCCGCCGGCCAGCCGGCCAGGGGCTGAGCGCCGCCACCTACAATCCCGCTCCTATGCCGATTTCCCCCATCCCTGAGCTCATCGCCGAGCTGGCCGCCGGCCGCATGGTCATCCTCGTCGACGAGGAAGACCGCGAGAACGAGGGTGACCTCGTGCTGGCCGCCGACCATGTCACGCCCGAGGCCATCAACTTCATGGCCAAGTACGGGCGCGGCCTGATCTGTCTGACGCTCACCCGCGAACGCTGCGAGCGCCTGCAGCTGCCGCCCATGGCCACGCGCAACGGCACCAAACATGGCACGGCCTTCACCGTCTCCATCGAGGCGGCCACGGGCGTGACCACCGGCATCTCGGCGGCCGACCGCGCCCGCACCGTCCAGGTGGCGGTGGCGCGCGATGCCAAGCCGACCGACCTGGTGCAGCCCGGGCACATCTTTCCGCTCCAGGCCCAGGACGGTGGGGTGCTGATGCGCGCCGGCCACACCGAGGCTGGCTGCGACCTGGCAGGCATGGCCGGGCTGACCCCGGCGGCGGTGATCTGCGAGATCATGAACGACGACGGCAGCATGGCCCGCCTGCCTGATCTGGAAGTGTTTGCTCAGACCCATGGGCTCAAGATCGGCACCATTGCCGATCTGATCGAATACCGCAGCCGCAACGAGTCGCTGATCGAACGACTGGGCCAGCGCCCCTTGAACACGCCTCAGGGCAGTTTCGAGTGCACCGCCTACCGCGACCGCTCCGGCGCACTGCACCTGGCGCTGGTGAAAGGCCGCTGGTCGCCCACCGACGAGGTGATGGTGCGGGTGCATGAACCGCTGTCGGTGCTGGATCTGCTGGATGTGGGGGAATCCTCGCACTCCTGGCCTCTGGGCAAGGCCCTGGCGCGATTGCAGCAGGAAGACCATGCGGTGGCCGTGCTGCTCAACTGCGGCGAAGGCACCGATGAACTGCTGCGTCACCTGGCACCGGGCGAGGCCACCCCACCCGCGCGCTCGCCCGCCCAGATGGACCTGCGCACCTATGGTGTGGGTGCTCAGATCCTGCGCGACCTGCAGGTGACCAAGATGAAGCTGCTGGGCAGCCCGCGGCGCATGCCCAGCATGGTCGGTTACGGCCTGGAAGTCACAGCGTTCATCGGCCCGGACCAATGACAGAACAACGATCAAGGAAGGCAAACCATGCAAGGCGCTGACAAGGGCCAGGCGGCCCGCCTCGACGGCGAGGACCTGCGCATCGGCATCGTGCAGGCCCGCTTCAACGAGACCCTGACGAACGCGCTGGCCCAGGCCTGCCGGGCCGAGCTGGCGGCCCTGGGCGTGGCCGAGAAGCACATCCAGCATGTGAGCGTGCCCGGTGCGCTGGAGGTGCCGGTGGCCTTGCAGGCCCTGGCCGAGAGCGAGCGCTTCGACGCCCTGATCGCCCTGGGCTGCATCATCCGTGGCGAGACCTATCACTTCGAACTCGTGGCCAATGAAAGCGGGGCCGGCGTCACGCGTGTCTCGCTGGACTACGAACTGCCCATCGCCAACGCCATCCTCACCGTGGAAAACGAAGCCCAGGCCTGGGCCCGTGCCGAGGAGAAGGGGCGCGATGCCGCCCGTGTGGCCGTGGAGATGGCCAATCTGCTGGAAGACCTGTCGTGACCGCACCCTCCCCCAAGCCCCGCCGCGCGCCGGCCAAGTCGGCACGCCGCCGCGCTCGCGAGTTCGCGCTGCAGGGGCTCTATGAATGGTTGATCTCGGGCAGCGATGCCGGCGTGATCGACGCCCACGTGCGTGAACAGGACGGCTTTGCCAAGTGCGACACGGCGCACTTCGACGCCCTGCTGCACGGTTGCATCAACGAAGCGGCCGACCTGGACGCCGTCCTGGCACGCCATGTGGACCGCAAGACCAGCGAGCTGTCGCCGGTGGAGCATGCCGTGCTGATGATCGGCAGCTACGAACTGCGCCATTGCATCGACGTGCCCTACAAGGTGGCCATCAACGAAGCCGTCGAGCTGGCCAAGAGCTTCGGCGGAACCGATGGCCACAAGTACGTGAACGGCGTGCTCGACAAGGCCGCCGCCGACCTGCGACCGGCCGAGGTGGAAGCCGCCCGCAGTGCGCGGGGTTGAGAGGGCCGTCGCATGAAGTTTGCCTCGCGCACGGCTCGCATCGAGCCTTTCTACGTGATGGAGTGCGCCAAGGCAGCCGCCGAACTGGCCCGCAGCCCAGCCTGCCGCAACGAGCCGATGATCTACCTGAACATCGGCGAACCCGACTTCACCGCCCCACCGCTGGTGCGCGAGGCAGCCGAGCGCTGCCTGCGCGACGGGCGCACGCAGTACACCGATGCCCTGGGCCTGCTGCCGCTGCGCGAGCGGATCAGCGCCTGGTATGCGCAGCGCTTCGGCGTGGACGTGCCGGCCCGGCGCATCGTGCTCACCGCCGGCGCCTCCGGCGCCTTGCAGCTCGCCTGTCTGGCCCTGGTAGAACCTGGCGACGAGATCCTGATGCCCGACCCGAGCTACCCCTGCAACCGGCACTTCGTGTCGGCCGCCGAGGGCCGGGCCGTGATGCTGCCCAGCGGTCCCGAACAACGCTTCCAGCTCAGCGCCACTGCCGTCGCCCAGGCCTGGACGGAACGCACCCGCGGCGTCTTGCTGGCCTCACCGTCGAACCCGACGGGCACCTCCATTGCCCCGGACGAGATGAAGCGCATCGTCGAGCAGGTGCGCGCGCGCGGTGGGGCCACCATCGTCGATGAGATCTACCTCGGCCTGAGCTACGACGAGGCCTTCGGCGTGAGCGCCCTCACGCAAGGCGATGACATCGTCACGATCAACAGCTTCTCGAAGTATTTCAACATGACCGGCTGGCGCCTGGGCTGGATGGTGGTGCCCGAGTCGATGGTGGCCGTGGTGGAGAAGCTGGCGCAAAATCTCTACATCTGCCCGTCCACCGTCGCGCAGCATGCAGCCCTGGCCTGCTTCGAGCGCGAGAGCCTGGCCGAGTACGAGCGACGCCGCGCAGAGTTCCGGGCCCGGCGCGACTTCCTGGTGCCGGCACTGAACCGCCTGGGCCTGACGGTGCCGGTGATGCCCGACGGTGCGTTCTATGCCTGGGCGGATTGCTCCACCTTTGCCCCGGACAGCTGGGACTATGCCTTCGATCTGATGCGCCGCGCCCACCTGGCCATCACACCGGGTCGGGATTTCGGTCAGGCCGACACGAAGCGCTACCTGCGCCTGTCCTATGCCACGGCCTTACCCCAGCTCGAAGAGGCAGTGACCCGGCTGCGGCGGTGTCTCTGACACACAATTTACGCCTCGAAGCCCCCTGGAGCGGGCATTTCTCACACAGCGGCCCGCCTGTGCCGACCCGCCATCGTCTAAGCTGCGTCCGTGGAATTCCAGAAGACGATCTTTGCGCTGACCCCGGAGCAGGCTCGCGCGCAGTTGGCGCGCGACGGCCAGGATTCCTCGCACCATTTCGACACGACCCAGCAGCACGACACGGCCAACGGCTCGCTGTTCGGCGACCTGGGTGAGCGCACCGCCGACCCGCCGAACCGCCGCGGTGCGCCGGTCTCCATCCCTCCTGACGAGCTCCCCACCATCGGGCACATCGGACGGTATGCCCTCAAGTACCGCCTGGGCGAAGGCGGACTCGGCGCTGTCTATGCCGCCCAGGACCCGCTGCTGTCTCGGCTGGTGGCCATCAAGACCCTGGGCGCCGAGATGGCGCCGGAGGCTCGCGAGCGCTTCAACAGCCTCTTCCTGAACGAAGCCCGCGCGGTGGCGAGCCTCAACCATCCGCACATCGTCACGGTCTTCGATGCCGGCACCAGCCCGCAGGGCGCCTACATCGCAATGGAGCTGCTCAAGGGCAAGGACCTGCGCCAGCTCATCAAGGAAGGCTGGCGACCCAAGCCCGTGGAGGCCGCCCAGATCGTACGCCGCGCCGCAGATGCCCTGGCCTATGCGCATGCCAAGGGCATCATCCACCGCGACGTGAAGCCCGCGAACATCTTCATGACCGGTCGCACCCAGCCCAAGGTGCTCGACTTCGGCATCGCCCGCGTGGCCAGCCAGCAGGAATCGGGCACCGAGGACGACTTCGCCGCGGGGTCGCCCTACTACATGGCGCCGGAACAGGTGCGCCATGACCCGGTGGACCGGCGCTGCGACGTCTATTCGCTGGGCGTGGTCCTCTACGAACTCCTCACCGGTGTGCGCCCTTTCCAGGGTGCCACGCTCTCCCAGATCGCTGAGTCGGTGCTGACGCACCAACCGCCGCTCATCCACGAGCTGAACCCCAGCGTGCCTCAGGCCCTCTCACTGATCGCTGCGCGGGCCATGGAAAAGGATCCCGACAACCGCTACCGGTCGGCGCGTGCGCTGTCACGGGAGTTGCGCCACTGGATTGAAGAGCAGGAAGACGCCGAGGAAGACGAAAGTGCCTTGACCGCCCATCAGGGTAGCCGCCGGCTGCACCGACTGGGCATGGGCTTGGGTGGGGTGGCCGTGCTGGCGGCCGTGACCTGGGCCGTCGTAAGCTGGTGGGGCAGCGATCCGGGATCCGCGGCCCCGGTCGTCGCGGTCGCCGAGTCTCCTCCTCCGGCACCCTTGCCTGTGGTGCAAGCCGTCCCTGCGGATGCGGCCGGTGCCCCCGCAGAGGTGGCCGTCCCGACATCATCCGGCTTGACGGCCTCTCCCACCGAAGCAGCGTCTCGCGGGCTTGTTGTTCAGGAGGCGGTACCGGCCGATCCGGCCCCTGCGCCGACGCCCGCGCCCGCGCCCGAGGGGGTGGCTCGCGAGCGCCGTGCCACACCGCCTGCAGCCCCCGTGCGGCCGGCGCCACGCAGCGCGGTAGCCGCTGCCGGCGCCACGCTGGCCACTGGGGAAGTGGTGCTGGCCATCAGCCCTTGGGGGCAGGTGGAAGTCAACGGCGCCCCGGCGGGCATTGCCCCACCGCTCAACCGGCTGACCTTGACCGAGGGCCGCCACACCATCACCATCCGCAACGATGAATTCCCGCCGCACCGCGTGACCATCACCGTCACGCCGGGTCAACCTGTGACTGTCAGACACAAGTTCGGATCATGAAACTTCCCTTGTTGGCACTTGGCCTGCTGGCGCTGGTGGGTTGCGCCCAGATGCCCGTCCAGGCACCCGCCCCGGTCGTGGGCATCACCGAATTGGCCTCACGTCCGGCCGAGGGCGCCCTGCTTGCCGGCTTGCGCGCCTACGACGATGCGCAATACGCCGAAGCCGAGCGCCGCATCAACCAGGCCCTGCAGGTCGGCCTGTCGTCGCCCAAGGACCAGGCTGCCGCCCACAAGCACCTGGCGTTCATCTACTGCACCACGCAGCGGCAGCCGCAGTGCGAAGCGGCCTTCCGCGCCGCGCGCGCAGCCGATCCGGCCTTCGACCTCACCAAGTCCGAGGCGGGCCATCCGCTGTGGGGGCCGGTCTTCCTCAAGAGCCGGCAGTAGGCCGCCACCACCCTGGCGCCAGCGAGTGCCCACTCGCGCGGCGATAATGTGCGCTTTTGCCGACAGGGCCTCTGACCGGGGGTTGTCGGCACCGTATGTGCTGCCATGGCTGCATCCCCCGCCCTTGCATCCCGCGTCGTCCATCGCCACCCGGTGCGCGTTTACTGGGAAGACACCGATGCCGGCGGCGTGGTGTTCTATGCGAACTACCTGAAGTTCTTCGAGCGCGCCCGTACCGAATGGCTGCGCTCGCTGGGGTACTCGCAAGAAGCAATGCGGCAGAGACAGGGCGTGATGTTCGTGGTGACCCACACGGCAGTTCGCTACCTGCAGCCGGCCCGGCTGGACGACCTGCTCGACGTGACCGTGGCCTTTGCGTCGGCGCGGGCTGCATCGATGGTGATCACCCAGCAGGCGTTACGAGATGGAACCTTGCTGGCCGAAGGTGAGATCAGAATCGGGTGCGTCGATGCGCAGACCTTCCGCCCGCATCGCATCCCCAAGGAATTGCTTCAGGAACTCGAATGAACAACCAGGATCTGTCGATCATCCAGCTCATTCTGGAAGCCAGCCTCATCGTTCAGCTGGTCATGCTGCTGCTGGTCTTTCTCTCCCTGGCCAGCTGGACCGTGATCTTCGGCAAGTTCTTCGGGCTGGGTCGCGTGCGCGGGTTCAACGACGAATTCGAGCGCGAGTTCTGGTCCGGACGCAATCTGAATGATCTCTACAACCTCGCCATGGATAACCCACGCAAGGGGGGGCCCATGGAGCGCATCTTTGCTTCAGGCATGCGCGAGTTCCTGAAACTGCGCGAGCGCCGGGTGAGCGACGCTGGTGCGCTGCTTGATGGCGCACGTCGGGCCATGCGCGCGAGCTTCCAACGCGAGATGGACGCCATCGAGCACCACTTGTCCTTCCTGGCCACGGTGGGGTCGGTGGCCCCCTACATCGGGCTGTTCGGCACGGTCTGGGGGATCATGCACGCCTTCACCGGACTGGCCAACCTGCAGCAGGTGACCTTGGCCACCGTGGCCCCCGGCATCGCAGAGGCACTGGTGGCCACGGCCATCGGCCTGTTCGCCGCGATTCCTGCCGTGATGGCCTACAACCGCTTCTCGCGCCAGATCGACCAGGTGGCCATCCGCATGGAGACCTTCATCGAGGAGTTCTCCAACATCCTGCAGCGCAACGTCGGCCAGCTCGCGCAGGGCGGGCCCACAGGCGCTGCCCACTGAGCGGGAGGCCCTCATGCCTGCTGTCGCTTCGAGATCCGGATCCCGCCGCCGCACCATGAGCGAGATGAACATGGTGCCTTTCATCGACGTGATGCTGGTGCTGCTCATCATCTTCATGGTGAGTGCCCCGCTCATCACCACGGCGGTCGTCGACCTCCCCACGGTGGGCCGTGCCCAGACCGCCCCTCAGCGGGTGGTCGAGGTGGTCGTCGCAGCAGACGAAACCCTGCGGCTGCGCGTGGACGGCAAGGACGGCCCGCGCACCACCCTGCCGCGCCTGGAGCAGGAAGTGCGTGCGGCGATCCAGGGCGTGGACAACGCGCCCATCGTGATCTCGGCCGACCGGGGCGTGCGCTATGAGGCGGTGGTCCATGTGATGTCGCGCTTGCGTGCCGGCGGTTTCGACCGCGTGGGCCTGCTGGTGCGCCAGCAAGGTGGTTGACGCCCGAGAGAGCTGTTGAGCCCATGACCACCTCCCAAGACCGTGACGACCTGTTGCCGCCCTCGCCAGACGCCCGCGGACGCGGGCTGGCGATTGCCCTGGGCATGCACGCGGCCCTGATCGGTGCCCTGGCCCTGGGCGTGAACTGGAAGTCCAGCGCCCCGGAGGCAGTGGAAGCCGAGTTGTGGGCGGCCGTGCCCCAGGCCGCGGCCCCGCCGCCCGCGCCCGCTCCGGCACCGGCCCCAACGCCCCCCGCTCCCCCGCCGGCCCCGGCGCCCGCGCCCGCACCACCGCCGCCCGCCCCAGACCGCGAAGCCGATCTGGCCATTGAGAAGCAGCGCAAGGAGGCCGAGGCCAGGCGCCAGCGCGAGCTGGAAGAAGCCGAGCGCAGGAAGCGCGAGGAGGCCCAGCGCCGCGAGGCCGAGCGCAAGAAGCAGGAAGAGGCCGAGCGGCAAAAGCGTGAGCTGGCCGAAAAGCAGCGACTCGAGCAGCAACGCAAGGTGGAAGCCGAGAAGCGTCGCCAGGAAGAGGAAAAGCGCCTGGCCGAACTGCGCGAGGCCCAGATGCAACGCATCATCAACCAGGCCGGCACGGGCACGCAGGTCACGGGCGCTGCCCAGGGCGGTGCCGCGGGAACGCCCTCGGCCGGCTATGCGGGCAGACTGCGCGCGCGCATCAAGCCCAACATCATCTTCATCGACACCCTCACCACCAATCCGGCGGCCGAGGTGGAGGTCCGCGCTGCCCCGGATGGCACCATCCTGGGCGCGCGGCTTGTCAAGTCCAGCGGCCATCCGGAGTGGGACCAGGCCGTCCTGCGCGCGATCGAGCGCACCGAAACCCTGCCCCGCGATGACAACGGGCGCGTGCCCTCTCCCATCCTCATCACCTTCCGGCCGAAGGATTGACCCCCCTCACTCCGGGGGCCCACCCCTGCCCTGACGGCCCGAACGGCGGCCACGGCGGCGCGTCTGTCACACCCTGTTTCCAAGAGCCCATGGGCAGGGCTCGCTGGGCGAACGCGCCGCGGCCTTGCACACGCTGTGCACCGACACCACCCGCCTGTACCGCCTTCAAGGCCCGGCCGTGGGCGGGCTGCTGGTCGAACGCTTCATCGGCCACGAAGCCTTGAACCAGCCCTACGAATGGCGCGTGCAAGTGCTCGCCACCGATGCCGGGCTGGCGCTGCAGCCCTGGCTGGACACCCGGGTCGATCTGCTCACCGTGGGGGCTGATGGGCGGCTGAGCCGCGTGAGCGGCCTCATCGCCCAGGCCCGGGCCCTGGCCAGCGACGGCGGCTTTGCCCGCTACGAACTCCTGATGGTGCCCTGGCTGTGGCGGCTGCGCTTAGGCGGCCGCCAGCGCGCCTGGCAAGGCAAGAGCATCCGCCAGATCCTCGACGGCGTCTTCACCGCCTACCAGCCGCGCGCCGCCTGGCGCTGGGCCAGCGGCGTGGACGAGCACCTCGAGGCCCTGGGCCACCCCGCCTACCTCAGCCAGGGCCGCGAGAGCGACCTCGACTTCGTGCAACGCCTGCTCGCCCGAGCCGGCCTGGGCCTGCGCTTCGAAGAAGTCGACGGCGACGACGACCCCACCGGCCTGGGCCACCGCGCCGTGCTCTTTGCGCACAGCCCTGACGACGCCGCCTGCCCCCAGCACCCCGACAGCGAACGCTTCGGCGCCATCCGCTACCACCGCGCCGTGGTCTTTGGACAACGCGGCCAGGAGGCGCGCGACACCGTCCAGACCTGCACCGTGCAGGCCCGCCATGGTGCCAGCCGCACCACCACCCTGGCCTGGCACCCCAGCGCCAAGCGCGCCGTGGCCGCCCAGGTGAGCAGCCCCCAGGGCCAAGCCGGCGCCGCCCCGGCCGAAGACTACGACCCGGCCGTGGCCGCCGACACCCCCGACACCACGAGTGCCGCCGCCCGCGCCCGGCTGCTGCGCGAAGCCGCCGAAGGCCTGGCCCTGCGCCACAGCGGCCGCGCCACCGTGCGCGGCACCCGCGCCGGCCAGTGGTGGCGCCTTGCCGAGTTGCC